>NZ_OBEG01000001.1:0-1672012 GCF_900215415.1 Nocardia amikacinitolerans | reverse complement strand
GCGGTGCCCAGCGGCCGTTGTCGCGCGGTGCCCAGCGGCCGTTGTCGCGCGGTGTCGAGCGGTCGCCGCCGTGCGGTGTCGAGCGGTCGCCGTCGCCTGGCACCCAGCGGTCGTTGTGGCGCGATGTCGCTCGGCTGCGGTCGCCCGATGCCCAGCAGCCGCTGTCCTGCGATGACGATCAACCGCCGTCCGGTGCCGATGGGCCGTCGCTCGCCGTCGATCAGATGCCGCCGGTGGAGAGCAGGCCGCCGTCGACGCGCACGGTCTCGCCGGTGATCCACGCGGCCTCGTCCGACACCAGGAACGCGATCAGCCGCGCGACGTCCTCGGGGGCGCCCAGCCGCTTCATCGGATACGCGGCCGCGGCCTGCTCCTCGTCGGCGGAGTAGAGCGCGTCGGCGAATTTGGTCTTGACCACGCCTGGCGCCACCGCGTTCACCCGGATCTTCGGGCCGAGCTGCCAGGCCAGCTCGCCGGTGAGGTGGATGAGCGCGGCCTTGGAGGAGCCGTAGGCGGCGATCACTCCGCTGGACCGCAGGCCCGCGACGCTGGCGACGTTGACGATCGCGCCGCCGTTGTCACGCATCCAGGCCTTGTACGCCTCCTGGATGTAGCCGAGCGCGGCGACCACGTTGACGTCGAAGATCTTGCGCACCGCGTCCAGGTCCGCGTCCATCAGCGCGCCGTAGATCGGGTTGATGCCGGTGTTGTTGATCAGGATGTCGAGCGAACCGAACTCCGAGACCGCGCGCTCGACCGCCGCGGCGCGACTCTCCGGGTCGCCGGAGTTACCCGCCAGCGCGACGACCTGGCCCTGATGGCCAAGTGCTCGCAGCTCGGCGGCCGCCTCCTCCAGCGGTTCCGGTTTCCGCGCGGTGATCACCACGTTCGCCCCTCGGCGCAGCAGCTCGGCCGCCACGGCCTTGCCGATGCCCCGGCTGGCCCCGCTGACCAGCGCGCTCTTGCCCAACAGATCGGTACTCATGGCATCGCACGCTACCGAAGCCGGACCGGCCGCCGTTATCGCGGTCACACCGGCTTCCTCGGCTGCGGGACCGCTCGCGGGCACAGGTAAAATCAGTGGTTCTTGTGCCTCGAGGGGCGCACAATCGAGCAGCGACTGCCCGGCCCCGCCGCGCCACGACCACCACCATCCGTGAGGAGCCCATCTGTGATCACCGCGACCGACCTCGAGGTTCGGGCCGGAGTCCGGACCCTGCTGTCGGCGCCAGGCCCCGCGCTGCGGGTGCAAGCCGGTGACCGCATCGGACTGGTCGGGCGCAACGGCGCAGGCAAGACCACCACGCTGCGCATCCTCGCGGGCGAAGGCGAGCCGTACGCCGGAAAGATCCTGCGCTCCAGCGAGATCGGCTATCTGCCGCAGGATCCCAAGGAAGGCAACCTGGACGTGCTCGCGCGCGACCGGGTGCTCTCCGCGCGCGGCCTGGACACGCTGATCCGCGACATGGAGAAGCAGCAGGCGCTGATGGCCGAGGTGGCCGACGAGAAGGAGCGCGAGAAGGCGGTCCGCAAGTACGGCAGGCTCGAGGAGCGGTTCTCGGCGCTCGGCGGCTACGTCGCCGAGAGCGAGGCCGCCCGGATCTGCCACAGCCTCGGCCTGCCCGACCGGGTGCTCGGCCAGCCGCTGCGCACCCTGTCCGGCGGTCAGCGCCGCCGAATCGAACTGGCGCGCATCCTGTTCTCCGCCTCCGACGGCAGCGGCGGCCGCTCGGATCGCATCCTGCTGCTCGACGAGCCGACCAACCACCTCGACGCCGACTCGATCACCTGGCTGCGCGGGTTCCTGCAGAACCACGACGGCGGCCTGATCGTGATCAGCCACGACGTCGAACTGCTCGACGCGGTGGTGAACAAGGTGTGGTTCCTCGACGCCGTGCGCGGCGAGGCCGACGTCTACAACATGGGCTGGAAGAAGTACCTCGACGCCCGCGCCACCGACGAACAGCGCCGCCGCCGCGAGCGTGCCAACGCCGAGAAGAAGGCCTCCGCGCTCAAGGCGCAGGCCGCCAAGCTCGGCGCCAAGGCGACGAAAGCCGTTGCGGCACAGAACATGGTCAAGCGCGCCGAGCGACTGCTCAACGAGCTGGACGAGGTGCGCGTCGCCGACAAGGTGGCCAGGATCAAGTTCCCCGAGCCCGCCGCCTGCGGCAAGACGCCGCTGATGGCCGAGAACCTGACCAAGATGTACGGCTCGCTGGAGATCTTCACCGGCGTCGACCTGGCGATCGACCGCGGCAGCCGGGTCGTGGTGCTCGGCCTCAACGGCGCGGGCAAGACCACGCTGCTGCGCCTGCTCGCCGGGGTGGAGCAGCCGACGGCGGGCGGTCTGGTGCCGGGGCACGGTCTGAAGATCGGTTACTTCGCCCAGGAGCACGACACACTCGACGACGAGGCCACGGTGTGGGAGAACATCCGGCACGCGGCGCCGGACGCGGGTGAACAGGACCTGCGCGGCCTGCTCGGCGCGTTCATGTTCACCGGTCCGCAGCTCGACCAGCCCGCGGGCACCCTCTCCGGCGGCGAGAAGACCCGCTTGGCGCTGGCCGGTCTGGTGTCCTCGGCGGCCAACGTGCTGCTGCTCGACGAGCCGACCAACAACCTGGACCCGGTGTCCCGCGAGCAGGTGCTCGACGCGCTGCGCACCTACGCCGGGGCGGTCGTCCTGGTGACCCACGATCCGGGCGCCGCGGAGGCCTTGTCGCCGGAGCGGGTCATTCTCCTCCCCGATGGCACGGAGGACCACTGGTCCGCGGAATATTTGGAACTGATTCAGCTCGCGTGAGTTTCATCACACGAACCCGTTGATCACGGCCTGCTCAGTGCTTAGCCTGGAAAGACGCGCTGCTCGGCGACTCGGAGGAAGCCATGAGCGACAGGGCCACACAAAGCAAGGCCACATTGGGTAAGGGCACACGCGTCACGGGGAAATCGCGTGACCGTCTGCAATCGCAGCTGAAGAAGCAATACGAGGCGGGCGCCAGCATTCGTTCGCTGGCGAGGTCGACCGGACGCTCCTACGGTTTCATCCACAACGTGCTGGTGGAGTCGCACGTGCAGCTCCGCAGCCGGGGTGGCGCGAACCGCCGTAAGAGCCCCGGCAAGTAACGTCCCGCGCCCGCGAATCCGGTGGCGGTACAAGGTCTTTCGCCGCCACCGCGGGAAGTTCTTCGCGTCGGCGCCGTCCCTCGACCGGACAGCGCCGACGAGAGGAGGAGCGGGGGACGCGTGCCGACGGTCAGTATCCGGGAACCATGCCGTCGCTGTGCACGAGCAGGTTGGACAGGCTCTGGAAGATCGGCAGGCCGGTCTTGATCTCCAGGTAGGCGAACTGACCCTGGGGGTTGACCTCCAGGAAGTAGTACTCGCCGTCCAAGCCGAGGCGCAGGTCGAGGACCCCGAAGCTGAGCCCGAGCGCGCCCATGAGCGTGGCCAGGGATTTGCTCACCGAGGCGGGCAGCTGGTCGCGGGTGAACTCGACGGAGGTGTCCAGCCGGGAGTCGACCCGGCCGACACCCGCCTGGGAGTCGATGCGCACCGTCCAGGCGATGCCGTCCACCCACACCACCCGCAGGTCGCACTCGGCCTCGATGTAGTCCTGGAAGGTGGTCGGCGCCGACCGAATGCCCGCCAGCTTGCCGAAATCGGCGGCGGTGATGATCCTGGTCTCGGCGAATTCCGCGCGTCCGGTGCCGGTGCGCTTGTAAACCACTGGGCCGGGCCGTGATTCGACGAAGCTGCGCGCCTCGTCCGGATCGTTGGTGATCAGCGTCTCGGGGATCGCGAACCCGGCGCGCTGCGCCGTCTCCAGCTGGACGATCTTGCGTCCCGCGGTGCGGTCGGCGCCGGGATCGTTGATCCAGAACGCCGGGATCGACCACAGCAGGCCCTGGATGAACCCGTCGCACTCGGCCTGGCGGTAGGCGTCGTCCGAGGCTCGTACGCCGCCGGGCACCTGGCACGGGTGCGGTCGCCGCCACCACACCGAACGGACGGTATCGAGCCCGATCACATGCGAGAGCGAGCGCGTGGTGCCGAGCCGGTCCAGCCGGAAACTGCCCGACTCGCGCGGGAAGTCGCGCAGGTCGAGGTGTATCGGACTGAGCCCGTGGTGTTCTCGCAACGTGGCCGCCATCGCGGTGGCGTGCAGATCATCGGATTCGGACACGATCAGGACCGAGCCTGGGAGCCGGCTCACCATGGGCAGGTCCGCTCAGTCGAGGCTGTCGCAGTTGATGCCGTCGTCACTCGTCGCGAACGATTTCGTCTGGCAGTAGGTATAGGTCGCGCCGCTGCCCGCCGGGTAGTCCACCAGCCGCAGCCGGTCGGCCCAGGTGGCCGTGAGTTGTTGCAGCAGTTCGTCACCCAGCGCTTCCGAGGGCGCGGCGGCGATGGTCATCGGCCGGTCGACGAGGTCGATGCGCAGCCGCTGGGTGAAGTCGGCGGTGGCGCCGGGGCGGATGTCCACCAGGACCGGTCGGCCGTCGCCCGCTTGGTCGTCGGCGACGTTGTCGAGCATGCGGAGCACATCGTCACGACGGAAGGTCCACGTGCCCTCGGCGACACGGACGGTGATCTCGCGTTCCGACTCGGCCACCAAAAGGCCTTGCAGTGCGGGTACGCGGTCTTCCGTCGACGTGACACCGGGTCGGTGGATTGCGTCGGCCATGGTCTGCTCTCCGATCTGCTCGCGATTTGCCAGGACCCCCGAGCGTGAACTGGATCATAACGCGGAAGGGGTCGGCCCCGGCCCGGATCGAAAGATTTCACGGCCGTTGGCAAACCGGATCCGGACACGGAAGGCGCTAGCGCCGAAAGATTTTCGGCAGTCCGAAAATAGCCCTACCGCAATCTTCCAGCTACTTCCGAGTGGGGGTAGCGGACGGGTATTGCCCAAGATTGGCGGCCATGTCGGCCGCCGCGCCACGCTACAGGCCGAGCAGATCGGGTCGCTCGGCGAGAGCTCGGAAACGCTCGCCCGGATCGGCGACCAGCTTGCGCTCGGTCAGGTCGAGCAGGCCGCCGACGACGGCGACTTCAGCCGACACCGCGCCGTCCAGCTTCCGGATCAGCTGCCGCATCCGGAAGACCTTGCCTTCGGTCCAAGCGAATTCGCAGCTGATCGTCACCTCGTCGCCACCGCGCAGTTCACGCGAGTACTTGATGTTCGTCTCAAGGACCACCGGCCCGACGCCGGACTCGATGAGCTTCTCCTGGGCGACCCCGGCGGCGCGCAGCAGCTCCCAGCGGGCGTGCTCGGCGTACTGGAGGTACACCGCCTGATTCAGGTGGCCCTGGGTGTCGAGCTCGTATCCGCGGACGACGACGGGGACGGAAAAGGTCATGTCATGGCGAACCAGTCGCCGTCCGTTGTTGTTCCCGTTCGCGCTGACGCGTGCGCCACATTCCGGCGCGCGAACGCATCACCGCCGGTTGGCGGTTCGCTCGGCCCACCACCGCGTAGAACAGTTCGTCCGATTCTGTGTGGTCCTGCGGCGCGGCCGGGCGCGTCGGGAAAACCGTCGCGCGAAATCGAGTAGTGCGCTACTCGTGTGCCGGACGGCGCACGGCCGTATCGTAGTGCTCTTTCCAGAACTTCAGGCGGGCAAGGAGAAACGATGATCGACATCATCACCCTCCGGGGCACCGGCGAGCCCCGCAATCCGGATGGCGCGCCCGCGGGCATGCTGCGCGACGTCACCAAACTGCTAGACCCGGAGAAGTTCACCGCGTTCGAGCCGAACTGGCCCGCCTCGGTCGGACCCGCGCCGGAGGTGTGGGGTCCCTCGCTGGAGACCTCGGTCCGGCTCGGCGTCGCCGCAGGCGTGCGCGCCATTCAGGATTCGCCGAATGTCTGTGGGCTGCTGAGTTATTCGCTCGGCGGGATTTGTGCGAGTCGCATTCTGGAAGGTGTGCGATCGGGTAGGTACAAGAACTTCGACGGCTCGCCGTTGGAGATCGCGTTCGTGGTCAACATCGCCAACCCGATGCGCAAAGCGGGTCAGTCCGTGGGGAATCTGTGCCCGCCGTCCACCTACGGACTGCACGGCCAGCGCGGCGCGTGGCCCAGCCTCGACGTCAAGGAATACGCCAATCCCGGCGACATCATCACTTCCTCGCCGCCGGATTCCCCGCTGCGCATGATCGACGTCGGGATCTCCCCGTTCTCGTTCGTCGAGGGCGCTCGCTTCGGCAACGTGACGCCGCTGATCTTCGAGGAACTGCTGCGCTTCCTGTTGCAGAACCCGCTGGCCAATCTGGACCGCTACACCAAGGCCGTGCAGGGCGTCATCGGCTACCTCACCCCGTGGCCCGACGGCCAGCACGTCCTGTATTCCGGCCACAACATGCCGGGCACGAACGTCCTGTGGACCACCCACGCGGCCGACTATCTCAACGCCAACCACTGACGCGGGTCATTCCTTGCGGCGCACCGAGGCTTCGACGAGATCCAGGACCGCGGAGAGGTTCTCGTTGGTGTGGCCGGAGGCGATCCGGGCGATGAGGCCGTCGAGGACCAGGTCGAGATAGCCGAGCAGGACGTCGGTGGGGACGTCGTCGCGCAGCGCGCCCGCGGCCTTGCGCCGCTCCAGGCGGGCCAGTGTCGCCGCGGTCAGCTCGGCGGAGCGCTGGGTCCAGCCCGCGCGGAACTCGGGATCGGTGCGCAGCCTGCGCGCGATCTCCAAACGGGTGCCGAGCCAATTGAATTGCTCGGGGTGGGCGAGCATGTCGCGCATCACCTGCACGATGCCCTGGTTGGCCGCGACGTCGGCCATGCGCTCGGCGTCCTCCTGCGCGAGCGCGAGGAACAGCGCGTCCTTGTCGCGGAAGTGGTGGAAGATGGCGCCGCGAGACAGTCCGATGGCCTCTTCCAAACGGCGCACGGTGGCGCCGTCGTAACCGTATTCGGCAAAGCAGCGCCGCGCCCCGTCGAGGATCTGGCTGCGCCGGGCGGCGAGGTGGTCATCGCTGACCTTGGGCATGAGCGTGGCTCCTCTGAAAGGGTGACGCTGCGGGATGCGGAGAAGTCCGCGCACCGCCGTGGCGATGCGCGGACCTTCCGCACTGGCGACAGGGCTCATCCCCGCATGCGCGGGGAGGCCGTTCTCAGCCCCTGATCATGTTCCGCAGCACGTACTGCAGGATGCCGCCGTTGCGGTAGTAGTCGGCCTCACCGGGGGTGTCGATCCGGACCACCGCGTCGAAGGTGACCTTCTCACCGCTCTCCTTGGTGGCGGTCACCTTCAGGGTCTTCGGAGTCACACCCTCGTTCAGCTTGGTGATGCCCTCGATGTCGAAGACCTCGGTGCCGTCCAGGCCCAGCGACTTGGCGCTCTCACCGGCCGGGAACTGCAGCGGGATGACGCCCATACCGATGAGGTTGGAGCGGTGGATGCGCTCGAACGACTCGGTGATGACCGCCTTCACGCCGAGCAGACGGGTGCCCTTGGCCGCCCAGTCACGGGACGAACCCGAGCCGTACTCCTTGCCGCCCAGCACGACCAGCGGGATGCCCGCGGCCTGGTAGTTCTGCGAGGCGTCGTAGATGAAGGCCTGCGGGCCGCCCTCCTGGGTGAAGTCGCGGGTGTAACCGCCCGAGACGTCGTCCAGCAGCTGGTTGCGCAGCCGGATGTTGGCGAAGGTGCCGCGAATCATCACCTCGTGGTTACCGCGACGCGAGCCGAGGGAGTTGTAGTCCTTGCGCTCCACGCCGTGCGCGTCGAGGTACTGCGCGGCCGGGGTGCCTGGCTTGATCGGACCGGCCGGGCTGATGTGGTCGGTGGTGACCGAGTCGCCCAGCAGCGCGAGGACGCGAGCGCCCTTGATGTCGGCGACCGGCGACGGCTCCAGCTCCATGCCGTCGAAGTACGGCGCCTTGCGGACGTAGGTCGAGTTCTCGTCCCACGCGAAGGTGTCGCCCTCCGGGGTGGACAGGTTCTGCCAGCGCTCGTCGCCCTTGAAGACGTCGGCGTAGGACTTGGTGAACATGTCGCGGTTGATCGCCGACTTGATGGTGTCGTCGATCTCCTGCGGGGACGGCCAGATGTCGCGCAGGTAGACGTCGTTGCCCTCGGTGTCCTTGCCGAGCGCGTCGGTCTCGAAGTCGAAGTCCATGGTGCCCGCGAGCGCGTAGGCGATGACCAGCGGCGGCGAGGCCAAGTAGTTCATCTTCACGTCCGGCGAGATACGACCCTCGAAGTTGCGGTTACCGGAGAGCACCGCGGTGACCGAGAGGTCGTTGTCGTTGATCGCCTTGGAGATCTCCTCCGGCAGCGGGCCGGTGTTGCCGATGCAGGTGGTGCAGCCGAAACCACCCACGTAGAAGCCGAGCTTCTCCAGGTACGGCCACAGGCCGGCCTTCTCGTAGTAGTCGGCGACGACCTGCGAGCCGGGGGCCATGTTGGTCTTGACCCACGGCTTGGAGGACAGGCCCTTCTCCACCGCGTTGCGGGCAAGCAGGGCAGCGCCGAGCATGACCGACGGGTTGGAGGTGTTGGTGCAGGAGGTGATACCCGCGACCACGACGGCGCCGTGATCGAGCACGAAGTCGCCACGCTCGGGGTCGGAGACCTTGACCGGCTTGCTGGGGCGGCCTTCGGCGCCGTTGGCGGCGGTCGGCAGCACGGCGTCGTCCTCGGCGAAGGACAGCACGGCCGGATCGCTGGCCGGGAAGGACTCCTCGACGGCCTCGTCCAGCTGGGTGTGCGGCGCGGTGTCACCCTCGGTGACGTAGTTGTAGATGTCCTTGCGGAAGGCGATCTTGCTCTCCGACAGCAGGATTCGGTCCTGCGGGCGCTTCGGGCCTGCGATGGACGGCACGACGGTGCTCAGGTCCAGCTCCAGGTACTCCGAGTAGGCGGGCTCGTGGTCGGCGTCGTGCCACATGCCCTGCTCCTTGGCGTACGCCTCGACGAGCGCGAGCTGCTCGTCGGTGCGGCCGGTGAGGCGCAGGTAGTTGATGGTCTCCGCGTCGATCGGGAAGATCGCCGCGGTGGAGCCGAATTCGGGGCTCATGTTGCCGAGGGTGGCGCGGTTGGCCAGCGGCACCTCGGCGACGCCCTTGCCGTAGAACTCGACGAACTTGCCGACCACACCGTGCTTGCGCAGCATGTCGGTGACGGTGAGCACGACGTCGGTGGCGGTCACGCCCGGCTGGATCTCACCGGTCAGCTTGAAGCCGACGACGCGCGGGATCAGCATGGAGACCGGCTGGCCGAGCATGGCGGCCTCGGCCTCGATGCCGCCGACGCCCCAGCCGAGCACGCCGAGGCCGTTGACCATGGTGGTGTGCGAGTCGGTGCCGACGCAGGTGTCGGGGTAGGCCTGGCCGTTGCGGACCATGACGGTGGGCGCCAGGTACTCGATGTTGACCTGGTGCACGATGCCCATGCCCGGCGGGACGACGCGGAAGTCGTCGAAGGCGCCCTGGCCCCAGCGCAGGAACTGGTAGCGCTCGCCGTTGCGCTCGTACTCGAGCTCGACGTTGCGCTCCAGCGCGTCGGCGCGACCGAAGACGTCGAGGATGACCGAGTGGTCGATGACCATGTCGGCGGGGGAGAGCGGGTTGACCTTGTTCGGGTCGCCGCCGAGGGCGGTGACGGCCTCACGCATGGTGGCGAGGTCGACGACACAGGGCACGCCGGTGAAGTCCTGCATGATCACGCGGGCCGGGGTGAACTGGATCTCGGTGTCGGGCTCGGCCGACGGATCCCAGTTCGCGATGGCGCGGATGTGGTCGGCGGTGATGTTCGCGCCGTCCTCGGTGCGGAGCAGGTTCTCCGCGAGGACCTTCAGTGCGTAGGGGAGTTTCTCGGTGCCGGGCACGGCCGAGAGACGGAAGATCTCGTAGGAGTTGCTTCCGACCTCGAGGGTGCCCTTGGCGCCGAAAGTATCGATACTTGTCGTCACGTCAGCTCCACTCGTCTGTGAGGGTTGGCCACCGGCGGGGCTGTGCCGGCGACTCGAGTCTTTGGAGGGGCTCCTGCGCCTGGGAGAGCGCCGGTTCCTCGCGCCACGACTCTAACAGTACGCTTGTCCTGTGAAACACGCGGGGGCCGGTCGGCGTGGCGGGTGGCACTGGCCGAACATCGGGTCGCGTACTGTGCTTTCGAGCTAGCCGGGGTAGTAGTTAGCTCACCCTGCAGTGTTGGATGCCCGTCGCAGCGCCCGCTGACGCGGCTCGACAGACCGGATGGAAGATGGCCCCCTCGTACACCTCGGTGTTCTCCCCCATGGTCGCGGAACTGCCGCCCACCATCAACGACAGCGCGTTGCGGACCATCAAGGCCGATGTCGCCGACAATCACGTGGCGACGCCGAAGGGGAAGGACCAGGCGGGACTCGAGGCGGTCGTGGCGGACGCGCGGGCCAACGGCATCCCGCTCAGCATCGTGGTGATTCCCGGCAATCCCGGCCACGACTCCAATCTACGGGACCTGGCCACCGAGATCGGCAAGACCGAACACGGCACCGTCGTGGTGCTCAGCGACGACTGGGTCGGCACCTACAGCGATTCCATCAGCCGGGTGAAGCTCGAGTGGGCCGAGGACGCCGCCAAGAGCAAGCAGGGCAACTCGGTCGAGGCCGCGCGGATCTTCGTCGGCCGCCTCGAAGAGCCGGAGACCTTCTCCTGGACCGCGATCACCAGCGTGTTGCTGGCCGGTACCGCACTCGTCGTCGCCGGTCTGTACTGGGTGAAATCCCGGCGTTCCGCGGCCGAATCCGCCGCCGAGCGCGACGGCCTCGGCGCTTCCGCTCGATAAGCGGTCTCCCTTTCGCCACTTTTCCTGACGACCGGTCTGTTTTCTCCCCCTAACTCCGATCGGCGATCCGGCTAATTCTCGGCAATGCGCAAATTACGTGCATGTCATTATGTTGCTGGTGTTTTCTTGGTGAAAGAAGTGTCGTACGGTTCAAGTGGTTACCGATGGGGAACAAGTTTCGTAAAGGGTTACCCGCCGCCCAGTGAGCTTGTTGGTGCGGTTGGGGCTCGTGAGGCGAAGCCGCGTTCGAGTCCTTGGGAGGTGCCATGCACAAAAAAGGTCCGACTGGTCGGTCGCGCCGACTATCGGTCGCTCTGTGGTTGCTCGTCTCCGTCGCCGTGGTGCTGACCGCGGGACCGACCGCCGCTGTGCCGCCCGCGCCGCCCAATCCGAGCGACGGTGAGATCGCCGCGGCGGGCGCCCGCGTCGACGCGGGCGTCACCGAGGTCGGCGCGCTGATCAACCAGGTCGGCACGGTGAATCAGCAGTTGCGGGAACTCGACGACGCGGTGGCCCGCAAGCGCGAGGAAGTCAACAAGGCGCTCGTCGACTTGCAGAACGCGCGGGAAGTGGCCGACGCGGCCGCCGCCGCTGTCGTACAGACCCAGGCCGATCTCTCCGACGCCGGGACCAAGGTCGCGCAGGCGCGGCGCAATTTCGACGAGTTCGCGACCCAGGCCTACACCCGACCGTCCTCCGGCTCGATGGTCACCTATCTGGCGGCCTCGTCGCCCGGCGGCGCGATCGACCGCTCCCAGGTGCTCGGCCTGGTGACGAAGAACCAGCAGCAGGTGCTCGACGCGCTGCGCCGCGCCCAGATCGAACAGGGCAACCGGAATTCCACCGCGCGCCAAGCCAAATCGGAGGCCGACGCGGCCGCCGCGGTGGCCGAGCAGAAGAAGAACGACGCCGAGCACGCGGTCGCCGCGGCCAAGGCCGAACTCGATCAACAGACCGTGCGGCGCGACACCCTGCTGCGTGAGCGCGACGCCGCGCAGGGCAGGCTCGACATCGCCCGCGCCAACGTCGCCGGGCTACAGGGCCAGCGTGAGGCGTTCCTGGCCTGGGACGAACAGCGTCGCGCCGAAGAGGCCGCGATTCGCGCCGCCGCGTCGGCCGCGGCCGCCCGCGCCGCCGCCGACCAGGCCGCGCGCGACCGGGCCGCCCAAGCGGGCGACGGCAGGCGCCCGCACACCCAGCTCGAGAACGCCCCCGCACCGAGACAGAGCACGCCGCGACCGAGCGGGCCGACGGCACGCGGCTCGCAGGCGGTGGAAATCGTGGTGGACCGGGCGCTTTCGCAATTGGGCGTGCAGTACGCCTGGGGCGGCGGTGACGAGAACGGGCCGACGCTCGGCATTCGCGACGGCGGCGTTGCCGACAGCCACGGCGATTACAACAAGGTCGGCTTCGACTGCTCGGGCCTGATGATCTACGCCTTCGCGGGCATCGGCGTCTCGCTGCCGCACTACAGCGGCTATCAATACAACGCGGGCACCCGCGTTCCGGTGGACGAGCGAGCCCGCGGCGACATGCTGTTCTGGGGGCCGAGCGGCAGCCAGCACGTCGCGCTCTACCTCGGCGACGGAAAGATGGTCGAGGCGCCGCAGTCCGGCGACGTGGTGAAGGTTTCGCCGGTCAGGGAAAGCGGCATCATGCCCTACGCGGTGCGCATCGTCTCCTGAGAATCGGCCATCGATCCGGCGCGAATTCCACTGATACCGGAGCCGGTTGCGGCATGCTGCGCGAATACCTGGAATAGTTGGGGCGAGCACGCACGAGACCAAGGCGAAAGCGGGGATGTTGGTGACTTCGACGGACAGCGTGAGCGGGGCGGATCTGGCGAAAGGTGCGCCGGAGCCCGCGTCGGGCACCCTGGAGCGTGACGTTCAGACCCTGGAGAAGGCGATCTACGAGGTCAAGCGGGTTATCGTGGGCCAGGATCGGCTCGTCGAACGGCTGCTCGTCGGCGTCCTCGCGCGCGGCCACGTGCTGCTCGAGGGCGTGCCCGGCATCGCGAAGACCCTGGCCGTCGAGACCTTCGCCAGGGTGGTCGGCGGTTCGTTCGCCCGCGTCCAGTTCACCCCCGACCTGGTGCCGACCGACCTGATCGGTACCCGCATCTACCGCCAGGGCCGCGAGGAGTTCGACACCGAACTCGGCCCGGTCGTTGCCAATTTCGTGCTCGCCGACGAGATCAACCGCGCGCCTGCCAAAGTGCAGTCCGCGCTGCTCGAGGTGATGGCCGAACGGCACGTGTCGATCGGCGGCAAGACCTACCCGATGCCGGATCCGTTCCTGGTCATGGCGACTCAGAACCCCATCGAGAGCGAGGGCGTCTACCCGCTGCCCGAGGCGCAGCGCGACCGCTTCCTGTTCAAGGTCGTCGTCGACTACCCCTCCGTCGAGGAGGAGCGCGAGATCATCTACCGGATGGGCGTCACGCCGCCGGAGGCCAGGCAGGTGCTCGGCCCGGAGGACCTGATCCGGCTGCAGAAGGTCGCGGCCAACACCTTCGTGCACCACGCGCTGGTCGACTACGTGGTCCGGGTGATCGCGGCGACCCGCAAGCCGCTCGACTTCGGCATGCCCGACGTGGCGAACTGGATCGCCTACGGCGCCTCGCCGCGCGCCAGCCTCGGCATCATCGCCGCGGCCCGCGCGGTGGCGCTGATCCGCGGCCGCGACTACGTGGTGCCGCAGGACGTGGTCGAGGTGATCCCGGACGTGCTGCGCCACCGTCTCGTGCTGTCCTACGACGCGCTGGCCGACGAGGTCAGCCCGGAGGACGTCATCAAGCGGGTGCTGCAGACCGTCGGCCTGCCGCAGGTCGCGCCGCAGGCGGTGCACTCCGGCGCCCAGTCCGCGCCCGCGCCCGCCGCGCCGCAGCCCCCGCACCAGCAGCAGATTCCGCAGCCGCCGCAGCAGGGCCAGCCGCAGATGGCCCCGGCCGCCGGCAACCACCAGACCAAGTGACGGCCGCGTCGGCCGCGCCCGAGGTTTCCCGAGTGACAACGTCATCGCACGCACCGCCGTCGTTCCGGGCCGGAGAACTGACCGACCCGCGGCTCTCGGCGGCGCTGAGAACCCTGGAGCTGACCGTGCGCAGGCGCCTGGACGGCGTGCTGCACGGCGACCACCTCGGCCTCATTCCCGGACCGGGCTCCGAGCCCGGCGAATCCAGGATGTACCAGCCGGGTGACGATGTGCGCCAGATGGATTGGTCGGTCACCGCCCGCACCACGCATCCGCACGTGCGGCAGATGATCGCCGATCGCGAGCTGGAGACCTGGATGGTCGTCGACCTCTCGGCCAGCCTCGACTTCGGCACGGCTGCCTGCCAGAAGCGCGATCTGGCGATCGCGGCCGCCGCGGCGATCACCCACCTCACCAGCGGCGGCGGCAACCGGATCGGCGCGGTCGTCGCCACCGGCGAGCAGTTGGTGCGAATTCCCGCGCGCAGCGGGCGGATTCACGCCCAGTCGCTGCTGCGCGGCGTGGCGACCACCCCGCACGCCCGCGACGGTGTGCGCGGCGATCTGCGCGGCGCCATCGAGTCGCTGCGCCGCCCGCAGCGCAAACGCGGTCTCGCGGTGATCATCTCCGACTTCCTCGGCGAGATCGATTGGCAGCGTTCGCTGCGCGCGATCTCCGCGCGGCACGATCTGCTCGCGGTCGAGGTGCTCGACCCGCGCGATCTGGAGCTGCCCGACGTCGGCGACGTGGTGCTGCACGATCCGGAGACCGGCCGCACCCGCGAGTTCAGCGTGACGCCCACGCTGCGGACCGATTTCGCGGCCGCCGCCCAGCGACACCGCGAGCAGGTCGAGCAGGCGCTGCGCAGCTGCGGCGCGCCGGTGCTCACCCTGCGGACCGACCGGGACTGGATCGCCGACGTGGTCCGTTTCGTTTCCACCCGGCGTCACAGCTTCGGCGCCCCGACCGGGCGGGTGCCGCGCCAGTGAGTATTTCGCATTTCACCGCACTGATCTGGCTCGGTTTCCTCGCGGTCGTCGTGCTGATCGCGCTCGGCTACGTGCTGGTGCAGCGCAGCAGGCACCGCCAGATGCTGCGCTTCACCAACATGGAACTGCTGGAGAAGGTCGCGCCTGCGCGGCCGAGTCCGATCCGGCACGTGCCGATCGCGCTGATGCTGGTCGGACTGATGTTCCTGACCGTCGCCGCTGCCGGGCCGACGGCGGTCAAGAAGGTGCCGCGCAACCGCGCGACCGTCGTTCTCGTGATGGACGTTTCGCTGTCCATGGAGGCCACCGACGTGCCGCCGACCAGGCTCCAGGTGGCCCAGGAAGCGGGCAAGGAATTCGTCGACGGACTGACCCAGGGCATCAACCTCGGCTTCGTCACCTTCGCGGGCACCGCCTCGGTCATGGTGTCGCCGACGACCAACCGGGAATCGGTCAAGGCCGCCATCGACAACATCAAGCTGGCCGAGCGCACCGCGACCGGCGAGGGCATCCTGACGGCCCTGCAATCCATCGACACCCTGGCCACCGTGCTCGGCGGAGCGGAGACCCCGCCGCCCGCGCGGGTCGTGCTGATGTCGGACGGCAAGCAGACCGTGCCGGACGACAAGGACGTCGACAATCCGAGGCACGCGTTCACCGCCGCCCGCCTCGCCAAGAACAAGGGCATTCCGGTGTCGACGATCTCCTTCGGCACCGAATGGGGTTCGGTGGAGATCCCGGACCAGGACGGTCAGGGCTCGCAGCGGGTCAAGGTGCCCGTCGACAACGACTCGTTGCGCGAGATCGCCCAGCTGTCCGGCGGCGAGTTCTACACCGCCTCCAGCCTCGAAGAACTCACCGCCGTCTACGACACCCTCGAAGAGCAAATCGGCTACGAGACGACCCGCGGCGACGCGAGCAGGCCGTGGCTGCTGCTCGGCATGCTGGTCGTCGCCGCGGGCATCGTTACCGGCTTGCTCTATCGTCAACGCCTGCCGTAGCGCCGCGCTCGCTGTGGCATCGCACAGGGTTGCGGTGCCCGGAGCCCGGCGTACGAACCCGAACAGATAGGTTGATGCTTATGTCGAACATCACATCCCGGTCGGTCCTGGTGACCGGTGGCAACCGTGGCATCGGACTCGCTGTCGCGCAGCGCCTGGCAGCCGACGGCCACAAGGTGGCCGTCACTCATCGCGGATCGGGGGCGCCGGACGGGCTGTTCGGCGTGAAGTGCGATGTCACCGACAGCGCGTCGGTCGACGCCGCGTTCGCCGAGGTCGAGGCGCATCAGGGCGCTGTCGAGGTGCTTGTCGCCAACGCGGGCATCGTCGACAACACGCTGCTCATGCGGATGAGCGAGGAGCAGTTCACCCGCGTCATCGACGCCAACCTGACCGGCGCGTGGCGCTGCGCCAAGCGCGCCAACCGCGCCATGCTGCGGGCCAAGTTCGGCCGGATCATCTTCCTCGGTTCGGTGGTCGGCCTCGGCGGTGGTCCGGGCCAGGTCAACTACGCGGCCTCCAAGTCCGGCCTGATCGGCATGGCGCGTTCGATCACCCGCGAGATCGGTTCCCGCAACATCACCTCCAACGTGGTCGCCCCCGGCTTCATCGAGACCGACATGACGCGCGAGGAGGTCACCGAGGAGATGCGCGAGGTGGTCCTGAAGTACGGCGTGCCCGCCGGCCGTCCTGGTCAGCCCGAAGAGGTCGCCGCGGCGATCAGCTTCCTCGCCTCCGACGACGCCTCCTACATCAACGGCGCGGTCATCCCGGTCGACGGCGGCATGGGCATGGGCCACTAGTACTTTCGTTCCCGGGCACGCTGCCCCGAACACCGCGGCGCCGCGCGCCGGGACGATGTCCCGCGCGCGGCGGGGCGACAACTCGACTTTCAACTTCAGGAGAACCGAGAACTCATGGGCGGACTGCTCGAAGGCAAGACCATCCTGGTCACCGGCATCATCACCGACGCGTCGATCGCGTTCCACGCGGCCGCGGTCGCGCAGGAGCAGGGCGCGAAGGTCGTCATCACCGGCATCCCGGAGCGGCTGCGGCTGATCGACCGGATCGCGAAGCGGCTGCCCAAGGAGGTCCCGCCCGCCATCGGGCTCGACGTCACCAGCGAAGAGGATCTGGCCGGGCTGGCCGACAAGCTGCGCGAGCTGGCGCCGGAGGGCATCGACGGCGTGCTGCACTCGATCGCGTTCGCGCCGCGCACCCTGATGGGTCCGGAGGCCCGTCCTTTCCTGGACGGTCCCGGCCCCGACGCCGCCAAGGCGTTCGAGATCTCCGCGTGGAGCTACGCCTCGCTGGCCCGCGCGGTGCTGCCCGTCATGAACGAAGGCGGCTCCATCGTCGGCATGGACTTCGACCCGCGCACCGCGATGCCGTACTACAACTGGATGGGCGTGGCAAAGGCGGCGCTGGAGTCGGTGAACCGCTACGTCGCCCGCGAGGTCGGCGTCGCCAAGCGGGTCCGCTCCAACCTGATCGCCGCGGGCCCGATCAAGACCCTGGCCGCCAAGGCCATCGCGGGCACCGCCACCGACGACGCGGCCAAGCTGAACCAGCTCAACACCTACTGGGACGGCGCGTCGCCGATCGGCTGGGACGTCGACGACCCGACCGTGGTCGCCAAGTCGATCGTCGCGCTGCTCTCGGATTGGCTGCCCGGCACCACCGGCTCGATCATCTACGTCGACGGCGGCGCCAGCCACAACACCTGGTTCCCGGAGAACATGCCCGTCAACTGAGTTCGTAACGGAGGAGATGCCGTGGCACCGGCCGTCGACGCACTGCTGCTGCTGTCCTTCGGCGGCCCGGAGCGGCCCGAGGACGTGATGCCGTTCCTGGAGAACGTCACTCGGGGCCGCGGGGTGCCGCGCGAGCGACTCGAAGAGGTCGCGCAGCACTACCTGCACTTCGGCGGGGTGTCGCCGATCAACGCGCTCAACCGCGACATCATCGCCGCGGTCGAGCGCGAATTCGCCGCCGCCGGAATCGAACTGCCGGTGTACTTCGGCAACCGCAACTGGCATCCCATGGTCGAGGACACCGTCGCGCGGATGGCCGCCGACGGTGTCCGCACCGCGCTGGTGTTCCCGACCTCCGCCTGGGGCGGCTACTCCGGCTGCCTCCAGTACCACGAGGACATCGTCAGGGCGCGAACGGCATTCGGCGACGACGCGCCGGAACTGGTGAAGCTGCGCCAATACTTCGACCACCCGCTGCTGATCGAGGCGTTCGCCGACGCGATCCGCGCCGCGGTGGCAGAGATCCCCGCCGAGCGCCGCGACGAGGTCCGCTTGGTGTTCACCGCGCACTCGATCCCGGTATCCGCCGACGCCACCGCGGGCCCGCCCGCCGAGGGCGGTGGACTGTACAGCCGCCAGGTCGCGGAAGCGGCCCGGTTGTGCGCGGCCGCAACCGGATTCGGCGACTACGACCTGGTCTGGCAGTCGCGCTCGGGCCCGCCGCAGGTGCCGTGGCTGGAGCCCGACATCGTCGACCATCTCGAGGAGCTGTCCGGCAAGGGCGTAGCGGCGGTGGTGGTCTGTCCCGTCGGTTTCGTGTCGGATCACCTCGAGGTCATCTGGGATCTCGACAACGAAGCCAAGGACAAGGCCGCCGAACTCGGCATGGCCTTCGCCCGCGCCGCCACACCCGGCGCCGACCCGCGATTCGCGCGACTGGTGGCGGAGCTGATCGGTGAGCACATCGGCGGCGTCGCACCGCGCCGGCTCGGTGCGGTGCCGGGTTACGGCTGCACCCGCAATGGGGAGCCGTGCGCTATCGGTTGCTGCGCACCGGCCCGCGGCGGGCGGCCCGCGCGGAACTGAGTTTCGATCGCTGGCGACAACGCGTTGTCCGCGGCTGCATTCGGGTGCGCGATGGGGGTGCGAGGCGTCTTCCTAGAGCGGCGGCGACGGCAAACGGCTCTGGCCCACACCGGTTTCGGTGTGGTTCAGCCCCTGCGGTAGCATCGGAGCCCGGCCTTCGGGAGGAGGGCCGACCGTAACTCGTATCGGGGAGGCCCTTTCGTGTATCTAGATCTGCTCGCCAACGCCGATCTCCTGGCGGACGGCGCCGTGTGGATGTCGGCGGCGGATTCCTTGGAAGCCCGTCGCGGCGGGGGCGGCAGCAGTGGCGGCGACGTCGATGTCGAAGTCTCCGAATACGTCATGTGGATCATCCTCGCGATCGTGGTGATCGTCGTTCTGGTGCTGGTGATCCGCTACTTCAGCAAGAAGAGCTCCGAAACCCCGCCGCCGCCACCACCGCAGCAGCTGCCGCAGTACCCGCAGCAGCAGTACGGGCACCAGCAGCACTACGGGCAGGCGCCCTACGCGCAGCAGCATCAGCAGGCGCCGTACCCGCAGCAGCAGCCGCACTATCCGCCGCCGTATCCGCAGCAGCCCTATCCGCCGCAGTACCAACAGCAGCCGTACCCGCAGCAGCCGTACGCCCAGCAGCAGTACCCACCGCGCTACTGACAGGGAATCAGCGCGACTGCGCCGGTGACGCCGTGCTCATCGGTGTCCGATGTGACTGCCCGGCAAGAGGATTCGCGGTTCGCGGGTCCGTTCGGAACCCGCCTCTCGATGGGGGAGCAGTCCGCGCTCGGGGTGGGTGAATCCAATCCACCCCGAGCGGGTCGAAACCTACTGCGCCGCTTCCAGATACACCGGCAGCGTGCGATGCCCGTTGGAGACGAAGCTGCCCACCGGCAGCAGCTCCGCCGGGTCGACGGCCAGCCGCATGTCCGGGAAGCGCTGGAAGATCGCGGGCAGCGCGATCTCCGCTTCCAGCCGGGCAAGGGGAGCGCCGAGACAGTGGTGCGCGCCGTGGCCGAACGCGAGGTGTTCCTTGTTCGCTCGGCGCACGTCGAACTCGTTCGTGGTCGCGCCGTGCACCTTCGGGTCGCGGCTCGCCGCGGCGTAGGACGCCAGGATCGCCTCACCCTTCGGGATGCGGATGTCGCCGATCCCGATGTCCTCCACCGCGTAACGCAACGGCAGATGCGCGACGGGCGACTCGTAGCGCAGCGTCTCCTCCACCACGTCCGACCACGGCACCCGGCCCGCGACGACGTCCGCGCGCTGGCTCTCGTGCGTGAGCAGCGCGAAGATCGCCTGGTCGAGCAGGTTGACCGTGGTCTCGTGCCCGGCGTTGATCACCAGCATCAGGGTGTCGACGAGTTCCTTCTCGGTGAGCTGGGAGCCGTCCTCGTCGCGGGTGGCGATCAGCACGCTGGTGACGTCGTCACCTGGGTTGTCCCTCCGGTGCGCCACCAGCTGGCTGACGAGCCCGTACATCTCCATGTAGTTCGCCACACCTTCGTCGGGACCGAGCGAGGTGTCGAAGAATCCGTCGACGCACTTGCGCAGCCCGGGGCCGAGGAACTCCGGAACCCCGAGCAGCTCGGTGATCACCTGAATCGGCACCGGGTAGGCGAAACCCTCACGCAGATCGGCGGATTCGCCGCGCGGGGTGGCGGCGAGGGCGTCGAGCAGCTGGGTGGTGATCTCCTCGATCCGCGGTCGCAGGGCCGCGGTGCGCCGATGGGTGAACGCGGGCGCGACCAGTTTGCGCAGGCGGCGGTGGTCCGGGCCGTAGGCGGTGAACATGTTGTCGACGGCCACCCACGGGTGCAGCGGCCACGCCTCGGTGATCTCGCCGTTGATGAACGCGGACCAGTGCTGCCGCGCGTCCTTCGAGACCCGAGGGTCGGCCAGCAGGCTCTTGAGCACGGCGGCGTCGGTCACCGACCACGCGGGCACGCCGCCGGGCAGCTCCACCAGCGCGGCGGGACCGCGCTCGCGGATCCGTGCGGACTCGCCCTGGATATCAGCGCCGGTCAGATCCAGGACTATCGGTTCGTACTCCATCGGTGGCTCCTTACACCAGATTCAACGGAGGGGATGGGGGAAAGACGACCGGTAGCGCCGTCATGGCGCGGTGGAAAGGCCCTGGCCGCCAGGTCAATTCGGTGGCGGGCACGGCGAGCTCCAGCTCGGGCAGCGCGTCGAGCAGCTGATCGATGGCGTCCTGCACCACGAGGTACGCCACCGACCGCGCCGGGCAGGCGTGCGGTCCGGCGCCCCACGCCAGGTGCGAGCGGTTGCCCGTGCGGTCACCGCCGCGCACGGCGGGATCGTTGTTGCTCCCGGCGAGGCTGATCAGGACCGGCTGGTGCGCGGGCAGCCAGGTGTTGTCGATCAGGATCGGCTGGCGCGGGTAGGTGATGGAGAAGTTCGCCATCGGCGGGTCGTTGAACAGCACCTCGTCCAGCGCGTCCCGGGTGGACAGGCTGCCGCCGAGCACGTGTCCGCCGAACCGGTCGTCGGTGAGCATCAGCAGCAGCGTGTTGGTGATCAGGTTCTGCTGCGGTTCGATTCCCGCGCCGTAGAAGCTGATCAGCTGACAGAGCATCTCCTCGTCGTCGAGCTTGGCGGGATGGTGCGCCAGTCGCGAGGTGACGTCGTCGCCCGGCTCCGCGCGCCGCAGCGTGATCAGCTCCATCAGCGCGGCGCTGAGCATCTCCATGCCGCGCGCGGCCTCGACGGTGTCGAAGAGCATCGCCATGCCGGTCGCCACGCGCTGGCCCAGCTCGGCCGAGCAGCCGACCATCTGGTTCAGCACCTCGAAGACGAGCGGGAAGGCGTACTGGGTGACCAGATCGGCCGAGCCCGCCTCGCAGAAGGTGTTGATCAGCGGGATGGCGATCTGCTCGACGGTGGCGTGCAGCGCGTGTAGGTCGATGCCGTCGATGCTCGCGACGTAGGCCTGCCGGTAGCGCGCGTGCACCGCACCGGCGTTGCGCAGCGCGTTCGGGTACCACTCCATCATCGGTTTGACGGGGCAGTCGTCCGGAATGTCCTTCTGCCACATCCGCGGGTCGGCGGGGAAGTGGTCCGGGTCGTTGAGGATGCGCAGTGCGGTGCTGTACCCGACGATCAGCGTCGCGGGCACGTTCGGCGCCAGTTCGATGGGGACCACCGAACCGTACTTGCGGCGCATGTCGTCGTAGGCGCCGTGCGGGTCGGCGGCGAATTCCGGTGCGTGCAACGGGATCCGGGGGCCGTCGGCGCCGATCGGGGATCCGTGCTGGACCGGGCAGACTCCGGGGGCGGTGGCGTGCGGCGCGGTGACCGCGGACTGTGACGTGGTCAAAAGACGGTACTCCAGACGAGGGACATGAGCTCCGCGTCGAGGGCCGGAACTCGGCTGGGGCGTACCGTGATTCACCAGGGCCACCGCACAGTGCCTGCCGGACAGGCGATCTGGGCTGCGACCACCGTCGATCCGGACAAGCTCTGACCAAGCGTCCAGAACTCGACAACTCGCCCACGTTAGCAGTTGGGTGTGAGGTCATCTGTCGATGTGGCGAAAATTGGTTAGCACACGGAAGTAACGCGCGTCCGAAAAGGCCTGTTCACCGCGGGGTGTGCGGCGCTGCGAAAGGCGCTGAGATCGACCGTGTTTCGTGGGGGCGGTGCGAACTAGTTCCCGCGCGCGGCCGCGTGCACCGCGACGAGCCGGGCCGCGCGGATCGCGTCCCACAGCGGGCGCAGCAGCGTCTCCTGCGCGCCGATGGCGCTTGCGGAGGTCGGTGCGGACGCCGGTTCCCGTTGCGCCACCGTCAGTATCGCGGCCACGTGGTCGGCGGTGTCGAGAATGCGCTTGGCACGCAGCGGGATCGAGGTCGGGTAGTCGTGCCTTGCGTAGTCGGCGAGTTCGGCCTCGATGAGTTCGCGCGGATCGGAATCGCCTGCGCCGACCGCGGTGGTGTGCAACTGCATGAGCGCGTCGGCGGCGTCGCGAACGGCCTCGCGCATGGCGTATTCGGCCTCGCCGAGCGACATGTCCGGGCCGGGGGCGGGCGGGATCGGGGTGCTGTAGAGCGTCCATTGCAACGTGTCGTCGTCGGGCCACCGCGGGATCAGCCCGGTGCCCTCGGTACCCGGCACGCCGACGAGCAAGCCCTCCTCGGCCTCGATGGCGTCGGCGCTGAATACGGTGCCGGGCGGTAGTCCGCGCACGTCGCCGGGCACCGGAAGCACGAGGCGCAGCTGCGCGCCTGGCTGGGCCATGGCCTCGCGAATGACCTTGAGCAGCGCCATGACACCGGATCCGGGCAGCGTGGTGCGCGATGACCACGGCAGGTCGGTGCGCGCGCCGGTCATCGGGTCGCCCGCCGCGATGGTGTGCCGCGGCGCCCACGCGTGCAGCGCCTCCAAGACGTCGTCGGGCGCACTGCACCCGGCCAGCCAGGAGCCGGCCCACACCGTCAGCGTGGCACTAGGAGAGCACATAATTATCGAGCATAAACGCTTCGGGCTACCGGCGGGCATCGGCGCACGAGCCCTCGTGAGCTGCGCGCACCCGCCGATTCGGGGCCGCGGGACGGCACCGCATCCACCGGTCGCGCGGCGGGTGCCGGGGCTACTCCGGTTCGGTGACGAAGTCGATCAGGCGTTCGACCGCGCCGATGAGCGGCGCCTCCAGATCGCGGAAGGACTCGACCGCGTCGTAGACCCTGCGCCACCCGTCCTGCGGGGTGCCCCAGCCGAGGCGACGGCAGACACCGGTCTTCCAATCCTCGCCGCGCGGCACCTCGGGCCAGGCGTCGATGCGCACCGCCGCGGGACGCACGGCCTGCCACACATCGATGAACGGGTGCCCTGTCACCAGCACGTACGGGCCGAGACCGGTGGTGAGCTGGGTTTCCTTGGAGCCGGTGACCAGGTGGTCGACCAGCACGCCGACCCGGCGGCCGGGACAGGGCTCGAACTCGGCCAGCCGCGCGGCCAGATTGTCCAACCCTTCCAGGTGCTCGACCACCACGCCCTCGACCCGCAGATCGTGGCCCCACACCCGCTCCACCAGGGCGGCGTCGTGCACACCTTCCACCCAGATCCGGCTGGCCTTGGCGACCTGGGCGCGCAAGCCCGCCACCCGGGTGGAGCCGGAGGCTGACCTGGTCGGCTGCTTCGGCGCGGCGACCGCGGGGCGCACCAGGGTGACCGGCTCACCGTCGATGAGGAAGGCCGCCTCCCGCATCGCGAACAGCCGCACCGCACCGCGCGCGTCCTCCAGCTTGACGAACTCGCCGTCGTAGCTGCGATCGAATCCGACCACGGCGCCGCAGAATCCGCTTGCCGCGTCCTCCACCACGAGGTCGCGTTCGGCGGTCACCTTCGGCACCGCCCGCTTCTTGGTTCTCTCGTGCCCGGCGAAGATGTCGCCGTACCTGTCGCGCGTACCCACGCGCCCGAAACTACCGGGTCTCGAACCGATCTTGCGGTTAGAGTGGGTTGCGTGGCCGCAATAGCTTGGCTGGTCGCGGGCATTCTGCTCGTGGCCGCAGAGATGCTCACCGGGGACCTCACGCTGCTGATGATCGGCGTCGCGGCCCTCGGTACGGCGGGGGTGAGCGTCGCGGCGGACACCTCGCTGGTGGTGGACGCGGTGGTCTTCGCGGTGATCACCGCGGTGCTGATGCTCGGGGTGCGGCCGGTGCTGCGCCGCAGGTTCGGCACGCCGCCGCCGATTCCGACGAATGTCGATGCGCTGCCGGGGAAGTCGGCCCTGGTGCTGGAGGAAGTAGCCGCCCATTCCGGCCGGGTGAAGCTGGGCGGCGAGGTGTGGACCGCGCGGCCGATGAACCCGGACGAGGTGTACGAGCCGGGCGCGACCGTGTACGTCATGAAGATCGACGGCGCGACGGCCGTCGTCTGGAAGGGGCCGTAATGGCTGTATTGATCGTCGCCGCCGTGCTCGTCCTTTTGGTCGTGGTGGTGGTGTTCAAATCGATCGCGCTGGTGCCACAGGCCGAGGCGGCGGTCATCGAACGGCTCGGCAGGTACTCGCGGACGGTATCGGGCCAGCTGACGTTCCTGGTGCCGTTCGCCGACCGGATCCGCGCCAAGGTGGACCTGCGCGAGCGCGTGGTGTCCTTCCCACCGCAGCCGGTGATCACCCAGGACAACCTGACGTTGCAGATCGACTCGGTGGTGTATTTCCAGGTCACCAGCCCGCAGGCCGCGGTCTACGAGATCAGCAACTACATCGCCGCTGTCGAGCAGCTCACCGTCACCACGCTGCGCAACGTGGTCGGCGGCATGACGCTGGAGGAGACGCTGACCTCCCGTGACCAGATCAACAACCAGCTGCGCGGTGTGCTCGACGAGGCCACCGGACGCTGGGGCCTGCGCGTGGCGCGCGTCGAGCTCAAGGCCATCGATCCGCCGCCGTCGATTCAGGAGTCGATGGAGAAGCAGATGAAGGCCGACCGCGAGAAGCGTGCGATGATCCTCACCGCGGAAGGCACCCGCGAGTCGCAGATCAAGACGGCCGAGGGCGCCAAGCAGGCGCAGATCCTGGCCGCCGAGGGCGCCAAGCAGTCCGCCATCCTCGGCGCCGAAGGTGAACGGCAGAGCCGCATCCTGCGCGCCCAGGGTGAGCGCGCCGCCGCCTACCTGCAAGCCCAGGGCCAGGCGAAGGCGATCGAAAAGGTCTTCGCCGCAATCAAATCCGGCAAGCCGACGCCGGAACTGCTTGCCTACCAGTACATGCAGACGCTGCCGATGGTGGCCCGCGGCGACGCCAACAAGGTGTGGCTGGTGCCGAGCGATTTCGGCAAGGCGCTGGAAGGCTTCGCCAAGAGCTTCGGCTCGCAAGGTGAGGACGGCGTCTTCCGCTACGAGCCGCCCGCCGACGACTCGGCGCCGCCCAAGGTCGAGGACGATTCCGATGTCGCCGACTGGTTCGACACCGCCTCGGATCCCACCATCGAACGTGCCGTCCGCGCGGCGGAGGCCACCGCGCGCCAGCCCGTCGAGGGTCTGACGCCCACCCCGCCGCAGCGTTCTGTCGAGCCCTCGCCGCACCAGCAGGTCGTTCCGCCCACCGAGTCCGGTCCCGCGCAACAGCAGCCGCCGCAACCCCCGGCCTACCGCCCGGACGACCCGCACGGCCGCCCGTGGCAGCCGCCGGAGAACTACCGGCAGTAAGATCGTTGCGCACCGCCCCGTCGCTCACCATCGAGCGGCGGGGCGGTGCGCGTGATGCGTGGGCCCAAGGAATCGGGGGCAGCGCGGTTTTCGGCGTGTTCGGCCGAAAACGTCCGGCACCACGGATAATCGGTGCGTGCCTGTGTGCGGACGGACATCCGGGGGACCATGCTGACACGGAGGGCGTTGCTGCTAGCGGCGTTGGTCGCGCCGCTGGCGGGCTGTGGCACGGGTGTGCTCGGCACACCGGGCGCGGCGCGTATCGCCGTGTCCTGGAGCGGTTCCGAGCTCGCGGCGTTCCGCGCGGTGCTCGACGCGCTGCACCTGTCGGGCTCGGTCGACGCGATCCCGCTCGGCGACGAGATCGAGACGGCGCTGACCGGCGGACGGTCGGCACCGGAGCTGGTCATGCTGCCGCAGGCGGGGCGAGTGCGCGAGCTTGCCGAGGACGGCGTACTGCGCGACGTTCCCGAATCGCTGTGGCTCGACGAGGTCGAGAAGCCTTGCTATTCGGGGGTCTGGGCGGAACTGCTCTATCACGAAGGACGTCCGTACGGCGTGCCGTTCAAGGCGGCCGACAAGTCTATGGTCTGGTTCGACCGAGAGTCGGCGCTCGAGTGCGAGGTCGGCACCCCGGCGCTGTGGACGCTGGATTTCTGGCTCGACCGCATCGAATTCCTCGCCGGGACGGACCGGCGGCTGCTGGCGCTGGCCGCGGCGGACGGGTGGGCGCTGACCGATCTGTTCGAGAACCTGCTCTACGCGCACGACCCGGAAACCTATGCGGCGCTTGCCGCGCACGGCGCGGCGGCGGTGTGGGAGAAGGACGCGGTGCGTGCCGCCCTGCACCTGCTCGGCTCGTGGGCGGCGAACCCAGCGGCCTTCGCAGGCGGGCTCGGCACCGCCCTGACCATGCAGTTCTCCGACGCCGTCCGGGAGGTGTTCGAGCGCAGGCGAGCGGTGATGGTGGTCGCGCCCGATTTCGCCGAGCCGGTCGTGCGCAAGGCCGTCGTGCGATCGGGACGCAACCCCGCGAAGGTGGTCGGGGTGGCGGCGTTTCCCGGTCTCGCGCCCGGCGGACCGCGCCCGCGCATCCTCGGCGGCGACGTCCTCGTGCTCACCCCGTCGGCGGACGACGGCGCGAAACGGGTACTCGCCGCGCTGGCCGCGCCCTCGGCTCCGCTGCCGTGGATCAACGGCTTCCACGGTTTCCTCGCGCCGAACACGCGGACCGACGCCGCGTATTCGCCGTTTCTGCGGCCGTCGGCCGAACGGCTCGGCGACACCGCGATATTCGGCCCGCGCGACCAAGTGGTGTTCGACCTGTCGGACCAGATCGGAGCGCTCGGCGGACGAAACGGGTTGTGGCGCATACTCACCGAGTTCCTGATCGCTGTCGACGGTGACTCGTTCGCCATCGGTCCCGCGGTGAACGACGCGGTCTCGGCGCTGGCCGACCGGGCGAGGACTCGATGACGACGCCACCCGGATTCCTCAGCCACGGACTGCATCTCGAGCTCGCCACCCGGCGCATGCGCGGTGCGTTGATCGGCGGACGCCAGCCGTGGCGCGGCTGGGGATGGGCGCGGGTGGCGCCCGCGTGGCTGCTCGCGGCGCTGCTGCTGCTCGCCTCGGGCTGGACGGTCGCGAACGCCGGGATGCGGGTCGGTGCGCCGCTGTCGCTCGTCCTCGTCGGCGCCACGGTCCTGATCGCGGCGCGACTGTTCCCGTCCGGGACGCCGCGGGTCGTCGCGATGGTCGTCGCCGTTGTTCTGCTGTTGTCCGGACCGCTGCTGTTCGTGGTCGCCGCGAGCGGGGACACCCTGGCCGTCTACGGACGGACGATGCTCTTCGTGCTCGGCGGATTCGCGCTCATGGCGGCCGCGCTGTTCACCGCGTGGTGGAGTCGCGGCGTGCGGTGGCTGTGGCTGCCGCTGGTCTTGCCGTTCGGCGTCGCTGCCTTCGTCTCGGGCCTGGCGTTCCGGGTCATGTTCGACGCGGCGGTCCCCGAGGGCGATGTCGCCACGTTCCAGACCGGTTACCGCTGGATGCCGCTGATGGCGTTCTGGTGGACTTGGTTCGGCTTCCTCACCGGCATGTTCTCCGCTGGCCTTCGGGCGATCGAGACCGATTCCGTGCGGTGGGGCTATCTCAACGGCCCCACCGGTCGCTTCCGTTTCGTGTGGATGGCCTGGCGCGGAGTGCGACTCGTGCACCCGGTGGTACTGATCGCCGGGATCGCCGCGGTCGTCGCGGCGGCCAGGGTGTTCGATGTCATCCTCATCGGCATCCCCGCCGCCTACCAGTACGACACCGACAGCGCGACGGTGCGCTGGTGGCGGCTGGCGACCACCGACAGCACCGCGGCCGAGGTCGCGATCTACTCGGTACCGTTGGCCGTCCTGGTCGGCGTCTGCGCCTTCGCGCTCGGCAAGACCGGCGGTCCGCGCGAGCTTCGCTTGCCGCTGCGCCCGCGCTCGCACGAACCGCAGGCCGCGCGGCGGCCGGGCAGGCTCGTCGTCGGTTTCGCGGTGCTGATGGGTTTCGTCTCCGTCGCTCCGCTGCTGATGCTGGCCGGGGTCTCGATGCGCGGGCCGGATGGTTTCGGCTGGCCCGCGATCGGCCGGGTCTGGGAGGCCGGTCTGCCCTCGACTTTGGGAGTGACCGCCCTGGTGGCGACGGTCGCGACCGTGCTGGCGGTCTCGGCCGCGCTGCCGGTCGCGCGGTGGCTGGCGGCGACGCCGTCGGACACGGTGCGCGTTCGTCTGGTCATGGCCGTGCTGGTTGCGCTCGCCGTGCTGCCCGCCCAGATGTATCTCGGCCCGATCGACGAGGTGAGCGAAGCGTTGGAGCTGTCGGCGACGCAGTACCCGCTGATGCTGGTCCACGGTGCCGCGGGGCTGCCGGTCAGTGTGCTGATCCTGCGCGGTGCGATGCGGGCGGCCGAGGAGAACCCGGGTTCGGCCCCGCTGCACGGGCTGGCCAGGCCCGGCGCCGTGGCGCGACGACTGTGGGACGGGGCGGGGCGCGCCGTGGTCACCGCGGCGGTGCTGGAGTTCGTTCTGGTGTGGAACGACTTCTTCGTCAGCCTGATGATCAGCGGCGCGGGCGCGAGCCCGTGGTCGCTGCTGCTGTGGGGCGAGGCCCGCCAGTACGAGGAGAACCTGCCGCAGCTGGCCGCCGGGGCGCTGGTCTTCGCCATCGTCCCGGTCGCGTTGTTGCTCGCGACCTGGCGTCGATTCCTGGTGCCGGGGCTGACCGGGGGAGCGTTGCGATGATCGGACCGGACGGCGCGCCGCCGCCGTCGCCAGGGATCGCCGCGCCGCCACCTGCCCTGCTGCGTTTCCGGTTCGGCGGTGGTGCGTTGGCCGCGGCCGTGCTGCTCGGACTGGTCATCAACATCGTGTCCAGCCTGTTTCTGGAGCGCGGTGTCGGCGTGCTGCTCTCCGTGGGTCTGCTGGTGGTCGCGTTGCTCGCCGTGCTGCTCCTGGTCGGTCGGTGGCTGCGGGCCGAACGGCGCAGGCTCCGCGAAAGCCCGCACACCGCAAGGGAACTGGAACTGCTCAGCGACTTCGACGACGCGCGGACGCCGATCGGCGCCAACCCGACCGCACCGGCGCCGCCGCTGACGGCGGTGTCCGACGCCACCCACGAGGAGGCGGCGGTGCTCGGCGCGTTGCCGGTGCGCGAATACAGCGCGGCCGCGGTGCTGGCGGTGCTCACGGCGATCCTGGACGCGCCTGCGCGCGACCCGTCCGACGGAGCGCCGCCGCGGACGACCGCCCCATTGCTGCTCACCGAGCTGATCGAGAAGCGCTTCGTCGAGGTGGCCGGAGTGCCGCGGTCGGGAGTGCAGCAGTACTGGGTCGTCGCGGTGCCCGGTACGTCCAGCGCGGCCGACGACAGGGCCCGGCTTCGGTGGAGCGCCGCGATCACCACGCTCGTACGGCATCACGCCGACCGTGCCGAACGGTGGTCGATCGGGCTCGGGACGCCGCGTTTCGCCGCAGCGGGGCGCGGCTGGTTCGAGGCCGAGGAACCGTTCCTGCGGCGATTGGTGACCGAATGCGCGTCGCTCGGCGCTCGGCTGCCGAGAACCGCGGTGCCCAGCCTGATTCGCATCGGTGACGCGCTCGACGTCTGGCACGCACGGACCGGCGGGCACGACAGAGAACTCGCCGAGAAGCTCTCCGCGCTGCCCGATCTGGACGCGCTCGGCGCCCACGGAGCACAGGTCCTGGTACGCGCGGATCCGCAGGCCCCACCACCGCGCCGCAGCGGCGACCGCGGTCGCTACGCCGACCTGACGGCGCGTTACGAGCACGCGAAGGCGCTCGAGACGCTGGCGGATCCGTCGGCGACGTCCGCCGAGGACCTCGAGCAGGCGCGCAGGCGACTCGAGCGGGTCTGGTGGTTGCTTCCGCGCGAGGACATCCCCGGCGAGGTCTGCGCACTGATCAATCTCGGCGTCGTGCTGCTGCGTCAAGGTCTGCTCGACGACGCGCAGGACCGCTTGGAGCTGGCCGAGGCGCTGACCAGGCAGGGCCGCGACCCGGACGGCCGCGCCCACATGCACGAGATCCTCGGCCACGTCTGGTGGGCCCGCGGCGAGGCCGTCCGCGCGCTGCGCTGCTGGCGGCTCTCGCTCACCGCGTACCGCGCGCTGCGTGACGATCACGGAATCGCCCGCTGCCTCCAACATCTCGCCGCCGCCGTGATCGCCGATCCGCACTGCGCCGACGACGTGCTCGGCCACGACCCCGCCCTCCCACCCGGCCACGCGGTCGAACAGGCGACCGGCTGGCTGGCCGAGGCCAAGGCGCTGTATCCGGGCGCGCGGGTGGCGAATCACTATCGGGCGCGAGCGCTCCTGGCGTGCGGTGTTTCGCCGCGCCAGGACATCGACCGGTGGCCGCTGCCGCTCGAGGAGAACGTGCCGAGCCACTGAACCGCCTGCTCGCCCGGAAGGTGACGGCCCGCGGCGTCGTCGGGCGCGGCTGACCTGCGGATTCAGAATGTTTGCTGAAAAGTTGCGGTTATGGATCCGCCGGGCTACGGTTCAGCCAGTCGTTCACGCGATTCCTCTGATGGATACGAGCTTTTACCGGGAGATCGGAATGCAGAACCGGCCTGTAGCCGAGTCATTGCCCGCACTGCGTGCCGACGATCTCGCGACGAAGGAGTTCGACCGGGACGGCGTGCGGGTGTCGGTGGTGATCGGCCGTCCGGTGCAGTTCCCCGGACGTGCCGGATGGCGCTGCCGCGTTCGGGTCGAGCGGGGCTCGCGGCTCGAACAGTCGCAGGTCGTCGCGCCGACCGAGCGCGAGGTTCTGCGCCTGGCCATGGATTTGGTCACCGGCAGACTGGAACTCACCCAGGCGCAGTTCCTCGACGGCGCGGCCGTGCGCACCGAGGCGCTGCGACCGCTGCTCGACCCGGATCGGTGACCATCGCGGGTCAGGCCGAGTGCCGGAATCCGTCCGCGTCCGCCGAATCCGCGTCGGAATCCGGCGTGCCGTCGCGGTCCACGAGCGCTCGGCGGTGCGGATCCGCAGGCTGAACCCATGAGCGACGACATCACCGCCATTCACCACACCGGCATCCTCACCCGCGACCTGGACGGCCTCGAACGCGTCTACCGAGCCTTGGGTTTCACCCTCAGCCCGCGATCACGGCACCTGCTGAGCGCCCAGCCGGGCGAGGCGCCGCGGGCGGGATGCACGGCGAATCTGTGCGCCTTGTTCGGCGGGTCCTATATCGAATTGCTCGGCATCGTCGACGAATCCGCGCCGGACCCCTGGCACACCAAGGCGATGGCGGATCAGTACGAAGGCTTCCGCATCCTGAATCTCGACACCGACGACGCGGCCGCCACGCACGCGCGCCTCGCGGCGCTCGGCATGCGAACCTCCGGCGTGCTCGACCTCGAGCGCGGCGTCGACACCGTCGAGGGAGCGCGCACGGTCCGGGCTCGCGCCGTCCACCTCGACCCGCGCACCACGCCCGAGGGCTACCTCGGCCTCGCCCAACACCTCACCCGCGAGTACGTGCACCAGCCGCGATACCTGTCGCATCCGAACGGCGCGCGCGGCATCGCAGCGGTGCTGATCGTGGCCGACGGCGACGAATTCGACGGTATCGCAAGGCGATACGCCGACCTGCTCGGCGCAGGCTGGAGCGACGAGGGGCCCGCTCGCGATCCTCGAACACAAGGACGTGCGCTTGGAGCTGGTGCGCGCAGCCGACGCCCCCGACCTGCTGCCCGGCGAATCCGCCCCGGCCCCTTCCTATCTGGCCGCGATGACGATCCGCGTCGAGGACGTAGCCGCGGCGCGCGAGCTTGTGGAGCGCGGCGGCATCCCCACCCGCACCACCGCGGGCGGATTCTTCGTGTCCGGCCGCGACGCCTACGGAGCCGGTCTGTTCTTCACCGCGCGGTGAGGGCGGGTGCCGCGCGCTTGGCGTATCGGGTGACCGGGGCGGTGTCCAGCCGTTCCACGCCCGGCAGCGCGCCCACCCGCTCGACGACGTAGTCGAACACCGCGTCCGCGTCGCGGCAGATCGCCACGGCGATGAGGTTGTGTGGTCCGGTGGTCGCGCCCGCGAACGCGATCTCCGGATCCTCGGTCAGCGCCGCGCCGACCGCGGCGAGATGCCGTGGTGTCACCGTCAGCCACAGTACGCACTGGAACGCGTAGCCGAGCAGCGCGGCGTCCACCTCGACGTCGAACCGGAGCACGCGCGCCCGACGCAATTCGTCCAGCCTGCGCCGCACCGCGGATTCCGACCAGCCGAGCGCACCGGCCAGACCCGGATAGCTCGCCCGCCCGTCGGCGGCCAATCGCGGCAGCATGCGTCGATCCAGGTCGGTCAACGCGATCGGCCCGCCGCGAACCGGCAGGTCGGCGCGGAGTGCGGAGATCTGATCGGCATCCAGCGCGGACGTGCGGCCGTGCCAGCGCCTGCGCGTGAGATGACGGATCAGCCGCTGCGCGTCGACGCCGAGGACATCGGAATGCCTGGCCAGCGCGGGCAGCGGCGCGGGTTCGGCGGCCGCGGTGCGGAAGACGCAGACGATCTCGGCGCCGCTGGACAGCACCGTCACCCACGCGGTGTCCGGTCGCGCGGCAAGCGCGTGCGCGAGCTCGTCGGCGCGGTGCGGCCGAACCCGCAGGCGCACAACCCATTCCGCCGTTCCGGTGCGTCCGCTGTCGGCGACGCCGGTCACCCGGACCGCACCGGTGGCGGCCAGCCGCGCGAATCGCCGCGCGACCGTCCTATCGGAGACGGCGAGGACCTCCGCGATCCTGCTGAACGGCGCCCTTCCATCCACTTGGAGTGCGTGCAGCAGTCCGAGGTCGACCGCGTCGAGCGCGTCCGTCTTCACGGGGCAAGAATAGGACCGCGCGGCGGGTCTTCGTCGGGTGTGAGGCGAACGGCGACGGCCCGCCACACGAAAATACGTGCGGCCCCGGCGAATACGCGTCCGGAGCGTGGGGAACCGCACAGTCGCCTCGATTGACGCGGCCCGAGACGCGGGTTACTAATGGACGGTGGCGCGTGTCGCGCCACACAGCAGCCTGACGAGCGAAGCGGGGTGAGCGGCGGATGCCGGATGTCACTATCGGAACGCCGATCGAGAGCGCGAGATGACCAGCTCGCTCGGCACGCCCACCGACCGCTTCGACACCGAAGTGCTCGGTCTGCACTGGATCCCGCTGTCGGCGTCCGACGAGGACACCGCGGCCGTGTTGCGTGAACGCCTCGGCATCGACTTCGCCCGTAGTCTCGAACGGATCTGGGAGGCGGGCGATTTCGTCTATCTTCCGGTGGCGGCGACCTACCTGCGCGGCGACGCGGTGCGGCGCGAGACGATCGTCTTCGCGCTCGGCGGCGATTTCGTGGTCACCTCCCAATCCGCCGAACCGTTCGCGCCGTTCGACCGCGCCGTCGCCGAGATGGGCCGCCGACCCGTCCTCGCCGGTTCCCCGCACGGCGTGCTCTACGCCCTGCTGCGCTCGCTGAACGAGTCCGCCGAGAGCGTGCTCGGCCGCGCGCGGTCGGGACTGGACGGGCTCGCTCGCGAGCTGGACACCGCCGTCGACGGCGGCGTCCGCGAGGCCGCCGACCTGCGCGCCGCGGTCGCCGACCTGGATGCCGCCGAGAACGCCGTCACCCTGGTCAGGGAGACCCAGCGCGATCTCGCACGCGCGACCCGCCGCCTGCTCGCCGAGCACGGCGACCGCGCGGAGGAGCTGAGCGGCGCGATCGGCCACCTGCTCGCCGACATCGAGGACGTGCGCCAGCGCGCCGTCGCCGAACACGACCGGGCCCGCTACCTCCAGCACTCGCTGCTCATCCGCCTCGAGTTGCGGCAAGCCCGAACCGTCAAGATCCTCGCCCTGTCCGCCGCGCTCCTTTCCGTCGCCCTGCTCGCGCTCTGCTACCTCGTTGCCCTCGCCTGACCGGGTCGCCGACACTCGCCCCGAAAAACCCACTCTCGCAGCCGAATCGAAAACGTGATCCGGCCATGGCCGACGCGCCTCCGGGTAGTATTCGACAGACCCGCGGGTGGGAAGAACGGAGCGGGCCGTGTGTGGAATCAGTGGCCACCTGGCCAGATCGGGCTCCTCGTCGCGCGCCGACCTCGTCGAGACGACGACAGGCGCGCTGCGCCATCGCGGACCCGATGCCACGGCGATGTATGCCGACGGCCCGGTGACTCTCGGCTGCACCCGGCTGGCGATCATCGATCCCGGCGGCTCCGCGCAGCCGCTGCGCAGCGCCGACGGCGAGCTGGTCCTGATCGCGAACGGGGAGATCTACAACTTCGCCGAGCTGCGCGACGGCCTGCGGCGGCGCGGTCATGTCTTCACCACCGACGGTGATTGCGAAGTCATCCTGCACCTCTACGAGGAGCACGGCGACCGCGCCGTCGATCACCTGCGCGGCATGTTCGCCTTCGCCCTGTGGGATGGACGGATCGGTCGGCTCACCCTGGCCCGCGACCGGATGGGGGAGAAGCCGCTCTATTACACGGAACGGCCGGACGGACTGTTGTTCGCCTCCGAGGCGAAGGCGCTGACGGCCGCGGGCGTGCCGGTCGAACTCGATCACGGAAGCGTCGCCGACTACTTCCGCCTCGAGTACGTGCCGGAGCCGCGGAGCATGCTGCGCGACGTACGGAAAGTCCCGGCCGGACACGTCGTCACCGTGGACACCCGTCCCTGGCGGGTGCGGTCGCGCGCCTACTGGCGGCTCGAGGACGCGGAGCCGATCGAGGGGTCGAGCGCCGATACCCTCGGCGCGATCCTGGCCGAGCTCGCTCCGCTGGTCACCAGAACGGATCAGCCGCTGGGCATATCGCTCAGCGGCGGCCTGGATTCGAGCGTCGCGGCCGCGCTCGCGGCCAAGTTCTGCGCCGCACCGGTGCGGGCGTTCTCGGTGGGTTACGCGGGACGACCGGCGAACGACGAGCGACACCACGCCAGGGAGTTGGCCGCCGCGCTCGGCATGCCGTTCCACGAGATCGAGATCGGCGCCGCGCGGGCGACCGCCGATCTGCCGCTCGTCGTCGCGGCGCTGGACGATCCGATCGCCGATTTCGCGGGCGTCTGTTACCACGCGGTGATGCGCGCGGCGGCCGAGGCGGGCGTGCGGGTGATGGTGCAGGGTCAAGGCGCAGACGAGCTGTTCTGGGGTTACGGGTGGGTGCGCGAAGCCGTCGCGCGCAGCGAGGCGTACGGGAATCTGGTGTTCTACGAACTCGATCCGGATTTCCGGGAGGCCGAGCGGGTGGCGCCGCGGTACTTCGGCGAAGCGATGCGCGACGCGGCGCCAACCGGTTTCGCGCTGTCCGGCGACCGCACCGACATCGATCTGACCCGGCTGATCGTCGGAACCTATTTGCGGGAGAACGGAATCGCCCAGTGCGACCGGCTCAGCATGGCCAACTCCGTCGAGTTGCGCCTGCCCTTCGTTGACCACCGCTTGGTGGAGGCGGTCGTCGGCCTGCGCAGAACTCGACCGGACCATCGGGACCCGCCGAAGCACCGGCTCAGGGAGGTGGCGCACGCGTACTTGCCCGCGCATGTCGCCGACCGACCCAAGCGCGGTTTCTCGCCGCCGCTGCGCGAGTGGCACGCCGCGTACCTGCGAAGCTACGGCGACCTGCTGCCCGGCGGCGAGTTGGTGCGCCGCGGCATCCTGACCGAAGCGGCGGCCCGCCGACTGTCGGTCGCCGACTTCCCACCCGGCGCGGGCTCCCCGTTCTCGTTCAAGGCCTTGATGCTCGAAATGTGGTGTCGGCACAACGTCGCTCGCGCGAGGAGATGATCGATGCAGGTGGCAGTGGTCGGCATGGGCTACGTCGGGCTGACGGCGGCGCTCGGACTGGCGGAGTCGGGACACGACGTCCTCGGCATCGATCACGACGAGAGCCGCGTCGCCCTGTTGCGCGACCGGCGCTGCCCGTTCCACGAGCCGGACGTCGCCGAAGCCCTGCTCACCACGACGGCGACATTCCGGCAAGTGCTGGACGTTCCGGTGCGAGCCGTGATCATCGCGGTCTCCGCGCCGCTGGACCACAGCGGCGCGATCGATCTGCGCCACGTGGAGGCCGTGCTCGCGGAAACGCTGGCGGCCAGGACGCTTCCTGACCTCGTCGTCGTGAAGAGCACGATCCCGCCGGGAACCAGCGAGCGATGGGTGACGCGGTTTCCCGCGCTGCGCCCCCGCTACGCGCACAATCCCGAATTCCTGAACCAGGGTCGCGCCCTCGCCGATTGGCACGCACCCGACCGCATCGTGCTCGGCCTGTGGAACCGGGAACTGCTGCCCCTGCTCGGAGCGCTGTACCACGACAAGACGGCGCCGCGGCTGGTCGTCGGCCCGACCGAGGCCGAAGCGGTGAAGTACGCCAGCAACGCCTTCCTCGCGACGAAGATCAGCTTCGCCAACGAGATCGCCAACTTCTGCGACGACCACGGCATCGACGTGGACGCGGTGATCGACGGCGTATCGCTGGATCCGCGCATGGGACAAGGGTTTTGGCGTCCTGGCGTCGGCTACGGGGATTCCTGCCTCGCCAAGGACACCACCGCGCTGACCCGTTTCGCCCGGCGTTCCGGCCGGCCCATGACGCTGCTCGAATCGGTCGCCGAGGTCAACGACCGACAGCTGCGGTTGCCGGTCGAGATCGTCGCACGCGAGACGGCGGCGGCCGCGTCGCCGCCGGAGGTCGCCGTCCTCGGACTGCTCTACGAACCCGGCAGTGACGATATGCGCGAAGCGCCGAGCCGGACCGTGGTACCCGCGCTTGCGGCCGTCGCGGCGGACGTCCGGGTCTGGGATCCGATCTTGAGCGCGGCGGCTTTCGCCGAGCTGTTCCCCGGAGTCCGGCGGACCATCGGCCTCAAGGAAGCGGTGCTGGACGCCGCCGTCGTCATCGTGCTGACCGAGTTCCCTGAGGTTCTCGCCCTCGACTGGACCGCGGTGGCGCAGCTGGCGCGGCCGGATTGTCTTGTCGTCGACGCCAAGAACGCCCTCGACCCGTCCGTGGTCGCGGCGGCGGGACTGCGCTACCGCGGGGTCGGCCGGGCCGGTGGTCAAGGGGCGCGGGAACACGGCGTCGACGCGAAGTAGAAGGGATATCGCCATGGGGATTCTGGTCCGACCGCGTTCCGAGGGCGGCGGCTACGGCGGCTGGCGACGCGAGGTCGACGACATCGTTCTCTCGGCCGACGGTGCGGAATACACCGTGCACGAGACCGACGACGCGGTGTGCGTTCTCGACGGGTGGCTCTGCTCGGGCGGCGGCGCGACCGAGCTGCTCGCGCTGTATCGCGAGCGCGGCATGTCGGCCGTGGCCGCGCAGGACGGACAGTACGTCGCCGTCGTGCACGATCGTTCGCGCGGCGAGACACACCTGGTGGCCGACCCCGGCGGATTCGGGAACGCGTGCTACCGCGCCTCGGGTTTCGGGTACGGCTCGCGCCCCTACGACCTGGGGACCGCAACGTTGTCCAGCGAAGGCTTGGCGCTCTATCTGACGTTCCAATACGTCCCCGTTCCCTACTCGATCTTCGAAGGAGTGCGGCGGGTGCCACCGGGCGCGGTGGTCACCAGGCGCGCAACCGGCTGCCAGGTGCGGCAACAGACCTCGTTTCCCAGCCCGGCCGATCCGTCGACCGAGGGCGCTGCCGCGCCCGAGGAGTTGGCGGCCAGGGTGCTCGACCTGCTCACCGAGTCGCTGGCCCGCCACGCCGCGCCGCACGAGCGGCTGGGCATGATGCTCAGCGGCGGTATCGACACCAGCACGAACGCCACCGTGCTCGCGACCAGGCTTGGCTGTCGGCCGCGAGCTTTCACGGCCTCGTTCCGCGAGGCGGGATACGACGAATCCGAATACGCCGCGCTCGTGGCCGAGCGGTTCGGCTTCGAGCACGTAGTGGTGCCGGTCGGGCCCGAGACCGTCGAACGCCTGCCGGATCTGGTGCGCGGCTTCGACAGCCCGAACGCCGACCAGGCGATCGTCGCCACGCAGGTGATCGCCGAACGGGCCGCGCAGCTGTCGTGCACGCACATCGTCACCGGCGAAGGCGGCGACGAAGTGATGGGGTTCCCGATGTCGCCGAACGACGACATCCACCTCGTCGACCTGCCCCAGGACTCGCGGGAATTGGCGCGGTTCTACCTTGGCCAAATCGCACTGGGCAGCGCGGAGGACCGTGCGCTCGTGCACCGGACGCTTGGCGTGCCGGAAGAACTCGCCGTCGACATCCTGGGGGAACTGTACGAGGAACACCGTGCGCATTCCGCGCTGGACCGATTGCTGTTCGGCCAGTGGCGGACCTGGTTGACCGAGGGGGTGTACCGCAAGGACCATCACGTCTTCCGCGCCGCCGGACCGACCGGTGTGCTGCCGTTCGCGGATCCGCGCGTCATGCGCTTCGTCGCGGAAATGCCCGCGGGCCAGCGGTATCGGGCCCTCGATGGCAAGGCCATGCTGCGCGCCGGTATCGCGCCGCATCTGCCCGACCGGATATTGAAGCGCAAGAAGCACAAATTCTGGATCCCGTTCGCCGAATGGTTCCGCGGCCCGCTGCGCGATCACCTGCACGACAGCTTGCTCTCCAGTCCGGTGGCGACCGACCTCTTGGACCCGAAACTCGTTCGCACACTTGTCGACTCGCACGAGCGCGGAATAGCGGACAAGAGCGGAATCCTCTGGGCGCTGTGCTTTCTCGACGCGTGGCTGTCCGCACTTCCGCGGCGACCGCATGGCGCACCCTAGTGGATGCCGCTGCGGCGCGGACCACTTCGGTGCGAGTCCGTGAATCCGAGGACACCGCGGGACGGGAACTGGCACCATCCGAATGGCGGCCCTTGGAGACAGGATTCGACGCTCGATGATTACGTGGCTACTCAGCATCGTGTCGGGATTGATCGTCGCGATCACAACGTTCGGGGTGACGAGGTTCTACGATGCGACGCGGCTACGGCGCAAATCGGGACACCTGAACGTCCTGGCCGAGGGGCAGGACATTCAGATAGTGATCCCCGATTTCCACGCGGGCTGGCTGTCGATCTACGGCACCGAGGAGAAGGCGGAGATGCCGCCGAACGTCCGGGTGATGCCGATGGCGGAGGGCGGCGCCATCGCCGAGGCGGTCCTTGCCTGGCGCGGACTCGGCAAGCGCAACCGGATCAGTATCAGCACCCAGGACGCCTACCAGGACACCCACGGCCTGACGATTCTCATCGGCGGGCCGAGCGTCAACCGGTTGACCGGAAACCTGCTCAGGCGTTGCTTCCCGAAATTCCAGATCAAGTATCCCGAGCACGTGGCGTCCTACGGCTCGATCAGTTACGACGTGACCACGGACGAGAACGGCTCACTGCTCGAGGACTACGGATTCATCGCGGTCAGTCGAACGCCGACCGGCAAACGGTGCGTGGCGCTGTTCGGCGTGTGGGCTTTCGGCACGCTGATCGCCACCCTCGCGCTGCTGGAGCGGGTGGTGAAGGGAAACGACATCTGGAATTCGATCCGCGACAAGAAGGACTTCTTGGTCGTCGTGCACTGCGAATTGAATGGCCTCGAATACAGCAATATTCGAATCATCGGATACGAGGAGGTATAGCGGCGTTCGTCGCCATACCTCTCTCGCGTATTCAGAAGACGAGAATATCTTTCGCGCCGACCCGCGTGTGCGGAACGAATGCCTCGCGAAAACGGTCGAAGGGAATTCGGGTCGTTGTTCCGCCGATGACTCCGGGCCACGCGGCGTCGACCTCGCGCAGGAGTTCGATCGCGTGCTCGAAATGCACCCGCGAGGAATTGACGACGCCGAAGAGCACCTGGTTGCGCTTGACCATGGTGCCCAGCAGCGCGGCGCCGTCCACCGTGGCCTGCTGGCCGCTCGGCAGACCGACGACGCAGCACGACGCGTTCTCCGCGCCGTGCGTCGCCAGCAGTTGCGGCAGGAACGCCACGCCCGCCGCGTCGATGACGACGCGGTGCGCCGCGATCGCTTGCTCGGTCACCATGTCGCCGGGAACCAACTGGTGGGATTGGTATTCGGCGCCGAAGGAGGCGGCCGCCTGGGCGGCGAGGGAACCCGGCGGGGCCGGATCCACGACGGTGACCTTGTGACCTGCCAAGCGCAGAAACGCGGTGGTGAGCAGGCCGATGATGCCGCAGCCGATCACCAAGGCGTTGCCGGACGGATCCGATGTCCCCAATCGCTCGTCCATCTGCCGCAGCGTGTCCAGCGCCTTGACCACGATGGAAGCGGGTTCCACCAGAACGCCGAGGTGGATGAGTTCTTCCGGAACGGGAACCAGCTTGTCCACGGGTGCGCGCCAGTATTCCGCCATGAAACCGTCGAGTTCGCGAATCCCGCGCTCTTTCCACGAGCCGTTGCTACACAGGTCCGGCCTGCCGCGGCGGCATTGGCCGCAGGGCACCGGGTCCGGATCACGGACGACGCAGGTGACCAACTGACCGGTTCCCACCTCGGGCGTCGAACTGTGCACCACCCGCCCGAGCACCTCGTGTCCCAAGATCATTTCGCCTGCGGCCGCCGGAAGTATTCCCTCGGTTCCCGCCACGATTTGGATGTCGGTCCCGCAGACACCCACCTCCAGGGTGCGGACAAGCGGACCCCGTGGGTCGACGGCATCCAGTGTTCTGATCACCTGGCGCGGTACGCCCGTGCGATCGGGCGGTACGACGAGGCAACGCGCGCGTATTATCCGATCCTCGGACGATCCAGCGTAGTCCACTTCGCATTACTCCTTGTTCGGAATCGTTGGTGAAGCAGATGATCGAGGCGTGCGGCATTCGGCCGGATGGGCACATTCCGCCACACGGGGAGTTTAACGGACCCGATCGACGCCGGATCGATGATCGCGATTCGGTGCTGCCCCGTGCTGGAGGTACCCGGCGGTCGTCGATCGGAACGCGGTAACGCCCGGAATTCACTTCGGTTTCGCGGACGAAAACTGACCGCGCGCCACCTTTCGCGGGCTATTTCATAGTGTGTTCCATCGGGTCGTGGCACGGCGAACGGGCGGATCGGGAAATCTCTTGGGCGACTGAGCACTTCGGTCGCGGCGCGCGTTGCCCGCGAAGACGGTGCGCGCCGCGTTCGGCGGGGGCATCCTGGGAGTGGCTGTTGCCGACAGCGAGAGGGTGGTCGATGTGGACGATGCGATGGACGCGTACTCGCGAACGGTGGTGTCGGTGGCCGAATCGGTCACGCCGCACGTGGCGAGCGTGCGGACGCGGCGGGGGACCGGTTCGGCGGTCGTGTTCACCGACGACGGATCCCTGCTGACCAACGCGCACGTCATCGGCGCGGCGTCACACGGGGAGGTGGTGTTCGCCGACGGCGTGGAGTCCCGGTTCGACGTGGTCGGCGTCGACCCGCTCTCCGATCTCGCCGTGCTGCGCGCCCGCGGCGGCGGCCCTGGCGCGGCGGTGCTCGGCGACGCGGACAAGCTCGTCGTCGGGCAGCTCGTGGTCGCGGTGGGCAGCCCGCTCGGTTTGGCGGGCTCGGTGACCGCGGGCGTGGTGAGCGCGCTCGGCCGCGCGGTGCCGGTCGCCTCGCGCCGCGCGGGCCGGGTGATCGAGGACGTCATCCAGACCGATGCGGCGTTGAATCCCGGCAATTCCGGTGGGGCGCTGGCCGATTCGGCGGGACGGGTGGTGGGCATCAACACCGCCGTCGCGGGAATCGGCCTGGGACTGGCCATTCCGATCAACGCCACCACCCGCCGCATCATCGCCACCCTGCGCGCCGAGGGTCGGGTCCGCCGCGCCTACCTCGGGCTGGTCGGCGTCCCGGCGCCGCTGCCGTCCGACGTGGCCGAGCGGACCGGTCAGCGGGCAGGTGTGCGCATCGTCGAGGTGGTGCGCGGCGCACCCGCCGAGGCCGCCGGATTGCGCAGGGGCGATTTGGTGCTCAGCGTCGCGCGCGCCGAAGTCCGCGACGCCCAGGGCATCCAGCGTCAGCTGTTCGCCGACGCCATCGGCAAGCCCGTTCCGGTCACTGTGCTGCGCAACGGTGCGATGGTCGACGTGATCGCCCTGCCGAGCGAGTTGACCGTCGACTGACGGTCGTCGCGCCCGGTCGCGGCAAGCAATCCCGACCCGAAGGCGGAACTCGCTGCCGACCGGGTCAGTCGCGGGCGGCGAGCGCCTCGACGAGCGGTTCTTCGGAGGGCGCGGCCGGGATCTCGGGCCGCCAGCGGGCGTCGACGACGAGCCCGAGCAGGCCGATGGCCAGGCAGACGCCCGAGACCACCAGCATGGCGGGATGGGAGCCGCCGGTCAGCGCGTCGGCGAGGACGACGGTGGCGATGGTGCCCGGCGCGGAACCGACGAAGGTGGCGGCGAGGTACGGCCAGAAGCGAATCGAGGACAGCCCGCAGCAGTAGTTGACCACCGAGAACGGCGCGAAGGAGATCAGCCGCAGCGAACCGACGGCCAGCCAGCCCCGCCGCTCCAGCCGATCGTCGATGGCGCGCACGGCGGGATGGGTGAGCCGAGACGCCACCCTGTTGCGGTCCAGGGTGCGCACCAGGACGAGCGCCATCCCCGCGGCGACGACGGTGGCCGAGAGCGCCACCGCGGTGCCGAGCAATGCTCCGAAAAGCACACCGCAGCTGACGGTCAGCACCGTGCGCGGCAGCGGAGCCACTGCGAGAATCGAGTAGACCCCGAAGAACAGCAGCGGGAACCACGGGCCGACCGAGTCCGCCCACTGCTGGATCTGCGTCGGACCGGGTAGCGGGACGAGCAGCGCCGCGAAGAACAGCGCACCCACACCGACGAGGAGGGCGAGGATACGCGGGTTACGGAGCAGCCTGGTCATCCGCGACAGGTTACCGGTTGGTAGTGGCGGCCAGGGTCAACCGACGGTTTCGCTGCCGCTAGCATCGAGGGAAACGGGATGAATGCTCGTTAACCGAAGTGCTCGCTGAGCTGGGCGAATGCGACGGTTCGGGCGCACGCCTCGGGTGCGCCCAGTGGTCGAGTGGAAGAGGAAGAGCAGCTATGCCGATTGCTTCAGATCCGCCTCCGGGCGCCGGGCTCGCGGAGCGTCCCGAGGACACGGATCCGGTTCCCCAGTACGGCGCCTGGCGTAAGGGTGTCGCCGGTGTGCTCTCGAAGGCGCGCAGGGTCGACATCGCCGAGTTGCCGGACGAGCCGGAGCAGCTGCTCGCGCAGACCACCTACGACGGGCTCACCGTCGCCCCGCTCTACACCCGCCGCGACGAGCGGCCCGAGCTGCCGCTGCCCGGCGCCTTCCCCTTCGTGCGGGGCCGTGATGCCGCGCGCGACGTGCACCGCGGCTGGTATGTCAGCGCCTTCGTCGGTCCCGGCGACGGCGCCGCGGCCAAGCGCGAGATCCTGGCCGGACTGGAGAACGGCATCAGCGCGGTCTGGCTCGGCGTCGGCGAGCGGGGTGTTCCGCTGGCCGAGCTGCCCGCGGCGCTGGACGGCCTGCTCTTCGAGCTGGCACCGCTGACCCTCGACGCCGGCGCGCAGGTGTCGTCCGCCGCCGCAGCGCTTTTCACGGTGCTCGACGGCTACCAGGCGCCGCAGCGCGCCGATATTCGGCTTTCCCTCGGCGCGGCTCCGCTCACCAGCCGCTTCGCGGGCGTCGCGGACGCGGAGCTGTCGGAGACCGTCGCGCTGGCCGCCCAGTCCGTCGCCCGTGCGGAGACAGTGCGCGCGATCACCGTGGACGGCACCGTCTTCCACGACGCGGGCGCCTCGGACGCGCAGGAGCTCGGCGCGGCGGTGGCCGCGGGCCTGGAGTACCTGCGCGCGCTGACCGAGGGCCACGACATCGCGGACGCGCTCGGCCAGCTGGAATTCCGGTTCGCCGCCACCGACGACCAGTTCGCGACGATCGCGAAATTCCGTGCCGCGCGCAAGCTCTGGGCTCGCGTCGCGCACGCCTGCGGCGCCCCGGACTTCGGCGGCGCACCGCAGCACGCGGTCACCTCCGCGGCCATGATGAGCCAGCGCGACCCCTGGGTGAACATGCTGCGCACCACGCTCGCCGCCTTCGGTGCGGGCGTCGGCGGTGCGGACACCGTCACCGTGCTTCCGTTCGACTCGGCGCTGCCCGCCGGTGAGCTGGGCGTCTCGAAGTCGTTCGCGGATCGCATGGCCCGCAACACCCAGCTGCTGCTGCTGGAGGAGTCGCACCTCGGCCACGTCCAGGATCCGGGCGCCGGCTCCTGGTACGTCGAGGACCTGACCGCCGAATTGGCCGCCAAGGCTTGGGCTTTCATGCAGGAGCTGGAGGCCGAGGGCGGCTACCTCGCCGCGTTGGACTCGGGTCTGCTCGCCGAACGCATCGCCGCCACCAAGGCCGCCCGCGATTCCGATGTCGCGCACCGCAAGACCGCGGTGACGGGTGTCAACGAGTTCCCGAACCTGGCCGAGCGACCGCTCTCGGCAGCGGCGCGCACGCCGAGCCGGGTCGCCCGCTACGGCGCGGCCTTCGAGGCGCTGCGCGACCGCTCCGATGTGTATCTGGCGGCCAACGGGTCCCGGCCGAAGGCGCTGCTGGTGCCGCTCGGCACGGTGGCCGAGCACAACGTGCGGGTCACCTTCATCGCGAACCTGCTGGCCTCCGGCGGTATCGAGTCGATCAACCCCGGCCCGCTGGACGTGGCCGGAATAGCTTCCGCCGCACAAGAAGCCGACGTCCGCATCGCGGTGCTGTGTGGTTCGGACGCGCGCTACGGCGCGGAGGCGGGCGCGGCGGTCGAGGCGCTGCGCGCGGCGGGTGTGGAAACGGTGCTGCTGGCGGGTGCGGCGAAGGCCGTCGCCGAACTGAGCGGCACGCAGCGCCCGGACGGATTCCTCGCCGCGAAGATCGACGCGGTGGCGGCGCTGTCCGGCCTGCTGGAGAAGGTGGGAGCCTGATGACTACGCGTGAGATCAAGCACGTGATCGGCAATTTCGCCGAGGTGCCGCTCGACGAGCACGCGCCCGAACCTGCTGCGGTCGACGCCGCCCAGGTCGAGGCGTATGTGGCGGGCGCGGCGGCGGCCAACAACTACACGCCCGAGCAGCTGGTGTGGTCGACCCCCGAGGGCATCGACGTGCCGCCGGTGTTCACCAAGGCCGATCGGGACGCCGTCGCCGCGGAGGGTTATCCGCTCGACAGCGTGCCCGGCGTCGCGCCGTTCGTGCGCGGTCCGTACCCGACCATGTACGTCAACCAGCCGTGGACCATCCGCCAGTACGCGGGCTTCTCCACCGCCGCCGACTCGAACGCCTTCTACCGCCGCAACCTGCAGGCGGGCCAGAAGGGCTTGTCGGTCGCGTTCGACCTGGCGACGCACCGCGGCTACGACTCCGATCACCCGCGCGTGCAGGGCGATGTCGGCATGGCGGGCGTCGCCATCGACTCCATCCTGGACATGCGCCAGCTCTTCGACCACATTCCCCTCGATCAGGTGAGTGTGTCGATGACGATGAACGGCGCGGTGCTGCCGATCCTGGCGCTCTACGTCGTCGCGGCGGAGGAGCAAGGCGTCGCGCCCGAGCAGCTGGCCGGAACCATTCAGAACGACATTCTGAAGGAGTTCATGGTCCGCAACACCTACATCTACCCGCCCAAGCCCTCGATGCGGATCATCTCCGACATCTTCGCCTACACCAGCTCGAAGATGCCGAAGTTCAACTCGATCTCCATCTCCGGCTACCACATCCAGGAGGCCGGAGCCACGGCCGATCTGGAGCTCGCCTACACCCTCGCCGACGGCGTGGAGTACATCCGGGCGGGCATCGACGCGGGCATGGAGGTCGACAAGTTCGCGCCGCGGCTGTCGTTCTTCTGGGCCATCGGCATGAACTTCTTCATGGAGGTCGCCAAACTCCGTGCGGGACGGCTGCTCTGGAGCGAGCTGGTCGCCAAGTTCGAGCCCAAGAGCGCGAAATCGCTGTCCCTGCGCACCCATTCGCAGACCTCGGGCTGGTCGCTGACCGCGCAGGACGCCTACAACAACGTGGCGCGCACCTGCATCGAGGCGATGGCCGCGACCCAGGGCCACACCCAGTCGCTGCACACCAACGCCCTCGACGAGGCGCTGGCGCTGCCGACGGACTTCTCCGCCCGCATCGCCCGCAACACCCAGCTGCTGATCCAGCAGGAGTCCAACACCACCCGGCCCATCGACCCGTGGGGCGGCTCGTACTACGTCGAGTGGCTGACCCATCAGCTGGCCAACCGCGCCCGCGCGCACATCGCCGAGGTGGAGGCGCACGGCGGTATGGCGCAGGCGATTTCGGAGGGCATCCCGAAGCTGCGCATCGAGGAGGCCGCGGCCCGCACCCAGGCGCGCATCGACACCGGCCAGCAGCCGGTGATCGGCGTCAACAAGTACCAGGTGGAGGAGGACCACGAGGTCGAGGTCCTCAAGGTCGAGAACTCGCGGGTCCGCGCCGAGCAGATCGAGAAGCTGCGGCAGCTGCGCGCCGACCGCGACCCCGACGCGGTCGAGCGGGCGCTGAACGAATTGACCCGCGCCGCAGCGTCTTCCGAAGGCGGCATGGAGAACAACCTGCTGGCGCTCGCCATCGATGCCGCGCGCGCCAAGGCCACCGTCGGCGAGATCTCCGACGCGCTGGAGAAGGTGTACGGCCGCCACCAGGCCGAGATCCGCACCCTCTCCGGCGTCTACCGCGACGAGGCAGGGAAGGTCACCAACATCACCACGGCTAGCGAACTCGTCGAGGAATTCGCCGAGGCCGAAGGTCGTCGGCCGCGCATCCTCGTCGCCAAGATGGGTCAGGACGGGCACGACCGAGGACAGAAGGTGATCGCCACCGCCTTCGCCGACCTCGGCTTCGACGTCGACGTGGGCCCGCTGTTCCAGACCCCCGAGGAGGTGGCGCAGCAGGCGGCCGACAACGACGTGCACGTCGTCGGTGTGTCCTCGCTGGCGGCAGGCCACCTCACGCTGGTGCCCGCCCTGCGGCAGGCGCTGGCCGATGTCGGACGACCCGACATCATGGTCATCGTCGGCGGTGTCATCCCGCCCGGTGACTTCGACGAGCTCTACCAGGCAGGCGCCGCCGCGATCTTCCCGCCCGGCACCGTCATCGCCGACGCGGCGATCGATCTGCTGAAGAAGCTCGCGGCCGAACTCGGTCACGAAATCGGCAGCGGCGCTACGGAGTCCGCCGCCGAATGAGTGACGCAGGTTCTCCGGGTGGGGGAGCGGCGCGCCGCACCATCGATGTCGACGCACTCGCCACGGCGGTCCGCAACAACGAGCGGGCCGCCCTGGCGCGGGCCATCACCCTCGTCGAGTCGACAAGGGCCGACCACCGGGCGCTGGCTCAGCAGCTGCTGCTGAAGCTGACGCCGGAGGCGCAGGGTTCGGCGAGTGCGGTGCTGTCGAATCGGGTGGGGATCACCGGCGTTCCCGGCGTCGGCAAGTCGACGTTCATCGACGCGCTCGGGATGTACCTGATCGGCAAGGGGCATCGGGTCGCGGTGCTCGCCGTCGACCCGTCCTCGACCCGCACCGGCGGTTCCATCCTCGGCGACAAGACGCGGATGGCGCGACTCTCGGTGGAGCGCGACGCCTATATCCGACCCTCGCCCACGGCGGGCACGCTCGGCGGCGTGGCCAAGGCGACCCGCGAGACCATCGTGCTGCTGGAAGCGGCGGGTTACGACGTGATCCTGGTGGAGACCGTCGGCGTCGGACAGTCCGAGGTGACGGTCGCCAACATGGTCGACGTGTTCTGCTTCCTGACCCTGGCCCGCACCGGAGATCAGTTGCAGGGCATCAAGAAAGGCGTGCTCGAGCTCGCCGACCTCGTCGCGGTGAACAAAGCCGACGGCAAGCACGAGGTGGAGGCCAAGGCGGCCGCGCGCGAGCTGGCCGGGGCGCTGCGCCTCATCCACCCGCACGACGCGCTGTGGCGGCCGCCGGTGCTCACCATGAGCGGTCTGGAAGGCCTCGGCCTGGACAAGTTCTGGGACACCGTGCTGAAGCACCGGCGGGTGCTCACCGACGCGGGCGAGTTCGACGAGAAGCGCCGCCGCCAGCAGGTCGACTGGACCTGGACCATGGTGCACGACCAGTTGCTGCGCAGGTTGGCCGACAACCCGAATGTGAAAGCCATTCGCGCCCAAGTGGAAAAGCAGGTGCGCGACGGCACGCTGACCGCCGCGCTGGCCGCCGAGGAAATTCTCGACGCCTTCGACACCACCGGCGACTAGTTTCGCTCCGCCCCTCCGGGTGCTTCGGGAGATCAGCTCTCGCGACCGTAGTCGTCGTCCAGCCGGACGATGTCGTCCTCGCCGAAGTAGGTGCCGGTCTGGACCTCGACGAAGACGAGATCCTCGCGCCCCTCGGCGGCGACGCGGTGTGCCGTCTCCACCGGAATGTCGACGCTGTCGCCTGCGCGAACCGGGCGATCCTGGCCGTCGATGGTCACGACACCCTCACCGGCCACCACGAACCAGTGCTCGGCGCGCCGGGAGTGGCGCTGATAGCTCAGCCGGTGGCCCGGCCGGACGGTGATCGTCTTGACCTTGAACGTCGTCTCGTCGGAAAGTACCCGGTAAGCGCCCCACGGGCGTTCGCTGCTCTCCATCACCCTCGCAGTGTATGAGGCCGTCGTCGACGGCAAGGACGGACTGCTCGACGCGGTCGCCGAGCGCCTCCTGGGTTCGATCGAGCTGCCCGCCCGCACCGGTGACCACCGAGCGGATTTGCGCGCGATCGCCGACGCGTGCCGAGACCGCGCCCTACTGCACCCGGAAGCCGCCGCCCTGGTGCTCACCCGGCAACTCGCCTCGTTCGAGGGCCTGGCGCCGATCCAATCCGTCTTGGCGATACTGCGCGCCGCGGGCTGCCACCCCGAGGAAGCCGTCCACATGCTGCGGACCGTGCTCGCCGCGCTCATCGGAACCTTGCTGCGTGAAGTGAACGCGGGCCCGACCTACGGCACCGACGACGCGGCGGGGATCGCCGCGCGCCGGGCCGCACTCGAGCAGTCGGGACTTCCCGCCGTCGCCGAGGCCGCCCCGTACCTCGCGCGGTTCGACAGCCAGGCGGAGTACGACTACGCGATGGATCTCGCGCTCGACGCGGTCCTCGCCCGGATCGCGCGGACGACCCGCTGAGGCGAAACCCGTTGGCGCGCTCCGCTGTTCAGCCGACCCGCGCCGCTTCGCGAGCGAGAATGCGCTCGCGTTGTTCTTCGAAACGGACGACATCGCGGGCGAGTTTGTCGAGGTACTCGCCGAGTTCTTCGCGGCTGCGTTCACCACGTGCGGTGAAGTCCTCGCGCTTGAAGACTTTCCAGACGCGCAGGACCGGCATCACGACCTCGTCCAGGTGCTGGCGCAGATCGTAGATCCCGTGCTTGACCATCAACACACCGTTGCGCCGCCAGTTCGGCATCCCTGCGCCCGGCATGGCGAAGTTCTTCACGACCATCGTCACCGATTCGATGGCCTGGTCCGGATCGATGTCGAACGCGGCACCGGCGACGTTGCGGTAGAACATCATGTGCAAGTTCTCGTCGGCCGCGATGCGCTGCAACATCCGGTCGGCAACGGGGTCGTCGCAGACTTGTCCGGTGGTGCGGTGGCTCACCCGGGTGGCCAACTCCTGGAACGTCACGTACGCGATCTGATCGCACACACCGCCGAAGCCCGGCGGCGTGTGCACACCGCGGGTCAGATGCACCATCCGGTCGTTCTCCAAGGCGACGGGATCGACGGCGCGGGTGCAGACGAGGTAGTCGCGCATGGCGATGGCGTGCCGGTTCTCCTCGGCGGTCCAGCGGCCGATCCAGGTGCCCCACGCGCCGTCGCGCGCGAAGTTCTCGGAGATCACGCGGTGGTAGGAGGGCAGATTGTCTTCGGTGAGCAGGTTCGTGATCATCGCGACCTTGGCGACCTCCGAGAGCCGTGACTGCCCGGGATCCCAATCCTCGCCGCCCATGGCCGCGAAGTTGCGGCCCTCGTCCCACGGGACGTAGTCGTGCGGACACCATTCCTTGGCCGTCGCCAGATGCCGGTCGATATTGGCCGCGACCACCGGTTCGAGTTCCATCAGAAGTTCGAGTTGCGTCAAGTTCCTTGCCATGCAGCGCCTTTCGATTCGGTGGAGAAAAACCACGGAACGTACCGCTGTTCACGCATCACTGACTGTGCGGGCCTCGCCGCGCACCCCACCCTAGACCAGCCCTACGTCGTCGGCGGCGAGGTTCGACTGCCTGGGGATGGCATCGACGCTTCTACCAGGCGTTTGGGGTCGGGTACCAAGTGTCTTTCCGGTGGGATGTCGGCCGGGGCGATTGTGCTGTAACTTACTGCCCGGGAACAGCGTTCGATCGCGGTAGCGAACAGCGCTCTCCGAGTGGTTCATCTCGAGCAGTGGGAGTATTTGCCGTGGCAGGTCGGCATCGACGGGTACAGAACTCCGGCGCGCGCAATGCGGTCCGACCGATGGTCGGCGTTGTGCCGATCGCGCTAGCCGTGGTCTGCGCCGGGACTGCGACCGCCGACCCGACCGGTGCGCCGACCTCGCCGGGAATCACCGAATCCGAGCAGCCGGTGCAACCCGCGGTCGCGCCGGGGACGCCCATCCAGCCCGGTGTCACCACCGAACCGGTCCAACCGGTCGTGCCGCCCGCGCCGGAGCAGCCGTCCCCCGAGCCGGAGACCGATCCCGGACTCGAGTATGCCGACCCGGTCGAGGAGCCCGAGCCGGTTCCGCAGAGCGCGGCGGTCGAGCCGGAAGCGCCGCAGGCGCCCGAGGTCGCGCCCGCGCCCACGCTGAAGGTCGGCTCGTTCAGCACACCGGTTCCGCACGAGGTGCCCGCCGACGTGCTCGCCGGAGTGAACCACGGTGTCGCGGAGTTCGAGGCCCAGGTGGCGGCGGCGTCGCAGGGCTTCGGCGTCGACGCGCGCCGGGCGGGCAACATCGCGGGCGGCGCGCTGGTCGGCGCGGCGATCGCCGGCGTCCCCGCGGCGGTGGTCGGCGGTGTCGGCGGCGGGCTGATCGGCGCCGGTGTCGGATTCGCGGCCTGCGGCGTAGGGACGGCCGCGGGTGGCGCGGTCGGCGCCGCGGTCGGTGCGGCCGCGCTCGGTATCCCCGCCGCCGCGGTCGGTGGGCTCATCGGCGGCGCGGTGGGTTCGCAAATGGCCTGATCGCAGAGCCCGGGCGTTGCGGCCGACGAGGCGGGACTTTTCGGGCGGCGACGTAGGTTGTACGTGGGGCCGATAATGGCTTTCGGGAAGTACGACCTGCTGAGGAGGTTGCGTGACCGACACGCGGAAGGCGATTCTGGCCGGCGGATGCTTCTGGGGCATGCAGGATCTGATTCGCAAGCAGCCGGGGGTGCTGTCGACGCGGGTCGGCTACACCGGTGGGCGCAATGATCACCCCACGTACCGCAATCATCCCGGACACGCGGAGGCGGTGGAGATCGTCTACGACCCGGAGCGGACCGACTATCGGGCGCTGCTGGAGTTCTTCTTCCAGATCCACGATCCGACGACGAAGGATCGGCAGGGCAACGACATCGGCACCAGCTACCGGTCGGCCATCTTCTATCTGGACGAGGGTCAGAAGCGGACGGCGCTGGAGACCATCCTCGATGTCGACGACTCCGGGCTGTGGCCGGGCAAGGTCGTCACCGAGGTGACGCGGGCGAGCGAGTTCTGGGAGGCGGAGCCGGAGCACCAGGACTACCTGGAGCGCTACCCGGACGGGTACACGTGCCACTTCCCGCGTCCCGGCTGGAAGCTGCCCAAGCGGCAGACCACCGCGCAGTAGTCCTGACAAACCGAGGCGGGCACCGAAATCCGGTGCCCGCCTTGTTTTTACGGGAGGCGGCTGACTCTTCGAGCAGGATCGCCCGGCCGAGTGGCGAAATAGTTTAGCGTTGAGATAAATTACTTAGAGCTAAGAGATTCTTGCGACGAGGAGGTTCTGACGATGCGGATCACGGTGTTCGGAGCGGCGGGCGAAGTGGGCCGCCGGGTCGTTGCCGAGGCGCTCGCCCGCGGCCACGAGGTGACGGCGGTGGTGCGCAACCCGGAACGGGCGACAAATCTGCCCGCTGAAGTCGAGGTCCGCACGGGTGACGCCGCCAACGTGGACGATGTCGAATCCCTCAGCGCGGGACAGGATCTGGTGATCACCGCCACCCGCCCCGCGCCCGGCCGGGAAGCCGAGCTGCCGGAGGTTACGGCGGCGATCCTCGCGGGCGTGGCGCGGACCGGGGCGCGACTGTTGGTGGTCGGCGGCGCGGCGACATTGATCGTTCCCGGCGCCGACGGGATGACCTTGCACGAGATGCCCGATTTCCCAGCGGAATTGCGCCCGATCGCGCAGGCGTGCGAGGAGCAGCTCGCCGTGTGCCGCGCGGCGTCGACCGTGAACTGGACGTATCTGAGCCCGCCCGCGGAGCTGCTCCCCGGCGCGCGGACCGGCGAATACCGCCTCGGCGGCGACGAACTGCTCAGCGATGCGAACGGCGTCTCCCGAATCTCCATGGAGGATTTCGCCGTCGCGCTGCTGGACGAGGCGGAGCGCCCCGCGCACGGCGGCGCCAGGTTCACCGTCGCCGCGGCGTGAGAAGCGGTGCCGAGGCGAGAACGACCTCGGCACCGAATTCAGCCTGAGCGCGATGGAATCAGTGGTGTCCGTGCGACGGGAGCGGCTTGCCGTCGGGACCAACCGGCGGCGGGCACGGCTTGCCCTCGGCATCGAGCGGCGGCGGCCGCGGCGTACCGTCGGGACCCAGCGGCGGAGGCAGGGGCTTGCCGTCGGATCCCAGCGGAGGCGGCGGGCACCCGTTGGCCGGGCTGGCGTCCCTATCCGGTGAGCTCCCGGATGCGCGCGGCGAACTCCGCGTCGGTGCGCTCGAAGGTCTCGCGGATGACGCCGAACAACGTCTGGATCTCACCGACCACCGCGATGTATTCGCCGAGCGTGTCGTAGGCGCTGCCCGGTCCGCCGAAAGCTTTCTCCCGGAACAGCTTCACCAGCTCGATCGCCGACCAGAGCCGCGGATCGTCCTCGCCGAGCCCCCAGCCGCCGAGTTCGCCGAGCGCCCGTGCGTCGTGCCGCGCGGCCGTCAGCGCGTCGACCAGTTCCCGGCAGGCGCGGTCCAGGTCGAGGAAGACCTGCGGTTCCAGACGCACCTGTAGCGCGCCGGCTTCGGCGTTCTCGATGAATGCCCCGAACGGGCTTGCCACGGCCATAGCGGTCGCCCCTTCCACTGGTTCCGTCGATGATTCAGACGCGCGGGCACCGGAACCGGTTCCATCGAAACACGGATTCGCCTCGGTGAGTCCGAAACAACGCGTCAGTGGGCGATGATCAGCGGGCAGTTCGCGGAGAGCACCAGCGACTGGCTGGTCGAGCCGAACACCATACTGGCGAACCCGCCGCGTCCCCGCGTTCCGACCACGAGCAACTGCGCCCCCTCGGAACGTTCGCGCAGCACCCGTTCCGGTCGGTCCTTGACCACCTCCCGGTGGATGCGAACGCCGGGAAAGCGCTCCTGCCAACCCGCCAGGCTCTCGGCCAGCACGTAGTGCAAGTCGGCGGCGGTCGCGTCCGGGTCGACTCCGTAGCGTTCCGGCAGCTCGACCCCGGTCCAGACGTGCAACGCGACGAGGTCGACCTGCCGCGCCGCCGCCTCGGCAAGCGCGATGCCGATCGCGGGCTCGCTCACCTCGGTGCCGTCCACGCCGACGATCACCGGCCGTGCCCGCACCTCGGGTGAGAACTCGATGCCCTCGCGCACGACCGCGACCGGGCAGTGCGCGCGCCGGGCCAGCGCCGAGCTGACCGAACCGAGCAGCGCCCGCCGCAAGGTCCCGCGCGACCTGGTGCCGACGACGACCATCCGTGCGCCTTCGGTGCGCTCGAGCAGGCTCGGCGTGGTCACCGCCTGCATCAGCTCGGCCCGCAGCTCGACACCACCGAATTCCGCGGCCGCCTTCTCCGCCTCCCTCGCGGCGGCGTCGAGCAGCGCGCGACCGTGCTCGGTGAGCCGCGCGTAATCGACCGCGGTGAGCGGTTCCGCCGCGCCGGGACCGTAGTCGGCGACCACGTCGACGATGTGCAGCAGGTGCACCGGCGCACGATGCCGCGCGGCCGTCTGCGCCGCCCAGATGACCGCCGCCGTCGACCCCGCGGAACCGTCCACGCCCACCAGGACCGCAGGACTCGCCATGGGACCGTCTCCTCTCGTCCGCCTGACTTCGAGAAAGCCGCGGTGGGCCGGGGCCACCTCCCGCGACGATACCGCGCGGGACGGTCGATGATCAGGTGTCGAAAGCTCGCGCTCAGATGGACGTGGTCGCGGGCGCCTCGGTCTTCTCCAGCACGGTGGCGACGTGGCGGCGCGGACGCTTCGCACCCGGTACCCACCAGTTGGCCTCGCCCATCAGCTGCACGAGCGCGGGAACGAGCAGCATCCGCACCAAGGTCGCGTCGATGACGAGGGCGATGATCATGCCGAGACCGAGGAACCGCATCGGCGTCAGCGGCGAGAGCGTGAACGCGCCGGTGACGAGGACGAGCAGCACGGCGGCCGCCGTGATGACGCGCGCGGTCTTGATCGTGCCGACGCGCACCGCCTCGGCGGTGTCCGCGCCCGCGTTGTGCGCCTCGACCATCCGCGAGAGCAGGAACACCTCGTAGTCGGTGGACAGTCCGAAGACCACCGCGATGATCAGCACCAGCATGCCCGCGGCGATCGGTCCGACGCTGACGCCGAGCGGACCGGCGAGGTGGCCGTCGGCAAAGATCCAGGTGAGCACGCCGAAGGTCGCCGCGAGACTGAGGAACGCCATACCGACGGCTTTGAGCGGCAACATGATCGAGCGGAAGGCGGCGAGCAACAGGCCCATGGTCGCCAACACCATGGCGAGCACCATCAGCGGCATCCGCGCCACGATGGAGTCGACGCTGTCGCGGGTGGCCGCGGTGTCGCCGCCGACCCGAATCACGGTGTCCGGCGGTGGTTCCATGGCGCGGATGTCGAGCACCGCGGCCGTGGCTGCCTCGCTGCGGTCGGTGGCGGTCAGGAAGACGTGCAGCACGACGAAATCCTCGGCCCGCCCCACTTGCAGCACCGAGCGCACCCCGGGCACCTCGCCGAGCGAGCGCAGCGTCTCGTCGACCGCGGCCGCGTTGGGCACCGAGCCGTCCACCCCGCGCAGCACCGCGGTGACACCGCTGCTCGCGGCGGGGAAGTCGGCGGTGAGTCGTTCGACCGTCTCGCGCATCGGGTGGCCGTCGGGCAGCGCCCGGTGATCGATGTCGCCGAGCCGGATGCCGCTGAGCGGCGCGGCCAGTGCGAGCAATACCGCGCCCACCGCGATCGTGACAACGCCGGGTCTGCGCAGCACGACCCCGACGACACGACCCCAGAACCGTTCGGTGCGTTCGGATGTCCGCGCGCGACCGATGCGGGGGCCGAACAGCATGAGCATCGCGGGCAGCACGGTCAGCGAGAGCGCGGCGGCCAGCGCGACGGCCGCGATGGCGCCGAAACCCAAGGAGCGCAACACCGCCTGCGGGAAGACGAAGGTCCCCGCGAAGGCGCAGATCAGCAGCAGCGCGGAGAACGCGACGGTGCGGCCGGCGGTCGCGCAGGTGCGTTCGATCGCTCTCGGCACGTCACGCCCGTCGGCCATCTCCTCGCGGAATCGGTTGACCAGGAACAACCCGTAGTCGATCGCCATACCGAGCCCGAGCAGCGAGGCGATGTTGACCGCGAAGGTGCTCACCTCGGTCATTTCGCTCAGCACCCGGATCGCGCCCATCGCACCGGCGACCGCGAGCATGCCGACCACGACGGGCAGCGAGGCCGCCGCGACCCCGCCGAACACCAGCACCAGCACCAGCAGCGTCACCGGCAGCGAGATCGATTCCGCCACCAGCAGATCCCGCTGCGACTGTGCGGTGATCCCGGTGGACACCGCGCTGTAGCCGGACAGTTCGGTGTCGATGCCGGGAACGCGCAGCGCCGCTTCGAGTTTCGGATAGGCGGCGACGCGCTCGGTGTCGTCGCCCGCGGTGAACACCACCGCGAGCGCCTGCCGCTCGTCGGGCGAGCGCAGGAAAGTGGTGCGCGGCGGGACGCTGTTCCAATAGCTTTCGACCGGCCGCGCCAGCAGCGCGGGATCGATGGCGGCGATCGCCGCGCGCACCCGCGGCCCGATATCGGCAAGCGTCTGACCCTCCGGTGCGGTGTAGATCGCCACCACGTCGGGATTCTGCGGGCCGAAGTGCTCGGTGACGAGCCGGTCGACCAGCGCCGACTCACTGTTCGGATCGATGAACCCGCCCGCGCTGAGCTGCTCGGCGGCCCCCGCACCGAACAGCCCGCACAAGCCCATGACGAGCACCGCGACGCCGAGCACCGTGCGCGGCCGCGCCATCACGAACCGAGCCCACGCGATCATCGCGGACCCGCCGAACGGTCGTCCCCCGAGGTGGCCGGATCGATCATCGGAAACTCCTGTGCCGCAGTGGTTGTACCGGGAATGCCGGGGTCAGCGTGTGGGGGACGCGGCGAGCTCGCGTTCCAACGTGGACGCGATGCGATCCAGCAGCGCCTCGAGCCGCGCCTCGACCCCCTCGCCGTTGCGGCACGACACCGTGATCTCCAGCCGCCCCGCCGATTCCACGATGCCGAACAGCAGCGGCATCATCCCGCTGTGCTGCGGAAGCACCCGGATGCTCACCGGGGTGAAACCGGGCACCGCCATCTCGGGCAGATCGAAGACGCCCATGTGGGACACGGTGGCGGACACCAGGTTCCTGCCGAGCCGCGCGCCGACCCAGTTGCCCGCGCGCAGTACGGCCCGCACCACCGCGGGCGGGAACGCGGTGAGCCCGCCGTTGTCCATCTGGTTGAGTTCGCGGTTCTCCTTCAGACCCGCGCGCAGCTGGTCGTTCACCGATTCCCAGGTATCACCGGGGGCGACGTCGAGGAACAGCGGAAGCGCCAGGTTGGCGGTGGACCGCAGCGCGGGGTCGTGCCTGCGCAGGTCGACCGGAATCATGAAGCGCGACTTGGCCTGTGCGGCGTCGGCCAGCACGGCGGCGACCCGCGCGACGATGCCCCGGCCGGTCGCCGCGACCGTGCGGTGCCGCAGCAACCAAGGCGACTCCGCCGGATCCTGTTTGCCACGCCCGGCCGCGGAGGGATAGATCGGCAGCAGGACCGAGGGCTTGCCGGGGGCGCCGACGCGCGCGACCAGCTCCGCGTCCGCGACCGGGTCGGGCGCACCGAACGGCTCGACGCCGCGCAGCGCGCGGAACACGTCGTCCACCCACATGCGCATGCCCATGCCGTCCATCACGCCGTGGAAGACGCGGAAGACGATGGTGACCGGATCCGCGGTGAGCAGCAGGACCTCGCAGGTGCGGTCGGGCGTCGGACCGATCGGGCTGTTGAGGACGGGGTCGTTCTCCAGCCCGGGGTAGGTCAGCGAGTGGCCCTCGACGACCCGCACCGTCGCCGCGACGCCGGTGTCCACCCAGTCGGCCCCGTCTCGGACCAGCCGGGAGCCGGGGTTGGCCGCCGAGGCCACGTCGACCGCGCGCTGCAGGTCGGCGGGGTCCAGCGTGCCCTGTCCGTGCACCGCCAGCTGCATCAGGAACGGCGGAGCCAGTTCCCTCGTGGCGAAGTACAGCCGCTCGGTCGGGGTGATGGGACGGCGAAAGGTGGTGTCGCTGCTCATGATTGCCTCCGGGATCGCGGGGTCAGCGCAGGTGTCTTGTCAGTTCGCGGACGCCCCCCTGAGTGTCGAGCCAGGCGAGGAAGCTCGCCAGCCCCGTCGCCCGATCCACGATCGGGCGGTAGCCGAAATCGCGGGTGGCCGCGCCGGTGTCGTAGGTCGCCGAGCGCGTCATCAGCGCCACCGCGTAGCGGGACAGCGGCGGCGACCAGCGAGTGGACACCGCGGGAATCCTCCAGACGGCCTCGAGCACGGCGACCACCGCGTCGAGCACCCGGCGGTTCGGCTGTCTCGTCGGCGGCTGGTAGCCGAGCTCGGTGGCGACCTGCCCGAGGAACTGCCACACGTTCGTCTTCTCGGCGTCGGCGATGAAATACGGCTTGCCGCCGACGTTCTCGGTGGCCAGCGCCAGCACGACGGCCTCGACGATGTTGTCGACGTGGCACAGCGAGGCGTACACCTCGCGCCCGAACGACAGATCGGGCAGCTTGCCTTCGGCGGTGCGGCCGAGCAGCCGCACGATCGGGCCCGACCGGTCGCCCGCGCCCCAGATCGCCCTGGGTCGCAGCGCGCAGGTGGTGAAACCCGGTGCGTTCGCGGCGAGTACGGCGCGTTCGGCCGCGGCCTTGGTCTCGGAGTAGAGATTCAGGTACCGGCGCGGGTAGGGGAGCGACTCGTCGACGTCGAGCAGGTCGCCGCCGTGGTAGTCCATCATCGCGCTGGGGCTGGAGATGAACACGAACCGCGACGCCCCGCCGCGCTTGGCGGCGTCGAGCAGCCGCTGGGTGGCGCGGACGTTCTCCTCCCAGAACTGCTCGCGGGTGCCGCGTTCGTCGACGCGCGCCGCGCTGTGCACGACCGCGTCGATGCCGCCGGTCGCCTCGACCAGCGACGGCGCGTCGGTGAGATCGCCGTAGACGATCTCCACACGGTCTCGCGCGTCGCCGAGATCGTTCAGATTGCTGGTGCGCCGCACCAGGATTCGTACGTCGTGCGCTCCGTCGGCCACCAGCCGCCGCACGAGTGCGCCGCCGAGGAAGCCCGAGGCCCCGGTCACGAGAATCTTCATCGCTCGTCCTCTCGATGATCGCTGGGTAGTTCGTCGCCCGCCCCTGCGCCCAGGCTCGCGCCGTACCAGGTCAGGCCGAAGATCTGGGTCAGCACCGCGGTCTTCCACGGGGAATGGCCGGTGCCGCGGGTGGCGCGCAGCGCGACCGGAATCTGCGCCGCGTGCACCACCACGCTGAGAAACGCGTCGATCCACCACGCGGCCCGCAGCCACCGGTTGCGCGGCGCCTGTCCGGTGCGCGCCGCGACAAGACCGGCCGCCAGGTAGAGCCAGCCGAGGATCGGAATCGCCCGCAGCGCGGTCGTTCTCATCGCCGCGCCTCGGCTTTCAGCTGCTTGGCCGCCCACACCGCGAGCTGTTCGCGGCCGATCTTGGCGTTGTGCCGAATGTCCACCGGGAACTTCGGATGCACCAGCACATCGGAAATCGGCTTGGTGAGTTCGAATTCGGTGGCGTGGGTCCGCAATTTCAGCTCGACGGCGGTGCGGTCCGCGCCCGGCTTCAGCTCGACGCACAGCACCGGACGCTGCGCACCGCGTGCACCGACGCCGACCAGCGCCGTGCGTGCCACGCCGGGCACCGTGTTGAATATCTGCTCGACCTGCACGGTGAACATCGGTCCGTCGGCGGTGACCACCCGCTGACTCTTGCGCCCGCAGAACCAGATCCGGCCGTGTTCGTCGATCCAGGCCAGGTCGCCGGTGCGGTGCCAGATCCGTGCGCCGTCGACGATCTTGCCCTGCCGGTTCGCCTCCTCGGGCCAGTAGTACTTGGTGCTGACGTTCGGGCCCGCCACGACGAGTTCGCCTACGCCACCGGTGTTCTCGAGCTCGCCCGCCAGTTTCTCGGCGTGCGCCCACGTGGGGATCGGCGCGTCGGTGATGGCCACCACGCGTGCCTCGACCCGGTCCGACGGCCGCCCGATGCAGGTGCCGTCGCCTTGGTGCGCTCTGGTCACCAAACCGCCGAGCAGTTCCCGTGATTCGATGGTGGACATCGGCAGCGCCTCGGTGGAGCCGTAGCCCGCGAAGATCCGCACGTCCTCGGCGAGCACCTCGCGCAGACCGGCGATGCACCAGTCCGGCACCGGAGCGCCGCCGGAGTAGATGCTGCCGAGGGTGGGCAGCGCCGTCGGGTGCTGCTCCAGGTGGCGCAGCAGCGGAATCAGCACCGCGGGCGAGGCGAACATGGTCCGCACCCCGAAGGTGGCGATGGCGTCGACCACGTGCGCCGGATCGGTCGAACCGACCTTGCTTGGAATGAGCGGCGGCAGCACGCAGCGCGCACCGAGCAGCAGATCGAGCACGCCGACCAGCGGCAGCGTGATCAGCGAGGTGTCCGGCGGGACGTGGTCGCGCGCGGTGTCCACCTGCTCCACCATCGCGGCGAGGTTGCCGTGGGTGAGCTGAACCGCCTTGGCCGGGCCGGTACTTCCGGTGGTGAAGGCGATGAGCAGCAGGCTCTCCGGGTCGGCAGGCGTGCGCTGCGGCAGCGGACCCCGCGGACGGCGGCCCCAGTCCGCCAACCTCTCGCCGCGCCAGAACCACTGCTTGCCGACGGTGACCGCGGTGCGCACGCTGCGGAAGCTGTGGCGGAACAGGACGCGCAGCGCGTGCGCCTGCGGGATGCCGATGAACGCCTCGGCGTCCACCGCGCGCAGGCAGCGCAGCATCTTGCGCACACCCATGCCCGGGTCGATGACCACGGGCGCGGCGCCGATCTTCAACAGCGCGAACATGATCGCGTAGAGCTCGGGGCTCGGCAGCACGAGCACGATGGTGCGAGTGCCGGTGCCGACGCCCGAGGCGATGAGTCGCTCGGCGATCGCGTCCGACCATTCGTCGAGTTCGCGATAGCCGATGTGCCGATAGGCCGGCAGGCCATCGGGATTCTTCCCCTCGGGGTAGATCACCGCTTGGCGGTCCGGCTCCGTGCGCGCGAACGCACGGAACCGATCGATGGCCTGCCAGTAGGTCCCTTCGGTCACGCGGGGGCCCCGACGAGGACGGGCAGCTGGTACAGCACCGCCGCCGCCGACGGACCCGCACCCGCCGCGACGAACAGCACCCGCGTGTGCGAGCCGAGCGTCTCCTGCGCCACGGCGCGGTCGTAGGCCAGCGGAAGCGCGGCGGTGTGCGGGTCGCCGTAGGACAGGTCGGGCACCCGCACCGAGTCACGGGCGATGCCGAGCGAATCCGCAAGCCGCAGCGGGAATTCCGCGCTCGGCGTGGAGGCGATGAGCACCGTGCCCGACAGGTCGGCGTCACCGGCCTCGGCGAGCGCCGCGCGCGCGGTCTCCAGCGCGACCTCGAGCAGGCGATCCTCGAAGCCGGGCTCGCGCTCGACGGTCATCAGGCCGCGGCCGACGGTGCCCATGGTGGCGGTGTCGACGTAGGCCTCGACGGCCGGGGTCCCCTCGGCGGTCGCGGTGTGCACGCGGCCGAAGCCCTCTGGCTCGTCGGTGCGCTCCAGCAACAGCGCGGCACCCGCTGTGGCGTAAGGGAATTCGTCGTCGGCTACCGCGCGGGTCAGCGACGGGTGGGTGTCGCCGGAGACGATGAGCACATGCTCGGCGCTGCCGGTCTCCAGGATCGAGGTGGCCACCTGCACGGCGTTGAGCACGCCGACCGCGCCGTTCATCAGATCGAAGGAGAACGAGGTCGGATCGTCCTTCTCGTACTCCAGGCCGATGCCTGCCGACTTCTGGATCAGCGCGGACACCGCCGGCTCCACGATGTTCGAATCGCGGTGCACGCCCGCGTTGATCAGCACGCCGACCTGCTCGGGCCGGATGCCCGCCCGCTCCATCGCGCGCCGCGCGGCCCGACCGCTGTGCGCGATGATGCTGTGGGTGTCGCCCGTCCGGCTGACTCCGGTGGACTTGATACGCACGCCCATGTCGATACCTCAGACCTTCAGGGAGGAAATGGTGGTGGACAGGAAGCCGGTCACGACGCCCGATGCGGCAGGAATTATCAGCAATTTCGATCCCGCCGGGATGTTCTGATCGCTGAGCTGATCGTGCAGCACGATGAAATGCGAAGTGGTGGAGGTATTTCCGTACTTGTGGATGACATTGAGGTCTGGCGGCATCGGCGTGCCGAGCTCGCGCGCGGCGATGGCGTTGGCGTACGGGACCGCCGCGGCGCCGAACTGGTGGTGGATGATGTAGTCGAACTGCTCGTCGGCGAAGGTCCTGCCCTGCTTCTCCAGGTAGCTGCCCTGGGTGTTCGGCCAGAGCATGAACCGGGCCTCGTTGTGCATCTTGCGGTTGTCGGTGTAGAGCGCGACGCCCGGGGTCCGGCCGCTTGGCATGCCGAGGCACAGGTGTGAGTGCTCCGAGGCCGTCATCATCTCGATGTAGTGGATCTTGTCGGCGTCGTCGACCGCCTCGTCCAGCACGAGCGCGCATCCTGAGTCGCCGACCGACAGCGAGGCGAACTGGAGATCGTATTTTTCGGAAATCTCTTCGACCGCGGTTTCGGAGATCGGCGTAATTGCCTCACCGCTGACCACCATGCCGTTTCGGACGATGCCCGCGCGGATCATCCGATCCAGGATGTAGGTGCCGGAGAGCATTCCGGCGCACGCGTTGGAAATATCGAAAGTGATCGCCTTTCGAGCGCCGACGTGCTTGGCGATCGAGGAGGCGAAAGACGGCTCCATGTACATCCGGGTGCCGTGCTTGCTGCGGGTGATCGAACTGGAGATGATCACGTCGAGATCGGCGGGGGCATACCGTGACCTGGACAGACAGTCCTCGGCGGCCTTGATGGCGAGCGCGAAGGAATCCTCGTAACTTTCCGGACGCGTATCGTGCACCCGGCGTTCCTTGATTCCTGTGATTCGCTCGAGATCGAACGACGGCGGCACTTTCAGCCGCGCGATCAGCTCCTCGGTGGTGACGACTTTCGAGGGCATATATGCGCCGATGGATTCGAAGCGAGAATTCGACACGTGAGCTCCTGGGAATCGTTGACAGATACGGTTCCGGATCTTCTCTGATCGTCGGTGCGTCGGAACACTACCGGAGAGTAACTAGAAATGGATAGGCCCGAAAACGGGAATCCTTCTGGGACAGTTGGCCGTTCGAAGTACCTGTTTCGTGCAGTGTCACTAACTGGTCATCGCCCGGCTATGGCAGCTCGCTATGGTGGCCGGTAGGCGGCGCTGCGCCGTTCTGACACCAGTTTTCCGGGCATGCCGCGCGAGCGGGCCGAGCGGCGGCACGGCGCGGGTCCGTTGTGACGGCGAACAATTCGCTAACCATGGTTCGGAATAGCTGGACGGGTCGGTGCGCGGGCGGTGCGCGGCCCCGTGTGAGTGACTTCACTCGGTGGTGCCCGCGGTTGTGCGGGAGGAACCGGCGACCGATGCGCCGGGTGGCGCCGACTACCCTCGAGGTATCGCGGATGCGGCGCCGCACCCGTCCGCAGGAGACCGGAGGAGCTGTGTGATGACGACCGAGACCGAGCACGTCGATGTACTCATCGTCGGGGCCGGGCTGTCCGGTATCGGTGCGGCGTATCACGTGCGGCAGGCGTTTCCCGGGCGCCGGTTCGCCGTCCTGGAGAGCCGCGCGGCCCTCGGCGGCACCTGGGATCTGTTCCGCTATCCCGGAATTCGCTCCGACTCGGACATGTACACCCTCGGCTACCGTTTCCGTCCCTGGTTGGAAGAGAAGGCGATCGCCGACGGCCACACGATTCTGGACTATCTGCGTGACACCGCGCGCGAGTACGGCATCGACGAACACATCCGCTACCACCACCGCGTCGTGCGCGCCGAGTGGTCCTCGGCCGACAATCGGTGGACCGTGCGCGCCGAACGCACCGACACCGGCGAAGTGGTCACGCTGACCACCGATTTCCTGTGGTGCTGCTCGGGTTACTACCGCTACGACGAGGGCTACTCGCCGGACTTCGCGGGCACCGAGCGCTTCGCCGGTCCGATCATTCATCCGCAGCACTGGCCGGACGAGCTGGACGTGGCGGGCAAGCACGTCGTGCTCATCGGCAGCGGCGCCACCGCGGTGACGCTCGGCCCCGCGCTGACCGAGCAGGGCGCGCACGTCACCATGCTGCAGCGCTCGCCCAGCTACATCATCTCCGCGCCGGAACGCGACGATCTTGCCCACCAGGCGCGAAAGTGGTTGCCCGCCAAGGCGGCCTACGCGGTGGCGCGCGCGAAGTACGTGGCCATCGCGACCGCGATCTACCAGCTGAGCCAGCGCTACCCGGATCGGATGCGGGCGCGGATCAAGCAGTGGCAGCAGCGCTGGCTTCCCCCGGGCTTCGACATCGACACCCACTTCACGCCGAAGTACAACCCGTGGGATCAGCGCCTGTGTCTCGCGCCCAACGGCGACTTCTTCCGCGCGATCCGCAAGGGGCGGCTCGACATCGTCACCGATCGCATCGAGACCTTCACCGAGCGCGGGCTCGCGTTGACCTCCGGGAAGCACCTCGACGCCGACATCGTCGTCACCGCAACGGGTTTGAACCTGCTCGCCTTCGGTGGCATGGAGCTCGTGGTGGACGGTACGCCGGTCTCGATGGCCGATCATCTGGCCTACAAGGCGATGATGCTGTCGGAGGTGCCGAACTTCGCCTTCGTGATCGGCTACACCAACGCGTCGTGGACCCTCAAGGCGGATCTGGTCAGCGAGTACGTGGTTCGGCTGCTGCGCCACATGGACGCGCACGGTTACGCCCGCTGCATGCCGGTGCGCGATCCCTCGGTCGGCAAGGCGCCGCTGTTCACCAACTTCATGCCCGGCTACGTCCTGCGCGCCGCGACCATGTTCCCGATGCAGGGCGATCGCGCGCCGTGGGCGCTGCGCATGAACTACGTGCGCGACCTGATCACGTTGCGCCACGGCGCGATCACCGATGGCGCCATGCGATTCGAACGCGCTGAGCGACGGGACCCGGTGCTCGCGGACTAGGGCTTACGTCCGCATCCCTCGGTCACGTGGGGACGGCGTCGGCTGTGCTCGACGTGCGCACCGCCGCGTTCGCTCCAGCCGTGCGTGGACCGCGGCGGACCGTGCCGATCAGGCGTCCGAAGACCTGACCGGCGCGATGGCGGTGAGCAGGCGGGCGGCGTGCTCGTCGAACCGTTCGCGCGGGACGTCGATCGTGCCGTCCAGCCACGGCCGGTACAGGTAGGCGAGCGCGCCGAAGATCGCGTTCGCGTTGAGCACGCTGTCGAGGTGGTCCGGCCCTGGTTCGCGGTAGTCGCCCGCGCCGATGGTCATGGCGATGGGCGCGGTGAACAGTTCGACGAGTTCGTCGCCGCGCTGGGTGAGCACCGGGGTGGCCTGCGATTCCACGAACATGATCCGGCCGCGGCGCCGATCTTCGGTCAGATAGTCGGTGAAGGCCGCGACGACGTGGCGGAACATCGCCTCGCGCTCGATCGGCGCCTCGGTCAGCGCGTCGAGCAGGTGGTCGCGGGCCCCGACGACCACGGTCTCCAGCACGGTGGTGAGCAGCGCGTCCAGGTTCGGAAAGCTCTCGTAGAAGTAGCGCTCGGTCAGCCCGGCCTGTCTGCACACCCCCCGCATCGAGATCTCCGAGGCGCCGACGGTGGCCATCAGCTCGGTGGCGGCCTCGACGAGTTGTGTTCTGCGCGTGGCGATTCGCTCGGCGGGGGCCAGGCCACGCCAGTTGCGCATTCGGGCGAAGGATTCGTCGGAATCGGCGACCATCCCTCGATCCTCTCATGCCCGAATCGGCCTCGGCGGGGTCGAATTCTGGTTTCAGGGAGGCGTCGGCGCTTCGGGGAAGAGGTTCGGGATGTCGAGTGCGTACTCGATGTCGGCGCGGGTGCCGAGGGTGGTCAGCAGGACACGGATCATGGTGAGCCGCGCCGCGTCGACCGTCTCCGCGTCCGGTTCGGCGCCCGGCGCGGTGCCCGAGGAGATGCGATAGACGACGTATTCGCAGACGTGCAGCGCGGCGTCCAGATCGAGCGGTGCGGGTACCGGCCTGCCCAGCTCGGTGAACGTCTCGCGGACGGTCGCGCGGATGTCGTCGAGGGCGTGCTCGCGATAGGCGGAGACCGGCGAGGCCGGATCGTGGAGTTCGGCGAACAGCGGGCGCAGCATGGCGCCGTGGCCCCGGGCCCAGTCCAGGTAGGCGTCGATGAGCCGGATGCCGAGTTCGACGGGCTCGTCGGTGCCGGTGAGAGCGGCGCGGATCCCGCCGACCAGGCCCTCGTTGGACGCGGTCAGCAAGACGTGCAGCGGTTCGGCGGCGTTGCCGAAGTACCGGTAGAACGTCGGCCGCGCCAATCCGGCCTGCTCGATGATCTGCGCGACGCTCAGACCGCGAGAGCCGTTGCGGGTGAACACTTCCGCGGTCGCGAGCACGATCCTGGCCTTGACCTCCTCGGCTTGCTCCCTGGTCTGCGGCGGGCGGCCACGGCGGGTCGGCGCGTCAGTCGGCACGGTGAGGCCTCACAACCGGATGTCGGGCATGTCTGTGCTGCACAACGGAGAGCTTGACACGGGACACGTCACAAGGATTAATCTAACACCACTGTTCAGTAAATGCTCTTGACGCGCGCATCCGACTCCGTCCCACGAGAGGGCCGACAATGACGACCGCCCCGAAGCTGGCCGACCCGGCCGCACTGCCCGCCGACCTGGTGCGGCCGCTGCTCGAGCACGCCGTCGCGGGCGGCGCCCCCGCGGTCGAGGTCTTCGCGCCCGCGACCGGGCGGTTCGTCACCGAGCTGCCGCAGTCCTCCACCGACGACATCGAGCGCGCCTTCGCCACCGCGCGGATCGCGCAGCGCGAATGGGCCGCGCGTCCGGTGCGCGAGCGGGCCGCCGTGCTGCGCCGCTTCCACGACATCGTGCTCGCCGAGCAGGACGCGATCCTCGACATCGTGCAGACCGAGACCGGCAAGTCCCGCGCGCACGCCTTCGACGAGGTCGGCGACGTCGCGGTGAACGCCAGGTACTACGCCTCGGTCGCCGAGAAGCTGCTGGCGACCCGCAAGCCGCGCGGCGTGCTGCCCGTCCTCACCCAGGTCGACGTCCGGAACCGTCCCAAGGGCGTCGTCGCGGTGATCTCGCCGTGGAACTACCCGCTCGCCCTGGCCGCCTCCGACGCGCTGCCCGCCCTCGTCGCGGGCAACGCCGTTGTCGCGCGGCCCGACAACCAGACGGCACTGACCGCGCTGTGGGCCATCGACGCCGCCGTGCGCGCCGGACTGCCGCGCGGCCTGTGGCAGGCGGTGCTGGGCCGCGGCTCGGTGATCGGCGGCGAGGTCATCGCGCGCGCCGACTACGTCGACTACACCGGCTCCAGCGCCACCGGCCGCACCATCGCGCAGCAGGCGGGCGAGCGGCTGATCGGCTACTCGTTGGAACTCGGCGGCAAGAACCCGCTGCTGGTGCTGGCCGACGCCGACGTCTCCCGCGCCGCCAAGGTCGCCGTCCGCGCCTGCTTCTCCTCGGCGGGACAGCTGTGCGAATCCATGGAACGCATCTACGTGCACGAGGCGGTCTACGACCGGTTCGTCACCGAATTCGTCGCCAACGTGCGCTCGATCGAGCTTGGCGCGGAGCTGAACTACGACAGCGACATGGGATCGTTGACCTTCCAGCGTCAGCTGGACACCGTCCGCGCGCACGTCGACGACGCGGTGGCCAAGGGCGCGACAGTGCTCGCGGGCGGTCGCGCGCGACCCGATCTCGGCCCGTTCTTCTACGAGCCGACCGTGCTCGCCGGCGTGCGGCCCGGCATGACGGTCTACCGCGAGGAGACCTTCGGCCCGGTGGTCTCGGTCTACCGCGTCGGCAGCGACGAGGAGGCCATCGAGGCGGCCAACGACACCGCCTACGGCCTCAACGCCAGCGTGTGGACCAAGGACGCGGCGCGCGGCCGCGCGGTGGCCGCCCGCATCGACGCCGGATCGGTGAACGTCAACGAGGGCTTCATCGCCGCCTGGGGCAGCGCCGACGCGCCGTCCGGCGGACTCGGCATCTCCGGCACCGGACGGCGGCACGGTCCCGAGGGCCTGCTCAAGTACATCGACACCCAGACCATCGCGGTGCAGCGCGTGCTGCCGATCGCGCCGCTGCCGGGGATGTCGGAGGAGCTGTGGGCCAAGACCATGACGCTCTACTTCAACGTCATGAAGACGCTGCGCCAGAAGTAGCGCGGGTCAGGAGGCGCCGGGTCGGAAGCGAGCGGCACCGAGAAGCAGTCGTCGTCGCATGTGGCGTCGCCGGAAACGAACGCAGGGATAGGGAACGGATGAAGCTGGACACGGTCGCGGGCAAGAAGGTCCTGGTCACGGGTGCCGCCATGGGGCTCGGCAAGTTGTTCGCCGAGCGCGCGGTGCGCGAAGGCGCCGCCGCGGTGGTGCTGTGGGACATCAACGAGGTCGCGCTGAAGGGCACCGCGGCGGAACTCGCGGGCCGTGGTTCGGAGATCCACCACTACGTGGTCGACGTGTCGGACCGGGACGCCATCGCCGAGACTGCCACCGCGGTCCGCGAAACGGTCGGCGACATCGACATCCTGGTGAACAACGCGGGTATCGTGCGCGGCAACACCTACTTCTGGGAGACCGAGAACCGCGCCGACATCGACAAGACGATGGCGATCAACTCGCTGGCGCCGATGTACATCACCCTCGAATTCCTGCCAGCCATGGTGCGCGGAACCGGCCAGGCGCGGGTGCTGAACATCGCCTCGTCCGCCGGTCTGGTGGCCAATCCGCGCATGTCCGTCTACGCCGCGTCCAAGTGGGCGGCCCTCGGCTGGTCCGACTCGGTGCGCCTGGAGCTCGAGCAGGCGGGCCACGACCACGTCAAGGTCACCACCGTGTGCCCGACCTACATCGACACCGGAATGTTCGACGGCGCCAAGGGTTTCTGGCTCACCCCGATCCTCGAGCAGGACGCGGTCGTCGACACCTCCTGGAAGGAGATGAAGCAGGGCAACGCGCTGGTCGTGCTGCCGTGGACCTCCCGACTCAACCGGGCGCTGTCCGGCATCCTGCCGCTCAAACTGCGCGACTTGTTCCTCGACACCGTCGGCGTCTACCACTCGATGGACGAATTCACCGGGCGTAAGAAGTAGGCGAGGACGATTGAACGACCGCGCGTTCCAGGGGGACGCGCGGCGTTCGTGTCGTGCCGGGGGTGACGCGCGGCGTTCGTGTCGTGCCGGGGGTGACGCGCGGGCCTTCGTGTCGTGCCGGGGGTGACGCGCGGGCCTTCGTGTCATGCCAGGAGTGACGCGAGGTCTTGCGCGCTCGTGCCAGGAGTGACGCGCGGTCTTGCGCGCTTGCGCCGAGCCTGGCGCTCAGGGACGAGTGCCGATGACCACGGTGGCGTAGTGCTCCTCGGACTCCGCGACGCGGGCGAGGAGGCCGCGATCGGTCAGGATCTTCGCGGCGACGACCGCCTGCTCCGGGCTCGACTCGACGAGCAGGTGCCCGCCGGGTGCCAGCCATTCGGGGGCGTCGGCCACGACGCGGCGGAAGACGTCCAGACCGTCGGCGCCGCCGTCGAGGGCCGTGCGCGGCTCGTGGTCGCGCGCTTCCGGGGGCATGTCCGCGATGTGATCCGAGGGCACGTACGGGGTGTTGGCGAGCAGGACGTCGACCCGGCCGCGCAGGTCGTCCGGGAGCGGGGCGAACAGGTCGCCCTGGTAGACGGCCGCGCCGAGCGGGCCGAGATTGCGGCGCGCGCACTCGACGGCGGCGGGTTCGATATCGGCGGCCGAGAGTTCGACGGTCCGCCCTTCGGCGCGCAGCGCGGTCGCCAACGCGGCACCCAGGGCGCCGGAGCCGCAGCACAGGTCGACCACCACGGGCGTCGACTCGAGCGCACCCACGAGCCCGAGTGCCTCCTCGACCAGGAAGACCGTGCGCTGCCGCGGCACGAACACCCCCGGCCCGACCGCGATCCGTAACCCGCGGAACTCCGCCCAGCCCAGCAGATACTCCAGCGGCGTCCCGGAAACCCGTTCCGCCACAAGAGCGTTCAGATCACCGCCGTCCTCGGCCGCGGCATCGATCAGCAGCCGCGCCTCGTCCTCGGCGAACACGCACCCCGCCGCCCGCAACCGCGCCGCCACCTCGGCGACCTCCACTCCAGACACCGGGACATCCTGCACCAGCGGTCCCCGCCGCGGCCAACGGATATTCGGCGACCATCAGTCCGGCAACCCGCCGCACCGCGCCCCCCGCTGATGCGCAGCGGTGCGGGTCGCCACGCTGCGGGCGGAGACCGGCGCGGGTGGGGAAGCGATGAACGCGCCGCGCGGGGCAGCGACGGACGCGCTGCGGCCCGACCGAGGACGTCTCGATCGGGCCGCGGGGACGCGCGTGGCCTAGCGGGAGGTGGCCAGCTGGAAGGTGCGGGTGGCGTCGAGGTAGATGCCGCGCTGGGCGTGGCGGGCGGGCGGGGGAAGCTGGGAGACCAGCTGCTCGAGCGACGTCATCGCGCCGACGACGTGGGTGCCCGCGACGATGAAGTCCGCGACCGCGCGGCGAATGTGGTTGGGGGAGGTCACCACGACCGCGCTGGTGGCGCCGACCGCGCGCAGCAGCTGGGTGCCGTACAGCGCGTTCTGCACCGTCGAGGACGCGCGGTTCTCCACGTGCACCCGCGAGGCCGGGATGCCGCGCTCGACAAGCCAGTTGCGCATGGCCTCGGCCTCGGTGATCCCGTTCTGCGGGTTGCCTCCGGTCACTACGATCGGCGAGAACGGCGACGCGACGGCCTGGATCCACGCCGCGGTCAACCGGTTCACCAGTTCGGGGCGCAGCGCGCCGTCGGGCAGCAGACCGTAGCCGAGCACGACGATCCCGGTCTGCGGGCCGATCAGCGCGGGCAGCGGATTCGGCAGCGTGCCGACCGCGGCGCCGATCGCGTGCAGCACGTGGCCGGTGCCCGCGGCCAGCTCGGGATCGGCGATCTGTAGCCGCGCCATGGCGTCGGCCAGGGCGGGCAGATCGTTGGCGTAGTGCGACCAGATCGCCTTCAGCGAAAGTGCTTCGGTGTCACCGGGATCGGCGCCGAGCAGCGCCCGCAGATCCGCGAGGCCCGCGCCTTCGTTGCCGTCGACGAAGTGGCGCTGGGCGGAGTTGTAAAGAGCGTCGGTTTCGGGGGACGCCTGGGCGGGCGCGCCCGCCAGGCCGGTGAGGGTGAAGGCCGCGAACGACGTCGCGACCAGGATTCTCCAATGCCTCGAGATCTTCACTACAGTCGACACCTTTCCGCGCGTGAAACGGGTTTTCGGTACGTCAGCTGGCAGTTGGCCGTTGGCAGAGCAGTCCCCACGATACGACCGGACCCCGGCCGAGCCCGGTAATTGCGTGGCCGAATCGCCCGGTCGATTCGCGTGACCCGGCCGCCGTCCGAGCTCGACTCGGCCGTGCGCGGGTTGCTGACGGAATGCGTGCGGCCGCGCCCACTAAGCTGTCACCCCGTGGACACCCTTTCGCTGACCGGCAAGGAACTCGCCGCCGCCATCAACGCCGACACCAAGGAGCGCACCGCCGCGCTCGCCGCTGGCATGCACGCCCCGCGGCTCGCCCTGGTCGTTGCCAACGACGATCCGGCCAGCGCCTGGTATGTCAACTCGCTGCGCAAGGCCGCCGAGCGGCTCGGAATCGCCTGTGAGCGTATCGATCTGGGCGCCGACGCCACCGCGGAGCGGATTCGCGAGGAGCTCACCGCGCGCAGCGCCGACACCTCCTACGACGCAATCATGTTGCAGACCCCGCTGCCCGCCGGTGTCTCACTGGACGATGTGAGCTCGGCGATCTCCGCCGACAAGGATGTCGACGGTGTCAGCCCGCTCTCGCTCGGCCTGCTCGCCGCGGGTCTGGACGGTTTCGTGCCCGCCACCTCCGAGGCCGTGGTGGAACTGCTGAAGCACCACGAGATCCCGCTGCGCGGCAAGCTGGTGGCGGTGGTCGGTCGCTCGAACATCGTCGGCAAGCCGCTCGCGCAACTGCTGCTCGCCGAGGACGCCACCGTCACCGTCTGCCATTCGCGCACGGCCGACCTCGCGGCCGTGACCGCGACCGCCGACGTGGTGGTCGCCGCCGCGGGCCGGGCCGGGCTGGTCACCGGCAAGCACGTGCGCGAGGGCGCGATCGTCATCGATGTGGGCACCAACGAGGCGCCCGACGGCGGCATCGTGGGCGACGTGGACGCGGACTCGGTGCGCGGCAAGGCCGCCGGACTCAGCCCCGTCCCCGGCGGCGTCGGCCCGGTGACCACCGCGCTGCTCATGCGGCACGTGGTCGCGGCGGCCGAGAAGCTGCGCGGCTGAGCGAGGTTCGACGCGCCGCGGTCGAGTAGAGCCGCGGCGAGATCGCCAGAATTCGGCCCGCGGCGAGGGTGCCGCGGTTCGGCCCGCGGTGAGATCGCCGCAGTGCGGCGGGAGTTGTCGCGGTTCAGGCAGGGGCGAGGGGTACTTCGGCTCAGCCCGCGGCGGCGATGCCCGTGATCAGGGTGCGGTCGCCCGTCCGCGCCACGCTGACCAGCTGGGCGTTGTAGGTCATCGGGTCGCGGCCCGGCCGGTTCTCGGTGATCACCACGCGGTACTGGCCCGCGAAGGCTCCCGGTGAGATCGCGACGCAGTGCGTGGTGCCCGCGGGAATGCTGTCGATGCCGTGCTGGATGGCGTCCACCGTCGGAACCGAGGCATTCGGCGCGACCACGGCGCGCGCCTGTTCGGCGGAACGCGTCACGTAGTACGCGTACTGGAAGGCGAAGATCGCGTCCGGTCCGGAATCGGTGCCGCCGTCGCCGTTTCCCTGGATCTTGTTGCCGACGCGTTCCGCGGGGCACCGCGTGGCCGGAGCCACCGGCTCGGCCGTCGGGACGGGGCCGTTGGCGGAGGTGGGCTGCGGTGCGGGATCGCCGCGGAAGTACAGGAACGCCGCGGCCGTCATGGCCAGCGCGGCAACGGAAGCGACGAGTGCCGGGGCCCAGCGCCGGATGGGCGGGCGTTTGGGGGACCGGTCGATCATCCGCGCGAAGACGTCTTCCTCGGGGAAATGCGCTGGCTCCGGGACGAATTCGGCCTCCGGTTCCCACTCGGGCTCGGGCGCCGAGTCGTACGGTCTGCGCGGTACCCAGTCCGCCCATTCGCCGCGATAGCCGGGTTCGCCCTGATAGTTCCGTTCACCGGGCCACGGCGGCGTCCCGGGTGCGGCGGGCCGCGGCATCATGCCCTGTCCGGGTCGTGTCGTCATGTCCGGTCGTTCCATCTCCCCGCCTTCATCAGGTCACGCCGTCGGGTGCATCCCACATCGAAACCAGCTCCCCGGCACGATACTGCCAGGGAACCGGCTTCCGCGAAACGTCCGGGGCGCGTCGCGAGGGGAGAAGGCCGCCGAACGCGGCCTCACCAATGAATGTCGACCGGGTCGCCGATGCCGACCGTCTCGTAATACCAAGCGGCGTCGTCCGGTCCGAGGTTGATGCAGCCGTGGCTGACGTTGGCATAGCCCTGGGAGTCCACCGACCACGGCGCCGAGTGCACGAAAACACCGCCCCACGTGAGGCGTTCGGCGTATTCGCCATTGATCAGGTAGCCCTCCGGCGAACTCAGCGGGATGCCGATGGTGCGGGAGTCGAAGACCACCGAGCGGAACTTCTCCAGCACCGGGTAAGTGCCCGTTGGTGTTTCGAATCCCGGCTTGCCCATGGACGCGGGCATGCTCCGTACGACTTGGCCGCCGATGCTCACGGTGAACGTGTGCGCCGACATGTCGGCCTCGGCGTAAACGCCTTCGTTGGTGCGGAATTCGGTGCGGGTGTTGCCGAAGCGCACGGTGATGTCGGAGCGCGCGGGCAGGAATCCGGTCGGCGTCCAGGTGAGCTCGCGATCGTTCGTCCAGGCGAACGTGCCGAGGAGCGGGTCGGCCGAGCTGATGCTCACCAAGCGCTCGGCCCGAGCGCGATCCGCGACGGGCGCCGCGAACTGGATGGTGACCGGGTGCGCGATGCCGACTTCCTGTCCGGCGGCCGGTGTGATCGCCGTGATCCGGTCGGCGGACGACGGCCCGATCAGTGTCGCCGCCGCCGCACCGGAGCCGAACGCGGCCAGAGCGACGACCACGACCGCGAGGAACAGGTGGCGAAGTACGCTCCTCATGGCTCCACCCCTTCGGAGATGGTGTGGTATGCGGAAAACCATTCTACGCCTTCATGATCAACCCGGCTTGTCGAACATGTGAGGCATGATTCCGGGGGAATAACCATGAAACCGGTCGGTTTGCAAGCTGCCTCGCCGAGCGGTGCGAAAGGCCTTCTCGCTCAGCCGCGGTGCACCGTCTTCCTCGTCGCGTACCACTCCTGGCCCGCGGGCTCGCCCGCGAGATTCCAGCTCCACGACACCGTGGGTGAGACCGGCAGGTAGAAGCCGGGACCGACCATGCCGATCCGCTCGACCGGGTCGCCCGCTGTCCCATAGATCCGGATGCCGCGCGCGACGAACGGATCGATGGACACCAGGTCGTCGACGACCAGGGACACCTTGCGATTCCCGGCCAGCACATTGCGGACCTTGCGGGTACGCAGCACCTGCTCGCCCGCGCCGCAGATCCACAGGCCGGGATTCTCGAACTCGATCGCGACCGGCACCACGTCGGGTTGTCCGTCCGGATCCACCGTCGCCAGCCTCGCCAGCGGCTGGGCGCGCAGATAGGTGATCTCTTCCTCGGTGAACGTCACCGCGACCTCCTCGTTCGTTCGCTGACGGACCGGCCACGGGTACCCCGCATTCACTCCGGCCATGCGCGGGCAGACTACGGAGTCCGTCCGACAGCGCCCATCAGGTCGGCGGCGCGCCGCCCAGTGGACGGATCGGCCGGGATTCCGGCTTGGGCGTGGCGGGCGGCCGGGACATGCGCCCGCCCAGCCGTTCCTGCACCGTGAAACCGTGCGCGCGGCACCAGCGGGCCAAGGCGGCGATCGCGGCCTCGTCGTCGCGAAAGGTGGGCAGCAGTTGACCGGTGATGTGCAGGCGGTGCGCGTCGGCCGTGCGGCACAGGTGCACGAGGCCCGCGGTGCCGAGGCCCATGCCGCGCAGCGCGGGCGTGACCGTGATGCCTTCGAGTTCGATTGTGCTGGTGTGGATTTCGAACGCGATCTCGATCGGCCCCGACCCGCTGCGGCGCAACAGCACGACATCGGAAGGGATCGGGCGCAGTTCGCCGGGCAGGTGATCGACGAGCCGCTGCCGCGCCGCCTCGGACGGCGCGAGCCGCACGGCCTCCGTCAGCCGATAGGTGAGTTCGTCGACGCAGGTGCGGTCGCCCTCGGCGGCCTGCTCGCGCACGTAGGGGCAGTCACGCGCGAGGGAGCGCAACTGCCGAACCCACTGCGGTGCGATCATCGCGAAACGCGGCGCGACGGCGGCGATAGTCGCCTCGATACCGACAACGCCGCTCAGCGTGGTGGTCTCCCCGCCCGAGAGCACGCCCCACGAGTGCTCGTCCGCGCCGACGCCGTGCTTGCCGAGGTCGCGACGGAGCCGGTCGAGCCGCCGTTCCGCGCGCTCGTACGGCCCGCCGGGCAACCGGCCGAGCCACGCGGGCCTGCCCCGCACATTGGTGCGGATGCGCAGATCCGCGAGCGCGATGCGCGCGGCACGGAAGTTGCTCCAAGCTTGCGCGCGTCGCTCGCGTACCTGTAGCGCCGGATCGCCGGGCGTCGCGGAGGACGGGGGAGCGTCGCTCATGACCATCAACCGTAGATCCGGCCATGGTCAGCGGGGAGACCCTTCGGTACGAAGATTCGCGCATCCGCCGACACGCCGCTGGTCAGGGCCGCCACACCGGAAAGTTGTCGGCGTGTCTACCTATCGGCGTGTCGCCGATGGCGATTCAGCTGCGGAGGGCGTGCACGACCTCGGCGTGCAGCGCGTCGGCGCGCGCGATGATTCCCTCGATGCGCAGCAACGCGGGCGCGAACTTGTCGCCGAGCGCGGCGGGCAGCGAGGCCACGTTGATCTCGATGTTGAGCTGCGAGCTGGTGGCTGCGGCGCGGGCGGCGTCGGCGGCGGCGCCGATGTCGGTGACGACGTTCGGGTTGCCGATCGGCAGCAGCTCCGCGGCAAGGGACAGCACCTCGTCGGCCTCGTCCACCACCGCGGCGGGCACCCGCGCGGCCTCGACCAGCGCGGCGTTGATCGCCTCGGTGCGTGCGGCGGTCTCCTCGTCGGTGCCCCTCGGCAGCTTGTACGCGTTGCCGACGGCGGTGAACGCGGCCGCGTCGGCGTCGGCGAGGGCCAGCGCGCGTTCACGGGCGGCGTCGGCGGCCTCGATGACGCGGTCCACGATCGGCTTGTGTTCGGCGTCCTTCGCGCGGGTCGTGTAGCGGGCGACCATGGCGACGAGCGCGGCGCCCTGCGCGGCGTGCAGCGCGGCCACCGCGCCGCCACCCGGCGCCGGGATCTTGGCGGCCAGATCGGTCAGGTACCGCGCGAGGGTGACCTCACCGAAGGAAGACGCGGTTTCCTGGGACGACGTGCTCGGCTGCGACACGGGTGGCCTTTCGTTCTTCGTCGGCGTGAACTAGTGATCACGCTACCGCTTGCCACCGCGCGCATCCTGGCCGGACCGCCGCGTCGGACGGCCGGTGCGCGGCCCGCGCATACCCGCGGTTATGTTGAGCACATGCGGATCGGATTGGGCATCAACTACTCGGGCGGTTTCAAGGAAGCGGCGGCGGAAGTGGCCGACCTGGAACGGGCCGGACTCGACACGGTCTTCGTGCCCGAGGCGTACTCCTTCGACGCGGTCAGCGCGCTGGGGTACCTGGCCGCCAAGACCGAGCGGGTGCAGTTGGCCTCCGGCATCCTGCAGATCTACACCCGCACCCCGAGCCTCACGGCGATGACCGCCGCGGGCCTGGACTTCGTCTCCGAGGGCCGGTTCCTGCTCGGCCTCGGCGCGTCCGGTCCGCAGGTGATCGAGGGCTTCCACGGCGTGCCCTACGACGCGCCGATCGGGCGCACCAGGGAGCTTGTGGAGATCTGCCGCAAGGTGTGGCGGCGGGAGCGGCTCGAATACCAGGGCAAGCACTACCGGATCCCGCTGCCCGAGGGTGAGGGCACCGGTCTCGGCAAGCCGCTCAAGCTGATCAATCACCCGGTGCGCGAACGCATTCCGGTGCTGCTCGCGGCGCTCGGCCCGAAGAACGTCGAGCTGGCCGCCGAGATCGCCGAGGGCTGGCAGCCGATCTTCTTCCTGCCGGAGCGGGCCAAGGACGTCTGGGGCGCGTCGCTGGACGCGGGTCTCGCCAAGCGCGATCCGGCCCTCGGTGAGCTGGAGGTGTTCGCCGGTCCGGCGCTGGCCATCGGCGAGAACGTGACTCCGCTGCTGGAGTTCGTCAAGCCGCACCTGGCGCTCTACATCGGCGGCATGGGCGCCAAGGGCAAGAACTTCTACCACACCCTCGCCACCAAGTACGGCTACGGCGCCGAGGCGGACCGCATCCAGGAGCTGTACCTGGCGGGCCGGAAGGAAGAGGCGGCCAAGGTGGTGCCCGACGAGCTGGTCCGCGACATCTCGCTGGTCGGCCCGGCCGGTTTCGTCAAGGAGCGCGTCGCCGCCTTCCGCGAGGCCGGCGTCACCGCGCTGAACGTGGTGCCGATGGCCGCAACGCCCGCCGAGCGGGTCAAGCTGATCGAGCAGCTGCGCGAGCTGGTCTGAAACGAAACGACGACGTCCCGGCGTGCTGCCGGGACGTCGTCGTGTTCGGGTCTGGTCGAGTCGCCGCTCGGTCGAGTCGCGGTTCGGCTGCGGCGCGGCTGGCTCAGTTGGGTCGCAGCGAGGCCAGCGCCGCTTCGAGCGTCGAGTGCAGCGCGAAGACCTGATCCAGGCTGGTCATCTTGAGCTGACGGCTGGTGGCAGGTCCGTCGGCGACCACCGCGATGGTCGTCGCCTCCCCGGCCCGCTGATGCGCCGCGACCAGCGCCGCCATCCCCGCGGAGGCGAGGAAGCTGACCGCGGTGAGGTCGATGATCAATGCCGTCGGTTTGCTCGCCAGGATGCCCTCGATCGCGGTCTCCAGTGCGGGCGCGGTCGCAAGATCGACCTCGCCGGCCACCGTGAGCACGGTCGCACCGTCACGCACTGCGACGGAGGTGGTCATCGTGTCCGCCATGGGATACGCGTCTCCGGAAGTGTTGGTCACGCAAAACAATCTGCCATGAACCGCCCGATCCTGCCGCATCGTCCGGCAGATTCCGACGGTTCGCGCCGCTCGGTGGGTGCACCGAGGGCGCTTTCGTACGAGTCGACCCTACAGCAGCGGTGCTACGGCTGATCGGTTGCGGAGTGCTGCCAGATCCGGCGGCGCGAACTCGCCGCGTAAACGGCTCGGCGCCAGCTTGATTCGCTCCGCGTGAGCCCACGGGGACGTGCCCGCGACGTCCAGTCGGTATCGACACGACGTGACTTTTCCGCGACCGTTTCGTAATCTATCGGTGATCTTGTCCCCGACACGCTAGCCGGTGATCGACATCATGCCTGGTCAACATCGAAAACAGACCGCAGCTTGGAAACTCACTCCTCCGGCTGTGTGCGGCAGTGTGGCGACTGTCGCCGCTGTGCTGGGAGTGGCCATCCAGCTGAGCTCGGTCGCTCAGCCTGCCGCCGCCGTCGAAACGTCGTCCTCGTCCGCCGTCGAATCCGAATCGGCCACGACCACCGCGCCACCGACAGCTCTGCTCGCACCTGCGGCTATGGCGATCGAGCCGCCACTCTTGGTGGAAAAGGTGGCCGTACAGCACCTGCCTCCCCCCATTCCGTGTTCGACGGAACTCTCCGGCACGCGGCCGCATGTGGCGCAGGTGGGCCACCTGCTCAAGAAGACGTTCGGCGTCACCGAAGTCGGCGGCGCTGTCGGCCGTTACGACGGCGACCATGGTGCGGGCCTCGCGCTCGATTTGATGACATCCGATTTCGCGCACGGCGACGCGATCGCCGAATTTGTGCTGGCAAACCGGCAGCGTTTCGGTGTGAACTACGTGATCTGGCGGCAGCGGTACAACGACGGCAACGGGTGGTCGTACATGGAGAACCGCGGAAGCCCGACCGCCAATCACTACGACCATGTGCATGTGTCGTTCGACAGGGCCGCCCAGGTGGACGTGACCTGCTGACGTTCCGGCTCGTCGCTAGGGCCGCTTCGCGTAGTCGGCGAAGCCTTGCCAGTCGAGCATGACGCAGGGTTCGTCGCCCACGGTCCACGCGTCGTGGCCGGGCGGGACGATCATGAAGTCGCCTGGGCCGTATTCCTGCTGCTCGCCGCTGTCCATGGCCACCACCATGCGACCCGAGAGGCAGTAGCCGATGTGAGCCGACTGGCAACTGTCGGTCTGGGCTATCGGCTTGACGTGCTCCGACCACCGCCACCCTGGCTCGAAGACCGCCCGGCCCACCGGGCCTCGGTCCATGTTGACGAGATCGACCCTTCCTTTGTTCTGCTCGAAAGGACGGGTCTCCTCGGGGGATTCGAAACTCTGGCGCACTAGACCAGCCATGATTGTTCTCCTTAGACGGCTCCGGCACTGCGTGGTTGTGGCTCTCGATCGGTCGGAGCGACGGCTGCGGTAGATCGCTCCCTGAAACGCTCGGCAAATCGCAGTTACCGAGTAGCACTCATGACCGAGGGCAAACTTCACGCGCCCACTCTGTCGAATGCCCGCACGCCACCGAGTGCGCGACCGACCGTGTGGGCGTCGCGCAACGCCTGCTTGGCGCTGCGGCACGGCAAACCGGTGGCTTCGCGTACGAGCGATTGGGTGGGTTCGGCATCCGATGCGTTTTCTCCCGAGAGTGGGTAAGCCGATAGCGGGTGCGCTGTCGGGCTGGACTTCGGCCGACGTTCTCGTTCCTGATGGAGGGCCGAACCGGTGACGCATCCGCCCAGTGCTGCACACCGGCGAAAAGAACCGGTGTGCAGCCGGGTGGTACCCGGGCACGCGGCGATCGGTGTCGATGTGCGGTCGGTCGAACTACAACGGTGTGGGAGGTTGTCGTGCGCGGTGATTCGCAACAGGCCAAGCAACCTGTCAGCGCGGTCCTCGCGGGGCCGTACGGGCATCCGTTCCATCCGATTCTCGTCACGGTCCCCATCGGGGCGTGGGTGGCGAGCCTGATCTTCGACATCGGCTCCCACGTCGTCGACGACCCCGACTTCCTCGCCGAGGGAGCACGCTGGCTGATCGCCATCGGCGTGCTCGGCGCCCTGGCCGCCGCCACGATAGGCTTGCTCGATCTGCTGGCGATTCCGACCGGCACCGCCGCGTTCCGCACGGGCTTGGTGCACATGGGTCTGAACCTCGCCGTGACGGTCGCGTTCGCGGTCGGCTTCCTGTGGCGAGGATCCGATCCGGCGGGAGCCGTGCCCGCCGGTCCGCTGGCGCTGTCGGTGGTGAGCGTGGCCGCTCTGGGGGTTTCCGGCTGGCTCGGCGGAAGACTCGCCTACCACTACGGCGTCCGGGTGGCCGACGAAGCCACACAAGCCGCCGGATTCGAACGCTGACGGTGGGCGCAACGCAATATCGCCACTGTCACGTTGCCGCATCATTGCTGCGACGGTGTTCGCGCATGCCCGCCGGGTGCGGGGTGAGACCGTAGGGTCGGGTCTGCCCGAGATCGTTCCGCGAGAAGGAGGCGACACGAAATGCCGAAGTACCTGTGGCGGGTCAGCTACTCCGAGGATGGGGCACGCGGCCTGCTCGCGCAGGGCGGCACCGCCCGCCGGGCGGCCATCACGGAAATGGTCGAGAGCGTGGGCGGCCATGTGGAGGCCTGCTATTTCGCTTTCGGCGAGGACGATCTGTTCGTGATCGGTGACGCCCCGGACGAGGTTTCGGCCGCGGCGCTCGCCATCCGCACCGCGGCCTCCGGTGCGGCGATCTCGCACACCGTGACGTTGCTGACGCCGGAACAGGTCGACGAAGCCGTCGCGCGAAAGGTCACTTATCAACCGCCGGAAGCGTCGTAGGGTCCGGACCTGCCGCCCGCGTCCGCTAGGCGACCGGCCGCTGGTCGACGCGGGTTCGCGCGTAGGCGATGACGTCTTCCACGTAGTCCGCGCCGCCATGGTCCGAGACGCACTGGCGGAGTTGGCGTATGGCGTCGTCGAGTCGCGGTCCCGGTCCGTGGTCGGTGAGCAGAACGACGATCGCCGCCCAGTCCGGTGTCTGCCGGTCGGATCTGGCCAGCAGTTCGTCGAGGTAGCTGTCCGGTTCCAGCAGGCGTAATGCTCTGCGCGCGTAGGCGTGGACCCGGCGGGGGAGTTCGGCGCGGACGGTGTCGATGTCGGATCGCAGCGCCTGGCGGCCGCTTCGGGCCGGGTCGAGGCGCAGGGTCCACGGCTCGGTCAGTTCGCCGGGTAGGGATTCGGTGCCGATCAGGTCGGGACCGGTGGCCGCTTCCACGGGGACGGGCGGTAGGCCAAGTCGGGCGTTGCGCCAGTTGCAGTACTCCCACCAGGCGGTGGGCGTGGCGTTCATGGTCAAGCCGAATCCGAGAACCTGCTGTCCGTCGGTCCAGGTGCGGGAGACCCGGGTGCGGCCGACGGAAGCGACTCCGCCCGGCGCGACTCGGGTCCAGGTGGGCTCGGCGCCGTGAAACCCATACGGCTGTAGCAGTTTTCCTATCTCGAGCAGTAGGCGACGTACTGCCGTATCGGGGCTGACCATGTCAGGGAGATTAGCGACGAGCCCCGACACGGCCGCACGACCCTGCCAGCCCGCACAGGTTGGCCAAGCAACACCGACCGAAGGCCACCATTCATCGGCCCACCCCACCGAATGCCACCCTCGGTCGGTTCACCGGTGCACGCAGGTCGGATGAATGAAGGTGACGTCCAGTCGGTCTGGCGGGATGGAGGTGGCCTTCGGTCGGTCGAGTTCCGTCGGGCGAGAACGTCGGTCCGGACCCGTCGGCGCCGAGCTCGACGACATTGCCTCCGTCGGGATCCACCTCGTGGCGATCACGTTCGCGCTGGCGGGTTTCTCTAGTACGCATAGGTCGCGGTACCCGGACCGGGGTTGGTGAGCGCGGGCATGGCGGTTGGCAGGCGGATGTCGACGCGAATCGACGAGCGGCCGCCGTTCGGTTGAGCCCGGGCGCGAGGTGGGAAGGCTAAGGTGACCGCTGTGGACGCGCCCCTGCTCGAGCTGCGGTCGGTGAGCGAATCCTATGTTTCGGTCGCCGTGCTGACGGCCGCCTCGGCGGTGGGGATCTGTCTGGTCGGCGCGCTCGTCCCCGCGATCGGTGCCGGGCGAGCGACGGTCGCGGAAGCATTGGCGGAGCGATAGTTTCGGAAAGGGGCTCGTGGTGTTCACTCGGATAACGGCGGTCGCGCGTGGCGCCGCCCGCGTTCTGGTCATCGTCCGGGTGCTCGCGCCCGTGCTGACGCGCGATCTGGTGCGGCGGTGCACCGGTCGCCGGTCGGCGCTGGTCGCGGAGTTGCCCGGCGCGTTCGTCGCGCTCGGGCCGATCTTCGTGAAGTTCGGGCAGTTCGTCGCGTCCTCGCCGAGCGTTTTCGGGGCGGCGGCCGCGCGGGAGTTCGCTCCGCTGCTCGAACGGGTCGCGCCGGTGGACGCGGCGCTGATCCGGCGGCAGATCGAGGCGAGCCTTGGCGTCGAGGTGGGCCGGGTGTTCATCGAATTCGACGACGAGCCACTGGCGTCGGGTTCCATCGCGCAGGTGCACCGCGCGGTGACCAGCTCCGGTCATCGCGTCGCGGTGAAGGTGGTCCGGCCTGGCATCGAGCGCACCGTCGCCGCCGACGTGATGCTGCTGCGCTGCGCGGGTGTCGTACTCGGCTGGACCGCCGAGGGACGCCGGTGGAACCTGTCCGGCGTCATCGAGGAATTCACCACGCGGCTGCCCAGGGAACTGGATCTCACGGCGGAGGCGGACGCGATGCGGCGGTGGGCCGCGGAACTGTCGGCCGCCGGTTTCACCGGGCAGGTTCGGGTGCCCGAGGTCCATCCGGAGTTGTCGTCGCGCTCGGTGCTCACCATGGAATTGGTCGAGGGGACGACGATCATCGAGTCCGCGCCCGCGGACTCCGAGGCGTTCGACGGCGAGTCGATCATGAGCAGGCTGACTCTCTCGCTGTTCCACACCGCGCTCAAAGGTGGCTTCTTCCACGGGGATCTGCACGCGGGCAACATTCTGATCGACCGGGACGGCTGGGTCGTGCTGATCGATTTCGGCATCGTCGGCGAACTCGACGAGCCGACGCGGCTACAGCTCAAACACTGCATCGCCGCGCTGCTGGTCCTTGGCGATTTCACCGCGGCGGCCCGCGCGCTGGTGCGCCTTGGTGTGCTCAGTCCCTCCGCACCGGTCGACCAGTTGGCCGACCGAATCCGCGCGGCCGCCATGCACGCCGACGCACCGGTCGGCACGCTGCGGCTCGGTGACGTCGGCGCCGAACTGCGTGCGCTCGCCGACGAACACGGCATGACGATCCCGCGCAACCTGGTCCTGGCCGGCAAGCAGGTCGTCTACCTGGAGCGCTACATGAAGCACGTCGCGCCGGGCTGGAACCCGGTGTCCGACAAGGCATTGAGCCGCTTCTTCGCCGGCGTGCTCGCGGAATCCCTGCGCGCGACCTCCTGAGCGCGGCGGAAATCGTCGGCACCGGCCGACATTCGAGGGAACCGAACGGGTCGACGCCGCGTCCAACTCAGAAGACGAAACCGAAAGACCGCACTGAGATTTGCGTGGTGCTTGTTTCGTTGAGAGAGTGCGATCGGATAGTTGCCGGGGAGTGGGGAGATGTCGAGAGATGTGGAACAGGGACGACGTCGTCGTCGATCCGGCGAAGGTACGCGCGCACGCCGGCGCGGTCGAATCGACGCTCGAGAACGTCAGTAAGGCCAAGCAGGCCGCCGACTACGTGGCCAAGCTGGATGACGGCTACGGGGTTTTCGTCGGGTGGTATGCGGATCTGATGGTGAGCTCGCTGCACGATCGGATCACCGACAGCCTGCGGAAGATCGTCGAAACGACCGAGACGCTACCGAAAACACTGCGCCACTGCGCGGACACTTTCGAAAGCCTCGATGCCGGTCGCAAAGCCGAGATCGAGCGTCAGCAGAACCAGATCGGATAGGGGAGGGAACTCGTGCCGTTCAACGATGCCGCGCCGCCCGCGGGCAATGACCTGATCGATGGGAAGGTCGACGACGACGAGGCTTATGGGTTCGACCAGAAGGCGCTGCTCCCTCGAATACACAGCGACGGCGCTGAAGCAGGTCTGTTCAAAGGTACGCCTGTTGGCGACGCCTGGGAGGCAACCGGACTCGTCAAGGAAGCGCTCAACGGGGAAGACCCCGTCAAGAACCTGTATGGCGCGGCACTCAAAGCTTCTTCGGTAGCTGTCGCCGCCGCGGACGTGCTGGAGTACCGGAGCCGCATGGCCAAAGGCGTCCCGCTGGCGAAGTTCGATCCGTTCAATATCGTGGGCGCCCTGCTGATGGGCTGGATGCTGGAGAATGTCGAGCCGCTGCGCAAGGCGCTCGACTGGGTCACCGGTAATCCGGACATGGTCAAGGCATATTCCAAGTCCTGGGAGAACATCTCCGGTGTGCTGACCCGAGCCGCCGCCACATGGAACACCGAACTCGACAAAGATGTCAGTGAATGGGCTGGTGCCGCCGGTGCGGCCTACAAGGCCAAGGCCGACGCGTTCATGGCGGACATCGAGGCTCAGGCTTCCCTCGCCACCTCATTGAGCAAAGTGAATGCCGCGCTCGGTGACCTTGTCGAGGGTGTTCGCGGTGTCGTGACCGAACTGCTGAACTGGCTGGCGGGTGTACTGGTCGAGGCGGCCGCGATCATCATCTGCACCGGGGGGACGGCGTCTTTCGCGGCGGTCGCCCGGGCCAGCACGAGCATCGCGGGCGCGGGCACGAAGTTGTCGAGCATCCTGCTCCAGCTTGCGAAGGAAGCGTCGACGATCATCGGAATGGTGCCGAAACTCATTCAGATCGTGCAGGGTGCGACCGAGGCGTCCGTCAGGTCGGCGACCGCGTAGGCGGGCGAGATCGAAACAGGAGACGTCGTGGGTAGATACCGGAGTACGTCCACCTTGCCGCTGCCGGCGGATTGGGAACGAAAGGCGTTCGGCGCGTACCGATATGTGGTGCTGCCGTTCTCGTGTGCGTTGGTCTTGTGGCCGCTCGTTCTGGGCGCGATCTCGGCAGCCGTGACAGGTGCGGAATCGGATCGGTGGGCCGGACTCCTCGGGTGCGTGCTTGTGGGTCCCGTCGCCGCCATTTTCACCGGGTGGGCATGGTCGGAACTCCCCAGAAAGGCTCCGGTGGCCGCTGAGATTCGTGCCACGGACACCGGTTCCGCGCTCGTACTGCCGGTGCCGCGCCCTTCCTCGACCGGCAGCGTGGTATCGATCGCGATCGGCGTGGCCTTGATCGGGGCCGGACTGTGGCAATTCATCGCCTCGTTGGACGACGAATGGTCGATGGGAGCCGCGTACTTCTTCCTGATTTCCCTGCCCGCTCTGTTCGCGATCCTCCTCGGCTTCGGCACATACAAACCTCGCAAGGCCATAGACGATGTCGGCATCCTGCTCACGCCCCATCGCATCACGATCGACTACGGAAATGGCCCGACCGAGATCGCCTGGCAGGATATTTCGGCGGTCGGCGGCCGCAGCCGTCGCGAAGGATTCAAGTTCGGCAGCGGAACCAACGTGACCACGCTCGTCACCGGCGATGCGGACACCGGCTACGGAACCATCGACATCGGTCACAAGGACCTCGCGACCGACCCGACCAGGGTCTATCACCTGTTCGTGTTCTACGTGCGCAATCCGAGCCTTCGCTCCGAACTGGGGACCGAACAGGGGTTGGAGCGCTTTCGGCGCGGCGAATACGCGCCGGAGCGGCCGCAGGCATTCATCGATTGAGATCCGCGCGACGACAGCCAACCTGGCGACTCCCAGGCGGATGCGCGTCCGACCAACCGGGGGCCTGATGGTGAGGCAGAGCCGCGGCGCTGTACCGCGCGCTGAAGGCCGCCGAAAACACCGGCGGCTCAACGTCTCCGAGGCCTGTCAACCAGATTCGGCGGCCGCTTCGAGGTAGGCGGCGGTCAGTTCCGCGAGCACCCCGTCGGCGGGCGTCGGCGCTCCGTCGAGGTGGGTGGCGCGCAGTTCGGCCATGAAGCGTTCCCAGAGGGGAGGGCCGCCCGCGGCCAGCAGCTCGGCTCGCACGGTCAATTCCGGCGTCGTGTCCAGCCAGCGTGCGCCCCACGCGCCGAGCTGTGCCATGACGGGGACGAGTTGGATCGCCGCCTCGGTGAGGCGGTAGTCGACCTTCTGGCGGTGGCTCGGGTCGTCGTGGCGGGTGAGCAGTCCCGCGTCGACGAGTTTGGCGAGGCGGTTGGCGAGGATGTTCGAGGCGATGCCCTCGATGGATGAGTTGAGCAGCTCCCGGAAGTGGGTGTTGCCGCCGAACATGATGTCGCGCAAGACGATCAAACTCCACCGGTCGCCGAGCAGCTCGACCGTCATGTTGATCGGACAGCCGGACTTGCCCGGGGACACCGGCAGCTTGTCATGGGCAACTGGTTGCGACACGGGATCAGTCTAGGTTAGGTTCCTAACCGATTGCATATTGCAACCAGAAAGGAGTTCCGATGACACAGTCGGTCCGCGTGCAGAACTTCATGGTGTCCGCCGACGGATACGGTTCCGGTGAGGGGCAGAGCTTCGAGCGCCCGTTCGGACACGCCGATCCGAGTGCGTTCTTCTCCTGGGCGGGCGCCACCGCGCACTGGCCGACCAGGACCGAGCCGGGCGGAACCTACGGCCTCGACGACTACATCACTCGCGACTACCGCCACAACATCGGCGCCGAGATCATGGGGCGCAACAAGTTCGGTCCGCACCGTGGACCGTGGGAGAACTACGACTGGCAGGGCTGGTGGGGCGACGAACCTCCTTTCCGCACACCGGTTTTCGTCCTCACCCACTACGAGCGTCCCTCGATCACGCTGGGGGAAACCACATTCCACTTCCTGAATGTGACTCCGAAGGACGCGCTGGCGCGGGCGTTCGAGGCCGCCGAGGGCAAGGACGTGCGGATCGGCGGCGGGGTCGCCACGATCCGGGAGTTCCTCGACGCCGACCTGATCGACAGGATGCACTTCGCCGTCGCACCGGTCGAACTCGGTCGCGGCGAACGACTGTGGACGAGTCCCGACGAACTCGTCGACCGGTTCCATCTGGAGCGGGTCCCGCGCCCGAGCGGGATCGTGCATCACTTCTTCTGGCGGAAATGACCTTGGGTGAAAACAGAGATCAGCGCCCGTTCGGAGCGCTCGAGGAGGTTGCCCGACCGCGTCGGACGATGAATGGAAAGCGTCCCCCGCTCCTTTCCACCTTCAACATATAGCGCACAGGGGGGCTTGCGGCAAGGCCCCGTTCGTCACGCACAATTGCCCGCCGAAGCCGGAACCTGCGGAAATGGGGTGTTGCGAAGTGCGTGTCGTGTTGTCGACGTTCGGGTCGCGTGGGGATGTCGAACCGCTGGTGGGACTCGCGGTGCGGTTGCGGGAACTCGGCGCGGGGGTGCGGGTGTGCGCGCCGCCGGACGAGGACTTCGCGCGGCGGCTGGCCGGTGTCGGCGTGCCGGTGGTGCCGGTCGGCCGGTCGGCGCGGGCGATGACGACCGAGGCGCTCGCGTCGCCGAACCTGTCCGAGCGCGCGGCCGAGGTGATCGCGAGCCAGTTCGAGGCGGTCACCGCGGCGGCCGAGGGATGCGACGCACTGGTGGCCACCGGCATGTTGCCCGCCGCGGCCGGTGCGCTGTCGGTGGCCGAGAAGCTCGGCATCCGGAGCGTGTCCGTGACCTTCCAGCAGCTCACGCTGCCATCGCCGCACCGCCCACCGCTGGCGTATCGGGGTCGGCCGCTCCCACCAGAGGTGACCGACAACCGAGTGCTGTGGGATCTGGACGCCCAGACCATCGACGAGCTCTTCGGTGCGGCGCTCAACACCAACCGGGCCTCGATCGGTCTGCCGCCGGTGGACAACGTCCGCGACTACGTCATCGGCGAGCGGCCGTGGCTGGCGACGGACCCGACCCTCGACCCGTGGCAGCCGACCGACCTCGACGTCGTGCAGACCGGCGCGTGGGTGCTGCCCGACGACCGCCCGCTCTCCGACGACCTGCTGGCCTTCCTGGACGCGGGTGCGCCGCCGGTGTACGTGGGGTTCGGCAGCATGCCCATGCACGCGTCGAAGGACGTCGCCGAGGTAACCCTCGCGGCGGTCCGCGCGCACGGCCGTCGCGCGGTCGTCGCCCGCGGCTGGGCGGACCTGGCCCTGATCGATGACCGCGACGACTGCTTCGCCGTCGGCGAGGTCAACCACCAGGCGTTGTTCGCCCGGGTCGCCGCGGTTGTGCACCACGGCGGCGCGGGTACCACGACGACGGCCGCCGGTGCCGGTGCGCCGCAGGTCGTGGTGCCCCAGGCGGCGGACCAGCCGTACTGGGCGGGGCGGGTGGCGCAGCTCGGCATCGGCGCGGCGCACGACGGTCCGGCGCCGACCGCCGAGTCCCTGTCGGCCGCGCTCGCGACGGCCCTGAGCCCCGAGACCCGAGCGCGAGCGACCTCGGTGGCCGCCGAGGTCCGCACCGACGGGGCTGCGGTCGCCGCGCGACTGCTGGTCGACGCGCTCGATCGAGAGAGGAGGCCGGCTTCCGCGTGAATCCGAGGGATCGTCGAGCCAGGGAAAGCGAGGGGCAAGTGTCAACCCAGCGGTACGAAGACGAAGTGCGGTCCGAGCGGAGCTATCTGGACGGGCTCTACGCGCGGCTCGACGCCGAGCGTGCACGAGTGAAGGGTCGCTACAGCGCGGCGTTGCGGGGAAACGGTGTGTCACCGATGGAACGGGATTTCGAGGTGCGCGCGCTGGGTAGAGAGATGCGGCGGCTCGACGTGGCCGACAACGGGCTGTGTTTCGGCCGGTTGGACTCCGTGTCGGGCGAACGTCTCTACATCGGCCGGATCGGGCTGTTCGACGAGGCGAACGAGTTCGAACCGCTGTTGCTCGACTGGCGAGCGCCCGCGTCGAGCGCGTTCTACACCGCCACCGCCGCGCATCCGGAGAACATGCGCCGTCGCCGCCAATTCCACACGCGCGGAAGGCGATTGGTCGACTTCACCGACGAGGTGCTCGGTCGCCCCCACGGTGGCGAGCGCGGCGACGCGGCCCTGCTCGCGGCGGTCGACGCACCGCGCGGCGACGGGATGCGCGACATCGTGGCGACGATCCAGGCCGAACAGGATCGGATCATCCGGCTCGATCACCCGGGCGTGCTGGTGATCGAGGGCGGGCCGGGCACCGGCAAGACGGTCGTGGCGCTGCACCGCGTCGCCTATCTGCTCTACACCCAGCGCGAGCGGATGGAGCGGCACGGTGTGCTCGTGGTCGGGCCCAATCCGGCGTTCCTGACTCACATCGGCCGCGTCTTGCCGTCGCTCGGCGAATCCAACGTGGTCTTCACGACCACCGGCGATCTCTTGCCGGGTCTGCACGTCACCGCCGAGGACGCACCGGAAGCCGCGCGGCTCAAGGGCTCGCTGAAGATCCTGGACGTGCTCGCGGCGGCGGTCGCCGATCGCCAGCGGCTGCCGGAGCATCCGGTGTCGATCGAATTGAAGGACGTGACGGTGCGGATCGACGCGCCGACCGCGGAGTGGGCAAGGGAGGAGGCGCGCGCGAGTGGACTGCCGCACAACGAGGCTCGTGCGGTGTTCGGCGAGATCGTCACGTACGTCCTCACCGAGCGGGCGATCGCCAGGATCGGCCGGGGCTGGTTGACCCGCGACGACCGCGAGGCATGGGAGCAGCTGCGGGCGGACCTGCTCGCGGAACTCGCGGAGGACGAGAAGTTCACCGCGGCGCTCGACGAACTCTGGCCGATTCTGACGCCGGAAACACTACTGGCAGAGCTGTATTCGTCCCCGGAGCGGTTGCGTGCGGCGGGCGCGGACCAGACGCTGTGGCGGGCCGACGGCGACGCGTGGACGGTATCGGACGTGCCGCTGCTCGACGAACTCGTCGACCTGCTCGGTCGCGACAAGCCGGCGGACGGTGACGCCGAGCGGGAACGCAAGGACGAGGCCGCGTACGCCGCGGGCGTGCTCGACCTCCTGGTCGGCCGCGAGGACTCGATGGACGACGAGGACCACCTGTTCGCCCAGGACATGCTCTACGCCGAGGATCTCGCGGAGCGATTCCTCGAACGCGACACCCGTGAAGTCGCCGAACGCGCTGCGGCGGACCGGGATTGGACGTACCGGCACATCGTGGTCGACGAGGCCCAAGAGCTGTCCGAAATGGACTGGCGGGTGCTGATGCGGCGCTGCCCCGGCCGATCCTTCACGGTGGTCGGCGATCTCGCCCAACGCCGGTCGGCCGCCGGAGCGACCTCGTGGGACGCGATGCTGGAGCCGTACGTCCCGGGCCGTTGGGTCTACCGGTCGCTGTCGGTGAACTACCGCACCCCGGCGGAGATCATGGCCGTCGCCGCCGCGGTGCTCGCCGAGTTCGCGCCAGGGGTCGAGCCGCCGGAGTCGGTCCGCTCCTGCGGCGTCCAGCCCTGGCGTCGGCAGGTCACCGCGGACGAACTGCCCAGTGCCATCGAGGAATTCGTCCGCGACGAAGCCGGTCGCGAAGGCACGAGCATCGTGATCGGGCCGCCCGGCGTGCCGGGAACGGTGCCCGCCTCGGAGACGAAAGGACTGGAATTCGACGCCGTCCTCGTCGTGGAACCGGAACGAATCCTCGCCGACGGCCCCCGCGGCGCTGCCGAACTCTACGTCGCCCTCACCCGCGCCACCCAACGCCTCGGCGTCCTCCACCGAGGCCCGCTACCGCGATCCCTGACCGGCCTCACCGGAACCGCACCACCCGTCGCGGCGGGAATCGAGCGGTAGGCGAACAGATTTCGGGCGTCAGCGGCTGGGGGAGATGGCGTCGAGCACGCGTAGCGCGTTGCCGCCGAGCAGCAGGTGGATGGTCTCGGCGCTGAGGCCGCGGCGCAGCAGCGCGTCGGTGAGCAGCGGTAGCTGGGCGGGGCTTTCCAGTCCGCGCGCGGGTCTGATGAATCCGTCCCAGTCCGAGCCGAGCGCGACGGTCTCGCGGCCGCCGACATCGATGATGTGCAGCAGGTGATCGACGACGGCGTCGAGTTCGCCGCCGAGGTAGGCGGGGGAGAAGATGACCCCGACGACGCCGCCGGTGTCGGCGATGGCGCGGATCTGTTCGTCGTCGATGTTGCGCCACATGGGCCGGACGCCTGCCACGCCGGTGTGCGAGACGATGACCGGTCCGCGGGCGCGGGCGATGGCATCGAAGAAGCCGGGGCGGTTGATGTGGGCGAGGTCGACCAGTACGCCGAGCTCGGCGCACGCATCGACGACCTCGCACCCGAAGCCGGTCAACCCTTCTTCCTTGCTGCGTCCGATACCCATTGCGGGACACCCGATCTCGCTGCGACTGAAGTGCAGCAAACCCAGGTAGCGCACGCCGCGCCGTGCGAAGGCGACGAGGTTGCCGAGGTCGCCTTCCAGCGCTTGGCCGCCCTCGATGCCGCGCAGCCCGACGCTGACTCCTTCGGCGCGCGCTCGGCGGATGTCGTCGCCGGTGGTCGCCAGCCGGAACCGGTCGGGATGGGCGCGCGCGGTTTCGTCGAGCGCGTCGAGTTGGCGGTGGATGTCGGCGGCGGTGCCGCGGCGCGGGTAGGGGGCCGTCCACATGCCGAACCATTGCGCGGCCAGACCGCCCTCGCGCATGCGGGGCAGGTCGACGTGTCCGACGTAGCGGCTGATCGGCCAGCGCGGTCGGTGCCGAACGGCGAAGTCGTAGCCGCGGGATATCAGCTTCGGGGTGTCGGCGTGCAGGTCGATGACGGTGGCGCTGTCGTGCACTTGCTTGGCTTCGGTGGAGACGGGCATGCGTAGCGTACCTCCGGGCGAGAAGGACGGTCAGCGCCGCCGGAATCGGTCGGCGCGAAACGGTGTCAGAACCGGCGGACGGACGCCGTCGATGACGTAGCGCGTGAGGGCTTCGGCGGCGGGCGCGGCCAGTGTCATTCCGAGCATGGAAAACCCTGTGACGAGGTAGGTTTCGGCGTGGCCGGGCAGTCGGTCGATGATGGGCAGCCCGTCCGGTGTCAGTGGTCGTTGCCCGCTCCACTCACGTTGCCGGTCGGTCCAATCGATCCCGTCCAGCATGACCGACGCGCAGCGGGCGATGGGGTCGAGACGCCGTGCGCTCAATCTCGCCGAGGGCCCGAAGTCCATGCCCGAGGCGATGCGCAGCCGGTCGCCGAGCGGAGCGCAGGCGATGTGGTCGTCCAGCAACAGCACCGATCGGCGCAGCGCGGTGGTGGCGGGGACGTCGAAGCTGTAGCCGCGACCGCCGATGACGGGGAATCGCCTGCCGATCAGGGCGGTACTGGCTCCGGTCGCGACGATCACCACATCGGCGTGGTGCAGGCCCGCGCTGGTCGCGACCGCGGTGCGGGTAGCCAAGCGGGTGGCGGTGACTCTTTCCTCGATGCGCACCCCGATGCCGCGGACATGCGCGGCGAGAGCGGCGACGAATGCGCCAGGATCGATCTGAACGTGATCGCGCAGTTCGACGCCGTAGCGGGCCAGCGTCGACAGGGCGGGCTCCCGCTCGTGGAGCGAGTCGGCGTCCAAGACGGTCTGCGGCACCGAGAAACCGGCGGCCCGGAACGGTTCGCGGGCGCGGCGGAACGCCCGCACGGCATCGGCCTCGCGCGCCACGGCCAGCAACCCCGCGTCGACGCGCCGGAATTCGACACCTTCGTCGGCGAGCTCGTCCAGCAGCGGGAAGCACCGTTTGCCCAGTTCGGCCAGAGCCAGTACGCCGCGCTTGTAGTGGCGGGCGGTGGAGTGACGGGCCAAGGACAGCAGCCAGGGCAGCAGCCCCGGATAGTCGCGTGCGGCGATCCGGGAGGGCGACTCGGGCGAGCGCAAATGCCTGAGCCCGTCGCGCATCAGTCCGGGCTCCGGGAAGGGGCCGGTTTGCGCGGGATTCACCCATCCGGCGTTGCCGTGCGAGGCGCCCGCGCCGACGCGCTCGGCTTCCACCACCGTCACGTCGATGCCGTGGTGCGCGAGCTGGTGGGCCACATTGAGCCCGGCGATGCCCGCGCCGACGACGAGTGCGGTTCGCGGCGTGCTCATAGCGGCACCCGCTTCGCGCCGCCGGGGACCAGGTGGGAGCTAACGTAGCGCGGCACTATGCGCCCTTCGTTTCGAACGGCGGAAGCATGTCGACGACCAACCCTCGGAAACGTCCTCGGTGGATTGCCAGAACATTGCCGACAGGTGGGTAGTCGCAGTCTATGCCGGGCCAGGCGACGGTGTCCTCGACGTCGGAGCACTTCGCCGCGACCCGCCGTTTCGTTTGCCCGGATCGCGACCGTTCGCCAGCCGTTGACCGGTAGATTTGGCCGATCGAACAGACGCCCGACAACTCGCGACAGACCGTGCACGTCGGAAGGGGCTGTGATGGTGTCCAGCGCGTTCGCCGAACTCTACCTGGCGTCGACCGAGGGGCCGCCCGGTTTGCTGCCCGCGCGCCAGCAGATGGCGTTCTCGCTCGGCTGGCACATCGTGCTGGCCTGCTTCGGCGTCGCGTTTCCCGCGATGATCTATGTCGTGCATCGCCGCGGCATCGTCCGTGCCGATCCGGTCGCCCTCGGCCTGGCGAAGCGATGGGCGACGGTGTCGGCGATCCTGTTCGCCATCGGCGCGGTCTCGGGGACGGTGCTCAGTTTCGAGATGGGGCTGCTGTGGCCCGGTTTGATGGGACGCTACGGCGACGTGCTCGGCCTGCCGTTCGCCTTCGAAGGGCTCTCGTTCTTCATCGAGGCCATCTTCCTCGGCATCTACCTCTACGGGTGGGGACGGATGCCGCCGCGGCGCCATCTCGCGATGCTCGTCCCGATGGCGGTGGCCGGCGTTGTCGGCACCTTCTGCGTGGTGAGCGTCAACGCGTGGATGAACAATCCGACCGGGTTCCGGCTGGTCGACGGCGAGGTCACCGATGTCGACCCGTGGCGGGCGATGTTCAACGACGCCGCCTTCTTGCAGTTCGCGCATATGTGGGTCGGCGCGTTCATGGTGGTCGGCTTCGTGGTGTCGGGCGTCTACGCCGCCGGACTGTTGCGCGGTCGCCGCGACGAGCACCACCGGCTGGGTTTCACCGTGCCGTTCGTCTTCGCCACCGTCGCCGCGATCGCGCAACCGCTCATCGGGCATCTGCTCGGGATGCGGGTGCACGACACGCAACCGGCGAAACTGGCGGCGTTCGAATTGGCCACCCACACCGAAGGTCCCGCGCCGCTGCGGATGGGCGGACTGCTCATCGACGGAAAGGTCGTGGGAGCGCTCGAGATCCCGCGGCTCGGCTCGATCATCGCCCGCAACTCGTTGACCGCGCCGATCCCCGGACTCGACACCGTCCCACCGGAGGATCGACCGCCGGTCAACATCACCCACCTCGCCTTCCAGACCATGGTCGGCATCGGCACCCTGCTCGCGCTGCTGGTGATCGGGTTCTGGTTGGCGCGGTGGCTGCGCCGCGATCCGCTGGCCAACCGCTGGTTCCTGCGCGTGGCCGTCGCTGCCGGGCCCTTGGCGGTGCTCGCGCTGGAATGCGGTTGGATCGCCACCGAAGTCGGCCGCCAGCCGTGGACGGTGTGGCGGGTGCTGCGCACCGCCGACGCGGCGAGCACGAGCACCGGCCTGTGGTGGAGCTACACAGGCGTGCTGCTGGTCTACCTCGGGATGACCGTGGGCGCGATCGTCGTCCTGCGCTCGATGACCCGCCGCTGGCGCGCGGGGGCCGAGTCCATCGCGAGCCCGTACGGCCCCGGCGCCGGTCCCGTCGACGAAGCGCAGCGCGCCGTCCGCGAAAGGGGATGACCGATGGACCTGTCGGACGTGGTCGCCACGGCGATGTTCACCGGCGTGGTGCTGTACGGGCTGTTCGGCGGCGCGGACTTCGGCTCCGGATTCTGGGATCTCACCGCGGGCGGAGCGCGGCGCGGCGGCCGGTTGCGCGTGCTGATCGATCACAGCATCGGGCCGGTGTGGGAAGCCAACCACGTATGGCTGATCTACATCCTGGTGTTCCTGTGGACCGCCTACCCTTCGGCGTTCGCCGCCATCATGACCACGCTGTTCGTTCCGATGAGTCTGGCTCTGCTCGGAATCGTGTTGCGCGGAGCCGACTTCGCGTTCCGCAAGTACTCGGCGACGATCGCCCAGGCTCGGCTGTTCGGTGCGTTGTTCGCGGGAGCGTCGCTGATCACGCCGTTCTTCTTCGGCACGGTCGTCGGCGCGATCGCCTCGGGACGGGTGCCCGCCGAGGGATACGGTGACCGGGTGGGGTCGTGGGTGAACCCGACCTCGTTCATCGGGGGCGTTCTGGCCGTGGGCACGTGTTCCTTCCTGGCCGGGGTCTTCCTCACCGCCGACGCCGCGCGTTCCGGCGATCCCGCACTCGCCGAATACCTGCGGCCACGGACTCTCGCCGTCGGCGTGGTCACCGGTGCGCTGGCCATCGCGGCGATCGCACCGATCCGCCGTGACGCGCCCACTCTCGGTGACGGCTTGCTCGGCCGGGCGTTGCCGTTGATCGTGGTATCGGCCGCCGCCGGGGTGAGCACGCTGGTTCTGGTGTACCGCCGCCGGTTCGGATGGGCGCGGGTCTCGGCGCTGGTAGCGGTCGCGGCGATCGTCATCGGGTGGGCGGTCGCGCAGACTCCGTGGATGCTGGTCGACGAGATGCTCATCGCCGACGCGGCGGGGGCGCGGTCGACTCTCGTCGCGCTGCTGGTTGTCGTCGCGCTCGCCGCGGTCACGGTGCTGCCCGCGCTCGCCTATTTGTTCTGGCTCACCCAGACCGACGCGTGGTCGCGCGACGAGACGGCCCACACCGGGTGAATTGCCTTGCGCGCCAGGATGTCTCAGCGGGCGATCGCCTCGGTTTCGACGCGGTCGGCAACCCAGGACAGGAAGGTGTGCACATCGGCGGCGGGCAGCGGAATCGCCGCGGAGCGCGGGCGCTGGAAACTGTGCAGCGCGTCTTCGATGAGCGGGCGGAACGCTTCCTCGGTCCGCGCTATCAGCCGCGCCGCCTGCCGTTTCGCCAGCCAGCGGCCGGTGCGGCAGAACGCGACCGAACGGCAGCCGTTGAGGACCTGGTTGTCGCTCAGGTGACCCGCGCCGTTCGCGTGCGCGCGGACCGAGGCCAGGATCGCGGCGTAGAGGTCCCGGTCATGTGGTGCCGCGACGACCTGGCGTACCGGACTTCCGTAGAGGAGCCGACCGGACTGGTGAGCGATGGAGCGATCGATGACGTACCAGAACGCCGGGGACAGCTTCGGATCGAAGTCGGCACGGCTCGGCAACAGCGGACCGGTGTTCAGGTTCAGCAAGTACCCCGCCGCGACGGACGGCCGCTTGGCGAACTCGGCGTCGTACATCACCAACTCCAGCCCGACGGCCGGACAGGGCAGCGTGGGATGAGCGAGCACTTTCGCCATCTCGCGTACCGACCGTCGGGGAAGCGCCGGGCCGACCACGACCGTCACATCGACGTCGCTGCGCCCGTGCCGATAGTCCGCGAGCGCGAGGGACCCGACCGCGAACACGCTGACGAGGTGCGATCCGCAGACCGCTCGGGTGCGCCGCACGAGCGCTTCCAGGTACGGCCGCACCTCGACAGGCAGCGATTCCGGATCCACGAGCGCGGAGGTCATGCGATCAGTATCGGCCGTGGACCGGATACCGGCCCTCGGACACGAGGGCGTAGTCGAAACCGATGCGCGCTCTGTCGCCTATCCGTTGGGCGGCGGTTCGTCACAGGCGCGTCGCTGGTCGTGCGGCCGCCGTCCTGGTCGGCAGCCTTGACGGCGTCGGCCCGGCTCCCAGCCCCGGAACTCGCCGATTGGCTAAGTGCGGCGCGCGGGCGGAATCGTGTGCAGTTCGACTTCGGTGAGTCGGCCCGAGGTGACGGTGGCCGTCAGGTAGGTGTGATGGGGCTGGCGGCGTTTGTCGGTGGGGGAGCCGGGGTTGAGCAGGCGGAGGCCGGTGGCGGTGACGGTGTCCCAGGGGATGTGGCTGTGGCCGAACACCAGGACGTCGGTGTCGGGGAAGTCGCGGGCGCAGCGTTGCTCGCGGCCGGTGGCAGGGCCGGTCTCGTGCACGACCGCCAGCCGCAGGCCGTCGAGGTCGGCGCGGGCGATCTCCGGCAGGCGGGCGCGCAGCTCGGGACCATCGTTGTTGCCGTAGACGCCGATGAGTCGTTTGCTCCGCGCTTCGAGCCGGTCCAGCAGCGCCACCTCGACCCAGTCACCCGCGTGCACGACCACGTCGGCGGCGCCCACCGCCCGCCAGACGGCTTCCGGCAGGTCGCGCGCGCGTTTCGGGATGTGGGTGTCGGAGATGATCAGCAACCGCACGGTCTCCGGTCTACCACCGGCATCGACACTCCGTCACGAGAAGATCGCGTGCACTTGGTCGACGGCTTCGGCGCCGTAAGCCACCGCGCCCACCGGGACCGCACCGTGCACTGCCTCGATCACCCGGGCCGTCCATACCGGACCGAATCCGCCGCACAGTTCGATGAGCTGGGCGCCGCCGTCGACCAGGCGGCGGGCCACGTCGATGGCCTGCTCCGGGTGACCGACGCCGACGAACACCGAGCGGCAAGCGCCGGTGTCCACGACGGTCTCGTTTCCGGGATCGCTTCCTGCCGCGGTGTAGATGAATCCCCATGCGGTCAGCGCCATGTGCGTGCCTCTCGACGAGCGTCGGCCGCGGACCTATCGAGGCGCGACCCTATCGGCTTCCAGCGAAGCCGATGCCGTGTCGCGCTGTCCACGAGGTAGCACCGCAGGGGCGTGCGGCCGTTCCGCACGCACCAGGTCGGCGACCATCCGGTGGCGTCGCGTGGCCGCTGAATCGGCCGGATTCCATGCCAGCGCGTAGCGGATGGACGGCGTGTCGGCGGCGAAAGGCAGCCAGACCAACCCGCCGCCCGGCCGCACATTCCAGGCCGGTCGCACCGCGACGATATCCCCGCCGTGCGCGAGTTCGGCCGCGAACAGCGCCCGTCGCGGCGCGCTCGTTCGGATCGCCGTTGGCCGCCAGCCCGCTCGAATCCACGAGTCGCGGATCGAGTCGTGATAGCCCGGCGCCGCCGATCGCGCGAACCACAACAGCGCGCTGCCGTCCAGATCGGCCCACCGCACCGCGTTTCGCTGGGCAAGCCGATGATCGGCGGAAACGACTACACCCAACTCCGCCTCGGCGATCACGACATGGTCCAGCCCGGACAGGTCCGCGGGCAAGAGCAGAACTCCCATGTCGAGCGAACCTTCTCGCAGGCCGGAGAGCTGTTCGGCGGTCTGCGTGTCGAGGAACTCCAGGGTCGGCTCGCCGATCCCGCGCCACAACGCCGAGGCCGACCACGGCGGCGCACCGGGCGTCACGGCGACCCGCGGAATCCGTTCCTCCCGCACGGACTCTCGTGCTCTGCGTGCCGAATCCAGCACGGCACGAGCATGTTCGGCGAGCCGCGCGCCCGCCCGAGTCGGCGTCATTCCGGCGGCGCTCCGCACGAACAACGCCGTGCCGAGCTCACGTTCGAGCGCGATGATCTGCTGACTCAACGATGTCGGTCGGATACCGATCGCCTCCGCCGCGCGGGTGAGGTTCCGCTCCTCGGCGACCGCGAGGAAATACCGCAACTGTCGCAGTTCCACTCCGCCACGCTAACTCGTGGTTCGGTCAGAGAGCCGGTCGGTTTCTGGTTCCGTAGGTGCCCCATTCGTCGCCGCGCAGGTACGCGAGGTGCTGGGCGTCGGCGCGGGCGGAGAGGGCGGCGGCGATCTCGGCGGCGGTGTTGCGGCGCAATTTCCACAGCACGCCCATGCAGCCCGCGACGATCGCGAAGCCCGCGGCGGCGCCGCCGGGCTCGGCGTCGAAGAGGTTGCCGATGCCGATGAGCAGGCCGAGCGTCGCGACCGCCCACGTCCACGCGCCGGGATGCCGACGCAGCGATTCCCGCACCCTGCCGAAAGCTTGTTTGGTCTTGTCCGGGTTCTGGAAACACCAGACGACGAGGTAGAAAGGCCACAGGAACGGAGCCAGCAGCAACAAGACGATGATCTTCATGGCCCTCCTCTCACTGATCCTGGGATTGAGGGACTACCCACCCCATCGAGACCCAGTCCACGGGGTGTCGATGGGGTGACACCGCGGCAGCTAGAAGGCCGGAAATCCGTGGGGCGGGGACCCGCTGCCGAGTCGTTCGTGACTTCGGCCGGGGTCGAGCGGGGCAGACTGGTCGGATGATCATCGAGCCGTTGGGCCAGCGCGCGATTCCCGAGGTGATCGCGCTGATGGAGCTGGGGATGCCCTACATCACCGCGCGCACCTACTCCGACTACTGGCTCTACGCGAACCTGTTCTCATCGACCTGCCCGGTGGCGATCGTCGACGGCCGGATCGCGGGCGCGCTCGTCGCGTTCCGCAGTCAGGACGAACCGGCCGACGTGTACGCGCAGGACTTGATGGTCCATCCCGATTTCCGCCGCAGGGGCGTCACGCGCGCCCTGATGGACCACCTGCGCGACACCGCGGAGGCGATGGGCTGCCACCGGATCTACCTGACCTCGATGCCGGGCAATCACGCGGCCCACCGCACCTGGGAAGCGCTCGGATTCCGCAACGTGCCCGGCGACCGGACCATCGACGGCGTCTCGGTCGTCTCCGACTTCAAGGGCCCCGGCAAGGCGCGGGCGGTCTTCGAGCTGCCGCTGCCCCGATGAGCGCCGCGGGCCGAAGCCCTTGGTACAGCGGAGTTTCCGCGTGCGTGAACTGCGCTGCGCGGCCCGCCCCGACTCAGGCCGCGGTGGTCGCGCGGGCGGGGGGCTCGGCGAGCGCCTGCTCGCGCAGGCTGTCGAGGGTGGTGGCGAGGATCCTGGAGACCTGCATCTGCGAGCAGCCGATCAGACGTCCGATCTCGGCCTGGGTCCGGTTCTCGTAGAACCGCATGATCAGCACTCGACGTTCGCGCTCGGGCAGCGCGGCGATCAGCGGCCGCACCGCCATCGCGTCCTCGAGCAGGCGATAGCACGGTTCTACGGCGCCGAGGGTTTCCCGGATGGACGACGTCCCGCCTTCCTCCTCGCCGCGTTCGGGAGTGTCGAGCGAGTCGGCGGTGTAGGCGTTGCGTGCGACGAGCGCCTGGGTGACCTCGGTCAGTTCGACGCCGAGTTCGGCGGCCAGCTCGCGCGCGGTGGGCATGCGCCCGAGCCGGTGGGTCAGCGCGTCGGTGGCGGGCCCGAGGCGCTGGTGCAGTTCCTTGATGCCGCGCGGCACCCGGACGGCCCAGGTGTGGTCCCGGAAGTGGCGGCGCACCTCGCCCATGATCGTGGGCACGGCGAAGGCGAGGAACGGCTTGCCCTGGGAGACGTCGAAGCGGTCCACCGCTTGCACCAGGCCGAGCATCGCGATCTGCTGGAGGTCGTCGAGATCCTGGCCGCGGTTGGCGAAGCGGCGGGCGATATTGCCCGCCAGCGGCAGACACCGGTGCACGATCTCTTCCCGCAGCGCGCGGCGCTGCGGGTCGTCGGCGTCGAGGGCGGCCAGCTTGTCGAACCAGGGTTCGATGTCGTCATAGCTGTCGCCGGACTTCTTGGCGCCCGGTCTGCTCTCCGATGCCGAGTTGCTCATGGAATACCTCGCTCCCAACCGAATTCGACGTCGGTCAGATACCCGCGCCCGCCGCTCACAAACGTCCGTCGACGACCTTCCCGAAGCCGGTTCACGAACGGGCGGTAGGCATTCGCCCCACCCGCTTCCGAGACCGCCGCACCGGCGTCGCGATCAGCGGAGGCGGCGCAGGGCGCGGTCGGCGGCGTTGGCGCCGCACATGCCGTGCGCGCCGGGGCCGGGCGGGGTGGCGGCGGAGCAGAGATAGTGGCCGGGCAGGCCGAGGTCGTAGGGCTGCAAGGTCTTTCGCGGGCCGAAGACGAGCTGGGGGATGTCCTTGGCGCCGGTCATGATGTTGCCGCCGACGTAGTTCGGGTTGTAGGCGGTGAAATCCGTCGTGGTGCGCACGTCGACGCCGAGGACGCGGTCACGGAAACCGGGGGCGAAGCGTTCGATCTGGGCGATTATCGCCTCGGTGGCGTCGCCGGTGTAGCCGTGCGGGACGTGCGCGTACGCCCAGATCGGGTGGACGTCGCCGACCGAGCGCCCCGGGTCCGCCAGATACTGCTGACCCACCAGCACGAACGGCCGCTCGGGCATGCGTCCGGCGTGGATGTCGCGCTCGGTCGCGGCGACCTCCGCGTACGTGCCGCCGAGGTGCACGGTGCCGGCCCGGCGGGCGGCTCGCGCGGTCCACGGAATTCCGTCCTGGACCGCGAAGTCGACCTTGAACGCGCCGGGTCCGTAGCGAAAACGACGGAAGGCTTTGCCGATTCGCGCGGGAAGCCGGTCGCCGAGGATCTCCGCGACGGCGGTCGGCGCCAGGTCCCACAGCACGACTTCCGCCGCGGGCAGGTCGGTAAAGGAACGCACCGGTGTGCCGGTCTCGATCTTGCCGCCGAGGTCGCCGAGCAGCGCCGCCATCGCGTCGGTGATGCGCTGCGAACCGCCCGCGGCGACGGCCCAGCCGTACGTGTGGCCCGCGGTCAGGATGCCGAGGCCGATGCTGGCGCTGAGCGGCCGGTTCAGCGGGTGGAAGGCATGCGCGGCGACGCCACCGAACAGACCGCGTGCCTGCGGGGTGCGCAAGGCCGCCGCGAGCAGGTCGGCCGAGGCCAGCGCGGGAATTCCGAAGCGCGCCAAGCTGAACGGATGGCGGGGCACGCGCAGCAGCGGCCGCATGATGTCGGTGCTCATCCGGTCGTAGCGGGCGACGGGGCGTTCGAACAGCAGCCGCCACGCGCGGCCGTCGGCGCCGAGACCGGCGGCCGTGTCGGCGACCGAGCGGTGCAGCACGCCCGCGCTGCCGTCGTCGAGCGGATGGACACAGTCGATGTCCGGCCAGGCCCAGGTCAATCCGTAGCGTTCGAGGTCGACCGACCGAAGGAAAGGAGAGCCGACGACCATCGGGTGGATGGCCGAGCACTGGTCGTGCAGCAGACCGGGGACGATCGCTTCCCGTGTCCGCGTGCCGCCGCCGATCTCGTCGGCGGCTTCCAGCACGGTGACCTGAAGTCCCGCCCTGGCAAGGACGATCGCCGCCGCGAGACCGTTCGGGCCGCTGCCGACCACAACCGCTGTGCTCATATCGCTCTCCGTTCCGGTGGTCAGGGTCAGCCGACGCGCTGCGGCGCGGGTTCGGGTGCGGGCTCGACGGGGAGCGCAGGCACCTCGTAACCCGCCCGCCGCCAGGTCACCTCGTGCGCGATCGGGCCGTCGGGCAGCCACGGCTGCGCCCGCACGGCGTCGCGCACCCGCCATTCTCCGCGCTCCACGACGCCGAGCGCCGCGTCGATCACTTGGTACCGCTGGGTGCCGCGGTGCATCGGCTGGGACTCCACCCACACGATGATCCACTCACCCGGCGCGAACCCGACGCGCGACTGCACCGCGTCGATCAGATCGATGTTGTGCAGATGCCCGTCGCCGAAGTTGAAGCCGATCAGCGAATTGCAGCCGAACTCGGCCTCGCGCACCGTCCACCGGTCGAGATCGGGAATGTGCTTGTACAGCAACGAGAACAGGCCGCGACCCTGGCTGTGCATGGACCGCCACGCGATGGTCTGCTGCATGGTGATCTCGGCGATAGCCTTCGGGTAGCCCATGGCCTGCAATTGGTCGACCTGGTTCTTGGCGGGCCGGTGCGGCATGGTGTTCAGCTTCTCCTCCGCGCCGGGCGCGAAAGCCCACAGCGCCGAGGCCCAGTTGCCCGCGTACTGCCGCATCGACGGCAGGAACGACACCAGATCCGGGCGCAGGTTGCCGAGGACCGGGAAGAACACCAGCGCGGCGGCGATGCCGAGGGTCAGCCACGGCGAGGACATGTCGGTCACGGCGTAGCCGTCCGCCGCGGGGAACCCGAGGAACAGGAACACCGTCAGGTAGGCGAACAGGATGTTCCACTCCAGCGGCACCGCCAGCGGGAAGGTGGAGGTGATGAACAAGTGGAACACCACCATCATCACCACGCCCGCCAGCGTCAGCCAGTGGTTGGTGGAGAACAGCAACACCAACGGCGTGATGATCTCGACCGTGGTCCCGCCGACGTGCGCCAGGAACGAGGCGACCTTGGACGGGCGCAGATCGCGCGGGAAGTCGCGGTAGTGCAGGCGCTTGAGCCACCGGAACGGCATGCTGGGGCTGTTGGACACCATCGGCGGAACGACATTCGAGAAGTGGTCGCCGAACTTGGACACACCAGCGCCGATCCACACGGCGCAGATCAGCAGCTTCGCCGCGATGATCATGTCGACGAACGGCAGCGCCGCGAAGAAGACCAGCGCGGGCAGGTACTGCTCACCGCGCGCCGCGAGGAAGATCGTCTTGTCCCGCAGACCGCACAGCACATACAGCACGATCGGCGCGATCAGCAGTGCCGGATTCACCAGACCCGAGGTGTTGTCGGGCAGTGCCGCGCTCAGCGACGCGCTCGGGACGCCCGGAAGCACGATCGCCAGCAGCAGTGTGCCGAGGAACGCCAGGTAGAGGACGACGTCGACGATCGTGCGGGTGTCGCCGTTCGTGAAAGGCACGTGCCGCCACGGCCGCAGCCGAATCGTGCCCGGCCGGGCCCAGAACAGGATGCCGCCGGTCATCGGTTTGAACTTGCCCGCGAGCGGACCCCAGGATCCGGCCAAGCCGATGGCCTCGAGCAGGACGGTCCAGAGCACCAGCTTCTGGTAGACGATCGGTTCGTTCCACCATTCGCCCACCGCCCAGAACGGGCCGACGCCGGAGGTCCAGGTGGCCAGCGCGACGCCGCCGAGGGTGTAGAGCACGAGGAGTTTCACGATATAGATGGTGTGAATCATTCGCGGGCTGCCGAAGCCGTAATTCACCCAGTGCAGTGCCAGGGCTCGGACGCGCTCGGGTAGCGGCTGGTCGAGGAATGTGTCCACGTCGACGGGTGGGAAATCGCCCGTTTTGAATCCCATTGTTCGAACCTTTCTCGAGATCGTTTTCGGGTGCGCGGCATCGACGTCCGTTCGCTCATCGATAGGTTCGGACGGCAGCCGGTTCGCTATTGGGGAGCCGAATTACTCCGCGGATCGGGCAGGCGCTGTCAGCGCGCGCAGTTTTCTCTTGTCGATCTTGCCCACCGGATTTCTGGGCAGCTCTTCCGTGAGATGAATGGCGACCGGGAGTTTGACGCGGGCCAGCGAAACGCCGCAATGTTCGAGCAAGCTCGCCGCGGTCGGCTCCGCGCCAGGCATGGCGACCACGTGCGCGACCGGCACCTCGCCGAGCACCTCGTGCGGCGCGCCGATCACGGCCGCCTCCAGCACATCCGGGTGGGCGTGCAGGACGTTCTCGATCTCCTTGGGGTAGATGTTCTCGCCGCCGCGGATGATCATGTCCTTGATGCGATCGACCAGGACGAGGTAGCCGTCCCCGTCGAAGTAGCCGACGTCGCCGGTGTGCAGCCAGCCGTCGACGATGGTCCGCGCGGTCGCTTCGGGCCTGCCGAGATACCCGCGCATCACGTTCGCGCCCTTGATCACCACTTCGCCGGTCGCGCCCGCGCCGAGAAGATTGCCGTCGACGTCCATGATCGCCACCGTCTGACCGGGCAGCGGCACCCCGACCGTGCCCGGCTTCCTCGGCCCGCGCGGCGGGTTCACCGTCGACGCGCAGGTGCCCTCGGAAAGCCCGTAACCCTCGACGATCGGTACGCCGAAACGGGATTCGAAGCGGGCGATGAGTTCGGCGGGCATCGGCGCCGCGCCGCAGACGACGAGCCGCAACGACGAGGTGTCCGGAGTCCGCTCCGCGGCCTGGGCCACCAGCATGGCGTAAATAGCGGGCACGGCGGAGAAGTACGTCGGGCGAACGCGCTCGACCACGTCGAAGAAGGTGGACGCCGAGAACCGTCCGGCGATGGTGGCCCTGCCGCCGGCCAGCAGCGGCGACAGGACGCTGACCACGATCCCGTTGACGTGGAACAGCGGCAGGATCAGCAGGCTGTGATCGTGCTCGTCGAGGCCGAGCGTCTCGATGAGCATGGCGCACATCGCGGCGATGTTGGCGTGGTCGAGCACGACGCCCTTCGGCTGTCCCGTGGTGCCGCTGGTGTAGATGATCAGAGCGGTGGCGTCGTCCTCGATCGGCACCGCGGGCACCGGCGCGTCGATCGCGACGGCGGGTCCCGCCACCTCGGCCACGTCCAGCGTGTCGAGGCCGCGTCCGTCTTCGGTGATCACGACTTTCGCGGCGCAATCGGAAATCTGATAGCGCGCTTCGTCGAAAGTCGAATCCGGCTTGATCGGCGTGACCGCGGCGCCGAGGCGCCAGGCCGCGAAAAGGATGATCACCAATTCCAGACGATTCGACAGCATCACCGCGACAACATCGCCGCGCCGCACTCCGCGCCCATGCAGAATGGTCGCCGCGGCCCGGACGCGGCGCGCGAAATTCTCGTTGTCGAGTTCTTCGCGATCGTCGGCGAGGCACGGTCCCGTCGGATTCCAGAGCGCCCGCACCTGGGGTATTTCGGCTACCTTCTGCACCATTTCCTCACCATCGAATGCGTACGTGACGTGGATTACATTTCCACGGTAGGTAGCGGGCGGAGGCGGAGCTACGGGCCCGCATCCCAGAGTTTCCGGCGCGTGTTGTGCCGGTGGCACAAAAGGTTGGCGTAAGCGCCCGCCGAGGCCGCTGACCTGGCGTATCGTCCCGGACCAAATGAGCGAACCGGATGACCGAACGACCAGCGGGGGCGAGGCGCACCGCGAACCGAGTGGCGGCGCGCACGCGGGCGGGAACGACGACGTCGAGGTGGCGGTCCGGGCGGTGGCCGATCGCATCAAGGCCGACCTTCCTCGGCTGCTCGCGGACATGACCGCGATGTTCGCCGACATGATCGAGGAGTTCCGGCACGACGACGAGGTGCGCAGGCTGATGGAAGCCAGCACGGCCGCGAACCTCGCCGCGATCCTCGACCTGCTGACGCTCGGCATCTCCTTCGACGACCTCACCGTGCCGCCCGCCGCCGCCGAATACGCCCGCCGTTTCGCCCAGCACGGGATGTCGTTGGAGGCGCTGCTGCGCGCGTACCGCCTAGGCGAGCACATGTTCGCCCAGACGGCGATCACCGTGCTGCGCACCCTCGACCCCTCGGCCGAGCTGGCGCTGGCGACCACCAGCCGGATCGCGGAACGGATCAACCGCTACATCGACGGGGTCATCGAGGGCGTCATCGACATCTACGAGAACGAGCGGCGCCGCTGGGACGCCCGCACGGACGCGACGCGCGCCGCGCAGGTCAGAGCGGTCCTCGAGGGGGAGGACCTGGATCTGGCTTCGGCGGAGCAGATGCTGGGGACCTCGCTGCGCGGCTGGCACCTGGCGGCGGTCATCTGGACACCGCCCGGCTCCTCGGCCTCCTACGACCTGCTGCGCACCGGCGTGGGCATGCTCGCCGCCGCGACCGGCAAGCAGCCGCTGACCATCCTCGTCGACGAACACAATTGCTGGGCTTGGATCTCCTCGACGGGCAAGCCGTCGCTCGACCCGGCCGTGCTCGACAGCGAGCTGCGCAAGCAACCGTCGCTGCGGATGGCGGTCGGCGATCGTGGGGCCGGGCTGGCCGGGTTCCGGCAGACGTTCCACGACGCGCAATGCGCGCGCGGCGTGGCGGTGGCCGCCGCCAAGGCGCGTCAGCTCACCTTGTATCCGCGGGTCGCCCTGGCAGGTCTGCTGAAGGACAGTCTCCCGGACGTGCGGGTGTGGGCGCGGCGGGTGCTCGGCGATCTGATGCGCGACGACGAATCGACGGCCCGGCTGCGCGAGACCGCCCAGGTGTACCTGGACGCGCGCGGAAGCCTCACCGACGCGGCCGCCCGCATGCACGTCCACAAGAACACCGTGCACTACCGGATCCGCAAAGCCGAAGAGCTGCTAGGTCATTCGCTGGGCACCAACCGGCTCGACGTCGAGATCGCGCTCATGGTGTGCGCGCAATTCGGTCTGACCACACCGGCTTCCGGTCACTCGGGCACGCCCCGATGACCGTCGCGGCGCAGCGCCGAGCGCGTCACCCCGCGATGCGGCGGTTGGCGCCGCGCAGCGGGTTCGCCACGGGCGATTTGATCGCGGGCAGGGTGATGGACATGCGGACGCGGGTGCCGGGTCCGTCGTGGTCGATCTCCAATTCCTCGGTGAGCGCGCGCATCATGTCGATGCCGCGGCCGCGGTGGCCGGGATCGGCGGAGCGCGGCTTCCAGCTTCCGGTGTCGGTGACCTCGATGACCACCCGCTCGGTGTCGCATTCCGCGCTCAACCGGACCCGTTCGGTCTCGGCCGCGCCGTTGCGGTAGGCGTGCTCGATGCTGTTGCTGCACGCCTCGTTCGCCGCGGCCACCAGGTCGGAGGCCAGATCGTGCGGCACGGCCGCGGCGGCGAACCAGGCCTTGAGCCTGCGGCGCATGCCGGAGAGTTCGTCCGCGTCGGCGGGCACGTCCAAACGCAGCGGTGCGGGCGGCTGGCGGTACACCACCATCGCGACGTCGTCGTCGTAGCCCGCGGCCGGACGCAACCGGGAGAGCACCGCGTCGGCCACCTCGCGCGGCAGCTTGCCCGCGGTGTCGGCGAGCACGGCCGCGATCTTGGCGAAACCGTCGTCGATGTCGACGCCGCGCTGCTCGACCAGTCCATCGGTGAACAGCACCAGCGTCGAGCCGGGCGTCAGCGCGGTGGTGGCCTCGGGGCGGCGCGGCATGTCGAAGGTGGCCAGGGGCACCGAGCGCCCGCCCTCCAGCATCCTGCCCGGCTTGTCGACGTCGGCGAGGATCGGCGGCATGTGGCCCGCGCTGCTGTAGCGGACCAATCCGCGCACCGGATCGAGCACGGCCGCGCACACCGTGGTGCACATCGCGCCGGGAATCCGGCTAGCCACCGTGTCGAGTTCGGCGAGCAGCTGCGCCGGTCCTGCCCCGCGTAGCAGCAAAGCCCTTCCCGCCGAACGCAATTGGCCCATCACCACGGCCGCCGACAGGCCTCGGCCGACGCAGTCGCCGACCACGACGCCGATGGTGCCGTCGCGCAGCGGCACCACGTCGTACCAGTCGCCGCCGATCTCCAGCGGAGGCAATGCCGGTTCGTAGTGCACCGAGAATCGCGGCGGCAGTTCGATGGGACCGAGCATGGCGCGCTGCAAGGTGAGCGAGGTGGCGCGGGCCTGATCGAAGTTGCGTGCCCGCTGTACCGCGAGGCTCAGGTGCCCGATCAGCAGCGAGAACAGCGTCCAGTCCGCGGCGCTGATCGCGCGCGGCGCGGCGAAGCGCAACCACAGTGCGGCGTCGCCGGTTTCGCCGAGCGGGGCGACGATCCCCTCGGAGCTCTCCGCACCCTCCGGAATCGCGAACAGGCTGCGCGGCGGCCTGCGCCTGGCGCGTTCGAGCAGGGCGCGCGCGGAGTGGTCGAGCGCGGCGGGGTCGGTCTCGACTCCCGTACCGCTCGGCTGCTCGACGGACCCCGAGACGTAGACCTCGGGCTCGGCATTGCGGCTCGGCCACACGGTGACGACCGCCGACTCCGCGCCGACCGTGCGCCGCAGTTCGTCGAGGCCGACCGCGAGTACCTCGACAACGCTGGTCGCCGCGCCCACCGCGGTGGCCAGCCGGGAGGCGGCCTGGTCGCGGGCCTGCGCGTCGTGCTCTGCGGTGACGTCGCGGATGGTGCCGACGTAGATCAGCTCGTTGTTCTCCGGCTTGACCAGCGCGCTGGTGCTCACCGCCAGCCACAGTTGCCGCCCGTCGCGGTGCCGGATCGGCAGCACGAAACGCAGTGCCTCGGTGCCCAGATCGGGATAGCGCGGTCCGGCGGGCAGCGACCACGGGTGTGGCACCGGGTAGGGCACGTCGGCGGGACCGTAGCCGGTGAGCGCGCCGAAGGCGGAGTTGACCTCGACGATGGTGCCGCGCGCGTCGGCGACGAAGAATCCGTCCTGGAGAGATTCGACGAGCGCGGTACGGAAGGCGTCGCGGCCCGCGAGATCGTCGGCGCGCGAACGCTGTTGCTCGTAGCGGCGAGTGCCGTCGAGGTAGCCGCGGGTGGCGATGTCGAGCGCGGCGAGGGTTTGCAATAGGAATTCGAGTGCGGTCTCGGCGATTCGCGGCTCGGCCGCGGTGCCGGTCTCGCGTTCGGCCAGTTCGGCCTCGGTGGCCAGCCGGAAGTGGTTCTCGGTGAGGTCGAGCAGGCTGATGCTCTCGACCAGCGCGCGCCTGCCGAGGTCGTAGCCCTCGGACAGGCTGTCCTGACTCGGGGCGGCCAGGTGGCGGCGCAGCGCGTCGGCGTAGGCGTCCAGGAATTCGGCGAGCACGGTGCTCATCGGCGACCGCCGATCACGGCTCCGCCTCGTGCGCACCCCGCTGCATCGGTCATGACGCCCCGTTCGTCGTCCCGCCTCGGTGCCGGGCGGCCAGCACCAAAGCGTCGTCGGTGTCCTTGGCGTGCCGGGACAGGATCTCGGAGGTGATCTCCGCCGTGGACCTGGAAAGGTCGATGCCCTCGGCGGATTCGGTGACGATGCCGTCGGTGGTCATCAGCAGCAGGTCGCCCGCGCGCACCTGCACGGTCTGCGGTTGCAGGTTCTGCGGTAACCGATAGCCCACGATCCCTCCGGTCAGCAGGACCGCGGCTCGCACGGCAAGCCCGGCCGGGCTCGCGGAGAGGACCCGGCAGTCGACATTGCCGACGCCGAGCCAGCGGATGATGTCGGTGTCGTCGAACAGCGCCAGCGACACCGCCGCGCCGCGGGTGTCGGCCATGGCCCGATGACACAGCACCATCAGCACGTCCAGTGGCTCGGAACGATTCTCGGCGAGCACCTGGGCGGCGCGGTCGGCCGCGTCCGCGGCGGCGGCGCCGTGGCCGAGTCCGTCGAGCACCGCGAAAAGCACCGTGCCGCCGCCCGCGTCCAAGACGACACAGCGATCACCCGAGATGTGCTGGCCGGGTAAGGCGCGACCGGCCACCGCCCACTCGATTCGGCCGATGAACCCGTCTTCATGCACCGTTGGGTACCCACTTCCACATTTCCACCAACGTGCCGCGACCGGGCGCGGAGTCGATCGTGAGCCGATCCATCAGCCGTCGCGCGCCGGGTAATCCGAGGCCGAGGCCGCGGCCGGTCGAATAGCCGTCCTCCAGCGCGCGAGGAATGTCGCGGATGCCCGGCCCTTGGTCGCGCGCCTGGACCACGAGAGCCTGGCGGCCCTCGCGATCGTCGACGGAGAGGTGGATTTCGCCGGTGCCCGCGTAACTGGTGATGTTGCGGGCGATTTCGGAGATGGCCGTAGAGATCATGGTGCAGTCGGTCAGGGAGAAGCCGAGCTTCGCTGCCAATTCCCGTCCTGCTTGTCGTGCTGTCACGATGTCGCTGGACAGCTTGACCGCGATCACCACGTTCTCAGCGGCCACTGTCACGACCGTCTCGCTGGCGGCGTACGGAAGACTTTCGGTCCAGCCATGCCAGCCCTTCTTCGAGGTCGAGGGCGGTGTGCATGTCCTCGAAGGTGAGTCCGAGCTGCACCATGGCGAACGCGACCTCGGGTTGCAGTCCGACGATGACGGTCTCCGCCCCGCGCAACTGCGTCATGTGCGCGATGGTGCGCAGCGATCTCGCGGCGAAGGAGTCCATCACGTCGATCGCCGTCACGTCGACGATGATGCCGTGCGCCCGGTATCTGCTGACCTGTTTCATCAGGTCGTCCTGCAGGCGCTCGGTGTCGGCGTCGGTCAGTGCGGACTGAACCGACGCGATGAGATAGGTGCCCTGCTTGAGAATCGGTACCGGCATCGGAGGAGCTCGATCAGCGTCCGTCGCGTTCGGAAACCCGATCGGTCACCCGGGTCACCTCGTAGCCGAGCAAGCGTTCGGCCTCCTCGATACCGCCCTGGAGGTCGCCGACCGCGTTCATCTTCGACAGGTCGAGGCCGATGGTGACCAGGGTCAGCGCGATCTCCGAGGACAGGCCGGTGATGATCACGCTGGCGCCCATCAGGCCGGAGGCGTCGACGGTCTGCACCAGGTGGTTGGCGACGGTGGAGTCGATCGTCGGCACACCCGTGATGTCGATGACGACGACCTTGGCGCGGTTGTGCCGGATGGCGCGTAGCAGCTGTTCGGTGAGCTGGCGGGCGCGTTGGCTGTCCAGCACGCCGATGATCGGCAGGATCAGCAGCTGCTCGCGGACCTGGAGCACCGGGGTGGACAGCTCCCGGATGGCTTCCTGCTGCTGGCGGATGACGCGCTCGCGCTCCTGCACGAACGAGATGGCCACGGTGCTCGCGATGCGGTTGGCGGCCGGTTCGTAGGCGTCGAGCGCGTGGTTGAGCAGGTCGAAGTTGGACTGGTATTTCTCGAACAGCGAGCGCGCCAGCACATCTCGCAGCAAGAGGACGATGCCGAGGACCTCGTCGGTCTCGACTCCTCTCGGGATGATGCGCTCGGACAGGTCGCGCGCGTAGGCCTGCAGCGCTTCGACGCTACCGGTCTCGAGCACCTCGACGTAGTTGTCGTAGATGGAGGTGGCCTCGGAGAATATCTCCTCCGGGGTCATGGCGGTCAACAGCTGGGCGTCGGTGATGCGGCGCGCCCATTCCTCGCGCAGCGCGGTGCGGTTCTGGCGCAGGTGCTCGACCAGCTGCGGAAGCAGGTTGTCGACCGGTCCCGCGGCCAGCGAATCCGCCGAAAGGCTCATGGACACCTCGGACATGGAAATTCCAGCCCCTTTCGACGGGTAGGTCGGTAATCGTCGTGCGCTCGGCCGTGGCCGAGTCCGAGCCTAGTCATACCCCATCTCGATCGCCGCCGAAACCTACGGGTTGCTCGTGCGCAATTCACGTGCGCGTCACGAATCCGCGTTCCAGTGCGAGCAGGGCCTCGTCCAGGTACACGGTGAGATCGGCGTCCGCCCGGCGCAACCAGGCGTCGAACGCCGCGCGCGCCGCCGCGAGGGTGGTGCGGCCGACGGCCATCGGGATCAGCGCGTCCTCGGGTTCGCCGAGTCGTCGCCCGGCGAAGGCGCTCACCGCCCGTTCCCAGGCGTCGTAGTGCGCGCCCGCGGTGGCGGCGAGCGCGGGCACGGTGGCCACCAGGTGCATCCGATTGCGCAACTCGGGCACGTCCTCGGCGCGATATCGGTTGGCGTTCACCACGACTCGGCGCACGGCGGTCATCATCGGCACGTCGTCGGGCACCGTCGCGAAGTCCGCGCGCAGCGCTGCGACCTCGTCGTCGAACTGGTGCCAGAGCACCTCGGCCTTGGTGGGGAAGTAGCGGAAGAAGGTGCGTCCGCTGATGCCGGCGGCGGCGGCGATCTGGTCGACGGTGGTGTCGTCGAAGCCCTGCTCGGTGAACAGGCGCATGGCGATGACCTCGAGCTCGCGCTTGGTGGTGCCGCGGGGTCGGCCCCGGGTGGTCCGCGTCGTCACGCAGTCATTATGTCCGCTGCGGGTCGAGTTTTGTCAGTCACTGAAAGTATTGATTTTGTCAGCGTGTGACGTTAATCTCGCCGACATGGGCACCATGGCGGATCTCACATGGCCGGAGGTGGGCGAACGCGCCGCCGCCGGCGCGATCCTCGCCGTGCCGGTGGGCGCGACCGAGCAGCACGGGCCGCACCTGCCGCTGTCCACCGACACCGACATCGCCGCCGCGCTCTGCGCGCGGTTGGCCGCGGTGCGCGCGGATGTGCTTGTGGCGCCCGCGATTCCGTACGGATCCAGCGGCGAGCACGCGGGCTTCGCGGGCACCCTGTCCATCGGGCAGGCCGCGCTGGAGCTGCTGATCGTGGAGCTGTGCCGCTCGGCCACCGACACCTTCGACCGCGTCCTCGTGGTGAGCGGACACGGCGGCAACCTGGAACCGCTGCGCCGCGCCGAGGAGCTGCTGCGCCGCGAATCGCGTGACGTCCGGGTTCATCTGCCCAGCTATCGGGGCGGTCTGCACGCGGGCCGCGCCGAGACCGCGCTGCAGCTTGCGCTGCGCCCCGACGTGGTGCGCGCGGACCGCGCGGAGACGGGCGACACCCGCTCGCTCGCCGAGTTGCTTCCGCTGCTGCGCGCCGGGGGAGTGCGCGCGGTGAGTCCGAACGGCGTGCTCGGCGATCCAACGGGCGCACATGCCGAGGAGGGGCGCGCACTGCTCGCCCAGCTGACCGACGACCTGATCGAGAGAACCCGGCACTGGTGGCCGGTGGCCGCCCCGAAAGGACTTTGCTCATGAATCCCTGGTTCGAAACCGTCGCCGAGGCGCAGCGTCGCGCGAAGAAGCGGCTGCCGAAATCGGTGTACGGCGCGCTGATCGCCGGTTCCGAGCGCGGCCAGACCATCGACGAGAACCAGAAGGCCTTCACCGAACTCGGTTTCGCGCCGCACTGCGCCGGTCCGATCGGCGAGCGCGACCAGTCGACGTCGGTGCTCGGCCAGCAGCTGTCGATGCCGGTGCTGATCTCGCCGACCGGCGTGCAGGCCGTGCACCCCGACGGTGAGGTGGCCGTGGCGCGTGCCGCCGCCGCGCGCGGTATCGCCATGGGACTCAGCTCGTTCGCCAGCAAGCCGATCGAGGAAGTGATCGCGGCGAACCCGGCCACCTTCTTCCAGCTCTACTGGTGCGGCGGCAAGGACGAGATCCTGCAGCGCATGGCGCGGGCCAAGGCCGCGGGCGCGGTCGGGCTCATCCTGACGCTGGACTGGTCGTTCTCGCACGGCCGCGACTGGGGCAGCCCGGTGATCCCGGAGAAGCTGGATCTGCGCACGATGCTGAAGTTCGCGCCGCAGACCCTTGCCCGGCCGCGCTGGCTGGCGACCTACGTCCGTTCCGGGCACATTCCCGACCTGACCGCGCCCAACATGGCGGTGGGCGACGGCCCGGCGCCCGGCTTCTTCGGCGCCTACGGCGAGTGGATGGGCACGCCCGCGCCGGACTGGGACGACGTGCGCTGGATCGTCGAGCAGTGGGACGGCCCGGTGATGCTCAAGGGCGTGATGCGGGTCGACGACGCGCGGCGCGCGGTCGACGCGGGCGTCGCCGCCATCTCGGTCTCCAACCACGGCGGCAACAACCTCGACGGCACCCCGGCCGCCATCCGCGCGCTGCCGGTCATCGCGGACACCGTCGGCGGCCAGATCGAAGTCGTGCTGGATGGCGGCATCCGGCGCGGCAGCGACGTGGTCAAGGCGGTGGCGCTCGGCGCACGCGCGGTGATGATCGGCCGCGCCTACCTGTGGGGTCTCGCCGCCAACGGGCAGGCGGGCGTGGAGAACGTGCTCGACATCCTGCGCGGCGGCATCGACTCGGCGCTGCTTGGCCTGCGCAAGACGGCGGTCACCGACTTGGACCGTGACGATCTTGTGGTGCCCGACGGTTTCGAACGGGCGCTCGGTGTTTCCGCGCGTTCGACGGCGAAGGTGGTGCCCGCCACGGCGTGACCGAACCGTGCGCCGGACGCGCGCCGGGGACGAGCGCGGGCGAGGTGCTGGTCCGCGGCCGCTCAGCTCGGCGGTTGCCGCCGGTGGTGGGCGAGCAGCGTGTCGTAGATGTCGGCCAGCGCGCTGAGCTGCTCGCGGTCCAGCGCGTTGATCATGTGCCTGCGCACGCTGCGCACGTGCGCGGGCGCGGCGGTGCCGAGCACGTCGGCGCCGCGCGGGGTGAGTCGCGCGGCGGTGCGGCGGGCGTCGTCGGGAATCGGCTCGCGCACCACCAGCCCGCGCTTCTCCATCCGGGTGATCTGGTGGGAGAGCCTGCTCTGCGACCACTCCAGCGCCTCGGCCAGATCGGCGAAGGTGAGCCGGTGGTCGTCGGAGCCCGCGAGGTTGGCGAGCACCGAGTACTCGACGTAGGTGAGATTCGACTCCCGCGACGAGTCGCGCCCCACGGCGGCCGCGATGAGGTCGCGCGTGCGCACGAATCCCAGCCAGGCTCGCATTTCCACATCGTCGAGCCACTGCGGATCGGTCACGACAGCCTCCAAACTCTGACGTGTCATCTACATTGCCCCGCTGTGGTCGTGTCGAGCGCGACAAACTGTCGGATCTGACAGGTAGCACCCCCGGGGTTGAACGTGCAACCTTTTGTGCTGCTTACCAATTTGCGACCCGTGGGCTCGCGTACCGGCGCCGAGGAGACGAGCGTGGGTCGCTGTGTCCGCCAGCACAATTAGGTTTGCCTAACCCTCGGCCGCTCGTTGGCCGCTGGATAGGCTCCCTGTGCTTGTGACCAGCCCGGCTCAGGCCGCCTGTGGCCGCTGGTCCGCTCGAGCCCCAGCCTCACCCGAAGGAGTGCGATCCGTGACCGCCCCGGAGTTCCGCTATTCAGATCTGCTGCCGACCGGCGCCGACGACACGCCGTACCGGCTGCTGACCACCGAGGGCGTCAGCACCTTCGAGCACAACGGACGCACGTTCCTGCAGGTCGACCCCGAGGTGCTGCGCCTGCTGACCACCGAGGCGATGCACGACATCAGCCACTACCTGCGCCCCGCGCACCTCGGCCAGCTGCGCAAGATCATCGACGACCCGGAGTCCTCGGGCAACGACCGCTTCGTCGCGCTGGACCTGCTCAAGAACGTCAACATCTCCGCGGGCGGCATCCTGCCGATGTGTCAGGACACCGGCACCGCGATCGTGATGGGCAAGAAGTCCGAGGGCGTGCTGACCGGCGTGGACGACGCCGAATGGATCAGCCGCGGCGTGTACGACGCCTACACCAAACTGAACCTGCGCTACTCGCAGCTGGCCCCCATCACCATGTGGGACGAGAAGAACACCGGCTCGAACCTGCCCGCGCAGATCGAGTTGTACTCCACCCAGGGCGATCCCGCGCACCCGTCCTACAAGTTCCTGTTCATGGCCAAGGGTGGCGGTTCGGCGAACAAGTCCTTCCTCTACCAGGAGACCAAGGCCATCCTGAACCCCACGCGGATGCTGGAGTTCCTCGACGAGAAGATCCGCTCGCTGGGCACCGCGGCCTGCCCGCCCTACCACCTCGCGGTCGTGATCGGCGGCACCAGCGCCGAATTCGCGCTCAAGACCGCCAAATACGCCTCGGCGCACTACCTGGACAACCTGCCCACCGAGGGCTCGCTGGCCGCGCACGCCTTCCGCGACCTGGAGCTCGAGGAAGAGGTCTTCAAGCTCACCCAGGAATTCGGGATCGGCGCCCAGTTCGGCGGCAAGTACTTCTGCCACGACGTGCGCGTGGTGCGCCTGCCGAGGCACGGCGCAAGCTGCCCGGTCGCGATCGCGGTGTCCTGCTCGGCCGACCGCCAGGCGTTGGCCAAGATCACCCCGGAGGGCGTGTTCCTGGAGCAGCTCGAGCGCGAGCCCGCGCAGTACCTGCCCGAGCAGACCGACGAGATCCTCGGCGGCGACGTGGTGAAGATCGACCTGAACCGGCCGATGTCGGAGATTCGCGCGGAACTGTCGAAATACCCTGTGAAGACCCGGCTTTCGCTGACCGGCCCGCTGGTCGTCGCCCGCGACATCGCGCACGCGAAGATCAAGGAGCGGTTGGACGCGGGCGAGCCGATGCCCGAGTACCTGCGCGACATGGCCGTGTACTACGCGGGACCCGCCAAGACCCCGGACGGCTACGCCTCCGGCTCCTTCGGCCCGACCACCGCGGGCCGGATGGACTCGTATGTCGACCAGTTCCAGGCCGCGGGCGGTTCGTTCGTCATGCTGGCCAAGGGCAACCGTTCGGCGCAGGTGACCAAGGCGTGCAAGGAGCACGGCGGCTTCTATCTCGGTTCGATCGGCGGTCCCGCGGCCCGGCTCGCGCTGGACTGCATCAAGTCGGTCGAGGTGCTGGAATACCCCGAGCTGGGTATGGAGGCCGTCTGGAAGATCGAGGTCGAGGACTTCCCCGCGTTCATCGTCGTCGACGACAAGGGCAACGACTTCTTCGCCGAGACCCAGAAGCCCATCGCGCTGCGGGTGCGCACGCGGTCCAAAGAACGGGTCTGACACGCGCGGTTTCGCCTGCTCACCGGCGGTGCGCGGCGGTCGGCGTGCCGCGTCGCGCACCGTGCGGACATGGCGATGTCACCATGATCACCGGTGTGGCATCGCCGCCCTCCCGAGGCACCCTTAGCGGGGTAGGTCGAAGAATTTCGAGTCGAGGAGGGCAATGAGTACGTCGTTTCGCGTCTCGGAATCGGCCGGGCGACGGCTTGTCGCGCGCGCCGCGCAGGAGGGAACCAGTTCGACCGCACTGCTGAACAGGTTGATCCGGGAGGGGGTCGACCAGTTGGAGCACCCGGGGATCGTGTTCCGTGGGCCGATCCACGACCGGCGCGCCGCACTGGCCGCCGGACCGGAGATCTGGGAGGTTGTCGCCCGGCTGCTCGAGCTGGAGGGGCCGGTCGAGCAACGGATCACCGTGCTGAGCGGGCAATCCGATCTGCAGTCACGGAAGATCCGCGCCGCGCTCGCGTACGCGCGGGAGTACGGGGTGGAGATCGGTGCGAGGATCGGTCGCAATCGTCAAGCCGCCGAAGCGATTCAGCGGGGCGAGCCGATCTAGCCCGAAAGCCGACCGGTTGGTCGCCGCGCCGAGGCCGTTCGCCGGCCTCGGCGCTTCTTTGTCTCGGGGGTGCCAAAAGGGCTCGAGGCGCGGGTGATTCGGACAAATCGCTCTTGCCCATCCGGCGCGTAAGGTCGGTCCGATGTGGGCGATCGTGCAGACCTGGATTCCGGATTCCGACGGCGGCTTCGGCGAAGTGATCACCGAGACCTGTGAACGTGTCGCGGTGCGAGATGTCCTGGTGGAGGCCGACGTTCCGGTCGGTGTGGGCGACCGTGTCCGGCTGGAGTACGTCGACGGCGAGTTGGTGCGTGTCGTCCGGGCGCAGTAGGGGATTGGTAGCAGTGCCCGTTCGACTGTGATCCACAGCACTGGATAACTATGTGGACAGCGATCTTTCCTGTGGATAGTGGGGTTGGCAGGCAAGCGGTTTGGGGATCGGATGGGGCGATCTGGGGCCGGGATGTAGCCGTTAGCTATCACGGCTGGTTATCCACACGCCTGTGGATTCGTAGGGCTGAGTGTTTGCTAGCCGGTCTTCTCTCCACAGGTAATACACACGAAATCGCTGGTGTGAGCCGAAAGTTGGCATCGAGTGCTGGATTCCTGTGGGGATGCCGACGTGGCATCGGCGCTGCTCCGCGGGTGCGCTCGAAAGGACCGTCCAGTATCGGCCCGGCCGCCCCGTGCAACCCGCCGCCGCACTGCCGAGCGGGGAGAAGTGGTTTCGACGGAAGAGAAACGCGAGGCCGAATGTCCTTGTCGGGCAACCACTTCTCTCCGTCGGTTCGCGGGAACCGGCCGCTGCGCGGGTGTCAGTGGCCGACTGGGGGTTGCCGAACCCCACGGTGTGCCAAGAGGGAGACCGGTTGGAACGGTGTGGTGTCGTGCGCCGGACGGGACCGGTGTCGAAAGTGCTGCGCCACAATCGGCGCCGGGTGTGGTGTCGATCCCCCGAGCGGTTCGGGCCGGGAGACCGGGGAGTGGGCCGCCGTTACTATGGCGCCCATGCTGACGAGCGAGGGTATCGGGAAGCGGATGGCGGTCGGCGTCCTGGCGGCGGCCGCGATCGGGGGCGCTGTCGCACCGCAGGCGCTGGCCGCGCCGACCGGACAATGGGAGGTCGTCGGTTCGGCCGCGGGCACCGAGGGACTCGATCCGATGCTCGCGGTGGCGTACACCCTCGCCGAGAACGCGGCGCACGCCGAAGACGTTCCGCTGTGGATCAACTCGGGCCACCGCAGCTACGCCGAGCAGCAGGCCATGTGGGAGGACGGCATCGCCACCTACGGCAGCCCCGAGGAGGCGCGCCGCTGGGTGCTACCACCCGAGGAGTCGACCCACGTCGCGGGCCGCGCCGTCGACGTCGGCCCCCAAGAGGGCGCGCAGTGGCTCGCACAGAACGGGAACCGCTGGGGCATCTGCCAGACCTACGCGAACGAATGGTGGCACTTCGAAGTCGCCACCGTCCCCGGCGGCGCCTGCCCGCCGCCCCGCGCGGACGCCAGCGAGCGCTAGGGGTCGAGACGCGTGCGAGCCCCGCTCCGTCGGAGTGCGCCGTTGCTCGCGCGCGCTCGGAAGGTCCGAGCGGGTCGCCTCAGGAGTGGGTCGGTGGTGTGGGTGCCCGGCCGAGGACTTCGGTGGGGACGATGCGCTGGGCGCCGAGGACCTCGAAGCCGAGGAGGGTGCCGGAGGCGCTGAAGTCCAGCACCACGGTTCCGCCCTCGACCGGGGTGACGATCTGGCGGGTCGCTTCGCCGGGTGCCACCTCGTCGGCGATGGTGAAGTAGGCGGCGTCGGCGGCCGGGTCGTAGGTCATGTGCATGTCCGGGTCCTCCGTCGCGTCGCCGTGCGGTCCTGAGCACTTCACGGTAACTCCGATCCGGCCGGGCCGCCGAGACGCGAGCCGTATCCCGGTGGTCAGCGCACCGGCGCGGGCTCGGCCTCGGTTTCGGCCGACGCCGGTCGTGCCGCCCTGCGGCTCGCGCGCCTCGGCAACACCCAGAACAGGGCGAACGTGCTGGTCAGGCTGATCGCGCAGACCGCGACGACATACCAGGCGACCGCACCGGAACCGGCGCCCGCGGTCCAGAGCGCCGTCGCGATCAGGGGCGCGAGCCCGCCGCCGAGAATCACGGAGATCTGAACGATCAGCGATGTTCCCGAGTACCGCACTGCGGCGGGGAACAGGTCGGCGATGATGATGCCGCCCACGCTGTGGCTGATCGGCAGGACAACGCCCATCCCGAGCAGCGCGAGAAACACCACGACCCGATCGCCGGTGTTCAGCAGCGGGAAGTAGACCGCGCACCACGCCAGCAGCGCCGCGGTGCCGGCGAGGAAGACCCGCGCGGTGCCGATCCGATCGCCGAGCGCGCCCCACAGCGGCATGGTGGCGCACCAGACGACCGCCGCCACGATGACGCCCGTCAGCAGAAAGTCCCTGCTGAACCCGAGCGTCTTGGTGCCGTAGGTGAGCGTGAAGACCATGAAGATGTACACCACGGCCGAGGTCGCCACCGCCGCCAACAGGATCAGCGTCAGCCGCGGCAACCCGACCCGCAGCGCGTCGCGCAGCGGAAACGCCGACACCTCTCCGCGCCGCACCAGCCCCGCGTACTCCTCGGACTCGGTGATCCGCAGCCGCACCACCAGCCCGACCACCACGAGAATCACGCTGAGCAGGAACGGAATCCGCCATCCCCAGGACAGGAACGCCGAATCCGGAAGCAGCGCACTCGTACCGAGGAACATCGCGTTGGCCAGGATCAACCCCGCGGGCGTTCCCATCTGCGGGAAGCTCGCGTACCGGTTGAGCCGCCCGGGCGGCGCGTGCTCGATGGACAGCACGGTCGCGCCCGCGCCCTCACCGCCGAGACCGACGCCCTGCGCCAGCCGCAAGACGACCAGCAGCACCGGCGCCCAGAAGCCGATGCTCGCGTAGGTGGGCAGCAGCCCGATCAGCGTCGAACTCACGCCCATCAGGATCAGCGAAACCACCAGCGTGGTGCGCCGCCCGAACCGATCGCCGAAGTGCCCGAACAGCAATCCGCCGATGGGTCGCGCGCCGAAACCGACGGCGAACGTGCTGAATGCCGCGAGGGTGCCCGCGGCCGGGCTCAGCGAAGGAAAGAACTGCTTGCCGAAGATCAACGCCGACGCCGTGCCGTACAGCATGAAGTCGTACCACTCGAGCGTGGTGCCGACCAGGGTCGCCGCGGCGACCCGGCGCGGCGCGGACGCGGCGGTGGAGCGGGGTGGAACAGAAATCACTGCGATCCGTTTCAGCCGACGGGCGCGGGCGCGCCCGGCATGTCGTCGAGGGTCAGCCCGCCCTCGATGGTGGTGGGCACCCGGCGGCGGTTGGGTGAGCCGAGCGCGGTGGTCAGGTCGCTGCCGTCGTGTTCGGCGAGCAGGTCGCCGCTGTCCCACACCAGCAGCGTCGCGCTCACCGTGTTCTCGGCGGTGGAATGCGCCAGGTCGTAGTGCGCGCAGCCCGGTACGTGCGGGTAGGTGATCCACAGGTCGTAGCCGGTCATGAACAGGTCGAGGTCGAATTGCACGCTCAGGCCGAGCAATTCGCTGCGGCCGTTGTCGTCGACGCCCGCGAACGCCTCGTCCAGCGCCAGCAGGCGCGGCGCCTGCGGATCGGCGGAGTCGAGCATGACGTGCGCCGCCGCGAACAACGGCAGGTGCAGCGACACCGACTGCTCGCCGCCGGACAGCGCGCTGTGCCTGGCGACGGTGAGCTTGTCCTCGCTGCCGTCGCCGGAGATCAGCGTGAACGAGAACACCCGCCACGTGCGGTAATCGAGGGTGGCGGCGAGGATCTCGGGGTAGGAGCGTTCCGGGTGCGCGGCGCGCGCGGCGCGAATCTCGGCGGCGAAGTGGGCGCGGATCGCGGCGAGATCGTCGGAACTCAGGGTGGTGGCGTCGCGGTCGAGGAGCTTGCACATCGCCCGCGCGGCGTCGGAGAGATTGTCGGCGAGCACCCAGTGCACGCCGATGGTGTTGCCCGAGGACATCCGCCGCTGCTTCATCTCCGCGCCCATCTTGGCGATGAGTTCGCGTGCGTCGCTGGTGCGTTCGTGGATCTGCTGGGCGAGCCCGGTGAGCAGCGCGTCCTCCAGGATGCGGCGCTCGGCGTCGGTGAGCAGCAGTTCCTGGTCGTGCCGGGCCTGGTCGATGCGTCCGGCGAAGTCGGCTAGCGCGGCGACGCCGTGCTCGTCCTGCACTTGCACCACGGTCAACCCGTCGGCCGCGTCCCACTGCAAGCGGTAGTCGCGGCCGGAGGCGGCCAGCGCGGCGTCGAACTCCTGTAGCGCCGAAGTCACCGCGCTGCGGGTGGACTTGCGCGCCGCCTCGCCCGCGCGCACCGACGCGGTTGCCGAGGCGAGGCTTTCGAAGAGCTCGGCCACCTCGTCGGGCAGCACCCGCGGTTCGGATTCCGGACCCGCCTGGGTGATGCGATAGAGCAGCTGTTCTGGCGTCGACCACGCCGCGTCGCTGCTCGGCCACCGGCACTCGGGCGCGGCGCCGAGCAGCGACAGCAGATCCGGCTGGGCGTACGGGGCAAGGCTTTTCACATCGGCGAGCACCTCGGTGAGCGCGGTGCCAAGCGATTCGTGCGCGGTGCGGTAGGCGGCTTCCGCGTCGCCGACCGCCTCGATGGCCGCGTTGGCGGCCTTGCGCGCGGCCTTCTGTTCGGCCCTCGTCGCCTCGATGCGCTGCCTGGCCTGCTCTAGTTCGCGGTCGATGTCGGCCGCGCCGGCGCCGAGCGCCTCGCGCAGCGTCTCCAGTTTGCGCAGCTGCTCCTGGTAGCCGGCCTGGGCGGCCTCGGCCTCCTCGGCGAACGCCTCGGCGAGGTCGCGCGCCTCGTCGTGCCGGTCGGCGCTCTCGCGTTCGCGTTCGCGCTCGCGCTCGTGGTCGGCGCGCAGCCGGAGCAGCCCGGTGCCGGTGTTCTCGAAATGCCGGATGGCGGCGGCGAGCGCGTCCAGTTCGCGCGGGTCGCGCGGCGCGCGGTGCGCCACGGCGGCGGCCCGCAGCTTCTTCTCGATGGCCGCGACCTCGGTGACCGCTTGGTCCAGATCCTTCTCGGCCTGCGCGGCGGCCTCCGAGCGGGAACGCATGACGCCCGCGTTCTCCGACACCGCGCGCAGCGCGGCCGTGACCGCGGCCGGGCGCGGAAGAGCCTTGGCGGCGGCCGTGATTCGGGCCAGTTCCGCGTCCGCCGCGTCCGCTTCCTCCCGCGCGACGCGCTGCGCCTCGGCGGCCGCGTCCAGCGCGTTCGCCAACTCGGCGAGCCGAAGCTCGCGGCGGCGGGCTCGCGCCGTCGCGCCGATGAACTCGGCGTCGGTCTTGTGGTGCCTGCCCACCTGCACGCCCTGCCGGAACCCGCCCGCGCCGCTGATCGCCACGCCCGCGGCGCCGTCGAGGTCGTCGAGCAGGGCGATCGAGGCGAGCACGTCGGCGACGACCTGCCGAGGGACGGTCAGCCCGTCGGTGTCGTCCTCCACCACGAGCACGTCCGCCAGGGTGGGCCCGGTGGGTCGCTGCTGCGCGGGCAGGGGGACGAGGAACTGATCGCAATAGTCCTCGGGCTGTTCGTCCTCCGCGCACACCCACGCGTCCAGCAGACCGGCGGCGTGCAGCGCGGCCTCGATGCCGGCGGCGGTCTCGGGCGACACGTCGTCGGCGAAGCGGACCAGCCGCCACAGCGGGGCGCCGGGACGACCCGCCCGGTCCTCGCTGCGCGCCATGGGGTTTCGCGGCGCGTCGTCGCGCTGCGCGCCGACCCGGTCGCGCTCGGCGGCGAGCTCGGCGATCTGTTCGGCCGCCGCCGCGGCGCGCGCCTTGGCCGCCACCCGACGGTCGCGCAACTCGTCGAGCAGCGGTTCGGCGCGTTCGGCAAGCACCTCCGCCACGCCCGCCGCGTCGTCGGATCCGGCCTTCGCCAGCGCGGCGTCGAGGGCGTCGAACAGACCGCCGCCGAGCGGGAGGTAGCAGTCGCGGTGCGCGTCCCACCAAGCGCGCAGCGCCGCCGCGGCCTCGGTGCGGGCCAAGGTCACCGCGGCCTCGGCGTGCGCCACCTCGGCGGCGGCCGCCTCGCGCGCCTGGACGGCGCGTTCGGCAAGTCGTTCCGCCCTCGTCCGCTCGGCGGCGGCGGAATCCATGAGCACCAACGCTTTACGCACCGCGCGCACGTCGGCGTCGCGCTCCTCGGCCCGCGCCCGCACGGTCGCGGTGAGCTGATCGCCGCGGGCGTCGTCCGACAGCGCGGTCCATGCGATGCCCGCCTCCTCGGCGGCGGCGCGCAACTCGTCCTCGCCGCGGGACAGCGCGGCGGCGGCCCGCTGGACCGCGGCGCGCGCCCGCTCGGCCTCCTCGGCCCGCTGATCCAGGGTCTGACGCGCCTTGAGCGCCTTGTCGCGGTGCACCGCCGCCGAGGTCTCCAGCCTGCGCACCGCGTCGGCGAGGTCGTCGAGCTGCTGTTTGCCCTCGTAGGCGCTGGAGCGTTGCAGGGTCTCGCGGTCGGTGAGGGCCTGCTCGTAGGCGCGGTCGGCGTCGTCGGCGCGGGCCTCCGCTGCGGTGCGCTCGGCCTCGCGGCGCTCGCGCAGTGCGGTCGCGGCGAACAGGGCGGTGCTGGCGTGGGTGACCGCTTCCAGCCTGGCGCGCACCTGGTCGACATCGGTCTTCGCCTGTACCGCGAGGTATTTCCGGTACACGCCGACGAACGCGCGGGTGGCGGTGTCGGCGTGCACCAGGCCCTCGAGCGTGCGGCCGACCTCCTCCATATCGCTGAAAGAGCGCGCCGCGTCCAGGATCAGCTGTTCGTCCAGCGGGCGCAGGCCGTCGGTGAGCGCCTGGGACAGTCCGCGCGGGTCCAGGTTCTTGGCCAGCTGCGGACGGCGCAGCGTCAGAATGAGATTGATGAGCTGGTCGTAGCGCTGCTGGCCGAGCCCGAACATGCGGGCGTCGATGGCGGCCCGGTACTCGACCGGCCGGTCCACGATGGAGTCGGTGCCGATCTGTTCGGCCAGCTGCTTGCGGGTGAACGGGCGATCGTCGGGCCCGATCAGCGAGAAGTCCACGCCCACCCGGCCGTCGGCGACGAAATACCAGCGCGTGACCTTGTCCGAGGAACGGGTCGCGCGCATGCCGATGCCGACGGTGACCACCTCGGGGTCGTCCCATTTGCCGCGCGCGAACTCCATCCAGACATAGGAGTAGGCCGATTCCTGCTTGCGATACAGCAGATTCGATTTCATCGTGCGCTCTTCGCCCGCGAACGGGTTGAGCCTGCGCGGCTCGATGCGGCCGTCCAGCACGAAGGGGAACAGCACCTCGAGCGCCTTGGTCTTGCCCGAACCGTTGGGCCCGCGCAGCACCAGCCTGCCGTCGGCGAAGCAGAATTCCTGGTCCCGGTAGTCCCACAGGTTGACGATTCCGGCGCGGGTCGGGATGAAACGCACTCCGCCGTGGATGACCGACATGTTCAGATCCCTTCCGTACCGGTGCTTGCGGCCCCGACCGTGTCGGCGGCGGTGACGAACAGTTCCGCGGCCCGCTTGGTGCGCACGGTGACCACCGCGCCGCGGTAGCGGGCCAGCGCGGGCAGCACGAGCAGTCCGTCCTCGACCACCTGGATCAGGCGCAGCCGCGCAAGCAGCGCGGTGACCTGCGCGGTGAGCCCTGGCACGTCGGCCTGCCATTGCGCGGCGAAGGTGACGCCGTAGCGGTCGGTGAGCGCACGCACGGTGTCGCGCACCCAGTCGGCCGAGACGAACGGGTAGGTCGCCTCGGGTTCGACCTCGTCCATCGTCGAATCCGCTTCGCCCGCTTCGGTTTCGAACGGAAGATCGGCCATCGGGGCGAACAGCGTCGATTCGGGGATGGCGTCGTCCAGCTCGTCGGCCAGCGTCTCGCCCGGCTCGGCGCGGCGCGGGCGGCGGGGGAGCGGATGGTCGATGTCGAGGACGACGTCCGCGATCTCGCCGACCAGCAGCAGCGCCACCTGGGCGAGCGTGCCGGTGCCTGGAAAGCGCACATCGGACAGCCGACCGGAGGTGTCGATGAGCGCGACGCCCTCGGCCCGGCGTTCGGCGCGCAGACCGGTGAACAACTCGACATCGGCGACCGTGCGCTCCTGCGCAAGCACCGGACGCTCCTCGGGAGCCAGATCCTCGGCGTACACCACCGGTCGCTCTACCAGCGCACGGCGCACCCGCCGGGCGAGCTCGCCGGACTGCGCGGCGGGCTGACCCGCGGTGACGGCGGGATCCTCGGCGAGCAGGCCGCGCACGCTGTGCAGATGCTGGAGCGCCCGCGGCGGACGAAACAGCGCGAACACCACCGGCCGGTCGATGTCGTAGAGCGCCTCGCCCGCCTCGGGATCGGCCGCCCAGCCGCCCGCGTCACCGTCGGCGAGGGCCAGCGCGCCGCGCGCGGCAAGCCAGCCGACCGCGTCGACGAAGGCGTCGCGGTCCGCCGCGCGATCCGGGGCGAGCTCGAGCCCCTCGATCCGCGCCGTGTACGCCGCGACCTGATCGGCCAGTTCGGAGAGCGTGATCTGATCGCCCGCGCGGCCGAGCGCCGCGAGCGCCAGCGCGAGGTAGGCGTAGCGGCGGCGGTCGAAGACGCGGTCGTTGACCGTGCGCGCGGGTTTGCCGCCGTCCAGCCGGTCGATGACCGGGTAGACGCGCGCGGTGGTCTCGGTGACCTCGAGCCGGTAGCCGAAGAGTTCGGCTAGGTCCTCGCGCAGTTCGGTGGCCCACCGGCGGATCAGCGGCAGCGCGATCCGATCGGGATAGGTGCGGGTCACCAGGTGGTTGGCGAGGATCACCCTGGCGGCGCGCTGATAGTTGTCCAGTGCCAACGCGTCGATGCGGCGCGCGTGAATCATGCCGCGCCCCCTGTGGTTTCGGCGTCCGATACGGCGGTGTCCTTGCCGCGCCCCGGATGCCCGCCGCGGGACTTGGTCGCGCGGACGTCGAGCTTGCGGTTGTTCAGGTGCAGCAGACCGCGCGAGGTCCGCACCACGGTCGGTTCCGGGTGTTCGGAGACCGTGAGCGTCACGCCGCTGTCCGAGCCGGTGGTTCCCGCGACCCGGCCGCTGACCGGCACCCAGGCGGTCGAGGCGGCGTCGAGCAGCCGCAGCAGCACCTCGGTCTCGCGCTCGTCGAGCACCCGCTCGTGGACGTCCGCGGCCGCCAACGACTGCGCCGCCTCCGCCCTGGCCCGCTGCGCGGCGAGCTGCGCCTCGCGCAAACGGCGAATCCCCGCGTCGTTGCGCTGGATTCGGCCCGGCGCGCCCGCCGAGGGCGGCCGTCCGGTCTCGGCCAGTGTGCGCGAGATCTCCAGCGGCGGCGCCTCCCACCAAGACCGCGTCGCGGGCACGATGTCGGCGTCGGGATGCTCCATGGCCAAGTGGCGCGGCCTGCCGAGCCCGAACACCGCGTCGAAGAGCGCGTGCGCGCTGTCCGCGGTCGGCGCCGCGGTGAACCAGCCCGCCAGGTGACGCAGCGCCGATTCCCGGCTCACCCCGCCGCGGCGCGTCTCGGTGACCCGCCGCAGCAGCGACAGCACGGCCGCGATCGCGCTCATGGTTGCCTCGCGCAGCCGGTCCGCCTCGGTGGACTCGCCTTCGCCGCCCGAGGTGACGAACCAGGTGCGCAGACCGTGCCAGCGTGCGCGCCAGTCCGCCTCGCGTTCGGCGGCGCTCAGCAGTACCCGCTCGTCGCAGCGCGCGGCGCGGACGATGAGCTCGTCGACGCCGGTCTCCTCGATCTCGCCGATGGCGGCAGACAGCCGCGGCACGAAACGCGCCAGATCCATGCTGAACTCGCGCATGTGCGCGAGCAGTGCGTCCTTGTGCGCGAGAAACGATTCCGGGGTGATCTCGGTGGTGCGCACCAGATCGCCGAGCGACAGGTAGAAGTGGGCGGCGCGCGCGGCCATGTCGGACAGCGCCGCGTCCAGCCTGCGCAGCGTGCGGTAGACGCGCTCGGCGTCGCCCGCCCGGTTCGCCTCGGCGAGGGTGTGCAGGTCGGCGAGCAGTTCGGGCAGCACAAGCCGGGACAGCGACGCCTCGTCCAGTCGCGCCTCCAGCACGCCCGCCACCGCGCGATAGGCCTGGAACCCGGCCTGGGAGAACTGGTAGACGTAATGCCGGTTGCGGTATTCGGCCAGCGTCGCCGCCCTGGTGCCGTCGTAGCTGCGCTCCAGCACGCCCCACTGGTGCAACTGGTCGAGTAGCGGTCCGATCTCCGCGGCGCTCAGCGGCGCGGCGTCGGCGCGCCGGAAAAGGCCGGGCTGCGGTTCGCCCGAACCGCTTTCGTCCGCGTCCGGCGACGGTCCGCTCTCCGCGACCCGCGCCCGCCCGCCGTTGCGGCGAATCCAGTCCGCCACGTCGTCGGCGTGCAGCAGCACCACGTACGCCGCGCGTGCGCTGTCGAACGCCCGCAGCACCCAGAGATATTCGGCCCGCTTCTCCGCGGTCGCGAAAGAGAACAGCCGCAGCCGCTCGTCCCACAGCACAGCGGAGCCCAGCTGGTCGCCCGCTGAGCCAGGCTGGTCAGCCAGTTCGGCTGAGCCGGGCTGGTTACCGAGCTTGGCCGCGCCGGGCTCAGCACCGAGCGCGGCGGAATCCGGCAGGCTACCCGGTGCGGCTGCGCCAGGCCGGTCACCGAGCACGGCGGAGCCGGGCTGGTCACCCAGGGGGGCTGAGCCGGGCTGATCGCCGTGGGGCGGGCCGTCGTCGGAGTCGGTCACCGGGAACAGGGTAGTAGCGGGCCGGTCGCCGCCGGCAAGACCGACCCCCGTTCGGCGTGGCTGGGTCCGCCGCGCCGCCGTTCGCCCGCCGTCCGCCGGGAACCGCTCACTCGGTGGACAGGGCGCGCAGTTGCTCGAGGTAGCAGCGGGTGCGCGGGTCGCCCGGGAAGCGTTCGATGATCTCGCGCGCCACCTCGCCCGCGATCCACATCAGCGAGGGCAGCGAGCGGCGTTTGCCCGAGAAGGCGCGCATGCCCTCGGCCACGGCGAGTTCCAGGTCGCGGTTGCGCACGGCGACGACGGCCAGCGTCAGGTGCGCCTCGGCGACGCGCATCGGATTGCGCAGGGTGCCGTCGGCGCGGGTGGAGTTCCGGATGACCTCGCGGGCAAAGGATTCCGCGAGCCGATCCTCGCCGGCGACGCGGCAGCAGTCCATCGCGTAGAAGTCGAACTTCTGCGGATCGACCACGAAGTGGTTGTCCAGATTCGCCGGATGGTCGAGTCGCTCCAGGATCGCCCGGCCGATGCCGAGCGCCCGCTCCACCTCGCCCCGATCGCCAAGCCGCGCCCACGCTTTGGCGCGTTGCGCGGCGAGTTGCACGCCGACACCGAACTCTCGACTGTCCTCCAACGCGCCGTCCACCGCTTCCACAGCGCCCCGGTAGTTACCTTGGGTGAGCGCGAACCAAGCCGCCATTTCCGCGGCCCAGCCGGTGATCTCGCGATGTCCGGCCTCGTTGCCGAGCGACCACGCCGCGCGCCGGGTCGCCTCCGCCGAGGTGCGGCGGCCGAGGTCGTAGTCCACGCAGCCGACCAGCAGCGCGACCCAACCGGCGAGCACCAGGATCTCCCGGTGCTGGGCCAGCGTCAGCCGCCCGTCCAGCAGCGAGGTGATGCGGCGCAGCCAGGACGTGCCCTCGGCGTGCAGTTCGTGCGGATCGGCGTAGGAATACTCGCAGCACAGGCGCTCGGCGGTGATCCGAACGGCGTCCAGCGTCGCGGCGGAGACGTCGGACATGCGCAGCCTGCCGATGAACTCGAGCGTGTCCATCCCGGTGGCCGAGAGCAGTTCGTCGTCCCGGTTCGGTCTGGCCTTGGGAAAGAACGCCGCCGTGACGGTGTCGAAGGCGGCGGCGATGATGGGCGCGTAGAAGTCGTCGGGTCGCGACTCGCCCGACTCCCAACGCCGCCAATTGCGTAGCAGCGTGCTGTCGGTCGGCAGATTGTGCGAAGACTTCGCACGCATCACGCGGACTGCGTCGGCCTGTGACCACCCCCTCGCATCGCGCTCGGAACGCATCCGGACAGCCCAGACGGGTCGATCGTCTCCAGCGGCCACGGTTGTAGTATCGCACCAGTTAACGCGCGGTGGCCCGGATAGGGCATCTAGATGTCACTGGGTTGACACCTGCATTCGCAGTTTGGCGTCAGCGATCCTGAGGAGGGAGCGGTCGGATTGCCGGATTTGCGTCTGTAAGTACAGATGCAAGGCCGGGACCGCCCCACCGGCAGTACCCTGCACGGGAAGATCCAAACAAGAGAACAGCGGCCCAATCCAACGGAGGTTCGGGTGGAAGCGTTGATCTATGGATACTTGCGTGACGATCTGGCCGACGGCCACAGCGAAGAGCTCGAGCAGGCGATGAGCACGCTCGCCCAAGCCGAAGGGCTTTGCTTCGCCGCAACATTCCATGAATCGACAGCGGGTGACGGCACGGCGTTCGCGGAGCTGACGCAGGAACTCAAGCGCGCCGACGCGCACCACGTGGTGGTGCCGTCACTCGATCACTTTGCCGGCCAGACGATTCCGCGCGACATTCTGATCGCGAAGCTGGCCCAGGACGCGGCGGCCCAGGTCTGGACCGTCGAGGAGGTGCGGGCGACGAGCGTCGCCGCCCCGCCACCGACCGTCTCGTGACCACCCCGGAACCGAAGGATGCGAGCAACACCTGACGGTGTTGCTCGCACGGGGGACCGAGCTGCTGTCCTGCTCGCTCGCGGGCTGTCGTACTGCTCCACCAGGAGACAGAGCCGTCGCGGAATCGCGCCGCGGGGCAGTCGATCACAACCCGAAACTACCGGGACCCCTTCTGCGCAAGTACTTTTCGAACTCCGCCGCGATCGCGTCGCCATCGATCTTGGCCATCGCGTCGTTCAGATCGACCGCCGCGTCACCGCGCTCCTCCAGCGAACGCACGTACTCGGTGATCTCCTCGTCGCCCACCGTCATCTCGTTGACCGCGGCCTCCCACTCCTCGGCCTGCTTGGGCAACTCGCCGAGCGGCACCTCGATGTCGAGCACGTCCTCGACCCGATGTAGCAACGCGATCGTCGCCTTGGGATTCGGCGGCTGCGACACGTAGTGCGGCACCGCCGCCCAGAACGACACGGCGGGCACCCCGGCCTTGACGCACTGGTCCTGCAGCACGCCGGTGATGCCGGTCGGGCCTTCGTAGCGGGTCTGTTCCAAGCTGAAACGCTCGGCCGCTTCCTTGCTGTAGGCGGAACCGGTGACCGGGACGGGCCTGGTGTGCGGGGTGTCGGCGAGCAACGCGCCCAGTATCACCACGGTCTGCACGCCCAACTGTTCGATGAACTCGAGCAGGTCCGCGCAGAAGCTGCGCCACCGCATGTTCGGCTCGATCCCGCGCAGCAACACCACATCCCGGTCGCTGCCCGGCGGGGAACACACCGAGAGCATGGTGGCGGGCCACTGGATTTCCCTGGTCACGCCGTCGACCTGACGCACCGTCGGCCGATTCACCTGATAGTCGTAGTAGTCCTCGGAATCGAGTTCGGCCAGCGGCTCGGCGTCCCAGATCAGTTCCAGATGCTCCACGGCGCCGCTCGCCGCGTCACCGGCGTCGTTCCAGCCCTCGAAGGCGGCAACCAGCACCGGATCCCGCAACGTCGGCAGTTCCGAATCGGAAGTTTCACTGGGGTTCACCCGGTCAGCCTACGGTGTGCGCTCGCCCGGTGCTGTATCTATTGCGCGCTGGCGCGCGCGTGTTCGCGGCCCCCTGGTGTCTCGCGTCCGAGACCGCGCGTCTCGCGACTGCGTCGCATGCGCCACGCGGTCTCGGACGCGAGACGGGCCGCGAACGGGCTCGTAAGACTCGCCCTCGAGGTGGTCGGGAGGGTGGGGACGGCGCTTCGGTGTCTTTGCGCCCCTGTTGGGTAGTGGGCCGATGCCGGTGTTGTTCGCGCCAGGGCCGCCGACCCGTCGTGACGCTCGCCGTCGACCGGTGGACGCCCCTCGGCCGAATGTGGCGCGGCACACGCTCACCAGGGCCATCCGCAGGCTGTTGGTTGGCGGTCGTACCCGGCCTTTACGCTTGTACCCATGTCTGTGTCCAATTCCGCCGGGTTCGATACCACGCTTCTCGACACGCTCGCCCGGCGTGTCGTCATCGGTGACGGCGCGATGGGCACGATGTTGCAGGCGGCGGATCTGACGCTGGACGATTTCCGTGGGCTCGAAGGCTGTAACGAGATCCTCAACGAGACCCGGCCCGACGTGCTGCGCGCCATCCATCGGGCGTACTTCGAGGCGGGCGCGGACGCGGTCGAGACCAACACCTTCGGCTGCAACCTGCCGAACCTGGCCGATTACGACATCGCGGATCGGATTCGCGATCTGTCCGAGCGCGGCACCCGTCTGGCGCGTGAAGTGGCCGACGAGATGGGGCCGAGCGAGGACGGCACGCCGCGGTACGTGCTCGGCTCGATGGGCCCTGGCACGAAGTTGCCGACGCTGGGGCACGCGCCGTACACGGTGTTGCGCGACGCGTACGTCGAGGCCGCGCTCGGCATGTTGGAGGGTGGCGCGGACGCGATCCTGATCGAGACCTGCCAGGACCTGTTGCAGGTCAAGGCGGCGGTGACGGGCAGCAAGCGAGCGATGGAGCGTGCGGGCCGCCGGATTCCGATCATCACCCACGTGACGGTGGAGACGACCGGCACGATGCTGGTCGGCAGTGAGATCGGCGCGGCGTTGACCGCGATCGAGCCGCTCGGCATCGACATGATCGGGTTGAACTGCGCGACCGGCCCGGACGAGATGAGCGAGCACCTGCGGCATCTGTCGCGGCACTCGCGGGTGCCGGTGTCGGTGATGCCGAACGCAGGTCTGCCGGTGCTCGGCGCCAAGGGCGCCGAGTACCCGTTGACGCCGGAGGAGCTGGCCGTTTCCATGCGCCAGTTCGTCAGCGAGTTCGGGTTGGCGCTGGTCGGCGGGTGCTGCGGCACCACGCCCGAGCACATCCGTCAGGTCCGCGAGGCGGTGCGCGAGGTCGAGCCGACGCTGGCGCCGATCGCGCAGCGCCGCTCGCCCGTGCACGAGCCGAGCGTGTCGAGCATGTACACCGCGGTGCCGTTCGAGCAGGACGCCTCGGTGATGATGATCGGCGAGCGCACGAATGCCAACGGCTCCAAGGCTTTCCGCGAGGCGATGCTGGCCGAGGACTGGCAGAAGTGCCTCGACATCGCCAAGGACCAGACGCGGGACGGCGCGCACATGCTGGATCTGTGCGTCGACTACGTCGGCCGCGACGGAAGCAAGGACATGGAGGCGCTGGCCTCGCGCCTGGCGACCGCATCGACCCTGCCGATCATGCTGGACTCCACCGAGACCCCGGTGCTGCAAGCCGGGCTCGAGCACTTGGGCGGCCGCTGCGCGGTGAACTCGGTGAACTACGAGGACGGTGACGGACCGGAGTCCCGGTTCCAGCAGACCATGCGGTTGGTGGCCGAGCACGGCGCCGCGGTGGTCGCGTTGACCATCGACGAAGAGGGCCAAGCTCGCACCGCCGAGAAGAAGGTGGAGATCGCCGAGCGTCTGATCGCCGACATCACCGGCAACTGGGGTCTGGCCGAGTCCGACATCATCATCGACACCCTGACCTTCACCCTGGGCACCGGCCAGGAGGAGTCGCGCCGCGACGGCCTGGAGACCATCGAGGCCATCCGGGAACTCAAGCGCCGTCACCCGCGGGTGCAGACGACCCTGGGTCTGTCGAATATCTCCTTCGGTTTGAACGCGGCCGCGCGGCAGGTGCTGAACTCGGTGTTCATGCACGAGTGCGTGCAGGCGGGTCTGGATTCGGCGATCGTGCACGCCTCCAAGATCCTGCCGATGAGCCGGATCCCGGACGAGCAGCGCGAGACCGCGCTCGACCTGGTCTACGACCGGCGCACCGAAGACTACGACCCGCTGCAGAAGCTGATGGAGTTGTTCGAAGGTGTCTCGGCGTCGTCGTCGAAGGCGTCGCGCGCCGAGGAGCTGGCGGCGTTGCCGCTGTTCGAGCGGCTCGAGCGGCGCATCGTCGACGGCGAGAAGGCGGGCATGGAGGCCGACCTGGACGCGGCGATGACCGAGGTGCCGCCGCTGCGGATCATCAACGAGACGCTGCTCGCGGGCATGAAGACCGTCGGCGAGCTGTTCGGGTCCGGTCAGATGCAGCTGCCGTTCGTGTTGCAGTCCGCGGAGGTGATGAAGGCCGCGGTCGCCTACCTGGAGCCGCACATGGAGGCCACCGACGACTCCGGCAAGGGCCGGATCGTGCTGGCCACCGTGAAGGGCGATGTGCACGACATCGGCAAGAACCTGGTCGACATCATCCTGTCCAACAACGGCTACGAGGTGGTCAACCTCGGCATCAAACAGCCGATCGCGACCATCCTCGATGCCGCGGTGGACAAGAAGGCCGACGTCATCGGCATGTCCGGGCTGCTGGTGAAGTCGACCGTGGTGATGAAAGAGAACCTCGAGGAGCTCAACGCCCGCGGTGTGGCCGAGCAGTTCCCGGTGCTGTTGGGCGGGGCCGCGCTGACCCGCGCCTACGTCGAGAACGACCTGACCGAGGTCTACGAGGGCGACGTGCACTACGCACGCGACGCGTTCGAGGGCCTGCGGTTGATGGACGACATCATGACCCGCAAGCGCGGCGGCGGCCCGGACCCCGACAGCCCCGAGGCCGTGGCCGAGCGCGAGAAGGCCGCCGAACGCAAGGCCCGCCACGAACGGTCCAAGCGGATCGCCGCCCAGCGCAAGGCCGCCGAGACCCCCGTGGTGGTGCCCGAGCGCTCCGACGTCGCCGCCGACCTGCCGGTGCCGGTGCCGCCGTTCTGGGGCACGCGGGTGATCAAAGGCCTGTCGCTGCACGACTACTCGGGTCTGCTCGACGAACGCGCGCTGTTCTTGGGTCAGTGGGGTCTGCGCGGCCAGCGCGGCGGTGACGGACCCTCCTACGAGGAACTGGTGGAAACCGAAGGCCGCCCCCGGCTGCGGGCCTGGCTGGATCGGCTCTCCACCGAGGGCGTGCTGCAGCACGCGGCGGTGGTCTACGGCTACTTCCCCGCGGTGTCGGAGGGCGACGAGGTCGTCGTGCTGACCGAGCCCGAGCCGGACGCGCCGGAGCGGTATCGGTTCACCTTCCCGCGCCAGCAGCGCGACCGGTTCCTGTGCATCGCCGACTTCATCCGCTCGCGGGACAAGGCCCGCGAGACCGGCCAGGTCGACGTGCTGCCGTTCCAGTTGGTGACCATGGGCCAGCCCATCGCCGACTTCGCCAACGAACTGTTCGCCGCCGACAACTATCGCGACTACCTCGAGGTGCACGGCATCGGTGTCCAGCTCACCGAGGCGCTCGCCGAGTACTGGCACCGCCGCGTCCGTGAAGAACTGGTCCTGGAAGGGCATTCGGTGGCCGAATCCGACCCCGAGGACGTGCAGGACTACTTCAAGCTCGGCTACCGCGGCGCGCGCTACTCCTTCGGCTACGGCGCCTGCCCCGACCTCGAGGACCGCGCCAAGCTCGTCGACCTGCTCGAAGCCGACCGCATCGGCGTCGTGCTCTCCGAGGAACTCCAGCTGCACCCCGAGCAGTCCACCGACGCCTTCGTCCTGCTGCACCCCGAGGCGAAGTACTTCAACGCCTGATCCGTCCGGCGAGGATGTCGGCGCCGCTGTTTCCGCTGGGGGCGGCGCCCTCGTGACCTGAGCGATGTGATGGTGCTCACCGGGCGTCGGGAGGTGCTTGTCGGCTGGCTCGGCCCGCTTTTCCTGCCGCTGACCTGCGGATCGGCGGGAAGTGACCGACCACCGAACGGCTGCGGCGCGAATACCCGGTACCGGCGGGTACGCTCTAAGGTTCGAGGCTGTACGGGTATTCGACCGTCCGGTCCGCGCCATCGCGTCGAGGCGGCTGGAGTCTGTCGGATGGGTATGCCATTGTCGAAGAGTTGCAACTGCATCCGGAGCAGTCGGCGGATGCCGTTCGTCTCGCTGCTGACGGGTGCGAAGCACTTCGGCGCGTAGGGATTTCGCCGGAAACCCGCTGGGCGCGCCGGAGTGCTCGACGGCTCGGCGCACAGCAGGAGGGGCACGACCACATGACGGCGGACCGGTTGATCGCTGGACGGTATCGGCTGACGGATCCGATCGGCACCGGCGCGATGGGTGTGGTGTGGCGGGCGACCGACGTGCGACTGCGCCGCACCGTGGCGGTGAAACAGCTGCTGCTCGGCCCCGGGCTCTCCAAGGAGCAGGCGCTGGAGTCGAAACTGCGCGCGATGCGCGAGGGGCGGATCGCCGCGCGGCTGCACCACCCGAACGCGATCACCGTCTTCGACGTCGCCGAAGAGGACGGCCAGCCGTGGCTCGTCATGGAGTACATGAACGCGCCGAGCCTGGCGGCCAAGCTGTCCGGGCACCGCACCCTGTCGCCGATCGAGGTGGCCAAGATCGGCGCGCAGGCCGCCGCCGCGCTGGCCGCCGCGCACGACGCGGGCATCATGCACCGCGACGTGAAACCGGCCAACCTGCTCGTCGCCGACGACGGCACCGTGAAAATCACCGACTTCGGCATCTCCCGCGCGGTCGGCGACGTGACCGTCACCGCGACCGGATTCCTCGCGGGCACCCCCGCCTATCTCGCGCCGGAGGTGGCGCGCGGCGAGAACCCGGAACCGGCGTCCGATGTGTTCGCGCTCGGCTCCACGCTGTACGCCGCGGTGGAGGGCGCGCCGCCGTTCGGCGAGGGCGACAACGCGCTCGCGGTGCTACACGCGGTCGCGCGGGCCGACGTGCCCGAGCCGCGTCGCGCCGACGGGCTCGCGCCGGTGCTGATGCACCTGCTCGCCGCGAGCATCGACGCGCGCCCGAGCATGCGCGAGGCGAAGGAGGCGCTGGAAGCCGTTGCGGCGGGCCGGGTTCCGGCACTGGCGGCCGCACCGGTGGTGACCAAGGTGCTGCCAGCGCCAGGGGCCGACGCGACCACCGTGCTCGCCACCTCCGCCGCCACCGCGAGCACCGGGAACGCCTCCGACGCCACCGAATTCGTGCCGAGCGCGGCGCTCGCCGCCGCGCCGCCTTCGCCGCCGAGGCCGGGCACGGCGGGACCGTCCGGCGGCGGCACGCTGCCCGGCGCGACCGGTGGCGGCGCCGGGCCGAACAAACAGACCCTCGCCGTGCTGGCCGCCGCCGCGGTGGTCGTGCTGGTCGTTGTGGTGGCGTTCGCGCTGTCCTCCGGCGGGGACCGAGGCGGATCGGACGGCCAGACCGCGGCCCCGCAGCCGGGGACGAGCGAGGCGCTGCAGCCGCCGCCCGGCACCGGCGGGGATCAAACCGTGGAGCCCCAGGCCCAAGTGCCCACCGCCGCACCGCAGAACACCGAGACCCCGACGACCGTGCCCGCCACGCCATCCAGCAGCGCCGCGCCGTCGACCAGCCCGAGCGGCACAACGCGGCCGCCGACGACCACGATCACCACGACGCCGTTCGGGCCGCCGACACCGGACCGGGTCGCCCAGTTCATCCAGGGCTACTACGGCATGCTGCCCGGCAACGTGTCCGGCGCGTGGTCGCAGCTCTCGCCCGGCTACCAGGCCCAGACCGGCGGCTACAACTCCTACGCCTCGTTCTGGTCCACCATCCGCTCGGTCCAGGTCAACGGCATCACGCCGCGCGGCAACGACGGCGCGACCGTCTCCCTGACCTACGTGAAGACCAACGGCGCGGTGGACCGGGAGAACCGCTGGATCCAGGTCCGCCAGGACGGCGGCCGGATGGTCATCACCGGTTCCGGCGTATGAGCCGGGGAACACGAGGAGACATACCGCACGTGACAGCGCGACTCGCCGCGGTGCTGTGGGACATGGACGGGACGCTGCTGGACTCGGAGAAGCTCTGGGACATGGCCGTTCGCGAGCTCGCGGTGCGACTCGGCAGCGCGATGACCGACGAGATCCGGCACGCGCTCATCGGCGCGTCCGGCCCGAACGCCCTGCGCATCCTGTTCAACGGCCTTGGACTCGATCCGACGCCGGAGGCGCTGCGCGACGCGGCGGGCTTCCTGGAGCAGCGCGTCACCGAGTTGATGACCGGCCCGATCCCGTGGCGGCCCGGCGCCAAGGACGCGCTCGGCTTGGTCCGCGACGCGGGCCTGGCCTCGGCGCTCGTCACCAACACCAAGCGCTCGCTGACCGAGTACGGTCTGGACACCCTCGGCCGTGACTTCTTCGACGTCTCCGTCTGCGGCGACGAGGTGCCCGAGGGTAAACCCGAGCCGGACGTCTACCTGCGCGCCGCCGACCTGCTCGGCGTGCACCCGCGCGACTGCGTGGCGATCGAGGATTCGCCGACCGGCGCTCGTGCCGCAGCGGCCGCGGGCTGCGCGGTCCTCGTCGTCCCCTGTGAGATCCCGGTCCCGCGCGCCCCCGGCCTCGTCTTCCGCGACACGTTGGTCGGCCTCACCCTGACCGACCTGGAACAGACTTTCCGCACCTGACGCCGCTTCACATTTTCGGGTTGTCGTCCGGCACAAGACTGGTCGGTCCAATGGTGTTCCGAGCACCTGAAAACGCGCGGGAGTTACTGTGCTGCAACGCAAATGCGCGCAGATAGTAAGTGTGACCGCACTCACCGGCAACTTTTCCGAATCCCCGGGCGTGTCGTCGGGCGCTGCACCAAAATGACGCCATGGCTGCGACGGGTGTGTTGGACGAAATCGTCGACACCGCAAGGTATCCGCTCGAATCGCCGGACTCGGTGGGATGGCGGACGGCGGTCGACGCGGCGCGGGCCGACCTGGCCGAGAGCGGCTGCACGGTGTTGCGTGAGTTCATCCGGCCCGAGCTCGTCGAGACGCTGCGCGCGCAGGGCGAAGACATGGCGCCGCACGCGCACTACGAGGTCGAGCGGGTCAACGCCTACAACATCCCGCTGGATACCGAACTGCCCCAGGATCATCCGGGCCGCATCGTGCTGGAACGCGGCAACGCCTTCGTGCCGCGCGACCGCATTCCCGTCGACGCGCTGATCCACCGGCTCTACACCAGCGCCGCGTTCCAGCGCTTCGTCGCGGACTGCTTCGATCTGCCCGAGTTGCACGAATACGCCGACCCGCTGGCCGGGCTGTGCCTGAACGTGGTCGCCCCCGGCATGTCGCACCCGTGGCACTTCGACACCAACGAGTTCACCGTCAGCATGCTCACCCAGTTGCCCGAAGCGGGTGGGGTCTTCGAATACTGCCCAGGCATCCGCTCGCCGCACGCCGAGAACCTCGCCGACGTGCGCGACGTGCTGACCGGTTCCGGCGAGCGCCTGATCCGCAAGCTCGAGCTGCGCCCCGGCGACCTGCAACTGTTCCAAGGACGCTTCTCGCTGCACCGCGTGTCGCCGGTTTCCGGTGGCAGGCAACGACATTCGGCGATCTTCGCCTATACCGACCGGCCGGGTGTCATCGGCACCGTGGAGCGGACCCGCCAGCTGTTCGGTCGCGTTTTGCCCGAACACGTCGCCGAGGACCGCCTGGTTCGCGGCGACCGACTACTCGACTGAGCCCAGCTCGACCCGAGAGGAACACACGTGCCAGTACCCCTAGACACGACCGGGAAAGCCTCCTTCGACGACATCTACGACCGTCCCGATCCTCGCGAGTACTACGCACGGATGTCCGAGCTGGACTACCGCATACCCGAACTGGCAAAGCCGTTCTTCGAGCAGCAGATCCGGGAATATCGCGCCTCCGCCCGCGTCGCGGCGCCGACCGTGCTGGACATCGGCTGCTCCTACGGCGTGAACGCGGCGCTGCTGCGCTTCGACGCCGGCATCGGCGAGCTCGCCGCGCACTACCGCGACGCCGCGGACGCCGACCGCGACGGCCTGATCGCCCGCGATCGCGCCCGCCTCGCCGAGCACGATCATTACCCCGACGTGCGCTTCGTCGGCATCGACGCCGCCCGTCCCGCGCTCGACTACGCGCTGGCCGCGGGATTGCTGCACGACACCGTGCACGCCGACCTCGAATCCGCCGATCCCACCGACGAACAGCGCGAGGTGCTCGCCGCCGCCGACATCGTGCTGTCGACCGGCTGCATCGGGTACGTCACCGAGAAGACCCTGCTGCGGATCGCCACCGCGCACCCGCGGCGCAGGCCGTGGATGGCCCACTTCGTGCTGCGCATGTTCGACTTCGACCCGATGGCCGAGGAACTCGCCGCGCTCGGCTACCGCACCGAGCGGGCGCCCGGTCTGTTCCAGCAGCGCAGGTTCGCCTCCGCCGACGAACAACAGCGCGTGCTGAACACGCTGTCCGACAAGGGAATCGACACCAGAGACCGGGAAGCCGACGGCTGGCTGTACGCGCATCTGTACCTGTCGCGGCCCGGTCCCAAAGGCCACGCCTGAAGGTTTCGCCCGAAAACACCGGCAGCCTCTTGTCGAAACTCGGCATCGTCGCCGAGGATCTGTAGTGGAGCGACGCACTCCACCCCCGCACGCACGGACGCTGTCTCGCCGTGCGCGTCTCACCCACCGCACCCGAACCCCGAGGACTCCGACTTGACCGACCGCACCTTCGCCGCCGAAGACCACCTGCCCCGGGTACCGCTGCCGACACTGGAGGACAGCTGCGCCAGGTTCCTGGAATGGTGCACCCCGCTGCTCAGCGACGACGAACTCGCCACCACCGAGGCGGCGGTCGCCGACCTGCTCCGGCCGGACGGTCCCGGCCGGACGCTGCACGCGGCGCTGGCGGAGTACGACGCCACCCCCGGTGTCGGCAGCTGGCTCGACCTGTTCTGGCCGTCGCGCTACCTCGGCCGACGCGACCGAATCGCGTTGAACGCCAACTTCTTCTTCCTCTTCCGCGACGACACGCCGCTGTCCGCGTCGACCGCGGCCGATCAGGTCGAGCGCGCGGCGGCCATCGTCTCGGCGGCCGTGGACTACAAGCTGGCCCTCGACGAGGAAGCCATCCCGCCGGTCACCCAGCGCGGGCAGCAACTGTCCATGTGGCAGAACAAGTACCTGTTCTCCGAGACCAGGATTCCCGGCGAGCAGCAGGACACGGTGCGGGTGCCGTACAGCCCCGAGTGGCCAGGCCCCTCGCGGGAGCGGCACATCGTGGTGTTCTACCGCGGCAGCATGTTCCGGATGGACGTGATCGGCACGGGCGGCGCGCCGTACTCCCTCGACGATCTCGCCGACGGTCTGCGCGCGGTGCTCAAGGCCGGATCGCGCTCGGCGCGCACCGACACCGCCGTCGGGCATCTCACCACCAAGGCGCGCGCCGAATGGGCGGCGAGCCGGGCCGCGCTGCGCGCCGAACCCGCCAACGTCGCGGCGCTCGACACCATCGAGACGGCACTGTTCTGTCTGTGCCTGGAGGACTTCACCCCGCGCGACGCCCTGCACGCCTGCGACCAACTGCTGCACGGTGACAGCGCCAATCGCTGGTTCGACAAGGCGGTCTCGTTCATCGTCTTCGGCGACGGCCAGGCGGGCATCAACGTCGAGCACTGCGGACTGGACGGCACCACCATCCTGTCGTTCGTGGACACGCTGCTGGAGACGCCCGCGGCCGAACACGCGCGGCGCTCGGGCGCCCAGGCGCAGGGGCTGCCCGCCGTGGAGCCGATCGAGTTCACCCTCGACGCCGCCTTGCGGACCGACATCGCGGCGGCGGGTGCGGCCTTCGCCGGCTACGCGGCCGAAAACGCCACGCAGACGGTCTCTTTCGAGGACTTCGGCACCGCGCGGGCCAAGCAGCTCGGCATCTCGCCGGACGCCTTCGCCCAGTTGAGCTACCAGCTCGCGCACCGGCGAAGCAAGGGCATCACCGGCGCCACCTACGAATCCATCGCGACCCGCCAGTACCGCAACGGCCGCACCGAGGCCATGCGGGTGGTGACGCCGGAGATGATCGCCTTCGTCGACACCATGCAGGATCCGGCCGCCGACACCGCCGCCCGGCTCGCGGCCGCGCGCACCGCCGCGGCCAAGCACGTCGAACGGGCCAAGCAGTGCCAGGCCGGTGAAGCGCCGGAACAGCACCTGTGGGAGCTGGAGTGGATCCAGCGCCGCCGCGGCGCGGAACTCGGTGTCACCGAACCGATTCCGCTCTACACCAGCCCCGGCTGGACGATCATGCGCGACGACTACCTCAGCACCAGCTCCGCGCCCTCGGTCAACATCCAGTACTTCGGCTTCGGCTCGACGAGCCCGCGCTGCATCGGCGTCGCCTACGTGCTGCTACCCGACCGCTGGAACCTCTACCTGGCCACACCGAAGGCGGTGGCCGACCAGATGTACGCGTTCGCCGATCACCTGCGCGAGGCGGTGCGCGAACTGGCGGAGCTGTTGGCGTCGGGGGAGTGACCGGCGTCGACCGGCCGCGCTGAGCCCAGCGTCCGCGCGATGAGCGCGCGGGCCGTCCCGGTCCCGTGGTGGACCGGGGCGGTAGCTGGGAACGCGCGTCTGAGAGAATGACCAGCCGTGAAGACTTTCGAAACCCTGTTCGCCGAGCTGCAGGATCGTGCCATCACCCGCCCCGAGGGTTCCGGCACCGTGGCCGCGCTGGACGCCGGTGTGCATGCCCAGGGTAAGAAGGTGCTCGAGGAGGCTGGCGAGGTCTGGCTCGCCGCCGAACACGAGAGCGACGAATCGCTGGCCGAGGAGATCTCGCAGCTGCTCTACTGGGTCCAGGTGCTCATGGTGGGCCGGGGACTGAAGCTCGACGACGTGTACCGACATCTGTGACGGTCGCGTCTATTCCGTAGTTTCGTTCCCCGAAAGGAAGCCCACCCCATGCTGCGCGTCGCAGTCCCCAACAAAGGCGCCCTGTCCGAATCCGCGACCTCCATCCTGGCCGAGGCCGGATACCGCAAGCGCACCGATTCCCGCGACCTGAGCGTCCTCGATCCCGCGAACCAGGTCGAGTTCTACTTCCTGCGTCCCAAGGACATCGCGGTCTACGTCGGTTCCGGTGAACTCGACCTCGGCATCACCGGCCGCGATCTCGCGCTGGACTCCGGCGCGCCGGTGCAGGAGCGGCTCGCGCTCGGTTTCGGCCGCTCCACCTTCCGCTACGCCGCCCCCGCGGGCAGGGAGTGGAAGGTCGAGGACCTGCACGACAAGCGCATCGCCACCTCCTACCCGAACCTGGTGCTCGCGGATCTGCGGCGTCGCGGCATCGAGGCCGAGGTGATCCGCCTCGACGGCGCGGTGGAGATCTCGATCCAGCTCGGCGTCGCCGACGCCATCGCCGACGTGGTCGGCTCGGGGCGCACGCTGCGCCAGCACAACCTGGTCGCCTTCGGCGAGACCCTCTGCGATTCGGAGGGCGTGCTCATCGAGGCGGTCGGCTCGGACCAGAACGATCGGGCCCGCAACCAGCTCATCGCCCGTGTCCAGGGCGTGGTGTTCGCCCAGCAGTACCTGATGTTGGACTACGACTGTCCGAAGGAGCTGCTCGAGCAGGCCGTGCGGATCACGCCGGGCCTGGAATCGCCGACCGTCTCCCCGCTCGCCGACGCCGACTGGGTCGCGGTGCGGGCGCTGGTGCCGCGCGGCAAGGGCAACGCGGTGATGGACGAGCTGGCCGACCTCGGCGCCAAGGCCATCCTGGCCACCGACATCCGCTCCTGCCGAGCCTTCTGACCACGCCGGACGCCGGGCGGATACCGGAGTGTATCCGCCAGGGCCGTCCGTTCCCACCGATCGATTCACGCGGAATCCAACCGCTGCGCCCGGTGGCGGCGCGTTGCTACGGTGCGGCCTCTCGATGAGGAACGCAAGGAGCACCACCGTGTCGCAGATACCGCCCGATGAACGTCCGGGCAGCACCTTCCCCTGGAACGAGGATTGGCTCGCGGCCATCGTCGGGCTGGCGCTGATCGCGCTCGTCCTGCTCGGCGCGATCCCGGATTGGCTGGTGCCCTGATGTCGGACACCGAAGCTCCCAAGGTCGCTGCCGCGCCGCCCGCCGATCCGCCGGTGCGCTCGGAAACCGCGGCGCTGCAAGCGATCCCGCGTCCCACGGCGGCCCAGATCGCGGCAGGCATCGCCGTCGTGCTCGTCCTCGGCGCGCTCACCAGGTTTTTCGAGACGCACGTGCCGCGGTGGGCGGTGGACACCCCGTTCCAGCGGGTGGCCAAATCGATCGAATACCCGGTCTACGCCATCGCGCTCGGCCTCCTCGGCAATGTGATTCTGGCGAAACTTGATCTGCGCGAACGACTTTCGGCCGGTTTTCGCACCGAGTTCTTCATCAAGACCGGCGTGGTACTGCTCGGCGCGTCGATCAACCTGAGGATCCTGGCGACCGCGGCGGGCCCGGCGATCCTGCAGGCGCTGCTGCTGATCACCGCCGTTTTCGGCTTCACCTGGTGGTTCGGCGGGCGGCTCGGCCTCGACGACAAACTGCGCGCGCTGCTCTCCTCGGCGGTGTCGATCTGCGGTGTCAGCGCGGCGATCGCGGCGGCGGGCGCGGTACAGGCCCGGCGCGAGCAGATCGCCTATGCGGCCTCGCTGGTCATCATCTTCGCCCTGCCCTCGATCTTCCTGCTGCCCTGGCTGGCCGGCGCGCTCGGGCTCTCCGACGCGGTGGCGGGCGCGTGGATCGGCGGAAATATCGACACGACGGCGGCCGTCGCCGCGTCGGGCGCCATCGCCGGTGAGCAGACGCTGCAGATCGCCACGATCGTCAAGACCACCCAGAACGCCCTCATCGGGCTGGTCGCCATCGCGCTGACCGCGTACTTCACCCTGCGCGTCGAGCGGACGCCGGGCACGGCGCGGCCGTCGGCGCGGCAGTTCTGGGACCGGTTCCCGAAGTTCGTGCTCGGTTTCGTCGCGGCGTCGGCGATCGGCACGATCTATCTCGCCTCGGTGGACAAGAAGACGGGCTCCGCGCACATCGCGATCGTCAACGATCTGCGCACCTGGTTCCTGATCCTGGCGTTCGTCTCGATCGGCCTGGAGTTCTCGTCGCGCGGGCTGCGGGAGGCGGGATGGCGTCCGATCGCCGTCTTCGGCTCCGCCGTCGCGGTGAATCTGGTTGTGGGCCTTGGGCTCTCGGTGCTGTTGTTCCGCGATTTCACGGTCTGACCCGCACGCGGCCCGCACGCCACTATGCGAGGCGTCCTTCGCGCGGTGGCGGGTCGGGCGGGCCGTCAGTCGGCGACGGCCTCGGCCAGCGTCTCGTCCGGCGACTCGCCGTCGTTCTCCGGCCAGCCGGGGTACGGCGGCGGGGTGCCGCCGAACTCCGGGCACAGCGGTTTGTAGTCGCAGTAGTCGCACAGCCAGCTGGTGGTCGGCGGGAACTCCCCGGTGCGGCCCGCCTCGCGCACAGCCGTCCAGAGCGCGGACAGGGTGCGCTCGAAGCGTCCCAGTTCCTCGGCGTCGGGCGCGTAGGTGAGGATCTGCCGGTCGGCCAGGTAGATCAGGCGCAGCTGAGCGGGCAGCACGCCGCGGGTGCGCAGCACCACCAGCGCGTAGAACTTCAGCTGGAACAGCGCCTTGGTCTCCTGCGCGAGACCGGGCGCGCGGCCGGTCTTGTAGTCGACCACCCGCAGCTCGCCGGTCGGGGCCACGTCGATCCGGTCGACGTATCCGCGCAGCAGCACGCCGTCGTCCAGTTCGACCTCCACCCGCGCCTCGCGCGACTCCGGCTCGAACCGGGTCGGGTCCTCCAGCTGGTAGTAGCTCTCGACCAGCGCGCGGACCTCGTCGAGGAACGGCCCGAGCCCGTCGGCCGCGATCAGCTCCGCCACCTCCGGCTGCGCCGCGAGCACCCGCGCCCAGGCCGGCTCCACCAGCGCGTCGGCCCGCTCGGGTCCGCGCTCCGCCGCGGGCAGTCCGTACAGGTCCTCCAGCACCGCGTGCACCACCGTGCCGCGCACCGCGTGGCGCGAGGGCGGCTCCGGGATCCGGTCGATCGCACGCAAGCGGTACTTCAGCGGGCACTGCTTGAAATCCATTGCCCGCGAAGGCGACAGCGCGGGCCTGCGGCGTGCTTCGGCGGGCGCGGGCGGCCCGGCGGAGGCGGCGTCGGCAGGGGGCGTGGACACGGGCGCTGGCATACCTGGCAGGCTATCCGGCGGCACCGACACGCCGGTGCCGAACCGCGACGACAGCGCGACGACGAGCAGCGAACGGAGATTCATGACGGCCAGACGGACCGGGCCATTCACCACCGGGGACCGGGTGCAGCTGACCGATGCCAAGGGACGCCTCTACACGGTGATCTTGGAGCCGGGCAAGGAGTTCCACACCCACCGGGGCGGGATCAAGCACGACGATCTGATCGGCGCCGACGAAGGCAGCCTCGTGCACTCCACCAACGGCACCCCGTACCTCGCGCTGCGGCCGCTGCTCGTCGACTACGTGCTGTCCATGCCGCGCGGCGCCGCCGTGATCTACCCGAAGGACGCCGCGCAGATCGTGCACGAGGGCGATGTGTTCCCCGGCGCGCGCGTTCTGGAGGCAGGCGCGGGCTCCGGCGCGCTGACGTGTTCGCTGTTGCGCGCCGTTGGCCCGGAGGGCGAAGTCGTGTCCTACGAGATCCGCGATGACCACGCCGAGCACGCCGTCCGCAATGTCGAACGGTTCTTCGGCGAACGTCCAGCTAACTGGAGTCTGACCGTCGGCGACGTCGCCGACTACACCGGCGATCCGGTGGACCGGGTGGTGCTCGACATGCTGGCGCCGTGGGACGCGCTGCCCGCGGTGTCCAAGGCGCTGGTGCCCGGCGGCGTCCTCATCGTCTACGTCGCGACCGTCACCCAGTTGTCCAAGGTGGTCGAGGCGCTACGCGAGCAGGAATGCTGGACCGAGCCGCGGTCCTGGGAGTCGATGGTCCGCGGCTGGCACGTCGTCGGCCTCGCCGTGCGCCCCGAACACCGCATGCAGGGCCACACGGCGTTCCTGGTGAGCGCGCGCAGGCTGGCCGAGGGAGTGGTCACCCCCAAGCCGCAACGCCGCCCCTCGAAGGGCTGAGGCGTCGCGACGCCCGCCCTGCCGTACGCGGTCCATCGAAGGACCGCGTACGGCTCGCGCGCGTGCGGCGGTACGGTCAGGGCGTGCAGGGCGCCTGCGCGAAGCCGAGCAGGGTGCAGGCGGTGGCGTCCGAGAGCTTCCACTTGCCGTCGACGTGCTGCCAGGTCATCGGCATGGCAGGGGCCGAGCCGTGCGGCGAGGTGATGACGACCTGCGCGGTCGCGGTCTCGCCCTCGGTCTTGACGTCGGTCACCGCGAAGGTGAGCTGGCCGTAGCCCGCGAGCAGCTGGTTCATCTGGTCGATGTTGGCGGTGCGCTTCTCGCCGTCCACGATGACCGCGGTCTTCTCGGCCGTCGGCTTGCTCGGGTCGGCGACCAGCGCCAGGGTGGCCTGCAGTTCCTCGGCCTTGGGCGCGTCGGCGCCCGCGTGGTCGTGGCCGCCCGCGGCGCCGGTGGTCGCGGCCGCGCTGGTGGCCACCGCCGAGGTGGTGGTCGCGGCGGTGTCGGACGAGTCGTCCGAGCCGCAGGCGGTCAGCCCGACCGTAACGGCGAGGGCCGCCGCGGCGGTAGCCACGGAAACACGCAGGGTCTTGGCGGGAAGGAGCATTCTCTAGCAACCTTTCGGCTTGGGCGTCGAGGAACCTCGCGCCTTGTCGGGTTAGGGCAGGCTAACATGGTTGCTCGGCCGCCGATCGCAGCGCAGATGTGATCACGACGAAACCATGTCGGAAAGCGAGAACGGTTCGCGCCCGGTAGCGTTGATAGACCGGGACTGGGAGGAGCAGCACATGAGCCCCATCGAGAATTCGGATTCGGCGGCCTGGAGAGAGCTCGAGGCGATACGCGCCGAGGCGGCTGCACTCCGAAGGCAACTCGCCGATTCGCCGGATCGCACACGGGAATTGGAAGCCCGCATCGATTCGCTGACCATTCGCAACACGAAGCTGATGGACACACTCAAGGAGGCGCGCCAGCAACTGGTCGCGCTGCGCGAGGAGGTCGATCGGCTGGGTCAGCCGCCGAGCGGATACGGCGTTCTGATCGGCGTGTACGACGATCAGACGGTCGACGTGTTCACTTCGGGTCGCAAGATGCGGTTGACGTGTTCACCGAACATCGACACCTCGACCCTCGAGTACGGCCAGACCGTGCGTCTCAACGAGGCGCTGACGGTGGTCGAGGCGAGTTCGTTCGATTCGGTCGGTGAGATCGGCACCCTGCGCGAGATCCTCGACGACGGTCGCCGCGCGCTGGTCGTCGGCCACGCCGACGAGGAGCGGGTGGTCTGGCTGGCGGGTCCGCTGGCCAAGGTGGCCGAGGTCGACGATCTGGACGATCCCGATGCGCCCATTCGCAAGCTGCGGCCCGGTGATTCCCTGCTGGTCGACACCAAGGCGGGCTTCGCCTTCGAGCGCATCCCCAAGGCCGAGGTGGAAGACCTCGTGCTCGAGGAAGTCCCGGACGTCGACTACAACGACATCGGTGGTCTCGGACGCCAGATCGAGCAGATCCGCGACGCGGTGGAACTGCCGTTCCTGCACAAGGATCTGTTCCGGGAGTACGCGCTGCGCCCGCCCAAGGGCGTGCTGCTCTACGGTCCGCCCGGTTGCGGTAAGACGCTGATCGCCAAGGCGGTGGCCAACTCGCTGGCCAAGAAGATCGCCGAGGCGCGCGGTGAGGACGCCAAGGAAGCCAAGTCGTTCTTCCTGAACATCAAGGGCCCCGAGCTGCTCAACAAGTTCGTCGGCGAGACCGAGCGCCACATCCGGATCATCTTCCAGCGGGCGCGCGAGAAGGCCTCCGAGGGCACGCCGGTGATCGTGTTCTTCGACGAGATGGACTCGATCTTCCGCACCCGCGGCTCGGGTGTCTCCTCCGATGTGGAGACAACCGTTGTGCCGCAGCTGCTTTCGGAGATCGACGGTGTCGAGGGCCTGGAGAACGTCATCGTCATCGGCGCCTCCAACCGCGAGGACATGATCGACCCCGCGATCCTGCGGCCGGGCCGCCTGGACGTCAAGATCAAGATCGAGCGGCCGGACGCCGAATCGGCGCAGGACATCTTCTCCAAGTACCTGACCGAGGAGCTGCCGCTGCACGCCGACGATCTCGAGGAGTTCGGCGGCGACAAGGGCGCCTGCATCCGCGCGATGATCGAACGGGTCGTCGACCGGATGTACGCCGAGAGCGAGGACAACCGCTTCCTGGAGGTCACCTACGCCAACGGTGACAAGGAAGTCCTGTACTTCAAGGACTTCAACTCCGGCGCCATGATCCAGAACATCGTGGACCGCTCCAAGAAGTACGCCATCAAGGCGGTGCTCGACACCGGCAACCCGGGTCTGCGCATCCAGCATCTCTACGATTCGATCGTGGACGAGTTCTCCGAGAACGAGGACCTGCCCAACACCACGAATCCCGATGACTGGGCCCGCATCTCGGGTAAGAAGGGCGAGCGCATCGTGTACATCCGCACCCTGGTGACTGGCAAGAACGCCAGTGCCAGCCGTGCGATCGACACGGAGTCGAACACGGGTCAGTACCTGTAGGTGTGAGTTCGGTGTGGGCCGCGTCTCCGATGGGTGGCGCGGCCCTCGCCGTGTTCGGGCGAGCGCATTGTCTACATCCGGCTGCGCTGGATGCACTGGCAAGAACGCCAGTGCCAGCCGTGCGATCGACACGGAGTCGAACACGGGTCAGTACCTGTAGGTCTGAGTTCGGTGTGGGCCGCGTCTCCGATGGGTGGCGCGGCCCTCGCCGTGTTCGGGCCACCGGGCTCCGCATCCCACTCAGTGGAATGTGACGCAACCCACTGGACGCTTGTCTGGGAAGCTAACGCCAGCTAGAGGCCCTGTTTCGGTATCCGCGCCGCACCTCGCCGGTACTTTGTGGACCGAAAACGCCTCCGGCAAGCATCTGAATCATTCATGCTTCAGATTAACGGAGCGCCGACCGTGCGCGCCGCATCGAGATGAGGAGCACCCCATGTCCGGATCTGCGTCGGATTTCCTGGCCGAAGTTCTGATCAAGACCATCCAGCAGCTGCTCGGTTCGGGCAGCGCGAGCTGAGCGAACCGCCGCGTCGAAGGGCCGAGCCGCCTTGGTGGCTCGGCCCTTTCGTCTGTGCGAGCGGGAGCGACTCCGGCAGGGACCTGTTCGACCGCTGGTGGCGCGACGCCCCGATCTGAGCGAAGCGCTCAGTTGACCTGTCGTGCGTTGGCATCCCAATACTTCTGCCGCAGATCGCGTTTCAGGATCTTCCCGGCGCCCGACACCGGCAGCGCGTCCACGATCTCGATGCTGCGCGGCGCCTTGTACCCGGCGATCAGCTCCTTGGCGTGGCCGCGGATCTCCTCCGTTGTCACCTGCTGTCCGGGCTTGCAGACGATGACCGCGTGCACCCGCTCGCCCCATTCGGCGTCCGGCACGCCGATGACCGCCACCGCGGCGACCGCAGGGTGCGCGGCGACGGCGTTCTCCACCTCGGCGGAGTACACGTTCTCGCCGCCGGAGACGATCATGTCCTTGATCCGGTCCACGATGTAGACGTAACCGTCCTCGTCCATGTAGCCGCCGTCCCCGGTGTGCATCCAGCCGTCCCGCACGGCCTCCGCGGTCTCGGCGGGCTTGTTCCAGTAGCCGAGCATCACGTGGCCGCCGCGCACCGTCACCTCGCCGACGGTGCCGCGCGGCACCTCCGCGCCGTCGGCATCCACGATCCGGATCTCGCTGTGCGGCGCGGCCCGTCCCGCCGAGCGCAACCGGCCGGCCAGGTGATCCGCCGGACCGAGCAGGGTGGCGATCGGCGCGACTTCGGTCATGCCGTAGGCCTGGGCGAAACCGGCGTTGCCGAAGGCGGCCATCGCGCGCTCGAGCACCGCCTGCGAGATCGGCGACGCGCCGTACATGATGTGTTCGACGCTGGACAGGTCGAACTCGGCCGCGCGCGGATGGTCGACGAGCATCTGGATCATCACCGGCACCAGTACGGAAGAACTCACCTTGTGCTGCTGAATCGCGGTCAGGGTGGCCACCGGGTCGAACGCCGGGATCATCACGTGGGTGCCGCCCAGCATCAGCACGCCCTGCCACCCGGCCAGATCGGCGAGGTGGAACATCGGCGCCGCGTGCAGGAAGACCGCGCCGGGAGTCATCAGATACCCGGTGGCGACGCCGCCGAGCGCGGAGGTCAGCAGATTGGCGTGGCTGAGCACCACGCCCTTGGGGAATCCGGTGGTGCCGCCGGTGTAGAAGATGCCCGCGGGCGCGTCGCCGCCGCGGCGCGCGTCCGGGATCGGTGCGGCGTCCGCGAGGATCCGTTCGTAGTCGAGCGCGCCTTCGGGAGTCGGGCCGTCGCCACAGTGGATCACCGCGCGGAGTTCGGGATACTGCGCCCGCAGCGCCGGAACCATCGGGGCGAACGCGTCGTCGACGAAGAGCACCCGGCTGTCGGAATCGGCGAGGGAGTAGGCGATTTCGGCGGGACTCCACCGGATGTTCACCGGGTTGAGGACGGCGTCCGCCCACGGCACCGCGAGCAGGTACTCGTGGTAGCGGTCGGAATTCAACGACAGCATCGCCACCCGGTCACCCGCGCCGACGCCCAGACCGCGCAGCGCCCCCGCCAATCGGGCGACCCGGTCGAGCGCCTCCCGGTTGGTTCGGGTGCGGGAACCGCAGATGGTCATCAGGCCGTCGGGATTGTGCTGGGCGGCGCGGTGCAGGCCCTGAGTCAGATACATCGTCGATTCCTCGTCGAACGGCGGTGGTCGGTCTCGACGAGTATTCGGCGGGGAGTGTGATCTGCGCCATGGAAAGCGTGTCGAACTATCGGTCGCCGGCTTGTTGCTTTCTCCAAACGCCCGCCCGTAGGCTCGCTCCACCATGAGCAGCCGCCCGACCTCCGCCGAACGCCTGGTGGTCGCGCGCGTGCGGCAGCGCGCGCCCGAACTCGTCGACCGCGTCGTCGCGCGAGCAAGGGCGGAGATGGCGGCCTACGCGTCGCTGCCCGCCGCGACCATCGCCGCGTCGACCTCCTCGGTCGTCGTCCGCCTGCTCGACGCGCTGCACGACGGCCATCCGCTCACCTCCTGCGATCTCGCCGCGGTGCGCGAGTTCGGCGAAACCCGTGCCCGCCAAGGTATTTCGCTGGCCGACATCCAGAACGGATGGCGCATCGCGGTCCGCGAGATCTTCGCCGAGCTGACCGAGGCGGCCGCCGTGACCGGCGTCGCGGATCGCACGCTGCTGCGCTTGACCCCCGCACTGCTCGACCTCGTCGACGCCGCCGTCGTCCCGTACAGCGTCGGGCACCGCGACGTGGAGATCGCCGCGGCACGGCACGACGAACAGTTCCGCGCCGAGTTCACCAGGGCCGCGCTCCTCGGCACCCTCGGTCCAGGGGACCTGCGAATCCGCGCGCAGCAACTCGGCGTCGATCCCGAAGCCGAGTACCGCGCGTACCGCGCCAGGGCGGAAACACCGCTCGATTCCGCCGCGTCGCTCCCCACGAGCGGGTTCGTGACCACGGTAGACGGCGACATCGCCGGGTTTGTGGAAAAGTCCAGAAGCCCGGTGGTGGGCGGCGTCGTCGGGCTCGGTCCGCCGACCCGGCTGGAGGACCTGGCGCGCTCGTTCCGTTTGGCCGGTCGGGTGCTGACCACGGCGCAGATGTTCGGCCGCACCGGAACCGTCGACTTGGACAGCGTCGGCGTGCTGCCCGCGATCGCCGCCGACACCGATCTCGGCGCGGAACTCGTCCGGCGCTATCTGGCGTCCCTCGGCGGCGGCGAATCCGCGCGCACCATCATCGACACGGTCGAGTCCTACCTCGACACCGGTCTGCGCGTCGAGGCCACCGCCGAGCGGCTCGTGGTGCACCCCAACACCGTTCGCTATCGACTGAGCCGCTTCGAGGAACTCACCGGCGCGGACCTGCGCGCCGCGCACACGGCGCTGGAAGTCTGGTGGGCGATCCAATTCCGCAAGAGCCAACACCCGGGGGAGCGCCGCTCGTCGCGCGGGTGAGACTTTCGCCGCGCGGGCTTTCCTCCCGTGCCTTTCCACCGATACGGTCGACTCCGGTGGATGACGGTTCGAGAGGAGATCCGCATGGGTTCAACGGCTTTCGCCGTTTTCCTGCCGCTGGCGCTGGCCTTGGTGATGTTCGGGCTCGGCCTGACCCTCACCGTCGACGATTTCGCCAGGGTGCTGCGCTATCCCGCCGCGGCGGCGATCGCGCTGGTCTGCCAGATGGTGCTGCTGCCCGCCGCGTGCTTCGGGCTCATCTTGCTGTTCGGCGTGGAAGGCGCGCTCGCGGTGGGGATGATATTGCTCGCCGCCTCGCCAGGCGGGCCGTCGGCGAACCTGTTCAGCCACATCGCCGGTGGGCACGTCGCGCTGAACATCACGCTCACGGCGGTGAATTCGGTGCTGGCGGTGTTCACCATGCCGCTGGTCGTCGCGCTGTCCTACGCGGTGTTCCTGGACGGCGAGGGGTCGATCGGGTTGCGGCCGGACAAATTCGCGCAGGTCTTCGCGATCGTGCTGGTGCCGGTCGCGGTCGGGATGTGGGTGCACCGGCGATTCACCGACTGGGCGCGGCGGATGCGCGGGGCGGTGAAGGTGCTGTCGATCGTGGTGCTCGCGCTGGTGGTCGCGGCCGCCGTGGCGAAGAACTTCGAGACGCTCACCGAGCACCTCGGCGAGCTGGCCGCGCTGTGCCTGGTGTTCGCGGTGCTCAGCCTGACGGTCGGGTACCTGGCGCCGCGGCTGTTCGGCGTCGACGAGGACCAGGCCGTCGCCTCGGCGATGGAGATCGGCATCCACAACGGCGCGATCGCCATCGCCGTCGCGGTCTCCGTGCTGCACAACGACACGATGGCCGTGCCGGGCGCGGTGTACGGCGTGCTGATGAACATCCCGGCCGCCGCCGCGGCCTACCTCCTCGCGCGCCGCCGCAAGTCCGCGCAGGTGACAGCCGCGGTCTGAGCCCTGCTGTCGGGCTCATGCCGATTCGCAGTGGACTACGCCGAAATGTTGATCTCGACTCGCCCCGAGGGTGGATGGGCGAGCGGGCGTTTCCCGTTAGATTCGACCCGGTCGGAGTCCGAATCGTCGAGGAGCGGCGTGATCGAAACGGTGGAGCGTCAGCAGCGGAACCTCGCGGAAACGGATCGTCCTCCGGTGGCGTCCACGGGCATCGCCGTCGTCGCGGGCATTTCCCTTGCGGTGCTGCTGTTCTCGGCGAGCCGCTACGACTACTTCGGCGACGAGCTGTACTTCCTCGCCGCGGGGCGCCACCCGTCCTTCGGCTACGCCGATCAGGGTCCGGTGCTTCCGATGCTGGCTCGGCTGATGGACACCCTCGCCCCCGGCTCGTTCTTCGCGCTCCGGCTGCCCGCGGTCGCGCTGACCACGCTGGCCGTGGTGCTCACCGCGCTGCTCGCCAGGGAATTCGGCGGCGGACGCCGCGCCCAGTTGCTCGCGGCCATCGCCTACGCGACCTCGCCGTTCCTGCTGTTGCAGGGCAAGATGCTCACCACCAACGCGATCGACACCGTGCTGTGGGTGATCGTCACCTGGCTCGTGGTGCGCTGGGTGCGTACCCGCCGCGACGCACTTCTGCTGTGCGCCGCGCTCGTGACGGCGGTGGACATGCAGGTGAAGTGGCTGATCCCGCTCTTCTGGATCGCGATCGCGGTGACGTCGCTGGCCCTCGGTCCGCGCGAGCTGGTGCGGCGACCGCTGCTGTGGCTCGGCGGTGCGATCGTCGTGCTGGCCACGGTGCCGACGCTGATCTGGCAGGCGGGCAACGGCTGGCCGCAGCTGCGCATGGGGGAGGTGATCAGCGGCGAGCAGGGCGTTCTCGGCGGGCGACTGCTGTTCGTGCCGCTCGCGCTGCTCACCGCGGGTCTGCTCGGCGCGGTCGTGCTGGTGTACGGCGTGTGGGCGCTGCTGCGCAATCCCGCGCTGCGCCCGTATCGCTTCCTCGGCGCGACGCTGCTTGTGCTGGTCGCGATCTTCCTGGTGATGGGCGGACGCATCTACTACATGGCGGGCATGTACGCGGTGGTGCTCGCCGCGGGCGCGGTCGGGTTGGTCGAGCTGACCGCCGGACTGCGCCCGTCGCCGCGCAGGCTGGCCGCCGCGGGCGGCGCGGCGGTGGTGCTGTGTTCCACGGCTCTCGTCCTGTGGTCGACGCCGTGGCAGCACCCCGACCACATCGCGCCACCCGCCGACGACGCCGAGGCCGCGATCAACATCGGCGTCTACGGCGAATTCGGCTGGCCCGAGCTGACCGCCGCCGTGACCGAGGCCTATGCCGCGCTCGCCCCTGCCGAACGCGCGACCACCGTCGTGCTCACCGACACCTACTGGCAGGCCAGCGCACTCGACCAGTTCGCGCGCGACGAACTGCCGCCGATCTACAGCCCGAGCCGCGGCTACGGCTACTTCGGCAGGCCGGACGAGCGGACGGGCACCGTGCTCGCGGTCGGCGTGCCCGAGAGCTTCCTGCGCTGGAACTTCGACAGCGTGGAACCGGTCGGCAAGGTGGACAGCAGGCTCGGCTTTCCCGGCAACACCCAGGACGTCACCGTGTGGGCGTGCACCGGGTCGCGCCATCCGTGGGCCGAGACCTGGCCGGACTTGATGCACCTCTAGCGCGGCGTGGTTATCTGAAGGCATGACATCAGGGCAAACCGAGATCTGGCACAACCCGCGGTGCTCGAAGAGCCGCACCGCGACGGCGCACCTCGACGAGACGGGCGTGGCCTACTCCGTGCGCCGCTACCTGGACGACCCGCCCACCGCGGACGAGTTGCGCGAGGTGCTGCGGCGGCTCGACGCGCAACCGTGGGACATCACCCGCACCGGCGAGCAGACCGCCAAGGACCTCGGCATGGCCGGCTGGGGCCGCACGCCCGCCGACCGCGACCGGTGGATCGAGGCGCTGGCCGCCAACCCGCAGCTGATTCAGCGTCCCATCGTGCTCACGGCGAACGGCGGCGCCGTGGTCGCCCGCTCCGAGGACGCCCTGCGCACCCTCGGCTGAACCGGCGCGCGAAAACCGGACTCCCCGGGCGGTATTCGTCGATCCCTACCGCCGCGCACAGGCGGTAGGGTCGGCGTCATGAAGGTACAACTGCGCCACAACCCCGCCTCCACCGTCGCGCGGTGCTTCCTCGCGGGTGGCGAGCCGATGCGGGTCGAGAGCGGCGCCATGGTCGCCCATTCGGCGGGAATCACGTTGCAGGCCAAGGCCGAAGGCGGCATCTTGGCCGGTCTCAAGCGCTCGGTACTCGCCGGGGAGTCGTTTTTCGTCTCCACCTTCACCGCCCCGCAGCAGGGCGGCTGGGTCGACGTCGCGCCCGCGCTGCCCGGCGACATGCTGAACCTGCAGATCACCCCGGACCGGCCGTTCTTCATCAGCCGCGGCGGCTGGATCGCCAACTCGCACGGCGTGCAGGTGGAGAGCAAGTGGGGCGGCTTCGCGAACCTGTTCGGCGGCGAGGGCGGTTTCGGGCTGCGCGCGCACGGCGACGGCGAGATCGTTGTCGGCGTCTTCGGCGCGATCGACGTGATCGACCTGCAGCCCGGCGAACCGATCACCATCGACACCGGGCACGTGGTCGCCTACGACCTGGCCATGAACTTCACCATCCGCCGCGCCGTCTCCGGCCGCTCCATCCAGTCGCTGAAGTCGGGCGAGGGATTCGTCTTCGACTTCGTCGGACCGGGGCGGGTGCTGCTGCAGACGCGTAACCCCGGCGCGTTCCTGTCCTGGGCCAGCACCGGCGCCTCGTCGAGCTGACCGAGGCGAGTGTCGCACGGCGAGGATTTCCCTCCGAGCCCGTCACGTCCGGGTAACCTCCCGGACACCCGGGTCCGTGATGCTGGCCCCTTCATTCGATGAACAACACGAAGGATGCCTTTCATGGAGCTGCTCGAAGTCGTCGCCACCATCTTCCAGACCTTCTTGGCCCTGGGCAGCGGCAGCGCGGCGTAACGAATCAGGCCAGGAGATCGCCGACAAGCACCCGGGTGTCCGGCACGAACGGCCAGTCCGGGTCGGCGAGGTGGGCGCGCAATTCCGCGTCGGTCCACCACCAGCCGTCGGCGATCTCCTCGGGCTGGTGACGGAGGGGTCCGTCGTAACGCAGCTCATAGGCGAACAGATGGCAGCGCATCGGCCTGCCCTCCCATTCTCCGTCCCACGAGGCGCTCGCCATCGGCAGTGGCGGCGTCGCGTCCGGGCCGAGCACGATGCCGAGCTCTTCGCCGAGTTCCCGGATCGCGGTCCGCGCCGGATCCTCACCCGGCGCGACGACACCGCCCGCGAGGCAGTCGTGCATTCCGGCGAACACCATCTTCGTGTCGGTGCGGCGGTGCACGTAGACCCGCTCGCCGTCCATCGACCGCACCAGCACCCCCGAACTGGCGTGCCACAGCCCCTCGCGATAGACCTCGGCCCGATCGGCAGCGCCGACCTCTCGCCCCTGCCGGTCGTAGACCGCGATCACCTCGTTCGGCTGCGCTGACACCGCTCGAGGGTAGCCTGAGTGGTGCACGCGACCTGGAGAGAGGACCGTCCGATGGTGCTTCCGCGAGCGGTGGCGAGATTCAACCGGCACGTGACCAATCCGGTGGCCGGACTGATCGCGGGCACGGTGCCGCCGTTCGGTGTCGTCGTGCACAAGGGGCGAAAATCCGGGCGCGCCTATCGAACTCCGGTGTGGGTGTTCGAGGACGACGGCGTCTACCGCATCGCGCTGACCTACGGTCGCGACGCGGAGTGGGTGAAGAACGTCGTCGCCGCGGGCGGTTTCCAGCTCGAGGCGCGGGGCCGCACCCTCGAACTCACGGATCCGGTGGTGCTGGAGGACCGGTCCGCGCGCTGGGCGCCGATCGGTATCCGGCAGGTGCTGCGGAGCATCGCCGCCAAGTACTACCTGCAGGCCGGTCCTGTCGGCTGATCGTGGGTCAGCGGCGGCGGCGTGGTTTCGGTTTCACGCCAGGTCGTGGGGTGTTCGCCGTCGCCGACGTAGCTGAAACCGTTGCGGTGGAACGGGTTTCGGTGTCGATCCACCGGTACGTGAAGTGCTGCTGGGCCAGCGTCCACGCGTTGTTCGACACCCAGTACAGCAGGATCGCGACCGGCAGCACCGCGCCGCCGACGAACACGCCCGCGGGAAACACCCACAGCGTCAGTGTGTTCAGCATCGGGACCTGCGCCACCGCCGGGTCCTGGCGGGCGATAGAGGCCCGGGCCGTGAAATGTGTCGCGAGGGCCGCCAGCACCATCAGCGTGCCCGCGACCGCGGCGATCGCGACGCTCGGTTGCCCGGCCAGGGTGTTCGACAGCGGCGCCCCGAAGAGGTCGGCCCGCAGGAACGACTGGACGTCGGCCGCGTCGAAGACGTAGTTCGGGGTCTGCGCGTTCTGTTCGGGCGTCATCGGGGTCGGCGTCGACTGGAAGGGCAGGTGACTCAGCGTGCCGGTGCGGTCGAACGACCGAAGCACGTGGAACAGCGCCAGGAACACCAGACCCTGGCCGAGCATCGGCAGACAGCCCGCCAGTACGCGCACACCGTGCTTCCGGTGCAGCTGCTGGATTTCGGCGGCCTGGCGCTGCCGGTCGTCCGGGTAGCGCTTGCGCAGCGCCTCGATCTGGGGTTGCAGGCGCCGCACGACGGCTTGGGTTCGGACTTGTTTCAGGAACAGCGGGTACATGGCCGCGCGGAGGGTGGCGACGAGAAACACCACGGCCAGCACCCAGGCCAGACCGCTGCCGGGCCCGAGCAGCGCGGCGAAGGCGGTGTGCCAGAGCCAGAGCACGGCGGAGACAGGGTAGTAGACGACATCGAGCATGGGGGAACACCTGATTCGGTGAGATGTGCGCGCACGCACGGAAAACGGGAGATGGTCACGGCGAAGGGCCGACCACACCCGCGCCGTGGCGCGGGCCGTCGATCAGCCCGTGACCGGTCCCGGAGCTCGCGGCCGCGGACGGCCCGCCGTGTCGGGATTGCTCTGGCGCAGATACGAACCGCGCCTGCGGCGCTGCGCGGACGGCGGCGGTCCGCAGCGCGGGACGACGACCGGCGCGACCGCCGCACCGCGCAGTGCCACCATCGCGAACACCGCGGCGGCGAGCACGCCGAGCGCGGCCAGCGAGGCGTGCTCGGGCAGGGGCGTGGCCAGCAGCGCGAACGCGGATGCCAGGCAGGCGAATACCGCGAACGCCGTCAGCTGAACCCGCGAGAACATGGGATCGAGCGTACCTGGCGCCGTCGGGTCAGGCTCCGTCGCCGAGATCCCACTGTTCGGCGCGGTGCAGGGCGGCGGGCGTCAGTCCGAAGGTGCGACGACAGGTGCGAGTGAGCTGGGTGCTGTCGTCGAAACCGGCGGCGTGCGCGGCGGCGGCGAGGTCGTCGCCGGAACGGAACCGGCCGATCGCCACCCGCAGCCGCAACCACAGCATGTAGGGACGCAACGGCATTCCGACCTGCTCGGCGAACAGGTGCGAGAGCCGGGCGGGGGAGAGCCCGACCCGCTTCGCCACGTCGGACCCGCGGATCGAATGATCAGGGACCAGGCTCGGCAGCAGCCGCAGCGCCTCGGTCACCGCGCCGTGCCGCTGCGCGCCGTTGGCAGCCGTTGGGGCGCCGCGCAATTCGCGCACGATGGCGGCGACCTGTTCGGCGATCGGCGCACCGGCGAGCGTCGCGGGCAGCGCCTGCTGATCGTCGGCCCAGCCGCCCGCGTGCGCGCGACGATCGGCGGCGGCGCCCGCCGCGGTCTCCGGATCCAGGTAGAGCGCGGCGCCTTCGGCGGCGGTCTCGATCCGGTGCGGCGCGTCGGCGGGCACGATGATCGTGGTGCCGCGGTGGCGCACCCCGCCCGCGTCCATCACCGTGATCGGCGTGCGGGCGGCGAGCACTTGGACGGTGTGGTGGGCGTGCAGCGCGGTCGGGCGGATCGCGCCGCCGAAGGCGAGAATCCCGGGCCGCAGCAAAGCCGTTGCCCGCCGGTCGGATTCGTCGGGCGTTTCGGTGACCAGAGCCTTCTCCATCGGACGCTCCCGGCAGGTGACGCATGGATCCGGGTTTCGGATCCATCGCCGAGACTATCCGGGTCGCACGGCGGCGGTGAGCGTTTCGGTCAGGTGATCCAGGAATTCACCCACGATCGGTCGCGGGGTCACAGCTCGAACGCCGCGCCGGTTCGCGAGGGACCCGGCGCGGCGTTCGCGGGTCGATCTAGTCGAACGCGCCGGCGGGCGCCAGCGGGACGACCAGGCTGGACGGCCCGTTCGCGTCCCGGTGGATGCGCTGCGACGAGCCGATCAGCCGGGGCAGATCGGTGGGCACCGGGATCGTGGAGGGGAAGGTGCCGCTGGTGATCCGCACGCGCAGCGCGTGTCCCGGCTCGAGCCGATGGAACGCAGGGCGCAGTTTGATCTCCATCCGGGTCACCTCGCCGGGGACGAGCAGTTGCTCGGCCTCCTTGCGCACTACGTGCTCGGGCCCGTAGACGGCGCCGTCCGCCGCTCGCCAGGTCTTCTCCTCGTCGAGGACGCGCATGCTGGCCAGCTGCGAGCCGCCGGTGATGTTCACCGAGGTGCCGTCCGGCGCCACATCGTCGAGCCACACCTGGAAAGCCGCGTCGGTACTGGTCGACGAGGCGAACAGGGTGAGACTGCTCGGGCCCGCCAGCACCGTCGGTTCGGTCACCGGATCCATCGTGTACACGCGCCCTGCGGTCGGGCCCTGCACCCATTCGGTACACGGGTTGTAGGCGTTGAAGATCCGGAAGACGAAGTCGAGCAGCCCGCCGGAGTACTGGCCCAGGGTCTGCCGGTTGCAGATGTTGTCCAAGCCGGTGTAGTCGAGCTGGTCGGCGGCGTCCGCGATCGTGGGCTGCTCGGCCACGAGTCGGTCGCCGTCGAAGTAGCGGCGCTGAATCTCGGCATGCTCGAACGGGTATCGCGAGGTTGCGACGGCATTGTTGTTTGCGTCGATGACGTGCAGCGTGCGCTCGGTCTCGTCGACGCCGTTGTCGATGCCCTTGAGGAAGCGGTCGAACCAGGCCAGCGTGATCATGTCGGTGTCCAGCCGCGAGCCGGGCCCGAAGCCGAGGCCGACGTGGTACCACGGGCCCATCAGCAGCTGGAACCGCCCGTCGGTCGGCTGTCCCGGCGCCATCGGCGCGAACTGGTCTCGCCCGGCCGCCAGGTTCTGCAACTGGGAGTAGTTGCGCCACGGCCCTTCCTGGTACAGATCCCACAGGCCGCCGACCTGGTACATGGCGATGTCGTTGTCCACCAACGCTTTCAGTTCGGTCTCGAACCGGCGCTCCTGCCACCACGCGCCGTCGTAGGCCAGCGGGCCGCCCGCGTACGCCTCCACCAACTTGACGAGGGTGCTGTCGGTCGACACCAGTGCCGCGAGGTGATCGCCGAGCGCCCGCACGAAGGTCTGCGGTGTCACCACCGCGGTCATGAACGGGCCGATGAGACTCAGGTACGGCACCATCACCGAGATGACGGTGAGCAGCAGCGGGCTCATCAACCCGTCGTGGCCGAGCACCTCGTTGAAGATGTTGTTGGGCATGGCCATCGGCACGATCGCCTTCAACGGCGAACCGGGACCGACGGATTCGGCGGTCCGCATGGCCGACAGCGCAGGGAACGAGTACCCGTACATGCCGACCTTGCCGCTGGAACCCGGCAGCCGGGCCGCCCAGTCCACCACCTGCGCGCCGTCCATGCCGTCCTGTTTGGACGCCGGATTCCAGGCGCCGGTGGACCCGCCGGTGCCGCGCACGTCGGCGATCACCTCGATGTAGCCGCGCCGCACCAGCATGTCCTGGGCGCTGGTGGCCTGGTTGATGATGCGGCGCGCGTCGCGCAAATGGTCGGGCAGCGGAATGCGTAGTTGATCGATGACGCCGGTGACCGCGGCGGTCAGCGCACTGGACAGCGCGCCGTAGGTCGTGAAGTTGACGACGACGGGGAACTCGCCCTCGGCCCGTCGCCCGGTCGCCGGGTCGGTCGGATACCGCACCTCGGCCTGCAACTTCGTGCCGTCCGAGAGCGGAATGATCTGTCCCAGTTGATATTCGATGCCGTACCGCTCCGGCGTCGGCGCGTAGTCCGCTGGCAGGCCGAAATTGGCGGGCGCGGACGGCACCGGGCCTGCGGCGGGGACGGCGCTCGCACCGGGCGCGAGCTGAACGGTCGGCCCGAGGGCGGTGATCGCCGCGAGGGCGACCGTGGCGGCACGGCGGCGGAACCGCGCCCGGCTCGAAATCGTCAAGTACCTGAACTCTCTGCTCGCGGTGCCGAGTCCGGCGGCACCCGGGGACCTCGCTGTCCGATACAGCAGACCGCACGGTCCCGGTGCCGCACCACCGGCAGTTCCCAAGACCGCGAGCCGGCGATTTGTGCGCCCGACCAAAGCGGTGGAACCGAGTCCTAGGGCGCGAACGAGGCGGCTTCGAGCCGTCTGGCCAGCCGCGCCGCGGACAGCGTCATGGCGTCGGCGGGGCGGTGCGGATCCAGCCCGGTGAGTTCGTGCACGCGCGAGAGGCGATAGGTCACCGTGTTGCGGTGCACCATCAGCTGCCGCGCCGTGGCGAGCTGGTTGAAGCCGGTGTCGACGAACGTCTCCAGCGTCTCGGCCAGCATCGGCTGGGCGTCCAGCGGTGCGAGCAGGGCGGCAAGTCCCGGCCGGGCCGCGTCGCTCACCGCCACGGTGTATTCGAAGTGCAGATCCGTTCGGCGACAGACGATCTCGCGTCGCGCAAGGCATCGTCCGAGCTCGGCGAGCACGCGCGCCTCGCCGTCGAGCGCGGGGATTTCGGCCCTCGTCGAGGTCGCTCCCACGCCCACCCAGTACGGGGGAACCCGGCCGGGCGCGTGCGCGGGAAGGCGCGCGGTCAATCCGGCCAGCGCGGCCGAGCCGTCGTCGCCGGAGGCCAAGGGAACAAGCGCGGTCCAGCCCCCGGTGTCCAAACGCAGGAAGACGCCGGGGATGGCCTCGACCCGATGCCGCAGGGCCGCCGCGGGACCACCGCCGCTGCCGCACAGCCGGAACACCGCGACCAGGAAGGCGTCGGCCACCGGGATGACCGGGTCGTCGGCCCACTCCACCGGATCGCGCCCGGCCAGCAGCGCCTCGGCGATACCGCGGCGGCGCTCCAGCAACTCCCAGCGCGGATCGTGGGCGAGCTGGATGGCCGCCGTCGCGATACGCGAGCTGACCAGCGTGATGTATTTCAGCAGCGCGGGGGAGGCGTCCAGCAACAGGGCATCGTCGGCGCCCGCCGAATCGCGCAGCCGGTCCCAGAGGAAGGCCGCGCCCAGCCGATACCGCTCCAGCACCTCGGCCAGCGGCGTGCCGTCGCGCAGCCGGTCCATCGCCAGGTCCACCAGCTCCCTGGTGTCGGCCTCGGACGGCTCGACGCCGCGGCGCAGGTACTGGAAGAACAGATCGACGTTGAGCTTCGCGCCGCGGGCGAAATCGGTTTCGACCAGCGAGAAGGGCAGCTGCGCGTAGGGCGGCAGCGTGCCGTAGAACCCCTCGAGCAGCGCGGCCGCGTTGCGGTGCAGGCCGTCGATCCGCGCGGATCGCTGGCCGTCACCGGGAGTTTCGCCCGGATCGGTCATCGGCGCCTCCGTGTGCCTCAGTGCCGTCCTCCGCCCCGGCTCACGCCGAGTACAGGGCCTCGATGGTATCGGTGTAGCGGGTCGCGATCGGCGCGCGTCGAAGTTTGCCGGTGGCCGTCAGGCAGTCGCCGCCCGGCTCCCACACCTCGCCGAGCACCCGATACTTCTTGATCTGCTCGACGCGGGAGAGTTTGCCGTTCGACGCCCTCACCCCGCGCTCGATCTCGGCGAGTACCTCGGGGCTTGCGGCGAGGTCGGTGATCGAGGTCGCCGCGAGACCGTTCCGCTTGCCGAAGGCGGCGGCCAGATCGGGGTCGAGACAGATCAGCGCGGTGTTGTACGGGCGCTGTTCGCCGATCACCACGACCGTGCCCGCCAGCGGGCAGTTCTCGGTGATCGTGTTCTCGATGTTGGCCGGGGACATGTTCTTGCCCGCGGCGTTGATGATGAGCTCCTTCTTGCGGTCCACGATCGACAGGTAGCCGTCGGCGTCGAAGGAGCCGATGTCGCCGGTGTGCAGCCAGCCGTCGGCGTCGACCGTCTCGGCGGTCTTGACCGGGTCGTCGCGGTACCCGCGCATCACCATCTTTCCCCGGATCAGCACCTCGCCGTCCGCCGCGAGGCGGACCTCGGCGCCGGGCAGCGGCGTGCCGACCGTGCCGATCTTGATCCGCGCCGGCCCGTTCAGCGTCGCGCCCGCGGTGCACTCGGTCATGCCGTACCCCTCGCACAACGGCAGGCCGAGGCCGAGGAAGAACTCGTGCACGTCCGGCGGGATGGCGACCGACCCCGTCACCGCGACGCGCACTCGGTCCAGGCCGAGCTTGGCGCGCAGCGGACGGAGGACCAAGCGCTCGGCGACGGCGTGCTGGACGCGGCCGGTGACTCCGAGTGCGCGTCCGTCCGACGCGGCGCGCGCACGATCGCGGCCGACGCCGACCGCCCATCGGGCCAGCGCGCGGCGCGGTGGCGGCTCGGCGGCGAACCGTTCCTCCAGCGCCCCTTTGACTTTCACCCACACGCGCGGAACGCCGAGGAATACCGTGGGGTGTACCTCCGTCATCGCCGCGGCCACCTGTTTGACGTCCGGGACGGTGGTGATCTGCCCGCCTTCGAGCATGGTCAGGTAGTGCGCGAACCAGCGGTTGGCCGCGTGCGCGTCGGGCAGGTACGAGATGACCCGGTCGTCCGGACCTCCGCCGCCGAATTGGTCGATGACGCGCGCGTTCTCCAGGAAATTGGTGTGCGTGAGCTCGACGCCCTTCGGCGGGCCGGTGGTTCCGGAGGTGTAGACGATGGTGAGCAGGTCGTCGGGACGCACCGCGCGCCATGTCGCCTCGAAATCGAAACCCTCCGGCGCCGAGGCGGATTCGATCGCGGTGAGCGCCACGGTGCCCGCGGGTGCGTCGTCCACCACGATCACGTGCTCGACGCGATGTCCCCGCTCGGCCGCCGCCGCGACCGCTTCCAGAATCCTTGGCGCGAATTGGCTTTCGCAGACGACCGCCCGATTCCTCGCGTTGCCGAACTGGTAGGCGAGCAGCTCGACCGGATTGGTGTTGTAGACCGAGAAGGGCGTGGCGCCCGCGTGCAGCACGGCGGTGTCGCACAGGTGGAACTCCGGCCGGTTGGTCAGCATCAGCGCGACGGTGTCGCCCGGGCGCACACCGAGCGCGGCAAGGCCCGTCGCGATGGCGCGGACCCGCGCGCCGTACTCGCGCCAGGTGATCGTCTGCCCGCCGCCGAGGGTGCGCAGCGCGACCGCGTCGGCGTGGCGGGCCGCGTTCGCCTGGAACGCCGCGCACAGGGTGTCCGGGCGCACCCGGTCGACCGCCGGAGTTGTGGAGGAAACCAAGACCGAAACCTTCTGCTGGAGCATGGTCGAGGCGACTCCGCGTCACCGGCGGTGGCGTCGACCTCGTCGTCCGTTCAAGCTCAGCGCATCGCGCGGACCCGTCGCCAGGGGCAAAGGACAAGACTGTGCCGTCCCGATTTGTGCACCGGACCAAACTCTAGCGCGCGGTGGGCCGGTGCAATTCCCTTGCCAGCGTGAGCAGTTCAGGCAGATAGGCGCCGTCGGTGGTGACGTGGGCGAGCGCGTCCTCGAACGCGAAGGCGCGGACCTCGACGATCTGCTCGGCGTCGGCGGGATTGCTGGGGGAGGCGTCCACGACGACGTCGGCGGCGCACCACAGCCACGCTTTGTGCGGGTGCGGCTGCCACGGCCGGTACGGTTCCGGCGCGTCGCTGGTCGCGTGGTGCGCGCCGAGCCACCGCACCGGGCCGACCGGGCGCGCGCCCGCCTCCTCGCGCAACTCGCGGCGCAGACACTCGTCCACCGATTCGCCCGCCTCCCTTGTCCCGCCGGGCAGCAGCCAGAAGTCGCGGTCGTCGCGGCACAGCACGATCCGCTCGCCGACGAAACACACCACGTGCACGTTGGTCACCAGCTCGTCGGCAGGCAGCTCGGTGGAGAAGCGGACGTCCAGGCCGCCCCACTCCCAGCGGGCGGGTGTGTGCAGCAGCGGATAGCGCTCGGCGAAACTCACTCGCCCAACGGTAGTTCAGGAAGCCTGAACAGCAGCACCTCCGGATCGAGGCCCTCGGCCTCCACCCGAAAAGCGTTGCGGAACAAGTCCTGATCGCGATCGTTGCGTCGGATCACGGTGCCGATCTCGGGATTGACCCGGCAGGCGGCGGCGCACCGCAACCAGTCGCGCGCGAAGGCCGCGTCCTGGAAGGCGGGGAAGCTGAACTTCGGACCCATGGCCCAGCACATGCTGAGCGCGCCGAGTTGCGCGTCGGCGGGCCAGGAGTCGAAGGCGGCGAACGGCATCACCGCCGCGCCGGAGCCGTGCCGCACCATCCGGCCGCGCAGCAGCGTCTCCAGCTCGTCCAGCCTGGCGAAGACGAGGCGGTCGATGTGCTCGTCGGTCAGCCGCAGCTCGGTGACGTCGGCGAAACGGCGGTAGCCGCCCGCGACGAGATCCATCCGGCTCTTCACCGCGTCCCAGGCCGCGTTGATCTCCGCGTCGGTGGCGGGCGAGCCGTCGGGGTGGTGCCACGGCAGCCTGCGGGCGGCGATGAGCGAGGCGGCCCGTTCGGCCGGAGTGGGAGCGGCGCGCACCCGTGCGGTGACGTCGAGCTTGTTGCCGACACCGGTGCTCACGAAGCCTTCGGAATCCAGGTACATCCAGGGCACCCGGCCCTCCAACGGTTCGTTGAACGGCAGCCACACACGGCGCACCGCGGCCTTCATGGACGATTCCCCTCGTCGATAGTGCGGAAAGGTGTCGTTTCAGCATGGGACGAGAAGCGGCGGCGAACACGAGTAGCTTACTACTCGTGTTCGCCGCCGCGGTTCTGTGCGATGGCGCCGAACTGGCCGCCCCGGTCAGCGCTCGCGGGCCAGCACCCGGTAGGACGCGTGCCATGCCCATTCGACCGGCCCGCGCTCGAAGCGCCGCAGCCACAGGTGCGCGGCCGTCACGATGATCACCGAGACCACCAGGTAGATCGCGATGGTGAACGGGACGCGCGCGTCGGGGGAGACCCGCGCGGCCAGGCCGAGACCCCAGCCGTAGCACAGCGCCGAGGCCACCAGGTTCTGCAGGATGTAGCAGGACAGCGCGGTCCGGCCGACCTCGGTGAGTCGTCGGCCCGCGAAACCGAGCCGCGGACGGCGCAGGTAGAACTCGGCGACCAGCGCGAGGATGCCGAAGGCGACGAACGGCGCGCTGCCGTAGCGGGTCAGCAACACCAGATCACCGCCGACGAACACGCCGACGAGGAAGTCGATCGGCGCGGCGATCGCGCCGATCACCATGAGCCGCTTGCGGATTCGCGCGCCCTCCGGACCGAACAGGCCGGCGCGGTAGAGCCGGGCGCCCGCGAGGAACAGCGCGACCGACATGGCGAAGACGAAGACGGCCTCGAGGCGGAACGCGAGCGCGTTGTCCAAGCGGAACACGACCAGGTCCCAGAACGAGCCGTCCGCATAGGGATTCGGGTCCAGCGGCGCACGCGGCGCCGAATCCTGCTGCGGCGCGAAGGCCATCGCGAGTGCGATGAGCGTCAGCATCGCCACGTGGACGGACGCCGCGATCGTCAGCCAGCGGCGTTGCGCGCGCTCGCCGGTGGCGAGCACGAAGGCGACGACCAACCCGGTCACCGCGTAGCCCATCAGCACGTCGAACTCGGCGACCAAGACGAAGTTGAGCAGGCCGTCCAGGAACAGCAGCCCGGCCCGCCACGGGTAACTGCCCGGCCACGCGCGGCCGCGCCGCACGGCGGAGGCCTGCTGGATGGCGAGGCCGATGCCGAACATGATGGTCAGCAGGCCGAGGAACTTGCCCTGCGCCAGCTGTTGCAGTATCCGCTCGGTCCACATCCAGCCGCCGTCGGTCGCGGCGCCCAGTTCGTCGATGTAGCCGATCAGGCCCTCGGGGTTGGTCAGGATCCAGATATTGGTGCCGAGCGTGCCGAGGATCGCGATGCCGCGCAGCACGTCGAGCGCGACGACCCGCGCGGGCCGTTCCGGCCGCTCGGGACGGTCCCGTTCGGCGGCTTGCGCCCCGGTTTCGGCGATGGATTCGGTCATGCGTCGACTATCCGGCCCAGGAGCGGGGAGCGTGATCCTCCGGAAGTACCACCCTAGGTATGACATTGGCCGGTGTCGCCTAGGCTCGAGGTATGCAGCGCATCATCGGTATCGAGGTCGAATACGGCATTTCCACCCCCACCGAGCCGTCGGCCAACCCGATCCTCACCTCTACCCAGGCGGTCCTCGCCTACGCGGCGGCCGAGGGCGTGCCGCGGGCCAAGCGGACGCGCTGGGATTACGAGGTGGAGTCGCCGCTGCGCGACGCGCGCGGTTTCGACCTGAGCCGGATGAACGGCCCGGCGCCGGTGATCGACGCCGACGAGGTCGGCGCGGCGAACATGATCCTCACCAACGGCGCGCGCCTCTACGTCGACCACGCGCACCCGGAGTACTCCGCGCCCGAGGTCACCGACCCGATGGACGCGGTGATCTGGGACAAGGCGGGCGAGCGGGTGATGGAGGCCGCCGCACGGCACGCCTCCAGCGTGCCCGGCGCACCGCGGCTGCAGCTGTACAAGAACAACGTCGACGGAAAGGGCGCCTCGTACGGCACCCACGAGAACTACCTGATGAACCGGGACACCCCGTTCAACCAGATCATCGTCGGGCTGACGCCCTTCTTCGTCTCCCGCCAGGTGATCTGCGGTTCCGGCCGGGTCGGCATCGGCCAGTCCGGCGACCACGCCGGGTTCCAGCTGTCCCAGCGCTCGGACTACATCGAGGTCGAGGTCGGCCTGGAGACCACCCTCAAGCGCGGCATCATCAACACCCGCGACGAGCCGCACGCCGACGCCGACAAGTACCGCAGGCTGCACGTCATCATCGGCGACGCGAACCTGGCCGAGATGTCGACCTACCTCAAGGTCGGCACCACCGCGCTGGTGCTCGACCTGATCGAGGCGGGCGAGGACCTGTCCGACCTGCAACTGGCCCGCCCGGTCACCGCCGTGCACCAGATCAGCCACGACCCGAGCCTGCGCGCCACCGTCGCGCTCGCCGACGGCCGCGAGCTCACCGGCCTGGCGCTGCAGCGGCTCTACCACGAGCGGGTCGCCAAGTTCATGGACCGCGAGGGCAACGAGGACGCCCGCGTGCAGGACATCCTGGACAACTGGGCGATGGTCCTGGACCTGCTCGAGCGCGACCCGATGGAATGCGCGAACCTGCTCGACTGGCCCGCCAAACTGCGGCTGCTCGAGGGCATGCGCCAGCGCGAGGGCCTGAGCTGGGCCGCGCCGAAGCTGCACCTGATGGACCTGCAGTACTCCGACGTGCGCCTGGACAAGGGTCTGTACAACCGCCTTGTGGCGCGCGGCTCGATGAAGCGGCTGGTCTCCGAGCAGCAGGTGCTCGACGCGATGACCAAGCCGCCCACCGACACCCGCGCCTACTTCCGCGGCGAATGCCTGCGCCGGTTCGGCGCCGATATCGCCGCCGCGAGCTGGGACTCGGTGATCTTCGATCTGGGCGGCGATTCGCTGGTGCGCATCCCGACCCTCGAACCGCGCCGCGGCACCAAATCGCATGTCGGCAAGCTGCTCGACGGCGTGGACACCGCCGCCGAGCTGGTCCAGCAACTCACCACCTGACGGCGCCCGCCAGGTCGCGAATCGGGCGCTGTCCGCGCGGCGAATTGGGCACAGATCCGACATCGTGTCGGTTCGGCTGGGTAGTGTTGTTGTACGAGCACGCACATTGCTCATGATCGGAACCGTGCTCATACTTTGGGTCCGTTCATGATGAGGACAGAGGAGGTCGGCTGCCATGGCACAAGAGCAGACCAAGCGCACCGGGGGCGGCGACGAGGACGAGGGTCCCGACGGCGTCGATGCCGCCGGTCAGGAGCGCCGCGAGAAGCTGGCGGAGGATACCGACGACCTGCTCGACGAGATCGATGACGTGCTCGAGGAGAACGCGGAAGACTTCGTCCGCGCCTATGTGCAGAAGGGCGGCCAGTGACAGCAGGTGACCCCATGCGTCTCCACCCGGGGTACGCCCTCTCCTCGTTCACCGAACACCTGCGCGCACACGCACCGGAGCTGTTGCCCGGCAACAGATTCGCCGCGATCGACGGCGCCACCGGACACTCCGGTGGCGCCGTCGCGAAGGACGTCGCCCCGCACGGCACCACCATCGTCGCGGTGACCTACCGCGGCGGCGTGCTGATCGCCGGCGACCGGCGCGCCACGCAGGGAAACCTGGTGGCGAGCAGGGACATGGAGAAGGTGTACATCACCGATACCTATTCGGCGGCGGGCATCGCGGGCACCGCGGGCATGGCCGTCGAGATGGTGCGCCTTTTCGCGGTGGAGCTGGAGTACTACGAGAAGATCGAAGGCGTTCCGCTCACCTTCGACGGCAAGGCCAACAAGCTGTCGAAGATGGTGCGCGACAACCTCCCCGCCGCGCTGCAGGGTCTGGCGGTGGTGCCGGTGCTGGTCGGATACGACCAGCAGGCCACCGACCCCGACCGAACCGGCCGCATCGTGTCCTACGACGTGGTCGGCGGGCGCAGCGAGGAGCGATTCGGTTACACCGCAGTCGGTTCCGGTTCGATGTTCGCCAAGACGTCGCTGAAGAAGCTGTACGCCAAGGGAATCGACGCGAACCGGGCGTTGCGCATCGCGGTCGAGGCGCTGTTCGACGCCTCCGACGACGACACCGCGACCGGTGGACCGGATCTGGCGCGCGGCATCTACCCGACGATCATCACGATCGACGAGGACGGTGCGGTGGAAGTGCCCGATGAGCGTGTGGAGGAGATCGCCCGCGGCATCGTCGCCGACCGCGCGGCGGCACAGGAAGGGAGCGCCAACGCATGACACTGCCGTACTACGCGTCGGCCGAGCAGATCATGCGCGACAAGACCGAGCTCGCGCGCAAAGGCATCGCTCGTGGTCGCAGTGTCATCGTTCTGGCGTACGACAAGGGTGTGCTGTTCGTGGCGGAGAACCCCTCCGCGACGCTGCACAAGGTGAGTGAGCTGTACGACCGCGTCGGGTTCGCGGCCGTCGGCAAGTACAACGAGTTTGAGAACCTGCGCCGCGGCGGCATCCTGCAGGCCGACCTGCGCGGTTACCAGTTCGACCGGCGCGACGTAACGGGCAGGGCGCTGGCCAACGCCTACGCGCAGACCCTCGGCACGATCTTCACCGATCAGCTCAAGCCGTACGAGGTGGAGATCTGCGTGGCGGAGGTGGGCTATCCGGAGCAGGCGCAGCAGTCGGTGCTGTACCGGATCACCTTCGACGGCTCGATCGTGGACGAGCGCGAGTTCGTGGTGATGGGCGGCACGACCGAGCCCATCGTCTCCGCGCTGAAGGGGTCCTACAAGCCGGGTCTCGACCTGGCCGCCGCGATCGACGTCGCGGTCAAGGCGCTGCAGGCCGGGATTCCGGAGGGCGCCGACAAGGAGAAGCGAGCGCTCGGGGTGAGCTCGCTCGAGGTGGCCACGCTGGAACAGTCGCGGCCGCGCCGGGCGTTCCGCAGGATCTCCGACACCGCGTTGGAGAAGCTGCTTCAGCCCGCGGGCGCGGCGAAGACCACCACCGTGGTGGAGCTTCCCGAGGAATCCTCGGACTCGGAGTAGTCGAAGACGAAGGCCCGCGCGGGACCGCCTCGATGGCGATCCCGCGCGGGCCTTTCGCATGGCGTCGCCATCGTGCCGCGCAAAGTTCCAGCGGCCGGTCACGCGGCAGTGCCCCGTCGGAAAATCTGTCGCGGCGCGGCGATCGAGCCGACGAATCTGTGCGCTCGCCGTCCGCTCGGCGCACGGGTTTCGCCGAGGCCCTTGGCGCGAAATCCGCGTCTGACCGGCCGAGTGCGCCGGGCATACGGTGCCGAATCGTTGTGAAGACGTATGCGTCCGTGTTGTCCGCAGCGCCACGCGACTACCTGACATGGCTGTAATGTCGATGGTGTGCAGCGACGAATCATGGGGATCGAGACCGAGTTCGGTGTGACATGCACCTTCCACGGTCACCGTCGGCTGTCCCCCGACGAGGTAGCCCGGTACCTGTTCCGCCGGGTGGTGTCCTGGGGCCGTAGCTCTAACGTGTTCCTTCGCAACGGCGCTCGGCTGTATCTCGACGTCGGCTCGCATCCGGAGTACGCCACGGCCGAATGCGACAGTCTGCATCAGTTGGTCACCCATGACAGGGCGGGCGAGCGGGTGCTCGAGGAGTTGCTGATCGATGCCGAGCAACGCTTGGCCGAAGAGGGCATCGGCGGCGACATCTACCTGTTCAAGAACAACACCGATTCCGCGGGCAATTCCTACGGCTGTCACGAGAACTTCCTCGTGGTGCGCGCCGGCGAGTTCTCCCGCATCTCCGACGTGCTGCTGCCGTTCCTCGTGACCAGGCAGCTGATCTGCGGAGCGGGCAAGGTGCTGCAGACGCCGAAGGCGGCCACGTTCTGCCTGTCGCAGCGGGCCGAGCACATCTGGGAGGGCGTCTCCTCGGCGACCACCCGGTCGCGCCCGATCATCAACACCCGCGACGAGCCGCACGCCGACGCCGAGAAGTACCGGCGCCTGCACGTGATCGTCGGCGACTCGAACATGTCCGAGACCACGACCATGCTCAAGGTCGGCACGGCAGCGCTGGTCCTGGAGATGATCGAGGCGGGCGTTTCCTTCCGCGACTTCGCGCTGGACAACCCGATCCGCGCCATCCGCGAGGTCAGCCACGATCTCACCGGCCGCCGTCCCGTGCGGCTCGCGGGCGGGCGGCAGGCCAGCGCGCTCGACATCCAGCGCGAGTACTACGCCCGCGCCGTCGAGCACCTGCGCAACCGGGACCGCGATCCGCAGATCGACCAGGTCGTCGACCTGTGGGGCCGGACGCTGGACGCGGTCGAGGCGCAGGACTTCGCCAAGGTCGACACCGAGATCGACTGGGTGATCAAGCGCAAGCTGTTCCAGCGCTACCAGGACCGCTACAACATGGAGCTGTCCGATCCCAAGATCGCGCAGCTGGACCTGGCCTATCACGACATCAAGCGCGGTCGCGGCGTCTTCGACCTGCTGCAGCGCAAGGGTCTGGCCAAGCGCGTCACCGAGGACGACGCGGTGGACGCCGCGGTCGACACCCCGCCGCAGACCACCCGCGCCAAGCTGCGCGGCGATTTCATCACCGCCGCCCAGGAGGCCGGTCGCGACTTCACGGTCGACTGGGTGCACCTCAAGCTGAACGACCAGGCGCAGCGGACCGTGCTGTGCAAGGACCCGTTCCGCTCGGTCGACGAGCGCGTCGACCGGTTGATCGCCTCGATGTAGTCAGGTCCACGAATGGGCGGGACGAAGGCCGCGCGTGTCAGCTCGGTCTCGTCCCGCCCATTCCGTTCAGCGTGCAGCGAGCTGGTCAGTTCTCGGCGAGATAGCGCTCGACCGACTCCACCTTGGCGGTCATCGCGTCGGTGACGCCGGGCCGGATGTCGGCTTTCAGGACGAGGCTGCAACGCGGGGCGACGGCGAGGATGGCGTCGGTGGCGTCCTTGACCACGCGCATCACCTCGTCCCATTCACCTTCGAGCGTGGTGAACATGGCGTCGGTGCGGTTGGGGAGTCCACTGGCCCGGACGACGCGCACCGCCTCGGCCACCGCGGGACCGACGTCGACGCCCGCGCCGAGCGGAGTCACTGAGAAGGCAACGATCACCGGACCATTCTCCTCCGCCGGGGCTGGCGCGCGAGGTTATCGCGCGCCGCCGCGCGGTGATCCGACGGTGGCGATTACCCTCTTACGGGTGGCGATATCCAAGGTCGAGCGGCTGATGAATCTGGTCATCGCGCTGCTGTCGACCCGGCAGTTCTTGAGCGCGGAGCGGATCAGGGAAAGCGTCGCGGGCTATGAGGACTCGGCCAGCGACGAGGCGTTCAGCCGCATGTTCGAGCGAGACAAGAACGAGCTGCGCGACCTGGGCATTCCGCTGGAAGTCGGGCCGGTGAACCGGTATTCGACGCTGGAGGGGTACCGGATCAACCGCGACGCCTACGAGCTGCCCGACATCGATCTGAGCGACGAGGAAGCCGCAGCGGTCGCGGTCGCGGTGCAGATGTGGGAGTCGCCCGAGCTGGCGGCCGCCGCCGAAGGCGCCCTGCTGAAGCTGCGGGCCGCGGGCATCCACGTCGAAACGGACGTGGCCGTCGCCTCGGTGCCCGCCGTGCCCGCCCGCACCCGTGGCTCGGAGCCGGTGCTCGGCAAGCTGCTCGCGGCCGTCGACGCCGGGCAGGCCGTGCGCTTCGAGCATCGCGGCGCGGTCAACGCGCCCTATCTCATGCGCGATGTCGAACCCTGGGGCGTGGTGACCCACCACGGGCGCTGGTACCTGGTCGGCCACGACCGCGACCGCGACGCGGTGCGCAGCTTCCGCCTGTCCCGCATCGGCGACGACGTGACGCCGTACGGCCCGGTCAACGCGGTGCACAAGCCCGAGGACGTCGACCTGCGCGAGATCGTCGCGCGGGTTACCACCAGCGCGCCGGTCAGCGGCTCGGCCACGGTGTGGATCGCCGACGGGCGCGGCCAAGAGATCCGCAGACTCGGCCAGGTTGTCGAGGAAAGGGCCGTCGGCGGGCGCGGCGGCATGGTGGTCGAGGTACCGATCCGGTCGCGCGACTGGCTGGCCAGGCTCATCACCGGCCTCGGCCCGGACGCCCTCGTGCTCGCCCCCGACGACCTGCGCGCCGACGTGGTCGCCCGGCTGCGCTCGGTGTTCGACACGACGGAGGTACGGGCGTGACGACCAGCCGGCTCTCCGTGCGGCTTTCCCGGCTGCTCAACATGATTCCGTACTTCATCGCCAATCCGGGCATCAGCGCCGCGGACGCCGCCGCCGACCTCGGCGTCACGACCAAACAGCTGATGAGCGACCTGAACCAGCTGTGGATGTGCGGCCTGCCCGGCTACGGGCCCGGCGATCTCATCGATCTGTCGTTCTCCGAGGAGAGCATCGAGGTCACCTTCTCCGCGGGTATCGACCGGCCGCTGCGGCTGACCTCCACCGAGGCCACCGCGCTGCTGGTCGCCCTGCGCTCGATCGTGGACATGCCGGGCATGGTGGACCCGACCGCCGCGCACGCGGCCATCGCCAAGATCGAGTCCGCCATCTCCGGCGGCGCGCCGCGGGCCGCCGACGACGCGCGGGTCACGCCGGTGGAGGCGCCCGCGGTGGCGACCGTGCGTTCGGGCTTGGCCCGCCAGCACGCGTTGCGCATCATCTACTACTCGGCCAGCCGCGACGTGGTCTCCGAGCGCGTCGTCGATCCGATCCGGATCGTGCTCGTCGACGACAACAGTTACCTGCAGGGGTGGTGCCGGGAGGCCGAGGGCGTGCGGCTGTTCCGCTTCGACCGGATCGAGGCCGCCACCGAACTCACCGAGCCCGCCCGGCCGCCCAGCCACGCCGCCACCGAGGCGGCCGCCTCGCTCGACCTGTTCCAGGACGATCCCGCGGTCCCGCTGGCGCGGCTGCGCATCCGCGCCGACTACGGCTGGGTGCTCGACCAGTACCCGATGCACCGACTGGCCGTGCACCCGGACGGCAGTCTCGAGGCGACCATGCGCTTCGCCACCCTGGACTGGATGGCGCGGCTGCTGCTCGGCTTCGGATCGGGCGTCACGGTGCTCGGTCCGCCGGAGTTGATCGCCGCGGTGCGCGAGCGATCCAACGCGGCGCTCGCCGCGTACCGGGACGCGGGACTAGAGGAATTGGAGTGAGGTGACGGAGCTCGACAACATGCCGCGGCGTGTCATGGTGCTCGGCGCGGGCAGCATCGGTGTCTTCGTCGGCGGCAAGCTGGCGGCGGCCGGTGCGGACGTCGCGTTCGTCGGCAGGCAGTGGTTGCTCGACGAGGTCGGCGCCGCGGGTCTGCGCCTGACCGACCTCGACGGCGGCGAGGTGCTCGTCTCCCCGGACCGGCTCTCGCTCGCGACCGGCCCCGAGGATGTCGGCTCCGCCGACCTGGTGCTCGTCGCGGTGAAATCCGGCGCGACCGCCGCCGCCGTGCGCGAGCTCACCGGCAAGATCCGTCCCGGCACGGTCGTGCTCAGTTTGCAGAACGGCATCGGCAACGACACGGTGATCCGGGAGATCTTGCCCACCTGCGTGGTGCTCGCCGGGATGGTGATGTTCAACGTCGTGCACCACACCGAAGGTCGCTTCCACCGCGGCACCGAGGGCGGGCTCGCGGTGCAGGACGACCCGGCGCTCGCCGACTACGTCGAGCTCTTCCAGCGGGCCGGGCTGCCGCTGCGCCGCTACGCGGACCTGCGGCCCGTGCAGTGGGCCAAGCTGCTGCTCAATCTGAACAACCCGATCAACGCGCTGTCCGGCCGCCCGCTGCGCGAGGAACTCGCCGACCGCGACTACCGCCGCTGCCTCGCGCTCGCCCAGCGCGAGGCGCTCGCCGCGATGAACAAGGCGCGAATCCGCCCTGCCCGGCTCACCCCGCTGCCGCCGGAGCTGATGACCCGGCTGCTGACCGTGCCCGACGGGGTGTTCCGCCGGGTGGCGGGGAAGGTGCTCGCCATCGATCCGGTGGCGCGGTCCTCGATGGCCGACGACCTCGCGGCCGGGCGCAAGACTGAAATCTCTTGGCTCTGCGGCGAAATCGTCGGACTCGGCGCGATGGTCGGCGCGCCCACGCCGGTGAACCAGCGGCTCATCGAGCTCATCGTCGCCGCCGAGCAGGGCGACCGGAGGACCTGGACCGGCCAGGAATTGCTCGCCCAACTGCGCGCCGCGGCCGCGACCGAACCGCCCGTATAGCAAAAGTCGAGGTTGAACGCACGGCGAACGGCCGAAGTCGGGGGAGTTCGGGTGTCGTGGGGTCCGGTAGCATCGGAGCTACCACAGTCTTGGGAGGTACAGATGTTAGGCACGTTCAGCTGGTCGCACCTGCTGATCATCGCGCTGCTGTTCGTGGTGTTGTTCGGTGCGAAACGGCTGCCGGACGCCGCGCGCGGCCTCGGCCGGTCCTTGCGCATCTTCAAGAGCGAGGTCAGCCAGATGCAGAACGAGAGCCCCGCCGCAGGCGCCGCGCCCGCTCAGCAGCCCGCGCAGCAGCTGCCGCCCGCGCAGCCCTCGAACCAGGCGACCACGCCGCAGACCGAGACGAAGTCGGTCTGAGTCGAATGCTCCCGCCGAGGTGAGGACGTTCTCAGGCACGTCCTGATGTCGGGTAGGGCGCACGAGTAGCCCGTGTCTTCCCGTTGCCAGGCACTCGTGCGGAGAACCGCACCGTGGGCAGGTAGACCTGCCCCCGCTGTTCGGCGGTCCGTGAAGGCGTTCGTCGGTCCCTGACACCGCACGGGACGCGATACCGCCGCGCCAGGCGCGGCACTCGAGCACAGGGGCAACCACAGATATGCGAATCCCGTTCGATCCCCGGCGCAGCAGGCGCAGGACGAACCCCGACGGCACCATGTCGTTGGTCGAGCACCTGCAGGAACTGCGCAGCCGGTTGCTGAAGTCGATCTCCGCGGTGCTGTTGACCACCGTGGTCGGCTTCCTCTGGTACTCGCATTCGTTCCTCGGCCTCGAGAGCCTCGGCGAGATCCTGCGCGGACCGTACTGTTCGCTGCCCCCCGAGTCCAGGGCCGCGCTGACACCCGACGGGTCGTGCCGCCTCCTGGCGACCGCGCCGTTCGAGCAGTTCATGCTCCGGTTGAAGGTCGGTTTCACCGCGGGCGTCGTGCTGGCCGCGCCGATCTGGCTCTATCAGATCTGGGCGTTCATCACCCCGGGCCTGTACGCGAAGGAACGCAAGGTCGCGGTCGGCTTCGTCACCTCGGGCACCGTGCTGTTCGCGCTGGGCGCCGTGCTCGCCTACGTCGTGGTGGCGCACGCGTTGAGCTTCCTGCTCACCATCGGCGACAACGTGCAGATCACCGCGTTGAGCGGTTCCCAATACTTCGGCTTCATCATCCAGCTGCTGATCATCTTCGGGGTCAGCTTCGAGACGCCGCTGCTGATCATCGGCCTGAACCTGGTCGGCGTGCTCACCTACGTGAAACTCAAGGCATGGCGGCGCGGGATCATCTTCGGCCTGTTCGTCTTCGCGGCCGTCGTCACCCCGCAGGACCCGTTCTCGATGCTGGCGCTCGCCTGCGCGCTGACGGTGCTCTTCGAGTTCGCCGTGCAGATCGCCAGGCTCAACGACAAGCGCAAGGCGCGCAAGGACGCGCTCGCGGCGTTGGCCGACGACGAGGCCTCCTCGATCGCCGCGCCCGAGCCGATCGGGACGGCGGAGTCGATCATGGATCCGTCGGCGAAATCCACGCGACCGGTGTCGGACTACTCCGATACCCTCTGAACGGTGACAGATCACCGGTCCCGCACCGAGCTGGCCAGGTTCTCCGCCGAGCTGAAATTCACCCTCGATCCCTTCCAGCGCGACGCTTGCCGTGCGCTCGAGGACGGCCACGGCGTGCTGGTGTGCGCGCCGACCGGAGCGGGCAAAACCGTGGTCGGCGAGTTCGCCGTCCACCTGGCGTTGGCGTCCGGCGGCAAATGCTTCTACACCACACCGATCAAGGCGCTCTCGAATCAAAAGTTCGCCGACCTCACCGAGCGGTACGGGCGCGACAGCGTCGGCCTGCTCACCGGCGACCAGACGATCAACCCCGACGCGCCCGTGGTGGTGATGACCACCGAGGTGCTGCGCAACATGCTCTACGCGTCCTCGGACGCGCTGCGCGGACTGTCGTACGTGGTCATGGACGAGGTGCACTACCTGGCCGACCGGTTCCGCGGCGCGGTGTGGGAGGAGGTCATCCTGCACCTGCCCGCCGACGTGCGACTGGTCAGCCTGTCTGCCACGGTCAGCAATGCCGAGGAATTCGGCGCATGGATGGAGACCGTGCGCGGCGACACCTCGGTGGTGGTGGACGAGACGCGCCCGGTGCCGCTGTGGCAGCACGTGATGGTTGGCAAGCGGATGTTCGATCTGTTCGACACCAAGTCCAGCGACCAGAAGGTGCTCGTCGACGAGGACCTGGTGCGCTACATCCGGCATCGCGAGTCCGCCGACCGGATGAACAACTGGGGTGTGCCGCGCGGACGTGGCGGCATGCGCCGCGACTTCCGTCCGCTGCCCCGCCCCGAGGTGCTCGCCCGCCTCGACGAGGAGGGGCTGCTGCCCGCGATCACCTTCATCTTCAGCCGCGCGGGCTGCGACGGCGCGCTCGCCCAGTGCCTGCGCTCGCGGCTGGATCTGAGCAGGGAGGGCGAGGCCGCCGAGATCGACGCGATCATCGAGAAGCACACCGGTGATCTGCCGAAAACCGATCTCGAGGTGCTCGGCTACTGGGAATGGCGCGAGGCGCTGCACCGCGGGCTCGCCGCCCACCACGCGGGCATGCTGCCCGCTTTCCGGCACACCGTGGAAGACCTGTTCGTGCGCGGACTGGTGCGGGCCGTCTTCGCCACCGAGACGCTCGCGCTCGGCATCAACATGCCCGCGCGCACCGTGGTGCTGGAACGTCTGGTCAAGTTCAACGGCGAGACGCACGCCGAGCTCACGCCCGGTGAGTACACGCAGCTGACCGGTCGCGCGGGCCGCCGCGGCATCGACATCGAGGGCCACGCGGTGGTGCTCTGGCAGCCGGAGGTCGACACCAGCGCGGTGGCGGGTCTGGCGTCCACCCGCACCTATCCGCTGCGCAGCTCCTTCCGGCCCGGCTACAACATGTCGATCAACCTGATCGACCGGATGGGCGCCGACGAATCGCGCGCCCTGCTGGAGCGCTCGTTCGCGCAGTTCCAGGCCGACCGTTCGGTCGTCGGGCTGGTGCGCGGCATCGAACGCAACGAGGGCGCGCTGCGCAAGCTGCGCGACCAACTCGGCGGCGCGGAAGGCGGCTTCCTGGAGTACATTTCGCTGCGCGAGCGGATCAAGCAGCGGGAACGTCAGCTGGCCCAGCAGAGCCGGACCGACCGGCGCGGCGCGGCGGTCAGCGCGTTGACCGCGCTGCGCCGTGGCGACGTGGTGGCGATTCCGTCGGGGCGTCGCGCGGGTCTGGCCGTCATCCTGGAGCCGGACACCACCCCGAACGACCCGCGTCCGCTCGTGCTCACCGCGGACAAGTGGGCTGGCCGGGTCTCGGTCGCCGACTTCCCGGTGCCCGCGGAGCCGCTCGGCCACATGCGGCTGCCCCGACGCGTCGACCATCGCACCGCCCGCGCCCGCAGCGACCTCGCCTCGGCGCTGCGCAGCACCGGCATCAGCGCGCCAGGTCGGCCACGCCGCGGCAAGCGTTCCGAAGCGGTCGACGACCGCGAACTCGCCACGCTGCGGCGCAGCCTGCGCGCCCATCCCGCGCACACCAGGCCCGACCGCGAGCAGATGGCCCGGATCGGCGAGCGCTACAACCGGCTGCTTCGCGAGACCGAGAGCATGCGCCAGAAGGTTGCCGCCACGACGAACTCGTTGGCGCGCACCTTCGATCGCATCGTGGGACTGCTGGAGGAGCGCGGATTCGTGCGCGACGGCGAGGTTACCGCGGACGGGCGCAGGCTGGCCCGCATCTACGCGGAGAGCGACCTGTTGGTCGCCGAATGCCTGCGGCACGGCCTCTGGCGCGGCCTCGGTCCTGCCGAACTGGCCGGTGTGGTGTCCACGCTGGTCTACGAATCCCGCCAGGAGGGCGGCATTCTCGGCGCGACGGGTCCTACGGCGCCGATCCGGCGCGCGGTCGCCTCGACCATCGGTGTGTGGAGCGAGTTGCGTTCCGACGAGGCGCGGCACAAGCTGGCGCCGACAAGGGAACCCGATCTCGGATTCGTCACCGGCGTCTACAAGTGGGCGCGCGGCGACGGATTGGCCGAGTCGTTGCTGGCCAGCGGCGACCAGGGCGCGCCGCTGTCCGCGGGCGATTTCGTCCGGTGGTGCAGGCAGGTGATCGACCTGCTCGACCAGATCCACGGCACGGCCGACGACCCGGAAATCGCGGGGACGGCGGCGAAGGCGGTCCGGGCGATCCGGCGGGGTGTCGTGGCGGTGGACGCCGCGTAGCGGATTCGATTGTGATTTGATTTCTTTCGCGTACCGACCGTGGCGGAGCAGTCGCGCGTTTCTCGGCCGAGCGTTGAGCGAGACCGAGGAAAGAAGTGCGACGACGAGTCGCCGGCGGGGGGCTACCGTATGAATAACGATGCGAGTGGAGGCAAGCAGATGAGCGGCCCGTACGGACCGAACGACCCCGGGGAGGGACGCAACGATCCCACCCAGCAGTGGGGCGGACAGCAGGCGCCCGGCGGCGCCGGACCGACCCAGCACTGGGGTGGCCAGCAGACTCCGTCGCAGGCGCAGCCCACCCAGCACTGGGGTGGCGACCAGAACCAGCCGCAGCAGCAGTGGGGCCAGACACCCGGCCAGCCGCAGCAGCAGTGGGGTCAGCCCCAGCAGCCCCAACAGCCGCAGCAGCAGTGGGGCCAGACGCCCGGTCAACCGCAGCAGCAGTGGGGTCAGCCGCAGCAACAGGATTGGGGCCAGCAACAGCAGCCGCAGCAGCAGTGGGGTCAGCAGCCCCAGCAGCAGTGGAGCCAGGGGCAGCAGCAGCCGCCGCAGAGCGGCGGCGGTGGCGGCAAGAAGGGCCTGATCATCGGTCTCGCCGCGCTCGGCGTGCTGGTGATCGGCGCGGTCGTCGCGCTCGTGCTGGTGCTCACCTCCACGGACAAGCTGGACCAGGCCGCCGTGCAGGACGGCGTCAAGAAGGTGCTCACCGATTCCTACGGCATCCAGGACGTCACCGACGTCTCCTGCCCATCGGGCCAGAAGGTCGAGGTGGACGCCAGCTTCCAGTGCACCCTCAAGGTGAGCGGCGAGCAGAAGACGGTCAACATCAAGATCACCAAGGACGACGGCACCTACGAGGTCGGCCGCCCGAGCTGAACGTGATCCCGGAGCCGGATGGCCCGTGCCGCGGGCGTCCGGCGGGGTGGAGAACCGAAGCGAGCCCACGAACGGATGTTCGTGGGCTCGTTGCCGTTTCAGCCCGTCCGAGGAACGATCACGTCACCCGGCCGCGGCCGAGCGGCTGCGACGGCCGCACATACGCGGGCGGTGCATGGTTGCATTCGGTGCACCTTCGCGCCGACTGCCGTCGCGGGGGTCTCAGGCGCGCGAGGCGAGGGCGGCGGTGAGCCGGGTGACCGGGCTTTCCGCGTTGTAGGCGACCGCGAGTTCGCGCAGGCGGTCCGGGTCGGCAGGTGCGGTCGGTAGCGTGTCGGGGCGCGACAGGTCGACGTCGGCGTCGCACACCACGCGCACCACGGGCGCCGCCGCCTTCAAGTAGTCCTCCGCGGCCCGCAGTTTCGCGCGCACGCCGGGGGCCAGTTCGGAGTCCGGATCGTCCACGGCGGCGACCAGCGCGTCGAGCGAACCGAACCGGGAGATGAGCGTCGCCGCGGACTTCTCGCCGATGCCCGCCACGCCGGGCAAGCCGTCGGAGGAGTCGCCGCGCAACGTGGCCAGATCGGCGTAAGCGGGTCCGGCATTGCGCACCGGCACGCCGTACTTCGCGGCCACCTCGGCGGGACCGAAGAGCTCGGCCTTGGCCAGCCCGCGCCCGGCGTAGAGCACCCGAACGGTCGGCGCGGGCTCGTCGCGCACCAGCTGCAACAGGTCACGATCGCCGCTGACCACGATCACCTCGTCGGTGCGCTCCCTGCTCGCCAGCGTGCCGAGCACGTCGTCGGCCTCCAGACCCGTCGCGCCGCCCGTCGCGATCCCGGCCGCGTCGAGGACCTCGAGGATCATGTCGACCTGCGGGGTCAGCTTGTCGGGCACCTCCTCCTCGCCCGGCGCGGCCTCGGCCGAGGTGTCGAGCCGGTGCGTCTTGTAGGACGGCACGAGGTCGACGCGGAACCGCGGCCGCCAGTCCAGGTCGAGGCACACGACCAACCTGCTCGGCGCGTGCTTGGTGATCAACGAGGCGACCATGTCGGTGAAACCGCGCAGCGCGTTCACCGAACGCCCGTCCGGCGCGGTGATCTTGTCCGGAATCGCGTAGAACGCGCGGAACCACAGGCTGGCCCCGTCGAGCAGCAGCAGCGGGCCTGATGTCGCAGCAGAGGTCACGCGCTGAGGCTACCCGCCCGCTCCGACAGGCCGGACCCGATCCGACGGGCGCTCGGCCGATCCGGCACGGAGGCTGAGTGGGGCCTGTCCGTTCGGCCGCCCCGGTGTTCGGGTTCGCCGCGCGCCGCGGACGGGTAACGTCGATCGGTATGAGTGGGCACACAGAGTCCAGGTTCGCGGCGGATGTCTACGGAGACCGGCTCGAGCGGGCGGTGGAGTCGATGCGCGCGGCGCACCTCGACGCCCTGCTCATCACGCCGGGGCCGGATCTGCGCTACCTGATCGGTTCGGCGGCCGAATCCTTCGAGCGGTTGACCTGCCTGGTGATCCCGGCCGACGGCGCGACGCCGTCGGTGATCATCCCCAAGCTCGAACTCGCCTCGCTGGCCGGGTCGGCGGCGGGGGAGCTGGGCCTGCAGGTGCTGGACTGGGTCGACGGCGTCGACCCGTACCAGGTGGTGAAGTCGACGCTGCACGTCGGTTCCCGGGTCGCGGTCGCCGATGCGATGCCCGCGCTGCACCTGCTGCCGCTGGCGGTCTCGTTCAGCGGTCTTCCCGTCTCGGCCACGCCGGTGCTGCGGGAGTTGCGTATGCGCAAGGACGACGCAGAGATCGACGCGCTGCGCAGGGCGGGCGCCGCGATCGACCGGGTGCACGCGCGGATGGGCGAGTTCCTCCAGGCCGGACGCACCGAGGCCGAGGTCGGCGCCGACATCGCCGCGGCGATCGTCGCCGAAGGCCACACCGAGGCCGCGTTCGTCATCGTCGGCAGCGGACCGCACGGCGCCGACCCGCACCACGGGGTGTCCGACCGGCGCATCGAGCAGGGCGACGTGGTGGTCGTCGACATCGGCGGCCCCGTCGAGCCCGGCTACTACTCCGACTGCACCCGCACCTACGTGCTCGGCGAGCCGAGCCCCGACATCGCCGCGCGCTACGCCGAGCTGGAACGGGCCCAGGCCGCGGCCGTCGCCGCCGTCCGCCCCGGCGTCACCGCCGCCTCCGTCGACGCCGCCGCGCGGAAACCCTTGACCGAGGCGGGTTTCGGCGAGGCGTTCGTGCACCGGACCGGACACGGCATCGGCCTGTCCGTGCACGAGGAGCCCTACATCGTCGCGGGCAACGACCTGGTTCTGCAGCCGGGCATGGCCTTCAGCGTCGAACCGGGCATCTACTTCCGCGGCGAGTGGGGCGCCCGCATCGAGGACATCGTCGTGGTCACCGCAGACGGCTGCGAGTCCATGAACGCACGCCCGCACGGCCTGACCGTGCTGTGACCGACCGAATGCGTTGTCAGCGCAGCGTGCTCGACGAGAGCACGCGGCGCACCTCGATCGCGATCACCACGCGGGTCGGGTTCTCGCGCGGCACCCGGTAGCGGCCCGCGTAGCGCTCGACCGCGTCGGCGACACTGGCCGGATCGTCGAGCACCACCGCGGGGCCCTCCAGGGTCAGCCACCGGATGCCGTCCACCTGACTGACCGCCGCGTATCCGGTTCGGCGCACATTGCGCACCTTCACCGACCCGTCGTTGGTGATGACCCGCGCGATGCCCGCCTCCGCGTCCCAGGTGAATCCGACCGCGACCACGTGCGGCGTGCCGTCGGCGCGCAGCGTGGTCAGTGTCGCGAGATGGCGCTCGGCGACGAAGTCGAGGGCGGCGGGGGACAGCGGCGCGGTAGTGGTCGGCATCCCTCGACCGTAGACCCTTGGTCTGGCGGTGGCCGCCAGGGTGCGGGCGTTTTCGCCGCGCGAGGGGATCGGCGAGACGGCCAGTCGAGGATGACAGACTGAGCGCATGGGAAAGCGAGGGATCGCCGAGGGTTCGGTACTGGTGCTCGGCGGACGCAGCGAAATGGGTCTCGAGATCGCCGAGCGCCTGGTGCCCGGCCGGGTGGTGATCCTCGCGGCGCGGCGCAGCGACGATTTGGCGGCGCAGATCGCGACCGTCGAACAGGCCGGAGCGTCGGCCGTGCACGCCGTGGAGTTCGACGCCGACGACACCCGCGGTCACGCCGCACTGCTGGAGAAGATCGCCGCCGACTACGGACCCATCGGAGTCGCCGTGCTGGCCTTCGGCATTCTCGGCGACCAAGCCCGCGCCGAGCGCGAACCCGAGCACGCTGTCGCCGTCGTGCACACCGACTACGTGGCCCAGGTCAGCGTGCTCACCACCCTCGCGAATCTGCTTCGCGCCCAAGGGCACGGCCAGATCGTCGTGTTCAGTTCGATCGCGGGTGCGCGGGTGCGCCGCGCCAATTACGTCTACGGCTCGGCCAAGGCCGGTTTGGACGGATTCGCCAGCGGCCTCGCCGACGCACTGCACGGCAGCGGCGTCCATCTGCTGCTGGTTCGCCCCGGTTTCGTCATCGGCAGGATGACCGAGGGCATGGAACCCGCGCCGTTGTCGAGTACGCCCGGTCAGGTGGCGGACGCCGTCGTCGCCGGGCTGCGCCGCCGCGCGGGCAAGATCTGGGTGCCCCGCGCCCTCGGACCGGCCGCCGCGGTGGCGCGGATGGTGCCGCAGTTCCTGTGGCGCCGGATGCCTCGATGAGCGCGGCAGGAGGACCGCGGCGGTGACCGACGCTTGGCAGGGTCCCCCGATCGCGGTCGTCGGCATCGGCGCCGACGGATGGGACGGCCTCGGCGCCGCGGCGCGGGAAGCGGTCGCAGCGGCCGAGGTGATCTTCGGTTCCGAGCGGCAATTGGCGCTCGTGCCAAGCGATCTCGGCGGCGAACGGTGCGCATGGCCATCACCACTGCTGCCCGCGCTGCCCGGATTGCTCACGCAGCACGCCGCGCGCCGGATCTGTGTGCTCGCCAGCGGCGACCCGATGTTCTACGGCATCGGCGTCACGCTGGCCCGGCTGTTCGGGCCCGCGTCCCTGCGGGTGCTGCCGCAACCGTCTTCCGCTTCGCTGGCCTGCGCGCGCCTCGGCTGGGCGCTGGCCGAGACGCCGGTCGTCAGCGCGGTGGGCCGCCCCGTGGCGACCGTCCTGCCCGACTTGGTCGACGGCAGACGGCTGCTGGTGCTCAGCGCCGACGAGAGCACCCCGGCCGAGGTCGCGAAACTCTTGCGAGACAACGGATTCGGCGGATCGGCCGTCACGGTGCTCGAGCAGCTCGGCGGGCCGTCGGAACGTCTGCGAACCGCCACCGCGGCATCCTGGGATCCCGACGCGGGCGACCCGCTGAACATCGTCGCCGTCGACTGCGTCGCCGATCCGGCTCACACCCGCGTCACCCGCCTGCCCGGCCTGCCCGACACCGTCTACGGCGGCGACGGCCAGCTCACCAAGGCCGAGGTGCGGACGTTGACCCTGGCCGCGCTCGCCCCCGCGCCGGGTGAACTGCTGTGGGACGTCGGCGGTGGTTCGGGCAGCATCGCCATCGAATGGTGCCGCACGCATCCCGCCTGCCGCGCGGTGACTTTCGAGCGGCTGGAGCGCCGCAGGGAGCAGATCACCGTCAACGCCACCGCGCTGGGGGTCCCGCAGGTGCTGGTGCGCGGGGAGGTGCTCGCCGAACTGGCCGCCGACCGCGAAATGCCCGCGCCCGACGCGATTTTCGTCGGCGGCGGTGTCACCCAGCCTGGCCTGCTCGAGACATGCTTCGCCCATCTGCGCCAGGGCGGCAGGCTGGTCGCGAACGCCGTCACCGCGGAATCGGAAGCGCTGCTGGTCGCCATGGCCGCCGCGCGGGGCGGTGAGCTGCGAAAGTTCCAGATCTATCGGGCCGAGCCGCTCGGCGGCTTCACCGCGTGGCGTCCCCAGCTGCCCGTCGCGCAGTGGACAGTCGTCAAATCGGATCAGGGTTCACCCTGAAATCCTCGCTGCGAGGGTGAAACACGCGCGTGTCAGCGGGTAGGGTCGGGCGCGAGATCCACTCGTTATCGGAAAACCGATTCCATGGGGAGATACATGAAGTACAAGAAGTTCGCCGCTACCGCTCTCCTGGCCATCGCCGCCACCGGTGTCACCGCGGGCACCACCTACGCCGCGCCGGCCGAACCCCCGGCCGCCCAGGAGCAGACCGCACTCGCGGCGCAGGGCGAGGACCAGGGCGTCGGCTACACCGCGCGGCTGGCCGACGCGGGCAAGTCCATCCTCACCACCGTGACGGGCGGCGCGTTCACCCTGGACGCGGACGGCAAGGCCGTCACGCTGAAGAACGACGCGGGCGAGGTCGTCACGACCATTCCGCTCGCCGCGCGGGAAGCGAGCAACGGCGCGCCGGTGGAGATCGCCGCCGCGATCGACGCGGACGGCAAGTCCCTCACCCTGACCCCGAAGGCCGACGTGGTCGCCGTGCAGGACATCGGCGCGCAGGAGTGGTTCTTCGCCGAATTGCAGCGCGCCTCGCTCGGCGCCGCCGTCGGCGCCGTGATCGGCGGCCTGATCGGTCTGCTCGGTCTCGTGGTCGGCGTCATCCCCGGCGCCATCATCGGGGGCGTGATCGGCCTGCTCGTCGCGGGCGGCCCCTCGCTGCTGAACGCGGGCATCGCGTACTTCAGCGGTCAGCCCTGAGAACGCTGATCCTGGGCGGCACCGCCGAAGCGCGGCAGCTGGCCCACATCGCTTCCGGCGAGCGAGGATTCGAGATCGTCTCCTCGCTCGCCGGTCGTGTTCGCGACCCGCGGCTGCCGGAGGGCTCGGTCAGAATCGGCGGCTTCGGCGGCGTCGCGGGTCTGCGCGAGTGGTTGGGGGACAACGGGATCGACGCCGTCATCGACGCCACCCACCCGTTCGCGGGCACGATCAGCGCGAATGCCGCCGCGGCCGTGCGGGACTCGGGTATACCGCTGGTGCATGTGCGGCGGCCGGGCTGGACCGAGGCGCCGGGCGATCGATGGATTCGCGTGCCCGATCTCGCGGCCGCGGCGAACGCGCTCCCGGAACTGGGCGAGCGCGTCTTCCTCACCATCGGCAGGCAGGGCGTCGGCGCGTTCGCCGGGCTCACCGACCGGTGGTTCCTGATCCGCGCCATCGACCCGCCGGAAACCGAACTGCCGCCGAACCACGAAGTGCTGCTCGCCCGCGGGCCTTTCACGGTGGACGAGGAATCCCGGCTGCTGGCGCGGCACCGCATCGACGTGCTGGTCACCAAGGACAGCGGCGGTGACCGCACCTATGCCAAACTGGCCGCAGCCCGCGCGGCCGAGCTGCCCGTCGTGATGGTCGACCGGCCGCCCCTGCCCGCAGGAGCGGAGATCGTCGAAACGGTGGCTGAAGCGTGGGAATGGTTGCGGGCCAAGGCATCCGGCCTTCGCTGATCAGCGCCTGAGCAACTCGGGCAGCCGATCGAACCAGGCGAGCACCGCGCGCTCGTAGCCGATGCCGAACTCCAGGGTGGCCCGCTGGTGCGGCCGCAGGGTGTCGCACTCGTCCTTCAGGTAGCGATCGAGGCGCCGCTGGTGCACTTCGCGATTCGCGGCGATGATCCGATCGAGGTGCTCGGAGTCGAGGTGGTCGCCGAACGACATGGTGAGCAGCAACGGCACCCGGATCGTTTCCGCGCCGGGATCGCGGGTGACCCATTCCAGAAACGCCTCGCGGCCCGCGTCGGTGATCCGATAGGGCGTGCGCTCCCGCGCCCCGGTCTCGCCCTTGGCGACCAGCCCGGCGGTGTCCATCGCGGCCAACTCGCGATACACCTGGCTCTGGGTGATCGTCCAGAAATCGCCGATCCGATCCTGGGCAAGCGTCACCAGATCCCAGCCGGACATCGGCCCCTCGTGCAGGAAACCGAGCAGCGAGGCGGCCGTCGAATTCAGCGGTTTGCGCCGGGTCGTCGTCATCGGCCGCTCCCTTCTCGACGTTCCATAGTGGAATGTTAGCTCACTCGCTTCGCCGCGTGGGGTCCGTCCTCGCGAGGAGCCTCATGGTAGGTCTTCGCGAGTCAGGGACGGTGGTAGCGCCGCGAGGTGTAGACGCGGGTGCCGTGCGGGGTGTCGACCGCCGCGGTGGTGGACGCGCCGATGATCAGCAGGGTACGCATATCCACGTCGGCCGGGTCGAGATCGACGAGCGACACCACCCGGACCGACTCGGTGGGTCCGCCGACATCGCGGCCGAGCACCACCGGGGTGTCCGGCTTGCGATGCTCCAGCAGCAGATCGCGCATCGCGCCGACCTGCCAGGTGCGCTGCGAGGACGCCGGGTTGTAGATCGCGATCGCCATGTCGGCCGCCGCGACGGCCGAAAGTCGTTGCGCCACGACCTCCCACGGCTTGAGCCGGTCGGAGAGCGAGATCATGGCGTAGTCGTGGCCGAGGGGAGCGCCGACCCGGCTGGCCACGGCATTGGCCGCGGTGAGGCCGGGCAGCACCCGCACCGGCACATCCTGCCACTGCGGGTCGGCGGATTCCTCCAGCACCGCCGCCGCCATCGCGAACACCCCGGGATCGCCGGAGGAGACCACCGCGACCTTGGCGCCGCGCTTGGCCAGATCCAAAGCCATGGCGGCGCGTTCGGACTCCACGCGATTGTCGCTGGCGTGCCTGCGCTGGCCGGGGCGCTGCGGCACGCGGTCGATGTAGGTGGTGTAGCCGACGAGATCGGTGGCGGCATCGAGTGCCTCCCGTACCTCGGGGGTCGTCCAGTCCGGCGAGCCGGGGCCGAGGCCGACGACCACGACCTCGCCGATCGAATCCGGCTGCGCCGACGGAACATCGGAGGCCGCGGCTGTCGAGATCGAATCCGCGTGCGCCGACAGAGCATCGGAGGCCGCGCCTGCCGAAATCGAATCCGCGTGCGCCGACGGAACATCGGAGGCCGCGCCCGTCGAAACCGAATCACCTTGCGCGAGAGGGTCCTCGGCGGGCGAGGCAGGGGCGCTCGCCGCAGTCGATACGCCGGTCGAGGCGGCCGTCGCTCCGGCGAAGTGTGCTTCGGCCGTCGCGGCGGCAATCCTCGGCAACGGCGTGGTCGGCCGCGGACCCGGCACCAGCGTGATCGAGAAGTACGGCACGTCGGCGTCGTTCGCCTCGGCGGCGGTTCGCACCCGCTCTCGGTCGGTGCTCGCCCGTTCCACATAGTAGGCGTCGTCGAGCCGTCCCGCGTCCGAGAGTGCCTGCCGCACACCGGGATACGTGCGGCCGAGCTTCATGATGGCGGCGGCGTCGGTGTCGCGCAGGCGGCGGGTCAGCTCCTCGGTCGGCATGGTGCCCGGCAGCACGGTCAGCACCTGCTCGCCCTCCACCAGCGGGGTGCCGAGCGCCGCCGACGCCGCGCTCACCGAGGTGATGCCGGGAACGATCTCGGCCTCGAAGCGGTCCGCCAACCGGCGGTGCATGTGCATGTAGGAGCTGTAGAACAGCGGATCACCGGCGGCGAGCAAGGCGACGGAGCGGCCCGCCGCCAAATGCGCGGCAAGTCGCTCGGCGGCCTGTTCGTAGAACTCGTCGATCGCGCCCTGGTAGCCGCCGGGATGGTCGGTGGTCTCGGTCGTCACCGGGTAGACCAGGTGTTCTTCGAGCTGGCCCGGTCGCATGTAGGGCGCGGCGATACCGCGCGAGATGCTGCGCCCGTGCCGCGCGCTGTGGAAGGCGATCACGTCGGCCGCCGCGATGATTCGCGCCGCCTTGACCGTCACCAGTTCGGGATCGCCCGGCCCGAGTCCGATACCCCAGAGTTTGCCCGGTGTGGTCATTCCGCTTCGCTCGCAATCGCGTTCAGTGCCGACGCGGTGATGGCGCTGCCGCCGCGCCTGCCGCGCACGGTCAGGTATTCGACGCCGCCGTAGGCCGCCAGCGCGTCCTTGGACTCGGCGGCGCCGACGAAACCGACGGGGATGCCGAGGATCGCGGCCGGTCGCGGGGCGCCCGCGTCGAGCATGTCCAGCAGGTGGAACAGCGCGGTCGGCGCGTTGCCGATGGCGACGACCGCGCCGTCCAGCCGGTCCCGCCACAGCTCCAGTGCCGCCGCCGATCGCGTATTGCCCAGTGTCGCAGCCAGTTCCGGGACGCGGGGGTCGCCGAGGGTGCAGATCACCGCATTGTCCGCGGGGAGCCGTTTGCGCGTCACACCGGAGGCGACCATCTGCGCGTCGCAGAGGATCGGCGCCCCCGCGTGCAACGCCGCACGGGCGGCCGCGACGACGCCGGGGGAGAAGGCGATGTCCTCGGTCAGGTCCACCTGTCCGCAGCCGTGGATCATCCGGACGACCACCCGCGCCACGTCCGGCGGGAACGCGCTCAGATCCGCCTCGGCTCGGATCGTCGCGAACGACTGCCGATAGATCTCGGCCCCGTCGGTGAGGTAGCTGGTGCGCACGTCGGACATGGGGTCCACCCTAGGACGCGGCAGGGCGGCGACCGCCTCCCGCCCCGGGATGTCCGAGCGAGGGCGCAGGTGCGCCCACCGGGCGCACGCCGCCGAGAGGTCAGCCCGTGGCCGGAGCGAACGCGGAAGTACGCGGGAGACGATGGTGGCTCAGGTGCGTGGTCGTTCGAGGATGCGGGACATGACGATCGAACTGCGGGTGCGCCCGACGCGCGCGTTCTCCCTGATTCGCTCCACTGTCGACTCGATCTCGGCCATGTCGGTGGCCATCACGTGCACCAGCGCGTCGGCCTCGCCCGCGATCGTCCACACGCCCACCACCTGCGGGATCGGTTCCAGGCTCCGGCGCAGTTCGGCCGGGGTGATGTTGTCGCGGTAGTACACCTCGACGTAGGCCTCGGTGGTCCAGCCGAGCGCCGCCGGATTCACCAGGGCCGTGAAGCCGGTGATCTGACCGCTGGCGACCATGCGGTCCACCCGGCGCTTGACCGCGGGCGCGGAAAGACCCACCGCGGAGCCGATCTCCTGGAACGAGGCGCGCGCCGAGCGCAGCAGGTGGCCGAGGATCTGGCGGTCTGTCTCGTCCATCACAGCCCTTCTTCCGTGACGCAATGATTCGTCGTTCCCGAGGCGATTTGCGCAACGATTCGGCGTTCCTGACGCAATGGTAGGCCCATTACCTTCGTGGCAGCCGTATTCACCGCGCCTCACCGGGAGCCACGATGACCTCAGTAGCTACCCTCCAGACCACCGAACCCACCCCCGCACGCCGACCCGTGCCGCGCCGGTTCGTGATGTGTCGCCCGGACCATTTCGACGTCCGGTACTCGATCAATCCGTGGATGAATCCGGACACGCCGGTGAACCGCGCGCTGGCGCTCGCCCAGTGGGACGACCTGCGCGCGACCTTCGAGCGCTACGGCCACCAGGTCGACGTGGTGCCCGGCGAACCCGGTCTGCCCGACATGGTGTTCGCCGCCAACGGTGGACTGGCCGTCGGCGACCGGATCCTGTCCGCGCGCTTCACCCACGCCGAACGCACCGCCGAGGGCCCCGCCTTCCACCGCTGGTTCGCCGGACGCGGCGTCGAGATCGCTGCGGCTGCGGAATTCAACGAGGGCGAGGGCGATTTCGCGTTGATCGGGGGCCGATTCCTGGCGGGCACCGGCTTCCGTAGTTCCGCGGCGGCCCACCGCGAGGTCGAGCTGTACTTCGGAATCCCGGTCGTCTCACTGGAACTGGTGGACCCGCGGTTCTACCACCTCGACACCGTCCTGATGGTCCTCGACGACACCACCATCGCCTATTACCCGCCCGCCTTCGCCGAGACCAGCCGCGCTGTCCTGGCGGCCCTGTTCCCGGACGCGGTCGAGGCGACCGACGCCGACGCCGCGGTCCTCGGCCTCAACGGGGTGTCCGACGGGTATCACGTCTTCCTCAGCCCGCAGGCCACCGACCTCGCCGCCGCCCTCCGCGCCCGCGGCTACCTCCCGGTTCCGGTGGACGTCTCGGAGCTGCTGAAGGCAGGCGGCGGGATCAAGTGCTGCACCCTCGAGCTGCATTGACCGAGCCGCGCCTCGGAGCGGCGACGCGGCAGTCGGCCACCGCCTGCCGCGTGGATCGCCGCCCGCCGGTGCCGCGCTGCCCCCGCCGAGGGCCTGCGCTGATTTGCGTAGAAGCAGCGGGAGACAGGCTCGCGCTCCCGGTCGTCGCGACCTATCAGTCGACGCGATAACCGTCGGGCGTGGCGACCACGTCGGTGACCTCGCCGCGCGGCCTTCCGCAGCGGCGCTCGCAACCGGACCAGTGCTGGCGGCCGGCCACCGAGACTTCCTCGGCGGGAACGACCCGCTCGGGAGCTGTTTCGGTCGACGCGTCCTCGGACAGCACGCGACCGGACTCGACGGCGGCCGTGACGTCGGCGCGCACGTCGGTCAGCGACTTCGCGCAGCCGGGCTGCCCGGCGCACGCGCTGACATGCAGCCATGGTGAGGCGGCGTCGAAGATCAAGCCCATCGGAGCGAGCACCCGAACCACCTGCTCGGCGGCCCACTCCTCGAGGTCGGCGATCACCAGGCTGCGCCACGGCGTGACGATCACCGGGCGTTCCACCGCAGCGACGAACTCGGCGAGCCGCGCGTCGAGCGCGCCCAGCCGGACACCAGCGCCGAGTGCGACCAAACCGTCGTCCTGGTCCAGCCAGCCGATCGGAACATCCTGGGCCGCAGCGACTTCCACGCGTTGCGTGCCGGGAGTCAGACCGAGCGAATCGAGGATTCTGGCGGGACCGTCCGCGACCTCGTGCAGCCGCCACTGTCCCGAGCTCACAGCGAGAAAACCCTCCGCGGCGGCCAGCGCGATATCGACCGCCTCGGCTCCGGTCACGCGAACGCCGGTATCGACCCCGGCCAGCAGCAGCGCGAACTCGTCGGCACCGACCGCCTGGACGCCGATGTCCCCGTCCAGACCGCTGACATCGCCGCGCCCGTCGTCGAGCGTGAACAGCACCCGCCCCGGCAAGTCCGCCAGCCGGGGCGTCGCGCACAGCCGGGCATCGAGTTCGCCCACCAGCCCGCGCACGTCCGCCAGCCCGCCGACCCGCCCGGACAGCGGCGAGGCGACGATGTTCCGCACGCGCTCGTGGGTCCGGCTCGGCAGCAGTCCGGCGGCGGTCAAGCGCGCGGTGAGTTCGGCGGCGTCGCGCACCTGCCGCAGCTGCAGATTGCCGCGCGAGGTCAGTTCGATCGCGCCGTCACCGAGCTCGCTCGCCGCGGCCGCCAAGACGAGCACCTGGTCCGAAGTGAGCAGGCCGCCCGGCACTCGGACGCGCGCGAGCGGTCCGTCGGCGGCCTGATGCAGGCGCAGCACGCCGGGGCAGGAATCGGGGGCGGTTCGAGTCATAGCGCCTTTCAGCCTACGTGCGCCGGCTCGGCAGGACCCCGCGCGCGCTACCGGAGTTCGCCGAGCGCCGAGCCCCATCGACATGACCGACTTCTCCGATGCCGGGCATCGTTCGGCAATCGTCGACGCGGGTCGTGAAGGCAACGCCGACCTCTCCCGAACCGGGGGTGCGGCGGGCCACACCGCGCCGGGTAGCATCGGCGTGCTCGGCGGGCGACGAGGAAACCGGTGCAATTCCGGTGCGGTCGCGCCACTGTGAACAGCCAGACCCTCTCCGGCGAGCACCACACCCCGATGGGCGCGTCACCCGAGGAAGGTCACCCGTGATCCTGCTGCTGTCCACGTCCGACACCGATCTGCTCAGCGCGCGCGCCAGCGGCGCGGACTACCGGCTCGGCAACCCCGCCCGCCTGCTGGTCGACGACCTGCCCGGGCTGCTGGACGGGGCCGATCTGGTGGTCGTCCGCATCCTCGGCGGCAAGCGCGCCTGGGAGGACGGGCTCGCGGCGCTCCGCGACAGCGGTGTGCCGATGGTCGCGCTCGGCGGCGAGATCGCCCCGGACGCCGAGCTCATGGAATGCTCCACGGTGCCGGGCGGCGTCGCGGCCGACGCGCACAACTACCTGGCCGCGGGCGGTCCGGAGAATCTGCGGCAGCTGCACAACTTCCTGTCCGACACGGTCCTGCTCACCGGCCACGGCTTCGCGCCGCCGGTGCAGCTGCCCAGCTGGGGCGAGCTCGAGCGCGACGCCCGCCACCCGGCGCCCGTCGCGGGCGTTCCGACCGTCGCGGTGATCTACTACCGCGCCCAGCATCTGGCGGGCAACACCGGCTATGTCGACGCGCTGTGCGCGGCGATCGAGGACGCGGGCGCGCGACCGCTGCCGCTGTATTGCGCCTCGCTGCGCACCGCCGAACCCGAGCTGTTGACCACCCTGCGCCAGGCCGACGCTCTGGTCGTCACCGTGCTCGCGGCGGGCGGCACCAAGCCCGCGACCGCGTCGGCGGGCGGCGACGACGAGGCATGGGACGTCGGCGCGCTCGCCGAGCTGGACGTGCCGATCCTGCAGGGCCTCTGCCTGACCAGCGGCCGCGCCCAGTGGGAGGACAACGACGACGGCCTCTCGCCGTTGGACGTGGCGACCCAGGTGGCGGTGCCGGAGTTCGACGGCCGCATCATCACGGTGCCGTTCTCGTTCAAGGAATTCGACGCCGACGGGCTGTCCACGTACGTCCCCGATCCGGAGCGGGCCGGCCGGGTCGCGGGCATCGCGACGCGCTACGCACGGCTGCGCCATATTCCGGCCGCCGAGAAGCGACTGGCCGTGATGCTGTCCGCCTATCCGACCAAGCACGCCCGCATCGGCAACGCCGTCGGCCTGGACACTCCCGCGAGCGCGATTCGGCTGCTCACCGAATTGCGTTCCGCCGGTTACGATCTCGGTGACTCTACCGAGGTTCCCGGGTTGGACCAGCGGGACGGCGACGCCCTGATCCACGCGCTCATCGCGGCGGGCGGCCAGGACCCGGACTGGCTCACCGCCGAACAGTTGGAGGGCAACCCGATCCGCATCGGCGCCGCCACCTACACCGCGTGGTTCGACACCCTCCCGGAAGACCTGCGCGAAGCCGTCGTCGAGGCGTGGGGTCCGCCGCCCGGCGAGCTGTACGTCGACCGCTCTGCCGACCCGAAGGGCGAGATCGTCATCGCCGCACTGCGTTTCGGCAACGTGGTGCTGATGGTGCAGCCGCCGCGCGGCTTCGGCGAGAACCCGGTCGCCATCTACCACGATCCCGACCTGCCGCCCAGCCACCACTACCTGGCCGCCTACCGCTGGCTGGCCGCGCCGGAGACGGCGGGCGGTTTCGGCGCCGACGCCATGGTGCATCTGGGCAAGCACGGCAATCTGGAGTGGCTGCCCGGCAAGACGCTGGGTATGTCGGCCTCGTGTGGCACCGACGCCGCGCTCGGCGACCTGCCGCTGATCTACCCGTTCCTCGTCAACGATCCCGGTGAGGGCACCCAGGCCAAGCGCCGCGCGCACGCCACCCTGGTCGACCACCTCATCCCGCCGATGGCGCGGGCCGAAAGCTACGGCGACATCTCGCGATTGGAGCAGCTGCTCGACGAGCACGCCAACATCTCCGCGCTCGACCCGGCCAAGTTGCCCGCCATCCGCCAGCAGATCTGGACGCTGATGCGCGCGGCCAAGATGGACCACGACCTCGGGCTCACCGAACGGCCGGACGAGGAGTCCTTCGACGACATGCTGCTGCACGTCGACGGCTGGCTCTGCGAGATCAAGGACGTGCAGATCCGCGACGGTCTGCACGTCCTCGGCCAAGCGCCCGCGGGCGACGGCGAACTCGATCTGGTGCTCGCGATGCTGCGCGCCCGGCAGCTGTGGGGCGGCGAGGTGTCGGTGCCCGGCCTGCGAGAGGCCCTGGGGCTGAACGAATCCGGCGGCGAGGCGCGCGAGCGGGTCGACGTGATCGAGGGCCGGGCACGCGAGTTGCTCGCCGCGCTGCAAGCCGCCGACTGGTCGGTGGACGCGATCGACGGGCTGGTCGCGGAATTCGCCGACACCCTCGTTCCCTCCGGGGCGGCGGCCGTCGGCGGCGCGGAACCCGGCACGGCCGGTGCGGTGCGCGCCGTATTGCGTTTCGCCGCCACCGAAGTGGTGCCGCGCCTGCGCCAGACCGGCGTCGAGATCGAGCGGGTGCTGCACGCGCTGAACGGCGGGTTCGTCCCGGCAGGCCCGAGCGGTTCGCCGCTGCGCGGCCTGATCAACGTGCTGCCGACCGGCCGCAACTTCTACTCGGTCGACCCGAAGGCGGTGCCGTCGCGGCTGGCCTGGGAGACCGGTCAGGCGATGGCCGAATCGCTGGTCGAACGGTATCGCGCCGACCACGGCGAATACCCGCGCTCCGTGGGGCTTTCGGTGTGGGGCACCTCGGCCATGCGCACCTCCGGCGACGACATCGCCGAGGTCTTCGCGCTGCTCGGTGTTCGCCCGGTGTGGGATGAGGCAAGCCGACGCGTCACCACCCTCGAAGCGATCCCACTGGACGAACTCGGCAGGCCGCGCATCGACGTGACCGTGCGCATCAGCGGCTTCTTCCGCGACGCCTTCCCGCACGTGCTCGCCCTGCTCGACGACGCGGTCCGGCTGGTGGCCGAGCTGGACGAGCCCGCGGAGTCGAATTACGTTCGCGCGCACGCGGAAGCGGACCTGGCCGAGCACGGCGACGCCCGCCGCGCCACCACCCGCATCTTCGGTTCCAAGCCGGGCACCTACGGCGCCGGTCTGCTTCAGCTCATCGATTCCAAGAGCTGGCGCACCGACGACGACCTCGCGCAGGTCTACACCGCGTGGGGCGGCTACGCCTACGGCCGCGATCTGGACGGCGCGCCCGCGGCCGACGACATGCGTTCGGCCTACCGCCGAATCGCGGTGGCGGCCAAGAACACCGACACCCGCGAGCACGACATCGCCGACTCCGACGACTATTTCCAGTACCACGGCGGCATGGTCGCCACCGTGCGCGCGCTCACCGGCAAGAATCCGGAGGCCTACATCGGCGACAGCACCCGGCCCGACGCGGTGCGCACCAGGACCCTCTCCGAGGAGACCTCGCGCGTGTTCCGCGCGCGGGTGGTGAACCCGCGCTGGCTGGAGGCGATGCGCAGGCACGGCTACAAGGGCGCGTTCGAGATGGCCGCCACCGTGGACTACCTGTTCGGCTACGACGCCACCACCGATGTTGTCGCCGACTGGATGTACGAAAAGCTCACCGAGAGTTATGTTTTCGACGACGTGAACCGCAAGTTCATGGAGCAGTCCAACCCGTGGGCGCTGCACGGCATCACCGAACGGCTGCTGGAGGCGGCCGAGCGCGGGATGTGGTCCGCCCCCGAGGCCGAGACGCTGGACCGGTTGCGTCAGGTGTACCTGGAAACCGAAGGGGAACTCGAGTAGTACCGCGGCGCGCGGGCGGATCCGGTTATGCTCGGGTCCGCCCGTCCCCCAATTCCATTGGTAGGCCTTCGCAAAACGACGCCTCGGTTTTCATTGCGTCGCATGTAGTTTCGTTTTCCGGATATCGCCGGATTCGGCGGCGGAAATGCAAAGGCCGGTTTGGCAACCCCCCAATTCCTGGGCCGATTCGCTGATCTTGCAAGGTGTTTCGGTTTCGTCATTCTGCCGACACCGAGAGTGCCGGAGGCGCATCATATCGATGTCCTGAAAGCCGATTCTCGGGGCACACACTATTCGGATCGGCAGGATGATGGGAATTTCATCATGATCAAAAAACTGATAGCGGCCGCGGTGCTGACCATTGCCGCGACCACCGGAATCGCCACCGCGACCGCCAACGGCTCGCCGGGCGGCGTGGTGGCGGGGGTGGACCGCGGTGTCGAGTACACCGCTTCGGTGGCGCCGGACCGCTCGGGCGCGACGCTCACCTTGGCGGCCGGGACCTTCGAGGTCGCGCCGGACGCGGTGCTGGTGCACGCGCCCGACGGCACGGTGATCGGCAGCGTGCCGACCACCCTGCACTCGGCGACGGGTCAGCTGGTGCGCGTCGCGCCGGTGATCGACGCGAGCGCAACGCAATTGACGCTCACCCCGGTGACCGCTCCTGCCCAGCCGGAACTGGGGTTCATCGGCGATGCGGGAACGACGATCGCGGGTATCGCGATCGGCTGTGTGATCGGTGCATTGATCGGGGCGATCTTCTTCATCCTCCCGGCCATTCCCGGCTGCATCATCGGAGCGGTGATCGGCGGGATCATCGGCGCGAACGCCTGAGGCGAGCAATCGAGGGGTGAACATACCCCGTGAACACCCGCGGCCCGTCCGGAAAACAACCGGGCGGGCCGCACTCGTACGCCGGGAAATTCCGGACACAGCGCATTTCAATTGCGGTTCCCGATGCCGCGATGAGCAGGGAAAATACCTCGAAAATGGTGGTCTCCGGGTATTGACTAGCGGCGAAAACCGAGGACACTAGTCTGTACACCGGAACACCGGAGAGTGCCACACAATCGGCGGAGACGTCCAAAGAAAGTACTGGTAACTCTTCCAAGATCCGGCTAGGCCCCCGGCAAGCCAGTCGAAGACCAGGGTTATCAGCGACGACTGAGACCCAAGGATTCGATGGAGACTACCGGGGACTGTTCTGTTCGGGGGTAGTTCTTCCGCTCTCAGCCGTCCGACCTGCGGTGATGCCTCACCCTGCCTTCGGAACGAGCGTGTTGTGCCGCGCCGCCGTCCACCAGCGCCCGTCCTCCTTCACCAGGACGTACAGCGCGACCATCGCCGGATCCACATCGATGGGGTCGCCTTCCGCGGTGATCGCCCGCGCCGCCTTGTGCGCGACGGCCACATTCGGCCGCAGGAAGACGATGTCGGTCACCTCGTACCGCGCGTACTCGTCCTTCAGGAAACCCGCCAGCCCCTTGCGGCCCGCCTCCAGCAGCGCGTCCCGCCCGGTGATCACCATGCCCATCGCGTTCCCCGCCGACGCGTTCGCGGTGAAGCCGCTGACCATCAGCTCCGCGTCCTTGTTGTTGAAGCCCTCCTCCACATCGGCCACCAGCCGCTTGATCGCGGCGATGTCATCGGTGTGGTCCACGGTCGTGTCCTCGACCACCGGCGATTCGTTTGTCGTTGCATCCATGACCGACAGCTTTGTACCTGAACAAAGATTCAGGTCAAGTATCGAGGTGCGCGTCGCCTGGCGGCCGCGTGGGCCGAGCCGATCGGTCCCGAAAACCGATCAGGGTGTGGCGAACTTGGCCGCGATTTCTTGTGCGGTGACCTTCGCGAGCTCGACGAAGAACGGCACCCGTTCCGGGATCATGAGCGTCGTCGTGCCGCGCAGGCCGAGGGCGAAGCGGCAGCCGCCGTCGGGGTCGAGGATCGGCAGGCCGATGGTGCGGAAACCGGGGTCGAGTTCCTCGTCGTTGTAGGCGTAGCCACGCTCTCGGGTGCGGGTCAGCTCGGCGCGCAGTTCGGCGGGGTTCGATACGGACCGTTCGGTGCCCTCTTCGTAAGGGAGGGAACGCAATTCGTCGTCGGAGACCGCCGACCACGCCAGCAGCGCCTTGCCGAGCGCGCTCGCGTGCAGCGGTAGTCGCACGCCCTGGAGGCGGTGGCCCTCGGATTCCCGCCACCGGCTGGTGCCGAGCAGTACCGCGTGGATGTCGTGGCGGGTGGCGACCGAGGCGCTGGCGCCGGTGGTGTTGGCGAGCTGCTCGAGATGCGGCTCGGCCAAGTAGATCCGGTGCTGGCGGTAGGCGATCTGCCCGTACTCGGCGAGCGCGCGGCCCATCCGGTAGCGGCTGGATTCCGCGTCCTTCTCGAGGAAGCCGGCCTGCACGAGCGCGCTGAGCAGCCGGTGTGTGGTGCTGACCGCGAGCCCCTGGGTGCGCGCCACCTCCGAGACTCCGCGCTCCTCGCCGCCGCGGAAGCAGTCCAGTACGGACAGGGCGCGCGTGACGGTCTGTACACCGGAGGGTTCCACCAGGCGACGGTAGCACAGCGGAGTTGTGGATAACCGCAGATATTTCCGATAAATGGAAAAGGCAACCGAACGGTCTGAGTGCTGATCCACCGAGTCGGTCGAAACAGCCGGATACCATCGCCATCTCGTCGACGGCCTATCACGGCCGCGATGTCAAGCTCTCCGATCTACGGAAAGGATTACCTCGTAGCGCACCGCGCCCCTCTCTACTCTGCGAGTGCAGTGATCGACACTCTCGAACAGGAGTCACCCACGATGTCCCGCAGGCGCGCCCTCTTGCGTATCGCATTCGCGATCGCCCCCGTCGTCGCTCTCGTCGCGGCGTGTGGCTCCGACTCCGGCACCGACGCGGGGTCCGGCGCGTCGTACGTGCTGAAGGTCACCGATCCGGGCAACTCAGGCCCGCTGGCGGTCGGCAAGCGCGACGGCACCTTCGACGCCGCGCTGGCTCCGCTGGGCGCGAAGATCGAATGGGTCGGCACCACACCGGGATTCAGCTCCAACCTGAAGCTGTTCAACACCAAGGAACTGGATGTGTCCGGCGCCGCCTTCAGCCCCGTCGTCGGCGCGCTGTCCAAGGACGTCGGCGTGCGGATCGTGGCGGTGCAGGACCCGGCGGGCAAGGACCAGAGCGGCATCATCGCCGCCCCGGGTTCGGGTATCCGGTCGGTGCAGGACCTGGTCGGCAAGCGCGTCGCGGTGAATCCCGCGGGCAAGGGCGAGTACATCTTGCTGCGCGCGCTGGCCCTGGCGGGCGTTCCCGCCGACAAGGTGACCCGGGTGCCGTTGCAGCAGAAGGAGGCAGCGTCGGCCTTCGCCACCGGCAAAGTCGATGCGTGGGCCTCGTTCCTGATCCCGTACCAGGAGGCCAAGGCCAACGGCGGCATCGAGATCGCCACCGAGCAGAGCATCGGCTCCAAGGACAACTCGGTGGTCGTCTTCCGCACCGAGGTACTCGAGGAGCGCCCCGACATCGCGGCGAAGTATCTCGAAGTGCTGCAAGAGCTGACAGCGCGGCAGCGCACCGATCCCGGCCAGTTCGAGAACGTCTTCGAGCAGACCGGCCCGCGGGCGCTCTCGGGCCCGCGACTGGCGGACGCGTTGCGCGTCGGCGGTGAGGTCACCGTCCCGCATCTGCCGAACGAAGCCGACGCCGCGGCGCTGGCCGACGTGGTCGACGCCTTCGTGGCCAACGGCGTGATCAGCCGCAGGATCACCGCGGCCGACATCTTCTACGACCTGAAGTCGAAGCTGACCCCGGACCAGCTGGCGGCCGTGCGGGCGGGCAGCTGAGATGGCCCTTCTCACCCCGCCCCTCACCGCGCAGGCGCCCGCATCCGCCACCGCGCTGACCGCGCCCCGAGGCCGCGTCGAAAGACACAGGCCCTCCTGGGTTTCGGTGCCACTACGGTTTCTGCTTCCCGCGCTCATCGTCGCGGCATGGTGGCTCGGCTCGGCGACCGGCGCGATCTCCGAACGGGTGATCGCCGGACCGCCCGCGGTCTGGACCGCGTTCACCGAGCTGCTGTCGACCGGACAGCTGGTCGATTTCGCCGCGGCCTCGTTCGTTCGCGCAGCGCTGGGCGTCGCCCTCGGCGTCTCGGTGGGCCTGGTGCTCGGCTTGCTGTCCGGGCTCTCCGCGCTCGGCGAGGAACTGGTCGACTCGACCATGCAGATCCTGCGCGCCGTGCCGTTCCTCGCGCTGGTGCCGCTGTTCATCGCCTGGTTCGGCATCGATGAGCTGTACAAGGTGCTGCTCATCGCCATCGCGACGGTGGCGCCGATGTACGCGTACACCTACCTGGGCGTGCGCAACGTGGACCGCAAGATGGTCGAGGCGGCGCGCGGTTTCGGGCTGACCGGCCCGCGGCTGGTGCTCGAGGTGGTGCTGCCGTCGGCGCTGCCCGGCGTGCTGATGGCGCTGCGGGTCTGCCTGTCGATCAGCATCACCGGCCTGATCGCGGCCGAACAGGTGGGGACACGTGAGGGCGTCGGATACCTGGTGACGCTGGCGCAGGAATACAACCGCACCGATTACATGGTGCTGTGCGTCGTGCTCTACGCGCTGCTCGGCCTGATCTTCGACGGCATCGTGCGGATCGTGGAGCGGTTCGCGATGCCGTGGCGCAAGCAGGTGGCGATCCGATGAGCCGCATATGGAAGCCGAGCGTCAGCGAGGTGCGGGCATGAGCGATCTCAGCGGAGGCGGCGATCCGATCGCGGTGTCGATCAGCGGTCTGCGAAAGTCGTTCGGCGACAAGACCGTCCTCGAGGGCGTCGACCTGACCATCCGCCGCGGCGAGTTCGTGGTGCTGCTCGGGCCGAGCGGCACCGGGAAGACCACGCTACTGCGCCTGCTCACCGGACTCGAGATCCCCGACGGCGGCAAGGTGCTTGTGCCGCGCCGCCGCACCACGGTGTACCAGGAGCCGAGGCTGATCCCGTCGAAGCGGGTGCTGGCCAACGTGATCGTCGGGCAGCGTCGCACCAGGCAGAACCGGGAGGCGGGGCTGCGCGCTCTCGCCGAGGTGCATCTGGACGGCAAGGCCGGGCAGTGGCCCGCCACCCTCTCCGGTGGCGAAGCGCAGCGCGCCGCACTGGCCAGGGCACTGGTGCGGGAACCGGAACTGCTGCTGCTCGACGAGCCGTTCGCCGCCCTCGACGCGCTGACCCGATTGCAGATGCAGGACTTGGTCGGCGATCTGGTGGCCAAGCATCGGCCCGCGGTGCTGATGGTGACCCACGACGTCGACGAGGCGGTCCGGCTCGCCGACCGCGTCCTCATCCTGAACAACGGCCGCTTCGCGGTCGACACCGACATCGACCTGCCGCGCCCGCGCGAGCGCTCGGATCCCGAAACCCTCCGTTACCAGACCGAATTCCTCACCGAGCTCGGCGTCGGCGGCGCCGACCGCCGCCCCATCAGGAGTGCCTCATGACCGAAACCCTTTGGTACACCCGCTGCCCCGTGCCCACCGCGAGCGGACTCGCGCACAGTCTCGGCTGGCTCGGTGAGACCGCCGCCGCGGCGGGCCTGGAGTTCGGCGTGCTCCAAGACGCCGGACCCGAACTCGCGGGCCACCACTTCCTGCACGATCTGTCCGGGCTGGTGCGCGAAGGCGGCAATGTGCCCGCGATCGCGGCGCGCGCCAACGGCTCGCCCACCCGGCTGATCGGCCTCACCTGGATCGACGAGGCGCAGGCCGTTCTGGTCGGACCGGACTCGACCGTCGCCGGTCCGGCCGAGCTCGCCGGTTTGCGGGTCGGCATCCCCGCCTGGGCCGCGGACCAGCCGCGCAGCTTTTCCCGCGCCATGGCGCTGCATGGCTTCGTCAACGCCCTGCGGCTCGCCGGACTGAGCCTTGCCGATGTCACCGTCGTCGAACTACATATCGAACGGGATCCACAGGTGCGCGCCGCGATTCAGGCCGAGCAGCGCGGCACCACGTGGGGCGTCGCGGAGCTGCTGCGCGGCGAAGTGGACGCCATCTATGTCAAGGGAGCCAGGGCTCGAGAGGTCGCGCGGGAGCACGGATTGCGCATCGCGGTGGACCTGGACGCCACCGAGAGCAAGCGGCTGCGTGTCAACAACGGCACGCCTCGGCCCATCACGGTGCACGCGGATCTGCTCGAGTCGCGCCCCGAGGTGGTTGTCGGGTTCCTGGCGCAGAGCTTGCGCGCGGCCGAATGGGCCAAGGACAACCTGGACGGCGTTCGCGCGGTGCTCCAGCGGGAAACGCTGTCCGGACCCGAAGGGGTCGTCGCGGCCTACGGCGCCGACTTCCACAAAGACCTGCACCCGTCGCTGTCGGACGAACGCGTCGAACTGCTCGGCATCCAGAAGCAGTTCCTCTACACCCACGGATTCCTCGCCGCCGACTTCGACCTCGAATCCTGGGTGGCCAGGGAGCCGTTGCAGCGGGCGCGCGACCTCGTGGCCGCCGAGCGGGTAGCCGCATGACCGAGTTCCTGTGGCGGCTGCCGACCCGCGGCGACGGCCGGCGCGCGCTGCCCGAATTGCGTAGCCGTGGCGGCTTCGCCGGTCCGCCGCCGTCCACCCCCGCGACCGACGCCCGGCCCGGCCGCTACGGGCCCTTCGACGACCTGACCCAGATCGTGCACGCCGCCGAACTCGCCGGACTGGACGGAGTGCTCGCGCCCTACGATCCGCTCGGCGAGGAGTCCTGGATCGTCGCGGCAGGGGCGTTGCGCGCCACCAAATACGCCACGGTCGTTGTGGAATTCCAACCCGCCTTCGGCACTCCCGTCTACGCCGCGAAGATGTCGGCGACGCTGCAACGCCTTTCGCGCGGCAGGCTGGCGTGGCGGATCGCCGTGGACACCGACGCGGCCGACGCCGCGGCGCGCGGGGACGGCGTGACCGGCGACGAGCGGTACGCCCGGGCGGCCGAATTCCTGACCGTGGCGCGCGGCGTCTGGAACGAGAACACCGTGCCGGGCGCTGGATTCGCGGGTACCGGATTCGAGTTCGACGGCGCGTACTACGACGTGATCGACGGCGGATTCCGCGGCATTCTGTCCGGCCTGCCGTTCCCGGCGGTCCACCTGTCCGGCACCTCCGCGGCGGCGTTGGAGCTCTCGGCCCGGCACGGCGACGTGCACATCTTCACGGAAACGCCCGACGGGCCCGGCACCGCGATCGCGGACCTGCGCGCCCGCGCGGCGGCCGCGGGCCGGAGGGTGCGGGTCGGCGTGGAGATTCCGGTGATCGCCAGGGAGTCCGAGGACGAGGCGTGGGCCAGGGTGCACCGGCAGTGGGCAGAGACAGGTCGTGACGCCGACGAGGCGACGGCGCTGAACCTCGGCGACGGACGTTGGGCGGGCTTCGGCGCGTTCGGTTATCCGCAGCCGATCGGCCTGGTCGGCAGCTACGAGCAGGTGGCACGGCAGCTGTCCACCTACATCGCCGTCGGCGTGGACACCGTGGTGCTCGCCGGGCACCCACACATCGAGGAACTGCACCGCGCGGGCGAACACCTGCTGCACCTCGCGGATCCGGCCGGACGCACGCTCGCCGTCGAGGAGGTCACGGCATGACCATCGATATCTATTGGCGCATCGGCATGGAAGGCGATCATGCCTCGTTGCGTACACCGCGCCGCTACAACCGCGGCCACGCCAACGGTTACGGCCCTGGCAATATCGCCCCTGCCGTGCGCCACGGCGAACTCGACGACTACGGCTACATCGACCACATGGCCGCGGTGGCGCGCGCTTCGGAATCGGCGGGCTTCCTCGGTGGGCTGCTGCCCTCGTTCCCGGTGACCGACGATCCGTGGGCGGTGTCGGCGGCGCTGGCCCGCGAGACCACCACCTACCGGTTCATGGTGGCTTTTCAGCCCGGCTTCCTGCATCCGGTGCAGGCGGCAAGGATGTCGGCGAGCCTGCAACGAGCCACCGGCGGGCGACTGGTCTACAACATCATCAGCGGCGGTGGCGGTCCCGCCCAGTTGTGGTGGGGCGACAAGGTCGCCCACGACGATCGCTATGCGCGCACCAGCGAATTCCTCGACGTGTTGCGCGGAGTGTGGGACGGCGAGCCCTACGACCACGACGGCCGCTTCTTCCGCACCGCGGGCGCCGCGCTGCCGCCCGGGCTGGCCGGGCAGCCGTTCCCGGAGGTCTACTTCTCCGGATCCTCCGGCGCCGCGGTGCAGGCCGCGGGCCGTCACGCCGATTACTACCTGTCCTGGCTCGAGCCCTTCGCCGACTTGCGGGCCAAGTTCGAAGGCGTTCGTGCGCATGCCGAAAAGCTCGGCCGTGTACCGAAATTCGCGGTGCGCATCGACATCGTCGCCCGGCACACCGAGGAGGCGGCCTGGGCCGAGATCGAGCGGGGCTGGGCATTCGTCGACCGCGCGGCAGCCAACCGGGCGGCACAGGGCGACTCGGTCGGCGCGGCTCGGATCGCCGGCTGGGTGCCCGAAACCATCACCGGCTACCGCGATCTCGAGGTGCAGCCGAACGTGTGGTGCGGCTTCAGCCTGATCCGCGGCGGTCCCGCGTTCGGCCTGGTCGGCAGCTACGAGCAGGTGGCCGAGCGCCTCGGCGAGCTCGTCGAGCTCGGCGTCGACGCCTTCATCCTCGCGGGCAACCCGCATCTCGAAGAGGCCTACCGGGTCGGCGAGGAGGTGTTGCCGCGGCTCGGCCGCTCCCGGCTCACCGCACCCAGCCCGGCGACCTCGCTCACTGTCGTCAGATAACACAGGGAGAAGATCCATGACAACCACCGAAACTCGGCTGTCCGAGACCGTCACCGAGTTCGTGGCGGCCGCGACCAAGGACGCCGAGAAGGCGTTCCGCGTGTTCCGCGAGACCGGCACCGTCACCGGCAACGGCACCGTCAACTTCGTGGAGCGGGTGCCGGGCGAGGAGATCGCCGTCGCGCTCAACGAACCGGGCCCGTGGGTCGACGATCGCGCCGTCGCGCCGGTCGTCGCCACCTTCGACGGCGAGGTGCTCGGCGGGACCGGATCCGCGGGATTCGTCACCGGCTACGCGAAGGTCTTCCGCGAGCACCCGGAGATCACGTCCGTGGTGCACATCCACACCCCGTGGCTCGGCGGCTGGGCCCAGACCCACCGCACCCTGCCGATCCGCTACGCGGCGTCCCAGCGGCTGACCCTCTCGCGCGAGATCCCGCCGCACATCGACCGGAGCATCGGCGCGGGCGAGTTCATCCTGCGACGTCTCGTCGACGACCCGCACCTTGTCGCGATCTTCGAGGCCAACGGCGGCGCCAACGTCATCGGCCGCGCCGGTCTGCTCGAGCTCGCCAAGTTCGTCGTACTGCTCGAAGAGGGCGCACAGTACCAGGCGATCGCCGAAACCCTCGGCGGCTCCGTCGAATTCGATCCTTCCAACCTCGCCGCGCAGTGGGGTCGCAGCGGACTGGCCGACGAGGCGCGCCGCCGCGGCCTGATCTGACCGTCCCCGACCAGGAGTACTCCCGTGACCATTCGTGTCGGTTACTTCCCGCACAACAATTCCCTGTTCGTGCTGCGGCACCGCGGCATACTCGAACGTCGCGTGCCCGAGGTGGAATGGGTGGACCTGCGCGACCTGCCGCAGCCCGAGCGCGTCGACCCGACGACCGGGCTGCCGTCGCTGCACTCGGACTGGCTGTTCACCGAGGGCGGCTACGACTTCATCGGCACCGGTTTCACCCCGCCCGTCACCGGGCTCGCCAACGGGCGCGACCTGGTCTACGTCGGCATCTCCGGTCCGCGCGTGGAGAACGGCAGGCTGGTGGCCAAGGCGGACAGCGGCATTCGCACGCCCGCCGACCTGAAGGGCAAACGCGTCGGCATCGCGCACGGCTCCTGGCAGACCACGCTGCTGCTGTTCGCGCTGGACCGAGCGGGTCTGCGCTGGTCGGACGTCGAGCCGATCGATACCGACGTCCGCGACGGCGGGGCCGCGCTGCTGGACGGCTCGCTCGACGCGTGGGTGGGCGCGTATCCCGGTCTCACCGCCGTTGAGACCGCCACTGAACTGCACACATTGGTCGACACCGAACCGCTGTTCAGCCACCCGTCGCTGTGGTTCACCCGCCGCGACTTCGCCGAGCGCAACCGGGCCGCACTGGAGGCCATCGTCGCGGCACTTCAGGAATCCGACGCGTGGATCACCGCCAATCCGCGGGCGGCGGCGCAGTACTTCGTCGACGACGCGATCGCCCGCGGTGGATCCGCCGACCTCGACGCGTGGGAGGCGGCGCTGCGCGGCAGGCCGTTCGGGGTACGGCCGGTCACCGACGCGTTCCTCGACGAACAGCAGCGCGCGGCAGACCTGCTCGCGGCCAACGGGCTGCTGCCGCGCACGGTGCGGGTGCGAGACGCGGTGCTGCCGTGGATCGGGGAGGTCGTCGCCGAGACCGAGGCCGCCGCGGTCTGAGTTGTCGCGGTCGATCGGCTCCGGGGAGCGGGCCTTCGAGCCGATCGCCGCTGACCGTCGCCGCCGCGGCCCCGGTCGTGCTCGACGCGCCGTTCCTGTCCACCCTCCGCGCCGCGCCGCGAACGCTTTCACGGTCACGCCCGGTGCGGGCGGGACGGCGAATCCGGGCGGCGGCGGTTCAGGCGGATTCGGCGAGCCCGGCGGAGCGCCAGGTGTCGGCCAGTTCCTGGAGCGGGAGGTCGAGCGCCTGGCTCAGCGCCACGACCGTGCCGAAGGCGGGCGACGGCAGGCGGCCGGTCTCGATCTTGCGCAGCGTCTCCGGCGAGATCCCGGCAGCGGTGGCGACTTCGGTGAGGTCGCGCTCGCCGCGCGCCGCGCGCAGTCGAGCGCCCAGGCGGCGACCCGCCTCGATCTGGGCGGGTGTCAGCGGCAGACGAACCATGCGCCCCAGGGTAGGGGTGGTATTTAAATACCGCAAGCGGCCGGACGAGACCGATCAAGCCTCGAACAACAGGTACAGCCCGGTGAAGGTGTAGCCGACCATCGTCAACATCAGCGCCAGCTGGCCGGTCAGTCGGTGCGCGGGCGGGAGCAGGCGCAGGCAGCGGTCGTGTGCCGCGGTGACGCCGAGGATGTGACCGGTGAGGACGGCGAGCACTTTGATGCTGGCCAGCACGGCGGGATGGGTGGAGAGGATGTAGTGCACGTCGAAGTCGTTCAGCCACAGGATGTTCCAGCCGCGCTGGAACGGGTCGGCGCACAGGATCAGCGTCGCCTGCCCCTTCTCCACCAGAAAGCTCAGGTAGTGCGCGACCAGGTAGCCCGCAACGATCGGGGTGAGGCTGTGCGCGAGCCGAATCGGCAGCAGCGCCCGCTCCGCCTTCGTGACGCCGCCGGTCGCGCGGGCGGCCAGCCGGAAGACGCCGCCGACGACGGCGATGAACCCGAGCAACCCCGCGGTGCGCAGCAGGGTCGTCAGCACAGTGGAGTCACCGCCCACGCGGTCGAGGAAGTCACGCCAACTCGCGAACATCGAAAAGCTGTCGAACGCCGTCGATCCCAGCAGCGTCGCCGCCACCGCGACCGAGCCGACGAGCGCGGGCGTGCCCGCGAGATTGTGCAGCGGCCAACGCAGCACCGGGATACCGGTGTCGCGCCGCGCGTACGGACTCAGTCGCGCCAGCAGACTGCTGTACACCTCCAGCGGATCGCCGTGTTCGGCCCACGCCGTACCGAACACCACCAGGCCGACCGTCCCCACGACGAGATAACCGAGAAACCACAGCGTCACGGCGAGCACCGAACTCGGTTCGGGATAAGCCAATTCCAGCCACACGAAGGAGAACAGGCCCAGCGCCGCGGGCAGGTAGCCCCACGATGCCGGGTAGGGCAGCAGCCCGCGCTCCGGCGCCCGCCCTGCCACCCGGCAGCCGAGGCGGTGCAGCGCCCGCACGGGGGAGACGATCTTCCATACCGGCCCGAGCATCAGCGAGGCCACCATCACACCGACCCACAGATAGATGTAGACGATCCCCGGCACCGGATTGTCCGCCGACTCGGCCGCGCCGAAGAAGCCGACGGCGAGAACCGCGATCGCCCCGAGCAGCCCCAGCCCCGCGAGTACCGTCCGCACCACCGTGGAATCGACAACGGCGCGCGCGAACGCGGGCAACGCGACGCCCGGCGAGTCCGGATCGAGTCGCGGCTCGCGCCACGCGAAGGCCAGCACGGCGAAGGAGAACGTCAGCGCCCACGCGGCGCCGATCAGCGCGTAGGACAACGGAATCGGCAGATCGGTCGCACCGGAGATCCCGTGCGCGAGGACCTCGGTCACGGGCGCACGACCACCGTGGCGACGGTCTTGTGCGCGCGGTGCAACTCGATCTCGACCCGCCCCGGCACGTCCACCGTGAACTGGAAGCGCTGACCGGCCTCGGGGCGGACCGTGAAGGTGTGCTCCGGTGTGGCGTGCACGTGTAGTTCGTCCTCGGCGTCGCTGTCGACCACCAGCTCGATCGGCTGCCCGATCTTGGCCTCCCTGCGCTCGTTCACGGGGCTCACCGACCCGTTCGCGATGCGGAACCGCACGACGACGGCGTCGGCTTCGGCGGGCGAACTCGCGCCGGGCGGCGGCGGACTCGAGGCGTCCTCGGTGGCGCAACCCAGCGCGGCGGCCGCCACCGCGCAGGCGAGCGCGGCGTAGCGCCACGTGCGGGTCATCGGGTCTCCTCGTCGGTGTTCGAAGGGGCTCGGTCGTTCTGCTCGCTCTCGCGCCGCTCGGCGCGGCGGTCGCGCACCGCGATGAGCACGATGATGCCCACCACGGCGAACGCGGGAAGGAAGGCGGGGATCGCCAGCAGGACGGAATGATCCGCCAGCAGGTCCACGCCGTCGGCGGCGCCGGTCATCCGGCCGCGACGGGCTCGGTCGCGTCCGTCCGCGCGGTGGTCGGGTAGCGGTCGTTGATCCGCGCCGCGCCCCAGGACAGCGCGCCGATCAGGATCAGGCTGCACACCAGAACGACCAGCGAGGCCGCGCCGAACAGCCAGGCAGGATGGTCGAACGAGCGCTCCCGCTGCAGCACCGTGATCTCGGCGACGAACTGGCGGGTGAACTCCGGCGGCGCGGCGACACCCGCGGCGCCGATGCCGGGGTCGTCGGGCATGAAGACCGGCAACGCGGTCTGCACGCGGCCGTCCTGCAGACGCAGCACGGTCTTCCAGGTGCCGTGCGCAGGAACCGGTTTCGTCGAGACGTAGTGGCCGTCGCCGACGCGCCGCAGCTGGTCGACGACCAGCCCGCGACCGGGGCTGTCCGACCCGACGCCGCCCTGCCAGGCCAGGATCTGCACCCATTCGGGATCGGAGCCGACCAGATCGACCGGATCGAGCCGCACGTCGGCGGTCACCATGCGGCCACCGTCGACGGGCTCGGCCTCCCGCAGTGCGACGGTCGCGCTCGCCTGCTCCGGAATCCGGATCAGCAGGCCGTTCGTGGTGGCGGCCGCGACCACCAGCACCGCGGCGACGACCATGGCGCGGCGCACCGGCGGACGCGGCAGCGGCTCACCGCGCAGCACCATGCCGAGCAGCGCGCCGACGATACCGCCCGCGATGCCGGTCGGCACCGTCATCGCCAGCAGTTCCGGCCACATCGCCGCTGGCCACGGATCGACGAACATCGCGTCGACCCAGAGGGATTCGAGCCAGACGCCGACGGTCGCCACCGCGAAGCCGGCCACCGCACCCCACCACAGCGGCTTGCGCGCCAAGGGGAGCAGGGCAAGCAGTTCGACGACCACCGCGGCGCCGAGGTAGAGCGGGAAGACGTTGCGCGGCGCGTCGATGATCGGACCGCCGACCAGGAAGGCCACCACCCCGCGCACCACCGCCGCGAAGCCGACCACGACGAAGGTGCTGAACGCGCCGAGCGTCGCGCGCGCGGCGACCAGCGTGACGGTGGCCGCCGCCACGATCAGCATCGGCTGCAGGACCAGCCGGAACTGCTCGACGCCGAAATCGAACTCCACCTGGAACACCGAGAGGCCGATGATCAGTCCGCCGAACGCGAAAGCGCGCAGCGTCCAGATCAGCCTTCCGTCGGCGCGGTCCGGATCGGGCCGGTTGTGACTGCCCTCGAATTCCAGCAGCAGCACGCCGACAAGGGAAAGCCCGGCGCCGCCGATGAGCATCAGGTGCGTGGGTCCCCAGAGCGTGACGTCCTGGCCGAACATCCGGTGCCAGATGTCGTCGAGCGGAAAGCCGATGAGCGCGTAGAGGCCCGCGCCCGCGATGAGGATGCCGCCGACGGGCGCGTACCAGGTGCGGGTGATCCGCACCGCCGCCGGGCCCGGCTTGTCGTCCAACGGCAGCACGGTCGCCAGCATTCCGGCCGTGAACAGGAAGAACAGCCCGGCCAGGATGAAGTAGTGCGCCGGGTTGGCGAGCGGGCCTTCGTCGCGGCCGTTGCCGACGTGCAGGCTGACGTCCCAGATGAAGCCGAGCAGCGCGGTGAGGATGGTGGCCAGGAACATCACGATGGGTAGTGCCACCCAGCCGGGCCGGTTGAAGATCGCGCCGATCCGGTCGGCCGCGGCGCCGAGCCAGGTGATGCGCCGCGTCCGGTGCAGATAGCCGACCCACAGCAGAACCAGCGCGATCAGGCCCGCGGAGCCGGTCATGATCGCCACCTGGTCCAGTGCGGCGCCGCCGCCCTCGGTCCCTTGCGCGGCGATTCGTCCTATCGCTTCGTGGATCGTGCCGGACACGAAAACCTCCAACCGCACTGAGTTTACACTCGTCGCCTATTAATGTTACGAAACGTAGCACATACTGTCGAGGGGTGGTGTGCTTCCTTCGCTGTGTAGAGGATGAGCAGCTGGTAGCCCATTCCGCCAGTGCGGAACCGAGGCGTCTCGAGCGTCGGCAGGGGTGCCGCGCGCGGCGTCGTCCATCCACTGTCAGAGTACGACTGTTCACTCGCTCTGTGTGGCGCCGTTCACGGGCCGATTACCCGGTCGCACCCCGAAATCTCGCGGTAGGGGCGGTGGTTTCCGCGCGGGAAAACCGGACAACCCCTGTGTGGAATGACCGCGAGAGCGAGAGGGAGGATTCATGGTTTCCCGCGACACGATCGCGCAGCTTCGTCAGGACATCACCACGGCCGAGGATTGCAACGATCGCCAGGCGGCCGAACGGCTGCGCGCCGAGCTGGCGGAGGCCCTGCGCGCCAAGGAGCGAGGTGACGACGACGCGGAGTGGCCGCCTGTCGGGTGATCCAGCGCGTCCGTCCGCTGAACTCTGCCGCGCCCGGACATCGCCGGGCGCGGCCTTCTCGCGTCCGGTTGGTATTTAAATACCATCGACGCTAGGCTGGTATAAAAATACCGGTCGCGCCGCATGGACGGCCCGCCGGTGGTGCTCGGCCGATGCTCCGGCCGGGCGCCGGACATCGGCGCAGTGGAGGTCGGGAATGGTGGAGTTGAAGTCGCCCGCGGAGATCGCGCGGATGCGCGTGGCGGGGGAGTTCGTCGCGGACGTGCTCGCCGAGCTGCGCACAAGGGCGCGGGTCGGGGTCAATCTGCTCGACCTGGAAGCCTATGTGCGCGAACGTATCCGGGAGCGTGGCGCGGTGTCGTGCTATTGGGATTACGCGCCGTCCTTCGGGCGCGGCCCCTTTCGCAACACGGTGTGCTTGTCGGTGAACGACGCCGTGCTGCACGGTCTTCCGTTCGACTACGCCCTGCGCGACGGTGATGTGCTGAGCATCGACCTCGCGGTCGGCGTCGACGGGTGGGTGGCCGATTCGGCCATCACGGTCATCGTCGGCACGGCGGCGGAGGAGGACCGGAAGCTGGTGCGCGCCACCGAGGAGGCGCTCGCCGCCGCCATCGCGGTCGCCTTGCCCGGCAACCGCATCGGCGATCTCTCCGCGGCCATCGAGGAGGTGGCCCGCTCCTACGGCTTCCCGGTCAATACCGAGTTCGGCGGACACGGTCTCGGGCGCACCATGCACGAGGACCCGCACGTGCCGAACGCGGGCCGCGCCGGTCGCGGGTATCGGCTGCGACCCGGGCTCACCCTCGCCATCGAACCGTGGTTCGCCCGCACCACCGACCGCATCTACACCGACGCCGACGGCTGGACCATCCGCTCCGCCGACGGCTCGCGCACCGCGCACTCCGAGCACACCGTCGCCATCACCGCCGACGGACCGCAGGTGCTCACCCGCGCCGCCTGACGAGACCCGTTCCTGTTCACCGCGTTTCGGACAGCCAACGCTCCAGATCGACACCGGCGCCGAGCTCCGCGGCCACCGCCGCACGATCCTCGGTCGACAGGTTCAGCGCGCGCACTTCGTCGCGGTACCGTGCGGCGCGCTCGGGGTCTTCCGCGGCGACGGCGATCTCGGCGAGCATGGCCAGCGCCCGCGCACGCTCCACCGGGGCGGCCGTGGCCGCGAAGCGGCCGAGCCCGACTTCGAGCACTCGCGCGGCTGCCTCGTCGTCGTTCTTGAAATCGCGCAGGATCCGCGCGTTGTCGAGAACCTTCGCCAGATCCGCCAGCTCGGGCGAACCGCCGTACTCGAGTTTCCTGGGTTCGCCGCGCTGGATGAACAACAGGGTGTTGCCGTCGGGGTCGACGAGGGTGAAACGGCTCTGTCCCGGGCGGAAGCGGGTGATGCGCGGGCGGCCCTTGGCGGGCACCTTGCCGAAAGCGGCGCGCAACGCGGTGGTGAACTCGCGGTGGCGGGCGGCGACGTCGTCGACCATCACCAGGCAGCCGACCCGCTCGGCCGGTATCTCGAAGCCCTTGGGCGGCGAGTTGAAATGCATTGGGCAGCCGTGTGATTCGAGCGCGAGATAGACGTAGGGCCGGGTCTGTTCGTGGGTCACCGTGTACCCGATGGCCCGGTAGAAGTCGAGGGTGGTGGTCGGCGACGAGGTCCACAGCAGCGGAACAGGGAAGTCGTCCATGAGTCGTTCCTCCGAACTAGTCAAACTTGACTACCGAAGCCTAGGGGCGTTCGCTCGCGGAAGTCAAATTTGAGTAGCATGGGTCGTTCGTCGCGGCACGGAGAAAGGAGCAACGCGTGGCGGCCGTCCGTCTGCTCGTCCTCGGGGTCATCCGCACGCGGCAACCGGCCCACGGTTACGCCGTGCGGCGCGAGTTGCTGTCCTGGCGCGCCGAAACCTGGACCAACGTCAAGCCCGGCTCGATCTACCACGCGCTCAAACAGCTGACGCAGGAAGGGAAGCTGCGCGCGCTCGGCACCGAGAGCAGCGATCAAGGGCCGGGCCGTACGCTGTTCGAACTCACCGAGGCGGGCGAGGCCGAGTTCCGCGGGCTCATGGACGCCGCGCTGGTCAGCATCGACATGGAAGAGCTCGGCGCGGCCATCGCCTTCATGGACGCATTGCCACGCGCGCACGTCATCGCGAAACTTGGGGAGCAGCGGCGCAACGCGGCCGCCGTCCGCGACGACCTGCTGGCCATGATTCCGACCTACCCCCGCCGCTACGAGGCGCCGCACATGCCCGACCTGCTGGAGCTCTGGAGCGGCGTCTTCGACAACCTGACCCGGTGGACCGACGGTCTGCTGGAGCGTCTCGAGTCGGGTGAGTACCGCATGCCCGAGTGATCGGATTGCGGATACGCTGCGATCATGACGAACTCGCTCGGTGCGGCAGGCTCCGCCGACTACGTGCAGCTGACCACCTACCGCAAGGACGGCACGCCCGTCGCCACGCCGGTGTGGGCGGTCGCCGACGGCGACAAGCTGTATGTCTGGACGGTCACCGACAGCTGGAAGGTCAAGCGGCTGCGCCGGAATCCCGCCTGCACCGTGCAGGCGTGTGACTTCAGCGGCAAGCGCGTGCACGGGGCCGTGATCGCGGGCTCGGGCCGGGTGCTGGACACCGAGGGCACCGAACGCGTGCGCAAGCTGCTGCGGAAGAAGTACTGGTTGCTCGGGCCGATCACCATCCTGGCGAGCAACCTGCGCAGGGGCAAAGCGGGCACGATCGGCATCGAGTTCACCCCGGACGCCTAACGGGCGCTGTCGGACGAAGTCCGTCTTCAGCCCGCGCATGGCCGGAGCGAATGCGGAGGTACGCGTAACCCGGGCCGAACGCCCGGAAAGTCCGGAATAGGCAAGGCGGACACGGAGATTCCGGGGGACCGGCGGTGCGGCGATCGCGGCTCGGCTATTGTTCGTCGGGCATACCGGGGTAGTCCCCAGGCGGACACGATGTCTCGACCCTGCCCCGGGGGGAGGGATCGTTCATGACAGCACCGACTCGGCCGCCGCGGGCCTCACAGCCCTATCCGGTCGCCGAACATCCGGATACCGGCGAATTCACCGACAGCGGCTGGCTTCCCGTGCTCGTCGCCGCCTTGGTCGGCGCCGTCGCCATCGCGATCGCCGGTGTCATCGCCGGACTCGTGGTGGTCAACATCCGTGAGAGCGCGGTGGCCGACAACCCCGTGCGGACTCCGGCGGCCTCGGCGCCGATGGCGCAGTCCCCGGCGCCGGTCGCGCCGGTTCGCGCCGTCGAGCCCGCGCCCCAGCTGCTGGACCAGGTGGACCTCCAGCGGGGCGTGCAACTGGTCCTCATCGACTCCTACGGCATGGACGACGTCCGCGACGTCCGCTGCCCCTCGGGTCAGACCGTCACGGTCGACGCGACCTTCGACTGCCTCGTGAAGGTCGGCAGCACACAGAAGTCCGTGTCGGTCACCATCACCGACACCGACGGCACCTACGAGGTCGGCCGCCCGTACTGAGGCCGGTCGCCGCAACAATCCCACCCCGACCGGGCCGCCGCGAGCACGCGGGCGGCCCGGCGTCGTGTGTCAGGTCGCCTGGCTGACCGAGGACATGTGGAAGTCCGGAATCCGCAACGGCGGCATGGCGGTTCGGGTGAACCAGTCCTTCCACTCCCTGGGCAGCGCGGCCTGGGTGGCGCCCGCCTCGGTGGTCCTGCGCAACAGATCGATCGGGCTCTCGTTGAAACGGAAGTTGTTCACCGCCGCGGTGACCGCTCCGTTCTCCACCAGATACACACCATCCCTGGTGAGGCCGGTCAGCAGCAGACTGGCCGGATCCACCTCGCGGATGTACCAGAGCGTGGTGAGCAGCAGACCGCGTTCGGTGCGCGCGATCATCTCGTCCAGGCTGGCCCCGGAACCGCCGGTGAGCAAAAGGTTCTCGCCTGGCACGGTCGCGGGCACGTCGAACTCCATCGCCGTGGCGCGCGGATAGACCAGCGATTCCACGACGCCCTCGCGCAACCAGTCCACCCGCTCGGCGGGCAGCCCGTTGTCGAAGACCGACAGCGTCTCCGACGAGGCGGACGTCGCGACGAATGGCCGATACTCCAGCCCTGTCGCGGCGGGATCGGAGTACAGCGTGAGCGGAATGTCGGTGAGCCGCTCGCCGATTCGGGTGCCGCCCGCGCGGGCGAAGGCGTTGTGTCCCTCCTGCGCGCCGCGGCCCTCCATCGACCACGCCAGGTAGATCATCAGGTCCGCGACCGCCGAGGGCGGCAGCAGCGTCTCGTAGCGGCCCGCGGGCAGCTCGACGCGGCGGCCCGCCCAGTCCAGGCGGCGGTTCAGCTCGGCGAGCAAGCCCGGTGTGTCGACATCGGTGAAATCCGCTGTGCCGACGCCGACCCAGGCGCTGGCCAGCTCCGCGCCCGCGCCGCGTTTGCCGTTGATCTCCACCGAACCGGTCGGCTGCACGAAGCGGCGGCGGATGCCGGTGGAGGTGCCGAGCCAAGTGGTGTGCATCTGGTGGTGGGCGAAGCCGTAGAGCTGGTCGGCACCGTCGAAACCGGCCGACAGGTCACGCGCCAGATCCGCGAACACCTCGATGCCCGTGCTGCCGGGCGCGTCAGCCCAATCCGGGGCGCGCGCGTCCGATTCCAGCAGCGGCATGGCGTCTTTCGCGGGTTCGGCGGTGCGCGCCGCGGCCTCGCTGGCCCGCACGACCGCCTCGATCTCGGACGAGTCGACGCTCGTGGAGCTGACGCTGCCGACTCGCGCCACGTGCGGTCCGTCGCGGAAGATCGAGACCACGGCCCAGTCCCGCGACACCGAGGAGCCGTTGGTCGTCATCGAATTGCCCGCCCAGCGCAGCGAGGCCTCGTGCGCGTCGGTGACGATCACCATCGCCTCGTCGGCGCGGGAGAGCGCGAGCGCCCGCTCGACGACCTCGCCCGCGGGCACCACGCCGCGCGCGTGCACCGTGTCGATTCCCGGCTCGCTCACCGGCCCGCCTCCGTCCTGGTGTTGAGAACGTTGATGCCGCGCACCAGGATCGACGGACAGCCGTGGCTGACCGCGGCCACCTGACCGGGCTGTGCCTTACCGCAGTTGAACGCGCCGCCGAGCTGCCAGGTGGACGGGCCGCCGACGGCCTCCATCGCGCCCCAGAAGTCGGTGGTGGTGGCCTGGTAGGCGACGTCGCGCACCTGCCCGTCCAGCGCGCCGTTGCGGATGCGGAAGAAGCGCTGCCCGGTGAACTGGAAGTTGTAGCGCTGCATGTCGATCGACCACGACTTGTCGCCGACGATGTACAGCCCGTCCTCGACCCGCGAGATCAGTTCCTCGGTGCTGGTGTCGCGCTCCGGATCGGGACGCAGCGAGACGTTGGCCATCCGCTGGATCGGCACGTGGTGCGCGGAATCGGCGTACGAACAGCCATTGGAGCGCGCAAGGCCGAGCCGCGGTGCGAACGCCCGGTCCAGCTGGTAGCCGACGAGCACGCCGTCGCGCACCAGATCCCAGCGCTGCCCGGCCACGCCCTCGTCGTCGTAGCCGACGGTGGCCAGGCCGTTGCGCTCGGTTCGGTCGCCGGTGACGTGCATGATCGGCGTGCCGTAACGCAACGTGCCGAGCTTGTCCGGTGTCGCGAACGAGGTGCCCGCGTAAGCGGATTCGTAGCCGATGGCGCGATCGTATTCGGTGGCGTGCCCGATGGATTCGTGGATGGTCAGCCACAGATTGCTGGGATCGATGACCAGATCGGTCGGGCCCGCGGTGACGCTGGGCGCCTTCACCTTCTCGGCGAGCCAGCCGGGGATTCGCGCGAGTTCGTCGTCCCAGTCCCAGATTCCGTCCGCGCCGGTGACGTACTCCCAGCCGCGCCCAGCGGGTGCGGCGAGGGTGCGCATGGTCTCGAAGACGCCAGCGGCCGAGTCGACGGTGATCGCCTCCAACTGCGGGTGCAGCCGGACCCGCTGCTGGGTGATCGAGGAACCCGCGGTGTCGGCGTAATACGTCTGCTCTTTGACCTGCAACACCGAGGCGGTGACGTGGTCGACGCCGTCGGCGGCGGCCAGCCTGCCCGAATAGTCTTGCAGCAGCGCGACCTTCTCGGCGGTCGGTACGGTGAACGGGTCGAGATCGTAGGCCGAAACCCAGTGCGCGCCCGCGTAGCGCGGCTCGTCGGCCAGCTCGACGCGCTCCCGGTTCAGCTCGCGCAACGCCTTGGCCACGGTGACCGCGCGGCGCGCCACCTCGGCGGCGGTATCGGCGGTGAGCGCGGCGTGCGAGGCGAAACCCCAGGTGCCGTCGACGATCACGCGGACGGCGAAGCCGAGATCGGTGGCGTTGCTGATCGCCTCGACCCGCCCGTCGCGCAGCCGGATCGACTGGGTGACCAAACGGTGCACGCGTAGGTCGGCGTGTTCGGCGCCCGCGGTGGTGGCCGCGGCGAGCGCGGCGTCGGTCAGCGCGGACAGTGGTAGCGCGCGGAATTCGGCGTCGATCGCCGAACCGTCCTCGGAAGTCGCGATGCTCACCCCGGCAACGCTACCGTCTACTCGTCGACCGGTCCGCGCGCCGGCCCGCGGCGGTCCGCGATGTCGCGTGAAATGCCAAGCGGCACAGCGAAGATCCGGCCGACGCCCGGCCTGACGTGCGCGATCGCGCCGACGCGAACGGCACGCGCGAGACCCGGGTTACCGCATCGGCGCTGCGGAATGCCGTACTGTGCCCGCGTGCCGCCATCCGCCCTCCGTGACCGCAAACGTGAACGTACCCGCCGCGCTCTGCTCGAGGCCGCCGTCGAGCTCTTCGAGACCAGAGGCTACGACGAGACCACGGTGGCCGACATCGCCGCCGCGGCGGAGGTGGGCACGCGCACCTTCTTCAACTACTTCGCCAGCAAGGAAGAACTGCTCTTCCCCGAGCCGGACGAGCGGGTCCGGCTCGCGGTGGCCGCGATCGCCAGCCGCCGCGTCGGCGAACGTCCGGTCGAGGTGCTGCTGCGCGCGTTGCGTGCGGCGGGCGACAACCCGGGCGAACATCTCGTCGACGATCTGGGCGCCCGCATCGCCGCGGTCCGCGCCCAGGTCTCGCGGACCGTGCCCGCGGTGAGCGGGCGAGCCGCGCACGCCCAGCTGGTGGCGCAGCGCGAGATCGGCAGGCAGCTGCACGCCGCGTTCCCTGACGAACTCGACGAGGTCGGCGCGGCGGCGCTGGTCGGTGCGGTGGTCGGCGCGGTCTCCGGCGCGCTCACCGTGCTCTTCCAGCAACCGCATTCGGGACCCGAGGACGGCGAGCGGCTGCACCGGAAGATCCACGAGACGACCTCGAAGGTCCTGCGGCCCTGGCTCGCCTCGACCTGCACGGCCCACGCCGAACCGGTCGGCTGAGCGCGCTGCTCAGCCGAACTGCTGCCAGCCGAGGCGAATCACCATCGCCACGACCACGACGAGCAGCACGATCCGGACGAATTCCGCGCCGCGGCTCAGCGCCATCCGCGACCCGGCGATCGCACCCGCGACGTTGGCCACCGCCATGGCCGCGCCGAGCGCGAAGAGAATGTGGCCGGTGAGGCCGAAGAAGATCAGCGCGCCGACATTGGATCCGCAGTTGATCACCTTCGCCATCGCGGCGGCCCGCACGAACTCGGTGCCGAGCAGGGTGGCGAAGGTGATGATCAGGAAGGTGCCGGTACCCGGACCCAGCAAGCCGTCGTAGAGCCCGATCAGTCCGGCGGCCAGCGCCACCACCAGCACCACCTTGCGGCGGCTCGGCGGATGCGTGGCCAAGGTGACGCCGATCGACGGGCGCAGCGTCACGAAGATCGCGACCGCCACCAGCACCACCATGACGATCGGGATGAACAGGTCGCGGTCGATGAGCGAGACCGCCGCGGCGCCGACGGCCGCGGTCACAGCGGCGAGGCAGGCCGCGGGCAGCAGCACCCGCCACTGCATCGGCACCTTCTTGGCGAAGGTCACCACGGACGCGGTGGTGCCCGCGACCGCCGCCAGCTTGTTGGTGCCGAGCGCGGTCTGCGGCGCGATGCCCGGCGCCACCAGGAACAGCGTCGGCAGGATGATCAGGCCACCGCCGCCGACCACGGCATCGACCCATCCGGCGGCGGTCGCGGCCGCCACCAGCGCCGCCCAGTCTGCGAGATCCACGCCGCAAGACAACCAGACGTCCCATGTTTCCCGGTGCCTGAGACGGTCGGACCGAGCCCGCCGGGAGATGGCCGCAGCGTATGCGGAGGTACGCCCCCTAGTCTGGCCGTCATGCGCCGGTTCAGTCTGTGGCTTCGCGGCAAGCCCCTCGTTGCGGATTCCATCCTGGCGTTCGGGCTGCTGCTGCTGGACCTCACGGCCATCGGCGACACCGACCAGAAAGCCGTGTACCTGGTGGTCGGCGGGCTGCTGCCGATCCCGGTCGCGTTTCGCCGGGCCTACCCGAGGGCCATGGCCGCCACCATGCTCGCCCTCGCCCTGTCCACCACCTTGCTGAGCTACGTGCTCGACGACAAGGCCGTGCACCCGGCGCTGCTCGCGCTCGGGATCATGCTGTACACGCTGGTCGCCTACGTCGGCAGGCGCGAGGGCATGCTGCTGCTCGCCGGTCTGGTGGTCGACACCGTGTCGTCCACCCTGCTGCTCGACCAGCCGGTGTGGTCGACGATCGCGTTCATCACGCTGTACTACGCGCTGTGCTGGACACTGGCTGAGTTCAACGGCGCGCGGCACGCCTACGACGCGGAGGTCGCGGCCCGGCTCGCGGTCGCCGACTACGACAGGGAGCGGCGCACCCACGAGGCGGTCGCGCTGGAACGCACCCGCATCGCGCGCGAACTGCACGATGTCGTCGCACACGCGGTGAGCGTCATCATCGTGCAGGCCGACGGCGCCAAGTACGCGCTGCGCCGTGACCCGGACAGCGCCGAACAGGCCGTCACGACCATCGCGAGCACCGGCCGCGAAGCGCTGCGCGAGCTGCGCCGCACGGTCGCGCTGCTGCGCACCGAGCACGCACCGGACCAGCTGCCGCAGCACGGCACGGCGGGCATCGCCAGGGTGGTCGAGATGATGCGCGGCACCGGCCTCGCCGTCGAACTCGAGCTGACCGGCGACATCGACGACGTCGCCCCTGAGGTGAGTCTCGGCGTGCACCGGATCGTGCAGGAGTCGCTGACGAACACGCTGCGCCACGCGGGCGCCCACCCGAAGGCGTGGGTGCGCGTGCAGCGGCGCGACAGCGACGTCCTTGTCGAGGTCACCGATTCCGGCGGCGTCCCGGTGCACGGGCCCGACGCCAACCCGATCAAGGGCAGCGGCCTCGGGCTGGTCGGCATGCGCGAACGCATCGCGGTGCTCGGCGGGACCCTGGACGTCGGGCGCGCCGCCGACGGCGCATGGCGGGTGCGCGCGACCATCCCGCTCGAGCCCGACGGGGCGGACTGCTGAGGCGTACGTCCGCCTCAGCTACGAGCCGTACACACGTCGGACCGCTTCCGGCTGCGACGATCTACGCCTCGATCAGTCGAAGACCGCCGCTAGTTCGCGAAGCACCTCGCTGGCGGTGATCGCATCCAGCTCGCCGAAGGACGTGTCCCCGCACCGCCTCCACCACGGCGACACGGGCGGTGAACTCAGCTCGACCGCCTCGATGACCCGCTCGCCCTCCGGCGCGGGGTCGTCGACGGCGATGCCGTCGTCCAAGTGCAGCAGCACCTGGAGATCGCCCTCGACCGGCCGGTAGAAGTGGTCGTGCAGGCCGTCGACCGGAGCGCCGCGGCGCCAGCCGAATTTCTCCAGCCGCAGCAGCGCGTGCGTTGGCACCATGCGGTGCGCGAAGCGTTCCAGCGAGGTCGCCGTCCGTTCCCGCTCGGTCAGTGCGTGCACTTCTCTGGCGAGTTGCGGAAACGGTTGGCGCAGTTCGTGATCGGTGAACTGGCTGACCCAGTACGGCAGCTCCTCGGCGAGCTGTAGCGGATGGGCGACGGCGATGCGCGCCGAGTCGACGCCGATCGTTCGCCCGTCACGGTCGGTGGCGGTGCCGTCCGCCCCGACCCGAAAGGAGATCTCGGGGTTGGCCCGCTCGTCGAAGCCCAGCCACACCAGCCGTTGCGCCGGGTGGCGCAAGAACGGATGGTCCAGGACCGCGACGCGGTGTTGCCCGCCGGTCCATTTGCGCTGCTGGATCATCGCGATCTCCAGAAGCCGAATCTGTTCGCACATCTCTCCACCACGAGAGTCGATTACAGGGAACGCAAGAGAATAGCGACGCGCGCCGACAATCCCGTGAGACGCGCGGGAGGGTAACCGAATCGTCGCCGGGCACCGCTAGATTGGAGCGGTGCCGATCACCGTTCTCGTAGTCGACGACCAAGAATTGATGCGCATGGGGCTGAAGATGGTCCTCGGCGCGCACCCCGACATCGAGGTGATCGGCGAAGCCGAGAACGGGGCCGCCGCCGTCGGCAAGGCCAAGGAACTGCGCCCCGACGTGGTGCTGATGGATGTCCGGATGCCCGTCGTCGACGGCGTGACGGCGACCGGCCGCATCGTGGAGGCGGGCGACGGCTGCCGCGTCCTGGTGATGACCACCTTCGATCTCGACGAACACGCACTCGGCGCGCTGCGTGCGGGCGCCAGCGGCTTCCTGCTCAAGGACACCCCGCCCGAAGACCTGGTCTCGGCCATCCGCAGCGTGGCGGCGGGCGACGCGGTGGTCTCACCGAAGGTCACCAAACGGCTGCTCGACCGGCTCATCGCCGACGATCCCGCAGGCATGCGCGACCCCTCGGTGCTCGACGTGCTCACCGCGCGCGAGCGCGAGGTGCTCGAGCAGATCGCCGCGGGCCGCTCCAACGCCGAGATCGCCGAACAGCTCTATCTCTCCGAGGCCACCGTGAAGACGCACGTCGGCCGGGTGCTCACCAAACTCGGTCTGCGCGACCGGGTGCAGGCCGTTGTGCTCGCCTACGAGACCGGGCTGGTGCGGCCCGGCGGCTGAATCTCAGCGAGCTATCAGCCGCCCGCGGGAGAAAAACGGCGCGGGCGGGCGTTGGTAGGGGTAGATCGTCCGGAAGGAACGCCATGCCCGCTCTGCTGTTCGTGCTCTACGTGGTCGTCGAGATCGCCGCGCTGTTCGCCGTCGGTCAGCTGATCGGCGTCGCGCCCACCATCCTGCTGCTCATCGCGGGCTCCGCCGCGGGCATGCTGTTGATCGGCTCGCAGGGCAGGCGGGTGTTCGAACAGTTCCGTCGCGCCGGACGCGGTGAGATCGCCCCCGGCACCGCCGTCGCCGACGGCGCGCTGGTCGCGACCGGCGGCGTCCTCATGTTCGTGCCCGGCCTGGTGACCTCGCTGTTCGGCCTGCTGTTGCTGCTGCCGCCGACCAGGACGCTGGTGCGTCCGGTCGTCACCGCGCTGGCCGCGCGCCGCTTCGGCCGCCTGGTGGGCGGTGCGCCGTACCGCGGCGTCGTCATCGACGGCGACGAGGTGATCGACGGCGTGGTCGTCCAGCAGTTCTACGACGACGGCCAGGGCAACGCTCGCCGCGCGGTCGGCCCCGCTTAGATGCTGCCTCGAAGTCCCATCCGCTGTCGCCGCGGCCCGAATCGCCACGGCTGCCTCCGGCCGGACTTCGAGACAGGGCATGGGCGCCCGTCCACGGTGATCGACCGAATCCGGGATACGGCAGACTGGTGACCCGTGGGTACCCAGTTGCTGCTCGGCGGTCGTTTCTACAGCTCTAGTTCACCGGACGCGACCGCGATGGCGGTCACCGACGGCACGGTGGTGTGGCTCGGCGCCGAACAACCCGGCCGGGCCCTGCATCCGGACGCCGAGATCATCGACCTGGACGGCGCGTTCGTAGCGCCCGCGTTCGTCGAGCCGCACGTCCACGTGACGGCGCTCGGCCTGAAACTCACCGGACTCGACCTGTCCGGAACGCGCTCGCTCGCCGAATGCCTCGCCGCGCTGCGCGCTCATGCCGCGGCCCAGCCCCGGGGCGCGATCCTCGGCGACGGCTGGGACGAGACCCGCTGGCCGGAGGGCCGCCCGCCGACGGTCGAGGAGATCGACGCCGCCGCGGGCCCCGGCCGGCAGGTGTATCTGGCCCGGGTGGACGGGCATTCGGCCGCAGTGTCCTCGGCACTGCTGGACGCCGTGCCCGAGGTGACCTCGACGGCCGGGTTCACCAGGGGCGAGCCGCTGCGCGCCGCTGCGCACCACCGCGCGCGTTCCGCGGTGCTGGGCGGCCTGGACCGCGCCAGGCGCGACGACGCGCGCCGCGCCGCGCTGGACGCGGCCGCCGCCAGCGGCATCGTGGCCGTCCACGAATGCTCGGGACCCGACATCGCGGGCCGCGACGACGTGCGCGAACTGCTGGAATTCGAGCACGGCGTCGAGGTCCGCGCCTACTGGGGCGAGGCCGTGACCAGCGCCGAGGAGGCCAAGGCGCTGGTCGCCGAACTCGGCGTGCACGCGCTCGGCGGCGACCTGTTCGTGGACGGCTCGCTCGGTTCGCACACCGCGTGGCTGCGCGAACCCTATGCCGACACGCCCGGGACGGGAAACGGATATCTGGACGCCGAGGCCATCGCCGCGCACCTGCGGGCGTGCACCGCGACGGGCATCCAGGCCGGCTTCCACGTGATCGGCGACGCCGCCATGGACGCGGTGGTCGCGGGCTTCCAGCGGGTCGTCGACGAGCTCGGCGGCCCGGCCGTCGCGGCGCGCGGACACCGCGTCGAGCACGCCGAGATGCTCGACGCCGAGCAGATCGGCAAGCTCGCCTCCTGGGGCGTGATCGCCAGTGTGCAACCGGTTTTCGACGCGACATGGGGCGGCGCGGGCGGCATGTACGCGGCCCGGCTCGGCGCCGAGCGCGCGGCCGCGCTGAATCCGTTCGCGGCCATGGCCGCCGCGGGTGTGTCGCTGGCCATCGGCTCGGACGCGCCGGTCACCGAACTGAATCCGTGGCTGGCCGTGCGCGCCGCGGCGAACCACCGGACGCCGGGCAACGGCATCTCGCCGCGCGCGGCGTTCGCGGCGGCGACGCGCGGGGCCTGGCGCGCGGGCGGCGTGCGCGACGGCATCGCCGGGACCCTCGTGCCCGGCGCGCCCGCCTCGTACGCCGTATGGGAGGCGGGCGATCTCGTCGTCGCGGCCGCCGCCGACTCGGTCCAGCGCTGGTCCACCGATCCGCGGTCCCGTGTGCCGGGACTGCCGCCGCTGGAACCGGATTCGGCCCCGCCGCGGTGCCTGCGCACCGTGCACCGCGGCGTCACCCTTTTCGAGGCATGACGATGCCCGGCCTGACGCGCACCCGCCGCGCACCGGATCGGCTGCGTGGCGTGGCGGCGCGATCGATGGCCGCGCTGGTCGCGGGACTGCTTCTGTTCGGCAGCTTTCCGCCGCGGCCGTTCTGGTTCCTCGCGCCGGTCGGCATCGCCGTACTCACCGCGACGGTGCGCGGCGCGGACGGCCTGCGCGGCGGCTTCGGCTACGGAATGCTGGCCGGGCTGGGCTTTTTCGTGCCGCTGCTGCCGTGGACCGGAATCTACGTCGGTCCGCTGCCCTGGCTGGCGCTCTCCACCACGTGCGCGCTCTACCTCGGGCTGTTCGGCCTGCTTGCCAACCTGATCGGGCGGCTGCCCTGGTGGCCGCTGTGGGTGGCGCTGGCCTGGGTGACCACGGAATGGATTCGATCGAGCTTCCCGTTCGGCGGATTCCCTTGGGGTCGGCTGGCTTTCGGTCAGGCGGACGGCTGGTTCCTGTCGCTGGCCGCGGTGGGCGGCGCGCCGCTGATCGGGTTCGCGGTGGCGTTGACCGGCACCGGACTCGCGGCCTTGGTCGAACGGCTGGCGGCACTGCGCACGACCGGCGCCCCGGGAGGCGTCGTCGCCGACGACGAGTCGAAGGACGCTGCGGGCGCGCGGAACTCGGCGGACGAGCTGTCCGGAGGTGGTTCGGCGGTCGCGACGAAACCTCGCGTCGGCGCCGCGTCTCGGGCCGGAATCATCACCGCGGCAGCGACTCTGGTCATCATGCCCATCGCCGGTGTGCTCCTCCGGTCCGCACTGCCCGCCCCGGACGAGGGGGACGGGACGATCACGGTCGCCGCGATTCAGGGCAGCGTGCCGCGCCTCGGTCTCGACTTCAACGCGCAGCGACGCGCGGTGCTGGACAACCACGTCCGCCGCACCGAGCAGCTGGCCGAGGACGTCGCCGCGGGCCGTGCGCGCAAGCCGGATGTGGTGATCTGGCCCGAGAACTCCTCCGACATCGATCCGCTGCGCAACGCCGACGCCGCTGCCCTGATCACCCGGGCCTCCGAGGCGATCGACGCGCCGATCCTGGTGGGCGCCGTCCTCGTGAACGGCGATCGCACCACGACGAATTCGGTGATGGTGTGGAACGGCGCGGAAGGTCCTGCAGACCGGCACGACAAGAAGATCATCCAGCCGTTCGGCGAATACCTGCCGCTGCGTTCCTTCTTCCGGCTGTTCTCCGAATACGCCGACCGCGCAGGCTATTTCGTGCCGGGCGACGGTGACGGCACGGTGCGCGCCGCAGGCGTCGACATCGGCGTGGCGACCTGCTACGAGGTCGCGTTCGATCGGGCGTTTCGCGATTCGCTGCGGTCGGGCGCGCAGCTGCTCACCGTGCCGACCAACAACGCGACCTTCGGCGACAGCGAGATGACCTACCAGCAACTGGCGATGTCGCGGGTGCGCGCGGTGGAGCACGGCAGGGCGCTGGTGGTGGCGGCCACCTCGGGTGTCAGCGCGATCGTCACCGCCGACGGAGCGGTGCCGCAACAGACCGAGTTGTTCGTGCCCGCGGCCCTCGTCGCGGACCTGCCATTGCGAAACAGCATCACTTTGGCTACTCGAATCGGCGCCGCACCCGAATGGGTCTCGGCTATCCTGACCGCTGCCGCCGTCGTTGTCGCGTTGTCCCACCGGCGGAGGTCGCGGTCTGTTCACGCGACCGACCAGGGCTTTTCGGTCGACCAATCGGTCGGCTGACCTGGATCACGATCTCCTCGACAACCGAACATCCGGTCTCTTCCGGGACGGGCGAGGCCTCCGTAGCCTGTTTGTGATGTTGCCAAGCGTTTGCTGAGGCGGGCAGTGGGGTCGATTCCGTCCGCGGCGTCAGCCGTCGGACCTCGGTGTTTGTGGTCCGCGACGCCGCTCGACGCGAAAGTTTGCGGAAATGTAGCTGGCCAAAAGGGCGTTCTGCCAACGTCGTTCGATGTGAAACAAATCCAATACGTCGGCCATCCGGCATCTGGGGTGCTCCGAATCATAGGGCGTGGATCACACGTCCTACGGCTCGCGCATGCGTGGCCGCCGTAGGGGGGTCGGGGAGTTGCGTCAGTTGCGGCAGAACGGAGTGATGAATGAGTTCATTGGCCACCGATCGCGTCGACCAATGCACTTCGGGTGAATTTTCGGCACAACCCTTCGCTCTCTCCCCAGCGCAGACGGCCCTGTGGTATGCCCAGCGGATTCGGCCCGACGTACCCTTGACAATCGCCCAGTACGTCGAGATCCACGGCGATCTCGATGTCGGGTGCCTGCTCTACGCGATCGAGCGTTTCGGTGCCGAGACCGAGGTCGGGCACGTCCGAATGGTAGAGATCGACGGTGTTCCGCATCAGCTGGTGGACTGGTCCCGCCGCCCCGGCTGGGGCCGCATCGACCTGCGCGACGAACCCGATCCGCGCGGCGCCGCACTGCGCTGGATGAACGAGCACGCCAGCTCTCCGATCGATCTGGAACGTGATCCGCTCACAACCAACGTGGTGCTGCGCGTCGGCGACTCCGAGTACTTCTGGTACTCGCGCGGCCACCACATCGTGATCGACGGCTACGGCGCGATGAACGCGCTGACCCGAACGGCCGAGATCTACACCGCGGTGCAGAACCACACGGAGCCGTCGGTCTCGCGCGCGACCGGTCTGGCGCAGATCTACGCCGACGAGTCGGCCTACCGCGAGTCCAACCGGTTCCGCACCGACCGCGAGTACTGGCTCGAGCAACTCTCGGGCGCGGGCGGACCACTCAGCCTGTCCACCGTCGCGGTGACCTCCTCGACGCCGGACCCGGGTAGGCACCTGGCCAAGGGCATGCTCGACGACCGCGCCGACGCCGCCATGACCGCCGCGATGGCGGCGTTCGACACGAACAACTCGACGCTGTTCGTCGCGGCGCTCGCCTGCTACGTGCGCTCGGTGACCGGCGATTCGGACGTGGTGCTTAGCCTGCCCGTCGCGGCGCGGACCACCGTCGCGCTGCGCCGTTCGGCGGGCGTGCTGTCGAACGTGGTGCCGATTCGCCTGCGCTTCGACGCGGGCACCACCGTCGGTGACGTGGTGCGCTCGACGGAACTCCAGATCACCGGCGCGCTGCGGCACCAGCGCTACCGCCACGACGACATCCGGCGCGACTGCGGCTACTCCAGGGACGCGCGCGGCTTCTTCGGGCCGATGGTCAACATCATGCTGTTCCACAACGAGCTGAAGTTCGGCGAGCTGACCGGCTCGCTGCACGTGCTCGCCACCGGTCCGGTGGAAGACCTCTCGATCAACCTCTACAACGGCGAAGCGGACCACATCCACGTCGACTTCGAGGCCAACCCGAGGCTGTACGCCGACCGCGAGGTCGCCATGCACCACGGCCGCTTCCTCGACTTCCTCGGCACCTTCCTGGAGTCCGAGCCGGAGACCCCCGCGGAGTCGCTGTGCGCGATCACCGACGCCGAGCGCGATCTGGTGCTTCGCGAATGGAACGCCACCGAGACGCCCGTCCGGGAAGGCACGCTGGCGGAGCTCTTCGCCGACCGCGTCACGATCTCCCCGGATGCGACCGCGCTCGAGTTCGAGGGACACGCGCTGACCTACCGCGAGCTCGACGAGCGGGCCAACCGGCTGGCGCGGCTGCTCATCGCGCGCGGCGCGGGACCGGACACGGTCGTCGGTCTCTGCCTGCGGCGCAGCATCGAACTGGTCGTCGGCATGTACGCGATCGTCAAGGCAGGCGCGGCCTACCTGCCGCTCGACCCCGACCACCCGGCCGACCGCATCGACGGCATCCTCGGCCAGGCCGCCCCGGTGTGCCTGCTCGGCGCCGAGCGCGACGGGCTCGCCCTTCCGGTGCGCACGCCGGTGCTCATGCTCGACACCTTGGACACGTCCGGCTACGACGCCGCCCCGATCACCGACGCCGACCGGTTGGCGCCGCTGCGTCCCGAGCACCTCGCTTACGTCATCTTCACCTCGGGCTCGACCGGAAAACCCAAGGGCGTCGGCGTATCTCACGAGGCCATCGTGAATCGGCTGCACTGGATGCAGCACGAGTACCCGCTCGACCCTACCGACGCGGTCCTGCAGAAGACCCCGGCCACCTTCGACGTCTCGGTCTGGGAGTTCTTCTGGCCCTTGCAGATCGGCGCGCGGCTGGTGGTCGCGGCACCCGACGGTCACCGCGACCCGGCCTACCTGGCGCGCGTCATCGCCGAGAAGCACATCACCACGGCGCATTTCGTGCCGTCCATGCTTTCGGTGTTCGTCACCGATACCGACGTCCGCGGATGCGCCTGCCTGCGCAGGGTGTTCTGCAGCGGTGAGGCGTTGCCCGCCGCCACCGTCCGCGATTTCCACGCGGTGCAGCGCGGGACCCAGCTGCACAACCTGTACGGGCCCACCGAGGCCGCCGTCGACGTCACCTACTGGCCGTGCCCGAGCGCGCCGGAGACCGTGCCGATCGGCTCGCCGGTCTGGAACACCCAGACCTACGTGCTCGACGAGCAGCTGCGACCGGTGCCGCCCGGCGTCGTCGGCGAGTTGTACCTGGCCGGTGTGCAGCTGGCCCGCGGGTACCTCGGCCAGCCGCGGCTGACCGCCGACCGGTTCGTGGCCAATCCGTTCACCCCCGGCGCGCGCATGTACCGCACCGGCGATCTCGCCCGCTGGCAGCTGGAGCCGACGGCCGAGGGCCGCGGCGTGCTGGAGTACCTGGGCCGCACCGACTTCCAGGTGAAGATCCGCGGCCTGCGCATCGAGCTCGGCGAGATCGAGGCCGCGCTGCTGGACGACGAGCGCGTCACCAGGGCGGTCTGCGTGGCGCACGCCGGGCGCACCGGCGACGAACTGGTGGCCTACGTGGTCGCCGCGCCGGGCGCCGACGACGAGCGCATGGACACCCAGACCCTGCTGGCCGCGCTGCGCCGGACGCTGCCGGCCTACATGGTCCCCTCGGCGCTCATCGAACTCGACGAGCTACCGCTCAGCGCCAACGGCAAGATCGACCGCAAGGCGCTGCCGATGCCGACGCTGGTCGCCAGGACGATGCCGGTGACCGCCGCGCCGCGCACCGAGGTGGAGCGGGCGCTCGCCGCGATCTTCAGCGAGGTGCTCGGCATCGACGCGATCGGGCTCGAGGACGGCTTCTTCGACCTCGGCGGCAACTCGCTGATCGCCGCACGCGCCGTCGCGCGCATCAACGTCGCGCTGGGTACCGCGCTGACCATCCGCGACTTGTTCGAGGCGTCCACGGTGGCCGCGCTCACCCAGCGCTTCGCCTCGCACACCCCCGACACCACCTCGCCGCGGTTGCTGCCCGCCGAACGGCCGGAACGGATTCCGCTCTCGCTGGCCCAGCAGCGGTTGTGGATCCTGAACCGTTTCGCCGAGCACGCCGCCGCGTACAACATGCCGCTGGCCGTCCGTCTCGACGGACCGCTCGACCACGCGGCGCTGCGCGCCGGACTCGTCGACGTGATCGATCGCCACGAGAGCCTGCGCACCACCTTCCCGGAGGCCGCCGACGGTCCCTACCAGCTGATCCACCCGGCCACCGAGATCCCACTGACCCTCGACCCGATCGACGCCATCGGCGCCGACGTGGCCGAGCTGGCCACCGAGTTCGCCGGGTACGGCTTCGATCTGCGCAGCCAGGCGCCGATCCGGGTCGCCCTGTGGAAGACCGGCCCGCAGCAGCACGTGTTCCTGATCGTGCTGCACCACATCTGCGGTGACGGCTGGTCGGTGACGCCGCTGGCCAAGGATCTGATGGCGGCGGTGGCCGCGCGGGCGGAGGGCGCCGCGCCGCGGTGGACGCCGCTGCCGGTGCAGTACGCCGATTTCGCCCTCTGGCAGCGCGAGCTGCTCGGCGACGAGAACGATCCGGCCAGCGCGCTGAGCCGCCAGCTGACCTACTGGCGTTCGGCGCTGGCCGGCCTGCCCGATCAGCTCGACCTGCCGCTGGATCGTCCGCGCCCGATGCGCCGCTCCACCGCCGGCGGCCGGGTCGCGTTCACGATCTCGGCCGAAACCCGCCGCGCCGCAGCCGAACTCGCCGCCAGCCACGGCGTCAGCATGTTCATGGTGCTGCACGCGGCGCTGGCCACCCTGCTGGCCAGGCTGTGCGCGAGCTCCGACATCGCGGTCGGCACCCCGATCGCCGGTCGCTCCGATCCGGCGCTCGACGACCTGGTCGGCATGTTCGTCAACACGCTGGTGCTGCGCACCGAGGTCGACGCGGCAGCAGGCTTCGACCGGATGCTCGACGTGGCCCGGGAGACCGACCTGAACGCGTTCGCCAACGCCGACGTGCCGTTCGAGCGGCTGGTCGAGGTGGTCAACCCGGAGCGCTCGGCCGCCCGGCACCCGCTGTTCCAGGTGATGCTGTCCTACGACCGCGCGCCGGAACTCGGCATCGAGCTGCCGAACGTGACGGCGCAGGTGCTGCCGCTCGCGGCCGACGTCGCCAAGTTCGACCTGCAGCTCGAGGTGCACGACAACTTCGGCGACGGTCCGCTCACCGCCGAATTCGGCTACGCGGTAGACGTTTTCGACGAGCGAACGGTCGAGTCGTTCGCGCGTCGCTTCGTCGCCCTGCTCACCGCCGCCGTCGCCGCGCCGGAGGTGCCGGTCGGCGACATCGACATCCTCGACCGCAAGGAAGCGGCCAACCTGGTGCCCATCTCGGCCGCACCCGCCGAGCCGTCGGTCTCGCTGGCCCGCCTGCTCACCGCCACCGCCGAGCGGCTGCCCGACGCCGTCGCGGTGCGCTACCTCGGACAGGACACCACCTACCGCGAGCTCGACGAGCGGTCGAACCGCTTGGCGCGGGTGCTGATCGAGCACGGCGCGGGTCCCGAGGTCGTGGTGGCGATCGCACTGCCGCGCAGCCTCGACTCGATCGCCGCGGTCTGGGCGGTCGCGAAAACCGGTGCGGCGTATGTGCCGATCGACCCCGGTTACCCGGCCGAGCGGATCGGGCACATGATCGCCGACTCCGGCGCGTTTCTCGGCCTCACCATTCCGGAGTGCTTGGCCGCCATGCCCGAATGGCCCGCGCCGCGCGGGCGGCACCGCAAGTCCTACGTGGACTGGCTGGTGCTCGGGTCGACCGAGCTGGCCGCCGAATGCGACCACCACTCCACCGCGCCGATCACCGACGCAGACCGGCACTACCCGCTACGGACCAGCCACCCGGCCTACCTGATCTACACCTCGGGATCGACCGGCATTCCGAAGGCCGTCGTGGTGACCCACGCCGGTATCGCCTCGCTGGCCAGCGAGCAGATGCACAAGTTCGGCGTCACGGATTCCGCACGCACGCTGCACTTCTCGTCGCCGAGCTTCGACGCGTCGGTGCTCGAACTGCTGCTCGGCTTCGCGGCGGGCGCGACCATCGTGATCGCTCCGGCCGGGATGTACGGCGGCGCCGAACTGGCGGATCTGCTGCGCACCGAACACGTCACGCACGCGTTCATCACCCCCGCCGCGCTGGCGACCGTGCCCGACGAGGGTCTCGACGAGCTCGAGGCCGTGATCGTCGGTGGCGAGGCGTGCTCCGAGGAGCTCGTGGCGACCTGGTCGGCGCGGCACCGCATGCACAACATGTACGGGCCGTCCGAGGCCACCGTCGCCGCGACGGCGTCGGGACCGATGGCGGCGGGAAGTCCGGTGCCGCTCGGCATGCCGGTGCGCGGCATGCGCCTGTTCGTGCTCGACCGGCGCCTGCACCCGGTGCCGCCGGGCACGCCCGGCGAGCTGTACCTGTCCGGTCCCGGTCTGGCCCGCGGCTATCTCGGCCGTTACAGCCTGACGGCGCAACGCTTCCCGGCGAATCCGCACGGAAGGCGCGGCGAAAGGATGTACCGCACCGGCGATCTGGTGGTCGCCGATCCGGCAGGGCGGCTGCGCTTCCTCGGCAGGGCCGACGACCAGATCAAGATCCGCGGCTTCCGCGTCGAGCTCAGCGAGATCGACCACGCGCTGCGCACGCACCCCGGCGTGAGTTTCGCGCTGACGATCGTGCATTCCGGCGATCACGGCGACCCGCGGCTGGTGTCGTACGTGACGGCCGAACACGGCGCGCAGGGCGTGACGCCCGCCGCGATCCTGGAGACGGCGCGACAGCAGCTGCCCGGCTACATGGTGCCCGCCTCGGTGATGGTGCTCGACCGGCTGCCCGTCGCCCCGTCCGGCAAGCTGGACCGAAAGGCCTTGCCGCAGCCGGTGTTCGCGGCCGCCGGTCCGTCGCGCGCGCCGCGCACCGAGGCCGAGATCCGGGTGGCCGGCGTGTTCGGCGCCGTGCTCGGACACCCGGTCGAGGGCGCCGAGGACAGCTTCTTCGACATCGGCGGCACCTCGCTGCTGGCGACCAGGTTGGCGGCCGCGCTGCACGCCGAGTTCGGCGTGGATCTGCCGGTGCGGACGCTGTTCGAGGAGCCGACGGTCGCCGCCGTGGCCGAGCAGTTGGCGGAAGCGCCCCGGACGCAACGGGTGGCGCTGGCTGTGCACACCCCGCGTCCGGGACGCATCCCGCTGTCGCTGCCGCAGCAGCGACTGTGGTTCCTCAATCGATTCTCGCCCGAATCCAGCGCCTACAACATCGCTTTCGTCATTCGAATCGACGGCGATCTGGACGTTCCCGCGCTGCGCGCAGCGCTCACCGATGTGGTGGAGCGGCACGAGGTGCTGCGCACCGTGTACCCGGAGGACAGCGCGGGAGCCCAGCAGCTGGTGCTGCCGATCGGCAGGTCGCTGCCCTCGGTGGAGCCGATCGAGGTCGACGAGGCGGGCGCGAAGGACGCGCTGCGTGTACTCGCGCGCGGCGGCTTCGATCTGACCAGGGACACTCCGCTGCGAATCGCATTGCTGCGCACCGGTACTCAGCGCTACCAGCTCGGCATCGTGCTGCACCACATCGCGGCAGACGGCTGGTCCCTCGGCCCGTTGACCCGCGACCTCGCGCTGGCCTACGCGGCGCGCCGCGCGGGCCACGCGCCTGCGTGGACGCCACTTCCGGTGCAGTACGCCGACTTCGGGCTGTGGCAGCGGGCCTGCCTCGGCGACGAGAGCGATCCGGACAGCGTCGCCGGCGCGCAGCTGGCCTACTGGCGCACCGAGCTGGCCGACCTGCCCGCGGAGTTGCCGCTCCCGTACGACCGGCAACGGCCGCTCGATCCGACCCAGCAGGCGGGCACCGTGCGGTTCGCCGTGCCGGAACCGCTCCAGCGCGCGCTCGCCGAACTCGCCCGCGAGCAGGGCGTCAGCATGTTCATGGTGCTGCGCTCGGCGCTCGCCGTCCTGCTTCGGTTCGTCACCGGCGGCCGCGACATCGTGATCGGCACTCCGGTCGCGGGCCGCACGGACACCAAGCTCGACGAACTGGTCGGCATGTTCGTGAACACCATGATGCTGCGCTCCGACGTGGACCCGGACCGGCCGTTCACCGACCAGCTGCGTGCCGACCGCGACACCGAGCTGACCGCCATGGCCAACGCAGACGTGCCCTTCGAGCGCGTCGTCGAGGAACTGGGCCGGGTCATGGGCGTCGGGGCGAACCGACCGCTGTTCCAGGTGGCGCTGACCGTTCAGGACGGACCCGCGCCGACCCTGGAGCTGCCGGAGCTGGCGCTGAGCGCCGAGGAACTCGACATCGCGCGCGCCAAGTTCGATCTGGAACTGCGGGTCGCGGCCCGCGACACCGGCGCGAGCGACTTCGAGTTCGTCTACGCGGCGGAACTTTTCGACGCCGAGACGGTCGAGACCCTTGCCGATCGGTTCCTGCGCGTGCTGGACGCGGTCACCGCTGACCCGCGTGCGCTTGTCCGCGAGATCGACGCGCGCACCGAGAACGAGCGCAGGCTGCTCAGCCCGGCGACCGGCGGACAGACCACGCCGCAGCTCACCTTGGCGGCGTACTTCACCGCGACGGCGCGCAGGCACGCGCGGCACGACGCGGTGCGGTCCGGCGATGTCTCGATGACCTACGCCGAACTCGACCGCCGCTCGAACCGCCTGGCCCGTGCCCTCGTCGGGCGCGGCATCGGCGTCGGCGATCGGGTCGCGCTCGGCCTGACCCGCTCCATCGACTCGGTGCTCACCGTGCTCGCGGTCGCCAAGTCCGGCGCGGCCTTCGTGCCGGTGGACCCGAACTACCCGGCCGATCGCGTCCGGCACATGCTGACCGACTCCGGCTGCCGGTTCGGCGTCACCGTGTCCGAATACGCCGGGCGGCTGCGCGCGGCGGGCGACGAAGCATCGACCGACTGGCTGTTGCTCGACGAACCGGCCACGACGGCCGAGCTCGACAGGTTGGACGACGGACCGATCGACGACGCGGAACTGTCGCGGCCCGTGCGGATCGCCGACCTGGCCTACATCATCTACACCTCGGGCTCGACCGGTAAGCCGAAGGGCGTCGCGGTCACCCACAGCGGGCTGTCGAACTTCGCCGACGAGATCCGCGACCGGATGCGGGTCGACCCGGACGCGCGGACGCTGCACTTCTCCTCGCCGAGCTTCGACGCCGCCGTGTTCGATCTGCTGCTCGCGGTGGGTTCGGGCGGGACCATGGTGATCTGCCCGCCGGACATCTACGGCGGCGACGAGCTGGCCGCGCTGATGGACCGCGAGCGGATCACCCACACGTTCATGACGCCCGCGGCGCTGTCCACCATCGACAACGAACGTTGGCCGCTGCCGCACCTGCGTTCGCTCATGATCGGCGGCGAAGCGTGGGGGCCGGAGCTGGCGGCCCGCTGGGCGCCGGGACGGCTGATGTTCAACGGGTACGGCCCGACCGAGACCACCGTCGTCGTCACCGCCGCCGAGGTGACCGTCGGCGCGCCGATCACCATCGGCACGCTGGTGCGCGGCGCGCGGGCCACGGTGCTCGACGACCGGCTGCGGCCGGTGCCCGTCGGCGTGCCCGGCGACCTGTACCTCGGCGGATTCGGCGTGGCGCGAGGCTATTTCGACCGCCTCGGACTGACCGCGGCCCGGTTCGTCGCCGACCCGTTCGGGCCGGCGGGCGCCCGCATGTACCGCACGGGTGACGTTGTCCGCTGGAACGCCGCGAACGAGCTGGTCTACCTCGGCCGCAGCGACCACCAGGTGAAGGTGCGCGGGTTCCGCATCGAGCTCGGCGAAATCACCGCCGCGCTCGGCGGGCACCCGAGCGTGCGGTTCGCGCACACCGACGTCCGCCACATCGCGGGCGCCGATCGGATCGTCGCCTTCGTCCAGCCGCTCGATGGGCGCGCCGGCGTGAACACCGAGGCCTTGCGCGCGCATGTCGCCGAACAGCTTCCGGCGCACATGGTTCCGGTGAGCATCACGGTGCTCGACCGGATCCCGCTCACCCCGGTGGGCAAGCTGGACACCGCGGCGCTGCCCGAGCCGCAGTTCGCCGCCGTGTCCGACGGTCGCGCGCCGGAGACCGAACTGGAGAAGCTGGTCGCCGCCGTGATGGCCGAGCTGGTCGGCGCGGAAACGGTCGGCGCGGGCGACAGCTTCTTCGACATCGGCGGAAACTCGCTGCTGGCCACCCAGCTCGTCGCGCGACTGGAGGCGGCGACGAACACCCGGCTCGAGGTGCGCAGCGTCTTCTCCGCGCCGACCGTCGCCGAGCTCGCCGCCATGCTCGAGTCCGGGCCGTCCGGCGCGGACGCGCGCCCCGAGCCGGTGCGCCGCGAGCGGCCCGACCGTATTCCGCTGTCCGCGGCGCAGCAGCGGCTGTGGTTCCTCAACCGGTTCAACGAAGTCGGCCCGGCCGCCGACGGGCCGAACCGCAGCGCGGGCGCCTACAACATCCCGGTCGTGCTGCGCATGCACGGCGAGCTGGATGTCGACGCGCTGGTGCGGGCGCTGCACGACGTGCAGGCCAGGCACGAGTCGCTGCGCACGGTGTTCCCCGAGGTGGACGGCGAACCGGCCCAGGTCGTCCTGGATCCCGCCGACGCGGCGGTGACGCTGTTCGTCGCGACGGTCACCCCCGACGGCGTCGACGACGCGGTCCGGAGCTTCGCCGCACCGGGCTTCGACCTCGGCGAGTCCGTGCCGCTGCGCGCGGCCCTGATCACCGTGTCGGACGAACCCGATCCGGACGGCACGGCACCGCCCGCCGCCTCGACCGACAACGTCCTCGTCCTCGTCGTGCACCACATCGCCATGGACGGTTGGTCGCTGGAGCCGCTGGCGGCGGACGTGGCCGTTGCCTACCGCGCCGCCTGCGCCGGACAGCAGCCGGACTGGGACGAGCTCACCCTGCAGTACGCGGATTACACGCTGTGGCAACGGGATACGCTCGGCACCGAGGACGATCCCGACTCGGTGCTTCGCCACCAGCTCGACTACTGGCGAGCCACCCTCGACGGTGTTCCCGAACTGCTGAACGTGCCCGCGGACCGGCCGCGGCCGCCGGTGCCGTCCTATCGCGGCGGCACGGTGGAATGCGCGATCGACGCGGTCACCCACCGGGAGCTGCAGGCGGTGGCCACCACCAACAACGTCAGCATGTTCATGGTGCTGCACGCCGCGCTCGCGGTGCTGCTGCACCGGATGACCGCCACCGACGACATCGCGGTCGGCACCGCGATCGCGGGCCGCGGCCATCCGGCGCTGGACCGGATGATCGGCATGTTCGTCAACACGCTTGTACTGCGCACCCGCCTCGATCCGGACGCGCGGTTCACCGACCTGCTGCACAGCGTGCGCGACACCGATCTGGACGCGTTCGCGCACGCCGACCTGCCGTTCGAACGCCTCGTCGAGGTGCTCAACCCGGCCCGTTCGCAGGCGCACCACCCGCTGTTCCAGGTGATGCTCTCGGTGCGGAACCGGCCGCTGCGCAGCCTGGAACTGCCCGGTCTGCGCATCGAGGCCGAGGACGGCGACACCGGCATCGCCAAGTTCGACCTGCAGTTCACCCTCACCGAGGAGCAGACCGCTCAGCGCGAGCCAGGCGGTATCTCCCTCGCGGTGAACTACGCGAGCGATCTGTTCGACGAGCGGACCGCGCACGGACTCGGCAAGCGCCTGGTGCGGCTGCTCCACGCGATCGCGGCGACGCCGACCGCCGCCGTCGGCGATCTGGGATTGCTCGCCCCCGAGGAGTGGACCGGGCTGGCTCCGGTGCGCGGCATCGAAGCCGACCGCCCGATCGTCTTCCCGGAGGTGTTCGAGGCCGCGGCGAACGTCGACCGCACCGCCGTGGCGCTGTCCTCGGACGGCACCCACGTCACCTACGACGCGCTTGATCGCTGGACCAACCGGCTGGCCCGCGTGCTCATCGGACACGGCGTCGGCCCGGAAACCCTGGTGGCGCTGGGCATTCCGCGCTCGGTCGAGTCGGTCGCCTCGGTGCTCGCGGTCGCCAAGGCCGGCGCGGCGTTCGTGCCGGTCGACCCCCTGTACCCGGCCGGGCGCATCTCCCACATGCTCACCGATTCCGGTGCGGCGATGGGTATCACGCTCGCCGAGTACCGCGACGAGCTGCCCGACGGCGTCGAGTGGATCGTGCTGGACGATCCGCGGTTCCGCGCGGGCGTGCTCGCGGCGTCGGACAAGGCGATCGTGCAGAAGGAGCGGGTGCGCCCGCTGCGGGTCGACAACCCGGCGTACGTGATCTACACGTCCGGTTCGACCGGCACCCCGAAGGGCGTGATGGTCACCCACGGCGGCCTGTCCAATTTCGCCGCCGAGACCGCGGAGCGCTTCGACGTCCAACCCGGTTGCCGCGTCCTGCATTTCGCGACGCCGAGCTTCGACGCCGCGATGCTTGATCTGCTGCTCGCCCTCGGCGGCGCGGCGACGCTGGTGATCACCCCGCCAGGAGTGGTCGGCGGCGCGGAGCTGGCACAGGTGTTCATCGAGGAACGGATCACCCACGCGTTCATCACGACCTCGGCGCTTGGCACGGTCGACCCGACCGGTGTCACCGATCTGGCGCACGTGCTGGTCGGCGGCGAGGCGCTGCCGCCCGATCTGGTCGCCAGGTGGGCGCCGGGTCGCAACCTGTACAACGTGTACGGGCCCACCGAGACCACCATCGTCACGGTGATCTCCCAGCCCATGGAGCCCGGCGGGCCGATCACCATCGGCGGTCCGATCCGCGGCGTCGCCGCGACCGTGCTGGACGCCAGGCTGCATCCCTCGCCGGTCGGCGTCACCGGTGAGCTGCACCTGGCGGGCAGCGCGCTGGCCCGCGGCTACCTGAACCGGCCCGGGCTGACCGCGCAGCGGTTCGTCGCGAACCCGTACGGCAAGCCGGGCGAGCGCATGTACCGCACCGGCGACCTGGTGCGCTGGTGGTCCGGCGCGGCGGAGGGCGAACACGAGATCGAGTACGTCGGCCGCACCGACCACCAGGTCAAGATCCGCGGCTTCCGTATCGAACTCGGCGAGATCGACATCGCGCTGGCCCGCCACCGCGCGGTCGAGTTCGCCACCACCATCGGCTACCGCACGCCCGCGGGCAGCACGGCGCTGGTGTCGTATGTGAAGCCGCGCAACGGAACCGAGCTCACCGCGGCCGAGTTGACCGAGCACGTGGCCGGGCTGGTGCCGAATTACATGGTGCCGCAATCGATCATGCTCATCGACGAGGTCCCGCTGAGCCCGGTCGGCAAGCTCGACCGCAAGGCGCTGCCGGAACCGGTGTTCAGCGCGTCCGGCGGATACCGGGCGCCGAGCAACCCGATCGAGGCGGCGCTGTGCGCGGCGTTCGAGTCGGTGCTCGGGGTGGAGCGGGTCGGCGCGGACGACGCCTTCTTCGAGCTCGGCGGCAACTCGCTGCTTGCCACGAAGGTCGTCGCGCAGGTGCGGGCCGAGGGCATCGACCTGCCGGTGCAGGTGATGTTCGGCGAGGCGACACCCGCCGCCATCGCCGCGCGGCTGGCCGGTTCCGACGGCGCGGCGACGGCCATGGCCGGTGCGCTCGGTGCGGTGCTGCCGATCCGGCCGACCGCTCCCGGACGCAAGGCTCCGCTGTTCTGCGTCCACCCGGCGATCGGGCTGTCCTGGTGCTACTCGGGTCTGCTCGCGCACCTGTCGCCGGACCGACCGCTGTACGGGCTGCAATCACCGCACGTCGCGGGGGAGGAGGGCTTTTCCACTATCGGCGAGGCCGCCGACTACTACGTGGCGCACATCAAGTCGGTGCAGGCCGAAGGTCCGTACCACCTGCTCGGCTGGTCGCTCGGCGGTCTCATCGCGCACGAGATCGCGGTGCGGCTGCAGGAATCCGGCGACGAGGTGGCGCTGCTGGCGATGATGGACAGCTACCAGCTCTCCGACGAATTGCTCGAACACGCCATCCCCGGCGTCGCCGACATCATCGCGGAGTTCGGCAGCGATCTGGACGACGACGAACTCGATCCCACGATGAGCCTGCTCGACGCGGCGGAACTGCTGCGCTCGCGCCCCGGCGCGTTCGCGGCGCTCACCATCGAGCACCTGGAGCGACTGTACGAGGGCTACACCAACGGCACGGTGCTGGCGCACGGCTTCCAGCCGCGCACCTTCGACGGCGACGTGCTGTTCTTCACCGCCGCGGCCGACGAGGTCAACCAGGCCGATCCGGCACGGTGCGCGGCGGCGTGGGAGCCGTTCGTCACCGGAACCGTCCACGACCACGAACTGCCCTGCCGCCATTCGGCCATGACCGCACCCGAGTCGCTCGCCGTGATCGGACCGGTACTGAACCGGCGGCTCGACGGCGGCGCGGGCACAACGAAGGAGGATGCCTAGTGAGTGAGGTGCGGTCATGACTCTCGCGGTGGAGGTGCGCGGTCTCGTCAAGAACTACGGCAAAATTCGGGTGCTCGACGACATCGACCTGGAGATTCCGGCGGGCACGGTGATGGGACTGCTCGGGCCCAACGGCGCGGGCAAGACCACCACCGTCCGGATCGTCACGACCCTGCTGAAGCCGTGCGCGGGTTCGGTGCGGGTGGCCGGCATCGACGTGCTCCGCGACCCGGCGGACGCGCGGCGGCGGATCGGCCTTTCCGGTCAGTACGCGGCGGTCGACGCCAACCTCTCCGGCTACGAGAACCTACGCATGGTGGCCCGGCTCTACGGCATGTCACCGCGCCAAGCCACCAACCGGGCGGCCGAACTGCTCGGCGCGCTCGGTCTCGACCATGCCGCGCACCGCCGCGCGGGCACCTACTCCGGCGGCATGGCGCGCCGCCTCGACCTGGCGGGCGCGCTCGTCGCCCGGCCCGCGGTGGTGGTGCTCGACGAGCCGACCACCGGTCTGGATCCGCGCGGCAGGCTCGACATGTGGCGGGTCATCGGCGATCTCGTCGACGACGGCACCACCGTGCTGCTCACCACCCAGTACCTGGAAGAGGCCGATCTGCTCGCCGACCGCATCACCGTCATCGACCGAGGGCGAGTCATCGCGCGCGGTTCGGCCGACGAGCTGAAGACCTCCATCGGCGGCGACCGGCTCACCGTCACCCTGGCGCCCGGCCAGGAGGCCAAGCCCGCGATGACGGTGCTCGCCCAGATCGGCGTCGGCGAGCCGAACCACGAGACCGGCACCGACGAGGTGACGGTCGTGGTCGGCGACGGCTCGCGCACCATGGTCGAGGCGTTGCGCAGGCTCGACGACGCCGGGGTGTGCGTGGTGGACGCGAGCGTGCACCGGCCAAGTCTCGACGACGTATTCCTGTCCCTCACCGGCACACCGGCGCCGACGCCGAGCGCCGAATCGGAAACCGACGACGTACCCGAGGAGATCATGTCGTGATTCAGCGACGCGAACCGACAACCACTACCGCGGCAGCGCCCCGCGTCAGCGAGGTGGCCCCGTGACGAGTGCCTCCACCGTGGTATGCGACGAGCTCGACAAAGCCGAGGAAACCGCGCAGACGAAACCGAAAGAGCCTGTGTCCCAAGAGATCACGCCACCCAAACTACGGATCTTCCGGGACAGCGCGATCGTCGCCTGGCGCAATCTGCTGACCATCCTCCGGGTGCCGACGCTGCTGGTGACCGCGACGATCCAGCCGTTGATGTTCGTGTTCCTGTTCGCCTACATCTTCGGCGCCTCGCTGGGCGGCAGCCAGTACCGCGAGTTCCTGCTGGCCGGAATCTTCGCCCAGACGGTCGCTTTCAATGCCGCCTTCACCACCGTCGGCCTTGCGGGCGACCTGCACAAGGGCATCATCGATCGGATGCGCACGCTGCCGATGTCGCGGCTCGCGGTGCTCATGGGTCGCACGCTCTCCGACCTTGCCGTGAACATCCTGAGCCTGGTCGTCATGGTCGTCTGCGGCTACATCGTCGGCTGGCGGATCAACGGCGGAATCGCCGACGCCGCACTGGCCTTCGGGATCATCCTGCTGTTCGCGTTCGCGATGTCGTGGGTCGGGGCGGTCACCGGTCTGTTCTCACCGACCGTCGAGGTCGCCCAGTCCGCGGGCCTGATCTGGTTGTTCCCGCTCAGCTTCATCTCGTCGGCCTTCATCTCCGCCGAGACGCTGCCTGGGCCGCTGCGGACCATCGCGGAGTGGAATCCGATCACCGCGGTCTCGGCGTCGGGTCGCAAGTTGTTCGAGAACGATTCCCCGCCCTCGTTCGTACCGCCCTCGGGGTGGGCGGCCGAGCACTGCGTCGAGTACGCCATCATCTGCTCGGTCGCGATCCTGGCCGTGGCGATGCCGTTGGCGCTGCTGCGCTACCGCAAGGTCGCCAGCCACTGAGTCACCGAACAAGACCGAAGTCACCGAACACGACGAAGGCCGCCTCCCGATCGGGAGGCGGCCTTTTCGTTCGGCTGCGTCAGGCGCGGCGGCGGGTCTTGAGCAGTTCGAGGCGCTCCTTGAGCAGCTCCTCGAGCTCTTCCTTGCTGCGACGCTCCAGCAGCATGTCCCAGTGGGTACGCGGCGGCTTGACCTTCTTGGTCTCCTGCGTGGTGCCCTCGACCAGGATGCCCTCCTGACCATTGCGGCACAGCCAGGTCGGGGGGATCTCGGCGTCGTCGGCGAAGGGCACGTCGAACTCTTCGCCGTTGTCGGTGCGGTACCGGGCGATCCGACGCGGGGCCAGGTCGTGGTCGCGATCGGTCTCGTAGCTCACCGCTCCGAGCCGACTGCCCCGGAGTACGCGATCTGCCATGGTGTGCCTCTCCCTGTGTGCTCGAGTCTTGTTGCGCTGCGACCGTGCCCGGCGAACGCGTCCTGCGCTCGCTGGACCTCTAGTGCAACGAACGGGCCTGCGTCAATAGTTCCCGACACGGCGACGGTGAACCGTTCCATTGTAGTCGGTGGCTCTGCCGTGCCACGCCACGCGGGCGTCCTGCGGTTTCCTGTGTTGCGGTCCTGCGACGGCGGGGGGTCTGCGGGCCATCTCGCCGCGCGACGCACTAGTGTTCTGCCTCATGTCGCGCCGCTTGCTGTCCTGCTGCCTGTGGTGTGGTCGGGAGATCGTGGAGTCGGAGGCCGGACGCCGTCGCCGGTACTGCCGCCAGTCCTGCCGCCAACGGGCCTACGAACACCGCAACAGCCTCAAAGGCACCGGGATTCCGGAAGACTCCGTCGTGCTCAGCGCCCAGGAGGCCGCCGACCTCGCGGACCGCTGGTTCGCGGCCCGCTGCGCCGCCGAGGACATCGCCACCGCCATCGTCGAAGGCGCCGACACCGCCGAACTCGCCTCCCTCAGCGCCACCCTCGTCACCTTGGCCAGAGAAGCCGAACGCCTGCGCTAGCGCCACCGCCGATTCCGTACCGGCGGCACTCGCTATGTCGTGGCCGTGATCAGCGACCGCCGTTCCAGCACCTCAGGCCCTGTGGCTGCGGTGGTAGATGGTGAAGGTGGTGGCTGCGGCGGCGCTGAAGAGGGCGGCGTAGGCCGTGAGGGTTTGGGGGTCGGGATGGATGAGGGGTTGGGCGCGCATGGCTTGCCAGAAGGTGATGGCGAGCACGCCGGTGTAGGTGAGGGCGAGGACGGCCATCAGGGCGGCGCGGGTGGGTTCGGGGCGGAGCCAGCGGTGCCTGCGGGCCAGGTGGGTGAGCAGGAAGGTGGCCAGCAGCAGGACTTGGATGCCGTGCAGGCCGACGAAGTGGGGGACGCGGAGGTCGCCGCCGATGGTGCTCCAGTGGGTGAGCGGCATGCCTTCTGCGGTGTCGCGGATCGCGCGTTCGGCGGCGGGGGCGTCCTCCGGTAGCACGGTGTGGCCGGCGACCAGCTCCACGACCTGCCCGTCGGCGTCACGGACGAGCTGTTCGCCGGTGAACCCCATCAGGTACCCGAGCGCCATGCCCGCCACGGCCAGCGCGAGTCCGGCGTGGACGGCCCGGGCGGTGGGCCGGTCGACCAGCCGCTGCCAGGACAGGATCAGCACGATGAGCAGGTTCGCGAAGAACAGGCCGGGCACGCCGGTGGCGAACACCATCTGGCCGATGGAGTTGACCGGGTCGTCGGAGGAGTTGAAATGGCTGAAGGTGCCGCGCGCGGCCTGGACAACGATGAATCCCACATCGAGCACTCCGGTCATCGCGAACACGGTGCCGAGCCACCAGGTGGCGCGAGAACCTTTGTGCGGCAAGGACAACAACCAGGCGAGCGTGATCTCGTATACCGCGAACGCCACCCCGAACTTGAAGGTCTTCAACCACACGGACTCCCCGAGCAGCGTGCGGTCGTCGACGATCATCCCGCCGAGCGAGAACAGGACGAGCGCGGCCATGGCGGCCGAGGACCAGAGCAGGGGACGGTGCAGGCGCCGGGCGTCGCGGGCGAGATCGGGCTGGTCGTCTCCGCTGACGGCGGCGAGTTCGGTCGTCGACATGTCCCGAAGGTAGGAATCGCGGACACCGGAACACGTCCCGCCGCAGCGCTATTCGCGTCTCGTACCGGAGTATCAGACGACTCCGCCGCCCACCCCGGGGCGGGGGGAGCGGCGGGAGAACGCACATGCCCGCGAACGGCGCTGTTCGCGGGCATGGCTGCCGGGAGTGACGACCGGCGGGGATTCGCGAGCCCCTCATCGGGCTCGCGAACCCGAGGGAGGATCACTCCTCGGCGAACCCCACGTGGATGCCTCGGGCGGCGAGCCACGGCATCGGGTCGATCGGGCCGAGAGCGGGATCGTGCACTTCGTAGTGCAGGTGCGGTCCGGTGGACTGGCCACGGTTACCGACGGTGGCGATCACGTCGCCCGCGCTGACCTGCTGGCCGACCTCGACGAGGATGTCGTTGACGTGTCCGTAGACTCCGACGGTGCCGTCGTCCTGCTGGACTCGCACCCACAGGCCGAAGCCGGAGGCGGGACCGGTCTCGATCACGATGCCGTCGGTGACGGAGAAGATCGGGGCGCCGATCGGGTCGCCGAAGTCGAGCCCGTTGTGCTGTGCGCCCCAGCGGGCGCCGAAGGTGGAGGTCAGCCGGCCTTCGACGGGGCGGACGGTGTGCGGGCGGACGGGTTCGGGAGCGGGCGGCGGCGGAACAGCTTCCTGAGCGGCGCGGTGCTCGCCCCAGGCCACGGCCTCGGGCGCCGGAGCCGGGTCGAACGCGGCGTACTGGATGGCGCTCGAGCTCGCGGAGGTCTCGGCGGCCGCGGGTGCGGACGCCTCATCGGGGTTGGCCGCGGCGAGGACGCCGAGAGAGGCGCCTACGGCGGCGGAGACGGCCACCGCACGGGTGGCGACACGGTGCCGGCGAGAGCGAGTCGCGCCGGGCCGAAGAGCAGATAACAGATCGGTCACGGGCATGACTCGAAGCTAACGGACCGTGATAGTCGAATCGTTATCTTGTGGCTACAGTCACAGATCGGTAAAAGCCCAGCTCGTGTGTCACGAAGAGATAACTGAAGAGCGAGCCTGCGTTATCGACCTGGGAATATTGGGTAATAGGCGATCTTGACCAGCTAATTGCTAGTTGATCACAATGTTTAAGTGGCGACTAACGGAGTTCGGGCACTGGAGGCGCTGGCCGAGCCGACGAGGCGGGCGATTTTCGAGGCGCTGCCGCATGCGCCGAGGTCGGTGGGGGAGCTGGCCGACCTGGTCGGCGTGAGCAGCTCGGCGGTCTCCCAGCACCTGAAGGTGCTGCGGGCGGCACGGCTGGTCATGGTGCGTGCGGAGGGGACCCGCCGGGTGTACACGCTCGATCCGCGCGGACTCGGCGACGCGCGCGACTACCTCGAACAGTTCTGGCCGAGCGCGCTGGCGGCGTACGCGGCCGCGCTGAGCGAAGCGCGCGCCGAGCGGTGAGTCCTCAGCCCACCCTGCGGTAGGTCGGGCGGCGCGCCGCGGCGGAGTTGCGCTGATTGAGCTGCTTCTCGACCGCGCCGACGACCTCGCCCACCCCGATACGCAACAGACCGGGATCCGGCGTATCGGCATACCGATCGCCCATCTGACCCGACCACAGCACGATGTGCCTGGCAAGCAGGTGCGGGGGCGGTCCGCCCCAGCGCGGCGGCGTCGGACCGAACAACAGGACGGTGCGGGTGCCGAAGGCCGTGGCCAGCCGCGCGACGCCCGTGTCACCGCTGAGGACCAGCGCGGCCTCGGCGACCGTGGCCGCGAGGTCGATGAGGTTCTGCTCGCCCGCGAGCACGTTCGCCTGGGAGAGTCCGGCCCGTGCGGCGACGTTCAGCGCGATGTCCCGCTCGAACTCGTCGCCGGTGAGCACCACCTCGCGGCCGAGCACAAGCAGGTGCCGCACGACCGCGGCGAACCGGTCCGGTGGCCAGCGCCGCGCGGGAGCGCCCGCTCCGACGTGCACGACGACGCAGTCGCGGCGGCTGTTGGTGGACACGGGCGGCACGAGACCCAGGTTGCGCCGGTCGGCCACGATGCCGTCGGATTCGAGCAGGTGACACCACCGCTCCACGTCGTGCATGTCCGGCTGCCAGATCGGGCCCTCGAGTTCGGGGAAGGCCGGGTTGCGGTAGGTCAGTATCCGCGCCGGGTCGGTCTTGACCAGCTCGACGACGCTCTCGGCGCTCGGCCCGTGCAGGTTCACCGCCAGCTGCGGCGGCGGTCCGTCCCAGCGCAGCGCGCTCACGTCGGGGGTGGGGACCATGGAGTCCACCGAGGTGATCAGGTCGACGATCGGCTTGAGCCGGTGCGGCGCGGCGAGAACGATCTGGTCGCTCGGCTTGGCTCGACGCAGCGCGCGCAGCGCCGGGACCGCGGTGAGCAGATCACCGAGTCCGCGTGCCTGTAGCACGAGTACAACCGCCACCCTCTTCTCCTAGCCACCCGAGACTCACGAAATGCGACCCCCACCCCGCAACTGTCCAAACGACGAGAGCCACTTACGGATGACTTCCCATGGCGCTCGGGCGGTAAACGTGAAGCCCGTCGAGCGTTATCCACGCCACTCTCGGCGGTGCGGCAGTACCCTCGCACGTGGCGGCAACTACAGCTAAGGAGCATCCCATGGTCTCCAAGCTCAACCCGTACCTCGGCTTCGGCGACAACGCGCGCCCGGCCCTCGAGTTCTATCGCGAAGTGTTCGGCGGCACCCTTGCCGTGAACACCTTCGGCGAGTTCGGCGACAAGGAATCGCCAGGCGCCGAACTGGTCATGCACGGCCAGTTGGAGACGCCGAGCGGGTTCACGCTGATGGCGTCGGACACCCCGCCCGGCATGGAATACCAGCCGGGCAGCAGCATCTCGATCAGCCTCAGCGGCGACGACGCCGACGAGCTGCGCGGCTACTGGGACAAGCTGACCGCGGGCGGCGTGGTCACCGTTCCGCTGGAGAAGCAGATGTGGGGCGACGAATTCGGCATGTGCCGCGACAAGTTCGGCGTCGCGTGGATGGTGAACATCGTCGCGCCAGGGGACTGATCGACGTCGCGCCGCGGGCTCGAGCGAGTCGGCGGCGGGAAGTATCCGCCGTGCGGTGTGTAGCAAATGTCCAGAAAACCTGTGCCGCACGGCATAACATCTGGTCATGACGACAAACAGCGTGGTCGATGGACCTGTTCAGACGCTCGCGAAGAGCGCCTGGCAAGCCGTTCTGGTCACCGGTGTCCTCACGGTGATCATCGGTGTATTGATTCTGGTGTGGCCGGACAAGACCCTGCTGGTCGCGGGCATCCTCTTCGGCATCTACCTGGTGATCTCCGGTGTACTGCAGCTGGTGGCCGCCTTCGGCGCGACTAAGAGCGCGGGCATGCGGGTGCTGTACTTCCTCAGCGGCGTGCTGTCGATCATCATCGGCGTGTTCTGCTTCCGCGACGAACTCGCCTCGATCCTGCTGCTCGGGCTGTGGATCGGTATCGGCTGGCTGTTCCGCGGCGTGGCCATGCTGGTGGCCGCCGCCTCCGATCCCGGCATGCCAGGACGCGGCTGGCAGGGCTTCTTCGGCGTGATCACCGCGATCGCCGGTGTCGTGCTGATCATCTGGCCGGTCAGTTCGGTGGCCACCCTGACTCTGGTCGCGGGCATCTGGCTGATCGTGCTCGGCATCATGGAGATCGTCACCGCCTTCGGTGTCCGCAAGGACTTCGGGCGTCTGACCGAAGCCACCGCTTGATCGCTTGAAGCGGTCAGCGGGCGTCGGGACCGGGCAGGTCACGCGTCGCATCGATCGGCAGACGAACGAGCCCCGCCTCGTCACACCTCGACACCGCGGCGGACAGCTCCCGCTCCGCCTCCTCCGTCCGGCCCGCGCGGCGTAGCGCGGTGCCGAGCAGCAATCGGGCGCGCACCGCGGCGAGCGGGCGAGGTGCGGACTCGATGCTCGTCAGCAGGGCGCGCGCTCGCTCGCACGCCTCGTCGTACCGGTCCGGCGGGTAGGCCGTGAGCAGCAGCCGAACCGCCGAGTCTTCGTCGATCTCGGCGATGAGCGTGGCGATGCCGTCGTCGTGCCGGAGTTCTCGCGGACCAACGAGGCGCTCGATCTCGCCGCGGGTGAGGCCGAGTCCCAATCGAATTCGCTCGTTGCGCAACCGGGCCGCGAGGCGCGGCAGCGCCATCCGCTCGGCGCTCGCCATACCGTCGGCCAACCGATTCGCGGCCGCCCGGAGATCGCCACGGGCGGCTTCGACCCGCGCTCCCGTCGCATAGGTGGCGATCATGAAATCGACGCCGCCGCCGCCTTCGTCCGCCAAGCCGAGACTCTCCAGAAGCAATTCCGCCGCCGTGTCCACATCGCCTGTCTCGTAACGTAATTCGCCGAGCAGCGCGCTCGCGAGCCGCGCCGCGTGCGAGTGCGGGCCCATGGTCGTCGCCGCGAATTCCACCGCCTCGCGGAACGCCTCGTCGGCCGCCGGGATCAGCAGTTGCTCCCGCTCGGCGATGCCCGCGAAGCAGCGGCCGTACACCCGGAGGAAGGGGCCCGTCGCATCGTGATACGGCACGGCCCGCTGCTGCCATCGGCGCGCGGCGTCGAAGTCGAAGCGGTGGATCGCGGCGATGGCGGCGATGTTGACCGCCACTCCGGCCACCCGCGGTGAGAAGTCGTCGAGGCGTGCAAGCACGGCGCGGATCAGGCGGTCGCCCTCCTCGATTCGATCGGCGAACATCTCCCTGGTGCCCGCGAGCACATCGGCCTCGGCGTGCAGGTCCGCTCGTTCGGCGTCGGTCAACTCGGCCTCGTCGAGCGCGGCCGAGAAGCGGGCAAGCGCCGCGACGCCGGGTTCCGTTTTGCGCAGGACGAGATTCACCCAGGCGAGGAACAGTTGGATACGGGGCCGCGACTGGATCGACCGTGCTGGCAGCTTGGCCACGATGCCCACCAGTGTCGTCATCCTGGATCGCTCCAGCAGGTACCCGCCGCCTTGCTCGATGAGATCGGCGGCGCGGTCCGGGTTTCCTGCGGCCAACGCGTGATCGACCGCCTCGTTGAGCAACTCGTGCCGCGCGAACCACTCCGACGCCCGATAGTGCAGCGCTTCGATCTCCTCGGGACGATCCCGTTCCAGGCGGCGTCGCAGATATCCCGCGAAAAGCTGGTGGTAGCGGAACCATTCGCGATTCGGGTCGATGCGTTGCAGGAACAACCCGCGGTCCTCGACGTCCTCCAGCAGCGCGCGTCCGTGCTCGTCACCCGTGACCGCGGACGCGAGCGGCCCGCAGATTCGCCCGCATATCGAAGTCCTGGTGAGGAATTCGAGGAGGTCCGGTTCCAGCGCGTTCAGCACGTTCTCCGCGAGGAACTCGGCGATGTCGGCGTGGGCGGACAAGCTGTCGACCAGGTGCGCCGGATCGTCGCCCGCGCGCAGCGACAACACCGCCAATTGCAGCGCGGCGGCCCAGCCGTCCGTTGTCTCCGTCAGTGCTTCGACATCGGCGTCCGACAAGCGCAGCCCTGCCTCCGCCAGGAAGTGCCGCACCTCGTCGACATCGAAACGCAGTGCGCCCGAATCGATTTCCTCCAGCTCACCGTCGATGCGCAGCCGGCTCAACGGAACTCCGGAGCGGGACGTGCTCGTGACGATGATCGGCAGGTGGTGGCAACCGTGCTCGACCAGGAAACGGATGGCCGCCAGCGAGGATTCGTCGGTCACCCGTTGCCAGTCGTCCAGCACGACGGTGATCCGGTCGTCGTGCGAGTGCAGATCATCGATCAGCGCGGTGAGCACGTACCGCTCGGCGTCGTCGGGATGGGCCTCGAGCACGCGATCGAGGTCGTCGGCGAGGTTGGGGCGCGGGCCGCGAATGGCCTCCACCAGGTGTGCGAGGAACCAGGCGGCGTTGTTGTCGTCCTCGTCGACGGTCAGCCAGGCGACCGGCGTGCCCGCGTTCGCGAGCTCGTCGCGCCATTGGGCCGCGAGCGTGGTCTTGCCGAAGCCGCTCGGCGCGTGGATGAACGTCAGCCGCTTGCGCGAACCCGAGCGAAGCAGATCGAGCAGGCGTTTCCTGATGATGGGCGTCCGGGCCGGGGTCGGCGGGCGATACTTCGTCGCCGGGGTCGGGGGAGCGGTGGGTCGTTCCCGGTGGTGAACCATCGGGGCGGGCGGCGTCTTCCGCGGGCCGGGACCGATCGGTAGCACCATCACGTCGACCGGCACCCCGCGGTGCTGCTGCACCGAGCGCAGTTCGTCGCCGAGGGCGAGCGCCGACTCCGGTCGCTGCGCCGGGTCGCCCGCCATGGCGTGCTCGATGGCGGCGCAGACATCGTCGGGCATGCCCTCCGCGCGCAGATCGGGGACCGGCTGCGCGGCGACCCGGAGGAAATGGGCGAGTACCTGTTCGCCGGTGCGGCGCTCGTACGCGACGTGGCCGGTCAGCGCGCAGAACAGCGTCGCGCCGAGGCTGTACACATCGGAGGCGGGCGTCGACGGCTCACCGCGCAGCACTTCCGGGGCGGTGAAAGCCGGTGAGCCCGTGATGATTCCGGTCGTCGTCCGAAAGCCGCCGGTGATGCGCGCGATGCCGAAGTCGGTCAGCTGCGGCTCGCCGTAGTCGGTGATCAGGATGTTGCCGGGCTTCACGTCGCGATGCAGGGTGCCGACCCGGTGCGCGGCCTCGAGCGCCCCGGCCATCTTGACGCCGAGTCGTAGCGTCGCGGTCCAATCGAGCGGGCCGAAGTTCCTGATCCGCTGCTCCAGCGAGCCGCGCGCGTGGTACGGCATGACCAGGTACGGGTGCCCGTCGCCGGTGGTGCCGACCTGGAAGACGTCCGCGATGTGCGGGTGGCCGGACAGCCGTCCCATGGCCTGCTGTTCCCGGATGAACCGCTGCATGCTCTCCGCGTCGAGATCCGAGGTCAGCACCTTCACGGCCACGATCCGGTCCAGGTCGGGTTGCCTGCAGCGGTATACGACGCCGAAGCCGCCGCGCCCGATCTCCTCCGCCTCCTCGAACCCTTCGGTGTTCAAGTCCGCGACGACGCCGGAGGACGGACTGCGCTGTGTCGGCTGCATGTCGGCCATCGTCGGCCTCGATTCCGGGCGAGCTCTGGTGACCCGGCGCTACGGGTCGGTTCCTGCTTCCCGAGGATAACTCCGGATCGGTCCGCGACCACGGCCGCGGACCGCATCGGACCGGCTCCGCTCAGATCCGCCGGATACGCGCCAGCCACGCGACCACGTCGACCGGGCCCTCGGTGGGCAGGTCGAGGCGGGCCGCGTCCTCGGCCACCACTTCGGTGACCCGCCCGCGATAGGTGGAGGGGACGAGGTCTTCGAGTTCCCAGCCCTCGCCCGCGAACGATTCCCGGATCACCGAATCGCTGATGCGCGGGCCGAAACCCTCCTCGGTGTCCGACAGCGCGAGGACGTGCACGAGTCCGCCTGGCTTGCACACCCGGTGCAAACCGCGCACATAGGCGCCACGCGCGTCGGGTTCGGTGCCGAAGACATGGAAAAGGGCGCTGTCGACCACCGTGTCGAAGACGCCGAGCCGATCGTCGTCCGAATCGGCGAGCGTGAGCACGTCGACCACCTCGAACCGGGCATTCGGGACGCCCTTGTCCGCGGCGTTGCGCCGGGCGTAGGCGATCGCGCTCGGTGACAGATCCACGCCGAGCACGTCGTAGCCCAGTTTCGTCAGCGCGATGGTGTGCTCGCCCGCGCCGGTGCCGGGATCGAGCACCCGGCCGCTGATCAAGCCGTCCCGTTCGAGGGCGAGGATCGCCGGTTGCGGTTCCCCGATCACCCAGGGGGCGGTGTCGTTGTCGTAGACGGTGTTCCAGAATTCCGGAGCCTGAGTCATGCTCCCAGCGTGCACCCTGAACCGGGGTTGAGGTCAAGGGTCCGGTGCGGTGGCGGCGACCGCGCCGATCCCGTACGCCCACAGCGTAATGACTAGCCGAACACCGTGGTGCGAAACGTACGCTTCCTCCCATGACCGAGCATCCGAGACTGCACTCGATCCCCGGTGGCCGCGACGACCGAACTCGCCGACCCGCGCCGTCCGCTCCGGAACCGCTGTGGCGCGAGGCGCTCGGCGAACGGTTGCGCGCGCTGCGGCAGGAACAGCGCGAGACGCTCGTGGAAACCGCGGGCCGGGCGGGCATCTCGCCGCAGTACCTTTCGGAGATCGAGCGGGGGCGCAAGGAGCCGTCCAGCGAGATGATCGCGGCGTTGGCCGGTGCGCTCGGCACCACCCTCGGCGGGCTGACCGAGCAGGTCGCCGACGAACTGCTCGGGCGGCAGCGCGCCTACCAGCGGCGGTCCGAGGCCGCGCCGACCCTGCTGGTCCGCGCGGCCTGAGCCGGTCATCCCCGCGGCTGCAGCACGGTGTCGACCAGTCCGTAGTCGATGGCCGCCTGCGCGGTGAAGACGCGGTCCCGGTCGGTGTCGTGGCGCAGCCGCTCCACCGATTGCCCGGTGTGCCTGGCCAGGATCGACTCGATCTCGGCCCGCATCCGCACGAGTTCGTCGGCCTGCAGGATCAGGTCCGGAATCGCGCCCTGGCCGCGCGCCGCGGGCTGATGCAGCACCACCCTGGCGTGCGGGAGCATCGCGCGGCGCCCCGGCGCACCGCCCGCGAGCAGCACCGCGCCGACGGCGATGGCTTGGCCGACGCAGGTGGTGTGCACGGGCGCGCCGATGTGCTGGATGGTGTCGTAGATCGCGAGCATGGAGGTCAGGTCGCCGCCCTCGCAGTTGATGTAGAACTGGATCTCCTGTTCGGGACTCTCCGATTCCAGGTGCAGCAGCTGGGCGATCAGCGCGTTGGCGACGCCGGAGTCGATCGGCGTGCCCAGGTAGACGATGCGTTCGGCGAGCAGGTGCGAGTAGATGTCGGTGATGCGCTCGCCGCCGCGCGGATGCTGGGCGATGACATTGGGAATGGTGTAGGTGCTCATGCCTGCGCCTCGCTGGCGCTCGGCTCCGGCATGTGCACGGCACGCTGGCACATGATTCGCTCACTTCGTTCGCTCATGCCGTGATCCCGATTCGCTGACGTTGGGGGACGACCTGTCCGAAGTTGTCGACGATGTGGTCGACGAATCCGTACTCCTTGGCCTGCGCCGCGGTGAACCACCGGTCGTGCAGGGAGTCCTCGTAGATCCGTTCGTAGGGCTGGCCGGTGTCGGCGGCGATCAGGCCCAGCACCGTTTCCACGGTGTGGCGCAGGTCGTCGGCCTGGACCTCCACGTCGACGGCCGTGCCCGCGATCCCCGCCGAACCCTGGTGCATCAGGATCCTGGCGTGCGGCAGCGCGAAGCGCTTGCCTCGGCTGCCCGACGAGAGCAGGAATTGTCCTGCACTGCACGCCAATCCGAGAGCGAGCGTGGACACCTCGCACGGCACGAGCCGCATGACGTCGCGGATCGCGAGCATGGCGGGCACCGAGCCGCCCGGCGAGTGGATCCACAGCGAGATGCCCGCTTCGTCGTTCTCGGCGGCGAGGGTCAGCAACTGCGTGGCAAGCAGCGTTCCGTTGTCGTCGTCGAGGGGTCCGTCGAGCACCAGGATGCGGCGGCCGAGCAGTTGCTCTCTGGCGCGCCAGCTGAACAGCGGGGTCTTGTCGTCGTGAGCCATGCGTCCACCGTGCCCCAGCCGGACGGTGGAAATCCGCCGTCGCTGCCCTGGGCGGATCTGCTCACAGCAGCGCGGAAGGCGGGTATTCGGATGACGCCACGAAACATGTGATTTCGGCGGGATTGTCGGCGCCGTGCCGGGAAATCGGCGCTCGGAACCGCCTTTCACGGAAATACGGCGCGCGTTGTGCCTGCCTGAAGGCCGCAGTACGGATAATCTCGATATCCGATTCTAGATGCCAGGGCTCTTCCCAATCGAAGGAAGGATCGGATCGTGAGGAGTCGAATACTCAGCTTGGCCGCAGTTTTGACGGGAACCCTCACCGTGGTCGGCGGCGGGGCGATTTCCGCACCACCCGCGTGGACGAATCCGGCGGCGGAAGCCGTCGCCGATTTCTATGTTCCGCCGCCGGTCGGCGGTGCACCGGGCAATATCCTGCGCGCGGAACCATCGGTGGTGGCGCTGTCGGCTCCCGGACAACCCGGAATGGTCCCGGCGCGCGCGACCCGACTGATGTACGTCAGCAACGATGCCCAAGACGCGCCGACCGCCGTGGTGGGCACGTATCTCGAGCCCGCGGTGCCGTGGCTCGGTCCTGGCGAGCGTCCGCTGGTCGCGTACGCGGGCGGCACCAAGGGGCAGGGCGATCAGTGCGCGCCCTCGAAGCTGCTGTCGCAGGTCGTCTCCTACCAGCCGCCCGGTGACGTGATCTTCGAGTACGACCTGCTCGCAATCACCACGCTGCTGTCGCGCGGCATGTCGGTGGTGATCACCGATTACCACGGCCTCGGCACGCCCGCGGTGCACGACTTCCTCAACCGCAAGTCGCAAGCGCACGCCTTGCTGGACTCCGCGCGCGCGGCGCTGCAGCTGCCGGGCAGCGGCCTCGGCCCGAACGCGCCGGTCATCCTCTACGGATACTCCCAGGGCGGCATGGCCTCCGCGGGCGCGGCCGAACTCCAGCCGGACTACGCGCCTGAGCTGAACGTCCGCGGCGCCTACGTCGGCGGCCCTGTCGTGGACGACCAGTTCTTCATCGGGTACAACGACGGCCGGGCCGCCATGGGGCCGACATACGCCTGGATCCTCAACGGCATGGCCGCCAACTACCCGTCGGTCCGTCCGGTGCTCGACGCCGAGCTCAACGACACCGGCAAGGCGATTCTGAACGAATCGCTCGGCAAGTGCGCCGTCCCCATGGGTCTGGCCCAGTTGCACGGGCACACGTCCCAGTGGACCGCGAGCGGGCAGCCGCTGACCGCCGTGATCGACCAGAACCCGGCGTTGAAGCAGGTATTCGACGAGCAGATCGTCGGCGGACTCACCCCGCAGGTGCCCGTGCTCGTCGCCTCGGCGGTGAACGACGAGGGCGCGCCGTTCCCGCCCATCCACGCCATGGCGGCCGGCTGGTGCAGCCGCGGCGTGCCGGTTCAGCTGGAGGCGAACGGTCAGATCCCCAGCATGTCCGGGATTGTCGGCACCCACGTGCTCGCGTTCTTCCCGGCGCTGATCGCCTCCCAGCAGTGGATCATGGATCGGCTCTCGGATGCTCCGGCCCCGACCAACTGCGGGGCGCTGCCGTAGCAGCGGATGCGCGGCACATTCGGGCACCGGACGTATCCCGCTGGGGCGGACGGTGTCCTGTTTGTGCCGCGCATTCGTTCGTGTTCGGGGGAGAACGGCGCGAATCGGCTGCGCGGCATGGTTGCCGAGATTTCGCGTGGGGGAGGTTATCGCGGTGTACGGAAAGTCGTCATTTCGTTGCGATATCGCGACGATTGCGCGCGCCCGCATCTTCCAGTGGCCGTTGACAGCGGCTCGAGCTCGGGGCGAGTTCGTCGATCTCGTTCCCGGTCGGCTGGCCGTATGCGGGGTTTTCCCAGTACGTCACGCGGTTCGCGGGTCGAGAAGTCGTCCGGCATACCGATCTCGGGTCTGTCCGCCGCGACCGATCGCCGGTGCGCGATATCGGTTGCGAAACCACCCGGTCAGGGGACGATTTTTCCGGTTTGCTGGATTGCTGCTGGAAAACCGCTATCCTGGAGCGACGAGTTTAGCGTAACCGTTTTCTGCGGCACACTCTGTCGGGTGTTGTTCTGTTGGATCAGCGGGATGGCTATGACTGTCTTCAAAAATACGCAAGCACGCGACCCCAAGCGGTACCTCTGGGTATTCGGATTGATCGCACCGGGGTGCGCACTACTTCCCTCACAATTGGTGGCTCATACTGGGCTGGAACTGTTTTGGTGGATCGGTCCGATCATCGTGTTCGTGGCCATTCCACTGCTCGACTGGGCGGTGGGTGACGACGGAAGCAATCCACGTGACGAGGACTACGAGGCATTGTCCAACGATCGTTATTATCGTTGGTGCACATACCTTTTCCTGCCGATGCAGTTCATCGGACTGATGATCGCGGGATACCTGTGGTCCAGAACGGAATTGAGCCTCGCGGACAAGCTCGGGCTTGCCGTGACCCTCGGCGTGGTGTCCGGTATCGGCATCAACGCCGCGCACGAGCTCGGTCACCGGGTCGAGAACCTGGAGCGGTGGCTGGCGAAAATCGCTCTCGCGCAGTCCGGTTACGGTCACTTCTTCGTCGAGCACACCCGCGGCCACCACGTGCGCGTCGCGACGCCGGAGGACCCGGCGAGCGGCCGGTTCGGCGAGTCCCTGTGGGAGTTCCTGCCGCGCAGTATGTTCGGTGGGTTCCGCTCGGCGTTGGCCTTGGAGCGGGAACGCCTGTCCCGCAAGGGCAAACGGTGGTTCACCCTGGAGAACCATCTGCTGCACGCATGGGCGATGAGCTTCGCGCTGTTCGGGACGATGATCGTGCTCTTCGGCCCGATGGTGATCCCCTTCCTTGCGCTGCAGGCGCTGATCGGCGCCTGCCTGCTGGAGACGGTGAACTACGTCGAGCACTACGGTCTGCTGCGCGCCCGCCGCCCGAACGGCAACTACGTGCGCTGCTCGCCGCGCGACAGCTGGAACAGCGACCGCCTCGTCACCAACATCTTCCTGTTCCACCTGCAGCGCCACAGCGACCATCACGCGAACCCGGGCCGCCGCTATCAAACGCTGCGCAGTTCGCAACAGGCCCCCCAGCTACCCGCTGGCTACGCCACCATGGTCGTCCTCGCCGCGATACCCCCACTCTGGCGCGCCGTCATGGACCACCGGGTCCTCGCCCACTACAACGGCGATATAAGTCTCGTCAACTGCAAACGCCCCGCCAAACGCACCCCCAAACCCGAGTCCTCGCAGCTACGCGCACCGCTGACCCCGGCACGTACCCTCACGGTCGACGTCGAGGACGATGACCAGTCGGGCCTGTGACAAGCGCATGCGGTGCTGCGCCACGTGACAACTGTCTTGCCATCGGTCCGGCGTGGGACGTGCTCCTGGCATTGACCGATCACCGGCGCGGTGCGATCTCGATGCCGGATCGGTTCAGCCGCGGCTGGTTCTGAGCGAGTCGGGTCACGCGAAGTCCGGCTCGGACGGGCCGCGTGCCGACCGACGGATCGGCGGCCGGCGGTTGGGGGAGCTGAATCGGAGTGCTCGGGCCACCATTCGACCACCGTCGAATCCTCTGTCGACGGTGGTCGAATGGTGGTCGGCGGTTCGTGGTGGGGTTCGGTCTGTTCCCGTGACTTCGACCGGTAGGACGGCGGTGGGCCGTCAGGTGAGGTGCGCACTGCGGGGTTTCGTCAGCGCGGAGCACCGCCGGTGAAAGTCAGGAAAAGCGAACGGAATTGGTTGGTCGGCGGGATGGTCGGCCGATCGGGGGCACCAGCACGATCATGCCGATGCAGACGGCGGCGAAGGAACCGAGTGCCGCGGATAGGGACCCGGTCATGACCGCTACTCCGCAGCCGAGAGCCAGCGCGATGATGCCGCCGAGCACGGCGGTTCCGCGTTCGATGCCGACGATCTGTGCAGGTCGATCGTTCATCGGAGTCATGCCGGTTGTGGTACCCCTCCTGGCCGTGACCAAAACGTGACTGGCGCTTCTGGTTCCGTATCACAAGGGCGGCGGCCGGTTAATCCCGCTTTTGGCCGGGTATCACGAGGACCGTCGCTGTGGAACGAACGGGCGCAACATGTCCGGCGGATCGGCCGGAAGGCGGGAGGTGTACCGGTGATCGATCGCCTGGGTGAGGTGATTGCCAAACGCATGGTCGCAGACGGTGATCGGTCGGTTCTGATCGAAGTCGGCAGGCCGCGCCCGGCCGCGGGCGCCGGAGGTGACGTGTGCGGCTTCCGAATTCAGGGCTGGGGTGAGTCGCGGGCCACCGGGGTGGACGCGTTGGCGGCGTTGTATCGCGCGCTGGTGGAGATCGGCGCGCAGCTGACGCAAGCGAACGAGGCGGGCGCGCAATTCACCGTCGCCGGACCCGCCGAACTCGGCTTCCCCGCGCCACCCACCCGAAGCGACATCACCCACGACCCCGGAATGGAGTACGAGCTGGGCGATCTGCTCGCGATCCGCACCTTGATCGCCGCCGACGGCCCACACACCATCACCATCGGCCGCCCGGTCTCCTCCTCCGACAGCCAGTTCTACGTGTGCCCGTTCCGCATCGACGGCAGCCGCCACGCCGTAGCCTCCGGCCTCGACGAAATCCAAGCGCTGCTCACCGCGATCCGCATGATCGCCGCCTGGCTCGACCTACCCGGCGACTGGCCGATCAGCCGCCTCTCGTAGAGCCCCGATGTGGCGGGCACTCACCGGTTTTCGACCGATCGACTGCACAGGAGCAGCGGCTCGAGCACCCAGCGCTACTCGGCGGTGACGAAGCCCTGCTCGACCAGCCAGTCGCGCGCGACCTCGGCGGGTTCGCGGCCGTCGACGTCGACCTGGCGGTTCAGTTCGGTGATCACCTCGTTGGTGAGCAGTGCGGAGATGGGAGTCATGATCTCGGCGATCCGCGGATGTGCTTCGTGGAAGTCGGCGCGCAGCACCAACGCGGCGTTGTACTTCGGGAAGAACGCTCGATCATCCTGGAGGAGAACGAGGTTCAGTGCGGGTATGCGTCCGTCGGTCGCGGCGACCGAGCCGAAGCGGCACTGGCCGGCGTCGGCGGTGGCCTGGTAGACGAGGGCGTCCTGCATGATCTGCTTGCGCACCTTGCCGACGTCGATGTCGTATTTGCGCGCCATTCCCGGATAACCGTCCTGCCGGACGTTGAATTCGGTGCCGACGCAGGTGGCGGCCGCGGCGGGGTCGGTCTCGATCAGCCGCGCGTAGTCCGACAGCGTCCGGACGCCGGTCTGCTCGGCGGTGCGACTGCTGGTCACCAGGGCGTAGGTGTTGTTCATCGGCGCCATCGCCGTCCACACCATCCCGTGTTCCGCGCGGTCGGCGTCCCGGACCGCCTCGAACTGCCCGAGTTCGCTCGGCTCCGGAATCTCGTTGCCGAGGTAATTGATCCAGCCGGTGCCGGTGTAGTCGTAGGCCACGTCGACCTGGCCGTGCAATTGCGCGTCCCGAAGGCTGTTGGAGCCCTGGATATTGGTCAGGTCGCGCACATTGGCGCCCGCCGCCACCATGGCGAACTCGATGAGATAGCCGAGGATGTTCTGCTCGCTGAAGTCCTTGGAACCCACGGTGATCGTGACCCCCTCGAGTTCCGGTACCGGCTGGATGCTGCCGGGTCCGACGCGCAGCGGTACGGCGCCACCCGACTCCAGACCGCATCCGGCAAGCGTCAGCGCCGCCACCGCGAGCACACTCAGCCACCTCATCGCAGGCCCCTCGGTCCGAGAAAGCGTTCTGCCAGCGCGCCGAGCCAGTCGACGAGCAGGGCCAACGCCACCGCGAGCACCGCGCCGACCACCAGGGTGACGTTGTCGCGCAACTTGTATCCGGTGTCGATGAGAATCCCCAACCCGCCCGCACTGACCAGGAACGACAGCGTGACGGTGCCGACCGCCAACACGAGCGAAGTGCGCAGTCCCGCAAGGATGTACGGCACGGCCAGCGGAAACTCGATGCGCCGCAAGACCGTCGCCGCCGACATGCCCTGGCCGCGTCCCGCGTCTACGAGCGTCCGATCCACCTGCTGATAGCCGAGTATCGTATTGCGCAGCACCGGAAGCAGTGTGTAGAAGGCGATCGGCGCGACCCCGATCCAGAACCCGGTGGTGCGTGTCACCAGGTAGCACAGCACGATCAGACCGATGGCGGGCGCGGCCGCGCCGATATTGGCGACGCCGATGAAAATTGGTGCGAGACGGCGATATCCGGGCCTGGTGAGCAGCGTGCCGAGCGGCACCGCCACCGCCACCACGATCAGCACCACTGTCGCGGTGAGCAGTACGTGCTGCCAGGTGACGGTCGCGATATTGCTCGCGTTGATGCTCGCGCGCTGGGTGGCGGTGAGGTCCCTGCGGAACGCCCACACCAGCACGCCGACGGCCAGCACCAGGACCAGCGCGGGCTGCACGAGCAGTCGCAGCCGCTCGGCTCGGCGTGCGGCGGCGGGGGCGGACGCGGCGGTGACGGTGGCGGTCACGGCGTCGCCTCGGCCGCGGACCGATCCCCGCCGTGCCGCGCCCGCAACGCGGACAGGTGCCCGACCAGCGTGTCGATCGTGATCAGTCCCGCGTACTCGCCGCGCGCGTCGGTGACGACCGCGGTCGCGGTCTGCTCGGCGAGCAGGGCCTCCAGCGCGTCCTGCAGGGTCGACCGCAGCGACAGCGTCTGACCGATCGGGCTGCCCACCTCGCCCAGCGCCCGCGCGTGCGTCAGCTGCTCGGCCGACACCCAGCGCACCGGCCGTCGGCGCCCGTCGAGAAGCAGCGCCCACGGCCACTCCCGGCCCGCCAGCGCCGCGCGCAACGTCTCCACCGGTTCGTCCTGCCCGGCCGTCGGGCAGTCGCCCAGTTCCACGTCGCCGACCCGGGTCAACGTCAACTGCTTGAGCGAGGCGTCGGCGCCGACGAACCCCGCAACGGTCTCGTCCGCGGGATCGGCGAGGATCGCGGCGGGGGTGTCGTACTGGAGAATCCGGGACCGGTCGCCGAGCACCGCGATCCGGTCGCCAAGCTTCACCGCCTCGGAGAAATCGTGGGTCACGAAGACGATGGTCTTGCCGAGTTCCGCTTGCAGACGCAGCAATTCGTCCTGCAACAGCCCTCGGGTGATCGGGTCGACCGCGCCGAACGGTTCGTCCATGAGCAGCACCGGCGGGTCGGCGGCGAGTGCGCGCGCCACCCCGACGCGCTGCTGTTGCCCGCCGGAGAGCTGGCGCGGATACCGCCCGCGGAAGGTGTCCGGATCGAGGCCGACGAGGTCGAGCATCGCGTCGACCCGCGCCGCGATCCGCGCGCGGTCCCAGCCGAGCAGCCCGGGGACGGTCGCGATGTTCTTGGCCACCGTCATGTGCGGGAAGAGCCCGGCCTGCTGGATCGAGTACCCGATGCCGCGGCGCAGCTGATCGGGATTCATCCCCGCGGCGTCGCGTCCGCCGATGGTGATGGTGCCGGAGGTCGGTTCGATCAGCCGGTTGATCATCCGCATGGTCGTTGTCTTGCCGCATCCCGACGGTCCGACGAGGACGACGATCTCACCGGCCGGAATGGTCAGCGACACCGCGTCCACGGCCGGATCACGCTGTCCCGGATACTGTTTGGTGACCGCGTCGAGCACGATCCGCACGCCGGACACCGCGCTGGCGCCAGTCTCGGTGTCAGTCACGAACCCCCCTCGAGGTGGTCAGTCGTCCCACGAGGACGAAGAGGCCGTCCAGCAGCAGCGCGAGCACGACGATCAGCACCGTGCCGGTCAACGCCTGCGGTACGGCATTGGGACTGCCGAGCCGGGACAGCCCGGAGAAGATCAGATTGCCCAGCCCGGGCCCCTTGGCGTACGCGGCGAGCGCGAGGATGCCCATGATCATCTGCGTGCTGACCCGCATCCCGGTCAGGATGGACGGCCATGCCAGCGGGAGTTCGATGGCGGCGAGGACGCGCATCCGGTTCATCCCCACACCGCGTGCCGCGTCGACCACCGACGGATCCACCGCGGCGAGGCCGACGATGGTGTTGCGCAGGATGGGCAGCAGCGCGTAGAGCACGAGCGCGGTGACCGTCGGACCGACGCCGAGCCCAAGCACCGGGATCAGCAGGCCGAGCAGCGCGAACGAGGGCACCGTGAGGATCGCGCTCGCCGCGGCCGCCGCCGCCGCCGAACCGAACGGGCTGCGGTAGACGAGCACGCCGACCACCACGGCGATCACCGCCGCCACGAGCAGCGACTGGATCACCGCCGAGACATGCAGATACGAGTCGACGAGCAGCTGATGTCGCCGATCGACGACGAACGTCCACAGTGCTTCCAGGGCCGAACCTCCCGTACAGCGTTGTGCCGGAGTCTATCTCGCACCCTAACCCGGCGCGGTGGGTCCGCACGGCCGAAACGCCCGGCGCGAAAGGCATATTCGTTGCAGAGAGGACTTCTCGGCACTTCACGAACTGGAGGGACCCATGGCCGCCCGGTCTCGCCCGCCGCCCGTTCCGGGGTCGGTCGAGATGTCGCTTGCCCTGGGGAGGTCGTCGGCGAGCAGAGCCGCGACCTCGTGCACTGCCGGGCCGAAGGCGAGCGCGTTGTTGACGAAACCGTGCATGTAGCCGTCGAATCGGCGCAGTACGACGGGTACACCGTCGGTTCGCAGCCGGTGCGCGTACGCTTCGCCTTCGTCGCGCAGCGGATCGAAGCCCGCCGTGATCACGACGGCCCGGGGGAGTCCGGCCGTGGTTTCGGCGCGCAGGGGTGACACATCCGGTTGGGTGCGGTCGAGGTCGGGTGGCAGGAAACAGCGGTCGAAGAAGTCGATGTCGGCCTTGGTCAGCGCGAAGCCCTCCGCGAATGTCTTGCGGGACTCCGCTTTTCCGGTCAAGTCGGTGGGCGGATAGATCAGCAGCTGGAGCAGGGGAGCGGGCCCGCCTTCCCGGCGCATCCGTTGGCACAGCACCGCCGCCAGGTGCCCGCCCGCGCTGTCGCCGCCCACCCCGACGCGTTCCGGTGCGACGCCGAATTCGTCCGCGCGGCCGACGATGTCGCGGAACGCGGCCGCCGCGTCGTCGATGGCCGCGGGATAGGGATGCTCGGGCGCCAGCCGGTAGTCGACTGCGACGACCCGAATCCCGGCCGTGTGCGCCAACGTCCGGCACAGCCCGTCGTGGGTGTCGAGATCGCCGATGACCCAGCCGCCGCCGTGAAAGTAGACGAGCAGGGCGTCCGCCGCGCCGGGGTCGTAGAACCGCGCCCGCAGCGGCCCGGCGAAACCGGCGACGGTGGTGTCGTCGACACGAACGGGAGCGCGCCGCCCCGCGCCGATCGCCGCCATCCGCCGCGCTTGGGTCCGCAGCCGCACCGGGTCCGGCTCGGGCCTCGGCAGCGCGCGGGTGATGCGCAGGAGCAGCTGCGCGTCGAGGTCGAGCTCGTTGCCGTCGCGGTGAATCGCGGGACCGGCGAGTGCGCGCTTGGTGCGATGCGGCAATCGGAGCAAGCCGCGGACCGCCGCGGCAGCCATCCGCGTGGCCCGCGGCACGGCGGGTACCGGGTTGACGGGATCGACCGGCACGGGAGCACCTCTTTCGCGTGGTTCTGGTCCGGGGCGACGGGCTCGTCGCGGCGGTCCGGTGTTGGTCGACCCGAAGGGTTCATGACCTGTCCCATCGATGCTGCCACTCGAAACGCGGAAGGGTGGCGATTGCCCGCGAATGCGCGCCGCCCGCCTCGCGCCGGTACCCGACTGCCTTGCGCCGCCGTCCGGCGGACGGTGTCGGTCACCGCGTGTGCTCGGTGACGAATTCGTCCGTGCGGTGCGGCACGATCTTGCCGCGGCCCGGCGGACCCGGTCACTCCGCGGTCGCGGGCACGGACGGGCGGACCCGAGTGAACGCGTACATGAGCACCGCTCCCAGCGCCGCACCCACCGGCCACGACAGCGCCGTCACCTCCTGCGAATCCGGCGCCAGCGCGACGATCACCGCTACCGTCCCCGAAATGCCCAGAGCCGTCAATGCTTTCGGGTTGAACCCGCGGGAGAAGTAGTAGCGCCCGTCCGCCGTGTCGGAGTACAGCTCGGCGACCGCCGTGCGCTGCCGACGCACCAGGTAGTAGTCGACGATCAAGATGCCGAACACCGGACCCATCAGCGCGCCGACGCCGCCGAGGAAGTAGATGATGAAATCCTGGTTCTCCCAGAGCTTCCACGGCATCACCAGGATGGAGAGCACGGCGGTGATGATGCCGCCGGTGCGGAACGAGATGTATCTCGGTGCGGCATTGGAGATGTCGTAGGCCGGGGAGACGAAGTTGAGGACGACGTTGATGCCGACGGTCGCCGTCGCGAACAATACCGCGGCCACGACCACCACGACATCGCTGTCGATGTCGGCGACCAGCTGCACCGGGTCGGTCAGCACCTTCCCGTACACCTTCAGCGTGGCCAGCGAGATGATGATGGACAGGACGACGAACGCGGTCTCGTTGAACGGAATTCCCCACGCGTTGCCGCGTAGCACCGCCTTCCTGCTCGGCGAGAACCGCGCGAAGTCGGCGTAGTTGACGAGCGGACCCGCCATGAACGACACCATGAGGAAGGCGACACCCACGAACGCGGCCACCGTCGCACCGCCCGACAGCGGCGCACCCGCGCGGGCGTTGAAATCGATGCTCCACTCGGCCTTTCCGAGAATCCAGATGGCCAGCGCGATCATGCCGATCCACACCGCGGGACCCGCGAAGTCCGAGGCCTTGCGCACGACTTCCATGCCGTAGTTGATGATCGCCAACTGCACCGTCCACAGCACGAGGAACGCGATCCAACCCAGCGTGGACAACCCGAGGAAACCGGCCTCCGTCCACGACGCCAATCCCGGTGCCACCCGGAGTATCAGCACCATCAGCGCGGTCGACGCCAGATAGGTCTGGATCCCGTACCAGAACACCGCGACGATCGCGCGCAGCAGGGCAGGGACGTTGGCGCCGAACACGCCGAACGCGGCGCGGGCGAAGACCGGGAACGGCACCCCGACCTTCTGACCCGCGACGCCGACCAGATTGCTGCCCAACCACAGCACGAGCACACCGGTGAACAGGGCGAGCATGGTCTGCCACCCGGTCATGCCGAGTGCGAGCATGCCGACGGCGAACCCGTAGCTGGCGATGCTGTGCGCCGAGGTCATCCAGAGACAGAAGATGTCCCAGGTACGCCAGGTCGCTGTCTCCTTGGTGGTCGGCGCCAAGTCGTCGTTGACCAGCGTGGAACTGCCCGGCGCGCCGGCGGGCGGCCGTACCCGAGTGTCTGTCATCGGATGTCCTTCGTACTTCGGTGGTGCTAACTGTTCCGCGGAAAACCGAGGTCTATGCCGCCGTGGCTGGGATCGAGCCAGCGGGAGGTGATCGCCTTCTCCCTGGTGAAGAACGCGAATCCGTTGGGGCCGTAGGCTTTCGCATCGCCGAACAGCGATGCCTTCCAGCCGCCGAAGCTGTGGTAGGCCACCGGGACCGGGATGGGTACGTTGACGCCGATCATGCCGACGTTCACCTGCCGCTGGAAGCGCCGCGCCGCGCCGCCGTCGTTGGTGAAGATCGCGACGCCGTTGCCGTAGGGCGAGGCGTTGACGATCTCGACGGCCTGCTCGAAGCCTTCGACCCGCACCACCGAGAGCACGGGCCCGAAGATCTCGTCGCGATAGACCGCCGAGGTCACCGGAACCCGGTCGATCAGGCTCGGTCCCAGCCAGAACCCGTTGGGGTCACCGTCGATGGCGCTGTCGCGGCCGTCGACCACCACCCGCGCCTGATCGGCGACCGCGGTGTCGAGGTACGCGGCGACGCGGTCGCGGTGCTCGCGGGTGATCAGCGGTCCCATGTCGCAGCCGCGGCGGCCGTCTCCGGTGCGCAGGCCGGTCATTCGCGATGCGACGCGCGACACCAGGTCGTCGGCGATGGTGTCGACCGCGAGCACCACGCTCACCGCCATGCACCGTTCGCCCGCCGATCCGAAGCCCGCGTTGACCGCCGCGTCCGCGGCCAGGTCCAGGTCGGCGTCCGGCAGGACGAGCATGTGGTTCTTGGCGCCGCCGAGCGCCTGCACCCGTTTGCCGTGCGCGCCCGCGGTCCGGTAGACGTAGTCGGCGATCGGGGTGGAGCCGACGAACGAGATCGCCGCGACCCGAGGGTGGGTGAGCAGCGCGTCCACCGCCTCCTTGTCGCCGTGTACGACATTGAGCACGCCCGAGGGAAGCCCGGCGTCGGCCGCGAGTTCGGCGAGCCAGTTCGCGGCGGATGGATCCTTCTCGCTCGGCTTGAGCACCACCGTGTTTCCCGCGGCGATCGCGATCGGGAAGAACCACAGCGGCACCATGGCCGGGAAGTTGAACGGGCTGATGATGCCGACGACGCCGACCGGTTCGCGCACCGAGTACACGTCGATCCCGGTCGAGGCGTTCTGGCTGAACTCGCCCTTGAGCAGATGCGGCATGGACAGCGCGAACTCGACGACCTCGAGCCCGCGGGCGACCTCGCCCGCCGCGTCGGCGAGCACCTTGCCGTGCTCGGCGGTCAGGATGCTCGCCAGTTCGTCCTTGCGGGCGTTGAGCAGTTCGCGGAAGTTCAGCAGGAACCGGTGCCGGGTGGCTACGGAGGAATCGGACCAGCCTGGCAGCGCCGCCGCGGCGGCGGCGACGGCGACACCGACGTCCTCGGCGGTCGCCATCCGGACGCTGCGCTGCGCGACCCCGAGCGCCGGATCGAAAACCGGTGCGGTGCGGTCGGATTCGCCGGTCCACGGCTTGCCGTCGACCCAGTGGTCGACGATATCGGCGGTCGCGGGATTCGTCATCGGATCTCCTCGGCTGGCAGGGCGGTCAGTACGTCACGCAAAATCGCAGCGCCCTCGGCGATTTCGGCCTCGGTGACCACGCAGGGCGGCGCGACGTGAATGCGGTTGTCGGCCATGAACGGCAGGTAGCCCCTGGCGATCAGGTCGGATTTGACGCGCGCGATGGTGGCCGCCGACACGGGTTCGCGGGTGGCGCGATCGGCGACGAGTTCGAGGGCCCAGAACACGCCTTCGCCGCGCACCTCGCCGATCACCGGGCAGTCGTCGGCCAGTTCCGCGAGCGCCGGACCGAGCACCGTGCGGCCGATGCGTTCGGCATGGGCGACGATGCCCTCGTCGGCCATCACGTCGAGGGCGGCCACGATCGACGCCGCGGCAAGCGGGTGCCCGCTGTAGGTGAGGCCGCCGGGGAAGACGACGTTGTCGAAGGTCCGGGCGATCGCGTCGGAGATGACGACGCCGCCCACGGGAACGTAGCCGGAGTTGACGCCCTTGGCGAAGGTGATCAGATCGGGTGTCACGTCGTAGCCGTCGAACGCGAACCACCGTCCGGTGCGGCCGAATCCGCACATCACCTCGTCGAGGATCAGCACGATGCCGTACCGGTCGGCGATGGCGCGCACGCCGGCCAGGTAGCCCGGCGGCGGCACCAGGATGCCCGCGGTGCCCGGCACGGTCTCCAGCAGGATCGCCGCGATGGTCGAGGGGCCTTCGCACTGCACGACCCGCTCCAGGTGCCGCAGCGCCCGTTCGCTCTCCTCCTCGGGGGTGCTCGCCCAGAACTCGCTGCGATACAGGTAGGGGCCGAAGAAATGCACATGGCCGCGGGCGTATTCGTTCGGCATCCGCCGCCAGTCGCCGGTCGCGACGACGGCCGCGCCGGTGTTGCCGTGATAGGAGCGGTAGGTGGAGAGCACCTTGTCGCGGCCGGTGTGCAGGCGCGCCATCCGGATGGCGTTCTCGTTGGCGTCCGCGCCGCCGTTGGTGAAGAACACCTTGTCCATACCGTCCGGCGCCAGCGCCGTGATCCGCTGGGCCGCCTCGCCGCGTCGCAGATTCGCGGTGGCCGGTCCGATGGTCGCCAGGCGCGCGGCTTGGTCGGCGATCGCGGCCGTGACCACCGGATGCTGGTGGCCGATGTTCACATTGACCATCTGGCTGGCGAAATCCAGGTACTCCCGGCCCGCGTGGTCCCACACCCGGCAGCCGCGCCCGCCCGCGAGCACCACCGGGTGCAGCGCGGCCTGCGCCGACCAGGAGTGGAACACATGGCTGCGGTCGAGTTCGTAGGCGCGCGCGTCCAAGTCGACGCGCACGGCGGTCATGCCGTCACCTTCGTCGCGGTAATGGCTTGCCGCAGTTGCGGAATGACGGTCTCACCGTAGACGCGCATGGTTTCCTCTTTGTTGTCGTGTTGCAGGTAGCCCGCGAACTGATCGACGCCGAGGTCGGCGAGCCGCCGGAGTTTGGCGATGTGCTCGTCGGCGGTGCCGAGCACGCAGAACCGTTCGACGATGTCGTCGGAGACGAAGTCGGCGTGTACGTTTCCCGCCCGGCCGTGCTGGTTGTAGTCGTAACCGGTTCGGTCCGCGATGTATTCGGTGAACGCGAGCGGCACCGCACCGCTGGTGCCGTAGCGCGCGACGATGTCGGCGACGTGGTTGCCGACCATCCCGCCGAACCAGCGGCACTGGTCGCGCATGTGCTTGCGGTCGGTGCCGATGTACATCGGTGCGGCAACACAGATTTTGATGGAAGCCGGGTCGCGGCCCGCCGCCTGCGCCGCTTTCCGGACGGCGCCGATCATCCATTCGGCGATGTCGAGGTCGGCGAGTTGCAGGATGTAACCGTCGGCCACCTCGCCGGTCAACGCCAGCGCCTTCGGCCCGTAGGCGGCCACCCAGACGTCCAGTGTCGAGCCGACACTCCACGGGAACCGCACGGTGCTGCCGCCGTATTCGACGGCGCGCGAATTGGCGAGCTCCCTGATGACGTGGATCGATTCGCGCAGTGTGCGCAGCGTGGTTGGTTTGCCGCCACCGACGCGCACGGCCGAATCGCCGCGCCCGATACCGCAGATGGTCCGGTTGCCGTAGGCCTCGTTGAGCGTGGCGTACAGCGACGCCGTGACCGTCCAGTCCCTGGTCGCCGGATTGGTCACCATGGGGCCGACCATGATTCGCTTGGTCTCGTGCAGGATCTGGCTGTAGAGCACGTACGGCTCCTGCCACAGCAGGTGCGAGTCGAAGGTCCACAGGTGGCTGAACCCGTGCGCCTCGGCCAGTTTCGCCAATTGGACCGTGCGCGCCGCCGGGGGATCGCACTGTAGTACCGCTCCGAATTGCATGGCGTCTCCTCAGATCAAGTACTGGCAGGGATCGCGCCGCACGAACTGCCCGTCCCCCTTGCGGCCGCGATACTCGCCGTCCGCGACCACGACCTTGCCGCGCGAGAGCACGGTGGCGACGCGGCCGTCGATCTCGTAGCCCTCCCACGCCGAGTGGTCCATGTTCATGTGGTGGGTCTTGCCGAGGCCGATGGAGGTGTGGCCGTCGGGGTCGTAGACCACGATGTCGGCGTCCGCGCCAGGGGCGAGCACGCCCTTGCGCCCGTAGAGGCCGAACATGCGGGCCGGGGTGGTCGAGGTGATCTCCACCCAGCGCTCCAGGGTGATCCGGCCCTCGACGACGCCCTGGTACATCAGATCCATGCGGTGCTCGACCGTGCCGATGCCGTTGGGAATCTTGGAGAAATCGCCGATCCCCATGTCCTTCTGGCCCTTCATGCAGAAGGGGCAGTGGTCGGTGGACACCATTTGAAGATCGTTGGTGCGCAACGCCTGCCACACCTGATCCTGATGCTCTTCGCGGTGGGAGCGCAGCGGCGTCGAGCACACCCACTTCGCGCCCTCGAAGCCGGGCGCGCCGAGGTTGTCCTCCAGGGACAGGTACAGGTACTGCGGGCAGGTTTCGCCGAAGACGTTGCGGCCACGGTCCCGAGCCGCGGCCAGCTGGGCGACGGCCTGTTTCGCCGACACGTGCACCACGTACAGCGGCGCGCCGGTGAGATCGGCGAGCATGATCGCGCGGTGCGTCGCCTCCTCCTCCAGCTGCCAGGCGCGCGCGATGCCGTGGTAGTAGGGGTCGGTCTTGCCCTCGGCCAGCAGTTGCTCGACGAGAACGTCGATGGCGGGCCCGTTCTCGGCGTGCATCATGGTGAGCAGACCGGTGTTCGCGCCGATCTGCATGGCGCGCAGGATCTGCGCGTCGTCGCTGTAGAAGACGCCGGGGTAGGCCATGAAGAGCTTGAAACTGGTGATGCCCTCGTCCGGCAGCCTGCGCAGCGCGGCCAGTGACTCGTCGTTGACGTCACCGATGATCTGGTGGAACGAATAGTCGACCGCGCACTGGCCCGACGCCATCTTGTGCCAGGTGTCCAACGAATCCTGCACGCGCTCACCGAACTTCTGCACCGCGAAGTCGATGATGGTGGTGGTGCCGCCCCACGCGGCGGCCCTGGTGCCGCTCTCGAAATCGTCGGAAGCCGTTGTGCCGCCGAACGGCATCGACATGTGGGTGTGCGCGTCGATGCCGCCCGGAATGACGTATTTGCCGGTCGCGTCGACGACGGTGTCCACCGTTTCGGCCAGGTTCGCGCCGAGCGCCGTCGTGCCCGGCTCCAGCAGTGCGACGATGCGTTCGCCGTCGACCAGGATGTCGGCCGCGCCGCGCCCGGTCGCCGAGACGACCGTTCCTCCGGTGATCAGTGTGGTAGCCATGATCCCTCCTGGTTCAGGGCGCCACGATGGCGTCGTAGGAATCCGGTCGCCGATCCCGATAGAACTGCCAGTCGCCGCGTACTTCGCGCACCAGGTCCAGATCGAGGTCTCGGATCAGCAGTTCGTCGGTGTCGGTGGAGGCCCGTTCGCCGACGTAGACGCCGCGCGGGTCGACGAAATACGAACTGCCGTAGAAGGTCACGGCGTCGTCGCCGAACTCCTCGGTCTCCGTGCCGATCCGGTTGTTCGCGCCGATGAAGTACTGGTTCGCGGCCGCCGCGGCGGGCTGCTCCAGCTCCCAAAGCCGTTCGGACAAGCCCGGTTTGGTGGCCGATGGATTGAAAACCAGCTCCGCCCCCGCCAATCCGTAGGCGCGCCAGCCCTCCGGGAAGTGCCGGTCGTAGCAGATGTAGACGCCGACCTTGCCCACGGCGGTGTCGAAAACGGGATAGCCCAGATTGCCAGGCCGGAAGTAGAACTTCTCCCAGAATCCAGACAGCTGAGGGATGTGGTGCTTGCGGTATTTGCCCAGGTAGCTGCCGTCGGCGTCGATTACCGCGGCGGTGTTGTAGAGCACGCCGGGCTGGTCTTCCTCGTACACCGGAAGCACCATCACCATCCGGTGCTCCTTGGCGAGCTCCGCGAACCGTTCCGTCGTCGGTCCCGGCACGGATTCGGCGTACTCGTAGTACTTCTTGTCCTGCACGTTGCCGAAATACGGTCCGTAGAACAGTTCTTGGAAGCAGATGACCTGCACGCCCGCGGCGGCGGCCTGCTCGACGAAACCCTCGTGCTTGGCCAGCATCGACTTCTTGTCGCCGGTCCACGTCGCCTGGGTGATGGCGGCCTTGATTGTCGTCACCTGTCGATCTCCCTACCGAAGTTGGTTATGTTATCTTCGAAGGTAAACATTTCCTGAATATTTCAGTCGGTGCCGAAAGTGTAAATCTCGCGAGGTGATCGAGGCGTGGAAACGAACGACCGAATCCAGATCGATGACCCGACTCCCGCGGGGATCGCGGGCGCCATCGCCCGCCTGATCACCAGCGGCGAGCTCCGCGCGGGTGACCGGCTGCCGACGGTGCGGGAGCTGTCGAGCCGCCTCGGGGTCAGTCCCGCGACCGTGAGTCACGGCTGGCGGGCCCTGGCGCAGGCCGGGCTGGTGGTGTCCCGCGGTCGGAGCGGGACGTTCGTCGCCGACGGCGGGGCACGGCCCGCGTCGTCCCGGACCGACAGCATGACCCGTGGCGCGAGCTCCGCCCGGCTGGACCTCTCGCTCGGCACACCCGATCCGGCGTTGCTGCCCGAGATCGGATCGATTTTGTCCCGGCTGGCCCTCAACGCCGAGACCACCGACTACCACCAGGCGCCGGTGGTTCCCGAGCTCGGGCGGTTGTTGCAGGCGGACTGGCCCACCGGGTCCGGCGCGCTGACCGTCGTCGACGGCGCCATGGACGCGGTCGCCCGCAGCCTGCAGGCCGTCGTCCGATTCGGTGATCGGGTGATCGTCGAGGACCCCACCTTCCCGCACATCCTCGACTATCTGGAATCCATTGGCGCGCAGATCATTCCGGTGCGAATGGACGCGGAAGGGGTGCTGCCCGACGAATTCGCGCGGGCGGTGGCGACCGGCGCGACCGCGGCGGTCCTGCAACCGCGCGCGCAGAACCCCACCGGCGCGTCGATGAGCACCGAGCGCGCCGAGGAACTCGTCGCGATCCTGCGCCGCGGCGAGCACCGCTGCATGATCATCGAGGACGACCACTCCGGCGCCGTCGTCCCCGCCGAGGACATCAGCCTCGGCCGCTGGCTGCCCGACCGCGTGCTGCACGTGCGCAGCTACTCGAAATCGCACGGTCCCGACCTGCGGATCGCGGCGCTGTCCGGCCCGGAGGAGATCATCGACCGCATCGTCGCCACCCGCGTCCTCGGGCCGGGCTGGACACCGCGCATCCTGCAGCGTCTGCTGCACGAGATGCTGCGCGACGACACGGTCACCCGCACGGTCGACCACGCGCGCGAGCAGTATCAAGTCCGCCGCCGCGCCCTCGCCGACGCGCTGCGGCGCCACGGCGCACGGCTCGCCAAAGGGCAGGGCCTCAACGCCTGGTTGCCGGTCGCCGACGAGCGCACGGCCCTGATCCACTTGGCGGCCAACGGAATACGCGTCGCACCCGGAGGTCCGTTCTTCGTGGCCGATCGCGGTCACCCGGAGGCGGTGCGCGTCACCATCGCGCCGCTCTCCGGCGGCATCGACGAGGTGGCCGCCGCCCTCGCCTTGGCCGCCCGCCCCCGGCAGTCGGAGTACTTCTCGCTCGATCCGGGATCGCGGAACGGTGGATAGCGCCGAGGCTCAGGCCGGGTCCGGCACCCGATCTCGCTTCGCGCTCGACAGATCTCGCTTGCGCGCCGCGAGGACCACGAGCGCCCCGGCGACGGTTCCCGCGAAGTACGGGGAGGGTACAAGCAGGATGCCGCCGAGTAAGGACCAGGCCGCAAGACTCCAGCCGACCCAAGCCGGAACAGGCACCCCGCGCCCCGTGAGATGCCAAGTGAGACAGCCCAACAGAATCAGCGGTACGGCGAAGCTGCCGGGGCCGGCCCAAAAGGTCAGCGCGTTCTGCGCGGACTCGACCGTCTCCTCCTCGTCGCTGAGTCCGAGCGGGACGGCCGCCCACACTCCGCGATCCACCCAGCCGGTGATGTCGCTCCATGCGGAGAGTGTCAACAAGATGAGATGACCGGTGCCGAGGACGATCATGATCCCGCTCGCCCAGCGGAGCAACGACTTTCCGGCGTTCACAGGTTCGACCTCTCGTTTATACGGCCCCGTACAGTTCGTTTGTACGGTACCGTATAAACGAGTAGCGATCAATGGAGGTGACCTGATTCCCGCTGTGCCCCGCACGCCCCGTGCCCGCTGGATAGCGGCGGGTCTCGACGCGCTCGCCGAAGGGGGACCCGACGCGGTCCGCGTCGAAACGCTCGCCGCCGCACTGGGAGTGACGAAGGGCGGGTTCTACGGGCACTTCGACGGCCGTGCCGCGTTTATCGCGGAGATGCTCGACGAGTGGGAACGCCGCTGCACCACGGAGGTCATCGCCGAAGCCGACGCCGAGGGCGGTGACGCGGCCGACCGTATTCGGCGCGTCGGTCAACTGACGTTCTCCGAGGATCTGCATCGGATCGACCTGGCGATCCGGGCTTGGGCCAACCGCGACGAGTCCGTCGCCGCGCGGCTGCGGCGCATCGACAACCGGCGAATGGATTTCCTGCGCACGATGTTCGGCGAGTTCCTCGACGATCCCGACGAGATCGAGGCGCGGTGCATGCTGACCTTCGCGCTGGCCATCGGCCGCCACTTCATCGTCGCGGACCATCCCGGATACACGAAGCTCGAAGCGATTCAGCTTGCGGGGGAGTACCTTTTGCGTCCGTAGTGCCGCGCGGGTCTGTCGGGTTCCTTCCGCGGATTCACGTCGACGTAGCGTCGGCGGCCGCGGAGCCGTTGCGACACATTCGGCACGGCGACTCAGAACGGATACTCGGCGTACGCTTCTCCCGCGAACCACGTGCGCGCGTGCTGACGCAACCGCCTGCTGTAGACGGCGTGATCGAAAAGCGCCGTGTAGGTAGGGAATTCCGTTCGGAGGAGCCCAACCCTATCGGCCAGGTAGACATCGAAGCCGGGATACATCAGGCCGACGAACGGCAGGTCGTCGACGTCCAGGGCGAGGACGGGATATTCGCCCTCCGAATCCGGTTCGCCGACGGCGAGGAACCGGCGCGAATCCGAGCCGCCCGGCAGCAGGAAGCACTCGTCGAAACGCTCGGCGAGCGGGGCGTAGCACTCGGCCCATGGCTCGCCGAGCTCGGCGAGCACCAGTTCGTCGAGCCGCCGTGGTGCGAAGCCGCCGTCCTCGTCGAACCAGTCGTAGCGCTCCAGCAAGCCGACGTCGAAGGCCAGCCACGCCCGCAGGCTCGGCGGCAGCGGCCGCCCGGAGGGAAAAACCATTTCCGCCAACACATCCGACGCCACCGGTCGCGGCGTGCCGACCACCCACGGCACCTGCTGGTGCGAGAGCGCGGAAGCTCCGGGGTCCCGCCGCACCGCCTCGATCACCCGCTCCGTCAAGGCCGCTCCGTGCGCGGAGCTTCCGTCGATCACCATGCCGCGGAAGGTAGCAGGTCGCGCCGACATCGGTGGGTCAGTCGTCCTCGAAATGGCACACCGCCGAGACGCGATCACGCAACCACCGGTGCGCCGGGTCCGCGTCGAGCCGGACGTGCCACAGCAGCGAGATCGTCACTTCCGGTGCGCGAAACGGCAATTCGAACGAGCGCAGCCCCTGCCGCAGGTTCGCCGTGTGCCGCTCCGGGACCGTGGCGACGAGGTCGGTGGCCCGCGCGAGCGCGAGCGCCGCGCCGAAGCCGTCCACGACGGTGACGATGTCGCGGCGGTGGCCGGTCGGTTCCAGCGCCTCGTCGACGAGCCCGGCGGTCAGTCCGCGACGGGAGACGTGCACGTGGCGCGCCGCGGCGTACCGTGCGGCGGTCACCTTCCCGGTGTCGAGGGGATGCTCGGCGCGGACAACTCCGATGAAGCGGTCGGTGAACAGCGGCTTGCTGACCACGTCCGGCGGCGGGGCGCTCTCGACGACGCCGGTTTCCAGGTCGACGGCGCCCTCGCGCAAGGGGGCGGTGTCCTTCTTCGTCTTTTGAAGGAACCGCAAGCGCACGCCCGGCGCCGCTTCGGCGACCTCGGCCACCAGCGCGGGGCCGAATCTCTCCACGAACCCATCGCTGGCGCGCAGCGCGAAAGTCCTGTGCAGCGTGGCCAAATCGAGTCGCTCGACCGGCCGCAACACCGCTTCGGCTTCCCGGACGAGCCCGCGCACACGTTCGCGCAATTCCACGGCGCGGGGAGTGGGCACCAGGCCGCGCCCCGCGCGCACCAGCAGCGGGTCCCCGGTCGCACGCCGGAGCCGGGCGAGCGCGCGACTCATCGCGGACGGGCTCAGCGCGAGCCGTTCACCCGCCCGCGTGACGCTGCCCTCCTCGAGCAGAACGTCCAGGGTGACGAGCAGGTTCAGATCGGGACGCGCCATGCGAACAGGATCGCATACCTGGCGTCCGGTGCACAGTTGCCTTTACTTCTTTGCGTCTTCCGCCAGGTTGGAACGGAACTTACGTTCGAGGAACACCGTCGAAACCAGGAGGAACACCTTCATGTCCAGATCAGCAACGCCTCCCGTTGTCCGGCACGAGCCGGTGGGCCGTCGAGGACAGGCCTTGGTGCTCACCGCGCTCTCGCTGTCGATGCTGCTGCCTTCGCTGAGCATCAGCATCGCCAACGTGGGCCTGCCGTCGATGGCGGTGGCGCTCGACGCGACCTTCCCCGAGGTTCAGTGGATCGTGATCGCCTACCTGCTGGCCATCACGACGCTGATCGTCGGGGTCGGCCGGCTCGGCGACCTGATCGGCCGCCGTCGGTTGCTGGTGCTGGGTATCGCGGTGTTCACCGTCGCGACGCTGCTGTGCGGGCTCGCCCCGAATCTGCCGCTGCTGATCGCCGCGCGGGCGCTGCAAGGGGTCGGCGCGGCGTGCATGATGGCGCTGGCGATGGCCTCGGTCGGCGCGGTGGTGCCCGCACACCGCACGGGTAGCGCGATGGGGTTGCTCGGCACGATGTCGGCCGTCGGTACGGCGCTCGGACCGTCCCTTGGCGGTGTTCTGATCGACGTATTCGGCTGGCGTGCAATATTTTTCGCCGTCGTTCCGGTAGGGCTGCTCGTGCTGGCGCTCACCCTCCGGTTGCCTGCCGATGCTGCGGCCGGAACCTCGGCACGGCGTTTCGACACGCTGGGCACCGTCCTGCTGGCCGTGACGCTGGGTGCTTATGCGCTCGCCGTGACCGCCGGGTCCTTCGGGCTGCTCTCCCTCGGTTTGCTCGGCGTCGCCGGTGCGGGTCTCGCTCTGTTCGTGGTCACCGAGAGCAAAGTCTCGTTCCCGCTGCTGACCCTCGGCATGTTGCGCGATCCGGTGCTCGCCGTCGGGCTGACGACGAGCACGCTTGTCTCGGCCGTCATGATGACGACTCTGGTCGTCGGCCCGTTCCACCTGGGCGGTGCGCTCGGTCTCGGCACCGCCGCGGTGGGGCTCGTGATGTCGGCGGGCCCGGCGGTGTCGGCGCTCACCGGCGTCCCCGCCGGGCGCGCCACGGATCGCTTCGGGTCGAGAACGATGGTGATCGTCGGGCTCGTCGGCGTCATCGCGGCCGCGCTGACCCTGTCGGTGATGCCCGTCGCGGCGGGCGTCCTCGGTTACCTGCTGCCGTTGGTCGTCTGCACCGCGAGCTACGCGACATTCCAAGCGGCCAACAACACCGCGGTCATGAAAGACGTTGCCGCACAACAGCGCGGCTTGGTATCCGGGATGCTGAACCTCTCCCGCAACCTCGGCTTGACGACCGGTGCGTCGGTCATGGGCGCGGTCTTCGCGCGCGCCGCGGGGACGCGGGACCTCACCGCCAGCACGCCAGCGGAGATCGCGCGGGGAACGCACTGGACCTTCGCGGTCGCGGCGCTGCTGGTCGGTGCCGGCCTGGCGCCGGCCCTGCTGCTGCGCAGGCCGCGGACCAACCCGGCGGTCTGACGCGACCGGCGTCAGTCGGCGCGCGGCCTGGTCGCGAATACCTCGAATATTTCGGTTCCGATCAACCGTGGGTCCTGCTGGACTTGCACCGACATGCCGTACTGGTCGAACAGTTCGCGGACTTCTCGCACGCGGTTCTCGATGTCGTGGATCTCGGCGACCACGGCATGAATACGTCGCCAGTCCGTGTCGGTGATGCCGCGCAAGACATCCAACTCCGCGCGCTCGACATCGACTTTGAGCAGGCCGATCTCCCGGTCGCGGCAGTGTTCGTCGAGTATGGCCGAGACGGTGGTGACCTCGACCTCCAACGGCACGCCGTCGTGCAGCCCCTTGGTGATGAGCGCGATGGCCTTGTCGTCGAGGCCACAGTTGCGCAAATAGATCCGGGTGGCTTGGTCGTCCGCCTCGCGGTCGGCGAAGAAGCCGGAGTTCGCCGAAGCGCGCGGGTACCAGGTGAACGCCCGCGTACCCGGGGTGGCGCCGACCGCCGACTCCAGGGGGATCCCGGCCGGGACATGCGCTGCGATGTTGCGCTCGAGGCAGCGATAGGTCATCGGCACGGGCTCGACGGCGACGACCTGGACCCCGGGGCAGACGTCGGCGAACATCATCGCGGTCAGGCCGATATTCGCGCCGATGTCCACGGCGATATCGCCGGGTCGAAGGCGTTCGGCTGCCCGCCGGTAGAACCCGCGTGCCGACGTCGTCTCGCCCCACAACATGTGGGCCTCGGCCGGGCTGGTGCAGGTCACCGTTCTGCCGTCGTCGAGCCGCAGTTGCTGCAAAGGTGTGGTCAGCATCGTTCCATGAACCTTTCCAGGACGGGGCCGATGAGGGCCAGGGCATGCGGATGGCTCAGCTCGAGGTGGCGGGCGTCGACGACGACGTTGTGCACCTCTCCGCTGACGTAGGGCCGCCACGTGTGGACGAGCCCGTCGTGGTCAGGATGGTCTTTCCCGGCGGTGAAGAACACCAGGTCGCCGTCGAACACGTCCGGCCGGTGCGCGGCGGAGATCTGGCTCGCGGTCCGGAAGCTCTCCATCACCCGATCGGTCTGCTCGGCGCTGAACAGGCCGGTCGCGACTATCTGTTCGCGGATGATGCTCCACGCCTGTTCATGGCTGCTCGCCAGCACGTCGTCGTCGAGGCCGAACAGCTCTCGCCAGCCACCGAGCAGATCGCCCATCAGCTGTCCCGGTGCCTGTCCGTCGGTCGGCGGCGCCGAGTGCCGGCCCGCGTCGGCCGCGCAGTCGAGCAGGGCCAGTAGGCCGACCGAGTCGCCGTCGCGCTGCAAGCGGACCGCCATGGCGTGCGCGATCTGCCCACCCAACGACCAGCCGAGCAGGTGGTACGGACCCGTCGGTTGCACGCGGCGAATCTCGGCCACATACCGGTCGGCCAATTCGACGACCGACCGCGCATCCGGCTCGCCGGATACGACGTGGGGATCCTGCAACCCGAACACCGGGCGATCCGGATGCAGATGTTCGACGAGGCCACCGTAGAACCATGCAAGACCGCCCGCCGGGTGCACGGCGAAGACCGCCGGTCCCGCTCCGCCGCCACGCAGCGCGAGCAGCACCTGCTGCCCGGAGTCGCCGTCCGCGTCGTCGGCTCGGCGCGCCAAGGCTTTCGGCGTGGCATCCTCGAACATCCAGGGCAACTCGATGGTCACCCCGCGAGCACTCGACTCGGCCACCGCCATCGTGGCCAGCAGCGAATTGCCGCCCAAATCGAAGAACCCGTCGGTCACCCCGACCCGCGGCGTCCCGAGGACCTGCGCGTACACCTCGGTGAGCACCTTCTCGGTGTGCGTGCGCGGCGCGACGTACCGCTGGGCCGATCCCTCGAAGTCGGGCGCGGGCAACGCTTTCCGATCCAGCTTGCCGTTGACCGTCAGTGGCAGATCGGGCAGGACCATGACCACCGACGGCACCATGTAACTGGTCAGCACTTCGGCGGCGCCCGCGCGGACCTGCCCCGGATCGGGCCGCTGCCCGTCGCTGCCGACGACGTAGCCGACCAGCTGATCCACTTCGCGCTCGTGGCGGTGCACCGCCACGGCGGCCCGCGACACCGCCGGATGGCGCAGGAGTGCCGACTCCACCTCGCCCAGTTCGATCCGGTACCCGCGCAACTGCACCTGCGCGTCGGTCCGGCCGAGGTAGGTCAATTCGAGTCCTTCGGTGGTCTCGTGCCAGCGCCCGACATCGCCGGTGCGGTACAACCGGCCGCCGTGTGTATCGAAGGGATTCGCCACGAAGCGGCTCGCCGTCGATGCGGGCGCTCGCAGGTAACCGCGCGCGAGTTGCCCTCCGGCAACATAGATTTCGCCACGGACGCCGACTGGCACCGGTTGCAGCCGGTCGTCGAGCACATACACCCGCAGCCCAGGCAGCGGCGTGCCGATCCCCGCGGCGTCCGGACCGTCGACCTCGGCGAAGGTCACGTGCACGGTCGTCTCGGTGATCCCGTACATGTTGACCAGTCGCGGCGATCCGGGCCGGTGTGCGGCGAACCACTCGGTCAACCGCGCCGGATCCAATGCCTCGCCACCGAAGACGACATAGCGCAACGCGAGATCGCCGCAGCCGCTACCGGATTCGCGGTAGCGACGCTCGGCGTCGACGAATCCGTAGAACGCCGACGGTGTTTGGCTCACCACCGTGACGCGCTCCCGCGCCACCAGTTCCACGAACGCCTCCGGCGACCGTGATGTGGCGTAGTCGGCGACGACAACGCGGCCGCCGCTCAGCAGCGCGCCCCACATCTCCCACACCGCGAAATCGAAGGCGTAGGAATGGAACAGCGTCCACACGTCGTCGGCGCGCAGGTCGAATCGCTCGGCCGCGTGGGTGAACAGGGTGACAGCTTCGCGATGGCTGACGGCCACCCCCTTCGGCGTACCGGTCGACCCGGAGGTGTAGATCACGTAGGCGACGTTATCCGGCCGCGCTGCCGCGGGTAGCGGTCGGTCCGAGACCAGGTCTGGGGTCTCTTCGACCAGGATCGTCGGTGCCGCGTATTCCGGTACGTCCCTCGCAGACTCGGCCGAAGTCAATATCGCGGCCGGACGCGCGTCATCGAGGATGAACCGCAAGCGCTGCGGTGGGTTGGCCGTATCCAGCGGCAGATATCCCGCTCCCGCGCGCACCACCGCGAGCAGCCCGACGACCAGATCGAGGGAGCGCGGCAATGCCACCGCCACCAGGGTTTCCGGGCCGACACCGTGCTCGGCGAGCCGAGTCGCGAGCCGAGTCGCGCGCCGATCCAACTCCGCATAGCTCATCTGCGACACGCCGTCGGTGGCCGCGATCGCATCGGGCTGGGCCGAGACCTTGGCGGTGAACAGTTCGGCCAGAGTCACTTCCGCGACCGGGCCGCCGTCGACTCCGGAGGCCGCGAGCACTTCGCGGCGCTGGTCGGGGTCGACGATGTCGATATCGCCCACCGCCACAGCCGGATTCGTGGTCGCCTGCTCGAGGATTCGGCGGAACGCGCGCGCGAAACGAGACATCGTCTGCTCGACGAACAGATCGGCGGCGAAGGTCAAGCGGCAGGCCATGCCGCTCGGTGCGCCCCCGGCGTCGAACTGTTCGACGAGTTTGACGTTCAGATCCGCGCGGGCCTGGTCGAAGCCCGCTTCGATCGGCTCGACCGTGAGCCCCGCCAGTTCCAACGCGGCCGCGCTGAGATCCTGGACGTCGAGGGTCACCTGATACAGCGGCATGTGCGCGGTCGACCTTCGCGGATTCAACACCTCCACGACCTGCTCGAACGGCACGTCGGCGTGCGCGAACGCGGCCAGATCCGTCTCGCGAGTGGCGGCGAGCAACTCCTCGAACGGCTGCCGGGCCGACACCCGGGAACGCAGTACCAGCGTGTTGACGAACATCCCGATCAGCTCGTCGAGTTCGCGATCGCCACGACCGGACACCGGGGTGCCGATCGCCACGTCGTCCACGCCGGCCAACCGTGCCAGCAGTACGTTCAACGCGGTGTGCAGGACCATGAACACCGTGGCGTTGTGCGCGCGTGCGAGCGCGCCGATGCGGACATGCAAGTCGGCGGACAGGTCGAAGTCCACCGTGCTGGCGCGCATGGACGCCACCGGTGGCCGCGGCAGATCGGTCGGCAGCTCGAGCAGTTCGGGCAGCCCCGCGAGGTTGTCGGTCCAGAATCGCAGCTGCCTGGAGACCAGCGACTCCGGATCGTGGTCGTCACCGAGCACCTCGCGCTGCCACAACGCGTAGTCCGGGTACTGGATCCGCAATGGTGGCCAGTTCGGTTGCCTACCTTGCCGACTCGCCTCGTAGGCCACTGCCACATCCCGTGCCAGCGGCATCATCGACTGACCGTCGGCGCAGATGTGGTGCACGCAGATCACCAACGTGTGATCGCGTTCGTCGATGGCGAACAGTTCGGCTCGTATCGGCGGCGCCTCGGTCACATCGAAGCCCGCGGAGACCACCGCAGCAGCCCGTTCGAGCACCTGCCGTTCGTCGACCCGGATCGGGTTCAGCGCGGGCACCACCTCGGCGGCGTCGACCACGACCTGCCCTGGCATCGCGTCGATCAGCGGGAATTTGGTGCGCAACGACTCGTGGCGGTCGATGACCAGCGCGCATGCCTGCCGCAACGCATCGATGTCTAGTTCACCGCGCAACCGGATCACCAGCGGAATGTTGTAGCCGCCGACCGAGGTGTCGAACTGGTTGAGGAACCACATCCGCTGCTGAGCCGGGGACAGTGGCACTCGCGCTGGGCGGGGGCGCGGTGCCAGCGGTACCGCGGTTCGGCGCTCGGCTTCGCCGAGGTGCGCGGCCAGTTCGGCGACGGTCGGTGCGTCGAAGAGGTCGCGGATACCGAGGCTCACCTCGAGTGCCGTGCGCAATCGCGCGACCGCCCGCGTCGCCGAGAGCGAATTGCCACCGAGGTCGAAGAAGCTGTCGGTCGCGCCCACCGCGTCGATACCGAGGACTTCGCCGAAGACCTCCGCGATGCGCTGTTCGGTCTCGGTGCGCGGGGCGATCCGTTCCCGTGCGTCCGGGAACCGCGGTGCGGGCAGTTTCGCCCGATCGAGCTTGCCGGTCGCGGTGAGCGGGAGCTCGGTCAGCGGCACGAGCAGGTCGGGCACCATGTGCGCGGGCAGGTGCTGTCGGGCCGCGGCCTTGACGGCGCTCGCATCGATGCCGCTGTCGCCGACCAGATAGCCGACGAGCCGGTCGGTGCCGCTCGCATCGGTGCGCGGCACGACCGCCGCGCGGTCGACGCCGGGATACTCGGACAGTACGGCTTCGATCTCGCCGAGTTCGATGCGTTGACCGCGGATCTTGACCTGGAAATCGCGGCGGCCGAGATACTCCACGGTGTGGTCGGCTCGCCAGCGGGCCAGATCGCCGGTGCGGTACATGCGCGCGCCCGGGGCGCCGAACGGATTCGCCACGAACGACCCGGCGGTGGCGCCGGGGCGGTTCAGGTACCCGCGGGCCAACTGGATGCCCGCGAGGTACAACTCGCCGACCACCCCGACCGGTACCGGCCGCAGCCACCGATCGAGGACGACGGCCTCGACACCGCGAATCGGTGCACCGATCGTCACCACATCACCGGGAAGCAAGGCGTCGTCGATCACGGCCAGCATCGTGGTTTCGGTCGGTCCGTATCCGTTCGACAACCGCCTGCCCGGCGCCCACACCGAGACCAACTCCGGTGTCACCGCCTCGCCTCCCGCCATCAGCACACGCAACGAATCCATCCCGGCAGGCGTCATGGTGGCCAGCACACTCGGGGTGAGGAACGTATGCGAAACCTGTTGCGTGCGAATGAGATCGGCCAACTCGTCCCCGGCGAACACGTCCGGTTCCGCGACTACCAGCGCTGCGCCGCTGGTGTGTGCGAGCAGAACTTCGAGCAACATCGCATCGAAACCGACACTCGCGGCATGCAGCACACGCGACCGGGCATCCACACCGAAGCGATCACGCACGACCGCGGCGAAATTCGCCAGCCCCGCGTGGGGCACCTCGACGCCCTTCGGAAGCCCGGTGGACCCCGAGGTATAGATCACATACGCCGTGTCCTGTATCCGTGGCGTCCGCAAGCGCTCGGAATCGGTAATGGCCGCCGCGGATTTCGCCGCGATGGCGGCCTCGGTGTCCGGATCGTCGAGGACCAGCGGGCGCACCGTGTCGGGAAGCAGATCCCGCGACGCCGTGACGGTGAGCGCGACTCGCACGCGGGCGTCCGCGATCAGATGTGCGACGCGCTCTGCCGGATTGCGCGGATCGATCGGCAGGAACGCCGCACCCGTTTTGGTCACCGCCCACAGGCCTGTCACGAACTCGGTCGACCGCCCCAGCGCCAGCGCGACCCGTTCGCCAGGACAGGCGCCCCACTCGATCAATTGCCGCGCCAGCTGGTTCGACCGGGCGTCCAACTCGGCGTAGGGCATCGTGCGCTGACCCGAAAGTAGCGCTGCCGCATTGGGATTCACCTGCGCGCCGGCGGCGAACAACTCGGCGGCGAGCTGCGGCGCCGCCGGACTGCCGCCCGTGGCGGGCACCAACTCCCGTCGCTCGGCTGCCGACAGCAGATCCACCGAATCCAGCCGCGCGAAGGGATCGGCCGCGATCGCGCGCAGCACGATGTCGAACCGGGCGGCGAGACCGGATGCCGTCTCGTCGTCGATGCGATCCGGCTGGTAGCGCAGGCGCACCCGCAGGGTGTCGGTGTGGTGTGCCTGCACGGTGATCGGGTAGTGCGCGGCGTCACGGCCCTCCGCCGCGATCACTCGCATCCCGTCGATCTCGGCGTCGCCGAGTCCACTGCTGTCGACCGGGTAGGACTCGAACACGACGAGGGTGTCGAACAGTGCGACGGCATCCACAGCCGCCAGGATCTGCGGCAGTTCGAGATAGTGGTGGTCGACCAGCCGGGTGTTGTCGGCCTGCAGCAGGGTCAGCGTTTCGGCGATGGTCCGGTCCCGGCGCACGTCGACGGCGACCGGAATCGTGTTGATGAGAAGACCGATCATCGACTCGACCCCTGGCACGTCGGCGGGACGGCCGGACACTGTCGTGCCGAACACCACGGTGTCGGTGTCGAGCAAGTCGCTCACCACCACTGCCCACGCGAACTGCACGAGTGTCGCCATCGTGACCGAGTGCGCGCGGGCGAAGTCCGCCAACTCCGCGGCCGTATCGTGATCGAGATCGATCGTCAGATCGGTCGGGATGGTCGCGGATGTCTCGGTGTGCGCACCGGCGATCAGTGTCGGCTCGGTGACATGGCGGAGCGCGTCTCGCCAGACCTCGATGCTCGCGGTGCGATCGCGGCGGCCGAGCCATTCCAGGTAGTCACGGTAGGACGCGGCAGCGGGCAGCGACTGCGGCTGCGCGTCCACGGCGTACAACCCGATGAGCTCACGCCACAGCAGCGGCAACGACCAGCCGTCGAGCAGCAGGTGATGCGCGGTCACCAACAGCCGGAACTCGTGCGGGCGCACCGTGATCAGCAGGAACCGCAGCAGCGGGGGATCGGCCGGATCGAATCCGGTGGCCCGCTCCGCGTCGATCACCTGCTGCGGGTCCACCGCGTCCCCGGACAGCGTGACGCTGCGCCACGACACCACCGGATCCGTAGGAATCACTTGCACCGCAACACCTTCCGCGGTGCGCGCGAAGGCGGCCCGAAGGTTGGGGTGGCGGGTGAGCAGAGCCCGCGCGGCGCGCTCGAGCCGGTTCTCGTCGACCGTGCCGGTCAGGGTGAGCGCCGATTGCGCGAGATAGACGTCGATCCCGCCCGCGGCGATCTCGGCGTGGAACAGCAGCCCCGCCTGCAGCGGCGCCAATGGCCATACCTCGCTCAGTGGTCCGTACCGGTCGGCGAACTCGTCCAGTTCACGCTGGGTGAGGTCGACGAGCGGAACATCGGCCCGCGACAGCCCCCAATCCTCGCTCGCCATGGCCGCGATCGCGGTCATGGCGCCGACCCATTCGTCGGTGAGTTCGGCCACGTCGTCGTGGTCGAGCAGCCGTGCGGCGTAGCCGACGTAGGCCGAAAGCCGCGGCCCGGCAGCGCCGTCGACGACGTTCACATCGATCGTGAGCACCGCCGTCGCGGGCATACCCGGATCGAAGGCGGCTCGGCGGTCGAAGGGTTCGTCGGTGGGTACCCACGGCAGATCCGACAGTGTCGCGAGATCGACGCCGACCCGGCCGAGATAGTTGAAACTGATCTGCGGTTCGGGCAGCGCGGCGAGCCGGTCGACCGTGCCGGGGTTCGCATAGCGCAGCAGGCCGTAGCCGATGCCCTTGTCCGGGATGGTGCGAAGCTGGTCCTTGACCGATTTCACCACCGCGCGCAGGTCCGCCGGATCGATGCCGCTCGAGTCGAGCACGACGGGATATCGGCTGGTGAACCAGCCGACGGTGCGCGAGATGTCGGCGCCAGCGGCGAGCTGCTCCTCGCGGCCGTGGCCTTCCAGCAGGACCTTCATGCCCGCGTGCGCGTCGCCGCGACGGCTACGCCAGCGAGTCAGCGCCACGGTGAGCGCGGCCAGCATCACCTCCTCGACGCTGCCGCGCACGGCGCGGGGCACCTCGTCGAGCAACGGCGCGCTCACCTCGACAGGGAGCGACACCGTCAGCCCGCGCACGGTCGCCTGCGTATCGCGCGCGGGATCCAGCTCCGCACGACCGAGGAGCGGATCCGGTGCCGAAGCGATCCGCTGCCAGAGCTCGAGTTCCCCGGCTCGCTCGGCCGCCGCGGCGGTCAAGGCGTGCGCCCACCGACGCAGGGAGGTGCCCGGTGCCACCAGCTCGACCGCCCGCCCCCGAACGATCTGCTGCCAGGCGGTCACGAAGTCGGGCAGCAGGATTCGCCACGACACCGCGTCGACGGCCAGGTGATGGATCACGATCAGTGCCCGGCCCTCGGCATCCACACCGGATTCGGGCAGCAGGCATACGACGTGTATCAGCCTGCCGGCCGCCGGATCGAGCCGGTCGTAGGCCGAAGCGGCCGCCGCTTCCACCACGGCGGTGAAACCGGCGCTGCCCGGAGCCTCGTCGGCGCCGAAGGTGCGCACCGAGACCGAACCGGTGGCGTCGGCGGCGCTCGGCGGCGGCACCTCCCAGCGTTGCCCATCGAGCCGTGACCGCAGTGCGTCGTGGAGTTCGATGATCACCCGCACGGTCGAGACCACGTCATCGATACGCGCGTCACGCGGCAGACGTACCAGCATCGACTGCGCGAATCGAGCCGGTGCGCCTAGTTGCTCGACGAACCAGGACACGATCGGCGTCCGCGGAATATCGCCCACTCCACCGCCGGGCAGCTCGACGAGACTGGCCCGTTCGGCGGCCTGCGCGACCCGCGCCAGCCCGCGAACCGTCTTGTGCTCGAAGATATCCCGGGCCGTCACGGTGATCCCCGCCGACTTCAGGCGCGCGGCCAGCTGAATCGACATGATGGAGTCGCCGCCGAGCGCGAAGAAGGAGGTCGTCGCGCCCACCGTGGACACGCCGAGGACGTCGGCGAAGGCGTCGGCAATGGTGCGTTCCAGATGGTTCGACGCGGCGACGGCGGCGTCTTCGGTGGTCTGGAACACCGGCTCGGGCAATGCTTCCCGATCCACCTTGCCGGACGAGGTGAGCGGCAGGTGATCGAGTACGGCGATCGTCGCGGGCACCATGTGTGCGGGCAGGACGGCGGCCACGTGATCGAGCACCGCGCTCGGTTCGACGACCGCCGCGGGTTCGGCCGTGACGTACGCGGCAAGCACCGGGTGCCCACCCGGGCCTCGGCGACTCACGGTGACCGCGGTCGCGACCGCCGGATGGGTCAGCAACGCGGCGTCGATCTCGCCCAGCTCGACGCGCTGGCCGCGAATCTTGATCTGGAAATCGAGGCGGCCGACGTACTGCAGCGTGCCGTGCGCGGTCCAGCGGACGATGTCGCCGGTCCGGTACATCCGCGAACCTGGCGCACCGTACGGGTTCGCCACGAACGAGGATGCCGTTGTCCCAGGCCGATTCAGATAGCCGCGGGCCAGCGCGGCTCCGGAGAAGTACAGTTCCCCTGGCACTCCGATCGGCACCGGTCGCAGTCGCGCGTCCAGTACCACCGCCTCGGCACCGCGAATCGGTCCGCCGATGGTGAGAACCTCACCCGGTCGCACCGGGTCGCTCATCGTGATCACGATCGTCGTCTCGGTCGGGCCGTAGATGTGGTGCAGCCGCCGCCCTGTCGCCCAGGCGGCGAGCAGATCCGGCGCCACCTTTTCGCCGCCGACCGCAAGCATCCGCACCGAATCCACCTCGCCGGGCGACATCGTCGCCAGCACACTCGGTGTCAGGAACGCGTGCGTCACCCGATGGGTCCGGATCAGTTCGGCCATGGCAGGGCCGCCGAGCACCTCCGGCGGCGACACCACCAACGCCGCACCAGCCGCGTGCGCCATCAAGGCTTCGAGCAGTACCGCGTCGAATGCTGGTGCCGCGGCTTGCAGCACGCGCGACGTGGCCGTCACCTGATACCGCTCACATTGCTCGGCCGCGAAGGCCGCCAGCCCCTCGTGGGTGACCATCACACCCTTCGGTGTGCCGGTCGACCCCGACGTGTAGATCACGTATGCCGTATCCCTGATCCGAAGCGGGCGAGGGCGATTCGCGTCCGACACGGCGTGGCTGGGGCGCGCGGCGATCTCGGCGGCGGTGCCCGGGTCGTCGAGCACCAACCAGCGGACGCCATCCGGCAGCGACGGCCGCGCCGCCGCGACGGTGACGCCGACCTCGGCACCGGAATCGTCCAGCAGATAGGCGATCCGCTCCGGCGGATAACGCAGGTCCACCGGCACGAACGTGGCCCCGGTCTTCGTGATCGCCCACATCGCGACGTGGTAGTCGGCCGACCGCGGCACGACAAGTGCGGCACACATGCCTGGCCCAACGCCCTGGGAAAGCAGCTGCGCCGCAAGCTGATTGGCGCGGTGGTCGAGCTCGCCGTAGCTGAGCGTGCGGGTGCCGTCTATCAGTGCGATCGCCTCGGGAGACGTCGCCACGGCCGAGGCAAGCAGATCGGGCAGCAGACGCGGCGCTGGGGCCGCACCGCCGCGCGCGGGGAGCAGCCGTTCGGCCTCCACGGCGCCGATCAGCGACATACCGCCTATCGGCCGGGTCGGATCGGCGACGACCGCGTCCAGTACACGCACGAACCGCTCGGCCAGCGCCGCCGCCGAAGACTCCACGAAAAGATCTGTCGCATAGACGATTTCACCATCGAGCCCGGCCGGTCGAGTACCGTCGAGGCGCTCGGTCAGCAACACCGTGAGGTCGGTCTTGGCTTGGGCGACATGGGGATCGAGCAGTTCGACATCGACGTCGGACAGCTGGAACCGGGCAGCGGCGGTGTTCTGCAACCCGAACAGCACCTGATACAGCGGCGTGTACGCCGTCGACCGTGGCCGGTCGAGCACATCGACCAATCGCTCGTAGGGTAGATCCGCGTGCGCGAGCGCCTCGAGGTCGATGCCGCGCAGCTCGGCCACCAGCTGCCGGAACGACCGGTCGTCGCGGACGGGCGTGCGCAGCACCACCGTGTTGACGAACATGCCGACGAGGTCCTCCAGCGCCGGGATGCCCCGGCCCGCGACCGGTGTACCGATCGACACGTCGTCGGTGTGCGCGGTGCGCGCCAGCACGATCGCGAGGGCGGCGTGCAGCACCATGAAGACGGTGACGCCCTCGCGACGGGCCAGCCCAACGACCTCCTCGTGCAGCCGCTGCGGGATGTCGAAGCGGACACTGCCGCCGACCATCGACATGGTCGCGGGCCGAGGGTGGTCGGTCGGCAGGTCGAGCACCTCGGGGGCGTCGGCGAGAGTGTCGATCCAATAGGGGATCTGCCGGGCGATCATCGATGACGGATCGTCCTCGGCGCCGAGGACCTCCCGCTGCCACAGCGCGTAGTCGGCGTACTGAACCGGCAGGGGTTTCCATTGCGGCGCCGCGCCTTTCACCCGCGCACGGTAGGCGGCGAAGATATCGCGCGCCAACGGTGCCATCGACGCGCCGTCGGCAGCGATGTGATGGACGACGAGCACGAGGACATGCGTGTCGGGGCCTGTTCGATACAGCCGTGCTCGCAGGGGCACGGTGTGCGCGACGTCGAAGCCCATCTCGACGGTCTGCCGTATCCGCTCGGCCAGCATGGTCTCGTCGGCGACCGGCTCCGGATCCAGGGCCGCGCCGTCGACCACGTCCACCACATCCCGCACGACCTGACACGGCTCGCCGCCGACGGCCGGATACACCGTCCGCAACGGTTCGTGCCGAGCCACCACGTCGCCGAATGCCGCGCGCAGCGCCTCGGTGTCGAGCGCGCCGGTCAACCGGGCCGTGAAGCTGATGTTGTAGGCCGCCGAGGCGGTGTCGAACTGGTTGACGAACCACAGCCTGCGTTGCGCCATGGCCAGCGGGACAGTCGCCGGGCGCGGCTTGGGTTCGAGCGGAATCAGCGCCGTCCGCGGCCGCTGCGCCAGCCGTGCCGCCAAGCCGGCGATCGTCGGTTCCGCGAAGATGTCGCGGATGCCGACTTCGACACCGAGCGCCGTCTCGGCCCGCGTGGCGATCCGAACGGCCGACAGGGAGTCCACACCGATGTCGAAAAGGTTCGCCAGCACGCTCACCTGCTCGCTACCAGTGACCGTGGCGACGATATCGGCAAGTGCCGCTTCGCTTTCGGTGCGTGCGGGGACGAATTCCGCGCCGTCGTCGAAGGTGGGTGCGGGCAAGGCGGCGCGGTCGAGTTTGCCGTTCGCGCTGAGCGGCATGGCGTCGAGCACCTCGACGTGGGCAGGCACCAGATACGACGGCAGCAGATGTGCGAGCTGCTCGCGGAGCGTGCGCCCATCGGTCACCGCCGCGGGCGCCAGCGTCACGTAGGCGACGATGCGTTCGGAGGTCGCCACGGCCACGGCACGGGCCACCTCCGGCAGCGCGCACGCCGCGGCTTCGATATCGCCCGGTTCCACTCGCTGACCGCGCACCTTCACCTGAAAATCGCTGCGGCCCAGGAATTCCAGCTCGCCGCCGCGCGTCCACCGCACCAGGTCACCCGTGCGGTACATCCGCTCCCCGGGCGCCCCGAGCGGGTGCGCGACGAAGGCCGCGCAGGTGAGGTCGGCGCGCGCGTGATATCCGCGCGCCACCTGCACACCCGAGACATACAGATCGCCGACGACACCGACGGGTACCGGTCGCAGCCGCTTGTCGAGCACGTAGACCCGCATGCCCGCCACGGGCGCGCCGATCGGGACCGTCGCCGTCCGCGCACCCGGCAGACAGCGCGCGGCCGTGACCACCTCAGCCTCGGCAGGGCCGTACCAGTTCACCACCTCGGCCTCGGGGAATACGCGCAGCGCGGCGTCGACCGTGTGCTGTGCCAGCGCCTCACCGGCGACGAAAATTCGTCGGATGGAGGGGAATTCGGCATCGCCATGGGATTCGAGCAGGACCTCGAGCATCGACGGCACGAAGTGCACCGTGCTGACGTCGCGGCTCGCGATCAGGCCTGCGAGGTAGGCCGGGTCCCGGTGCCCGCCGGGTTCGGCCATCTCGATCCGCGCACCGACCTGCAACGGCCAGAACAACTCCCACACGGCGATGTCGAAGGTGATCGGCGTCTTGTGCAGCACCGTATCGGAGGCCGTGTGCGGCCACTGCTGCTGCGCCCAGGCCAATTGGCTCATGGTCGCGGCGTGTGTCAGGGACACACCTTTGGGTACGCCGGTGGAGCCGGAGGTGAACAGTACGTACGCCACGTTGTCCGGCCGCAGCGGCGCGAGCCGTTCCGCGTCCGTGATCGGGGCGCCGGACACGTCGGGCATCTCGAGTCGATCGAGGCGAACGGAGTCGAATCCGGCGGGCAGGCCGTGGTCGTCCGCCGAGGTGGTGAGCACCAGCAGCGGGCGTGCCGTGCCCAGCACACCGGCGATGCGGCTAGTCGGTTGGTCCGGGTCTATCGGCAGGAAGGCAGCGCCCGCTTCGACCACGGCGTACAGCGCGGTGACCAGCTCGACCGAACGCCGAACACAGACCGCCACAATGGTTTCCGGTCCTGCGCCGCGGGAGATGAGCCACCTCGCCAACCGGTTGACGCGGTCGACGAACTCCCGGTAGGACAGCGCCTCGCCGTCCGGAAGCCGAATCGCCGGGGCATCGGGGGTGCGTTCGACCTGGTCGGTGAAGGCGTCGACCAGGGTCCGGCCCGTCGAGGCGGGGTCGCCGGTGTCGTTCCAGTGGTCGAGCACCAGCTGCCGCTCGCCGGCATCGAGCAGATCGATATCGCCGACCGGCGAATCGGGGTCGGTCGCGAGACCATCGAGCAAGCGCACGAACCGATCGGCGAAACGCTGCGCGGAGTCGGCATCGAACAGGTCGGTGGCGTAGGTCAGGCGCAGCGTCATGCCGATCGGCTCGTTGTCGGGCCCGTGCTCTTCCGTCATCATCAGCAGCAGGTCGTATATCGCGGCGCTGTCACCCGGGTCGATGGTCTCGATGGTGAGACCGGGAAGTTCCACGTGCGCCCGCGCCATGTTCTGGTAGGCGAGCATCACCTGGAACAACGGCGCGTGTGCCGTCGACCGTGCCGGATTCAGCGCCTCGACCAGTTGCTCGAACGGCGCGGTGGCGTGATCGAAATCCTCGATGTCGTTGTGCCGCACCGTATCCAGCAGTTCGACGCAGGTCCGCTCTAGCCCGACACGGGTGCGCAGCACCAAGGTGTTGACCAACATCCCGACGAGATGGTCGAGCGCGCGGTGGCCGCGACCAGCGTGCGGCACGCCGATCGTGATGTCGTCGCTGCCGGACAGCCGCGACAGCAGCACCGCGAGTGCGGTGTGCACCACCATGAACATCGTGGCTTTGGCCCGCTGGGCCAATGCCTCCACCCGGCCGTGCAACTCGGCCGAGATCTCGACCCGCAGCACCGCGCCGCGGTGGGTCTGCTCGACCGGGCGCGGCCGATCGGTCGGCAGCTCGAGCAGTTCCGGGATACCCGCCAATCGGGTTCGCCAGTAGGCGATATCGCGGAACACGGGCGAGTCCGTGGTGTCGGGCGCACCGAGCACCTCGCGCTGCCACAGGGCGTAATCGGCGAATTGGACGGTGAGTGGCGCCCAATCCGGGAGGTTTCCACTGGTTCGTGCCCGATACGCGGTCACGATGTCGGTCGCCAGCGGCGCCACCGAATAGCCGTCACAACTGATGTGGTGCACGGCCACCGCGACCACCCAGGCCGTATCCGACAGCTGATACAGCGTGACCCGAACCGGCACGCCCTTCGAAACATCGAACCCGGGGCTAGAGAACGCCGCCAGCCGGTTTTCCAGCTCGCTCTCCGCGATCCGCCGCGGGGTCAGATCCCAGCTCGCCACGACGTCGGCCGCGTCGAGCACCACCTGCGTTGGCGTGCCGTCGACGGGCGGATACATGGTCCGCAAGCTCTCGTGACGGGCGACCACATCCCCGACGGCGGCGGCGAGCGCATCGACATCGAGCGTGCCCTCGAGCCGAATAGCCAGCGGCACAATGTAACCGGGCATAGCCGGATCGAACTGATTGAGGAACCACATTCGGGCCTGCGCCGTCGACAACGGCACGCGCGCTGGTCTCGGCTTCGGCGTCGGGGCGGGCAGCGCGGGCACACCACGCAGCTGTGCGATCCGTTCGGCCAACTCGGCGACGGTGGGTGCCTCGAAGATCGTCCGGACCGGCACGGTCGCATCCACGACGGCCCCGAGCCTGCTCAGCGCGCGCGTGGCCACCAGCGAATTCCCGCCGAGGTCGAAGAAGTCGTCGTCCGCGCCGACCGTGGGCAGGCCGAGCAGTTCGGCGAAGACCTCGGCCACGGCCTGTTCCACCAGCGAACGCGGCGCCCGGTAGCCGGCCTCGCGGTCGCTCGGCTCCGGTTCGGGCAAGGCCCGATAGTCGACCTTGCCGTTGGCCGTCAGTGGCACGGCGTCGATCCGGACGATCGCCGAAGGCACCATGTAAGCAGGCAGTCGCTCCAGCAGGAAGCGTCGAATTTGTTTGGCGTCCAGGGCTTCCTGGGTGACCACATAGGCGACCAGGCGTTGCTCGTCGCGGCCGGGATGGACCCGGGCGACGGCCGCGCCGACCTGTTCGTGCGCGAGCAGGGCGGCCTCGATATCGCCCAGTTCGATGCGCAGTCCGCGAATCTTGACTTGGTCGTCGGCGCGGCCGACGTAGCGCAGTGTGCCGTCCTTGCCCCAGTGAACCAGGTCGCCGGTGCGGTACAGGCGGGTTCCGTCGGCGCCGTCGAACGGGTCGGCGATGAACGTCGCCGCCGTCAGCCCTGGGCGCCGGTGGTATCCGCGGGCCAGCTGGACGCCGCCGAGATACAGCTCGCCGGTCACGCCCGGCGGCACCGGATGCAGTCGCGAATCCAGCACGTGAACGGTCACATTCGGCTCGGGAGTACCGATCGGAACGGCGGCGCCGTCCACCCCGTCGATCCCGTCGACGTGGTACGCGGTGACGCTGACCGCGGCTTCGGTGGGCCCGTACAGATTCTCGATGCCCGCGTTGCTGACCTCTCGCAATCGCCTGACGGTTTCGGCGGGCAGCGCTTCGCCGATGCACAGCACTCGCCGCAGATCCGAGAAGTCGCGGCCGTCGGCCGTCTCCCGGAACACCGAGAGCAGCGACGGCACGAAATCGGCTGTCGTCACGTGATGTTCGGCGATCAGCCGGGCCACCGCGTGTGGATCACCGCTGCCGTCGGGTCCCGCGACAACCAACGTCGCGCCGGATACCAAGGGGCTGAACAACTCCCACACCGACAGATCGAAGGTGACGGGAGTGCGCAACAGCATGACGTCGTCGCCGAGGTGGTAGTGCTCACGCAGCCAGCGCAGCTGATTGACCACCGCGACATGCGCTATCGCCACCCCCTTCGGTACGCCGGTCGAACCGGAGGTGTAGATGACATAGGCCAGATTCTCTGGTCGCAGCGGCCCGAGCCGGTCGGCGTCGGTCAACGGCGACGGATCCTCGTGTGCGGCATCGAGATCCGCGAGCGTCCATACCGGAACGTGATCGGGCAGATTCGCGTCGTCGCCGGGACGGGTGACCACCGCCCTCGGCCGCGCCGCGGTCAGCACGGCGCGCACGCGATCGCGCGGATGGTCCTGGTCGAGGGGCAGGTACGCCGCGCCTGCCGCGTGGATGGCATACAGCGTGATCAGCAGATCGACCGAGCGCCGCATTGCCACGGCCACAATGGTTTCCGGGCCGATACCGCGTGCGACCAACGCGCGAGCCAGCGCGTTCACCCGCCCCGCGAACTCACGATAGCTGAGCCGCGCGCCGCTTTCGGCGTCGAGCACGGCGGTGCTGTCCGGAGTCGCGGCGGCTTGTTCGGCGAACAGCTCCGCGACTGTCGTCGACGGCAGTGGGGTCCTGCGCCCGGTCTCTCGCCCGACGAGCTCATACGCTTCCTGGGCGGTCAGCAGCTCGACGTCGCCGATCGGCCTGCCGGGATCGGCGACCATCGCCCGCAGCAGCAGCACGAATCGTTCGAACATGGCGGTGATCGTCGCCTCGTCGAAAAGATCCGTCGCGTAACCGAATTCGACGGCCATCTCGCCCGGCTCACCGGCGTGCGCCGCCATGTCGACGAGGTTGAGATGCAGATCGTATTTGGCCACGCTCGGATCGGCGGCCCGCGCCGACACCGTCATGCCCTCGAATTCCACGGTGGGAATCTCGATGTTGTGGAACGAGAATCCGACCTGTGTCAACGGCGCGTGCGCCGTGGTGCGAGGCGGATTCAGCACCTCGACGATCCGCTCGAACGGAATGTCGGCGTGGTCGAAGGCTGCCAGATCCCTCGCCCGCACCTGCTCCAGGACCTGGAGGAAGGACGCGCCGGGCTCGATGTGGGTGCGTAGCACAAGGGTGTTGACGAACATGCCGATCAGGCGCTCGAGTCCCGGCTCGGTCCGACCGGCTATCGGCGTGCCGACCGCGATGTCGCCGGTTCCGCACAGCCGGGACAGCAGGGCGGCATACGCGGCGTGCAGCACCATGAAGACGGTCACGTCGTGGCTACGGGCCAGCGCGACTATGTCGCGACCGAGGTCGGCGGGCAGCGTCGCCGACACCGTCGCGCCGCGGAACGATTGCCGAGCCGGGCGCGGGCGGTCGGTGGGCAGGTCGAGCACTTCGGGCAGATCGGCCAGTGTCGTGCGCCAATATTCGATCTGGGTGGCGGCGGGGGAGTTCGGCTCGTCTTCGGTGCCGAGCCATTCGCGGTGCCACAGCGCGTAATCGGCGTACTGCACGGGTAACGGTGGCCACTGCGGCGGCCGCTGCCGCAGGCGGGCGTTGTAGGCGGTCACCAGGTCCGCGGCCAGCGGTGCGAGCGATGATCCGTCGAAGCTGATGTGATGGACGATCAGGACCAGCGTGTGCTGCTCGCAGGTCGTGCGCAGCAACGTGATTCGGAACGGCACCTCGCGGGTGACGTCGAAGCCGGCCTCGGCGGCCGCGGCGATGTGCGCCTCGACGTCGTCGGCCGCCACCTCGATCGGCTCGAGCACGGACATCTCGGCCCGAACCGGCACGATCAGCTGGTGCGGTCCCTCGTCACTGTCCGGATAGATAGTGCGCAGCGCTTCGTGGCGGTCGAGCACATCGGCGACCGCCGCGCGCAGGGCGCGCACGTCGAGTGGTCCCGACATGTCCACGACCAGCGCGATGTTGTACAGCGCCGAGCTCGTGTCGAACTGATTGAGGAACCACATCCGAGCCTGGGCGGGGGAGAGCGGAATCCGCGTCGGTCGCTCCCGCGCGACCAGCGCTTCTCGCCCGGGTGCATCGATGGCTTGCAGAGTCTGCGCGAATTCCGCGAGGGTCGACGCGTCGAAGACGGTGTGCAGCGGAACGTCGACGCCGAACACGGCGCTCAACCGCGCCGCCAGCCGCGTCGCCGACAGCGAGTTGCCGCCGAGGTCGAAGAAGTTGTCGAGCACGCCGACGCGATCGAGGCCGAGCACGGCGGCGCACACATCGGCGACGATCTGCTCGGCCGCGTCTCGAGGCGCGACGAATTCGGTCTCGGTGGTGAATATCGGCGCGGGCAACGCCGCGCGGTCGGCCTTGCCCACCGACGTCAGTGGCAGCGCGTCGAGGATTGTCAGCGCGTCCGGAACCATATGCGACGGCAGGTGTTGTGCGGTGTGGGCCCGCAACTGCGCGGCGTCGACGGCATCGGCTGCCGGCGTGACGTAGGCAGCGAGTTTCGGCCCGCTCTCCGTCGCCACGCTTACCGCCACCGCTGTCGCCACGGTCGGATGCCCGGCGAGAACGGCTTCGATCTCGCCGAGTTCGATGCGCTGGCCGCGGATCTTCACCTGGAAGTCGGTGCGCCCGAGGTATTCCAGCGTGTGCTCGGGCGTCCAGCGGGCGAGGTCACCGGTACGGTACATGCGGGAACCGGGCTTGCCGAACGGATCGGCCACGAACGCCGAAGCGGTCTCCGCTGGCCGATCGAGGTAGCCGCGAGCGAGGTGAATGCCGCAGATGTACAGCTGTCCCGTCACCCCGACCGGCGCAGGCTGCAGATTCTCGTCCAATACCAGGGCCGCGACGCCGCGAATCGGGCCACCGATCGTGACGCGGGCATCGGCGCGCAGCGGGTCGCTGATCGCGACCATGATCGTGGTCTCGGTGGGCCCGTAACCATTGAACAACCGACGGCCGGGGCTCCACGCCGCCGCCACCTCCGCTGACACCGCCTCGCCACCGGCCACCAGATCCCGCAAGGAGTCCGTACCGTCGGGAGACATGGTCGCGAGCACGCTGGGTGTGATGAAAGCATGCGAAACCCGCTGCGTATGAATCCATTCCGCCAACCGGTCTCCGGCGAAGACATCCGGCGGCGACACCACGAGCGCGGCGCCGTTCGGATGGGCCATCAGCAGCTCCAGGACCAGCGCGTCGAAGCCAGGAGCCGCCACCTGCAACACCCGTGCGGAACTGTCGATCCGATAGCGTTGTCGTTGTTCGGCAGCGAAATTCGCCAAGCCGGCGTGCGTCACGGCGACGCCCTTCGGCTCACCGGTCGACCCCGACGTGTACACCACGTACGCCGAGTTCGAGACCCGGCAGGGCCGGATTCGATCGGCATCGGTCACGGCGTCGGAAGATCGCGAGGCGATGCGGATCTCGCTGTCCGGATCGTCCAGCAGCAACCGGGGTACCGTGGGAGGCAACAGATCCCGGGTGGCTTGCGTCGCGAGCACCACCCGCGCCTTCGCGACCATGAGCGCGACACGCTCGGCGGGATTGCGCGGATCCACTGGCACGAATGCCGCACCGGCCTTCACCGTCGCCCAGATCCCGACCACGAGGTCCGCCGACCGCCCCAGTACCAACGCGACCTGGTCTTCCGGACCGATCTCCCACTCGATCAACAACCGAGCGATCCGATTCGACCGGACACCCAATTCCCCATACGTCATGGTGCGTTCCGCGGCCACGATCGCCACGGCGTCCGGATTCTCGACCGTCAGTAACTCCGCAAGCACCCGCGGCTGCTCGGCAGCGCCGCCCGACGCGGGCACCAGCGCGGCTCGCTCACGCGCCGACAGCACGTCGACCACACCGACGCACTCCTCCGGATTCGACACGACCGACGCGAGGAACCGATTCAGTCGCCCGGCGAAATCCTCTATGGTCGTCCGATCGAACAGGTCCGTGGCGAAGTTGATCCGCAGGCCGAGATCACCTGCGGCGCTCGAGTTCTCGGCGACGGTGACGATGAGATCGACCTTCGCCGGTTGCGGTCCCGGTTCCAGGATCTCCACGGTGAGCTCGGGCAGCTCCAGACGCGGGTGGTCCATGTTGTCGAAGGCCAGGTACACCGAGCACAGCGGGTCGCGCGCCGCCGACGGCATCGCGTCGACCACCTCCGCGACACGCTCGTAGGGCAGGTCGCTGTGGGCGAAGCCGGCGAGATCGATGTCTTTGACCCGGGTCAGAAACCTGGCGAACGATTCGTTGCCGCGGATCCGGGTGCGCAGCGGGACAGTATTGACGAACATGCCGATCAGCGGTTCCAGCGCGCGCTCACCCCGGCCCGCGACCGGCGTCCCGACAGTGATGTCCGCCGAGCCCGACAGCCGGGCGAGCACCGCCGCGACCGCGGCGTGGACGACCATGAATCTGGTGGCGTTCGCCGCGCGCGCCAACTGCTCGATCCCGACGCGTGTCTCGGCCGGGATCACGGTGTCGACGACATCGGCGAGCATGGATCGGCGAGCCGGGCGCCGACGGTCGGCTGGCAGTTCGAGCGGTCCCGCCATTCCCGCCAATTGTGTGGTCCAATAGCGAAGTTGGCGTGCCGCGAGCGAGTCCGGATCGTTTTCATCGCCGAGCACGTCGCGGTGCCAGATGCTGTAGTCGGCGTATTGCACACTCAGCGGTTCCCAGTCCGGTGCGTATCCCTGCGACCGCGCTCGGTAGGCGGCCGCGAAATCTGCTGCCAGCGGTGGCAGCGACGAGCCGTCGCAGCAGATGTGATGCAGGACGACGACCAAGGTGTGTCGTCGATGGTCGGTGGATGCGAACAGCGCGATCCGGATCGGCGGACGTCGGCGCACGTCGGTGCCGATCGCGGCCAACTCCCGGATTCGGTGCTCCAGCTCGTCCGGCTCGATGACTCGCGGGGTCGGATCGAGGTCGGCGGCGACCTGCTCGGCGGGCAGAATCACCTGCGTCCCTTGACCATTCACTGCCGGGTACACGGTGCGCAGGGATTCGTGTCGTCGCAGCAGGTCGGTCAGTGCCGAACGTAGCGCCGTGGCGTCGAGCTGTCCGGTCAGCCGCAACACCAGCGGAATATTGTAGGCCGCCGAGGTCGGATCCACCTGATTGATCAGCCAGATTCGATTCTGGGCAGGCGCCAGCGGGATCGGCTCGACGCGTGGCTGTGCCCGCAGGGCGGGGCGGCTGTAGTGCTGCCCGCCGTCGATATGGGCGGCGAGTCGGGCGGCGGTGGGATTGCCGAACAGGTCGCGCACCGACAGCTCGCAGCGGGTCAGTTCGGCGATCCGCACCGTGGCGCTGGTCGCGGTGAGCGAATTTCCGCCCAGTTCGAAGAAGTCGTCCAGCACACCGATCCGCGTGATACCGAGAACTTCGCCGAAGACCTCGGTGATGGTCTTCTCCACGACGGTGCTCGGCGCGACGTACGCCGCGACCGAATCGATGACCGGCTCGGGCAGCGCCCGATAGTCCACTTTGCCGTTGACGGTCAATGGCAACGCCGGCAAGACCACGATGTGTGCGGGGACCATGTACTCCGGCAGCAACGACCCGACGTGCGCGCGCAACGCCTCGGGTTCGACGACCGCTTCGTCGGCGGGCACGACATAGGCGACCAGCCGAGCCGCTTCCGTCCCCGGCAGGTGCACGATGACCACCGCCGCCGCGACCGCACTGTGGCTCAGCAGCGCACCGCGGATCTCGTCCAGCTCGATCCGGAATCCGCGCAGCTGCACCTGCTGGTCGGCACGGCCGCGATATTCCAACTCGCCCTTCGCGTTTCGGCGAGCGATGTCGCCGCTGCGATACAGCCGCTCGCCCGGGCGGCCGAACGGATCGGCGACGAAGCGTCCCGCGGTCAATCCGGGGCGGTCGTGATAGCCGCGGGCGAGTTGACCGCCCGCGACATAGATCTGTCCCCAGGCGCCGAGTGGCACCGGGCGCAGGTGCTCGTCGAGAATGTAGACGCGCAACCCCGGCAGCGGCTGTCCGATCGTGCTCGGCGCGCCAGGCACGGCGACATCCGGTGTCAGCTCCAGATAGGTGACGAAGACGGTGGTTTCGGTGATGCCGTAGCTGTTGGCCAGCACGGGCAGATTCGGATTCCGCCCGTACCAGGTGGCCAAGCCGGCCGGATCGAGCGCTTCGCCGGAGAGCACGACCAGCCGCAGCCCGAGCGCACCGTCGGGCTCGCCCGCATCCGCGTAGCGCGCCCGGGCGGTGACGAATTGATCGAAGGCCGAGGGGGTTTGACTGAAGACGCTCACCCGTTCGCGGGCTATCAGCCGCACCACGTCGTCCGGCGAACGCGTGGTCGGGCTGTCCACCACGACAACGCGACCGCCGGTTGTCAGAGCGCCGAAGATCTCCCACACCGAATAGTCGAAGGCGAATGAATGGAACAGCGTCCAGACATCGTCGCGGCGGATTCCGATATCGGCACACGCGTTGGTCAAGTAGGTGGCCACCGCGCGATGGGTGATCGGCACACCTTTCGGCCGCCCCGTCGACCCGGAGGTGTAGATGACGTAGGCGATGTTGTCCGGACGCAGCGGGCGGATGCGATCGGCGTCGGTGATCGGATCCGCGTTCTCGACTTCCCGGTCGTCGTCGAACAGCACCACTCGGCCCGGATCTCCAGGCACCCGCTCGCGCAGACTCCGCTTTGTCACGACCGCGACCGGATCGGCGTCGCTGAGCACGTAGTCGAGTCGATCGACCGGGTGCGCGAGATCCAGCGGCAGATATCCGGCGCCCGACTTCAACACGGCCAACGCCACGACGATCAGGTCGGCATCGCGCGGCATCGCGATCGCCACCAGCGATTCGGGCCCGGCGCCGCGGGCGATCAGCGTGCGGGCGAGCCGGTTCGAACGCTCGTCCAGCTCGCGGTAGGTGAGGGCGGTCGTGCCCGCCGTGACGGCGACCGAGGACGGGGTAGCCGCGGCCTGCCGGGTCAGCATGTCGACGAGCGTCGCGCTGGTCGCCACGCCGTCGCGGCCCGCGAGGTCACCGAGGATGCGTTGGCGCTCCGCGGAATCGGCGAGGGCGATGTCGACCACGGGGGTGTCGACGGGCGCGGCGATCATGTGCGCGAGGAAGTCGACGAATCGGCTGGTGTGCAGGTCGAGTTCGTCCTGGCTGTACAGGTTGGCGTTGCCGTGCAATTCGATGAGCAGGGGCCCATCGGCTCCGGAGCGGTAGAGGTTCAGCTGTAGATCGTCCAGTGCACCGGAGGTCAGGGCGCGGTAGCGGCCCACCGCCGAACCGAGGCGGATCTCGGAATCGAAGAACAGGATGTTGACGATCGGGCCGAACGAGGTCGCGGCCGAGTCCAACGCGTCGGAATCGCGGCGAAGATCCTCGAAGCGGTAGAGCTGATGACGCATCGCCAGGACGAACTCGGACACCGACGCGCGAATCAACCCTTCCACGGTGGTCGTCGCGTCCACGGTGAATCGGATCGGCACCATGTTCGCCAACATCGCGGCGGCGTTGCGCAGGCGCATGGTCACCCGTCCGGTCACCGGCAGTGACAGGACGACGTCGTCGGTGTCGGTCATGCGGGCCAGGAAGGCGGCGAAGGCGGCTCCGAGCACCTGTGCGGGCGAGGCATCCAGATCCTCGGCGAAACGGTCGAGCCCGGCGGTCAGCTGTGACGGCAGTCGCCGGCCGGCAAAACGGTCGTCCTCGCTCCATTTGGCGGTGCGACCGGACAAGCTCGTGGCCGGCGGCAGATCGGCGACCTTGTCGAGCCAGTACGCCTTGTCCTTGTCGAATCGGGTGCCGGCGCGGTACTCCTGCTCCATCGCGATGATGTCGGCCAGCCGGGCCGCCACCAGCCGGGCAGGCGGCCTACCCTCGAGCATCGCGTTGTAGTGCTCGGCCACCCGGTTCAAAAGGTTGAACGCGCCGTAACCATCGATCACCAGGTGGTGGGCGCGCGCGTACCACAGATACCGGTCCTCGCCCAGCTGGATCAGGCGTGTCACGGCGAGCCGGTCCCTGGCCAGATCGGTGACCTTGGTGTTGTAGTCCCGCCGCATCCATTCCATCGCCGCCGCATAGGGGTCGTCTTCGGCGCTGAGGTCGAGTATCGGATCGTCGTAAACGATGCTGCGATCGACGAATTGATAGGGATGACCGCCTGATTCGACAACACGGGCCACGAGCGACTCGGTCTCGTGGCCTGCGACGTTTACCGCCTCGGTGAACGTGGGGTAGTCTATCGGTCCCTCGATCTCGACGTAGTGCGCGATATTGACGTTCGGGCCGCCCGGCAGGTTGTTAGCGAGCCACATTCCGTACTGCGCCCTTGTAAGCGCAATCAGATCCGGATCTCGGTCTGCGGGCGTGGCTGAATTCGAACTCATCGTCTAACCCCTCCTCGAATTCCGGACACGAGAACAGGCACAACAAATTCCCGCTCGTGACCGGTATTTCCGAACGTGCAGATGCGCTTCGATATGAACTTCACCTACAGTGCGAATGGCAGCACGGATCCGCAGCCGCTCCTCGACGGGATACGGCTTCAGGCGTCGGCGCCTTACAAAGTTATTTCGACCCCCTGTCCCCCGACCCTTTCTCCAACAACTTTTGACGACGGTACGACGATGCCACCGCTAGACCGCCCGTTTCGACCGAAAACGCCTGCCCGCGCGTGTCGTTGCGGATCTCGTCAAGCGTGTCGAACTACGTACGTTTTGTCTGAATTCGAGTGCGATTCGTGTTGTCGACCAGGCCGATCCTCATGCCGGACCCGGTCGCTCCGAAGTTCGACTCGGGCCCGCTCGGCTGCCGCTTCGAACATAATTATGCCCCTTCGTTCGTTCGAAAAGACAACATGCTCACAACGTCCCCGCGCCGGTATGGTGCAGGAAACCTGCTGCGGCCGCGGTGTAGGAAACCCGCTGCACCGTACGTTTTAATGCTACTGAATACCTGGTTAAATGTCTCGCGCTCCCTGTGAATCGATCGGTCGACCGAATGCCCGCGGAGCGGTGAACGGTGGGCGGGCGCGAGTCGAACACCGGCGCGTCGAAGTCGGTGAAAGACGAGGTATTTCGGCTGTCCCTTTACCGGCGAGACGGTGGAGTGCGGTCATGCGCGTGGCTTCCCGGCCGATCGGCCGCCGCGCCCGCCTCCTAGGGTGAACCGTCGATCGAGACCCGGCTCTGCGGGCTCGCTCGCGCTCCTGGGACCGGCTGCACCCAGGCCGACCCAGCGCTCGTCCTGGGCCGCCCGCGAAACCCGCTGTCCCACTGCGGCCGACCGGTGAGCCCAGCCGTCTACACCCGCGCTTCCCGTCACGTGGTTCACCGACTCGCGCACGCCCGTGCTCTATCACCCCTTCCCGTCGGCGAAGCGGTGCCGCCGGGCTCCGAGCCACTGCGTGCGGCCTCGATTCTGCGCAGCGGAAGAACGCGCGTAGCATCCTGCGTCTGGATGAGGGGTTCCGGAACAGCGGCGGTTACGTCCTGTCTGGTTTGCGTTGCTTTCCCGATTCGTCAGGGGACGGTCGGTCGGTTCAATGAGTTGGGAGTGGATGTTCGGTGGCACGCAAAGTGGTAGTCACGGTTGTCGATGATTACGACGGTCGCTCGCCCGCGGTGGAGACGGTGTCGTTCGGCATGGACGGTGTCGGTTACGAGATCGACCTGTCGGAGGAGAACGCGGCCCGCCTGCGGGAGGTGTTCGCGGAATGGACGCCGTTCGGCAGGCAAGTCGGCCGGGTCGGGCGTCGCCGCAGCAAGCCCGTCGAGCCGAGCGGTGTCCGTAAGCCGGAGGCGGGCGTGGTCCGGAAGTGGGCCAGGGCGAATGGTTTCGAGGTCCCCAGCCGCGGCCGGGTTCCGTCGGAGGTCGTCGCGGCGTACGAGAAGGCCGCTTCATAGGTCGCTAGGCGAGAGTCCGCCCTCCGCGGGTCGCTGCGGAGGGCAGGCCCCGTCAGCGGTGGGCGGCCGGTGCCGGTGACGTCCCCGCTCAGCGGCTTTCGTTGGTCGACCGGGTTCGCAAGATTCAGCCGCTCGCGGCTTCGACCAACTCACTCCACCGCCGTAGCACCAACTCGGTGTACCGGTCCGCGTCGATGTCGTAGGCGCCGAGCGCGTAGCCGTCGTTGGCCTCGACAAGCGCCGTCTCGCCGTTCGCCAGCACGCCGAAGTCGTTGCCGTACGCGCTCGGCGCCGCCCCGGAACGGTGGTATACCGCGACCGCGGACTCGACCACGTCCATGTCCAGTGGCGCCGGTTCGTCGCCGTCGTATCGGTCCACGCCGACGACACGGTGATCGATCACGTAGACGCGGAATTCCGCGACCCAGGCGACCACCTCGGAACACCACACCCGCTGTCGTCGGCTGACATTTCCCAGCGCGGCGAAGTCTCGCTCGGAGTAGCAGACCGCTCCGGTGAAGCTCTTTCGCCGTTCCGACGGCTTCACGAACACCGCTGGGGCGGACCCGTTCTCGACCGCGCGCTCGATCTCGCCCAGCGTCGATGTCCAGACCCTGCGCCGGAGGAACTCCCGCAGGCTCTGCGGATAGTCGTCGGGTTGCGGAACCGGGATGCGCAACTGCCGCATGGCGCCGTGCATCGCGTCCATATCGCCCGCGATGAACGTCTCCGGTCCCAACGGCAATTGCCTGCGATGGATGCGTTTGGCGGTGTAGTACCGGACCGGAATACCTCGCCGGCGCAACCCGTCCTCGAGCAGCTTCTCCTCGTGCCGCATCGGGCCCGATCCGGCGTATTGCAGGAATGCGACGCTGAACATCATCTCCTCGATCGCGCGCGATGCCGCAATGCCGATTTCTCGGCGTGCCGATTCCCCGAATCGCGCTCACCAGCGCAGGACGGCCTCGGTTTCGTCGTCGACCAACTCGCCGGTGGGTTCGAAGCCGAGCGCGCGGTAGAAGCCTTCCGGGCTGCCTGGGCCGAGGCCGTAGCTGGTGTAGAGGGTGTGGGTGCCGCGCGCTTTCAAGTGCGCCACCAAACCCTCGATCGCACGGCGGCCATACCCTTTGCCCTGGTGCGGCCCCGCGATCATGAAGCGCCACAACGAAACACCGGGTTCGTCCGGGTCCATACCGAGGTCGAGCATCAGGAAGCCGACGGGCTCGTCGCCAAAGTAGATACCGCGAAACCAAGCGGCATCCGCGAAGTGCGCCTCGGCGATCGATATGCCGTTGTCGGCCACCATCTTCCGCTGCTCCGGAGACAGCGTCTCACTGAGTTTGCACACTTCGTACACGGTCTCCGCGGTAATTCGGCGCAGTTCCACGGTTCGCTCGACAACAGCTGATGCACTCACCCGCCCTTCGTACCCGACCACGCACGCGCATTCAACGGAATTTGCGAACCACCCGAGGTGTCCGGCGCGCTGATCTATCTCCAGCCGATCCACGAGGTCGGTGATCGCGGGAACGTCCTTCCGGGCGAACGTCGCCCTTCGGACATATCGCGATACGTATCAACGCGGGCACGAAGCCGACGGTGATCGACGTCAACAGCGTAAACGCGGCCAGAACCGTTGGGCGCCAGGGCCATAGGGCACCGTCGAGCCGTAGGTGACCGGCGGGGTACTCGATGAACTTCGCGGCGACTCTGGCGGTGGCGCGGTCGGTGTGCGCCGCGAGGTCCCGTAGCGGTGGGTCGAAGGCGAATTCGCCCGGGCGGCGACCCGTTCCGGGGCGGATTTCCCTATCGACTCGCGCGGCGGTCTGCGCGAAGAGGGTGAGACCGTGTCGCGAGGTGACGTGCGGTGTGTCGCCCACCGGGACGAGGTGCGCGGCGAAGGAGCTGCCCGCGTAGACCTCCACCGCCGCCGCCAGGTCCAGTTCGCCGACGCCGTTGCCGAGACGGACCCCGATCCGCGGTTGGAAGTACGGAAACGCCGCATTGAGGACATAGGGCAGGTCGGACGGTTGTCTGCCGTGCGCCGGAATATCGGTCGTCCCGTCCGGCGTCCAGCCGGGGTAGGCCACCTCCGCCCCGATCCGAGCTGCCTCCGGGCGGCCCGCGAGACGTTCGACGACCTTCAGCGCGCCGACGACGCCGGAGGTGACGCCTGCGGTGCTGATGATGTTCGCGTCCTCGACATAGCGTTTCCCCGCCACCCACCGAGTGTCGGGGTACGCGTCGGCGAGGCCGTCGATCGCGTCCCAGAACGAGGTCGCGGTGCGATCGCGCAGCACCCCGCTCGCGGCGGCGAGCTTCGCGCCCGCGCAGACACTGAGCACCAGCGCGCCCCGCCCGGCCGAAGTCGAAATATATTGGCGCGCAGCGGATTCCTCGTCGTCGGCGACGGCCGGCACGACGACGACATCGGCGGGCGGTGCGTCGTCGAACGTGCGGTCGGCCACGATCGTCAACCCGCCGGACAGCGCGACCGGCGCGCGATGCGCCGCCACGGTGAACACGGTGAACCCCGTCGACCGCGCGAACACGTCGAACGGCGCCAGCGCGTCGGCCGCGACGGAACCGCGGTGTCCCAGCACGATCGCGACATTGATCCGGCCCTCGGGGAGCGGGCGCGGCGGTGGAACCTGCCCGGGAGCGACGGTGTAGTTGCGGGACATCGAGATACCGACGCCGATCGCGCACACACCCGCGAATGTCGCTGCGGCGAGCACGATTCCGAGCACGGTCGTCAGCCTCTTCCTCATCGCCGCGCCGCCGGAGTAGTGCCGAATCGGGCCGCGTACAACCGGCGCAGGTGCCGCGCGTCGCCGAACCCGCACCGCGCGGCGACGGCTTGCACCGTCAGATCCGTCTGCTCGAGCAGGTTCGCGGCCAGTTCCAGCCGCAGCCGCTGCCGATATTCCAACGGCGTGATCCCGATGGTGGACTTGAACGCACGGCTGAGCCCGCGCGGCGAAAGGTGGGCTATGGCAGCGAGTTCGGCGAGAGTGTGGCGGGAGTCGAGATTCTGGGCCAGATGATCCTGCACGCGGTGCACGGCTTCGTTCAGGTGTGCCCGATCCCGCAGAAACGGGCTGAGCTGGGCGTGACCGCCGTCGCGCCGAAGGTAGACAACCAGTTGGCGTGCCACGGCCGCCGCCAGCGCCGCGCCGTGGTCACGTTCGACAAGGGACAAAGCCAGATCGATCCCGGAAGCGATTCCCGCGCTCGTGCTCACCGGCCCGTCGTGCACGTAGAGCACCGAATCCGCCACGCGTGCAGCGGGATAACGCGCACGCATCGCGTCGAGCAGCTCCCAGTGGGTCGTACACCGCCGCCCGTTCAGCAATCCCGCGTCACCGAGCGCCACCGCACCGCTGCACACCGAAGCGAACCGCACACCGGCCTCCGCCTGCACACGCAACCAGTCGACGACCTCGCGCGGAACCGGTAGCCGGTCGCTTCGAAGGCGCGGGCCCGGAATCAGAACCAGATCTCCCGGCGCGGTGCTCGGTAGCGGCGCCAGGTCCGACAGAACCACACCCTGGGCGGACCGCACGCGCGAATCGGCGCCGACGTGCTCGATGCGGTACGCGCCGCCCAGTGCCGTCGCCGCGTCGAAGACCTGCACCGGACCGGCGAGGTCTAGCAAATTCACCTCGGGTAGGACGACGACGACCACTCTGCGTGCTGGACTCACGCACCCAACTTAAGCGGGACGACCTGCGCTGACGAGGGCGTGGAACGCCGGACGGCGGACGGATCTGGCACTCCTGATCCGGCTCGCGCTTACGCGTGCGCGGCGATCCTCTTGTCGATCACGGACAGCGCGAACTCGCCCCAGCGAATGTTCTCCTGTTCGAAGGAGATTCCGCGCAACAGCGTGAGGTAGGGCCCGACCCGCTCGGCCTCCTCCAGGTACGCCTGCTCGCTGCGGCCGTCCAGCAGGCGGGTGCGCAGCCGCTCGTACCGGGCCAGCTTGGCTTTCGACCACTCCAGCTTGTCCAGGACGGCGGCGCGCACGGCGGGGGCGTCCTCGACGTCCATGCCCTGCACCTTCACCATCATCTCGTCGCGAATGGCGGTGGGTTTGGCGGGCGCCGCGATGAATTCGCGCAAGACCGCTCGTCCGGCCGGGGTGATGGCGTGCAGGCGCTTGTTGGGACGGCGTTCCTGCTGCACGACCCGGGTTTCGATGAGGCCGTCGGCCGCCATGCGCTCGAGTTCCTTGTACAGCTGCTGCGGCGTCGCCATCCAGAAGTTGGCCACCGAGGCATCGAAGCCCTTGGCCAGGTCGTAGCCGGAGGCCTCGCCTTCCAGCAGGGCCGCGAGTACCGCGTGTCGTAGCGCCATCCGCCTAAGATACCAGCAGACGCGACTAAGCAATTTATTTACTAAGCAACTATGGACTATGTCGCACGGAAGCACTATCGTCCTTGGACGTATTACTCAACTAGTTGCATATGAAAGGCGGGGACATGCATCCCTTCCGGGCAGCCGTGGAGGCCCGCGACGAGGCCGCCATCGAGGCGCTGCTGGCCGACAATGTCGTGTTCACCAGTCCGGTGGCGTTCAAGCCGTATCCGGGCAAGGCGATCACCGCGGCCATCCTGCGCGCAGTGATCCGAGTCTTCGAGGACTTCCGCTACGTCCGCGAGATCGCCGACGCCGACGGGCGCGACCACGCCTTCGTGTTCGAGGCCACGGTCGACGGCAAGCAGCTGACCGGCTGCGACTTCCTGCACTTCGACGCCGACGGAAAGATCGACGACTTCATGGTCATGGTGCGCCCGCTCTCCGCCGCGCAGGCCCTGGCCGCGCGGATGGGGGAGCAGTTCGAGCGCATCCGGTCCGAGGCCGCCGCGCAAATCCAGCGAGAGGCGACCGGCGCATGACCGACTACGACGCCATCGTCATCGGCGCGGGCAATGCCGGTCTGACCGCTGCGGCAACACTGCAACGCGCGGGCGCGCGCACCCTGCTGCTGGAACGTCACAACATTCCAGGCGGCTGCGGCACATCGTTCCGCCGCGGCCGGTTCGAGTTCGAGGTGGCGCTGCACCAGCTGTCCGGCGTCGGCGTCGAGGGACAGCCGATCTCGTTGCGCGAGGGGTTGTTCCAGCAACTCGGCATCGCCGACAAGCTGGAGTTCGTTCAGGAACACGACCTCTACCGAGCGGTGATTCCGGGGCAGCTGGATCTGACCCTGCCCGCCGACTGGGATGCCGCGATCGACGCGATCGAGGCGGAGTTCCCCGGCAACCGCGATCGGACGGCGAAGTTCTTCGAACTGCTGAAGCAGGTGACCTTCTGGCAGATAGCCGCCATGCGCGGCATGCCGGTCGAGCAGATCGATCCGGTGCTGTTCGAGTACGGCTTGCGTCCGCTGAAGGACGTGCTCGACGAGCATTTCGACGACGACCGCATCAAGGCCGCGCTCGGCATGTACTGGACCTACCTCGGCCAGCCGCCGTCGAAACTGCGCTTCCAGGACCTGGCGCTGACGCTGTTCGCCTACTTCGAGTTCAAGCCGTGGCACGTGCGCGGCGGCTCGCAAGCGATGTCCACCGCCATCCTGGACACCTTCCTCGCCGCGGGCGGCGAAGTGCGGTTCAACACCGGTGTGGCGGCGATTCTCACCGCGGGCGGCCGGGTGCTCGGTGTGCGGCTCGACGACGGTACCGAAGTGACCGCGCCCGACGTGGTCTCGAATGCCTCGCTGCCCACCACGTACGGAATGCTCGAGGGCATCGACGTGCCCGCCGCGGTCCGAGAAGACCTGGCGACCAGGCGAATCGGCGTCTCCGGGTTCGTGCTGCACATGGGTCTGGACGCCACGCCCGCCGAGCTGGGCTTCACCACGAGCACCACCTTCGTCAACAGGGACGCCGACGACGATCGCACCTACGACGCCTGGCGGTCGTTCGAGCCCGCGCGTGGAATCTGCGTCAGCTCTTACGATGTCGCGCCGATCGGCTTCGCGCCCTCCGGCGCCACCCACGTCAGCCTGATGACGCTGCAATACGCGGACATCTGGAAGAACGTCGCCCCTTCGGAATACGCGCGCACCAAGTTCGCCTACGCCGAGACTTTGCTCGACCTGTGCGAGACCATCACCCCCGGCATCCGCGACGCCATCGAGGAAGTCGACGTCGCGACGCCGTTGACGATGATGCGCTACCTCGGCCATCCCGGCGGCGCGATCTACGGCTACGACCAGGACGCCACCGAAGGCTGGCTGTTCCGCGACAGCGAACGCCGAACCTACGTTCCCGGACTGCATCTGGCCGGTTCCTGGGCCGGTATCGGCGGTTTCCAACCCACACTCGAGGCGGGCGCCCGCGTCGCCCGTCGCCTGCTGCGCACCAAAGCCGCCTGAACGGAGCACCCTCGTGAAACACCCTCTGGCAGAACGATTCGACGGCGCGAGCGAGATCCTCGCCGAAATCGACTCCCGCACCTCCGACACCCGCGATCACCTCGCGGAAACCCGCGCCACCGTCGACGCCTACCACCCCAAGCGACTGCGACTCGCGGTCACCGAGATCATCGACGAGACCCCGACCACCAAGACTTTCCGGCTGGCGAGTCTCGATCGGGCCGCGCTGCCGCCGTTTCTGGCCGGTCAGTACGTCAACGTCTTCTTCGATGGCACCAGCCGCCCATTCGCCATCTCCTCCAGCCCGACCCGGCTGGATCACTACGACCTCACGGTCCGCCGCGTCCCCGGCGGCCGCATCAGCAATCTGCTCGTCGACACCGTCGACGTCGGCCGGGTTCTCACCACCACAGGGCCGATGGGCACCTTCCACCACAACCCGCTCTTCCACGGCGACGACCTGGTATTCCTCGCGGGCGGTTCCGGTGTCGCGCCCGCCATGAGCATGATCCGCGAGATCTCCGAACTCGGCCTTGACCGCACCTTCCACCTGATCTACGGCTCTCGCGACGCCTCCGACGTGATCTTCCGCGACGAACTCGACGCGCTCGCCGCCGGGCATCCCGGCATCGACGTCGACCACGTCATCGCCGAGCCGGATGCCGAGTGGACCGGCGCCACCGGATTTCTCACCGCGGACACCATCCGCGCCCTCGCGGGCCCACTCGACAACCGCATGGTCTATGTCTGTGGCCCGCAAGCCCTCTACCCGTATGCCCTCACCCAGCTGACCGCGCTCGGTCAGCCGCGCAAGCGCATCCGCTTCGAGGCCAACGGCGCCCCGAACGACCCGACCGCGCAACCCCATTGGCCCGCCGAGGTGGATCCGACTGGCGAGGTCACCGTGACCGTCGGGAGTGTGTCCTTCCGTACACCCCGCAATCGTCCGCTGCTGGATGCGTTGGAGGACAACAACCTCCGTCCCGAGGCCGCCTGCCGCTCGGGCGAATGCAGCCTGTGCCGGGTGCGCGTCGTGAAAGGTCGCGTGCACACCGCGGAGGAAGCCGAACTCCGCCTGTCCGACGCACAGTTCGACTACACCCACTCCTGCGTCGCCTACCCGATCAGCGACGTGGAACTCGACCTGTAACCTCCACCGCCTGAGCTCGGTGAGCTAGTGCGCGCTGGCGGCCTCGCTCGGACGGCGATAAGGTCGCGAGGCCGATGCAGCTGTAGGGGGGCGAAATGCGATCGATGAGGGTGCCGGGGGACGACGGGGCCTTGCTGCACGTAGGGGTCACGGGGCGTGGGCCGGATGTCGTGGTGCTGTCCGGTGGGCCGGGTTGCGTCCACTACCTGGAGGACGACGCGCTGGCGCCGCGCGGGATGCGGGCGTGGTATCCGGAACCCAGAGGGGTTGGGCGTTCCGAGGGCGGACCGCACGATCTCGCTCAGGCGGTCGCGGATATCGAAGCGGTGCGGCGGGCCGCCGGTGCCGAAAGTTGGGTGGTGCTCGGCCATTCCTGGGGCTCGGATCTGGCGGTGCGTTACGCGCTGGATCATCCGGAGCGAGTTCGGGGGGTGGTCGGCGTCGCGGGGCGCGGATTGCAGAAGGACCGCACCTGGTCCCAGGTGTACGAGTCCTTGCGACACGTGGAAGACGACATCGAAATCGACTGGGAACCAGGCGTCCACGCCGCACTGGGGGCGTCGTTCGTGGAGTGGATCCACGAACCCGATCTGCTGCGTCGGCTGGCCGACTCCGATGTCGCCATGACGTTCATCGCCGCGCAGCACGACATCCGGCCGTCGTGGCCGCTGCGGCAACTCGCCGCCTTGGTCCCGCGCGGCAAGTTCGAGGAACTGCCGGGCGTCGCGCACAACCTGTGGTCGACCGATCCGGGCGTGTGGGTCGATGCCGTCACGCGGGCCTGTCGCGCGGAAGGCTTCCGCTAGGGGGTCGCGGTGAGGTCGGGGTTCATGAGGCGGGCCGCGCGGAGGGCGATGTACAGCTCGGCGGCCGCTTTGGGGTCGCCGAGGCGGTGCGGGTGTGCAACGACGAGTTCGAGGGGACGCTCGGGGTCAACATCATCGCCCATCCTCGGACGATGAAGTCCTTGGGCGCCGAGTTCGACACCGCCGTCGCGACACTGCGCTACGGCACCGTGGCGATCAACGCCTGGACCGGCCTCGGCTATCTCACGGCCCGGGCGAGCTGGGGCGCCTTCCCCGGGCACAGCATCCACGACGTGCAGAGCGGAATCGGCGTGGTGCACAACGCGTTGCTCATCGCCGACCCCGAACGCACCGTGGTCCGAGGACCGTTCCGGCCGTCGCCGCGCTCGGTGCTGCACGGTGAGTTCACGCTGTCGCCGAAGCCCCCGTGGTTCGTGACGAACCGCACCGGCGCCACGACGCTGCGCCGGTTGACCGACTTCGCCAAGAAGCCGCGGGTCTCCGCCCTGCCCGGCATCTTCGCGTCCGCGCTGCGCGGTTGAGTACCGGCAGAGTCGCTATCGCTGCCGCGCGCAAGGCCCACTATCTCGGTCTCGTCCCGCCGCCCTCGTAACATGGCGGCATGCGCCCTGTCGATCCCGTTCGTGACGCCGCGGCCTTGTGGGACATCGCGATCCCGGCACCGCGCGGCCGGATGGCGGGAGTCAGCATGGCCGGTTTCCGCGGCCGCACCAAAAACCCCGTCGATATGCAGGTGGTCCCGTACCCGTCGCTCACGGTGGCCATCGACTTCGGTGACGGCTTGCTCATCGACGAGGTCAGTGGCAGGCGGTTCAGCGGCGGTATCGTCACCGGCCTCGCGCCCGGCAGCGTTCGAGTGGGCGGGCGCGATATCGACTGTCTGCAGATACGGCTGTCGCCTTCGGTCGCGCACGCGGTGCTGGGCGCCGCTTCGGAGTTGAGCGGGACGGTGGTCGGTCTCGAAGAGCTGTGGGGCCCCGACGCCGGGCGAATCCTGGAGCAACTGCACGCGGCCAAGTCGTGGGACGAGCGATTCGCGATCGCGGAGACCGCCCTTCGACGGCGACACGGGCTCGGCCGAGTGGTCGACCCGCAGGTCGAATTCGCCTGGCGACAAATGGTGTCGAGCCGCGGCCGGGTTCGGGTCGAGCGGCTGGCGGACGAGATCGGTTGGAGCCGTAAGCGGTTGTGGTCGCGGTTCCGGTCCCAGGTCGGTCTCACCCCCAAGCGCGCCGCCCAGCTGGTGCGTTTCGACCACGCGGTGCATCGCCTCGCCGCGGGACACAGCGCCGCTCTGGTGGCGGCGGAAAGCGGCTACGTCGATCAATCCCACCTTCATCGGGACGTCATGGCCTTCACCGGCGTGACGCCCACGGCCGTCGCGGTCGCGCCCTGGCTCGCGGTCGACGACGTCGCGTGGGCCGACCCCGATCGGATCGGGACGCGCGGCGCGGCTCCCAAGCGCTGACCAGAGCGGAACATTTCTCCAATACACGCGGCGGCGCGGCGGCGATGCTGGCAGTCGTACCCGGCGCGGGGTGCTGTCGAGCCGCGCGCCGGCACGGCAGGCGACCGCCCACTTGGAGGAAACATGAACGACGTCACCGGCACCGAACGGCCGCCACTGGGTGTCCGGCTGCTGCACGCCCTGGGAAAGGCGCCCGACTGGTCGGCGATGACGGCCGAGGAACTGGCCGCCTTCCGCGAGGCGGAGAACCGTAAGCGGGCGTCCCGAATCGCGCGGGTGATCACCGGATTTCCGGATCGCGGCGCCACGATCCGCTGGCGCGAGGTGCACTTGCCCGATCGCAGGCTGCCCGTCCGGGAGTACCGACCGTCGTCCGTGGACGGCGCACTGCCGCTCGTGCTACACGTGCACGGCGGCGGTTTCGTCGGCACGGCGGCCCAATGCGACTGGGCGAACAACTATTTCGCGGCGCGATTGCCCGCGGTCGTCGTCTCGGTCGAGCACCGGCTGCTCGCACCGGGAACGCCGCTGGCGGACGCCGTCGATGACGGCTGGGACGCGCTGCTGCACGTGGTGCGGCACGCCGCGGAGTGGGGCGTCGATCCCGCGCGGACCGCGGTCGTCGGTGATAGCACCGGTGGCCTGATCGCCGCGCTGGCCGCGATCCGGGCCAGAGAATCCGGCCTGGAACTCCAGGCACAGGTGTTGGTCAATCCCGTCACCGACATGACCGAGACGATGCTCGACTACGAGTCGATGACTCGGTACGCGGACAGCCCGACGCTGACAATGGCGCGGCTGCGGCTGCTTCACCGATTGGCCGTGCCACCGGGGACGGATGCTCGCGCCGTGTCACCGTTGCGCGCCGACGATCTGAGCGGGCTGGCTCCGGCGCTGGTCGTGGTGCCGACCCTCGACCCGTTGGCCGACCACGGCCGCCGCTACACCGAACGGCTGCTCGAGTCCGGCACCCGGGCGCGGCTCGTCGAACATCCCGGTGCGCCACACGGATTCCTCGCGATGCCGGGTGTGGTGCCGCAGGCCAAGGCGGCGCGTGCGGAGATCTTCGAGTTCCTCCGCGGTCGCCTCGCGGAATCTCGGCCGGTCGTGTCGCGGAAGACCGGCAAGCGATGACCACCACCGAAGTCGTCGAGACGCGGGAAAGACCCGTGGCGGGACCGAGCATGGTCCGGCTGCTACGCCCGTACCTGGGCGGTTTCGCCGCCGTCGTCGTGCTTCAGGTCCTCGGCGCCGTCGCCGGGTTGGCGCCGCTGCTCGCCGTCGCGGAACTGGGCCGAGTCCTGTTGTCGCCCGGCCCGATCGATCACGACCACGTCTGGATGGTGGTGATCGCGGGCGCGGCCGGTCTGCTTGTTCGGCTGCTGTGCACGGCCGCGTCGGCGGGAATCGGACATCTGCTCGACGACCGGGTGCAGCTGTCATTTCGCAGGCAGTTGGCCGAGCGGCTGGGCCGGGTACCGCTCGGCTGGTTCGCCCGGCGCCGGACCGGTGAGCTGGCGAAGGTGGTGGGGGAGGACGTCAGCGCCGTGCACCCGTTCATCGCCCACACCCCCGGTGAACTCGTCTCGGCCTTCGTGTTGCCGCTGGTGTCGCTGATCTATTTGTTCACCGTCGACTGGCGGCTCACGCTCATCACGCTCGTCCCGGTGCTGCTCGCGGTGGCGCTGGTCCCGCTCATGATGACCCCGACCCGGCTGCGCGAGCAGGCGGATTTCGACGCGGCGATGGGACGGATCGCGAGTTCGGTCGTCGAGTTCGTGCAGGGGATCGCGGTGGTCAAGGCGTTCGGCGGATCCGGACGCGCGCACCGCAAATTCGTCACGGCCGCAGACGATTTCGCCGACATCTTCCTGCGAATGGTGCGCGGGCTCGCCGGGGTCGCCGCCGGGATGCAGGTGGCGCTGTCGCCGCCATTCGTGCTGCTCGTCGTGCTGATCGGCGGGACGGCACTGATCACCTCCGGTGGTATGGCCCCGGCCGATCTGCTGCCGTTCCTGCTGCTCGGACTAGGCCTGACCGCCCCAGTGGCCGCCCTCGGTCACGGTTTCGACGACATACAGGCCGCCCGGCGCGCGGTCGACCGGATCAGGGACGTCCTCGCTGTGCCGTCGCTACCGGAGCCCCCGCACCCCGTCGCGCCGCAGGGGCACCGGGTGGAACTGCGGGACGTTCGATTCGGCTACGAAGACGGTCACGAGGTGCTGCGCGGGATCGACCTGGTGCTCGAGCCGGGGACGCTCACCGCGCTCGTAGGGCCGTCGGGAAGCGGGAAATCCACGCTGGTGCAACTGTTGCCGCGGTTCTTCGACCCGACCCATGGTTCGGTCCGCCTCGGCGGCGTCGATCTCCGCGACCTCGGCAGCCGGGAGCTCTATCGGACGGTTTCCTTCGTCTTCCAAGACGTTCGGCTGCTGCGCGCGTCGGTCGCGGACAATATCGCGCTGGCCGTGCCGCATGCCGACCTCGACGACGTGGTGCGCGCCGCTCGGCTGGCGAACATTCACGAACGGATTCTCGAGCTGCCGCGCGGCTACGAAACCGTGCTCGGCGAAGACGCCGCACTGTCCGGCGGTGAGGCCCAACGCCTCTCGATCGCCAGGGCGCTGCTCGCCGACGCGCCGGTCCTCGTGCTCGACGAGGCGACCGCGTTCGCCGACCCGCACACCGAACAAGCCGTGCGCCAAGCCCTTTCGACGTGGCGCGGCGACCGGACGATCCTGGTCATCGCGCATCGTCTGGAGACGGTCGCCGACGCCGACGCCGTCGTGGTGCTGGAGAACGGATCGATCGTCGAGCGCGGCGAACCCGCCGAGCTGCTGGCGCGCGACGGAAAGTTCGCCGCGCTCTGGCAATCCCAGCGCAGCGCCGCGCACGCGAACTCCGCCGCCGAGACACCGCTAGGAGAGTGGCCCCGATGATTCGAATGCTGTTGCGGGTACTCGGACCCGAGTACGCCCGGCCGGTGCGTCGCACCGTTGCCCTGATGACGACGACCGCGATCGTCGAGGGTCTGTCCTACGCGCTGCTTGTCCCGGTGCTGCGGGCCCTGTTCGGCGACACCCCGGCGGACGCGTGGCCCTGGCTGATCGCGTTCGGCAGCGTGGTCGCGGTGTACGCGGTGCTGCGCTATGCCAGCGATCTGTCCGGGTTCCGCGGCGGGACCACGCTGTTGCGTGGCGTCTACCACCGGCTCGGCGATCATCTGGCCCGGCTACCGATCGGCTGGTACACGGGGGGCCGCGTCGGGGAGGTGTCGGTCCTGGCCAGTCGCGGTGTGCTGCAGGCGATGAGCGTCATCGCGCATCTGCTGGCGCCGCTGGTCTCCGCCGCGGTGACGCCGCTGACGATCGTCGTCGTGATGCTCGCCTTCGATTGGCGTCTCGGAGTGGCCGCGTTGGCGGCCGTACCGATCGTCGCGGCGACTCAGGTCTGGACCGGCCGCTCGACGGCCGCGGCCGATGCCGAGCGGCACGAACGCGACAAAGAGGCGACTGGTCGCGTCATCGAATACCTCCAAGCCCAACCGGTTCTGCGCGCGGGCGGACGGACCGTCGAACGCTTCGCGCTGCTCGACGACTCGCTGCGGGAAGTCGGGCGCGCGTCCCGCAGGCAGACGCTGGCGACGCTGCCCGGCGTCGTGGGCATGGCACTCGTGGTGCAGGCGATGTTCACCGCGCTGCTGGTGCTCGGCGCCTACCTCACGCTCGGCGGAAACATCGGCGCGGCAGAGGTTTTGACCATCCTGGTGCTCGCCGCCCGCTGCGCGGACCCGCTGCTGTCGCTGGCCGACATGGGCGGCCAACTCCGTAGCGCACGCGCCGAACTGACCAGGCTCGAAACGGTCTTGCGCACCGAGCCGCTGCCGGAACCCGGCGAACCCGTTCGCCCGCGACGCCACGACCTCGAGTTCGACTCCGTCGCCTTCCGGCACGGCGACCGCACCGTATTCGACGACGTGTCGTTGACCCTGCCCGAGGGACAGCGGCTCGCCGTCGTCGGTCCGTCGGGCGCGGGCAAGAGCACGCTGCTGCAATTGCTCGCGCGGTTCTACGACGTGGACGCCGGTGCGGTGCGCGTCGGCGGGGTGGACGTGCGCGCGATCGACACCGAGGACCTGATGGCGCGGATCGCCATCGTCTTCCAGGACGTGTACCTCTTCGACGGCACGATCGAGGAGAACGTGCGCCTGGCCCGTCCCGACGCCGACGACGCCGAGGTGCGCGCGGCCGCGTCCGCGGCGCGGCTCGACGACGTCATCGAGCGACTGCCCGACGGCTGGGCCACCAACGTCGGCGAAGGCGGCGCGCTCCTGTCCGGCGGTGAACGCCAACGGGTCTCGATCGCCCGCGCCCTGCTGAAGAACGCGCCCATCGTCCTGCTGGACGAGGTCACCTCCGCGCTGGACCCGGTGAACGAGGCGGCCGTCCACGAGGGAATCGAGCGGCTGATGGCGGGGCGGACGGTGGTGATGGTCGCCCATCGCCTGCGGACCGTTCAACGCGCGGACCGTATCGTCTTCCTGGACGGCGGTCGGATCGTGGAGGACGGAAGTCACGAGGAACTGCTGCGGCTGGGCGGGCGCTACGCGGATTTCTGGGGAGTGTCGATGGCGCCGGTGGTGACTGGTTGAGTCCGATTGGGAGGTATCCGTGGGGCGAGGGACGATCATCGTGACTGGAGGAAGCCGCGGCATCGGCGCGGCCACCGCGCGCAGACTCGCCCGCGAGGGTCATGCCATCCACCTGACCTACCGCACCGATGCCGAAGGCGCCGACGACGTGGTCGGCGCGATCGTCGCCGAGGGCGGACGTGCCAGGGCGACTCGCGCCGATCTGAGCAGCCCGGCCGATATCGACGCGCTCTTCGTCGCCGTCGACACGGGTCACGAGCCGCTCGTGGGTTTGGTGAACAATGCGGGGATGCTCGAAACCCAGTGCCGCGTGGGGGATCTCGATGCCGACCGGCTGCACCGCGTGATGGCGGTCAACGTCGTCGGCCCGATGCTGTGCGCGGCGGCGGCGGTCCGGCGGATGTCGCGCCGCTACGGCGGTGCGGGTGGCGCGATCGTCAACGTGTCGTCGGTCGCCGCCCGGCTCGGCGCGCCCGGCGAATACGTCGACTACGCCGCGAGCAAGGGCGCGATCGACACCTTCACGCGCGGTTTGGCGGCCGAGGTCGCGGGCGAAGGCATCCGCGTCAACGCGGTCCGCCCCGGCTACATTCGCACCGACATCCACGCACTCGGCGGTGACCCCGATCGTGTCGACCGCCTCGCCCCGACCCTGCCGATGGGCCGGGGCGGCGACCCGCACGAGGTCGCGGAGGCGATCGCGTGGCTGATGTCGGCGGCCGCCTCCTACACGACGGGCAGTTTCCTCGATCTCGCGGGCGGGCGCTGAGAACCGGCACGCGTCCCGAGCAGGGTGTCAGTTCGAGTGGGCGACCAGCACCGGGCAGTGGGCATGCTGGACGAGGTGATTGCTGGTCGAGCCGAGCAGCAGTCCACGGAATCCGCCGCGTCCGCGGCTGCCGACGACGACCAACTGCGCGCTCTTGGACCATTCGATCAGCTGTTTGCGGGCCCCGGACAGATGGACACGGCGGGTGACCGCGACGGTGGGGTATTTCTCCTGCCAGCCCGCCAGCCGTTCCGACAGCAGCGCGTGTTCGGCGGTTTCGAGTTCGGCGATCGGGATCTGCAGGTAGCAGGTCCCGGCGAACTGTCCTTCCGACAAATCGCTCCAGGCGTGCACGACCACCAGTTCGGCGCCGCGCGCGCACGCCTCGTCGAACGCGGCCTCGATCGCGGGTTCGCCGATCGGGCTGCCGTCCACGCCGACCACCACCGGGCCGCCGCGCCGGACCTGCTGCTTCACGCCGTTGTGGCGCGCCACAACGATGCGCCCTGAGCCCTGACTGGCCACCGCAAGCAGCGTCGAGCCCAGATGGGCGAAGGAACCGACCCCGGGAGTCGCGCCCAATACGACCAGATGCGCCGTGGACGACAACTCGATGAGCAATTCGGCGGGATTGCGGTCGGACAGTTCGGTGGTGACCTCGAGATCCGGGTGCTCCTCGCGGGCGATCCGCTCCGCGCTCTCCAAAGCCTGACGCCCGTGCTCGCGGAGGTGCTCGACGACCGAGGGCACCAGCACCTCGTAGGAGCCGAGCACCGCGCGGGTGGCGGCGAGATCGTAGCCGTGCACGACGAGCAGACGACGTCCCCGATCGGCCGCGGTCTGTGCCGCCCACGCCACGGCGTGCGAACTCGCGGGCGAGCCGTCGGTCCCGACCACCACCGCCGCCGAGGCCGTGTCGAGTAGGTCGTGTCGGTGTTGGCCCGTCATCGCTGCTGCCTTTCGGTCAGGTCCGTGTGCCCCGCACATCGGGGCGGGCCGTCGCGGAAGCGCCGGTCCCGATGTCAGTATCGATCGGCTCGATCCGCCGACCCCAGGGCCGATGGACCCCGGTCGAAAGGCTCAATGGCACACGGTCGACCGATGAATTCTCCCGAGCCGGATCGTCTGCATCCGAGAACGACGACCCGCGCCGACCGGGACGCGGATCGACCAGCTCGCCGGCTCCGCCGGCCGCACGCGAAGGGAAGACCGGTGTCGAAAGTTGTGTCTCGCGAGGACCTTTGGGCCATGGTGCACGCCGAGCGCGCCGCCTTGGCCGAGGATCTCGCCGCACTGGACGACGAGCAGTGGGCCCAGCCCTCGCTGTGCGGAGAGTGGGTGGTCGAGGAGGTCGTCGCCCACCTCACCGCGGTGGCGAGCATCGGCCGCATCCGCTGGCTGATCAGTGTTGTCGGCGCCCGCTTCGACTTCGATCGGCACAACGCTCGGCGACTGGCCGAGCACCGCGGCGCGAACCCGGCCGAAACCCTCGAACGGTTCCGCGCGATCCGCACGAGCACCACGGGCCCCTCGGGGCATACCGCTGCCTGGCTCGGCGAGGTGATCGTCCACGCCCAGGACATCCGGCGTCCACTCGGACTGCCCCGCACACCCTCGATCGAGGCGTGCCTCGAAGTGGCCCGCTTCTTCGCCGCCCGCGACTTCGCCGTGCCGAGTCGCAGCATCATCGAGGGTCTTCGCCTCGAAGGGACCGACAGTGCCTTCGCTGTGGGCGCGGGCCCGCTGGTCCAGGGAACGACTCTCGCGCTGACCATGGCCATGGCGGGCAGGCACGCGTATTGCGACGACCTCGCCGGTTCCGGCCTGCCCACCCTGCGAGCCCGCTGTGCACCGCATCGGCCCGCCGAAGACTCGTGAGTCGACTACCCGTCGGCGGTCGCGCTGTCGGTGCGGTTGTCGACGAGTCTGATGCCGGAGACGAGCGTGGGCTCGATCTCGATCACGCCGTCCATCGGTGCGCCGATCCACGGCCGCAGGATCCGCTGGTAGCGGGCGGTGCGGGCGGGATCGGTCACCGGACGGGCGATCCCGGTCACCACCACCGACCAGCCGGTTCGGCGGTCGATGTCGATGTCGTCGGCCTCGTAGGCCACCACGACCTCGGATCGGCTCCGCACGGTGGCCGAGAATTGCGAGGCGAGCCGGGTACGCACGATGAGAAGACCGTCGTCGAGCAGATGGTTGACCGGGCGGATGGCGGGTAACGCGTCGCGGGTGTAGACCACGCGGCCGAACGGCGCCCGCGCGAGCAGTGTCAACGCCTCCTCGCGCGCCAATTCGACCACGTCGCAGTCGGTTCGGGAGCCGCTCACCGTCGCGCGCCTTGCCCGATGTCGTGGCGACCGGCGGGGCGGGAACGCCGTTCGGCGAATCTCACCGTGGCGGTCGGTTCGCAAGATCCCACGTGCTGCCCTATCCGTGCCCGAGTGTGCTTCGATCGTTCCATGGCACCAGGCCCACCGAGCTAGTCGTTAGGGCCGAAGGTCGCAGGCCGAGAGGACCAAGGGTTTCGGGGCACAACCGGGAGGAGCGGACGGAGCCTGTCATGGGAGCACGGAACTCGATGCGGGCGTGGCGGGTGAGCACGCCGGGCGCACTGGATGGTCATCCCCTGGGAATGGCGCACGAGCCCATCCCCGAACCGGGTCCGGACGAGCTGCTGGTGCGGGTGCTGGCCTGCGGCGTGTGCCGCACCGATCTGCATGTGGTCGAAGGTGACCTGGCCGTCCATCGCGCCGGTGTGGTCCCCGGGCACGAAGTCGTCGCCGAAGTGCTCACGGTTCCGGCGGGCCGCGACGATTTCGCGATCGGTGACCGAGTCGGCATCCCCTGGCTGCGCCACACCTGCGGGGTGTGCCGATACTGCCGTCGCGGCGCGGAGAACCTGTGCCCGGATTCGTGCTACACCGGATGGGACGCCGACGGCGGATACGCCGAATACGCCACGGTCCCAGCTGATTTCGCGCTGCGCCTACCGGCGGGCTATACCGACGAGCAGGTCGCGCCGCTGTTGTGCGCGGGCATCATCGGGTACCACGCGTTGCTGCGTGCGGCGTTGCCCGCGGGCGGAGTGCTCGGCATCTACGGGTTCGGCGGAAGCGCGCATCTCACCGCGCAGGTCGCGATCGCCCAGGGCGTGCGAGTGCACGTGATGACCCGCGGCGCGGCGGCGCGGGAGCTCGCCGACGCGCTCGGTGCGAGCTCGGTGCAGGGCGCGACCGACGCCCCGCCCGAACCCCTGGACTCGGCGATCCTGTTCGCTCCCGCCGGCGAACTGGTCCCCGTCGCGCTGGAAGCGCTCGACGCGGGCGGCACCCTGGCGCTGGCCGGAATCCACCTCAGCGACATCCCGCCGCTGAACTACCAGCGCCACCTGTTCCGGGAACGCCAACTGCGCAGCGTCACCTCCAACACGCGGACCCACGCGCGCGAATTCCTCACCTTCGCCGAACACCACCGGCTGCACGTTTCCACCCACCGCTACGCACTGGACCGCGCCGACCACGCGCTGAACGACCTGGCCAACGGCCGATTCGACGGAGCAGCGGTCCTTATTCCATAAGCCTGTTCCGGCAACGGGGGCCTGCGTCTCAGTCGGTGTCCGCATCTCGGTCGCCGACCACGACGATGAGCTCGGCGCGTTCGGCGGAGATCGACCTGATCCGGTGCGGGGTGGTCGCGGCGAAGTAGAGGCTGTCGCCCGCGTGCAGCACGATCTGTTCGCCGGGGACCGAGATCTCGACGCTGCCGCTGTGCACGAACACGAATTCGTCGCCGGAGTGTTCCAGGTACTTGGTGTCCTGCTCGGTGGTGGGACGAACCACGAACGGCTGCATGGTCTTCCGGCCGACGCGGGTGGCGACCGCGAGGTAGTGCGCGGTCGTGGTCGCGGGCTCGCCGGTGCGGTCGGCGGCGCGATCCACCTGCATCAGCGTGGGGTCGGGATCGTCCGAGAAGAGTTGCCCCACATCGGTGTTCAGCGCGCGAGCGATCTTCAACGCCACGGCGATGGACGGGGTGCTCAGTCCGCGTTCGACTTTGGACAGATAACTCTTGGTCAGCCCGGTTCGCTCCGCGAGCGCGTCCAGCGTCAGGTCGGCGCGTTTGCGGTGCGCCCTCAGGTACGCGGCCACCGGTCTCCTCTCCCTGGTGACGGTCACAACAGGACACAAGACTAGCGGAATGACACAAAGTGTCCTATCGTCAACGAGTGTCTTCGAAAAGGAGGTAGTCGATGGCCACCACCATGAATCTCGGAAAGTCCGAGCTGATGACCATGGCGACCAGGTCCATGCAGACCGAACTGTCACCCGGCGACTGGAACGACCGCCAGAAACTCGCCCTCACCTGCCGCGCGCTCTACGACGCCGGCCACGATTCCGGTCTGGCCGGGCAGATCTCGGCGCGCGGCACGGAACCGGGCACCTTCCTCACCCAGCGGCTCGGCCTCGGTTTCGACGAGATCACCGAGGCCAACCTGCTGCTGGTCGACGAGGATCTGACCGTGCTGGAAGGCGCGGGAATGGCCAACCCGGCCAACCGTTTCCACAGCTGGATCTATCGCGCGCGCCCGGATGTCAACTGCATCGTGCACACGCACCCGCTGCACTGTGCGGCGCTGTCCATGCTCGAAGTGCCGCTTCAGGTGTCGCAGATGGACATCGCCCCGCTCTATGACGACTGCGCCTTCCTGCCGGACTGGCCGGGCGTTCCGGTGGGCAACGAGGAGGGCGAGATCATCTCCGCCGCCCTCGGTGACAAGCGGGCGATCCTGCTCGCTCACCACGGACAGCTCGTCGTCGGTGCGACGATCGAGGAAGCCTGTTCGCTTGCGCACCTCATCGAACGCGCGGCACGGCTGCAACTGCTCGCGATGGCCGCCGGCGAGATCAAGCCGCTGCCGCCGCGCCTGGCCAAGGAGGCGCACGACTGGACGCTGACACCGCGGCGCAGCCAGGCCAACTTCGCCTACTACGCGCGCAAAGCGCTGCGCAACCACCCGGACGTCATCGAAACATCAGGAGCCACCGAATGACTCGCGCCATCGAAGGCATCGTCGCCTACCCCGTCACGCCGTTCGCCGCGGCCGGGCGGGTCGACACGTCAGCGCTCGCGCGGTTGCTCGACCGGATGATCGACGCCGGCGTGGACGCGATCGCGCCGTTGGGCAGCACCGGCGAAAGCGCGTACCTCGACGAGCGCGAATGGCAGCAGGTCGCCGCCGCCTGCGTCGAACACACGGCGGGACGAGTGCCGACGGTGGTCGGCGTCTCGGATCTGACCACCGCGGCCACCGCGCGCCGCGCGCGGTTCGCCGAGCGCAGCGGCGCCACCGCGGTGATGGTGCTGCCGATCTCGTACTGGTCGCTCACACGGGCCGAGCTGCGCGCGCATTTCACCGCTGTGGCGGAGTCGACCGCGCTGCCGGTGATGGTCTACAACAACCCGGCGACCACCGGCATCGACATGCCGCCGGAGTTCCTGGTCGACCTCGTCCACGAGGTCGAGAACATCACCATGATCAAGGAATCCAGCGGCGACATCGGGCGCATGCACCGGATCGTCGAACTGGGCGGCGGACGCGTGCCGTTCTTCAACGGAAGCAATCCGTTGGCGCTGCGTGCCTTCGCCGCCGGTGCGGCCGGATGGTGCACCGCCGCACCGTGTCTGGTGCCCGAGCGGGTCGTGGAGTTCTGGCGCCTGCTGCGGGCGGGGGAGACCGACAGCGCCACAGCGCTTTTCGACAAGCTCGAGCCGCTGCTGACCGCGCTCGTCAGCCGAGGTCTACCGACCACGGTGAAGTCCGCGTTGCGTTCGACCGGCTTGGACGCCGGTGACCCGCGCAGGCCGCTGCTGCCGTTGGAGCCCGAGCCCGCGCGCGAACTCGACGCGCTCGTCGCCGCCGTCAACGCCTGACACGAGGGCCCGGCCACGGTCCGGCCGGGCCCTCCGACGGGCCTTTCGGGCGCACCCGGCGAATGTGACCATCGGCCCTCGAAGAGCGGCACAATTCCCGTCTCCGCGACACCCGCGACGCGGCGACACTGGAGTCATGACCGACAGCACCGCGACTCCCGCACCCCCCGTGCCGGATATGCCCACCCTGCTGGCGGCGCTGCGACTGGCCGTCCGCGCGCCCTCGGTGCACAACACCCAGCCCTGGCGCTGGGAGTTCGACGGCACCCGGCTGCACCTGTTCCGCGACGACGACCGCCTGTTGACCGCCGCCGACCCGCAGGGACGCCAGCTGGTCATCAGCTGCGGCGCCGTCCTGCACCACCTGCGCACCGCGCTGGCCGCGCGCGGCTGGCACACCGACACCCAGCGCGTGCCGGTGCTCGCCCGCCCGGACCTGCTGGCCACGATCAGCTTCCGGCCCTGGCCCGACCCGCCGCCGGGGGTCCTCACCCGCGCCGCGGCCATCGAGCGACGCCGCACCGACCGGCTGCCGCTGACCCCGCCACCGGGCTTCGGGGACCTGGTGCACACCGCCCGGATGCTGCTCAGCCCGCACGAGGTCGAGCTCGACGTCCTCGACGACAGCGCCCGCCCGCTACTGACGGCCGCCTCCGAGCACGCCGGAGCCAACCGCCGCTACGACATGGACTACCAAACCGAATTGCATTGGTGGACCGGGCATTCCGGAACGCGGGAAGGGGTGCCCGCCGAAGCGCTCACCTCCGATGCCGAAGCCTCGCACGTGCCGATCGCCCGCAAGTTCCCCTCCGCATCGCATTCCGAGCGGCGCGGCGACCTCGACGACCAGGCCGCTCTGCTGGTGCTCAGCTCGCCAGGGCACACTCCCGCGGACTGGCTGCACGTCGGCGAGGCCCTGTCCGCGCTGCTGCTGGAATGCACCTCGGCCGGGCTGGCGAGCTGCGCGCTGACCCACATCACCGAACTCGCCTCGGCGCGGGAATCGATCCAGTCGGTGCTCTCCAGCGGGGGCGTACCGCAGGTCGTCATCAGGGTCGGCGCGGCCCCCGCCGACACCACCGAACCCGCGCCGACGCCGCGTCGGCCGGTCGAGGAGATCCTCACCCTCCGCGACACCGCCGCGACCTGACCGATGTCACCGCCCGGAATCGGCGGGCGCCGCGGCGGCGCGCGTCGGTTCGACCCGGAACACCGGGCAGCGCGGTGCGGCCGCGGCGAACGCCTCCGGGTCCGCGGACTCGACGGCGCCGGCGTTCAGCATGAACCGCACCCCGTGCGGCACTTTCCTCGGGAACTCGCGCAACACCGCGGCGCGTTCGGAGACCGGCAGCTCGATCAACGAAACCCGCTGTCTCCGTCGCCCTTTCGCGAGCATGCCCCACCCGGCGGCGCGCGCGTTGCGCACCCAGTCCGCGTCGTCGAATCCCGCGACCACGTACGTCACGCCGTCGACGGTCAGCGGCGAGACCGGGGTGGTGCGCAGTGTTCCGGTCTTTCGGCCGGGAACCGAGAGCACCCGCATGGTGCCCAGGGCCAAGCCGACGCCTTGCAGGGCGACAACCACCCGGTTGAACGGCTTCATGCGCCGCCGCATGCGATCGTTCGCGCTGGTCATGATCTACTCCTCGTCGCTCTCGGTGAATTCGTCGTCCGGCCAAGGCATTCCGTCGTCGATATCGCGAGCGACGCCGTCCAGCCAGGCGATCTCCGCGGCACGCAGATGCTGGACGTACTCGGCCTCCAGCAGCACCGCGCGCGGCAGTCCGGTCGAGTGCTCGTCGAGCATGCGGGCGGTGTCGGCGTGATCCTCGCGCAGTCGTTCGGCGCGTCGGCGCAGCAACCGCGCCGCGGTGTGCGGTGTGAGCGCGGGCAGGTGGGCCAGCGCGGCGACGAAGCGCGGGTATTCGTTCACCGGCTCGGTGAGGAACCGCTCAAGCAGTTCGTCCAACGTCTGCCGTCCGGGCTCGGTGATCTCGTATACCGTCCGCTCCGGTCGGGATCCCTCGCGCGCCGTCCCGGCCTGCCGCACCAGCCCCGCCCGTTCGAGCCTGCCGATCGCGTCGTAGAGCGAGCCGCCGCGCATCTTCACCACGTCCTCGACGTGCCGCTCGCGAATGGCGACCTTCATCTCGTACGGATGTCGCGGCCGCTCGGCCAGCATGGTCAGCACGACCATCGTCAGCGGCGTTTGCAGCGCGCGCAGTTCTCGGGCCACCGACATCCTTTAGTCGAGTTCGTCTAGTCGAATTCGACTATAAGCGAAGCGGTCGCCAGTACGCCAGCCCGAATGCCGCCACGCCGGGTTGTCGCCGCGCCGACCTCAGGCGGGGCAGTTGCTCGGCGCCTGGTTGCCCGCGAAGCGGTCGGCTGCCCACGCGGGGAACCCCTCGGCGCCGCGAGCGACGACGCTTTCGTGGTCGAGGCCGGGGTATTCGTTGTATTCGACCGCCGAACCGGCCGCGCACAGCGCGGCGCGCTCGCGGGTGGTGAGCTCGACGGGAGTGGTGATGTCCTCGGCGCCCTGGTAGATCGTGAACGGCATGGTGCCCGCGGGACGGAAGTCGTCGGCCTCGGCCATCGCGTTCGACCAGGGAGCGCCCGCCGCCATCGCCTCGGGCTTGTAGTAGTCGCGCAGCGGCTGAGCGGCGGTCCACATGTCGTAGCAGCCGTCGGCGAGTACCGGCAGCATCTCCATCGCATTGGGCTGGAGGAAGTCGGCGTAGCGCAGGTCCGGGTTGGCGGCCTTGATACCGGGCAGCGTCGCGATGACATAGCCCGCGTTCTCGGGGCCCTTCATCGAGTTCAGGGTCAGGTCGCGAATCCGGACCGCGGGGGCGATGAGGCCGGCGCCCATGCCTTCGAGTTCCGGCGCGTAGCTACGGGCGACCGACTCGGCGTGCATGGTGGTACCGCCACCCTGCGACCAGCCGTATTCGACGTATCGGTTCGAGGTGTTCAGCTCGGGCAGCGTGCGGACCGCGCGCAGCATGTCCAAGGAGGCGCGGGCATTCACCTCGCCGACCATGTAGTACGCGGGTCCGGGCAGGCCTTGGCCCGGGTAGTCGCTCATCGCGACCACATTGCCCTGGGCGAGCAGCGCTTCGATGCCGGGCACCCTGGACTCCGCACCCGCGCCGAGGCTGCGGCGCGACGGCGCGCAGTTGTCGGGCAGTCCGGTGGTCTCGTGGTTCCACAGGACCAGGTCGCGCGGACCGTCGGAGCCGCCGACCGGCGCGTAGATCTCGCCGGAAACGTAGGCCTTGACGCCGGGGCTGATCTCGGAGACGTAGACGACATTCCAGCCCTGCGCGCCCGCCGGTGCGTCGGATCGTGGTTGCACCCAGTGGATCTGGCCCGGCTCGGCATCGGCGGGCGGCTGGTCGGCGACGTCCCAGAACGTGGTGCCCGCCGGGCCCGCCTCGGCCGTCAGCTGGACCGGTGCCGCGTCGTCGTTCGAGCTGCCGCATGCGGTGAGGGTGAATGCGGCGGCGAGGGCGAGCGCGGTGCTCGCGATCCGAAACGCGCCGCGTCGGTGGCCGGTCATCTGATGCTCCTCCTGGTGCGGGAATGGTGTGGGTCACAGCACATCATCGGTGCGCGGTGCGGCGGCGCCCGGTTTCCATTGAATGGAAGACCACATGGTGTCACGGCTGGTCACGGGGACATTCTTGGCCCACCTACCAGCCCAGATGAGGAGTTCGAACCATCATGCGAACCCGAGTCGCGATTATCGGATCCGGTCCGGCCGGGCTGCTGCTTGCGCAGCTGCTCGACCTGTCGGGCATCGATTCGGTGATCGTGGAACGACAGACCGCCGACCATGTGAGTTCCCGCATCCGCGCGGGAATCCTCGAGTCGGGCACCGTCGACGTGCTCAGGAAAGCGGGTGTGGGCGAACGCCTCTCGGCCGAGGCTATCGAGCACCGAGGAATCTATCTGCAGTGGCCGGGGGAGCGCAGGCATCTGGACTTCGTCGAGTCGGCCAATCGCGCCGTCTACGTCTACGGGCAGACCGAGGTCACCAAGGATCTGCTCGCCGCCCGTGAAAAGGCAGGTCAACAGGCGTTCTACCAAGCCGATGCCGTCGCGCTGCACGACCTGACGACCGACCGGCCCTATGTCACCTTCCGTGACGCCGACGGTGTCGCGCAGCGGATCGACGCGGACGTGGTCGTCGGCTGCGACGGCTACCACGGACCGAGCAAGCGGGCCATGCCGGGGCGCCGCAGCTGGGAGCGCGCCTACCCGTTCGCGTGGCTCGGCGTGCTCGCCGAGGTCGCGCCGTCGACGGACGAGCTGATCTACGCCTGGCACGAGGACGGTTTCGCGTTGCACAGCATGCGTTCCGACACTGTCAGCCGGTTCTACCTGCAGGTCGACCCGGCCGAGCGGATCGAGGAGTGGTCCGACGACCGGATCTGGGAGCAGCTGGCGTCCCGGCTGCACCTCGACGGCTGGGACCTGAAAACCGGTCCGGTGCTGGAGAAGAGCGTGTTGCCGATGCGCAGCTTCGTCACCACGCCGATGCGGCACGGCAGGCTGTTCCTGGCCGGCGATGCCGCCCACATCGTGCCGCCGACCGGGGCGAAGGGGCTCAATCTCGCGGTCGCCGATGTCTCCGTGCTGGCCGACGCTCTCGTCGCACTGCTCGTCGACGCATCGCCGGAACTCGCGGATGCCTACTCCGACACCGCATTACGCCGGGTCTGGCGCTGCACGCACTTCTCCTGGTGGATGACCAGCATGCTGCACCGCCACGGCGACGACTTCGACGCGCAACTACAGCTCGCACAGCTGCGCCGGGTCGCGGACTCCGCCGCGGCGGCAAGGGAACTGGCCGAGAACTACGCCGGCCTGCCGATCGCGGGAGGCGTCCATGGCTGAGATCATGTCGCTGGCCGATGCCGTGCGCGCGCTGGTGCACGACGGCGCCACCGTCGCGCTGGAAGGTTTCACCCATCTCATTCCGATGGCTGCGGGGCAGGAGATCATCCGGCAGGGCCGTCGCGATCTGACGCTGGTGCGGATGACCCCGGACCTGGTGTACGACCAGCTGATCGGGGCAGGCTGCGCGCGCAAGCTCGTCTTCTCGTGGGGCGGGAATCCGGGTGTCGGCTCGCTGCACCGGTTCCGGGAGGCGGTGCAGCAGCAGTGGCCGCGCGCGCTCGAGATCGAGGAGCACAGTCATGCGGGCATGGCGAACCGCTATGTGGCGGGTGCGTCCGGGCTGCCGTTCGCGGTGCTGCGCGGGTACGCGGGAACCGATCTCGCGCGGGTCACCCCGACCGTCGCGTTCATCGACTGCCCGTTCACCGGGGAGCGGCTTGCCGCGGTGCCCGCGCTGAACCCGGACGTCACGATCATCCACGCGCAACGGGCGGATCGGAACGGCAACGTGCAGCTGTGGGGATTGCTCGGCGTGCAGAAGGAAGCGGTGCTCGCCGCGCGCGCCGCCCTGGTGACCGTCGAGGAACTGGTCGACGAGCTGACCCCGACGTCCGGTGCGATCGTGTTGCCGCACTGGGTCATCGGCGCGGTGGCCGTCGTCCCAGGCGGCGCGTGGCCTTCGTACGCGCAGGGCTACTACGAACGAGACAACGCCGCCTACGCCGAGTGGGACCCGATCGGACGCGACCGAGAAGCGTTCCAGCGGTGGCTGAAAGAACTGACCGATGCGGAGGCGACGGCATGACAACGCTCGAATACAGCGCGGACGAGATGATGTCGATCGCCGCGGCGCGCGCCCTCGGCGGTGGTCAGCGTGTCTTCGTCGGCATCGGCTTGCCCTCTACCGCAGCCAATCTGGCTCGGCGTATGCACGCACCCGATCTCGTCCTGATCTACGAATCCGGCGCGATCGGCGCGAAGCCGGACCGATTGCCCGCCTCCATCGGTGACGGGATTCTCGCCGACACCGCCGACGCGGTGGTCGGTGTGCCGGAGATGTTCAACTACTGGCTCCAAGCCGGGCGCATCGACATCGGCTTTCTCGGTGCGGCGCAACTGGATCGGTACGGCAATATCAACACGACGGTGATCGGGGCCTACGCCGATCCGGCCGTCCGCCTGCCCGGCGCGGGCGGCGCACCCGAGATCGCGGCCTCGTGCGGCGAGGTGTTCGTGGTGACCCGCCAGAGCAAGCGCAGTTTCGTCGACCGGGTCGACTTCGTCACCTCGGTCGGACACGGTCGCGGCCTCGGCGACCGGGCGAGACTCGGCCTTCGCGGTGCGGGCCCGACCACGGTGATCACCGATCTCGGTGTCCTGCGGCCTGATCCGGAGACCGGTGAGCTGATCCTGACCGCCTTGCACCCCGGCGTGACTGTTGATCAGGTGGCCGCCGCGACCGGATGGGAACTCCGCGTGGCGGCGGAGTTGTCGGTCACCGCGCCGCCTACCGTGGCCGAGCTGTCGGCCCTGCGGACGCTGCGGGAGGCGTGATGAACCGATCGGATTCGCCGGACGGCATCGTCTACCGTCCCGACCCGCCGGGCACCCACCCGGTTCTGGACGAGCGGGCCTACCGCTCCACCGCGCTGCGGCATCCCACCCGGCCGCTCGTCGTGCTGCCGCATCTGCTCACCGAGGTGAGCGCCCCCGTGTTCGGGGAGGATCGCCTCGGCCCGAACGACGCCGACCTCACCCGGCAGCACGCGGGTGAGGCGCTGGGGCAGCGCATCATCGTGACGGGCAGGCTGCTCGACGGCGACGGCAAACCGATTCCGCACTCGCTCGTCGAGATCTGGCAGGCCAATGCCGCGGGCCGCTACCGGCACACCGGTGATCGCTGGCCCGCCCCCCTCGATCCGAACTTCAGCGGCGCGGGGCGGACCCTCACCGACGACCAGGGCCGCTATTCGTTCACCACGATCAAGCCGGGCGCCTACCCGTGGCGCAACCACGACAACGCCTGGCGGCCCGCGCACATCCATTTCTCGGTGTTCGGCCGCGCGTTCACCCAGCGACTGGTGACCCAGATGTACTTCCCCGACGACCCGCTGTTCGCCCAGGACCCCATCTTCAACGCGGTACCGGAAGCGGCGAGAAACCGCCTGATATCCCGGTTCAGTCTCCAAGGGACACAGCCGGAATGGGCGATGAACTTCGAGTTCGACATCGTCCTGCGTGGGCGTGATGCCACCCCGTTCGAGGAGCCGCACGATGACTGAACACCTGCTCTCGACCCCGTCCCAAACGGTCGGTCCCTATCTGCACATCGGATTGACCTGGCCCGACGGCGCATTCGCGGCGCCCGTGGGCACCGAGGACGCGGTGTGGATCCGCGGCGAGGTGTTCGACGGCGCGGGCGAGCCGATCACCGACGCGCTGGTGGAGACCTGGCAGGTCGACCACACCGCGCGCGCCGAGCTCGATCGAGCTCGTTCGGCGCGTATGGGTTTCGGACGCAGTGACACTCGCGACGGCGAGTACGCCATTCATACCGTTGTCCCGCCGCGAGTTCCGGCTCGCGGCGCGGCGATGCAAGCGCCGCATCTGAACGTGTCGGTCTTCGCCCGCGGACTTCTGCACCGCGTGGTCACCCGGATCTACTTTCCGGAGTTCGGCGCCGCCAATGCCGCCGATCCCGTGCTGAATTCGATCGAACCGGCCCGCCGGGAGCGGTTGCTCGCGCGGCGGGTCGACGACGGGTATGTCTTCGACATCCGCCTCCAAGGTGAGCTCGAGACGGTGTTCTTCGATGTCTGAGCTGTTCGGGCCGCTGCGTGCCGCGGGCCCGGTGGCCGCGGAGACCGGCGATGCCGCCTGGCTGACTGCCCTGCTCGACACCGAGGCAGCCCTGGCGGGGGCACTCGCCGACGCGGGCGTGATCGCAGCCGAGCACGCCGAGGCGATCGCCGACGCCTGCAAGCCGGAGCTCTACGTCGCGTCCGAAATCGGCACGGCGGCAACAGGAGTCGGCAACCCTGCGGCGTCATTGGTGCGAGCGTTGACCGCGCGGGTCGCGGATCCGGCCGCGGCAGGGGTCGTCCATCTCGGCGCGACAAGCCAGGACATCATGGACACCGCCGCGATGCTGATCGCCGCGCGCTCCATCGACGCCTTGCTCGCGGATCTCGCCGCGTGTACCGAGCAGCTGGCGCGGCTGACCGAACAGCATGCCGCGACCCCCGCTGTCGGCAGGAGCCTGCTCCAGCAGGCCCTGCCGATCACCTTCGGGCTCACCACCGCGGGATGGTTGTCGGCACTCGGCGCGGCGGCCGACCGTCTCACCCAGGTACGGGTGGAACAGCTCGCCGTCCAATTGGGCGGTGCGGTAGGCACTCTCGCGTCCCTCGGCGCGGACGGTCCGGCGACGTCGTCCGCCTTCGCGCGGCGTCTGAACCTCGCCGAACCCGAACTGCCGTGGCACACCGACCGCACCCGGATCACCGAAACCGCCGGTGCGCTCGGCACTCTCGCCGCCGCCGTGGCCAAGATCGGCCGCGACCTCACGCTGCTGTCGCAAACCGAGATCGGCGAAGTGTCCGAACACGCGCCCGGCCACGGTGGTTCCTCGACCATGCCGCACAAACGGAACCCGATCGCCGCGGTCTGCGCCGTGGCCGCCGCCGCGCAGGCGCCCGGTCTCGTCGCCACCCTGTTGGCCGCCGCTCCCGACCTGCAACGCGGCGCGGGGTCGTGGCATGCCGAATGGCAGCCCTTCACCGAACTGCTCCGAAGCACCGGATCGGCGGTGTGGTGGCTGCGGACCAGCCTGTCCCGCTTGCGGATACACCCGGTGCGGATGCGCCGCAATCTGGCGGCAACCGGCGGTGCGCTGCTGGCCGAACGGGTGAGTACCGCGCTGATTCCCCAGCTGGGCAGGCTGCCAGCACACGAGGTGGTTGGGGAGTGCGTGGCCCGAGCCGACGGGAGGCTCACCTTCGCCGACGCGTTGCGGGCGCACCCGAGACTGGCCGGGTTGCTCGATCGCGGCGAGATCGAGGCGCTTCTCGAACCGTCCACCTACCTCGGCAGTACACCGATCTTCGTCGGCCGAGCGCTGGCCGGACACGCGGGTCGGCAGAGCGCCGGGAACACGAGCCTCGACACGGACCTGTCGCGTCTTGGCGCCGCCCGCCGACGTGCCGAGCCGGCCGTCAGCGCCCGACCGCGCACAACCGGGCCGGTCGAGCTGCGGAGCGAGAGCTACGGGGATGGCTCGGGCGAGGCGGTGTTGCTAGTCAACGCGCTCGGTAGCGACCTGTCGATCTGGGACGACTACGTGCGGCCGTTGGCCGACAAGGGTTTTCGGGTAATCCGATGTGACACCAGGGGACACGGCGATTCGCCGGTCCCACTCGGGCCGTACTCGCTCGGCGATCTCGGCGGTGACCTCGAAGCGGTTCTCGATCGGCACGCGGTGGAGTCGGCGCACGTCGTCGGGATCTCGCTCGGTGCGATGACCGGGCTGTGGCTTGCGCGGCACCGGCCCCGGCGGGTGCGGCGGCTGGTCGCCTGCTGCACCTCGGCGCGACCGGGGAATCCGCAGGGTTGGCGCACTCGGGCCGCGCAGGCGCGGGCCGAGGGGATGGCCGCCATCGCCACCGCCAGTGTGAGCCGGTGGTTCACGCCGGAGTTCGCCGCGGCGCACCCGGTGTTCGTCGCAGGGAAACGACTGCTCACCGCCGATACGCCCGCCGAAGGCTACGCCGCCTGCTGCGAGGCGATCGCCGAGATCGACCTGCTCGACGAACTGCCCGCGATCACGGCGCCGACGCTCGTGTTGTCGACGGCGCGAGACCCGGCGTTCCCGCCGGAGGACGGCAAGGCGATCGCCGAGCGCATCCCCGGTGCCCGGTTCCGGATCATCGACAACGCCGCGCACCTGGGCACCGTCGAACAACCCGGCCCGTTCCTGACCGCCATCGCCGACCACCTCCAGGAGAGTTCTCGTGACCAGTGATCCGAACACCGACGCCGCAACGGCCGTGCGACGGGCCGTCCTCGGGGACGCGCACGTCGACCGGGCGGAGGCCGGAACCACCGAATTCACCAGGCCGTTCCAGGAATACCTGACCGCGGCCGCGTGGGGCGGTGTGTGGACGCGCGACGGTCTCGACCGCCGCACCCGCAGTGCGATAACGCTGTCGGTGCTGACCGCACTCGGCTGTCACGACGAGCTCGCCATGCATGTGCGGGCCGCGTTGCGCAACGGCCTCACCGAAGCCGAGATCGGCGAGGTGCTCCTGCACACCGCCCCCTACTCGGGAATTCCCAAGGCCAACAGTGCTTTCGCCATCGCCGACCGGGTGTTGCGCGAATCCGCCGCCGAATAGGGCAGGCACGCAGAAAGCCCGGCTCTCACGAGGAGCCGGGCTTTCGCGCGCTGCCGACCGAGTTCAGCCGGGGAACGGTAGCTGCTCGGTGGCTACCGTGACCCAGCGGGTGTTGGAGAACGCGTCGATGCCCCAACGGCCGCCGAAACGGCCGTAACCGGAGTTGCGGACACCGCCGAACGGCGCCTGCGGCTCGTCGCCGACGGACTGGTCGTTGATGTGCACGATGCCGGTGCGCAGGCCGGCCGCCACACGCAGGCCGTGGGTGGCGTTCTCGGTGATGATGCCCGCCGACAGGCCGTGCTCGGTGTCGTTGGCCATGGCGACCGCCTCGGCGTCGGTGGCGAAGGTGTCGATGACGCACAGCGGGCCGAAGGCCTCGTCGTGGTGCAGGTTCGCTGCGGGGGTGACACCGGTCAGCACGGTCGCGCGGTGCAGCGCCCCCTCCGGCTCGCCGCCACCGGCCAGTACCATCGCGCCCTTGGCGACCGCGTCGGCCACCAGGCCCGCGATGCGCTGGGCGGCAGCGGGATTCACCAGCGGGCCGATGACGGTCCGCGGATCGGACGGATCGCCGGTCGGCAGTCCGGCCACCGCGTCGGCGAACTTCGCGGTGAACTCCGCGGCCAGCGACTCGTGCACCAGCACCCGGTCGGCCGACATGCAGATCTGGCCCGAGTTGGCGAACGCGCCGAACACCGCGGCGCCGACCGCGTAGTCCACGTCGGCGTCGTCGAGCACGATGATCGAGTTCTTGCCGCCCAACTCCAGCACGGCGGGCTTGAGGTGCTCGGCCGCGAGGGTGCCGATGATCCGGCCGACCCCGGTCGAACCGGTGAAGTTCACCGCGCGCACCCGCTCGTCGCCGATCAGCGTGCGCGCGATCTCGGGTGCGTCCGCGGGATCGTTGGTGACCACATTGAGCACACCGGCGGGCAGCCCCGCCTCGTGCAGCACGTCGGCGACGAGCAACCCGCTCGAGATCGGCGCGGCCTCGCTGGGCCGCAGCACCACGGTGTTGCCCGCGGCCAGCGGCGCGGCGACGGCTCGCGCCGACAGGATGATCGGCGCGTTCCACGGCGCGAACGCCGCGACGACACCCAGCGGTTCGCGCACGGCCATGCTCAGCACACCCGGCGCGCCCGAGGTCAGTACGTCGCCGCGCGGCGCGGTGAGCGCCGCGGCGGCCTCGCGAAAGACGTTGGCGGCGAGCATGACATTGAAGCCTGCCCACGGCGCCGCGCCGCCGACCTCGCCCGCCATATGCGCGATGGCCTGTTCGGCGCGCGCGTCCAGCAGGTCGGCGGCGCGCAGGAAGATCGCGCGGCGCTCGAACGCCGGCATGGCGGCCCACACGGTGAACGCCGAGTCGGCGGCGTCGACGGCGGCGGTGACATCGGCGGGTGCGGCGGCCGCGACCGTCGCGTAGACGGTGGCCGACCAGGGATCGGTCACGGTCGTGGTCCGCGCCGACGTGGCCGGAACCTCCTTGCCGCCGATCAGAAGAGCACGAGAAATGGGCATGGCGCCACGATCGGCCTTCTGTGGCCGGTGCCACTACGGCACTTTCATTGAATGGAAGCCAAGGGCGCGGACGCGCTGCCGGACGGTCGCGCGGTGTAAAGATGGCCCGGTGACCGATCGGCCGGAATCCGAAGCACCATCGACGCTCTACTTGATCAAGCAACTGGAACTGGCGGTGCGCGCGCTGATGGACGACGCGCTGCGCCCGCTGGGGCTGACCACCTTGCAATACACCGCGCTGACCGTGCTGGAGCGCCGCAGCGGCCTGTCCTCGGCGCAACTGGCGCGCCGGTCGTTCCTGCGTCCGCAGACCATGAACGTCATGGTGCAGACGATGGAGGAGCGTGGCCTGATCCTGCGCCACCGCGACCCGGCCAATCGGCGGGTCCTGGTGGCCACCCTGACCGACCACGGGCGCGAGGTCCTGCGCGAAGCCGGGCCGCTGGTCACCGCGATCGAAGGCAAGCTGCTCGACGGTCTGAGCCCGCGCCGTCGCGCGGAATTCCGCGCGGTGCTCGCGCACGGCACCGCCACCCTCGCCGCCGAGGCGGGCGCTCGCGATCTGGGTGAAATGCCCACCGCCTGAACGATTCCGGCGTCGATACCGGGAGTGGAAACAGGTATTGACGGACCGGATCCGGTGGGGTAGACCTGTCCCCGCAATCATCAGCAATACTGATAAAGGATGTGCGATGGACACCAGCACCGAACCGTGGGGCAACACCGTCGACGTGCAGTTCGACGAGGGCATCGCGTGGGTGACGCTCAACCGGCCCGAGAAGCGCAATGCGATGAACCCGACTCTCAACGACGAGATGTGCGCGACCCTCGACGTGCTCGAGTACGACGACCGCTGCCGCGTGCTCGTCCTCACCGGTGCGGGTGAATCCTTCTCCGCCGGAATGGATCTGAAGGAGTACTTCCGCCAGATCGAGGCCGCCGGCACGGTCGCGGCGCAGCACCGCGCGCGCCGGGCCAGCACCGAATGGCAGTGGCGGCGGCTGTCCTACTTCGCCAAGCCCACCATCGCGATGGTCAACGGCTGGTGCTTCGGCGGCGCCTTCAGCCCGCTGGTCGCCTGCGACCTCGCCATCGCCGACGAGAAGGCACAGTTCGGCCTGTCGGAGGTGAACTGGGGTATTCCGCCGGGGTCGGTGGTCACCAAGGCCATGGCCGCCACCGTGAACCAGCGCGACTCGCTGTACTACATCATGACCGGCGAGCCCTTCGACGGTGCGCGCGCCGCCGAGATGCGGCTGGTCAACGAGGCGGTGCCCGCCGATCGGCTGCGCGGCCGGACCCGCGAGCTGGCGCTGAAGCTGGCCGGCCTCAACCAGGTGGTGCTGCACACCGCCAAGGTCGGCTACAAGTTCGCCGCCGAGATGACCTGGGCGCAGTCCGAGGACTACCTGTACGCCAAGCTGGACCAGTCGCGGACACTCGATGTCGAAGGCGGCCGGGAGAAGGGTCTGAGTCAGTTCCTCGACGACAAGACCTACCGTCCCGGCCTCGGCGCCTTCGACCCGTCCAAATAGCCGCGAGGAGAGGGATGAACGTGCGGAATCGGGGACTCGGGTCGTGGCCCGCGCGCCGCGCCCGGATGACACCGACGGCCGTCGCCGTCACCGCGGACGATCGGCAGATCACCTACGCGCAGCTGCGCGAGCGGGTCGACCGCGCCGCGCAAGTCCTGCGTGCGCTCGGCGTAGGCGCCGGGGACCGTGTCGCGTACCTCGGCCCGAATCATCCCGTCTACCTGGAGATACTCTTCGCCGCCGGTCGGCTCGGCGCGGTCTTCGTGCCGCTGAACAACCGGTCGGCCGTGGCGGAGATCGAGTACGCACTCACCGATTCGGGTGCGCGCGTGCTCGTGCACCACTGCGAGCACGATGCCGCGGTCGCGGCCCTGCCCGGCGCCGCGGCCCTCGGCATCGTGCGCGTCGGTGGCGCAGGCGGCTACGACGACCTACTGGCCGCCGCATCGGCCGAACCGATCGAGGTCGAGGTCGGCCTCGACGACGACTGCCTGATCATGTACACCTCAGGCAGCACCGGGCGGCCCAAGGGCGCCGTGCTCACCCACGGCAACCTCACCTGGAACGCGCTCAACGTGCTCGTCGAGAGCGATGTCACCGGTGCCGAGGTGTCGCTGGTGGCCGCGCCGCTGTTCCACGCGGCCGCGCTCGGCATGATCTGCCTGCCGACCCTGCTCAAGGGCGGGCGAGTGGTGCTGCTGGCCAAGTTCGATCCGGCGCGGGTGCTCGAGCTGATCGAGCGGGAGCGGGTCACCTGGATGTTCGGCGTGCCGACGATGTTCGACGCGCTCGCCGCGCAGCCGGGCTGGGCCGACGCCGATCTGTCCAGCCTGCGAATCCTGTTGTGTGGTGGCGCCCCGGTGCCGCATGCCACCATCGCCCGCTACGTCGAACGCGGCCTCGGCTTCGTCCAGGGCTACGGGATGACCGAGGCCGCGCCGGGCGTGCTCGTCCTGGATCGGGCGCACGCCGAAGCGAAGCTCGGCTCGGCGGGTGTGCCGTCGTTCTTCACCGATGTACGCATCGTCGACGCCGAGGGCGCGCAGGTGGCGCCGGGGGAACGCGGCGAGGTCCTCGTCAGCGGGCCCAACGTGATGCGCGGGTACTGGAACCGGCCCGATGCCACCGCGGAGGCGTTGCGCGACGGCTGGTTCCACTCGGGCGATGTGGCCACCGTCGATGCCGACGGCTACGCCTACATCGTCGATAGGGTCAAGGACGTGATCATCTCCGGCGGGGAGAACATCTATCCCGCCGAGGTGGAGAACGAGATCGCCCATCACCCGCAGGTCGCGGCCTGCGCGGTGATCGGTGTCCCGGACGAGAAGTGGGGTGAGGTGGGCCGAGCGGTCGTCGTCGCGCGGGAAGGGACACAGCCCGACGCCGACGAACTGCTCGCCTTCCTGCGGGAACGCTTGGCGGGGTTCAAGATTCCCCGCTCGGTCGTCTTCGTGGACGAGTTGCCGACCACCGGCTCGGGCAAGATCCGCAAGACGGAAGTCAAGAAGCAGTACGGCTGAGCCACCCGCTCGCTGCCGCACCCCACGGCCCCTCGATCCGCACCCGGGATCGAGGGGCCGTGCGCTGTGCCCGGCATCGGAACCGGCTGCGCCCGGCGCGGAACCGGCTGCGCCCGGCGCGGAACCGGCTGCGCCCGGCACGGAACCGGGAAGGACGCACCGGCACCAGAATGGGCGCACCGCCGCTGGTACTGGGACGGACGCGCCGGGGCTGGTACTGGGACGGACGCGTTGGCGCTGGTGCTGGGGATGGGTGTGCCGAGGCTGGCACTGGACGGACGCGCCGGGGCTGGCGTTGGGGTGGGCGCGCGGGCGCCCGGGGCGGACACGCCGGGGCTGGTGCAGGGTCCAGAATTGTCGGCGCGGTAACCGACCGAAGGCCGCCTTCATCCCGCCAGACAGACTGGATGTCACCTTCATTCACCCGACCTGGGTGCACAGGCGAACCGACCGAGGGTGACCTTCGGTCCGGTGGGGCGACCAATGGTGACCTGTGCTCGGCGAGCTGCACCATCCGCTGGATGCGACGAAACCGCCCCGGCTGCGAGGGCATCCGGGGCGGTCGGGGGGAGTGGGTATCGACCTCAGCCGAGGCTGAAGGGCTGCCCCCACAGGGTCACCCAGCTGGTGACGCTCTCGGTGATGATCTCGACGCTGACGAAGGCGCGCGCCTGCGCGTACCCGCCGCAACCGGACAGTCCGATCGTCTGGTCCGCCCAGGTGACCGACCCGCTGGTGCCGCCGAAGATGTTGTAGGGCTTGTGGGATTCGGCGCCGAAATCGTCCGCCTTCTCCCGATCGAGAATGTAGAACGAGGTGGCCTGGCCCGGGCCGAGCGACAGTTCGCCACCGGAATTCGCGCCGGCGGCCCCTTGGCCTTCGCCGCTCACCGAACCGTCGACGCCACCGGATACGCCGCCGCCGGCGATATTCACCTGGCAACCGACCACATACCCGGGCAGGATGAGCCCACCGTCGGCGCCCGCACCGGCCACGTCGACCTGCGCGCTACCGGACACCCAGGCATTGCGGTGTAGCGGCGTGGAACCGAGCGAGGGGCTGATGGTCGCCGACTCACCGGTCAGGCGCACCGTGACGACGGTGCCGTCGGAGAGGGTCTTCACCAATTCCCCGCCGGGGAGCGGAACGAACGTGTCGGCATCGGCTGTACCGGTTGCGAGCAGGCCGAGCGCGACCGTCGTCGCCGCGGCGATGTTCAGGCGAAACAGATTCTTACGGTTGGACATCACAATTACCTTCGATCGATGTCGAATTCGCTGATGCGAGAGGGGAATTCAGGACGGAGTGTCGACATCTCAGCCGATGCTGAACGGCGCGCCGTACAGCGTGGTCTTGGAGTAGTGGTCGCCGATGATCTCGACCACGGTGTACGCGCGGGCCTGCGCGAAACCCGCACAGCCCTGGATCTCGATCTCGGCGTCCTGGTATTCCACCGAGTACACCCCCGGCTTCGGGATGTCCTTGTAGTCGATCTGGACGAACTTCACCTCACCCGGACCGAGGTCGACCCCGATGGACCCGCCCGCGCTGACTCCGCCGGTGCTGATCCCACCCGATACGCCCGCACCGATCGCGTCGTCGGCGATGCTCACCTGGCATCCGACGAGGTATCCGGTGTTCAGCTGCGACGCGCCGTGGGTGGACGAATTGTTCGACCCGGGGATATTGGCGGGACCGTTGTTCGGGCCGACTTCGCCCTCGGGCGTCACCGAGACGTCCGCGGTGGCAGTGCCCGACACCCAGACCACCCGGCCCGCGCCGTTGGCGGCCATCGACGGTGAGATCACCGCACGCTCCCCGGTGCGCGTCACCGTGACGCCCGGCCCCTGTTTCGAACCATCCGGCAACGGCACGAAGGTGTCGGCGGCGGCAGGGCCGGTGGCGAGCAGCCCGGCGGCGACCGCGGCGGCGACACTGCCGCCGGTGAGCACAGCTTTACTACGAATCACAGTTCTCGAACTTCCTGTTCCGATGGGATATCGAGGCGCCGAGGGCTGTTCCCGTGGCGCCTGCCTCGGCCGCTTCGCGCGGCGCGATCTCACGAATTGACCGGTGCCGAAGCGACTTCGGTCGCGGCTTCGGGCTCGGGTACCTGCAGCGCGGGCAGGTGTGCGATCGCGATCGCGATGCCCGACACCACCGTCAGGACCGCCAGATAGACGCCGATCAGCAGCGAACTGCCCGTACCGGTGAAGATGGCGGTGGCGATGATCGGCGAGAGCGAGCCGCCGAGGATGGCGCCGAACTGGTAGCCGATCGAGGAACCGCTGTAGCGCACTCGGGTCGGGAACAGGTCGGCGATCAGCGCGGGCAGCGGCGCGTACTGCGTCGTCTGGGCGATCAACGCGATCGAACAGGCCAGAATCGCGAGCGCGACGACGCCGGAATCGAAGATCGGGAAGAAGATCAGCGCCGCGATGGCCTGGAAGACCGAACCGACGACCATCAGCCTGTTCCGGCCCCAGCGATCGGCCATGGCCGACAGCACCAGCATCGCGACGAATTGCACGACGCTGACCACGATCACCACGATCAGCAGCGAATTGCGGGAGTAGCCGATCTCTTTCGTGCCGTAGGACAGGATGAACGTCAGCACGATGTAGCCGACGGCGGGACTCGCGGCGGAGGCGAAGAGCGCGACGAGCACGCCGAGCGGATAGCGGCGCAGCACCTCGACGATCGGTGCGCGCGCGGTCTTGCCGTGCGCGGATTCCTGGGCGAACAGCGGGCTTTCGGCCAGCTGGCGACGCAGCCGCAAACCATAGAAGACGAGCACGATGCTGGCCACGAAGGCGATCCGCCAGCCCCAGTCGTCGAAGGCGTCACCGGTGACCGCCGAGAGCAGCAGCATCGTCGAGTAGGCGATGATCGCGCCCGCGGGCACGCCCAGCTGGGTCGCCGCGCCGTAGAACGTCTTGCGTCCGGCGGGCGCGTTCTCGACCGACATCAGCGCGGCCCCACCCCATTCCGCGCCGACCGCCAGCCCCTGCAGCAGGCGCAGGATGAACAGCAGGATCGGTGCGGCTACACCGATCTGGGCGTAATTGGGCAGCAGACCGACCAACACCGTCGAGCCGCCCATCAGCAGCAGCGACATCAACAGCACCCGCTTGCGACCGATCCGGTCACCGAAATGGCCCGCGATGACACCGCCGAGCGGGCGCGTCAGGAAACCGACCGCGAAACTGGCGAACGCGCCGAGCTGGCTGATCGCCGGATTGCTCGACGGGAAGAATTGCGGCCCGAAAATCAGCGCCGCCGCGGCTCCGTAGAGAAAGAAGTCGTACCACTCGATCGCGGTGCCGATGAAACTCGCGGTGGCGGCCTGCTTGGCCGCGGCCGGAGTGATCGGCTTGCTGATTTCTGTGGGCTGGTTGGGCATCAACCCGCTCCTGTTCGAAAAGGTGACTGAATGCCGATCAGGAAAGGCGACAGCGGGGGCACGCTCAACGGATCTTTTCATTCAATGAGAACTGGGTCACAGTCCACCTCGGTGGCTGTGAAACCGCGGTCAACGCAGGCGAAGCGCGCGGATCGCGTTGTCTTTCATGATGTTCGGTAGCAACGCAGGATCGATCTCGAGCTGGGCGAAGTCGCGGATCCAGCGCTCGGGGGTGATCATCGGGAAGTCGGAACCGAACAGCACCTTGCGTGCGAGCTGACCGCGGATCGCGCGCACCAGTTGCGCCGGGAAGTACTTCGGCGACCAGCCGGACAGGTCGATGTAGACATTGGCCTTGTGGGTCGCGACCGAGACGGCCGCGTCCTGCCACGGCACCGACGGGTGGGCCATGATGACGGTGAGGCCGGGGAAATCGGCGGCGACGTCGTCCAGCAGCATCGGGTCGGAATAGCGCAGTTTGATCCCGCGCCCGCCCGGTAATCCAGCGCCGATACCGGTCTGGCCGGTATGGAAAAGGGCTGGGACGCCGAGACTTTCGATTTCGGCGAACAGTGGATAGGCGCTGCGGTCGTTGGGCGCGAAGCCTTGCAGGCTCGGATGGAATTTGAATCCGCGCACCCCGAATTCGGTGACCAGCCTGCGGGCCGCGCGCACCCCGGCGATCCCGCGCGCGGGGTCGATCGAGGCGAACGGGATCAGCACGTCTCGGTGGGCGGCGGCGGCCGCGGCGAGTTCCTCGTTCGGCAGCGCCGGGTGCCCGGTCGCGGCCTCGGCGTCGACGGTGAAGACGACGGCGGCCATGCGCGCGGCGCGGTAGCGGGCGGCGAGTTCGTCGACCGTCGGTCGCGGCGGGGTGTCGGTCTTGAAGTACGCCTCGGCCGCGGTCATCAGTTCGGTGTCGAGGGCCAGGTTGCCGCAGTCGTCGGCGTGGATGTGCGTGTGGACATCGATGGCGGTGATCGCGTCGAGGTCGATGGCGGTGGTCACAGCATTGACCTCGGTCGTCTCGGAGTGGTACACATCTCATCTATATCAGTAAAGCTGATGATTGAACGAACGGAGGCGGCAGCGTGGCCCGATCCTCGAGCGGCGAGTCCTTGCTGTCGCGTGTGGTGCGCATCTACGAGGCGTTCGGCCCCGATCACCGGGCCGTGACCCTGTCCGAACTGGCCGAACGCAGTGATCTGCCGCTGGCGACCGCCTCGCGTCTGGTCAACGAGCTGATCGACTACGGCTGGCTGCGCCGGGATGCGCAGCGGCGGGTGTGCGTCGGGGTGCGGATGTGGGAACTCGCCTCCCGCGCCGCGCCGACCCTCGGCCTGCGCGACGTTGCCTATCCGATCATGGCCGATCTGCATGCCGTGGTCGGGCACAGCGTTCAACTGGGCGTGCTGCAGGACCGCGAGGTGCTCTACATCGAAAGGCTCTCCGCGCCGCGTGCCGTCCGCAACCGGGTCCGCGTCGCCGGGCGGCTCCCGCTGCACGCGACCTCGAGCGGGTTGGTTTTGCTCGCGCACGGACCTCGTGAGCTCCAGGAATCGGTGCTGGCGAGCCCGCTGCGGGCGCTGACGCCACACACCATCACCAGCCCCGATCTGCTACGCGCGACCCTCGGCGAGATCCGGCGCACCGGCCTTGCCTATTGCCCCGGGTTCGTCGACGAATGTGCCACGGGTATCGCGGTGCCGGTCCGCGCGGGGGGCGGGCGGATCGTCGCGGCGCTGTCTGTCGTCGTCCCTAACGACGCGTCGGCCCGGACCGCGGTTCCGGCTCTCCATGCGGCAGGTCGGGGGATCTCCCGCATGTTCGGCACCGCGGCTCCGGCGCGCATGGTGGTTTGAAAGGGCGTCGGGCGGCCGACACGCCACATGATCTGGGCTCAGGTTTGCTCGGCGGTCGCGATGAGGGCGCGCAGGGCCGCGAGCTCGGCATCGAAGGCGCCGCGACCGGACTCGGTGATGGTGATCCAGGTTTTCGGGCGCCCGCCGCCCGTGCTGCGGCGTGCGCTGATCAGTGCGGCGTCCTCGAGGACTTTGAGGTGCCGGTTCAGATTGCCGTCGGTGAGCCGCAATTGCTCGCGCAGCACCCCGAATTCCATGGCAACACCCGAGCGCAGCAGCGCGAGGATGCCGAGCCGGATGCGCTGGTGCACGGTGTCATCCAGGCCGAGCACGGGATGCGGCTCGCTCATGCGCGCGGCCCCGCCTCCGCGCGCAGCAGCTCGACCCCGGCCGCCAGCGCGGCCGCGAGCCCGACGACCAGCGCGAGCCAGGCGTAACCGTGCGCGGGGTCGATCAGCCCGACCGCGAGCGAGACCGCCATCGTGACGGCCGCGACCGCCGCCGTCGTCGCCGATCGCAACGCCACCGCGAACACGGCAAGTCCGACCCCGACCGTCAGCCATGGCGCGACGATCGCCCATTCGCCGCGGTACACCCAGCCGATGCCCGTGGCGGTCACCGCCATCGCGACCGAGGTCAGCGCGACGGCCATGCCGCGCCCGTCCGGCACTTGCACCGGCCTGCGCAGGAAGTACCACGCACAGACCACCACGCCTATCGGTGTGACGACGATCCAGTACCACTGGGCGCCGTTGTGCCGATCGAGCAGTAGTGCCGCCGGCACCGAGGCGAGCACGCTCACCGTCACCCACAGCAGCGGAAACCACATGGGAGCGGCCAACGCCCAACCCCGCCTGGTCAGCGTCTCCATGTCGCCGAGGAGCCGAGCGGCCCCGGCAGCCGAATTACTTTGTGATGCAGAGTTCATGCCTCCACTTTGCATCGCAAAGTATGGCGCCGCAAGACTTTTCAACCCCGCTTGACCGCCGCGTCTTTGCGTGGAGGGGTGTCAGTTGGTGGGGCAGCTTTGGTGGAGGTGGTCGATGGTGGTGGTGATGGTGTGGGCGAGGAGGTCGAGGTCGGGGGTGGTGTCGTAGTCGCCGGTGATGCCGAAGCCGAGGTGGTCGCGGTAGCTCAGGATCGCGATGGCGGTGCGCAGCCGCATCGCGATGGGTGCGTAGGGGAACATCTCGAGGACTTCGTGGCCGTGTAGCCGCAGGGGGCGGGTGGGGCCGGGGACGTTGGTGGCCAGTCCGGCGATGCTGTGTTGCGGAAAGCGCAGTGCGGTGCGCACCGCCCAGGCCAGGGGTGCGAAGGGCACCCATTTGGCAAGCGACAGAATCGAATTCGCCGCGCCCGCTTCGCCGCTGGCCTTGTGCTTGTTCAGGCGTTGGTGCACGGTGCGGAGTTGGTCGAGGGGGTCGTCGAGTTCGATCGGCAGCTGCGGCAGCATCGCCGAGACCCGATTGTCGAGCACGCCGTCGGCGTCGGTGGTGCGCACCGACACCGGTGCCAGGATCCGGACGGTCTCGGTGTCGGGTTCCTCGTCGCGTGCGAGCAGCATCGCCCGGAATGCGGCGGTCACCGCGGCGAGCGCGACGTCGTTGACGGTCACATCGAACGCGGCGCCGATCTGTTTGACCTGTGCCAGCGATACCCGCGCGACGCTGTAGCGGCGTTGGCGGCCGATCGGTCCGGTCAGTGAGGACCCGCTTTCGGGCACGATCGCGTTCCACGCCAGCGGAGCCGCCGCGCGCACCGTGCGCAGCAGCGCGGCCGGCGCCTGAACCGGCAGCCGCAGGCCGTCGGCGAGCATCGCCCACCAGTCCCGGCCACCGTTGCCGTCTGTCTTCTCGCGGTTCGGCGTCGGGGTAGCGGAGGTCGGATCGCAGAAGCGTTGGAACAGCGAGATGCCCGAGACGCCGTCGAGCATGCTGTGGTGGGCGGTGACGATCAACGCCCACCGGTCCCCGTCGAGGTGCTCGACAACGGTGGCGCGCCACAGCGGGTGATCGCGGTCGAGGCGCTGCTCCATGACGGTGGCCACCATCTCCCACAGCGCCGCCTCGTCGCACGGTTGCGGCAGCGCCGCCCAGCGCAGGTGGTGGCCGATATCGAAGTGCGGGTCGTCGACCCACTGCGGGGCGCGCAGGTCCAAGGGCGCCCGTTGCAGTCGCTGGCGCAGTCGCGGGTTGACGTCGATCCGCTCGGTCATCCGGTCGGTGAATTCCGCACGCGGGCCGGGACTTCCGCGCAGGATCGCCACCGCGCCGATGCCGAGGTTGACGTGTTGATCGATGTCTTCGAGTTCCATGAATCCCGAATCCAACGGACCGAGCTCACTCATCCGATCATCCCATCTAGATCTGGTCTCTCGTTGTTCACGCCTGGCGTACCCGCTCGGCGCGATCCAACCCGGTTTCGGCGAATCGGCGTTGTCGCGGAGCGGTCGTCAGCGATCGGCTGGCTCGACCCAGCGGCGCAGAGCGTCGACGGTGGTCTCTGGGGCGGTGTTGAAACAGAATCGGATCCCCGGGGCGATCTCGGCGACGACGTTCACGAGACGCTCGAACAGCAAGGTGTGCTCGGCCGCCATGCGTACGCCCGCACCGATCATGGCGATGCGGAACGACCCCGCCGAAGCGCATTCCCGCAGCGCCGCCTCGGCCGCGTCGGGGTCCGCGGGTACCTGACAGGAGACGATGTCGAATCCGGCGGCGCGGAGCTCGGACTCGCCCGCCTCGATGCGTGCGGTCAGGGTCGCTTCGTCGATCCCCGGATAACGGCTGTAGTCGACTGCGCTGGGATGCAATCCGATCGACAGCACGGTCGGATTCCGTTGCGCCGTCGAGCGGGGACTGGCGCATCACCGTCAAGCGGGTCGACGCCCACACCCTGCCCGACGGTTCGGTCGCCCGGGCCGGAGAGGTGTCGAACTTCCTGTACCGACGACGCGCCGCTGCTGCTGATCTCCGCCGGCATCGGATGCACCCCGATGATGGGCATGCTCAGCCACCTCGCCGACACCGCCGATCCCCGCTCGATCTCGGTCGTCCACGCCGATCGCGCACCCGCCAGCCATGCCCACCGCGCCGAACTGGCCGAACTCGTCGACCGCCTGCCGTTCGCCGTCATGCACCGGTGGTACGAGGACCTCGGCGCCCGCCGCCCCGAAAACGGACTCCGCGAAGGCCGCGCCGACCTCGGCGAGATCACCATCGCCGAAGGAACCGACGTATACCTCTGCGGGCCACTGCCTTTCATGCTCGGCATGCGAGAGGCGCTGCTGGGCAAGGGCGTAGCGGCCGAACACATTCACTACGAGGTCTTCGGCCCCGACAGCTGGGCCGCCACCCCAGCCTAGCCCGCACCCGGTTCCGCGCCCTGGACCGGCGGAGCGTCGAGAATTACCGCGCCCGCCGTTCCAGGCGCAGACCGAGTCGCGTGCCGAGGAAGCCGAGCAGGCCACCGGCCACGGTCGGGGCCGCGAGCAGGCCGATCCACAACCAGCGGGTCGGCCACATCTTCGCGGCCATCTCGCCGTACCTCGAGTCGTCACCCGGTTCGTAGCTCGCGTAGTAGCAGCTGACCGAGTTCGGCCCGACCTGCCACCAGAAGGCGAACACCGCCACCGCCACGAGCCCGCACAGGAACCCGAGCAGGGTGGTGGCGCGCACGGTCGAACCCGTCGATCGCTTCCACTTGTCCGTCATAGTGACAGTCAAACCGATTGGCACCGAGCGCGTTGAGTCGCCGCCGCGTGCTCGGCGCGCAGACCGAGTCGGTGCTCAGTCGAGGGTGCGGACGAACGTCACCATGTCGCGTCCCGGGCCGTTGTAGTCGGTGATCGGGTCGTGGACGACGAAACCCATTGCCGCGTGAAAGGCGATCGAGTTCGTGTTGCCGCGGGAAGTTCGGCCCGATCCACCCGCTCCCGGCGGGCGACAGCGATACTTTCCGGGTGACAGAAACAGCCGGGCTGCACGCGCTGGACACCAGCCCAGATCAGCCGCCCCTTGCCGGGAGCTTCCGCTTCTGGTTCACCGACCAACGCTGGGAATGGTCCGACGAGGTCGCCGCCCTGCACGGGTACGCACCGGGCAGCGTCGTCCCGACCACCGAACTGCTGTTGGCGCACAAGCATCCCGACGACCGCGCCGAGGTCGCCGACACCCTCGTCACGGTGGTGCAGACCGGTCAGCCGTTCTGTAGTCGTCACCGGATCATCGACACCACCGGGATCGAGCACCACGTCTTGGTGGTCGGCGACCAGTTGCGTGATCACACCGGCGCGCTGGTCGGCACCGCGGGCTTCTACGTCGACGTCACCGACAGCGTGGACCAGACCCGGCGCGCGGTCCTCAACGAGGCGCTGCCGGAGCTGGTGGAGGCCAGGGCGGTGATCGAACAGGCCAAGGGCGCGCTGATGCTGGTGTATGGGATCAGCGCCGAGCAGGCGTTCAACGTGTTGGCCTGGCGCTCACAGGAGACCAACACCAAGCTGCGCACCATCGCCGAGAAGCTGGTGAGCGCGCTGCGCGATTTCGGCGGCGGTTCGGTGAGCACCCGCACCCGGTTCGATCACTTGCTGCTCACCGTGCACGAACGTCCCTGACACGTTGCTTCCGGCGCGGCATCGCCGGGCGGGGCCGACTGTTCGACCGCCCCCGGCGATGCCGCCGTATCCGAGCGGCGCCCACCCGCTGACCGCTGGCTGAACGGTGAGCGGAAGCGCCGCACCCATATTCGTAGCAAACCCGCGCCGATCCGCCCGCCCTTTCGGAAGAGATACCGGGCGGCTCAGTTCGTCGACACGGCAGGCAGCGGCACCGACCAGCGGATGACAGTTCCTCCGGCGGAATCCTTTTCGGCGGTGAAGCTGCCGCCTTCGCGGGTGCGTGCGGCCATGTTGGCCAGTCCGCTACGGCGGGTGGGTTGTTCGGGTAGGCCGATGCCGTTGTCGGTGATTTCGAGGGTGACGTCGTCGGCGATGGTGAGTTTGACCGAGACGGCGGTGGCACCCGCGTGGCGGACCACGTTGCTGAGTGCTTCGCGCAGCACTGCTTCGAGGTCGTCGAACATGGCGGGACTGAGGACGGATACCGGTCCGGCGAGGCGGACGGAGGTGCGCAGGTCGGTGTCCGCGGTCATTTCCGCGACCACGGCGTGCAGGCGTTTGCGCAGGACCGGTGCTTCGGCGGCGGTGCTGGAGTGCAGGTCGAAGATGGAGTGGCGGATGTCTTGGACGATGGTCTGGACGTCGTTGATGGTGTCGGTGAGGCGAGCTTTGATCTCGGGGGTGCGGGCGCGAGCCACGGTGCCTTGCAAGGAAAGCCCGACGGCGAAGAGCCGCTGAATGACGTGATCGTGCAGGTCGCGGGCGATGCGGTCGCGTTCGGAGACCACGTCGAGTTCACGCATCCGGCGTTGGGTGTTGGCCAGCTCCAACGCCAGCGCCGCCTGGTCGGCGAAGCCGCTCATCATCGAATGCCCGGCCGCGTCGAGTGCGGGCATCTCGGCAGGCCGCACCGTGGTCAGCACGCCGATGACCGACTGACCCGCTCGCAGCGGAGCGACAACGGGCGCACCGTATTTCGCCGGATCCAGCCCCGGCGCCGAACTCGGTTCGGCGGTGGTTGTCGGTTCGTCGCGGAAGACGGCTCCGACGCGGGAACCGTGCACCGGTATTCGTGTGTGGACGATCTGTTCGGCATCGGCGCCCGCCGCGGAGACCACAACGAGTTCGTCGACTTCGGCGGCGGGTGTGTCCGGATCCTCGGGCAGGGCGAGGAAGGCGCAGGCCGACTGGGTCAGCGTCAGGGCGCGTGCGGTGATCAATTCGAGGACTTCGGCGGGTTCCCCACCGGCCAGCACGATGGTGGCGACATCCTGGGTGGCTTGCAGCCACTGCTGGCGGGTGCGGGACTGTTCGTAGAGGCGGGCATTGGCGATCGCGATGCCCGCCGCGGCGGCCAATGCTTGGACCACGACCTCGTCGTCCTCCGTGAACTCTTGGCCCCCGGCCTTTTCGGTGAGATACAGGTTGCCGAAGATCTCGTCGCGGACCTGGACCGGGACGCCGAGGAAGGTTCTCATCGGCGGATGGTGGGCGGGAAAGCCCACCGAGGACGGATGAGTGGACATGTCCGCCAACCGAATCGGCTTGGGCTGTTCGAACAACAACCCCAGCACGCCGTGGCCGCGCGGCAGATCGCCGATCAGTACGCGGGTGCGGTCATCGATGCCCTCGTAGACGAACTCCGACAGCCGGTGGGAGTCGGTGTCGGTCTCGCGGACGCCGAGGGCGCCGTAGCGGGCGTCGACCAACTCGATGGCGGTGTGCACGATCGAGCGCAGTGTGTTGTCCAGGTCCAGGCCCGCGGTGACGACGAGCATCGCCTCGATGAGCCGGTCCATCTGGTCGCGCACACCGACGATCTCCGCGATGCGGTCCTGGACCTCGCCCAGCAGTTCCCGCAGCCGAGACTGCGCAAGGGTGCCGATGACCGGGGGAGGGTCACCGGGGTCGGAGTCGGGCGATCGACCGTGCATACCGGTCATTGTGGCACTCGCGAGATGGACCTGGTCTCGAGCGGGGTTCGGCGGTCTAGAAGCCGGTTTTCGGCTGCGGGTTCAGTTTCGAGGCCAGGACCGCCGCTTGGGTTCTGCGTTCGACGCCGAGTTTGGTCAGCAGCCTGGACACGTAGTTCTTGACTGTCTTCTCGGCCAGATACATGCGCGCGGCGATCTGCCGATTGGTCAGCCCCTCACCCAGCAGCGCGAGCAGCGTGCGTTCCTGCTCGGTCAGGGTGGCCATCGGCCCGGACTCGGCTTCGGCTTCGGCGCGGAGCTTGGCCATCAACGCCGCCGCGGCCCGGTTGTCCAACAGCGATTTGCCCGCCCCGATGGCGCGGATGGCGTCGACGAGATCGGTGGTGCCGATGTCCTTGACGACGTAACCGCTGGCTCCGGCCAGGATCGCGTCCAGCATGGCCTGCTCGTCGGTGAACGAGGTCAGGATCAAACACCGCAGATCGGCATGCCGGGACAGCAATTCCCGGCACAACTCGATGCCGTTGCCGTCGGGCAGGCGCACATCCAGCACGACGACCTCCGGACGCGCCGCCGGGATGCGCGCCATCGCCTGCTCGACGCTGCCCGCCTCGCCGACCACCTCCAAATCGGCCTCGGCTTCGAGCAGATCACTCACACCGCGGCGCACGATCGCGTGGTCGTCGACCAGAAAAACCCGAACCATCGTCTCGACCCCTTTCCGTAGTCCCAGCTTACGAAACCACCGGCTCGGTCCTGCCGTTGATTACCAAACGGGTAGACCCGTAAGGTATCTGTATGAGCACGCAGACACCCGCCGGGCGGCCCCGCGACCAGCGCACCCACCGGGCCATCCTCGATGCCGCCGAAGGGCTGGTGATCGAAGCCGGTTACGCGGCGGCCTCGGTCACCGCGATCGCCTCGCGCGCCGGAGTCGGCAAGGACGCGATTTACCGCCGCTGGTCGGGCAAACCGGAACTGGTCTACGAGGCGCTGTTCACCACCGTGGACACGGGTCCGGTGCCCGACACCGGGACGTTGGGCGGCGATGTCACGGCCGTGACCTCGGCGTTGATCGCGGAGTTCAGCACACCGGCCGCGGTCGCCGCCCTGCCGGGGCTGCTGGCCGATTTCGCCGCCGACCCGCAGCTGCGTTCGCGGGTACGCACCGCGTTCCTGGCTCCGGCCAAGGCGCGCATGGTGGAGATCTTCGACCGCGCCAGGGGCCGTGGGGAACTCGATGGCGAGGTCGATGTGGAGTTGGTGCTCGACACGTTGGCCGGTGCGGTGTTCTTTCACCTCGGCCTGCTGGGCGAGCCGGTCACCGAGACGTTGGCCGACCGGCTCGGCCGCATCGTGACCGCCGGGATCGGTGCGAGATGAACGGTTGGTTGCTGAGCGCGGGCGTCGCCGCGGCCGCCGTGGCGGGGGTGCATGTGGTCGCCGGACACATAGATCCGGTGCGGCCGTTGCTCGACAGCGCGCTACCGGACGTCCCGAAGCGGACACTGCACGTCGTATGGCATTGGGTCAGTGTCGATCTCGTGCTCAGCGCGCTCACCCTCATCGCGCTGGCGGTTGCCGAGCCGACGGGCACCGAGCTGGTCGCGCTGCTGACCGCTCTCCATTTCGCCGCTTACACGGTGGTTTTCGTGGTCGTCGCGACCGCGCTGCCGGGACCTCGGCGGCTGCTGCGCCTTCCGCAGTGGATGCTGTTGGCTCCGATCGCGGTGCTGGCCTTGGCGGGTGCCGTGTGAATGCCGCCGCCTGACTCTTCGAAGCAGCCTCGCCTCGGGGTTGGGTCAGGGTGGGAGTCCATCGCGAGGTTTAGCGACGGTCATCCGGCAGCCCGATCCGGAAGCGTCGATCGGCGCCTAGCCTTACGAATATGATTGGGCACGAGAATAATTCGGGGTCATCTCGGCGACATCGGTTGGATCGGCGGCGGTTCCTCGCTGCCGCCGCGGCGGTGCCGGTGCTGGTGTCGATCGCCTCCTGTTCCTCGGCCAGCGCCCCGAAGCGGTCGTCCGGACCGGATCTGTCCGGGGTGGATGCGGCGGTCCGGCCACAGGACGACCTGTACCGCCATGTCAACGGGGCGTGGCTGCGGGAATTCCGGCTACCGGCGGACAAGCCCAGCTACGGGGTGTTCGACGAGCTCACCGATCGCACCGAGGAGCGGCTCCGCGAGATACTCGAGGGCATGTCGGGAGCCGCCGCGGGCACCGATGAACAGCGTCTGCACGCTGTCTACACCGGCTGTCTCGACACCGCCGCGCGGGAGCGGGCGGGGATCAGCCCACTGGCGGATCTGCTCGCCGAGATCGACAACGCCGCCGGTAAACCCGAGCTCGCGAGGGTGATGGGCCGTCTCACCGCGCTCGGCGTGCCGGGGCTGATCGGAGTGCGGGTGCAGCCCGATCGCAAGGACCCGACCCGGCACCGGGTCTACCTGTCACAATCGGGGCTCGGAATGCCGGACGGTTCCTTCTACCGCGACACGCGATACGCCGATCAGCAGGTCGCCTACCGCACCTACCTCGAGCGCATCGGGCGTGCGGCGGGCCTACCGGAGCCGACCGGGCTCGCCACGCGGACCTACGAGCTGGAGAACGGAATCGCCGGTGGGCATGTGGATCTCACGCTCTTCATCGAAGCCATGTCGTCGTACAACCCGTACTCGTGGAGTGGATTGCGTGAGCTGGCACCGGGATTCGACTGGGACGCGTGGCTCGCGGGTGTGACCGACCGGCCCGAGCGATTCGAGACGGTGGTGGTCGACCAGCCCGGATACCTGCCCGTTGCCGCCCGGCTGTGGGCCGAGACAGACATCGCCGTGTGGCGGGACTATCTGCGGCTGAGAGTGATCTCCCGTTACGCACCGGCGCTGTCGACCGCATTCGCCGAGGCCCACTTCGATTGGAACGACCGGACGTTGCAGGGAACCCAGCAGCCGCCGGAGCGGTGGCGCACGGCGGTGCGGGTGGTCCGGGAGCGACTCGGGGACGCGCTCGGTCGCGCCTATGCCGCGCGCCATTTCCCGGCCGAGTCCAAGAAGCTTGCCGACGAGCTGGTCTCAGATCTCTTGCGCGCCTACCGGACTGCGCTGGGTGAGGCTTCGTGGATGTCCGAGGCGACTCGGCAGACCGCGGTGGCCAAGGTGGACAAGGTGGTTGCGATGGTCGGCGCGCCATCACGCGGCCGCGACTATACGGGGCTGGCCATTCCGGGAGGCGACTTCGTCGCCGCGTTGCGCGCCGCCGACCGCTTCGAATTCCAGTGGCAGTTACGAAAATTGGAGCGACCCGTGGATCGCGGCGAGTGGGATTTCATGACGCCCGCCGACGTGAACGCCAGCTACAGCTGGGAGCTCAACCACATCTGCCTGCCCGCGGCCATTCTGCAACCGCCGTTCTTCGACCCGGATGCCGACGCGGCGGTCAACTACGGCGGTATCGGCATGGTGATCGCCCACGAGATGGGCCACGGTTTCGACACCGGCGGCTCCAAATACGACGCGAACGGCGTTCTACGGGACTGGTGGACACCGGAGGACAAGGCCGCCTTCGAGGCCAAGGCCCAATTGGTCGTTGACCAGTACGACCCGCTGGTACCGGAAGGCATGAGCCCCGACCAGCACGTCGACGGCGCTCTCACCGTCACCGAGAACCTCGCCGACCTGCGCGGACTGACAACGGCATTGGCGGCCTACCGATTGGCCGAACAGCGTCGCGGCGTGACGAATCCGGACTACCGCCCGCTCTTCCAGGCCTACGCGCGCATATGGCGGCACTGCGCGAGCCCGGAATACCAGGCCATGATGCTCGGCCTCGACCCGCACTCACCCGCCGAATTCCGCGTCAACCAGGTGGCGCGCAACATGCCGGAGTTCTACACCGCGTTCGATGTCCAGCCCGCCGACCGCATGTATCTGGAAGCCCGCAAGCGAGTCACCATGTGAGACAAGGGATCCACATAGTGAGGGGGTCTACCAGTTCTCGCACTCCTCCTCGTACGGAACCGATTTGCGAGGGGCGTTGTCGGCGTCGATGGGCATCACTGCCCCAGACGCTCGACGGGCACTCGCAGCGCGAGCGTGTCGGCCAGCATGCTGTCCGTCGTCCCGTCGCGCGGGCCCGCGCGGCACCGGTGCCCACGCCAGATCCGACACCCGCACCGCCAGATCGAGCTCCGCGTTCGGTGAGGGTGCAGCCAGAGCAGCATCGCGCGCCGCGTTGTCGCCGAACTGAATTCGGCCGCCGAACGCGTCGCCCAAGCCCACGTGTTCGGCAAGGGAATGGGCATTGCGGCGCCTCAGATCGGAATAGGCAGAGCCGCCGCGATCGTACGCACGCCCGACGGCGATACCCTCACACTGTTCAACCCCCGCATCGTGGAATCCGGCGGGGTCGAAGACGAGCAGTACGAGGGATGCCTCAGCTTCTTCGACCTCCGCGGCAGGGTACCGCGACCGCTCACAATCACCGTGGAGCACACCGACATCGACGGCACCATCCGGATGACGGTGTTCGAGCGCGGAGTCGCGCGTTTGGTCGCACACGAGATCGACCATCTGGACGGGCGGCTCTACCTCGATCACATGCGCCCCGGAATCCAACCGATCCCCGTCGAGCAGTACCGGGCCACCGGTAAGAACTGGAGCTACTGAATCATTCGCGCCGCTATTGCGAAACCGGGCATCGATGCCGATTGGACCCGGTGAAGTCCCTCGACCCGCGCATTCGGCCCGCGCCGGGAGCCGTGCCCTTGTCTCAGAGCAACAGAACCACAACCACGACTACGAGTAGTACCGCGAGGCCGACGATGACGTCGCCGGCTGTCGTGTCGCGGTTGTTGTAGTCGAAAGGGCTCATCGCGACCTCCCCTGGGATGAGTGGCTCTATCTCATTGGGCGCGCGAGAGAAGGCCGGACCGGTCGGTCTTCGGAGGTTGGGGTGCTCGGCGCGTACCACGGCGGTGGTGCGGCGCGCGGCGCGATCGCCGTCTGCGATTCCGTCTAGTGCAGCGACTGTTTCGACCCAGCATCGTGCGGATCCACGCCATCGTGGCCGAGGTCGTCAGCAGCCGCAGCGGCACGCCCTCTGGGATCGATCCCCTGGGTCAGCGTTGGCGTTGTTTGTTGGTTCGTAGGCGGTGGTTGTCGGCGTGGAGTTGGGCGTTGGCGTCTTCGAGGTCGAGGATGCGGGCGATGCCTGCGAGGTTGATGCCTTGGGCGGCGAGGGTGGTGATGCGGTGTAGGCGGGTGAGGTCGTTGCCGCTGTAGCGGCGGGTGCCGCCGTCGCTGCGGGCTGGGGTGATCAGGCCGTGTCGTTCGTAGAGGCGCAGGGTTTGTATGCCGATGCCGGCCAGGTCGGCGGCCACCGATATCGCGTATACCGCGCGTGCCGGGTCCGGCTGTTGGTGTTGTTGGCGATCCAACTCTGCTCCTCGGTACTGCTGTTGCTCTAGGTTTTCTATGGTATCCCCTTGCGTGTGGCTGTTGATGGTGCTATAAGAAATCTGTACTGGATGGCATAGATTATCCGGTGTCCGACTATCTGGTAGACGGTTGGTTGGAGGTGACGATCATGCTGATGCGTACCGATCCGTTCCGGGATCTGGACCGTCTGGCGCAGCAGGTGTTCGGCACAGCGGCTCATCCCGCGGCGATGCCGATGGACGCCTGGCGTGAGGGCGATCGGTTCGTTGTCGAGTTCGATCTGCCGGGGATGGATCCCGATTCGCTGGATCTGGACGTCGAACGCAACGTGGTCACGGTGCGGGCGGTGCGTCCGGAGTTGGCGGGGGATCGGGAGGTGATCGCCGCGGAACGCTCGCGTGGTGTGTTCAGCCGTCAGTTGTTCCTGGGCGAGACCCTCGATGTCGATCGCATCCGCGCCGATTACACCGATGGGGTGCTGCGGTTGACGATCCCGGTCGCCGAGGCGGCCAAGCCGCGCCGGATCGAGATCGCCCACGGCGACGGCCACAAGGTGATCGACGCCTGAGCCCGGGCGGCTTCGACTGGGATGTGTCGGAGGTGTATTGGTCATGATCGACACCGATGGTTTCGGTGTTCGCGACCGGATCGATGCGCGGCTGCTGGCGCTGGATCCCGACCTCGAGCCGTTGTTCGCCGAGGTCGAGGAGATCCTGTGCGAAGCCCTTGCCCCCGAGCGGGTTTCGGAGTGGGTGCGGCTTCGCACCCGAGCGCCCCGCCCACCGGCCGACGTCGATTGGGGTTGGCGGACACCGAGATTGACAGGACGAGCGCCGCCGAGGATGCGCGCGACCCAACGCGGCCCTCCGCGCCGGACCGAACACACGGGTTGGTGAACAGGTGGAAGTGAGGTGATGTCATAGACATGATGCGGCCCGCGGCGCTGATGCCGTCGACCGTCCGGCAACCAGGCGCGTTCGAATACCGCGTAGCACGCGAACATTCGCGCATCGCCAGTGTGGCAACGCCGGAACGCACGACACCGCCGCGCCGCGGATCAACCTCTCGCAAGTCACGTCTTCCTTCACCGGGGCGGGTCCGGAGCGATTACCCAGGGCCCGCCCCACCTGCATCCGAGTGTCCAGTGCACGACGTAAGGAGGTTGGCCATGACCGCGATCCCCGCCCGCGACGACGCCGACTACGCCGAGCAACGCACCCTCGTCCACGACGCCGACCGCCACACCGGCCTGGACACCCGCGCGCTGCACCCGTTGGCCGAACGCGTCCGCGCCGCCTTCGACGCCGCCGACGCCACCGACCGAATCGATCAAGCCTTCATCACCCCGCTACCCGATGACGACGACTATCGCCTCGCCTGACGCCGACACCGACTTCCTCGGGTGCCAGTGCGGCACCGTCGCCCTGCTCTCCCTGCTCGCCGCCCCACCGATCACCCTGCTCCCGCTGGCCGTCACCGTCGGCTGCGCGATCCTCGCGTCCGTGCTGCGCGAACCACGCCCGACCGGTCGACCTGGCCCAGGATGCCCGGTGAGCACCCGGGGCGCCGGCGCGTCGAGATAGCTCCCTTAGACGCTGGTTGCTGTCCGTGTGCTGACTCCGGCGAGTAGGGGACAATGGGGTATGGCCTCGCCAGCCCTGACCGTGGTGACCGGTCGTCCAGGCACCGGGAAAACGACCCTTGCCCACAGCCTCGCACGCGAGATCGGCTGCCCGGCGATCGTCCACGACGAGATCACCCAGGGCATGGTTCTGACCAACTCGCCGACCAGGACGGCGGGCGTCGGGGAAGCCTTCGAGCGCCCCGCCCTCGACGCGTTCTTCGACGTCATCGCCGCGTTGGCCCGGGCGGGAGTCACCCTCGTCGCCGAAGCCGCGCTGCCGGGCAAGCTGTGGCATCCGCACCTCGAGGCGCTCACCGAGTTCGCCGAGATCCGCATTCTGCGCTGCACCGCGCCGACCTCGATCGTCCACGGGCGCATCACCCAGCGCATCGCGACCAACCCCCACCGTCGCGCCCGAAGCGACGAGCTCATGGAGGGGATCGATCCCGACACGGCCTCCGAAGAGGATTTCGACCCGGCGATCGACGAGCTACCCACCCTGACCGTGGACACCACCCACGGCTATCAGCCCGGCCTCGTGGCCCTCTCGCGCTTCGCGACCCAACCCAATCCCGGCGATACGCTCGACGCCTGAGCGCCCGAAGTGGGGGCGCGCGAAGTCGAGCTCAGATACCCGACAAGCCGTCTCGTACACCGGCTGCTGGTATGTCGGCGCGTGGCACGTCGCGCCGGAAGGTGGCGACGAACTGCGGCCTCGGCGCCAAGTCTCTTGCGTGGTGTTACTTGGATGAGTAACTTCTTACTTGTGCGAGTAACGAGCAATACCGTACCGCTGTCCCCGGCGGCAGCGGAGCGGCGCAGGCAGATCGTGGCCGCGACGATGGAGGTGCTCGCCGAATTCGGTTACGCGCAGACGTCGTTCGCGAGGATCGCGAAGCATGCCGGTCTGAGCAGCACCAGGCTGATCTCCTATCACTTCAGCGGTAAGGAAGACCTGATGCGCGCCGTCGTCGTTGCGGCGAAAGACGCTGCGGTGGAATACATTCAGCCGCGGATTTCGGCCGCGTCCGGTCATCGGGCGCGGCTGGCGGCGTACATCACCGCCAACATGGAGTTCATGCGAGATCGAACGACCGTGCTGCGGGCACTGATCGAGCTGAACAGCAACGCACGCGCGGCGATCGGCGAGCCGTTCCTCGACGACGCGGGCGTCGACTCGCCGTTGCCGCCGCTGGAGGAAGGCCTCCGCGCGGGCCGAGCAGCGGGCGAATTCGGCGATTTCGACGCCCATGTGATGGCGGTGACGCTGCGCGCGGCCATCGACACCATCGCGATCCGCTATGCCGAGGGGCAGGTGAGCGATGTCGATTTCTATGCGACGCAACTCGTTACGTTGTTCGATCGGGCGACCGCTCCGGAAACCGTACGCGATACCGAGTGACATCGGAACGTCCATGATCGTAGAACCGAAAGGGAGTCGATGAAACTGGAACCAGGACAGGTCGCGGTGGTGACCGGCGCCGCCAATGGCATCGGACGAGCCGTGGCACAGGCGCTGTGCGACCGCGGGATTCGCGTGGTGCTCGCCGACATCGATGGCGACGCCGTCGCGAAGGTCGCCGACGAGCTCGGGCCGGACCACCTCGCGGTGCCGACGGATGTCGCCGATCCGCGACAAGTTCAGCGCCTGGCCGACGTCACCGTGGAGCGCTTCGGTCGGGTCGACCTGGTGTTCAACAACGCCGGAATGGGCGCCGGTGGACCGATCTGGGAAGTCGAGCCCGACGACTGGCAGCGCGTGTGGGCGGTCAACGTGCAGGGTGTCGTCAACGGGATGCGTGCCTTCGTCCCGCATTTCATCGCGGCGGGGCGCGGTCACGTCGTCAACACCTCGTCCCTGGCGGGCGTCACGATCGGTGTGCTCAACGCCCCCTACACCGCGAGCAAGCACGCGGTCGTCTCGCTGACCGAGGCGCTGCACGGTGAGTTGGCGGTACTCGCGCCAGGGATCGGTGCCACGGTGGTGTGCCCGGGCCCGGTCGACACGCAGATGCTGCGCGGTCTCACCGACGGCATCGGAGCGTTGCTCGGCGACGGCGACGTCCCCACGCAGCCCACCGAAGGGTGGTTGGGCACGCTCACCCCGGAGCAATGGGAGCGTCTCGCACCGGGATTCGGGGCCATCACCCAGCTGGCGAACGAGGCCATGCCCGCCGCGCGTGCCGCGGAGATCATCCTGTCGGCGGTCGAGGCCGACCGTCTCTACGTCACCACCCATCCGGACTGGGCGACACAGGCCAGCGATCGGGTCGCGAAGATCGTGGCCGACATGCAGGCGTCGGTGTAGTCCGGGCCGCGCGGCCTGCTATGTCGCTCGCCGAGGTGGTCATCTCCGCGCACGCCTCAACCGCTCGGAGACCACCTCGGCGAGCACGTTCGGCGTCGCCGGCCGCGGGTCAGTCTCGGGAAAACCTCAACGCGCGCAGGCCTTTTCGATCAGACCGACCACCGCGGCGGGGTTGTCCACCTGGACAACCAGCCGTGCGTAGCGCTCGTCGGCCAGTTCGATGACCACGGCCTTGTCGGGATCGCGAACGTCCCAGAACACTCGTTCGCCGTCGATGTGGAAGGTTCCCGCCGTGACCACGCCGGGGACATGCGTGCCTGGCGCGCGGATACCTTTGCGCTCCTTGATGATTCCGGGGTCGAGGGTCGCGCCGCGGACGTTCGCCAGCGGGATCACCAGGCTGCTCTTCAACGCCCACAGCTTGTCGAGGCCTTCGATGCGGACCACCAGATCCCCGCCGTCGATGCTGATCACTGCCATGTCGTTCTCCTTCGTTCGTACTCATCGATCGGTCTGTATTCGTCCGGTGAACTCGTCGGCGATGCGGGCCACATCGTCACCGGCGCGGGCGCGTAGCCGAAGTCCCAGCAAGGTCGCGGTCGACAATGTTCCGTCGCCAAGTGCGGCGGTGACCGCATCGAGTTCCGCGAAGGCGCCCGTCACCTCGGCGGCGACTTCCTGATCCGCCGCGCCCTGCTCGATAGCCGCCATCAGCAACAGGTCCAAACTGCCGATGCCTTCGGAAACCACTGCGGCACAGAGGATTCGCAGGGGATCGTCGGCAGCCGCGATCTCGACCAGGTTCTGCTTGCGCGCCGCTCGCAGCGCCCGCAGATACAGCCCTCGCTTGCTGCCGAAGGTGCGATACAGGCTGTGGCGGTGCACGCCGAGGTGGCCGACGAGGTCGTCGATCGACACGGCGTCGAACCCTCGCCGAGCGAAAAGCTTCGCCGCCGACTCGACGACGGCTACCTCATCGAATGTTCTCGGTCGCGCCATGCCACCACCCTATCCGGTTTGGGAACATCCAGTCAAGAACGTTTGTTCCCAAACTTGGGCGGAGATCTCTCGGGGTGCCCGAAACGCAGGGGGCTTTCCTCAGGACCGCGGTCGAGGACGCGCGCCGATCGGGCCGAATGTCGGACGTAAGATGACCGTTACCAGCCCACTCCACGAGGAGGCGGCGATGACCGAGAGCCCACGATCGATCGCCGAAAGCGACATCAAGCTCCCGCCGGGTGCGGACCGGGAGCGATTCTCCGGCTACGGGGTGATGGGGATGCCCTTCGCCAGCGGCCACTATTTGGCGCTGCGGCACTTCCCCGCCAGCTCGGTCGGCGCCGGATACGACGCGGTCTGGTATCGAAACCCGGCCGGGGAATGGGTGATCTACAGCAGTGTCGCCCCGGAGGCCAGCTGCGCCCGCTATTTCAGCGCGGCACTCGTAGACGCGCGGGTCGCGGACATCTCGGTGACCTGGACGGGTCCGTCGGCGTTCACGGTCGAGGTGGGGGACGACATCGTGTGGGACCTCGAGCTCGGCCGGTCCGCGGCGACGGCGGCGATGACAAGTCTCGGCCGGATGATGCCCGCGAGCTGGCGGCAGCGGCCCGCCGTTCTGGCGCTCATGTCGCGCGTCGCCGGTCCCGCGCTGGGTGTCGGGCGGGTGCGGCTCAGCGGCACTTCGCCGAACGGGCAGTGGTTCCGGGCCGATCCGCGGATGCTGTGGCCGGTCGAGAACGGCCGCGCGCGCATCGGCGGAATCGATATCGGCCCGCCGGGGCCGCTGGCGGAGCAGGCGAAGCTGGGTGATTTCTGGTTGCCGCAACGCGGCATGTTCGCCGTCGGCGAGACGTATTTCGAGCCGTACGACGCGACGCGGCATCAGGCGGCGCGCCCCGGCGCATGACGGCGGCGCCGGCCCTCACCATCCGCCGTCGAACAACGCCGCGAGCGCCGGTCCCGGATCCGCCGCGGTGGTCGTATTCGCGACGACGACAAGGATCGCGGCCAGCGACGACAACGTCGCGAGGACACCGAACGACCCGTGCACACGCCTCGCTCGCGCGTCCGTCGTTCTCGCGAATCGCTTCCATGCCACCACATTCAGGCCGAGCAGAACGATCGCCACGACAGCGGCGATCACGGCCATCGCCACGTGATAGTGCGCGAAGTCGCTGATCATCACCGCCAGAGGGGGAGTTTCGCCACCCGCACTCGAGGATTCGGCCAGTCGCTGCCCGACCTGATCGAGCGTCTCGGCGAGCTCACCGTCGGTGTCGCCGCCCGTCAACATCGGCAACAGCGAGGCATAGGGCGCCAGCGCGCCCTGCACATTGGCCATCACCGCCAGCAACGAGAACACCGCGAGCGCCGTGACGATCACCGCGGCCGACGCGAAGGCAGTATTCCCCGCACCCGAACCGCGGGCCCGGAGGAACACCCGCCACAGCAGAACGCCGAGCCAGACGAGCACGATCAGCAAGAGCGCGGCGAGCACTCCCTTGACCACGTGGTACCGAAACCAGTAATCCACAACGCTTTCCAAGGCCGGGGAAAACTCCCGATCGCCGGAACGCCAGTACTCGACGAACGCCACGCGGAAGGCATCGCGGACAGCGCGTTCGTCTTCGAAACTCCCCGCCAGCATGCGCGGAGCGACGACGAACCCGACCGCGAGGAGCACGGCGAGAGCGCCGAGCACACCGAGTGCGCGACCGGATCGCGACCGGGTCAACGGTGTGGACAAGTAGGTCCCTTCGGCTCGAGCAAAGGAATCCCAGGCCGACCCCGAAAGGTCGGCCTGGGATTCACCACGACAACTCAGCGGAGGTCGAAGCGATCGTTCTCGACCACCTTGACCCACGCTGCCACGAAGTCGTTCACGAACTTCGCCTGGGAGTCCTGCTGCGCGTACACCTCGGCGATCGCACGCAGCACCGAATGCGACCCGAAGATCAGGTCGTTGGCGGTCGCGGTCCACTTGGACTCGCCGGTGCGCCGGTCGGAGCCTTCGTACACGTTCTCCGCCGACTCGGACGCCTTCCACTCCGTGCCCTGGTCGAGGAGGTTGACGAAGAAGTCGTTCGTCAACGTGCCGGGCCGGTCGGTGAAGACGCCGTGCTCGGTGCCGCCGTAGTTGGCGCCGAGGGCGCGCATGCCGCCGATCAGCACGGTCAGCTCGGGAGCCGTCAGATCGAGCATGTACGCCCGGTCGACCAGCAGGCGCTCCAGCGGAGCCTTCTCGCCGGTCCGCACATAGTTGCGGAATCCGTCGGCCCGCGGTTCGAGCACCGCGAACGACTCCACGTCGGTGTTCTCCTGCGTCGCGTCGGTGCGTCCCGGTGAGAAGGGCACCGTGACCTCGTGGCCCGCGTCCTTGGCCGCCTTCTCCACCGCCGCGGACCCGGCGAGGATGATCAGGTCGGCCAGCGAGACCTTCTTGCCGCCGGAGGCCGAGCTGTTGAAACGCTGCTGGATCTGCTCGAGCACGGGCAGCACCTTTGCCAGCTCGGCCGGTTCGTTGACCTCCCAGTTCTTCTGGGGCTCCAGCCGAATACGGGCGCCGTTGGCGCCGCCGCGCTTGTCGGTGCTGCGGAAGCTCGCGGCCGACGCCCACGCGGTCTTGACCAGCTGGGAGACCGAAAGCCCGGACTCGAGCACCTCGCCCTTGAGGGTCGCGATGTCCTGCTCGTCGATCAGCTCGTGGTCGACGTCGGGCACCGGGTCCTGCCACAGCTGCGGTTCGGCGACCCACGGACCGAGGTAGCGGCTGATCGGTCCCATGTCGCGGTGCAGCAGCTTGTACCACGCCTTGGCGAACGCCTCGGCGAGTTCCTCGGGGTGCTCCAACCAGCGACTGGTGATCTCGCGGTAGATCGGGTCTTCGCGCAGCGACAGATCCGTGGTCAGCATGGTCGGGGTCCGCGCGGGGCCGCCGAACGGATCCGGGATCGCGCCTTCGCCCGCGCCGTCCTTCGGCTTCCACTGCCACGCACCGGCGGGGCTCTTGGTGAGCTCCCACTCGTAGCCGTACAGGTTCTGCAGGAAGCCGTTGCCCCACTTGGTCGGGGTGGCGGTCCAGACGACCTCCAAGCCGCTGGTGATGGCGTCCTTGCCCTTGCCGGTGCCGTAGGCGCTCTTCCAGCCGAGGCCCTGCTGCTCGATCGGAGCGGCTTCGGGTTCGGCGCCGACCAGGCCAGCGTCGCCCGCGCCGTGGGTCTTGCCGAAGCTGTGCCCGCCGACGATCAGCGCGGCGGTCTCCTCGTCGTTCATCGCCATGCGGCCGAACGTCTCGCGGATGTCGCGCGCGGCGGCCACCGGGTCGGGCCTGCCGTTAGGGCCTTCCGGGTTCACGTAGATCAGGCCCATCTGGACCGCGCCGAACGGGCTCGCCAGCTCGCGGTCGCCGCTGTAGCGCTCGTCACCGAGCCAGGTGTCCTCCGGGCCCCAGAAGACCTCTTCCGGCTCCCAGATGTCGGGACGGCCGAAGCCGAAGCCGAAGGTCTGGAAACCCATCGACTCCAGCGCCACGTTGCCTGCGAACACCAGCAGGTCGGCCCACGAGATCTTGTTGCCGTACTTCTGCTTCACCGGCCACAGCAGCCGGCGAGCCTTGTCGAGGTTGGCGTTGTCCGGCCAGCTGTTGAGCGGCGCGAAGCGCTGGGCGCCCTGCCCGCCGCCGCCTCGTCCGTCGGCGATGCGGTAGGTGCCCGCCGCGTGCCAGCTCATCCGGATGAACAGGCCACCGTAGTTGCCGTAATCGGCGGGCCACCAGTCCTGCGAATCGGTCAGGACCGCGGCGACATCGGCCTTGAGGGCGTCGACGTCGAGTTTCTTGAACTCCTCCGCGTAGTCGAAGTCCTCGCCGAGCGGGTTGGACTTGGACGAGTGGGCGTGCAGCACCGAGACATCGATCTGCTCCGGCCACCAGTCTTTGTTGGAGCGTGGGCGATGTTCGGTCTTCTGCGTGGGGGAGGGGATCGCCGGGTTCTCGGTCTCGCTCGTGCTTCGAGTTCCGGTGTCCGGAGCGGGTGGACGACTATCTGATGTCACGACATTCCTTCCTGAATGAGGTGCGGGCTGCGATCAGGGACGTTGAGATGCGGCGCAGTCGGGACACAGACCCCAGTAGATGACCTCGGCCTCGTCGATGGCGAAGCCGTGATCCTCGGATGCGGTCAGACAAGGGGCATGGCCGATCGCGCAGTCGACATCGGCGATCGACCCGCACGCCCGGCACACGACGTGGTGGTGGTTGTCGCCGACCCTCGACTCGTAACGAGCCACGGAGCCGGACGGCTGGATGCATCGGATGAGGCCCGCCGCGGTGAGCGTGCGCAGCGAGTCGTACACCGCCTGGTGCGACACCGCCGACAGGCGCGACCGCACGGCGCGGATGATCGAATCCGTGTCGGCGTGCGGGTGATCGTGCACCGCGCCAAGCACCGCGACTCGCGGAGCGGTCACGCGGAGCGAAGCTCCCTGCAGCATCTGCTGGAATTCCTCGGCAGTGTGCACGGACGAAAGTCTTGTCCCTTTTCTGGAACGAGTCAAGCATTTGTCTGGCGGGAGGTCCGTCCCCCGACGTCGCCGTGCGGAGGACGGACCGCTTCCCCGACGGCCGCGAAACGCCGCCACGTTCGCGGGCCGACTCGACCCTAGCCGCCGACCTCGGAATCGGCGTGCATCGACACCGCGCGGGTCGAAATTCGTCGAACCCGTTGTGCCCCTGCTCTCTGTCGGTGGCAGTCGTCGCCGCGCGTGTGACAAGATCGCCCGGTTCGTCGAGCTGTGCGCAGGAGGCTTTCGCTTGGATCTACGCTTGGGACCCAACAGATCTCATCGGATCCGGCGTGCTGTGCTCGCGCTCGCGGTCGGGGTCGGAGTGCTCGGTGTACCCGTGTCGGCGTCCGCGGAGGACGTCGCCGACTCCTACGTCGACCGCCTGTCCGAGGCCGCGAACACCCCGGCGCTGGGGTGGTCCGACTGCCAGGACGGCTTCCAGTGCGCGTCCGCGAAGGTGCCGCTGGACTACAACCAGCCGCACGGACAGCAGATCGAGTTGGCGGTGATCAAGCTGCCCGCCGCCGATCCGAGTCGGCGCATCGGCACCCTGTTCGTCAACTTCGGCGGCCCCGGCCCGTCCGGCGTGAACCGCCTGCGGGAACGGGCGCGGTGGCCGTGGTTGTTCTCCGATGAGCTGCGCGCGCGGTTCGATGTGGTCTCCTGGGACAGCCGAGCGGTGGCCCGCAGTGCGGCGGCCCGCTGTTTCCCGACGGTGGACGAACAAACGGCCTTCCTCGGCGCCATGCCCGAGATGCCAACGGCCCCTGGCGAAGAGGCGCCGTTCTACGACTGGTCCAAGGAGTTCGCCGACCGTTGCGAGCGGCACGCAGGCCCGATACTGAACCACGCCTCGACCGCCAACACCGCGCGGGATCTGGACCTGTTGCGCCGCGCCGTCGGCGATCCGAAGCTGACCTACCACGGCATCTCCTACGGCACCCAGCTCGGCGCGATCTACGCGAACATGTATCCCGGCCGGGTGCGGGCGATGGTCTTCGACGGATCGATGGACTTCGAGGGCAACGTCAACGGTCATGGCGGGCAAGGCACGACGGTTCCGCTGGACACTCGGCAGGGCGTGGCCGACGCGATCGCCGCCACCTTCGACGCCTTCCTGCGGCAGTGTTCGGCGGCCGGGCCGCGGTGCGCGTTCTCCTCCGGCGATCCGAGACTCAAATGGACGGTGCTCGCGGAGCGGGCTCGCCTTGCGCCCATCAGGCTCGACGGCCAGACCTGGACATACGCGGCGGTCCTCAATGCCGCGGCCGGTCTTTCGCAGCCGTCCACCTATCCGGACCTCGCCGCGCTGTTGCAGAAGTTGTTCGACGCGGGCACCACCGTCCCCGGCGTGCTTCCGGTCGCGCGCGGCGAGTCCTACCTGGGCAACCGCACCGAGGCGTACCACGCGATCCAGTGCGCCGACAGCGTCGTGCCGACCGACACCGGCGTCTACAGTCGCGCGGCGATATCGGAAGATCGGCGGGTGCCGCACTTCGGTCGGATCGCCGTCTTCGGCAACACCACGTGCGCGTTCTGGCAAGGCCACGACGCCGACCGGTACACCGGACCGTGGAACCGCCGCACCGCCGCGCCGATCCTGGTGCTCAACAGCAGATTCGACCCCGCGACGTCATTGTCCGGCGCTTACGCGGGCGCCGCCCAACTCGCCGAGGCCCGGGTGGTGGTGATCGAAGGCGCCGGGCACAGCAGCATGTTCGTGGCGAGCACCTGTGCGGAGCGAACCAAGCGGGAGTACCTGTTCACCGGCGAACTCCCACCGGAAGGCACCGTCTGCGCCGTCGACGAGTCGCCCTTCGACTGACCGCTGCGGGTGTGACCGCCGCGCCGTTCGCCGTGGGCGCCGGTGCCCTCGCGAGCAGGTCGAGCGCGCGGTCTAGTCGGGTAGGCCGACCGTTTGGTCGCAGCTTTCCGGCGGGTCGACCAGTTCGCATTCGGCAGGGGGACGAGTGGGCCGGTAGCCGGTCGGGACGCCGCCGGATCGGATGATCGTGCGGTAGGTGTCGACGGCGTCCGTCGGTCGGCGGGCGAGCGTGGGATCGGTGCGAACGTCGACGGTGTAGAGGCCGAAACGCGGTGTGTAGGAACCCCATTCGTAGTTGTCGGTGAGGCTCCAGTAGTTGTAGCCGATCAGGTCGATGCCGTCGGCCTTGGCGCGCTGCAACCAATAGACGGTATCGCGGAGGTGTTCGGAGCGGGTGTAACCGTCGGCGCGCTGGCCGGCGTTCTCGGTGGGCATGCCGTTCTCCACGACGTACAGCGGGCGGTCCGGGAACAGGCGGGCGTAGTGCCGCAGCGCGTAGTAGATGCCCTCGGTGCGAATCGGCAACTCCCAGATGGCCGGACCCTGGTTCGAGCCACCCTGTACCGACTGACCGGACTCCGGCAGCACCGCGAAATAGTAGTCGACGCCGATGAAGTCGAGCTTGTCCGCGATGCGGTCGACCATCGGCTGGTTGACCTCGGTCTCGGCGCCCGCCACGTAGCCGAGGTTGCTGGTGACCTGTGCGTCGGGCGCGGCGTGGTGGATGATGTCGTAGATCGTGTTGTGGGCCTGAGCCATTCGGTCCAGCATCGCGGGCGCTTCGTCGACGGTGATGGCGCCGATCCGCAGCTCGGTGCCGACATAGGCGGCGGGCTCGTTGAACGTGACCCACAGGGGGTTGCGAGAGGCGTAGCGGTCCACCACCTTTCGCATATTGGCCAGCCAGTCCTCGACGATCCCTGGATTGCGCCAGCCGCCGCGATCGCTCACCCAGCCCGGGTAGACCCAGTGGTCCAAAGTCAGCATCGGTCGCATACCGGCCGCGACGATCCGGTCGATCACATCGTCGTAGAACCGGAATGCCGACGCGTCCCACACTCCCGGTTCCGGCTGGAGCCGGGCCCATTCGATGCCGATCCGGTACACCTGAACGCCGAGCCGGGCGGCCAGATCTATATCGGAGGGATGGCGGTTCAGGAAGTCGACCGAATTCTGGTACTCGTCTCCGGCCTCGCCCGAGTCGATGTATCGGGTCCAATTGCTGTCCGGCGCATGTCCTTCGGACTGGAAGCCGGATGACGCGACTCCCCAGAGGAACTCGTCGCCGAACGGCGCGACGGTCGCGTGCGCCGAGGGAGTCGCCCCCGGTGCGAGCACCGCGGTCGCGATCATGGCGAGGGTGACGAGGGCGTATCCGCACTTCCGTGTTCGCATGGAGCTCCTGTCCCCGTCCGGAACTACTCGGTCGTGCCGATGATCCGTCACTGTAGCTGTCGGATAGCTAGCCCGTCAGCGTAGCTGTCGGATTGCTGGATTTACGGGCGCCGCGCCGTGTCGCCCGGCTGATCGCGGTACCGGGCAGATCACAACAATCCGAAAATGGCAATCACACGACGCTATCGAGATCGACTCGGTTGCCTACCGGTCGTGCCCGATTTGCCACGTTGGGGGAGAGGGCCGCTTCAGAATGATCAAAAACACCTTCGGGTCAGCTCGGACTTTCGTGTCGCCCATGCGCGCCCCCTCGCCCCGCGGACGGCACGTCCCAACTACCGGGTGAGGGAAAGGCAGGTCTGATTCATGAAGTCCCAGAGACGACTTCGGCCCGTGGCGCGGATCGCGCTGCTGATCGGCGCGGCGGTCACCGGACTCGCCGTCGCCGCCCCGGCGCAGGGTGAACCGCTGTGGCCCGGTGGACCCGACATCCCTGGCGTGCCCCCGTTGGTCCTGCCCCCGCTGGTTCCGCCCGCGCCGGTGGTGGCGCCGTGCACGGCCGAGGCGGCGCGCGGGTGTATGCGGTTGTCGACGAACGAGGCGTGGCTGATGGACAACGGCAGGGTCGTCTACGGCCCGACCCCGATCTCGCACGGCAGGCCTGGCTTCCGGACCCGCGTCGGCGTCTTCGACGTCGACTTCAAGCGCGAGGACCATTGGAGCACCATGCACCACGTCTGGATGAAGTACGCGGTGTTCTTCGACGGCGACATCGCCACCCACATCGGCCCGATCGAAGAGGAGTCGCACGGGTGCATCCGCATGACACCCGACGGCGCGCGGGAATTCTTCGACTACCTCTCACCCGGTGACATCATCGAGGTCGTGCCGTAACGACGCCTCAGGCCCTTGCGCAGATCCTGGAACTGCGCGCGAATCAACCACGACGGCAGCCGATTCGACACCGGTGATCCGCTCAGCGCGTGGTTGCCCGCCGCAGCGACGCGTCGAGCTCTCGCATGAGCTCGCCCGCGCGCCCGCCGCCACCGGGGGCATTCGGGTAACGCGCGAGCACGGCCACCACGACGGGATTCGCCAAACCTGCTGTCTTCTCGATGTATTCGGCGGCCACGCTCTGGGTGTCATCGGCGTCGAGCTCGAGCGCCCGGGCGGCGTCGGCGGCCGATCCGAGGATGTGCTCGACCTGTGTCGCCTTGGCCAGCGGGTGCAGGTACGCGGCTGCCGCCGCGTGTCCGGGGGAACTTCAGCTGTCGCGAGGACGTAGGGCGTCGGGCTTGTGTACCGCGTCGCGGTCGGACTTCTCGCTGCGCACCCGGTACTGCGGATCGTCCTCGGACGCCCGGACCGTGCGCCCCGCCGCCTCGGTGTCGGAAGTGATCTTTTCCTCCACCGTGCCCTCGGCGGTGCTGCCGTGGCTGTTCCATTCGACCTGCTCGCCCTTGCGGAATTCGCGCTCACTCATCGGTCTGCCTTTCGCTCGATCGCGTGCGCCGGCGCACCCACTCGACGCTGTGCGACGGCTGGTGGTCAGTTCGTCGGCGGCATCAGCACCTTGTCGATCAGGTACACCGTCGCGTTCGAGGTCTGAACCCCGCCGCAGAGCACTTCGGCGTCGGCGACCTGGATGTCGTCGCCGGATCGTGTCACGGTGACTTCGGCGCCCTGCACCGTCTTGTGGGTGCCCGCGACCTGGTCCGCGGCGAGCCGACCGGGCACCGCGTGGTAGGTCAGCACGGTCGTCAGCGCCTGCGCGTCGGTCTTCAACGATTCGATCGCCGCCGGATCCACCGCGGCGAACGCGTCGTCGACGGGGGCGAAGAGGGTGAACTCGCCGGAATTGAGGGTGTCGACCAAGTTGACCTGCGGGTTCAACTGTCCGGATACGGCGGCCGTCAGCGTGGTCAGCAGCGGATTGTTCGACGCCGCCACCGCGGCCGGTTCTTGCGCCATGCCCTCGATGGATCCGGGCCCCGTCGGGACTTGCTCGGCGTACGCCGCACACCCCGGCCCGACCAATCCGGCGGCCGGGTCGCCGCTGGGCGCCGTTGTTCCCGGTGGTGCCGTCGTCTGCATGGCGGTGGTGGTCTGCTGCGCGGTCGGCGCCGAGTCCGTGTCGTCGTCGGTGCAGGCCGCCGCGGCAGCGAAGGTCAGCAGGATTGTCGCCAATACGGCTTTCGTGTTGTTCATGTCGTTCACCACTTGTCTCGGGCGGCTGGTCGCCGCGATCGCCGTCGATTCGTTCCCCTCGTGTTCATCGCTTTCTTCCAGGCCAACCGTACCACTAAACGATGCACTAACGATGCATAATGAAGAAGACGGTTCCTGTCAGCGAGGAGGGTTGGTGACTCCCAACGGTGCGATGCCCGGATTCGACCCGGCCGCGGCCGCGTCGTCCCCGACCGGCCGCGGGTCCCGAGCCCGAACGCCGGGCGGGCGGCGCGAGCTCGTGCCCGCGGGTCCCGCTCCCGAGGTGCTCGGGTACTCGGTCCGCGCGGTAGCCGATCGCCTCGGCATCCCGACAGCGACGCTGCGCAGCTGGAACCGCCGCTACGACATCGGCCCCAGCGGCCACGAGCCCGGAAAGCATCGGCGCTACAGCGAATCCGACATCGCGGCACTGCGGCGGATGCTCGCGCTGGTCCGCGCGGGCGTGAGTCCGGCAGGTGCGGCGGCCGTGGTGACCGAGCGGCGGCGAATCACGGCCGTGCGCGGGGATTGGCGGCCGCTGTCGACCGCGGCGTTCGCGCTCGATACCGAGGCGGTGTCGATGCTGCTCACCGCGCATCTGCTCGCGTACGGTGTGGTCGACACCTGGAACCTGTTGTGCCGCCCCGTCTTCGCTGCGATCGTCGCTCGGCAGCACGCGGGCGAGGGCTGCGTCGACGTCGAGCACCTGCTGTCGTGGTCGATCACCGCGGTCCTGCACAGCTATGTCCCACCCACCGCGCCGACGAAGGCCCAGGCCGCGGTGCTGGCATGCACGGGCGGTGAGACCCATGTGCTCCCGCTGGAGACCCTGCGCGCCGCGCTCGCCGAGCGCGGCGTTCGCGCCTGGATGCTCGGCGCCGATGTGCCCACCGCGGCCCTCGCCGATGCCCTCGCGCGCACCGAGTGCCGCCCCGACGTGGTGCTCTGGTCGCAGCACGAGTCAACGGCGCTGACATCGGCGGTACGCGCCTGCGCGGCGGCGGGCGCCCGAGTGTTCGTCGGCGGACCGGGCTGGGACTCGGTCGTCCTTCCGGCCGAGGCGACTCCGGTGACCACGCTGGCCGACGCCGTCGATCGGATAGCCGGTCCTCGTGGCCGACCATAAGCCTTATGTCGCTTCGGCTTTCGCGGTGATATTGCGGGCCATACCGCCGAACACGACGGCATGGAAGGGCGAGATCGAGTGCCAGTACGCATGTCCGGCCAGCCCCCGCGGCTCGAACACCGCGCACTGCCGGTAGCGCGCGCCGCCGTCCGGTGTCGGCGTGACGGACAGCTCGAGCCATGCCTGTCCGGGAAGCAGCATCTCCGCCCGCAGCCGGAGCAGCCGAGGGCGTTCCAGCGTCTCCACCCGCCACCAATCGAGGGCCTCACCCTGGTGGAGTTTGTGTGGATCCCTCCGTCCCCGACGGAGACCGACACCGCCCGCGAGTCGATCCAGCCATCCGCGAAGCGCCCACGCCAGCGGAAACGAGTACCAGCCGTGTTCGCCGCCGACCGACTCGATCACCGACCACAGGACCTCGGGATCCGCGGAAGTCGAGAGTTCGCGGACATCGCGGTACAGGGAGCCGCCCGACCAATCGGGGTCCGACGGCAGCGGATCCGACGGCGTCCGAGGGGGACTGGCATCCGACCATCTGGTCGGAACGTCGAGGTCGCGAATTCTGGTGAGCGCCAACGAGACCGCCTCCCGGAACGGTATCGGGCCCGCCGGTGGGTCCGGGATGAGCCGCGCTATCGAGTGGTCGGTGCAGGCGACGTCGTTGATCAGCGATTCCATCAGGGGAACGGCGATCGCGCGCGGCACCGGTGTCACCAGGTTGACCCACTGGCTCGAAAGCCAGGGAGTCAGGAGCGGCACCGGGATGATTACGCGGCGAGGCAGCTGCGCGACCTCGGCATAGGTCCGCATCATTTCTTCGTAGGTGACGACGTCCGGGCCTCCGATGTCGAAGGCGCCGGTCTGGTCCGGCGCCAGTTCCGCACCACGCACCAGGTAGTAGAGGACGTCGCGGACGGCGATCGGTTGCACCCTGTTCCGCACCCACCGCGGAGTGACCATGACGGGCAGCCGCTCGCTGAGGTAGCGGAGGATTTCGAAGCTCGCGGAGCCGGATCCGATGATCACACCGGCCCGCAGCACCAGTGTGGGGACGGGGGAGGCCAGGAAGATCCTGCCGACTTCGGCGCGGGAGGCGAGGTGGCGTGAAAGGGCTTGTCCCGTCGGGGTGATGCCGCCGAGATAGATGATTCGACTCACCCGCGCCGCCGCGGCCGCCGCGGCGACGCGAGTGGCGGCCGCGCGGTCGATCTCGCCGAAATCCGCTCGGTCGAGCGAGTGGACCAGGTAGTAGAGCACCTGCTGGTCGGCGACGCAGCGGCGAACGTCCTCGTCGTCGAGGACATCGCCGCGCAGGATCTCGACCCGATCGCGCCAGGGCGCGTCGGCGAGCTTGCCCGGGCTGCGTGCGACCACCCGGACGGAATGACCCGCTCGAAGAAGCTCGGGAACAAGGCGGCCGCCGATGTAGCCGGTCGCGCCGAATATCACGCATCGCATGTCCGCACCTCGCGTCTCCGGAGTGCACCGCTTGTGCGTCGAGTGCCTCGCTTGCAGCAAGTCGGTGTTGCATCGAAATCGCATCGCTCAGCGTACGCCTGGCAGAGGTGCATAGGAAGATCGGCGCAGGGCGAGGTCTGTCCCGGCTGCCCCCCGATGCCATTGGCCGGAACGGTCGTGGGACACGTCGGCGCAGCCATCGCCGACGGCGTGGGTGAACGCTGGGAGCGGGCCTGTCGCCCCCTACCGCGGACGCAGGACTAGCACTGTGATTTCGCTCGGTGCGAAGACCCGCAGTTGCGGTCCCCAGAAGCCGGTTCCGCGGCTGGTATAGAGCTGGGTGTCGCCGTGGCGGCTCAGTCCGGCGACGACGGGCTGCTCGAGCCGGACGAGATAGTGGAAGGGCCAGATCTGGCCGCCGTGGGTGTGGCCGGAGATCTGGAGTGCGACACCGGCGGCCACCGCGTCGGTGATCTGCTTGGGTTGGTGGGCGAGTAGGACGACCGGCGCGTCGGGGTCCGCACCGGCGAGCGCGGTGGGAAGGTCGGGGCCGTGGCCGGTCAAGCCGACGCCGGTCGGGTCGTCGATGCCTGCGATGACCAAATGATCGTCGCCGCGGCGCACCGTCACATGCTGGTTGCGCAGCGGTTGCCAACCCAGTGAACTCATGTGGTCGATCCAACCTGGCGCGTCGCCGAAGTACTCGTGGTTGCCGGTGATGTAGAACCGGCCGAGCTCGGCCTCGACCTTGCCGAGCGGATCGACTTGCGCGTGCCGCTTCGCCACCGAGCCGTCCGCGAGATCGCCCGCGTGGCAAGCGATATCGGGACGTTGCGCGTTGACCACCTCGACGACGCGCTCCGACCAGCGCAGTCGATCGAGCGCGGCGAAATGGGTGTCGGTGACGACTACCAGGCGTAGGCCGTCCAGTGCCGGACCGAGTCCCGGGATAGATACCTCCAGGGTGCGCACCCGCGGCACCCGCCGCGCTTCGACCACGCCCCACACCGTGAGCACGGTGGAGGCCGCGAGCACGCCCGCGGCCACGATCCGGGAGCGAGCCGGATCGTCAACACCGGCAACGGCGAGCCCGAGACGCGCGAGGTTGCCGAGCACCGACCAGCTGAACACCACCCACAGCACGCCGAGCAGCGTGTCGCCGACGATCGAGGCGGCATCCGACTGCGCGGGTCCGTGGCCGAGATACATCGCCGCGGGCAGACAGCAGAACGCCAGCGCGAACAGCGCCGAGCCGAGCCAGAACAGCGAGCCGGCTCCCTGGGTCGGCGCGGCGACCAAAGTCCACCACGGCAGCGAGATCAGCAGGGCGGGAACAGCCAGGAACAGGACCAGGCGGGGTACATACTTCAAGAGGGTTCGTCCTCGCGCGCGGTTGGAGCGCGCGGTCCCTCTCCCGGCGCCATGAACACTTCCGACGATAGCAGCGGGAGTTACACGCCGAGGCGCTCGGCGGCGACGGCGAGATCTTTGTCACCGCGACCCGATAGGCACAGTACGACGACGGAATCCTCGACAATCTCTCCACCGTCGGCCATTTCCAGCAGATGCCCGACGGCATGCGCCGATTCGAGCGCGGCGAGGATGCCTTCGGTATGACTGAGCGCCCGCATACCGCGCAGCGCGACAGCGTCGGTGGCCGCGCGATAGCTCACGCGGCCAGTGTCTTTCAGATGGCTGAGTTCGGGGCCGACGCCCGGATAGTCGAGTCCGGCCGCGATGCTGTGGGTCCGCGCGATCTGGCCGTCCTCGTCCTGCAGCAGATAGCTGTAGGAGCCGTCGATCTCACCGGGGCTGCCCATGCTCAGTGTCGCCGCGTGCGCGCCGGTGTCGACGCCGAGTCCGGCCGCCTCGACGCCGATCAGCCGGACCCGCGGATCGTCGGTGAACGGGTGGAAGAGGCCGATGGCGTTGCTGCCGCCGCCCACACAGGCGAGAACATAATCGGGCAGTCGGCCTTCGGCGCGCAGGATCTGGTCCCTGGTCTCGGCGCCGATCACCGTCTGGAAGTCCCGCACGATTCGCGGGTACGGCGCGGGACCGGCCGCGGTGCCGAACAAGTAGTGCGTGGTGTCCAGATTCGCCACCCAATCGCGGACCGACTCGCTGATGGCCTCCTTCAGCCTGCGCGATCCGCTGTCGACCGGCCGCACCCCGGCGCCGAGCAGATGCATCCGCGTCACGTTCGACTCCTGGCGCCGCATGTCGTCGGCCCCCATGTAGACCACGCAGGTCAGGCCGAGCATCGCGCACACCGTGGCCACCGCAACGCCGTGCTGACCCGCACCGGTCTCGGCGACGATCCGTCGCTTGCCCATTCGCCGCGCCAACAGCGCCTGCCCAAGCGCATTGTTGATCTTGTGAGCGCCGGTGTGTGCCATGTCCTCGCGCTTGAGGTAGACCCGCACGCCCGGCACACTCAGCAACTCTGCGAACCGCCGCACCCCATGCAGCAGCGTCGGCCGGCCGACGCGGTCGCGCAACAGCTCCCGGTACTCCGCCTCGAAGCTCGAATCGGCCTGCGCCAGAACGTAGGCGGCCTCGAGATCCAGCAGCGCGGCCATCAATCCTTCGGGCACGAACCGGCCGCCGAAAGCACCGAATCGTCCGCGCTCGTCGGGAAACATCTCGTGCCGGACACCGCTCGCCGCCACGTCGTGATCAATCATCGTCAACACCAACGCTTTCACCGCCACAGATCCGACGGTTCAGTCTGTTCCGCTCGCACTAGCGCAATCCCACAGACCGGCAACAAATGAGTTAACAGACTTGATCTTTCGGTTGGTTCGAATCAGTGGGGAGTGGGTGGTGCACTGGCTCAGCGGGGATGATCCGATCCCAGATCTTGGCGTGCGCGTTCGGCGATCTCGTCGACGCTGGTGTCGTTCAGGAACTTGTCGATCGCCGAGATGCCCACGGTGGCCACCCGGCGCCACTCGTCGTCCGTGAGTGCATCGGGGGATCGGTTGAGGTGGTCGCCGACGGCCGACAGCGAGGAGGGGCGGGGTTCGGTCACGAGTTCTCGCAGCGCGCGGTCTCGGCGGGCGAGGATCGGGCCGAGCTCGCTGCCCACGATCCGTACCGCGGCTTCCGCGCGCATGTGCGATTGCAGTGGCTCCTGCAGCTTGCTCAGTTCCGACGCGATCGCGGTCCGGTCCGGTGGATCGGTGGCAAGGGCGGTCCGGATCCGATTCAGCTGGGCCGCGACGTCCATAACGGACGCGACATAGGCCACGTACGCTTCGCGGCGATCCTTCCGAATCGTTTGCTCCGCGGTGAGGCGCTCCTGTCGATTCATTTCCGTGCTGCTCACGTGGGTCGATGCCCACGCGGAGATGCCGGCCGAGATCACCGCCGCCGCGACCGCGGTGACGAGGGCGTATCGCCCGTTTCGTGTCGCCGTTCGCAGATCGCGGTGCAATGCCGCCAAGTCGGTCGATGACGCCGAGGCCGAAGGTGCGGCAGGCTCGGCAGACTCTCGGTGCCGCTCCGGCGTAGACGGCTGCTCGTCCATGAGGTCAAGCTACGTCGCGCGAGGCCGTCGAAGGGGCAGCCACGCCACCCGAGTGGTTCGCGATCTGAATGCCGACTGGCTGAACCGGCGGTTGCCGAGGTCGATCCCCTCGGCAACCGCCGGCGCACACCGTCGCTATGCCGCGGCGGCGGATACGAGCTGACGCTCCGACGGTGTCGGCCAGCGGCGGTGTTCGGCGTCGATGACGTAGGCGTGGGTGTGCCGGTAGAAGCGGTCGTCCACGCGCACGGCATCGGCCAGCCGGTCCGAGGCGATGGTGCCGACTTCGTGCAGGTGAGTCAGCTCCTCCGGGTCGTGGCGCGGCCACATGCGCAGCGCCGCGGTGATTCCCGCACCGGCGAGCGCGGCCAACGTGATCCAGGTGGTCGTGAAACCGGCGGCGGTCGTCAGCCAGCCGGCGATCGGATAGGTGATCAACCAGGCGAGGTGCGACAGCGAGAACTGAGCGGCGAACAGCGCGGGCCGATCGGCAGGGCTCGACGAGCGCCGCAGCACCTGACCGGTCGGGGTGAGCACCGCCGCGGTGCCCGCGCCCACGGTGGCCCACACTGCGATCGCGGCTCCCCACCGCCAGTCACCCGCGGTCGCCAGCGACAGGGTGATGGCCGCACCGAGCCCGGCGATCAGCGTGGCCGCCCCCGCCAGCATGACCGGCCGCGCGCCGAGGCGATCGAGAACGCGGGGGAGCGACAGTGCGACTAGCATGGTGCCGAACCCGTTGGCCGCCAACAACAGTGCCACACCGGACTGGGTGCCGCCGAGGGTGTCGCGAACGTAGTTGACGGTGTTGACCACGATCACCGATCCGGCGGCGGCGACCACGAGATTCAGCCCGAGCAGCCCGCGCAGCCGCGGTGTCGCGGCGAAGATCCGCATGCCCAGCGTGATTCGTTCCCGGAACGAGCCTTCGGTGGCGGCGGTCGCGTTCGGGATCCTGGTCGTGATCACCAGCACCGCCGAGACGGCGAATCCGATTGCGGTACCGACGAACAGCCAGTGGAAGCTGATCAGAGCCAGCGCGGCCGCGGCCAGCATCGGGCTGAGCAGGGTCTCCATGGTGGCGGCCAGCTGGGCGGCCGAGAGCGCCCGGGTGTATTCGCGTTCGTCGGGCAGGATGTCGGGGATGACCGCCTGGTAGGTCGGGGTGAACGCCGCCGAGGCGGTTTGCAGTAGCGCGATCAGCGCGTAGATGTGCCAGAACTGGTCGATGAAGGGCAGTGCCAGCACGACAGCGGCACGAATGACGTTGAGCCCGACCAGAAACGAGCGACGGGGGAACCGGTCGGCGTAGGCGGCCACGAGGGGTGCGACCGTTATGTAGACCACCATCTTGATCGTCAGCGCCGTGCCGAGAACGGCGGCCGCGTCGCCCGCCGCGAGCTCGTAGGCGAGCAGGCCGAGAGCGACCGTGGTCAGTCCGGTACCGAACAGGGCCGACACCTGAGCGGTGAACAGCCGCAGATAGTCGTGGTTGCCGAACAGCGAGGTCATCGTGGAACGCATCGAAAACACTTCCTAGGGATCGAATTCGGGGTGGATCACGGGTTCGTCGACAGCGGCACTCGCACACCTCGGACTCCTCTCGAATGCGGGCGAGACTTTCGCCCGCTCATCGACTTTCGATGCTCAGCTGGTGGTGGGCAGGGTGAAGGCGGCGGTGCGGACGACATCGCCGTGCTGGAAATCCAAGAAGAGCCGGTAGGTTCCGGGGCCGGGCACGACCGTGTGGAAGGTAATGTCCGGTCCGGGCGCGGTCACCCCGTCGCCGGGCTCGCCGTTGGGGTGAACGTGGACGTAGGTCAGATCTCCCGCTCGCAGAATCACCAGGTGTCCGTACGCGGCCAGGTATGGCTGCAGGTCGGTGACTGGCCGACCGTCCTTGCGAACGGTCAGGGTGAGCAGTCGTCCGGCGCCCGGCACCAGATCGCCGTCGAGGGCCACCTCGTATCCGTCCACGAGCGCGGTGCGCGTGGCGGGTGGCGTCGGCCGCGGTTCGTACACGCCCGCGACGGCGAGATCCGCACCGAGGGTGATGGTTTTGCCCAACGCGCGCGGGGCGATATCGGTGAAGACCCGGTACGCCCCCGCCTCCGGAAGGTTCAGCGTCACGGTCCAGGTTCCGTCGGCGGTGAGTTCGGGATGTACATGCCAGAAACCGGTCAGCTCACGCCGCACCACGATCAAGTGCAGCTCGCGATCGTGGATGGCGTCGTAGCGGGTGACAGGCTCGCCATCGGGACCGAGGATCCGGAACCGCAAGTCGACCTCGCCCGTCCCGACGATCGGCTCCGCGAGCGCCAATGTGTAACCGTCCTGGGTGATTTGGAGCCCACCGGGGAAGTCGGCGGCGTGGTTTCCGTGCGCCGCGTGGTCACCGTGGCCGGCATGCGCTCCGTGCCCCGTGTGCGCTCCGTGCGCCCCGCCGTGAGTGGTGTGAGTCTGCGTGGTCATCGCTTCCGCCTTTCGATCTTGTTGCTCCGATATGGAACAAGATAATACCCCAGGGGGGTATACGCAACGTCTTGTGATCCATCGCGCAGAGCGTTCCGTCTTCGGCTGGTGTCGGAGCTGTCGATGGCCGCAATCCATGAGCATCACCCCGGAACTTCCTGTCCTGCAAGGCAAGGCTGGCGTCGCGCTGCTGCTGGAGCGGGCGTTCGCGTTCTTCACCGAGTCGTTCGGCGGTTGGTGGTCCGCGGCTTATCACATCGGTGCGGCCGAGATGGCCGATGCGATTCTCGAGCCAGGCGAGGGTGGGCGCTGGTTCGAACGAGGCATCGACGGCACCACCGCCACCTCGACCGCCTGGTCGACGGCAAGGCCATCGCGGAGACCATCGTCGAGCGCGGCGGTGGCTGGAGCACGCTGCTGGAGCTGTTCGCCAAGACCGCGAAGCGCAGAGCTGAACGACGGCGGTGGTCACGCGCTTCGTCCGCGCCCGGTGAACGCCGCGATCGGTACGACCGCCACCGCCAGCGCGCCGCCGAGGAGGGCAAGAGCCGGATAGCTGGTCGCGGCGACCATCAACCCGGACCCCATCCCCCCGGTGGCTCCGGCGACCGCGATCGAGACATCCACCGCGCCTTGCGTTTTGGCGCGGGTGGCCAGCGGCGCCGTGTCGGTGATGATGGCCGTGCCCGCCACCAGCCCGAGATTCCAGCCCAATCCCAGCAGCGCCAGCGCGAGCGCGAGCAGCACCACGGAGTCGCCGGGCGCGGCGGCCGCGAGGACTCCCGCGGCGAGCAGCGTCACCCCCGACGCGGCGGCGACGGGCAGGCGGCCGTAGCGGTCGACGAGCCAGCCGGTCAGTGGCGAGGGCAGGTACATGGCGCCGACGTGGATGGCGATCACCAGTCCGGCGGCGGCGGTGCTGTGGCCGTGGTCGAGCATGTGGACCGGAGTCATGGTCATGATCGCCACCATGACCAGCTGCGTCAGCGCCATCACCAAGCCGCCCGCGGCGATGCCCTTGCCGGAATCGTCGACAGGCGTCGGCTGTGTGGTGGTCTGCGTGCCTGCCGCGTCCGTCGCGCCCAGTTCACGTGCCAGCAGCAGCGGGTCCGGCCGCAGCGACACCGCGAGCACGAGCGCGGCAAGTGCGTAGGCCGCCGCGGCGAGCAGGAACGGCCCGGCCAGGTAGGGAATGCCCAAGGTTCTGGCCAATCCGCCGGTCGGTGCGGCGAGATTCGGGCCGATGACACCGCCGAGGGTGGTCGCGACCAGCACGGTGGACACGGCACGGCCCCGGTGCGAAGCGGTGGCCAGATCGGCGCCCGCGTATCGGGCTTGCAGGTTGGTGGCGGTGCCCGCGCCGTAGACGAACAACGCGATGAACAGCAGCGCCAGATTGTCCAGGACGGCGGCCGCGATCACGCCGAGGCTGCCGATCGCGCCGGTGAGATACCCCGCGGCAAGGCCGGGACGGCGCCCGCGAGCTTGGGAAAGACGACCGACGGCGACGGCGGCGAGCGCGGAACCGGCGGTGAACAGGGCGCTGGGCAGTCCGGCCAGGCTGGTGGAGCCGAGCATGTCTTGGGCCAGTAGCGCGCCGACGGTGATCCCGGCGGCCAGTCCCGCACCGCTGAGGACTTGCGCGGACACCAGGACGAGCAGGACGCGGCGTTGTGCTCGTGCGGTATCGGGGAGCCGGATGTCGGAGGTGCTGCGGGTGGTGCCGGTGGCCACGAGAAGGTCTTCCTGGTCAGCAAGCGGTGGCGAATACAATCGCCATGTTCCTTGCTGTTCCAAGGAACTGTGGAATAAGATATTCCAAAGAATATTGGAGAAGCAAGCGTGAGCGAGTCCTCCGGCCCCAAGGCCGCCCTGTTCGACCAGGTCGCCCGTGTCGGCAAGGCCCTGGGCAACGGTCGCAGGCTACAGATCCTCGATCTGCTCGCCCAAGGCGAGCGCACGGTCGAGGCGATCGCGACCGCGACCGGCATGAACCTGACCACCGCTTCGGCGAACCTGCAGACGCTCAAAGCCGGCGGCCTGGTCGAGGCGCGACGCGACGGAACCCGCCAGCACTACCGGCTCGCCGGAACCGACGTCGCTCGCTTGTTCGCGCTCGTGCAGAGCGTCGCCGAAGCGCACCTGGCCGACGTCGCCGTCGCGGCGGCCGCCGCCCTCGGCTCTCCGGAGGACGCGATCACCCGCGACGAACTCGTCCGCCGCCGCGACGCCGGGGAGATCGTCCTCGTCGACGTCCGCCCCCGCGAGGAGTACGACGCCGGGCACATCCCCGGCGCCATCAGCATTCCGCTCGCCGAACTCGCGACCCGGCTCGCCGAGCTGCCCGCCGACCGGGAGATCGTCGCCTACTGCCGCGGCGCGTACTGCGTGATGGCGCCCGACGCGATCCGCATCGCGCAGCAGTCCGGGCGGGAGGTCAAACGTTTCGACGAGGGAATGCTGGAATGGACGTTGGCCGGACTCCCGGTCGAGAAGGCCGCGACGGCGGCGCGGTAGCAACCCTAGATCCACCGCCGCAACCCGCCCGGCCAACGCAGCATCAGCACGCCGATGGCGGCGACGACGATGCCGCGCGGCGCCTCGTAGAGGAATCCGGTCAGGCCTTGGGTGGGCGGAACGGGGAGGAAGAAGCCGAGACCGGCGACCAGGGTGAGGACCGCGATCCAGCGGGGCACGGTGTTATTGCGCAGCATGCTCGCACCCATCAACCCCAGCCCGGCGAGCAGGACGAGGGCGCCGATGATGTTGAACAATTCGAACGCGGTGGTGTCGATCATGTTGTCGTTGCCCGCGATCAGGTGCGCGGTGGCGGGGTCGTGCGCGAACGGGTAGGCGAAGAACAGTTCGACGACGAGATGACCGCCTGCGGTGACGACGTTGGCGAGCAAATAGCAGACCAGGCCGACGAATCCGGCCGTGCCGAGGCGAGGCCGCATCCACGCGTACATCCCGGGCAGTCCGAGGATCAGTAGCACGGTTCCGATGCCGAGCAGGATCTGCGCGAGCGGCGCGCCGGGACTGGTGAGCGCCTCGACCGAATGGCTCTTGCCCGCGACGATCGGATGCAGTGTGCCGCCCGCGATGCACAGGGTGCCCGCGATGGCCAGTGCGGCGCCGCACATCCGCAGTACAGTCTCGCGAGAAGGGCCGATGGTCCGAGTGTCACCGGTGGTCGGGGTTGGTAGGAGTGCTTGCGTGTGTGTCATGAGCCAAGGGTCGACGAGGGCGCTGGTGTGACGCTGGTGCGCGGCGGGTCCGACGACGACCGCCCGGCCATCTCGGTGCTCGGGCCCCTGGAAGTGCGCACCTCGGACGGCGCCCGCCTCACCATCCCGGCGCGCAAACACGCCGAGCTCTTGGTCATCCTCGCGGCCGAGCGGACCGCCCGCAGCGCGCCGTACCTTTGCGAATTGCTCTGGCGGGGCAGGGCTCCGGAGAGCGCCCTCGTCACCCTTCAGGGATACGTCTCACGGTTGCGCCGGACGCTTGGGCCGCTTCCGGACTTCCGGATCGAGACCGGCCCGAACGGTTACGTGTTGCGATGCGGCGGATCCGGCACCGACCTCGACCTGCTCGACGTGCTGTCCAGGGACGCCCGCGCGGCACACGCCGACGGCGACGTCGCACGAACCGTCGATCTACTCGAACGCGCCTTGCGCCTGTGGCGCGGCGAGGCGCTCTGCGATGTCGACGACATCGCCGAACTCGCTCCCGAACGGGCGCGTCTTGCCGAGCTGCGATCGGAACTCGTCGAGATGTGCGCCGAGGGACTGATCGTGCTCGGCCGTGCCCGGCACGCGGTCACTCTGCTCACCGACGAATGCGAGCGGCATCCGGAGCGGGAAGGCACGGCACGACTGCTGGCGCTGGCGCTGCGCGACTGCGGACGTGTCTCGGAGGCTCTCGACGTTCTCGTTCGATTGCGGCGCTCGCTGCGGGAGGATTTCGGGCTCGATCCCGCGCCCGACACCGTCCGGGTCGAGAACGAGATCCGCAATCCGGCAAAGCCCCCGGCGGAACGCCCTGCGCTCGTGGGACGCGACGACGTCGCCGCTGTCTTGCATCGTGCGCGGAACCGGTCCCGGCAGGGACTGACCGTCGTGACGGTGCGCGGCGCACCCGGCATCGGCAAGACGGCCGTCGTCGAGGACGCCGTGCGCCGCCACGGCGACGCGGCCTTCTTCACCGCGGGAATCAGTGGGACCGGCGCCTCGGCGTTGGCGACACTGATGCCGTGGCTGGATCAGGCCGCGCTGGCCGGACGCGCCGTGCCGGACATCCCGACACCGCGTGCGCTCGCCGCGTTGTTCGCCGACGTCGCGCGGGAGACCGGACATGTGGTCGCGGTCATCGATGACGTGCAGTGGGCCGATCCTGATTCGCTTCGGATGATCGCGGCGGCCATGCGGGTGCTGCGTGCCCATCCCGTCCTGCTGTTTCTCACGGTTCGTCCGGAGCCGCTTCCGGTGGAGGTGGGCCTGCTCCAGTCCGCGGGCGCCCATGTCGTGGTGGACCTGCCGCCGCTGTCCGCCGCGGCCGTGGAGGAGTTGGTGCGCGCCGAGCTCGGTTCGATCGATCCGGAGGTGGGCGCCCGGATCATCGAGTCGAGCGCCGGGAGCCCGTTCGTCGCGGCGCAACTGTGCGATCTCGTCCGCGCGGGCGGCTCCCTGGACGTCAGGGGCTCAGCCACCGAGATCACGACGGCGAAGCTGTCCGCTGTTTCCCCGTCGGCGCGAGCGCTCGCCGAGGTGCTGGCCGTGATCGGTACGCGCGCGTCGATCGGACTGGTCGCCGCCGCCGACGGCGCACCACGGTTCGACGATCGGATCGGTGAACTCGTCGCCGCGCGGGTCGTCTCGCTCGAAGACGGCGCAGTCGCCTTCGAACACGAACTCACGCGCGATGCGGTGCTCGCCACCATCGGTGAAGTGCGGATGGCCCTGTTGCACAAGCGAATCGCGGACGCGCTGGCCGAGCTGCGACCGGGTGCGCTCACGGCGCAGGCACGGCATCGCAGCGCGGCGGCTCTCGATTCGCTGGATTTCGCTGCCGCGCAGGCCTGTTCGGTAGCGGCGCGAGACGCGCTGCGGCGGGACGCGCCCACCGAGTGCGCCGAACTCGCCGCGCGTGGGCTCCGGCACGCCGATCCCGGTGATGCGGAGTTGCTGATCGAGTTGGATCGGCTCGCGGGACAGGCACATCACCGCCTCGGCCACTACGACGCGGCCGCCGAATCCTTCGACCGCGCCGGTCGACGCTGCGCCGAACGCGGCGACTGGTCCGGTCTGGCGCGGACCGCGCTCCTGGCCGCACCGCGTGGCGTAGCAGGCTACTTCTCCGGATACGGTGTGGTGCACGCGGGTTCGTCGGCGCTGCGGGCACAGGCACTCGCGCATCGCCTCGAGCTCGACGCCGAGCTGGTCGCCGAGGCGGAAGCGATCGAGGCCGCGGACCGCGCGATCCACGGTCTGCCAGGGGATTTCGACGCACTGTCCGAGGCACGGGCGCGCAGCGCACCCGGAGGCGGATCCTGGGCCCAGGTACTGCTTGCCGAGTTCCTGTGCACCTGGGGTCCCACAACCGTCGCCGAGCGGCGCAAGATCGCCGAGGAACTGGAGGAACTCGCCGGCCACGACCGAACGGCGCGGGCGACGGCGGTCCACCTGCGCCGCGTCTGTGCCCTGGAAGCGGGCGATATGCGGCTGGTCCGCCGACTGTCGGCCGAGTTCGCCCGGCTCGCCTCCGCCGACGACATCGACCTCGCGGCCACCCAGCTGTGGTGGCAGGTGATGCTGGCCGTGCTGCGTGGCAACTACCTGGAGTCGCAGGCGCTGATGACACGCTTCGCCGACGATCTCGGCGCGGTCGACGATCATGCCCGGCTGCTCGCCGAAGTCTCGGTGCTGACCAGCAATTCGATCGAGCTGTGGCATCGCGGACGGCTCGGCGAGGCACTCGCCGAAGTGGACCGTATGGCACAGGATTTCGACGAGGACTTCGCGCTCGTGGTCGCGATGGCCGCAGCGGAGATCGATGACCACGAGCGCGCGCTGTCGACGATCGAGTCGATCATCGCCCTGCCAGGGAGACTGCACGGCCCGCGCCTGGTCGTGCGGGTGCCACTGCTGGTCGAAGCGCTGCTCACCGTCGGTCGGCGGGCGCCGCGACAGCGCGACCGGGTGGTCGAGCTCACCGCCGAACTCGAACCGTTCACCCAGGGGTGGGGGGAGACATTGCTCGTGCAGTGGCCGGGGCTGGTGTGCCTCGGGCCGTCCGGGCTCTACCGCGGCACCGCCCGCGGAATCCTCGGACTGCCCGGCGCGCGCGAGGAGGTCGTCGCCGCGCGGCACCGGGCGCGTCTGCTCGGCGCGCGGCCCTACGAATCACGCGCCGCAGACCGCTTGATCCAGTGGCCGTTCGCCTGAGCCGAACGGAGATCGGCCGGGCCATCGTTGTCGGTTAGCTCACACGTCGTGGTATTCATGGCGGGAAAACCGCAGATCTATGAGAGGGTAGACGAGTGAGATCGGGCTTATCGTCGTGATTCGCTCGGCTCATCTACAGAAAAGATGAAGTAAGCAGATGGCTCAAGGCAGTGTGAAGTGGTTTAACAGCGAGAAGGGCTTCGGCTTCATCGCACAAGACGGTGGCGGCGCCGACGTCTTCGTTCATTACTCCGCCGTGTCCGGCTCGGGATTCAAGTCCCTGGAAGAAGGACAGCGCGTGGAATTCGAGATCGGTCAGGGCCAGAAGGGCCCGCAGGCGCAGGACGTTCGCGCGATCTGAGCGACGTGAAGACGAGCCCCGCATCCTTCGGGATGCGGGGCTCTGCTTTTCCCGGCAGTGAGAACGTCCGCAATGTTCCACCGGGGCTTCGGGTTTGGAGTGCGACACCTCAGAAGGCGGCTTCGTCGAGTTCCATGATCGAGGTGTCGATCTCGGACAGGACGGCTCGATCAGCGCTCAGTCGCGGCAGCACTGTCTTCGCGAAGAACGACGCGACCGCGATCTTGCCCTCGTAGAAGGCGCGGTCGGCGCCGCCGTTGCCGGAATCCAGCACCGAGACGGCGATCTCGGCCCCGACGAGCAGCCGCCATCCGACCAGCAGGTCGCCGACGGCGAGGAGGAAGCGCACGGATTCCAGGCCGATCTTGTACAGCTCGGTCGGGTTCTCCTGCGCGTCGAGCAGGTGCTGGGTGAGTCGGCCCGCCATGGCCTGCACGTCATCCACGGCGGTGGCGAGCAAAATCTTCTCGGCCTTCATGCGGTCGTTGTCGACGGTGGATTCCGCTGTCTCCCTGACCTTTCCGGCGATATGGGCCAGTGCGACGCCGCGGTCGCGGGCGATCTTGCGGAAGAAGAAGTCCTGCGCCTGGATGGCGGTGGTGCCCTCGTAGAGCGAGTCGATCTTGGCGTCGCGGATGTACTGCTCGATCGGGTAGTCCTGGAGGAAGCCGGAGCCGCCGAAGGTCTGTAGTGATTCGGTGAGGCATTGGTAGGCGCGCTCGGAGCCGACGCCTTTGACGATCGGCAGCAGTAGATCGTTGACCCGTGCGGCGAGTTCGGCATCCGCGCCGGAGACATGGTGGGCGACTACGGGATCCTGGTGTGCGGCGGTGTACAGGTAGATCGAGCGAAGTCCCTCGGCGTAGGCCTTCTGCGTCATCAGGGAGCGACGCACGTCGGGATGGTGGGTGATGGTCACCCTCGGCGCGGTCTTGTTCGCCATCTCGGTGAGATCGCTGCCCTGCACGCGCTGCTTGGCGTATTCCAGCGCATTGAGATACCCCGTCGACAGGGTCGCGATGGCCTTGGTGCCCACCATCATCCGTGCCTGCTCGATGACCTCGAACATCTGCGCGATGCCGTTGTGCACCTCGCCGACCAGCCAGCCCTTGGCGGGAATGCCGTGACCGCCGAAGGTCAATTCGCAAGTGGCGGAAGCTTTGAGGCCCATCTTGTGCTCGACGTTGGTGACGAACACACCGTTGCGTTTCCCGGGTTGCCCTGTCTGGAAATCGAAGAGGTACTTCGGCACGAGGAACAGGCTCAACCCCCTGGTACCGGGATCGGCGCCCTCGGGGCGTGCCAGCACCTGGTGGACGATGTTCTCGAACAGGTCGTCGGAGTCGGCGGAGGTGATGAAGCGCTTGACGCCCTCGATGTGCCAGGAGCCGTCCTCTTGCCGGATCGCTTTGGTGCGGCCCGCACCGACGTCGGATCCGGCGTCGGGTTCGGTGAGCACCATGGTGGCGCCCCAATTTCGTTGTACCGCAAGCGCGGCCCAACGGCGTTGTTCTTCGGTGCCGATGCCGTCGATGATGTCGGCCATGTTGGGTCCGGCCGCGTACATGAACGCGGCAGGCTGCGCGCCGAGGACGAATTCGCTGATGGCCCAACTCAACATGCGCGGGGCGGGAAAGCCGCCGAGCGCCTCGGCTTTGCCGACGCGCCACCACTCGCCGTCGTACCAGGCGCGCACCGACCGCTTGAACGCCTCGGGCAATCGCACCGAATGGGTCGCCGGATCGAAGACCGGCGGATTGCGGTCGGTCTCGGCGAAGGAATCGGCGACCGGCCCTTCGGCGAGCCGTGCGGCTTCGGTCAGCATCGTCCGCGCGGTCTCGGCGTCCAAGTCGCCGAAGGCTCCGGTGCGCAGAATCTCGGCGAGGCCGAACACCTCGAAGAGATTGAACTCCAGGTCCCTGATATTGCTCTTGTAGTGCCCCACCGGCCCTGCCCTTCCGACGATTCTCGGTCTTGTTACCGAGATGTGCCGGGCGCATGTGATCACGCCCAGCCGAATTCTGGCAGGCGGGAAGCTCGCGAGGCAGTCGTAAGTGATTGGCTATTAAGGAGCATCACTTGTATCCGCCACGCGAACCAAAGGAGTACCTCTCGGTGTTCGGAACGGAGGTCGAGGTATAGGGCCGGGCCGCACGAGAACCCATCACCTGCCGCCGCGAGTACCGGCGTCGTCGGACTGTGACGAACGAAGTGGTGGGCGGTTGCGAATTCACCGCGAGATGTATCGGCGCCGCGCAGGGGAGAGCGCGGGGCTCAGCGTAGCCATGTCCGATCATGACAAGCGTTAGCCAGTCTATTGCTGTCTTCTTCGGCCGTCCGCTCATCGGTGGCTCAGGGAACACTTCGTGCCAGGTTACGGTCGTATTGACCTTGTGGCAAGATCCTGCGCTATATTTGCTGCGAGACGCTGTATCGTATCCAAAACTGTGACCTCAGTCCTGGGCCTCTGGCCGCAGGTGACCTGACAATGGGGCGGATGACGGAGACGTCCGGCCGGTGAGACGCTGTCGGCGATCGGGTGCCGATCGCCATGATTTTCCTGAGCATGCATTCCGGTTGTCGTAACCATGTTGCGAACTTCTAACAATCCGATATAGGCAACCTTACGGCAATACAACTGAGCTCCTGAAATGAACGATATCGTCGGAGGTCGAAATGGGCCGAAAGCGTGGCATCGATGACAGTCGGGACAGTTCGAAACGGTCGGATATCAGCTCATTCCGTTCTTCCGAGGACCCGGATTCAGGGGAGGATTCCGGGGCGCACGCCAACGGCAATGGACCCGCGCGGCATCCGTCGCCCGACATCCTTCCACTGACCGCGGCCCAGCGGGGAATCTGGTTCGCCCAGCACCTAGCGGAATCGTCGCCGATATCCGTGGCCCAATACGTCGAGATCGCAGGCGAACTGGACGCGGAATTGCTCGCCGAGGCGTGCCGAACCGCCGGTCGTGAGTTCGGCTCCGGGCATATGCGCCTGATCGAGGTCGATGGAGAGCCGCGTCAGTTCATCGACGAGGAACGCGGCGGTCGGGTGTCGGTCGTGGACTTGCGCCGGCACGCGGATCCGGTTGCGACTGCGCACGAAATCATGGTTCAGGACTATTCCGCACCGCTGGACCTGCTGCATGACGACCTGATGGTGTGCATTGTCTTCCAGGTCGGCGCGAACCATTTCCTCTGGTACCAGCGGGCGCACCATATCGCGCTGGACGGATTCGCCGCGGTATCCATGCTGCACCGGATCACCGAGCTGTACAACGCGTGGGTGAGGTCCGAGGAAGCGCCGCCGTGCGCGGCGCAGGACCTGGCGGTCGTCGTAGAGCAGGACCTGGCGTATCGGGGCTCGGAGCGTTTCGAGAACGACCGCAGATACTGGTCGGAGCATTTGGCGGGCGCTCCTCCCGTCGTCGGCCTGTCCAGTCGCACGGGCAAGGCCACGATTCATCCGACGCTGGTGAGCACCGAATTACCGGAGGCCACAGCGCATCTGCTGGAAAGCGTCGTGCACGGGCACGGACCGAGTGTGACACCGACCATTGTCGCGGCGTTCGCCGCTTATCTCGCGCGGATGACCGGGAGCGACGAAGTCCTACTGAGCCTTCCGGTTTCGGGTAGGCACTCCGCCGTGCTGCGCCGCTCCGGGGGAATGGTGGCGAATGTCGTCCCGCTGCGCGTGCGGGTCGCGGGCCGCAGCGTGGGTGAGCTGATCGCCGCTGTGCTGAGCGAGTTGACGAGTGCGCTTCGGCGGCAACGTTATCGCCAAGAGGACATATTCCGCGATATGGGGATCGCGCGCGACGAAGCGGCATCCTTCGGGCCCGCCGTGAACCTCATGATGGTCGAGAACGAGGTCGTGCTCGGCGACACGACCGGCCGCCTGCATGTTCTGACCTCGGGCCCGACCGCCGACCTTTTCGTCAATATCTATCCGGGCGCGGGCAAAGACAGTACGCATATCGACTTCCAGGGCAATCCGAATGTTTATAGCCTCGAGGAACTCTCGGGTCACCATCGCCGATTCCTCATGTTTCTGCACGAGTTCCTGGCCGGGGGAGCGGGATGTCCGATCAGTAGTCTGCCGCTGCTGGAAGCGCAGGAACGGTCCGCGCTGCTGCCGGTGCGTGGTCCCGGCGGGGTCGAAACACGGCTGCTTCCAGAGATTCTGAGCGAGAGCGCGCGCCGGAATCACGATGCGTGCGCGATCGCCTCGGGCGGGCAGACCATGACATATGGCGAGTTGGACAGCAGATCCTCCCGATTGGCCCGGCATCTGACGACTCTGGGTTGTGGACCGGAGACGGCGGTAGCGATCATGTTGCCCCGCTCGGTCGAATCGGTGGTGGCGACGTGGGCGATCGCGAAATGCGGTGCGGCGTTCGTCCAATTGGACCCCGAGTATCCACCGAAGCGGACAGACCACATCATCGCCGACAGCGATGCGAGAGTGGCGATCACGGTCGATGCCCTGCGCGGGCGGCTCCCGCGAGAGATACATCGTGTGGTTCTCGACGACCCCGCGACGCTGGGGGCATGCGACGCTGCGGACAAGCCGATCTCCGACGACGACCGTCTCCGCCCACTACGGCCGTCCAACGTCGCCTATATCACCTATACCTCGGGATCCACCGGACAGCCGAAGGGCGTCCAGGTCACCCACACCGGCATCGCGAATCTCGTCGCCGACCGCGCCGCCACGTATGGCATCGACCCGACATCCCGTGTGTCCTACGCACTCTCGCCCAGTTTCGACGCGTCGCTGGAACAGTTTCTGACCTGCTTCGCGAGCGGATCCACGTTGGTGATCGTGCCGCCCGAGGTGACCGGCGGTGCGCCGCTCACACGGCTGCTCGCCGACGAGCGGGTGACCCACCTGACGCTGACCCCGGCGATGCTGGCGACCGTGGACCCCCAGCCGTTGACCGACTTGCGAGTGGTCGTGGTCGGCGGCGACGTATGTCCGCCGCACGTCATCGAGCGGTGGACCCCTTCGGTGTCCATGTACAACGAATACGGTCCCACCGAAACCACCGTGACGGCCGTCGGCGCCGTACTCGGACCCGGCCGCGCCCACACGGTCGGTGGCCCCATTCGTGGTGTTTCGGCGATGGTGCTTGATCGAACGCTGCAGCCGGTACCCAAGGGCACCGCGGGCGAGTTGTACCTCGCCGGACCGGGATTGGCCCGCGGATACAGCAGGCTGCCCGTCGAAACGGCCGCCCGATTCGTCGCCGATCCGTACGGCGACGAAGGCGAACGGATGTACCGCACCGGCGATATCGCCCGCTGGACCGGCGACGACGCCGAGATGACGCTGGAATTGCTGGGGCGCAGCGACTTTCAGATCAAGATCCGTGGATACCGGATCGAGCCGAGTGAGATCGACGCCGCGCTCACCACACACGAGGACGTGGATCTCGCCGTCACGGTGCCGGTGTCGAACAACGTCGGCACGACCGTGCTGGCTTCCTATGTCGTCCCGGTCGGCGGCCGTCGCCTCGATCCGCTCGAACTTCAGCGCTTCGCCCGCGATTCGCTACCGCCGCATATGGTCCCGGCCGTGATACTCGCGTTGGACGCTCTCCCGACGAACGCTTTCGGCAAGGTCGATCGCCGCGCGTTGCCGCAGCCCGAATTCGGGACCGCGCCGGTCGGCCGAGCGCCCGCCACGGCTCGGGAGAAGACCGTCGCGAGGCTGTTCGCCGAGGTGCTCGGCGTGCCGCGGGTCGGGGCGGACGACAGCTTCTTCGCGCTCGGCGGCGACAGCATTCTGTCGATCCGGCTGGTGGCGCGGGCCAAGGCGGAGGGCCTGAGTTTCTCCACCCAGGATGTGTTCGTGCACAAGAGCGTTGCCGGCCTGGCGGCCACGGCGACGGAAGCCGTCGACACCCGCGAGTTGGCCGAGTTGCCCGGTGCGGGCGTGGGACCGATGCCGCTGTCGCCGATCATGCGCGCCATGCTCGATCGTGGTCATTACGACCGGTTCGCGCAGGCCGTGCTCGTCCAGCTGCCCGAGGGGGTCGATCGAGCCGGTCTCGTGCGCGTAGTGGGATCTCTGCTGGACCGCCACGACATGTTGCGCGCGGTGCTGCGCGGCGGCGATTCGGTCGACCGGTACCTCGAGGTGCTCGATCGGGAGGCGGTCGACCCGGACGCCGCGCTCGTCGACGTTCGGCTCGATCGACGCGACGCCGCCGAGGTCGACCGCCACCTGCAGAAGGCCGCGGATCGATTGGACCCGGGCAGCGGTGTTCTCGTGCAAGCCGTCTGGATTCAGGATCGCAACCGGACTGGGCCCGACCTGATGTGGCTGGTGATCCACCATCTCGCCGTCGACGCGGTGTCCTGGCGCATCATCCTCGCCGACCTCGCGCAGGCCTGGACGCAAATCTCCAGCAGCGCATCGCATTTCGGCCCGGCCGCCACGTCGTTCCGGCGCTGGGTGCACGGCCTCGTCGTGCAGGCGCCGGGCAGGCGGTCGGAGCTCCAACTGTGGAAAGACGTACTCGCGGGTGGCGCTCCGCTCCTCGGCTCGCGCGGTCTGCTTCCGGATCGTGACGTCGGGGCCACGGCGGGCCGGGTCCGTCAGCGCATCCCGGCGGCGATCGCCGAGGCGGTGCTCACCACCATTCCGGACCGCTTCCACTGCAGTGCCAACGAACCGCTGCTCGCTGCCCTGGTACTGGCACTGGGTGAGTGGCGGCGCAGGCGCGGTTCGGCGGCGGCCGCCGGAGAGTTGATCTCGCTCGAGGGACACGGCCGGGAGGAGCGAGCCGTGCCCGGCGCGGATCTCAGCGCCACCGTGGGCTGGTTCACCACCCGCTTCCCCGTCCGGATCCACTGGGACAATATCGATCTCGATGATGCGCTGGCCGGCGGGCCGAGCGCGGGACGCGCGATCAAGCAGGTGAAGGAGCAGCTGCGTGCGGTGCCCGACAACGGCATCGGTTATCAGATGCTGCGCTGTCTGGATTCCCAGGGGAGTGCCGAGCTCGGAGAGCTGCCCGAACCCCAGATCAGCTTCAACTATCTCGGGCGGGTGGGCGCCGGTGAACACTCGGGGCCGTGGGCGCCCACCACCGAATTCACCGCGCTGACCGCGACGAGCGATCCGGCGATGGCGATGGCCGCCGTGCTCGACATCAACGCCATCGCCGAGGAAGGCAGCGACGGACTCGACCTCGACGCGACCTGGCAGTTCGCCTCCCAGGTGTTGAGTGGCGACGAGGTCGATGAACTCGCCGGGCTGTGGGCGCGAGCACTGGCGGCGCTGGCCGAGCACGTCCGGTCCGACACCACACCCGGATTCACTCCCTCCGACTTCCCGCTCACCACGGTGTCGCAGCACGAAATCGACTGCTGGCTGCGGGAATACCCGTCGATGACCGAGGTGTGGCCGCTCACCGCCCTGCAGTCCGGACTGCTTTTCCACACGATCTACGACCGGCACGGCGACGACGGCTACATCGTCCAGGCGGCGCTGACCTTCGCCGGGCCGGTGGACGCGGAGCGGATGCGGCGAGCCGCGCAGCTGCTCATCGACCGCCACGACAGTCTGCGGACCGCGTTCGTCGAGAGTGCCGAGGGGCCACGGCAGATCGTGTTGCGCGACACCCGCGTCGAGTGGAGCGAGTCGAACATCAGCGATATCGCCGAGGAGAAGGAAGCACTTCGGCGACTAGCGACGGCGGCTGCGGGTCCGTTCGACCCGGCCCGCCCGCCGCTGGTGCGTTTCCATCTCGTGCGTACCGGCGCCGAGATGTTCCAGTTGCTGGTCACCAACCATCATCTGGTTCTGGACGGCTGGTCGATGCCCCTGCTGATCCACGAGTTGCTCGCGTTGTACGCCACCGATGGCGATACCGCCGAACTCGCGCCCCCGCGTTCGTACCGAGAGTATCTGCGGTGGTTGCAAACTCGGGATCGCGCCGCTGCGATCGCCGCGTGGCGGGAGACGCTCGCTGGAATCGATGGTCCGACGCGGGTCGCGGGCGGGCCGGATCGGACCGCCACCGCGGACGCGGGTGAAGTCGGCCTGAACCTGGACGCCGCGACCACCGCCGCGCTTCTCGAACTGGGCCGCTCGCACGGCGTCACCGCCAACACGGCCCTGCAGGTGGCGTGGGCATTGCTGGTGGCCGCCATGACCGGGCGGTCGGACGTGGTGTTCGGCAATACGATGTCGCAGCGCCCGCCACAGCTTCCGGACATCGAGCGGATGGTCGGTCTCCTGGTCAACACGCTGCCCGTCCGGGTCCGGCTCGTGCCCGGCGAAACCGTTGGTGACCTGCTCGTCCGGGTGCAATCCGAGCAGGCAGCGATGTTGGACCACCAGCACATCGGTCTGGCGGAGCTGCAACGGGCCGTCGGTATCACCGATATGTTCGACACCGCGACGGTACTCGAGTCCTATCCACTCGGCCGAGAACTGTTGGCACGCAATCTTTCCGCCGCCGGATTGCGGCTGGTCGAAATCGACGCGCACGACGCGACGCCGTATCCGCTGAGTTTGCAGGTGACCCCGCCGCGTTCTGGCCGCGACGGACGACCGGACGCCGACGAGCCCGGCACTTACACGGTGACACTGAAATTCGCCACCGATCGATTCGATGCGGACGACGCCCGCACTCTGCTCGAACGGTTCGAGCTGCTGCTCAGGCAGGTCGTCACGGATCCCGGCCGGAAGGTCATCGCGATCTCCCCCTGCCGGGAATCCGAACGCACGGAGCTGCTTACGGTACGCGGCGAGGATCCGGCCGACCCGCTCGTGCTGCGCGACATCCTGTGGGGGAGCGCGCGGAGGTACCCGGATGCCGTGGCTGTCCGGTGCGGTGACACCGCGTGGACCTATCGCGAGCTGGAGCGTCGCGCCGACGCGTTCGCTCGTCTGCTTGCGGGCCACGGTGCGCGCGCCGAGTCGATCGTCGCGGTGGCCGTGCCCCGTTCGGCCGAACTGGTCGTCGCGATCTGGGCGGTGGCGAAGACCGGCGCGGCCTTCCTGCCGTTGGATCCCGACAATCCCGCCGCGCGGATCGGGGAGTTGTTGTCCGATTCGCGTGCGCGTCTCGGTGTTACCACCAGCGTTGTGGCACAGCGGCTTCCGGATACGGTCGACTGGTTGCTGCTGGACGCTTCGGCGTCGGACGCTCACGACGATCTATCCCATCCGGCCTGGAACGACCGGTTGTCCGCCGACAACGCGGCATACGTGATCTACACGTCCGGATCGACCGGCACACCGAAGGCGGTCCAGATCGGCCATCGAGGTCTCGCCGACCTGGTCATGGCGCACGTCGAAGCCTTCGGTGTGGACAAGGATTCGCGGGTGTTGCAGGTCGCGTCGCCGGGATTCGACGCCTGCCTGTCGGAATTGCTGTTGGCGCACGGCAGCGGCGCCTGTCTGGTGGTGGCGCCGCCGGAGGTGTACGGCGGCACCGACCTCGCGGAACTCGTTCGTTCCCAGCGGATTTCGCACGCGATCCTCACCCCGTCGGTGCTGAACACGATGGACCCTTCCCGGACCCCTTCGTTGACAACGCTCGCGGTCGTCGGCGAAGCTACCGGTCCGGACACCGTGCACCGGTGGGGCGCTGGGCGACGGCTGATGAATCACTACGGACCGACCGAGTGCACGATCTGGGCAACGGGGTCGGACGCGCTCGTACCCGGCGAAGCGGTGACGATCGGTGCACCGATCCGCGGCGCGTCGGCGATGGTGCTCGACGCGTGGCTGCGACCGGTGCCGGTCGGCGTCGCGGGCGAACTCTATATCGGCGGGGCAGGACTCGCCCGCGGGTACATCGATCGACCTGGCGTGACCGCGTCGCGCTTCGTCGCGGATCCGAGATCCACCCGCGGCGAGCGGATCTACCGCACCGGTGATTCCGTGCGCTGGGTGCGCGGACCCGCCGGGTTGGCACTGGAATACCTGGGCCGCTGCGATCAGCAGGTCAAGATCCACGGCCTGCGGATCGAGCCCGAGGAAATCGATGCCCACATCGCCGGACACCCGGACGTCGCGAGCGTCGCCACCGTCCCGGTGCGAGGACCCGCGGGCGAACCGGTTCTGGTGTCCTATGTCGTCGCAGCGCCGGGCTCCGTGGTGGATGTGGCGGCGATCGCCGACGATCTCGCGGGCAGGCTGCCCCGCTACATGAATCCCGCGGCGATCGTGCGGCTCGACGAGATGCCGCGCACGCCGACCGGCAAGGTCGATCGGAAAGCATTGCGGCAGCGCCCCTTCGCCGCCGACGTGGCGGGCGGTAGGCCGCCGTCGACGCCCACGGAGCAGGTCGTGGCGCAACTGTTCGCCGATGTGCTCCACCTCGACACGGTGTCCGCCGACAGCAACTTCTTCGCGCTCGGCGGTGACAGCATCGTGTCGATGCGGCTGGTGGCGCTGGCGAGGTCGGCCGGGATCACGCTCACACCGCGAGAGGTGTTCGAAGCCAAGACGGTTGCCGCCCTCGCCGCACTGGCGGACGACGTCGCGGCTCCGATGACAATCGAGGAACCACCGCGACGCACGCCGGCGGATCGCAGGCCGGAGCCCCCGCTCGTCACGCTGACCGAACAGGACCTCGATCGGCTCGAACGTCGGTACCGCGGCCTGTCCGACGTGTGGCCGCTGTCGCCCATGCAATACGGGATGCACTTCGACTCGACATTCGACCCGGAGTCCGGGGACAACTACACCGTCCAGACGATGATCGGATTGTCCGGCGCGGTCGACGGCGAGCGCCTGCGACGTGCCGCCCAGGCCGTGGTCGACCGGCACGACATCCTTCGGGCCGCCTTCGTGGAGACGGTAAGCGGGCCGTGCCAGATCGTGCTGGACCATGCCGAAATCCCTTTCCGGGAAATCGATCTCACCGGTGGTGTCGATGCCGGATCGCCGGAAGCGATCGCCGCGGCGGACGCGGCGGCGGGCTTCGACCTGTCGGCTCCTCCGCTCCTACGCTTGACAATGATCCGGCTCGAGACACGCTCCTTCCGCCTGCTCGTCACGAATCACCACGCGATCCTGGACGGCTGGTCGATGCCGTTGCTGATGCGAGAACTGCTCGACTACTACGGATCTCCCGAACACATCGACTCCGCCGGTCCCGCGCCCTCCTACCGCGACTATCTGTCCTGGCTGGCTCGGCAGGACAGCGTCGCATCCAAAGCGGCATGGGCGCAGGAGTTTTCGGATGTCACGGCGCCCACCCGTGTGTCCCGCGAAACCGCCGCGGCGGGCTCCGTATCCGCCGCCGAGGTCACGGCCGAACTCACGGCGGATCGTTTCGCGGATCTTCGTCGAATTGCGGCGGAGACGGCCGTCACCATCAATACGGCGGTGGCCGCGGCATGGGCGCTGAATCTGCGCGTCTCGACCGGTGAGACCGATGTGATCTTCGGCGCCGCGGTGTCCGGGCGGCCCCCCGAGTTGCCGCTGGTCGATCAGACGCTCGGCATGTTCCTGACCACGATTCCGGTGCGAGTCCCGCTCGAACCCGCCGTGACGGTGCGCGAATTGCTGAGCGGGATTCAGGCGCGGCACGCCCGCATGCTGGAGCATCACCATATCGGCCTGCCCGAGATTCACCGCAGCGTCGGCCTGCCCGAACTCTTCGACACCGTCATCACCTTCCAGTCGTTCCCCATCGATCGGGCAGCGCTGCAGGAACTCGTCGATTCGGCGGGCCTGCGGGTGGACGAACTCAGCGGTGTGGACGCGACACCGTACCCGCTGAGCCTGGCCGTGGAACCGAAGCAATCCGAGGACGGCGAGGCGAAGGGTCTGCGGATCGTCCTCCGATTCCACGAGCGCGCCTTCGACACCGCCTCGGCGCGCCGCATCCTCGATCGTTTCGTCGAGCTGCTGTGCCGGATCGCCGCGAACCCGGACTTGCGCCTCGGCGAGCTGCCGCTCGCCGAGGAATCGGCGCCATTGTGGCCGGTTTCCGTTGCGGAAGAGGCGATTCCGGAGACATTGGACCGCATGCTCGCCGCGTCCACCGCCGCTGAACCCGACGCCATCGCCGTGCGGTGCGGTGCGGCGGCCATGACCTACCGGCAGCTCGACGAGCGATCCACACGTCTGGCTCGGATCCTGCTGGAGCACGGCGCCCGGCGGGGGCGGGTCGTCGCCTCGGTGCTTCCGCGGTCGCTCGCGGCGACGGTCGCCGTGTGGGCCGTGGCCAAGACCGGTGCCGCCGTCCTGCCGATCGATCCGATCCTGCCGGCGGAGCGTATCGAGTTTCTGCTCTCGGACTCGAAAGCAGTTGTCGGACTGACCGATACGTCAACCGGCAAGGGTCTTCCCGAGGGTGTCGACTGGCTGGTCCTCGACACGGAGCAGACGCACGACGCCTGGGACTCGGTCCCTGCCACGCCGATCACCGATGCCGAACGCGGCGGGCCGATCCGGCGGGATCAGACGGCCTACGTGAGCTACACCTCCGGGTCGACCGGAACGCCCAAGGGCGTTCTCGTCAGCCATCGCGGCTTGACCGAGATCGTCGCGGCGCAGCGGCGAATGCTCGGCGTCGACCCGACATCGGTGGTGCTGCAGGTCGCCTCGCCCAGCTTCGACGCCTCGATCTTCGAATTGTTGATGGCGCACGGATCGGGCGGTCGGCTCGTCATCTCGCCCGCCGATATCTACGCCGGGCCCGAGCTGGCGAATCTGATGCGGCGCGAGGGCATTTCGCATGCGATAGTGACCCCGTCCGCGCTGGCGACAGTCCCGTCCGATGGTCTCGGCGGGCTGCGCGTGCTGGCGGCGGCCGGTGAGCCGGTCGGGCCGGAACTGGTCGAGCGGTGGGCGCCGAAGCGCGCCATGGTCAATGTCTACGGGCCGACGGAATGCACTATTTGGGCGACCTCCGGCGACGCATTGGTACCGGGTGCCGCGATCACGATCGGCAGGCCGGTCGGCACGGTCGCGGCCATAGTCCTGGATACCTGGTTGCGGCCCGTGCCGCCCGGTGTCGCGGGCGAACTGTACCTGTTCGGCCCCGGCGTCGCCGACGGATACGTCGCCAGGATGGCATTGACCGCGACGCGATTCGTCGCATGCCCGTTCGGCGAACCGGGGCAACGCATGTACGCCACCGGTGACATCGTGCGCCGCACCGCCGAGGGCGAGCTGGAATATTTGGGGCGCAACGATTTTCAGGTGAAGGTGCGCGGCACCAGGATCGAGCTGGGGGAGATCGACGCGGTGCTGGGTGCGCGCGCGGACGTGGCGTACGCGGTCACCGTGCCGCGCCGCGACGACGGGCGACCGACGCTGCTCGTGTCCTATGTCGTGCCCGCGACCGGCGCGGCGGTATCGGGCGAGCAGTTGCGCGCGGCGCTGGCCGAGGCGTTGCCCCGGTACATGGTGCCGTCCGCGGTGGTGGTGCTGGACGAGGTGCCGCTGACCGCCAACGGGAAGCTGGATCGCGACCGGTTGCCCGAACCGGCTGCCGTCGCGCGCGAGTACCGGGCGCCGTCGCCGGGGTTGGAAGAGTTGGTCGCGCGAACATTCGAGCAGGTGCTCGACGTGGACCGGGTCGGAGCCGACGACGACTTCTTCGCGCTCGGCGGCGATTCGCTCAGCGCCTCGCTGGTGGTGGCCCGCATAGGTGCGGCCTTGGACGTGCGCGTGCCGGTGCGATCGGTGTTCGAGGCGCCGACGGTCGGCGAATTGGCCGCGCTCGCAGGGACACTCAGCGGTGCGGGCCGGTTGCCCCTGCTGCCCGGCTTACGTCCCGACCCCGTGCCGCTGTCGCTGGCGCAGCAGCGGATGTGGTTCCTGAACCGGTTCGAGCCGGACTCCGCCGCATACAACATTCCGGTGATGCTGCGGCTGTCGGGACAGCTCGACACCGCGGCGCTCGCGGCCGCGCTCGCGGATGTGATGGCACGTCACGAGGTCCTGCGGACGATATATCCGGAAGTCTCCAGTGAGCCGAGGCAAGTCGTTCTCGACGAGCCCGCGGTGCCGATGGAGCCGATGCGGGTGCCCGCGGATTCGGTCCAGGTGGTGGTCGGCGAATTCGTCCGGCGCGGATTCGATGTGACCGCCCGCGTGCCGATGCGCGTGGCATTGTTCGAGCTCGACAGCGACACAACGGAATTCCTGCTGGTCCTGGTCGTCCATCACATCGCGGGCGACGGTCAGTCGATGGGTCCGCTGGCGCGTGATGTGATGACGGCGTATGCCGCGCGACTGGCCGGGCGCGCCCCGGAATGGCAGCCGCTCGCCGTCCAGTACGCGGATTTCGCGTGGTGGCAACGGCAGCTGCTCGGCGCCGAGGACGATCCGGCGTCGCTGATGTCCGCGCAGCTGGAGTTCTGGCGCTCCACGCTCGCGGGCGCACCGGACCGGTTGGAACTCCCAACGGACCGACCACGTCCGGCCGTCGCGTCGCTGGCGGGCGGCCGGGTGCCGGTGCGGATCGATGCGAGGCTGCACGAGCGGCTGCTCGGGCTGGCACGGTCGCGGGGATCGTCGCTGTTCATGGTCATGCACGCCGCGCTGGCAACGGTATTGGGGCGGCTCGGTGGCAGCGACGATGTCGTCATCGGCACCCCGGTCGCGGGGCGCGGCGAGCCCGCGCTGGACGATCTGGTGGGGATGTTCGTGAACACCCTCGCACTGCGGACCCGGGTGGACACGCGCGAGCCGTTCACCGACTTGCTGATGCGTGCTCGCGAGACGGATCTGCTCGCGTTCGAGCACTCGGATGTGCCGTTCGAGCGGGTCGTGGAGGCGTTGAGCCCGGAGCGATCGACGGCGCGGCATCCGTTGTTCCAGGTGGTCCTGGCGTTCCAGAACGTGTCGACGGTCGATTTGGCGCTGCCCGGCGTCCGGGTCGTGCGAACGGATGTGGACACCGGGGCGACCCAGTTCGACCTGCAACTGGTGTTGTCCGATTCGTTCGGCAGCGCCGGTGTGGCGCAAGGCATCTCGGGAACGTTGAGCTACGCGCGGGATCTGTTCGACGAGGCGACCGCGGCGGCGATCGTCCGACGGTTGGTGCGGGTGCTGGAAGCCGTCGCCGACGATCCGGCCGTGGTGATCGGGGATATCGATTGGCTGGAAGCCGACGAGCGCGCGGCGCTCATGTCGCGGGTGGGGACACGGACCATGACGGCGCCGGAGTCGTCCGGATTGCTGCCGGACGTGCTCGCCTCGGCCGTCCGCGACAACGGCGACGGCATCGCCGTTGTCGCGGGGGATGCCACGTTGTCGTACGCGGAGCTGGACGAGCGGTCCAGTCGGCTGGCCAGGGTCCTGATCGGCTGTGGCGCAGGACCCGAGCATGCGGTGCTTGTCGCGGCAGCGCGGTCGATGGAATCCGTTGTCGCGTGGTGGGCCGTGGCCAAGACGGGTGCCGCGTACGTACCGGTGGACCCCGGCTATCCCGCGAGCCGGATCGAGCAGATGGTCTCGGATTCCGGTGCGACGTCGGGCATTACGGTGTCGTCGTCGCGTACCCAAGTGCCCGATTCGGTGGACTGGCTCGTGCTCGACGACCCGGCCCTCGCCGCGTGGATCGACGCGTCGGCGAGCGGTCCGATCGGCGATGGCGAGCGAGCGCGGCCGCTGCGGGCCGCCGATGTCGCCTACGTGATCTTCACCTCCGGATCGACCGGGGTGCCCAAGGGTGTCGCCGTGACCCATTCCGGCATCGCCGACTTGGTCTCGGTGTGGCGCGCCGACCGCGAGCTTCGACACACGCCCAGGGTGTTGCATTTCGCGTCGCCGTCGTTCGACGCCGCACTGATGGAGATCCTGATCGCGGTCAGCCGGGCCGCCGCACTGGTCGTTGCGCCGAACGGGATCTACGGCGGCGGCGAGCTGGCCGAATTCCTGCGCGTGCGGCGGGTCACCCACGCCTTCCTGACCCCCGCCGCGCTCGCGTCGGTGGATCCGGCCGGGCTGGACGACTTGCGGCTGGTGATGTCCGGCGGTGAGGAGGTGCCCGCGGATCTGGTGAGCCGTTGGGCGGGCACCGATCTCGCGGGCGCGCGGAAGTTTCAGGTGCTGTACGGTCCGACCGAGGCCACGATCGCCGCAACGGCGACGGGTGCGCTGGGACCGGACGACCGGCCGACGATCGGTACGCCGCTGCCGGGAATACAGGCGCTGGTCCTGGATTCCCGGTTGCAGCCGGTGCCGGTGGGGGTGGCCGGAGAGCTGTATCTGGCGGGCCCCGCGCTGGCGCGCGGATACCTGAACAGGCCGGCGGCGAACGCGGCACGGTTCGTCGCGCATCCGTTCGGGGAACCGGGGCGTCGCATGTACCGCACGGGCGATGTGGTGCGCTGGAATACCGGCGGCGCGCTGGAGTTCCTGGGGCGCAACGATTCCCAGGTGAAGATCCGTGGTTATCGGGTCGAGCTGGGCGAGATCGACGCGGTGTTGAGCGCGCGGCAGGAGGTGGCGTACGCGGTCACCGTGGCGCGGCGGGACGACAACGGTCCGGTGCTGCTGGTGTCCTACGCGGTGCCCGAAGCCGGGGCGAGCCTGTCGGGTGAACAGCTGCGGGCGTCGTTGGCCGAGGTGCTGCCGTCGTACCTGGTGCCCGCCGCGGTGATGATCCTGGACGCGATCCCCTTGTCGCCGAATGGAAAGCTCGACCGCGCGGCGCTGCCCGCGCCCGTCGTCCAGGCCAAGCGCTTCCGGGCGCCCGCGACACCGGTGCAGGAAATCGTGGCGGGCGTCTTCGCCGACGTCCTCGGCATCGACGGTCCGGTGGGCGCCGACGACGACTTCTTCGAACTCGGCGGCAACAGCCTGGTGGCCATCCGGGTCGCCGCGCGGATCGGGGCCGCGCTCGACGCGACCATCCCGGCGTCGATGATCTTCGAGGCGCCGACTGTCGCGCGGTTGGCCGCGTGCGCCGAATCGCGGGTCGACACGGGTCGGGTGGCGCTGACCGCACAGCAACGGCCGCAGCGCATTCCGCTGTCCTACGCGCAGCAGCGCATGTGGTTCCTGAACCAGCTCGAGCCCGGCTCGGCGGCCTACAGCATTCCGATCGCGCTGCGGCTGTCCGGTCAGCTGAATCTCGACGCGCTGCGCGCGGCCGTCGAGGATGTGCTGAACCGGCACGAGGTGCTGCGGACCGTGTACCCGTACGGCGAGGGCGAGCCGACGCAGGTCGTCCTGCCCGCCGCCGAGGCGGTCGCGCCGGTGACCGCGATCCCGATCGCGGAACATGAACTGGCCGAAACCTTGTCGGCGTTCGTCTCGACGGCGTTCGATCTGACGGTCGAGACGCCGGTGCGGATCCGGTTGTTCGAACTCGGGCCGAACGACTGGGTCCTGGCCGTGGTGGTGCATCACATCTCCTGCGACGGGTCATCGCTCGCCCCGCTGGCCCGAGACACCATGACCGCGTACGCGTCCCGCCTGGCCGGGGAGACGCCGAGCTTGCCGCCGCTGCCGGTGCAATACGCCGACTACGCGATCTGGCAGCGGGCCGTGCTGGGGACCGAAGACGATCCCGACTCGCTGCTGCGCGCCCAGATAGACTACTGGACAGTCGAATTGGCGGACCTACCGGTTCTGCTGGAGCTGCCGACCGACCGGCCGCGTCCGCCCGTGCAGACCCATGCGGGCGCGAGCGTACCGATCACCGTCGGCGCCGATCTGCACGCGGGATTGCAGCGGGTCGCGCGGGCGCACAACACGACGCTGTTCATGGTCTTCCACGCCGCCCTGGCGGCCACGTTGGCCCGGCTGGCCGATACGGACGACATCGCCATCGGCACACCGTACGCGGGACGTGGCGAGCCGGAACTCGACGATCTGGTCGGCATGTTCGTCAACACACTGGTGCTGCGGACCCGGTTGACCGAGGGGATGACCTTCACCCAGCTGCTCGAGCAAGTGCGCGGAACCGATCTGGCCGCGTTCGGGCACGCCGATGTTCCGTTCGAGCGGCTGGTGCAGGAGCTGAACCCGGTGCGGTCGCACGCCCACCATCCGCTGTTCCAGGTGATGCTGGCCTTCCAGAACGTCGGTGGGGCCGAGTTCGAACTGCAGGGGCTGTCCGCGTCGGCCATGACGGCCGACAACGACACCGCACTGTTCGATCTGCAGATCGCGGTCTCGGATTCCTACGACCCCACCGGAGCCCCGGCGGGCGTCACCGGCGCGGTGACCTACGCGAGCGACCTCTTCGACGCGACGACGGTGACCATGATCGTGGATCGCCTGCTGCGATTGCTCGGCGCACTGGCGACCGATCCGGCGCAGCCGGTGCACGAGGTGGATCTGCTCGGCGCCGAGGAACGGGAAGCGGTTCTGACGCAGTGGAACTCGACGGAACATCCGCTGCCGCCCGGCGAGACGCTGGCTTCGATTTTCGCCCGCTCCGTGCGGGCGCACGCGGATCGGCCCGCGGTGGTATTCGGCAAGGAGATGCTGACCTATGCGGAATTCGCCTCGCGCGTCTACCGATTGGCGCGGTGGTTGATATCTCGCGGCGTGGGGCCGGAGTCGTTGGTAGCGCTGCGGATGCGGCGCTCCCTGGATCAGGTCACCGCCATGTACGCGGTGCACGCCGCGGGTGGTGGGTACGTGCCGGTCGATCCGGATCTTCCCGCCGACCGTATCGCGTACATGCTGTCGATCGCGGCACCGGTGCTGGAGCTGTCGTCCCTCGATGGGCTGGAGCTGTCCGAATTCGCGGATACGCCGGTCACCGATGCGGATCGGCCCGCACCGCTGCGACCGGACAACGTCGCCTACGTGCTGTTCACCTCCGGGTCGACCGGGCGGCCGAAAGGTGTTGCCATATCGCATTGTTCGGTGGTCAACCAGGTGCGCTGGTTCAGCGGACGCTGTGCGCTGACGCCGGAAGACGTGGTGTTGCAGAAGTCCCCCGCCACATTCGACATGTCGGTGTGGGAACTGTTCGCGCCGTTGGCCGTGGGAGCGCGCATGGTGATCGCGCGAGCCGACGGGCATGCCGACCCCGCCTATCTCGCCGAAACCATTGCCACCCAGCGGGTCACGGTCACCGCGTTCGTGCCGTCGATGCTGGCGGTATTCGCGGACGCGGCGCCCGCGCGGTCGCTGGAGTCGCTGCGGACGCTGATGGTGGGCGGTGAGGCATTCGGCGCCGAGGTGGTGGCCGCGGTGCGGCGAACGGTCCCCGGGATCGCGCTGCACAATCTGTACGGTCCGACCGAGTTCGCCGTGTGCGCGACCGCGCATCGGGTGACCGAAGCCGACAGCGGGAACATGCCGATCGGCACACCGGTATGGAACTCGCGGGCGTACGTCCTCGACCACCGGTTGCGTCCGGTACCGCCCGGTGTCGCCGGGGAGTTGTATGTGGCGGGCGTGCAGCTCGCCCGCGGTTATCGGTCGCGACCGGGCCTCACCGCGGAACGGTTCGTGGCCGACCCGTACGGTGACGGCGGTCGCCTCTACCGCACCGGTGACTTGGTGCGCCGCCGCCACACCGGCGAGTTGGAATACTTGGGCCGCACCGATTTCCAGGTGAAGCTGCGCGGGCTGCGTATCGAACTCGGCGAGATCGAGGCGGTACTCGCCGAGTACCCCGGCATCGCCCGTGCGATCGCCGCGGTGCGCTCCGCGGGCGCGGTGGAGCACCTCGTCGGCTACCTGGTTCCGGTCGCGGGCGCCACGGTCGACACCGCGGCCGTCTCGGCGCACGCGGCGACCAGACTGCCGGACTACATGATGCCCACCGCGATGATGGTGATCGACGCGGTGCCACTGACCGCGTCGGGCAAGCTCGACCACACCCGGCTACCGGAGCCGGTGCTCGCGGTAGGGGAGTTCAGGGAGCCTTCGTCGCCGCTGGAAGGGGCGGTCGCCCGGGCCTTCGCGGCGGTACTCGGCGCGGATCGGGTGGGCGCCGACGACGACTTCTACGCGTTGGGTGGTAACTCGCTGAAGTCGGTGCAAGTGGTGAACGAGTTGCGGAAAGAACTCGACTACGAGGTTCCGATCGCCTGGATGTTGTCGGATCCCTGCCCGGCCGACCTGGCGAAGCGGATCGAATCCGGCATGCGCTCGGGTCCCGCCGTCGAGCGGACCGATCACGGCTTCGACGTGCTGCTGCCGATCCGGACCGACGGTGCGCGACCGCCACTGTTCTGCATCCACCCGGCGGCCGGCCTGTCGTGGTGCTACCGCACACTCGACCGGTATCTCGCGGACGGCCGACCGATCTACGGCCTGCAGGCGCCGCAAATCGGCGGCGAGGTCCCCGGCCCGACCTCGATCGAAGACATGGCCCGGCGCTACTTCGACGAGATTCGCGCGGTGCAGCCGCACGGCCCCTATCACGTGCTCGGCTGGTCGCTGGGCGGTGTGATCGCCCACGCCGTCGCGGTCGAGATGCGCGCCGCCGGTGAAGATGTCGCACTGCTTGCCCTGTTGGACGCCGAGGTGGACGGCGTCGAGGAGCCGACGTTGCCCGCGGTCACCGCGGGCGAACTGATCAGCAATCTCGGTCCGGTCCTCGGCGTCGATTTCGTGAACGCCGAGGCGACCGCCGAAGAGGCCGCCGATCTGATCGAACGGCACCTGGGGCGCGGTCTCGGTGTCGACGCCGCACGGATCGAGCGCCTGACCGATGCCTACAACCTGGCGATTCGAGCGGTGAGTGCGTGGCGGCCCGCGGTCTTGGACAGTGAAATGCTCTATTTCACCGCGACACGGGAACGGCGATCCGACGCCGCGGGTCACGAGGGATGGACGCGGGTGGTCCGAGGACAGATCTCGGCGTTCGACATCGATGCGACCCACCTCGGGATGACCGAACCGGATGCGATGGCTCAGATCGCCCGGATCCTCAACGCGCGACTGGAGTGAGGTCCGCGTTCGTGGATGCGTCGGATTCCTCGGTTCGGTTGCCCTCTTGCGGGAGGGGCTTGGTGATTCCCACCAGCGCCCCGATCGACGCTCCGAGCGCCCCGCCGAGCACGGCGGCGGGGATGGCGACGACGGTGGCGCCGACGGCCGCGCCGAGGAGCGGGCCGACGACCAAGCCGGTCGGCAGGAACGGGATACCGACGATGAACCCGGCGGCCGCGCCTGCCATCGCGGCGGCTACCGCGACGGGCGCGGACAGTCCCGCGGCGATGCCTGCTCCGATCGCCGCGCCGACGCCCGCGTCCACGGTGGTGACGGTGCACCGTTGGGGATCGACGGGGATTTGCGCGCAGAACGCCTGGAGCTGCTCCTGATTCACGGCCGGAGGCGCGTCCGGTGCGTCGATCGTCTCGATTCGATTCCGGCTGTCGGCGAGGGGATTCGCTGTGCCGATGGCGCCGGGGCGCGTGTCCGCTGCCGGTGCGGTGTCGACCGGCGGCTGGGTCAGCAGAACGATCAAGCTCTGCGACGCAAGGGGATCTCGCCCCTGCTCGTGGTGCGTTGCCGGCGTGGCGGGTGTTTGTGCGGTGGCATCCGGGGACGCGTTGGCGACTCCGGTTCCGAGCAGGACCGCGAGCGGCAACATGCTCGCGATCACCATCGGACGCGACCGACGACCGGCTTCCGGCATTCCGCACCTCCTGGACGTCTACCTCTTAGCGCTTATGGACCTCGAGTGTTGTCGCACGTTGCGGCGCAGACAGCTTAAGCGGTCGGCACGGCAGGACCAGGGAGAACTGCCGTGTCCCGTGTCGGTTGCGTGTTTGCTCAGCTGCGGGGAGAGGGTCCGTCCGCCGAGCTGTGCGCGGCGGCGCGCCATTGGCTTGGGCTGCGGCCGTGACGTCGACGGAACCAGCGGGAGAAGTTGCCGGGTGACGAGAACGCGAGCAGCTCGGCGATCTCGGTGAGCGTGTGGCGGCCGTTGGTGACCATGTGCCGGGCGAGTTCGGCGCGAGTCGCGTCGAGCAGGGTGGTGAAGGTCTCGCCTTCGGCGGCCAAGTGGCGGTGAACGGTGCGGCGGTCGACACCGAGGCTCCTGGCGATCTGGTCGACCGAGCAGCGTCCGGTGGGCAAGAGCAGTTCGATGAGCTCCCGGACGCGTTCCAGCGTGGTGGCCGCGCGAGTGTCGCGGGGTGAGTCGAACAACTGCTGGGCGTAGGCGCGCAGCTGCGGGTCCGACATGGCGTTCGGTGCGTCGAGATCGGTTGTGTAGGTGAGGATTCCGTTGAAGTCCTGCTCGAAGGCGACCTGTGGTCCGAGGACGCGGTGGTGCGTGCGGCGGTCACGCGGCGCGGGGTGGGTGAAGCGGACTTCCGCCGGCTGCCAAGTGGTTCCGAGGAATCCGCGCAGGAGTCCGTGCAGTACGCCGACGGCGAGTTCGATGGCTTGCCGGGTTTCGCCCGGGCTGCCGAGATCGAGACTCAGGCGGATGGCGGCGATGCCGTTGTGCTCGGTGAGCCGGGTGCGCAGGGACTCGTTGTACATGTGCTCGTGGCGGGAAAGGACCCGCAGGGCGCTGCGGACGTCGGGTTCCTCGCGGATGACCACGCTGAGCGGGCCGAGGTTGGCGAATCGGCGGCGTTCGGCAAGGCGTAGCCCGAGATCCTCGCACCCGGCGGCGGCAGCGGTGCGTTCGAGCAGATCGGCGATGGCGGCGGCGGGTACCCACCGGTCCTGCAAGCTCAGGCCGGCCGGGTCGAGTCCGGCTGTGCGGAGCAGCGTGATCGGGTCGAGGCCCAACGAGCGGCCCAGTTCGACGTAGCCGTGCAGCGCGGCATAGCGGGCCAGCGGCTTCAACGCATCCTCCTGCCGTCCCGAAGTGAACAGTTTTCTGTCCCGCAAGGATAAGCATCGTGCCGCCTTGCGACCTACTGTGGGTCTCATCACAGCGAGCGTGATCAGCGGATGCGCGCCGGGATGAAGAGGAGATCTGTTGTGGCACAAGCTGTTCGCTTCTACGAGACCGGTAGCCCAGAGGTGTTGCGCTGGGAGGAGGTCGAAGTGGGCGAGCCAGGGCAGGGCCAGGTGCGCATCCGGCACGAGGCGGTCGGGCTGAACTTCGCCGACACCTACTTCCGCAGCGGCCTGTATCCGGCCCCGCTGCCCGCGGGTATGGGCGTCGAGGCGGCCGGTGTGATCCAGGCCGTCGGTCCCGGGGTCGACGGCTTCCGCCCCGGCGACCGGGTCACTTACACCGGCAGCCCGCTCGGCGCCTACAGCACTGAGCGGGTAATGCCCGCCGAGCATCTGATCGGATTGCCCGCGGAGATCGGCTTCGACACCGCCGCGGCGATGACGATGCGGGGCTTGACGACGGCCTACCTGCTGCGCCGCATCCATCCGCTCCGCGCAGGGGACACCGTTCTGCTGCACGCGGCCGCCGGCGGGGTCGGGCTGATCTTCACGCAGTGGGCGAAGCTGTTGGGGCTCACCGTGATCGGGACGGTATCGAGCGAGGAAAAGGCCGAGATCGCCCGGGCGCACGGCTGCGATCACGTGGTGATCTACACCCGCGAGGATGTCGCAGCGCGGGTGCGGGAACTCACCGACGGGGCGGGCGTGCCGGTGGTCTACGACAGCATCGGCAAGACCACCTTCGACACGTCACTGGATTCGCTGTCGCGGCGCGGGCTGCTGGTGTGCTTCGGCACCGCCTCCGGGCCGACCCCGCCCATCGATGCCATGCGGCTGGCGGTCAACGGCTCACTGTTCGTCACCCGCCCGGCGCTCGCGGATTACATCGCCGATCCCGTCGAGCGAGCCGAACTGGCAGGCGAGCTGTTCGCCCATGTCGCGGCGGGGCGCATCCGCATCGAGATCAACCAGCGCTACGAGCTGTCCGACGCGGTGGGCGCGCATCGCGACCTGGAATCCGGCCGGAGTATCGGCTCCTCTGTCTTCACTCTCTGACACCCGGCCACCAGCCGGACCGCACCTCTCGGAGGAACTCGTGACAACCTTTGCCCCAGTAGGTGATTCGACTGTGCGCGGCTCGATCACGGTCGAACCCCTGACCTGCACGATCGGCGCCGAACTCGTCGACATCGATCTCGCACGAGCGGCTCATGACGACACCCTGTTCGCCGAGCTGCGCGCGCTGCTGCTCGAGTACAAGGTGCTCTTCGTCCGCGACCAGGACATCAGCCGCGCCGACCACGTCGCTCTCGCGCAGCGCTTCGGCCTGCTGGAGGACCACCCGGTGGCGGGCAGCGATCCCGACCACCCCGGTCTGGTCCGCATCTACAAGGACCTCGACAGCCCGCCCGAACACTACGAGAACGCCTACCACTGCGATGCCACCTGGCGTGCGAACCCGCCCATGGGCTGCGTGCTGCGCTGTGTGGAGACGCCACCGGTGGGTGGCGACACCATTTGGGTGAATATGGCCGAGGCGTACCGGCGACTGCCCGAGCGCGTCAAGGAACGCATCGCGGGTCTGCGGGCGCGGCACAGCATCGAGGCCAGCTTCGGCGCGGCCATGCCGGAGGCCGAGCGCCTCGAGCTGGCGCAACGCTTCCCCGACGCCGAGCACCCGGTGGTGCGCACCCATCCGGAGACCGGTGAGCGAATCCTGTTCGTCAACTCCTTCACCACCCACCTGACCAACTATCACACCCCCGAGAACGTGCGCTTCGGCTTCGACTACGCGCCGGGTGCCGCGGAACTGCTGCACTACCTGATGCGACAGGCCGCCGTCCCCGAGTACCAGGTCCGCTGGCGGTGGACGAAGAACAGCTTCGCCATCTGGGACAACCGGTCCACCCAGCATTACGCGGTCCAGGACTACTGGCCCGCGGTCCGAAAGATGGAGCGCGCCGGGATCATCGGCGACCGGCCCTTCTGAAAAACGTTCATTCCCAACATTATTCGACCTCGAATCGGAGAATCCATGCATTTCCACGACGACGCGTTGTTCCCGGAGAACCAGGACAAGCTGGTCATCACCTGCGCCCCCTACGGTCCGGAGTGGGAGCCGGACGACTTCCGCGAGGACCTGCCGCTGACGATGGAAGAGCACGTCCAGCAGGCCGTGGACTGCTATGAGGCCGGCGCGACGGTACTGCACATCCACGTGCGTGAACTCGACGGCAAGGGCTCCAAGCGGCTGTCGAAGTTCAACGAACTCCTCGCGGGCCTGCGGGAGGCGGTGCCGGAGATGATCCTGCAGGTCGGCGGCTCGATCTCGTTCGCGCCGGAAGGTGAAGGCGCCGACGCGAAGTGGCTGTCCGACGACACCCGGCACATGCTCGCCGAGCTGGATCCGAAACCGGACCAGGTGACCATCGCGATCAACACCAGCCAGATGAACATCATGGAGCTCATGACCGCGGACGACATCGCGGGCACTTCGATGGAGCGTCCGGAGCTCGCGGCGGCGTATCGGGAGATGACGGTGCCCGCAGGCCCCGAGTGGGTCGAAGAGCACCTGCGCAGGCTCCAGGCCGCCGGGATCCAGCCGCACTTCCAGCTGTCCAGCATTCCGCAGCTCGAGACGGTGGAGCGGCTCATCCGCCGTGGCGTGTACACCGGCCCGCTGAACCTGACCTGGGTGGGCATCGGGGGCGGATTCGACGGCCCGAACCCGTACAACATCATGAACTTCGTCCAGCGCGTCCCCGACGGCGCGTGCCTGACCCTCGAAACCCTCATGCGCTCGGTGCTGCCGGTCAATGCGATGGCGATCGCCATGGGGCTGCACACCCGCTGCGGCAACGAGGACACCCTCTGGGGCCGCAAGGGCCAGAAGATGACATCGGTCCAGCAGATCCAGCAGCTCGTCCGCGTCGCGAACGAACTCGGCCGCGAGGTCGCCACCGCCAAGGACGCGCGCGACATCTACAAGATCGGCACCTCCTACGCCGACGCCGACGAGACCCTCGCCCGCCTCGGCTACGCCCCGAATCGCCGCCCCGGCCAGGTCGGCTTCACCCACCACGCCTGAGATTCGAACTACGGGCGGGGATTTCGGTCACCGACCGATTCCGGGGCGCGGGTCACCGTGGTCGCGCGCCCTCCTTCTTCCCCTCAGCTCCGGTGCGCCGCACCACCGTCTCGGCGCACCGGATTCGTAGGAGCACCAATGGAGTTGCACACTACCGCCACCGGGGCGCAGGACCACACGGTCACCGCCCCGGCCTCGGCGGCCGCCCGCGCACCGCGAACCGTTCGCCGGTACCCGTGGGTGGTCTTCGCGCTGGCATTCGGTCTGCTGCTGGCCGACTACATGTCCCGGCAGGTCCTCAGCGCGGTCTTTCCCTTCCTCAAAAGCGAATGGGCACTGTCGGATTCGCAACTGGCATCGCTCACCAGCGTCGTCGCGCTGATGGTCGGAATACTCACCCTTCCGCTGTCGGTACTGGCAGATCGCTGGGGACGAATACGCAGCCTGGTCCTGATGGCCGTTCTGTGGAGTGCCGCGACGCTGCTGTGCGCGGTCGCCGTCGGCTACGGGCAGATGCTGGCCGCCCGCTTTCTGGTCGGCGTCGGAGAGGCGGCCTACGGCAGCGTCGGCATCGCCGTGGTGCTCAGCGCCTTCGCCCCGCGGGCGCACGCCGCGCTGAGCGGCGCGTTCATGGCGGGCGGCTCGTTCGGATCGGTGCTGGGCGTCGGGTTGGGCGGCATCATCGCCGTGCAGCTCGGGTGGCGTTGGTCCTTCGCCACCATGGCGATCTTCGGCCTGATCCTGGCACTGGTGTTCCGTGCCGTGGTGACCGAGGCGAAGCTCGCACGGCATGCTTACGACCCGCCGCAGCGAGCAAGTCCGGGCGGCAAAGGTTTTCGCGTACCGGTATCGACGCTGTTCACCAACCCCGCTGTCCTGTGCGCCTATCTGGGTAGCGCCATGCAGATCTTCACCGCCGCGGTCCTGCTGTCGTGGATGCCGAGCTTCTTCAACCGCAACTACGGTCTGGCCCCGGACCGAGCGGGCGCGATCGCCTCGGTGTTCGTGCTGCTCGTCGGAGCCGGGATGGTGAGTTGCGGGATGATCACCGACCGGGTCGGCCGCGCGGACATGTCCCGAAAATGGTCCGCCGCCATCGTGTTCTGCACGATCGCACTGGTCTGCCTCGCGGTGGGCTTCAGTCTCGGAACCGGTCCCGTGCAGTTGGTGCTGATCGGTATCGGCGCCTTCTTCTCCGGCGGTTCGTCGGGACCCACCGCGGCCATGGTCGCCAACCTCACCCATGCGTCGGTGCGTGCGTCGGCCTTCGGCACCCTGACCCTGGCCAACAGCCTGCTCGGACTCGCCCTCGGTCCCTTCGTCGTCGGCGTCCTCGCCGATCACCTCGGTCTGGCGACCGCGCTGCGCCTGGCGCCACTGGCCTACCTGGCCGCCATCGCCGCCCTGTTGCTTGGCAAACGCGTCTACCCCGCCGGACTCCGCCGCCTCGCGGCCGTCGACCCCGCGGCCTCGCACTGATCTCGAAAGGAATTGCCGCACACTATGAACGACACCGCCGAACCTACCGTCGTCATCGTGCCAGGGCTGCGTGACCACGTGCCCGAACACTGGCAGACTCTGCTCGCCGAACGACTGGACGACGTCCGCACCGTCGCGCCGCTCGAGCACGACCGGCTCTCGCTCGCCGCTCGCGTAGCCGCGCTCGACAGCGTCCTCACCGATGTCGAAGGCCCCGTGGTGCTGGTCGCGCACAGCGCGGGGGTCATGATCGCCGTCCACTGGGCGCAGCGGCCCACCCGACCTGTGCACGCCGCTCTGCTGGCCACCCCGCCTGACCTCGAAACGCCGCTGCCGCAGGACCATCCGACGCTCCAAGAACTCGAGGCCGGTGGCTGGAATCCGATTCCACGACGCCGACTGCCGTTCCCCAGCATCGTGGCCGCCTCCACCACCGACCCGCTCGCCTCGCATCGGCGGGTGGCGGGCATGGCCGAGGCGTGGGGGAGTCGCATGGTGGATCTCGGCGACGTCGGCCACCTCAATCCAGCCTCCGGCTACGGCTACTGGCCGCGCGCGGAAGAACTACTGCGCGAGCTGACGGCCGTCGCCTCGGCCGGCGCGGAGGCCGCCCGGTGAGCAAGATCGTCACCTCCGCCGCGGAGGCGGTCGCCGATATCGCCTCCGGGTCGTGTCTTGCGGTCGGCGGCTTCGGGTTGTGTGGCATCCCGGACGCACTCATCGAGGCCTTGGCCGCCCGCGACGTCACCGACCTCGACATCATCTCCAACAACTGCGGCACCGACGAGCACGGTCTGGGAATACTGCTGGCGGACAAGCGCATCCGCCGTATCACGGCCTCCTACGTGGGAGAGAACAGTGAGTTCGCGCGGCAGTACCTGTCCGGTGAACTCGAGGTCGTGCTGACTCCGCAGGGCACGCTCGCCGAGAAACTGCGGGCTGGCGGGGCAGGCATCCCGGCGTTCTTCACACCCGCCGGCGTCGGTACCCCCGTCGCCGAGGGTGGCCTGCCCTGGCGATACGCGTCCGATGGTTCGGTCGCCGTCGCCTCGCCGCCGAAGGAGGTGCGCACCTTCGGCGGCCGGTGGAGCGATCGGCGCTACGTGCTCGAAGAGGCTCTCACCGCCGACTACGCACTGGTGCACGCGCTCATCGGCGACACCGAGGGCAATTTGGTGTTCGACAAGTCGGCTCGCAACTTCAACCCGCTCGCCGCCACGGCCGGACGCATCTGCCTCGCCGAGGTCGAAAACCTCGTTCCAGCAGGTGATCTCGACCCGCAACAGATTCACTTGCCCGGCATCTTCGTCGACCGCGTCGTGCATACCGGAGCGCGACCCAAACACATCGAGAAACGCACCGTCGCCGAGGAGCGCTGACATGTCTACTGCAATCACCGTTCGCGGCTGGTCCCGCACCGCCATGGCCGCGCGTGCCGCGCGGGAACTGCGCGCAGGCGAATACGTCAATTTGGGCATCGGATTACCGACCCTGATTCCCGACCAGCTGCCCGACGGCGTCCGCGTCGTTCTCCATTCCGAGAACGGCATCCTCGGCACCGGCCCCTACCCGAACGAGGCCGAGGTAGACCCCGATCTGATCAACGCGGGTAAGGAGACCGTCACCGTGATCGCGGGCGCGTCGTTCTTCGACTCCGCGACCAGCTTCGGCATGATCCGCGGCGGCCACATCGACACCGCCGTTCTCGGCGGCATGCAGGTCTCGGCCACCGGCGATCTGGCGAACTGGATGGTGCCTGGCCGCATGGTCAAAGGCATGGGCGGCGCGATGGACCTGGTGCACGGCGCCCGGCGGGTCATCGTGCTCATGGAACACACCGACAAGACCGGTGCGCCGAAGATCGTCCGCTGCTGCACGCTCCCGCTGACGGGTGAAAGGGTCGTGCACCGCATCATCACCGATCTCGCCGTCATCGACGTCACGCCCACCGGTTTGGCCTTGCGCGAGTGCGCTCCCGGCGTCAGCGAGGCCGACGTCCAGGCGGCAACCGCCGCGCCGCTGACCCAAAAGCGAACTCGCCCAAGCGAATAGCCGGCTCGCGTCCACCAGCTCGGTCTCCGGTACCTGAACCGCACATCAACGAAGATGAGGAAACACGTCATGAAGACGATGAACACGGCTGTGACGGCCGCCCTTGCCGCCGCGGCGCTGGCTACCACCGCCGCCACCGCGCACGCCGCGCCGATGCCGGACGATTCCGCCTCGGCGGCAGTGCATTACGAGGTCACCCGCTCCGGCGACTCGGCGGTCTTGAGCATCACCAACGGCACGCTGCGCCAGATCGACCAGCAACTCGTCCTCGTCGATCGCGACGATCGATTCGTCGCCGCCATCCCGCTGAGCTACCGGATCGACGACACCGCCTACCCGATCACCGCTCGGGTCGACGACACCACCGCGACACTGACGCCATCGAAGGACAACCCCCAACGGGTCACACCGGTGGCCGCGACGGACGTCGTGACCGTCGAGCAAGCCGCGTCCCAGGTAGCGGAATCCTTCACTCCCCGGGATGCCCAAGCGCTCGGCGTGTTCGCCCAACGCGCCGCCATCGGCGCCGCTGTCAGTGCCGTGCTCGGCGCCGTCCTCGGCGGGGGAGTGGGTTGCCTGGTCGGAGCCGCGGCCGGAGCGGCCATCTCCAGCCCGCTGATCGCGCTGCTCGTGCCGTTCGTCGGTGCGACCGTCGCCGGGTGCGTCCTCGGCATGGCCACCGTCGGCGCGGTCGGCTCTATGGCCGGAATCGTGCTGGCAGGCGGACCCATCACCCTGTTCTCCGCCATCCAGTACTTCTCCACCATCCTCGCGCCGTGCCCGCCTGAGCTCGCCTACTGCAAGGACCCGGCACAGCAGCCCGCACCGCAAGCCAAATAGCCAGTGCCACAGCCACACCCGGTGCACGCCCGGTGTGGCTGTGGCGGCGCGCGGCCACCCGCCGCACCGACCCCTGATCGAGGACCATGGCCCACCACATGTCTGCGCCGAATGCCAACGCCCACCTCGACCGGCCACCAGGAGCGCCGCAAGACCACCGACACCGTGACCGCGCCGCCGGCTGGGTACACGCGCACTGGCCAGGAATCGCCCTCGCCGCTCTCGTCGTCGTCGCGATCGAGATGACGGCACGGTGGATCACCGGCGCAAGCCCCCTGCTGATCGCGATCATCGTCGGAGCGGTCATCGCCAATGTCGTTGCCCTGCCGCAACGCATCCAACCCGGATTGCAGTTCTGCGCCAAACGCTTGCTCCGCATCGGCGTTGCGCTGCTCGGGTTGCAGGTGACCTTCACCGACATTCTCGGGCTCGGACCCGCCACCCTCGCCGTCGTCGTCGCGGTCGTCGTCCTCGGCATCGGGGCGACCATGTGGCTCGGTCGCCTACTGGGCGTGAGCTGGACTCAACGTCTGCTGATCGCCTGCGGGTTCTCCATCTGCGGCGCCGCCGCGGTCGCCGCCGTCGACGGCGTGATCGAAGCCAGGGAAGAAGAACTCATCACCACACTGGCATTGGTCGTGGCCTTCGGAACGCTGCTGATCGCGCTCCTCCCGCCGGCGGCGCATGCGATCGGAATGGACGAACACGCCGGCGGAGTGTGGGCGGGCGCCGCGATCCACGAAGTAGCGCAGGTCGTCGCGGCGGGCGGTGCGCTCGGCGGCACCGCGCTCACCGTCGCCGTCGTGGTCAAACTCGCGCGCGTCGCCCTGCTCGCTCCCGTCCTCGCCGCCATCAGCTGGCAGCTGCGCCGCAGCGCCGAACAAGCGAAAAGCCGGTCCGCGCCCCTGATTCCGCTGTTCGTGCTCGCATTCCTCGTGTGCGCGGGACTGCGAACCACCGGCGTCCTACCCGCCACCTTCCTGGACGCGGCGCGTCTCGCCCAGACGGCTCTGCTCACCGCCGCCATGTTCGCGCTGGGCACCGGGGTCCGGCTACACATCCTGAAGCGGCTCGGCATCCGCCCCCTGCTGCTGGCTACCGCTTCGACGGTCTGGATCACCTCGATCGCTCTGGCCGGCGCCCTGCTCGCCGCCTGAACACGTCCCCGGTGCCGATACCTTGCCCGGCGCAACGAAATTCATCGTCCTCGGCTTCGCGGCTCATGCGGGGACGCCGCCGCGAAGCCACTCGGACCAGGGGATGCTCCAATCGCCGTTCTGCCAGATGTCGAGGGGATCGCCGCCGGTGTTGCGGACCTCGACGACGTCGCCGGGGATGACGAAGTCGTAGAACCAGGCGGCGTCGGTGGGGGAGAGGTTCAGGCAGCCGTGTGAGACGTTGGTGTTGCCTTGGGCCCACATGCTCGCGGCCAGTGCGTGGACGAAGATTCCGTCGTGGCTGATGCGGACCGCGTGGTCGATGCTGGTGCGGTAGCCGCCCGCGCTGGCGGGCAGGCCGTAGGTGGTGGAGTCCATGATCACCGGGTTGTTTCGGTCGAGCACGGTGTAGATGCCGGGGCGGGTCCAGAACGACAGGTATCGGCCGCCGACGACGGTGGTGCCGCCCTTGCCCATCGATGTGGGCATGGTGCGCACCAGGTTTCCGTTGTCGAAGACTTCGATCTGTTTGGTGTTGTCGTCGGCGATCGCGACGTGCGCGGGTCCGATGTTCACCGAGACCCGTTGGTCGCGCAGGCCGTAGCGGCCCTCGCCGAGCGCGCGCCCGAACAGGTTGGCCTCGACCGTGATTCGAGTACCGGGGGCGTGGTAGTGCTCCGGTCGCCAGTGCGCGTTCCGATCGTCGAGCCAGTACCAGGCGCCGGTGACGGCCGGCTGGGTGGTGACCGCGATGTGGCGTTCGGCGGCGGCCCGGTCGACGGGGTTGTCGAAACGGGCGGCGAGTACGAAACCCACTCCGTAGGTGTCGTTTTCGGCTAGCTCGACGAGATTGGCCGAGCGCAGGGAGACGTCGACGAGCTCGTGCGGTCGCACCGTGGTGCAGGTCGTCGTCGCGGTGATGTCGCCGGCTTCGCCGTGCGCCACGGCTTTGGCGGTGTAGGTGTGTGCGTAGCCGAGTGGTTCGGTGCTGGTCCAGGTCCGATGATCGGGTGCGGGTGCGCCGGGTAGTGATCTGCCTGTCTCATCGATCCACTCGACCGAGCGCAGTGTCCCGTCGGTGACCGTGACCGTGCCGGGGCTGCGCGCATCGACATCGTGGGCGCCGGGTGGCGGATCGAATCGGATCGTGGCGGGTTTGGGCGGTGCGGGTTCCCGCTGCCCGCATCCGGTCAGGGCGAGGCCTCCCGCACCGGCGGCGAAGCCGATCAACAGCCGACGACGTCCCAAAGCCACCGCGCATCTCCCTTCGCCGGGTGTAGCAGGGCCGACCTCTGTCCGTCAGCATGTGTCAGCTACCCACCGCGCGAGGCGCCAACGAGCGGTAACTCCATCGATCCGTCGCAGAACCGACACCATTCCGCGATTGATTCCGGACAGCGCGATGGACGGCGCCGAATCCTGATCAGGCGGTGATGCGGATCTGTTGCATCATGTCGTGATCCTCGTGGTCGAGGTTGTGGCAGTGCCAGACGTAGCCGCGGATGGTGGTCGCGTCGGTGTGGTTCGCGTGGTGCCGGGGTGCGGGGTCGCCGTAGGGTGCGATGGCTTCGGCGCCGTCGCGGACGCGCAGTGGGGTGTCGGGGTCGAAGCCGAGTTCGTCGATGGAGGGCCAGTACACCAGGACGCGGGTGATGGCGTCCGTCGGGCACAGGACGGTGTCCTTCCATCCGGTTTCCCACGGTTGGGGTGGCTGCTGGGGGCCCCGGACGAAGGCGTCGGCGGGCGGATTCCATCGTGTGCCCCAGGCCGGTCCGGGGCTGTTGGACAGCCAGTAGGCCGAGGTCAGGATGGGTTGCCTGCCGAGGATGCGCATCCGGGCCAGGTGCAGGTGGATCGGGTGGTCGAAGGGGGTGGCGTTGATCAGGTCCCATTGTTCGACGGTGCCCGCTTTCGCGACGTCGACATCGGTGGTGCGGAACGGCAGGTTGTTCAGCGCGAGCAGGGTGGAGGCGAAGGGGGGTCGCAGGGTGTCGGTCAGGCCCATCATCGTCATGGTCCTGGTCAGTTGCGGGGCGTCGAGCGGCTCCAGCGGTGCGGGCTGCCCGTCGCCGCCGCGCAGCCGGGCGGGCACGGCAGCGGCCGGACCGTCCCCTGCGACGGTGAACCGCATGATGCGGGGCAGCGCGGGAACCATGAAGACCGTGTTGCCGAAATCGTTGAGCTCGGTGTTGGTGAGCTCCACGCTCTCGCCGTCGCGCAGCCCGCTGAAATCGACGAGCAGGTCGGCGCGTTCGCCCGAACTCAACCGGACCGCGGTGGTCGGCACCGGTGCGTCCAGTAGACCGAGATCGTTGCCGATGACCCAGAACGGCATCCGGTTGTCGAACTCGAAGGTGTAGGTCCGCGAATTGGATGCTTGCAGCAGCCGGAATCGGTACAGGGTGCGCCGGACCGGTAACGACGGCCATGCGACGCCGTTGACGCACGCGACGTCACCGAACTGGCCGGATTGGTTGTAGCCCTCGGCGATATAGGTCCCGACCATGGGTTGCAGACTGCCGTCGGGGTTGAACGTGCGGTCCTGCACGATCAGCGGTATCTCGTATTCGCCGGTGGGCAGCCCGAGCGGGTTGTCCGGTGCGCCGGTGTCGAATTCGTCGCGCAGGTAGTACATTCCGGCGAGCCCGGCCTGGAGGTTGAGCCGGGTGATGCCCATCGCGTGATCGTGGTACCAGAGGGTGGTCGCCTGCTGCCGGTTGCCGTACCAGTTGCGGATCCGGCCTCCGTTGCGCCAGGTGATCAGTGGATGGCCGTCGAAATCCGGGTGGTTGTGCGCACCGTGCAGGTGCACGGTCATGCGGGGATCGGTGCGGTCGAGGTCGGTGGTGGCGTGCATGCCGGTGTCGACGTGTGCGGCGAGCACGTGCGGACCGAGCTCGTTGCGGAAGGTGATGTGTGCGGGGCGGCCCCGGTGCGCCTCGAGGGTCGGGCCGAGCACCGGGCGGGAGTATCCCCACGAGCGGGTCTCGGGGAGGTCGCGGTGATAGCGGTGCACGCCCGACGTGGCCACCAGTTCGCCTGCGGCGGGGCGAGTCTCGGGGATCGGCAGCGGATCGGCGAACGGTTCGAGTGGCGGCGAATGGTAGTTGAACGGCGTGATCGGCAGTGGGGGCAGCGGCGGCAGCGGCAGCGGAGCGGGCGGTAGCGGGAAGATCTCCGCGGCGGCCGGTGCGCCTGCGGCCACGCCGATCGCACCGAGCGCGCCGAGCACGAAACCGCGCCGTGAAAGTGCCTGCGCCGCTTCGGCAACAGGGCGCTGCCAGGATCCATCCATCCGATGCTCCCGCCGGTGATGGTCTCGATCTGCGTCTACACCAGGAGAAGCGACGCTACACGCTGGTCGGCCTCGATTCGGCGAAGCGCGGCCGTTGGGACTTCGCGGCGTCCCGGTTCCGCCGCGTGCGACAGTGCGGCACAGTCCAACCCCCCAGGCTCCCAGCACGTGATTGCCGACCAGCCTTGTCGTCGTGTCGGTGGAGATCGGCGAAGCCCTCCGCCTGTGTCAACGGGCGGTGGCGAGTTCGTGCTCGGGGCAGTCGGTCCGCAAGTCCGTCAGCGGCAGTGGCCGTTGCAGGAGGTGGCAGTGGTGCGGCTCGGCCGGATCGGGGTGGACGTAGGGATCGAAGAAGCGGCAGGTGGTGCACATCCTCGCGACGCTCACCACGCCGCGGCGTTGCAGGTCGCCGATCAGATGCAGGAGGCTGTTGAGCGTCGTCGCTCGGTCCGCGACCGACAACCCGGCCAGTGCCGACAGCAGCGGCTCGTCCCACCGCGCGAGTTCGCGCGCGACCTGTTCGCCGTCGTCGGTCAGGGTGAGCAGCCGTCTGCGCCCATCGGTGCCCGGCGAGCGGGATACCAGCTGCTTGCGTTCGAGTGCGGCGACGGCGTCGGACAGCGTCGGTGTGGTGACGTCGAACTCCGCGGCCAATGCGCTCACCTCGCGCCGGGTCGCCGGCTGCCGGGACAACGCGAGAACCACCTGCTGCTGCAGCGGCGAGAGTCCGTGTTCGCGGGCGCTGCGCTGGGCCAGCGCGCGCATGCCGTGTCCGAGCCGTTCGAGCGCGTCCGCCAGCCGGCGGTCCAGCCCGCCGCTGTCGTCGGCTTTTCGCGCGTGCTCGGTCATGTCATCCGCCTCGAACGTAGGACTCCTAATCACTGCAATGATACGTCGTTACCGTCTTCGCGCCCGATCTGCCGATCGAAGATCCGTTCGGGTGCGTGACGCCTGCTGGACAAGCCAGTTCGAGTAACTAGGTAGGACTCCTATGTAGCTTGTGGCATGCTTGGCGTTGTCGCTACGGATATGCAGGAGGTCGGCGTGCGCGCGGTGGTGGTGCAGCATGTGCCGTTCGAGGGCCCGGGACTGATCGCGTCGGCGTTGTCGGCGGCAGGTGCTGAGCCGCGGGTGGTGCGTGTGGATCGGGGCGAGCCTCTGCCGGACGCGTCGCAGGTCGATGTGCTCGTGGTGCTCGGCGGGCCGATGGGTGCGCTCGATGATCGCGACCACCCCTACCTGGTGAACGAGCGGGACCTCGTGGCCCGGTGCGTCGAGCAAGACCGACCGGTGCTCGGGATCTGCCTCGGCGCGCAGCTGCTTGCCGCGGCGCTGGGAGCGCGAGTGCTGCGCGGTCCGGTGCTGGAAGTCGGCGCCGGAACCGTGACGCTCACCGGTGCGGGGTCGACCGATCCGGTCTTCGGGCCGTCCGGACCGGAGCTGCCGGTGGTGCACTGGCATCACGACACCTTCACCCTGCCGAACGGCGCTGTCCATGTGGCGAGCTCGAAGGTCTACCCGCACCAGGCGTTTCGCGTCGGTGCGTCCTACGGCGTGCAGTTCCATGTCGAACTCGACGCGGACGCCCTCGACGAGGTCCGGCCGCACCTACCCTCGGGAATCGCCGTGGCACCCGATGCCGCCGAAGCCGTGGCCGCGACGGGTGCCCAGATCCTCGCGCGCTGGGCCGAGCATGCGCTGACCGCGGCCGACCGTCGATCCCAGCAGTCACCGGGAAAGGTCCGACCGTGACCAAGGCGCGAGTGCTGCTCGTGTCCGTCGGCGCCGCGCGGCCCTCGACGTGGCGGTTCACCGGTGACGAACACGGCGACACCGAACACCACGACTACATGCACAGCCCGACCTGAACAGCTCCGCCGAACAGGCCGTCACGCCCATTTGTTCACCGACGCAACCAAGGAGTCCCTGATGAGCATGACCACCCCTATCCCCGGATACGACCACGACGATCCCGCGCTCCACCGCTCGCCGGTCACCCTCGACGATCTCGCCGCTCTGCGGGCCGGCGTCCTGTTCGGCCCCGACGACGAGGCCGCGCTGCGCACCGCCGGAGAAGTCCTCGGTGGCCAGGTCGAGGAGGTCCTCGACGTCTGGTACGGCTTCGTGGGTTCGCACCCCCACCTGCTCGCGTACTTCTCCACACCCTCCGGCGAGCCGATCGGTGACTATCTGCAGCGCGTGCGTGCCCGGTTCGGGCGCTGGATCATCGACACCTGCACCCGCCCCTACGACGAGCAGTGGCTGGCCTACCAGCAGGAAATCGCGCTACGCCACACCCGCGCGAAGAAGAACCAGACCGATCACGCCGATTCGGTGCCGCACATCCCGCTGCGCTACCTCATCGCCTTCATCTACCCGATCACCGCGACGATCCGGCCCTTCCTCGCCGCGGGCGGCCACGACGACGACCAGGTCGAGGCGATGTACCAAGCCTGGTTCAAAGCCGTCACCTTGCAGATCGCCCTGTGGTCGCAGCCCTACGCCGGATCCGCCTGGTAGCCAACCCAACTCAGCTCCGAACTCCCGTCGCCGTCGCGAGGAGCACCGCCGAGGTCGCCGTAACCGCCTACTGGCAGTTGTCGGCGGCGACCGCGGTCGGGAGCCGCGCCTGAGCGTATGGCGCTGACGAGGCCTGAGCCCGCTTCGCCAGAGATAATGCCGCATGGGATTTTTCAAGCCGAGGTGCCCGGTGGGGGAGATCGAGCGCATGTGGGTCGAGGAGATGTTGAGCTGGTGCGCAACGCAATTCGGGCCGAGGACGCTGCGCACACCGGTGATCCTGCCGACTTCGGACTTCTTCCCCGACGCGTACTCCGGCAGCGAGCCGGAGGTTCGCGCCTTGGTCGAGCGCGTGAGCGGATACATGGGTGTCCGTCGGGATCGCGTCGTCGTGGAGGTCGACACCGACGGCGATGTGCTGCCGGACGATGTCGCGTTCCTGGAGGGTTCTTCGCACGGGGCGGCGGGACACTACCGTCTGGAGCGCGGCCGGGCGGTGGTGTTCCCAGGGCCGCCACGGTTGGCGATCCCAGCGACTCGGCTACCTGTCGCAGCCGATGTTCGGGTTCGGGCAGAAATAGGTATCCATCACCGTATTTCTACGGTCGTGGTAACTCCCTCGAAGGATGACGCTCGGTGAGGACGGGATACAGCCATCACCCCGAGGTTTTCCATGTATCAGCACACACACGAATCGAAGGCCACTTCCGTGGCGCGGACCGGGACCTTGATGATCCGGCGCTGCGGCAGGTGCGACAAGTTGTTCGCCCCGCTGACCGCCGCGTGCGCGACGTGTCAGTCCTCGGCGCTCGAGTGGGTGCCCTCGGCCGGTTACGGGTCCATCGTGTCCTGGCGGCTGGTGCACCGCAGTGTCGGCGGTCCGCACGCGGAAGTGGAGCCGTTGACGACCGCTGTGGTCGAGCTCGACGAGGGGCCGTGGGTGTTCACCACGATCGAGGGCGATGGTCCGCTGCCGATGGACGAGTCGGTGCGGGTCCGATTCCAGCCGCGTCCCCGGGTGGATCGGTTTCCGGTGTTCGTCGTCTGTCCCGACACGCGCGATTCGGCGAGCGATGAGCTGCCCGAACCGTCGCGGAGTGCGCCGGACGTCATCTCAACGCCTTCTCGGGACACCGACCACCGCTATGACGGGTCGTGGATGCGGGCGGCGTTGGATCAGTGCGATCGGCTCGCGGGTGCGGGGTGCCTGGACTCGGCGGCGAAGTCGTTGATCGGGTTCGCCATCCGCTGGGCTCCGTTCGGTGGCGCGACCGCGGGGGAGTTGCTGGTGACTTTCGGCGTGACGCGCCGCCGGTTCCTGCTGATGGTGGACGAGGCGCTGTGCCCGCGGGGCAGCGACAGCATCGCGGTGCGTGAGCTGAAAGGTCGTTTGCGGGAGTCGTTGACGGAGGCGTGGGAGGTGGACTCCCTGCTTTCGGTCGGTTGACGGGCCGAGCTGCGCTGTTCCAGCCTCGCGCCGATCCTCTCCATTCGAAGACCCGGAACGCTACTCCATCCAGTTGCGATATCCGTGTGGTACTCCGACGCGTTCGAACAGTTCCCTCGGCCGCCCGCCGACGGAATTCCTCGACTGTGTCATAACCTCAGCGGAGACATTTCCCACGCTACGCGTGGGTAACAGCCACACGCCGTGCACCAGCGGAAACGGAGGTGCACACTACGCCTGACCGGTAGTCGCAACCCGCCCGACCGGGCCAGTTCTGGGAAAGGAGCCGGCGAGTGTTCAACCGCATCGCCATCGTGAACAGGGGAGAGGCCGCCATGCGCCTCATCCACGCAGCTCGAGATCTGGCAGCGGAAACCGGGCTACCGATCGAAACCGTCGCTCTGTACACCGACGTGGACCGGAACGCGACGTTCGTGCGGGAGGCCGACATCGCCTACGACCTCGGTGCGGCGTCCGCGCGCCCGTACCTGGATCTCAAGTCGCTCGAGCGCGCGCTGGTGGCGACCGAGGCCGACTCCGCTTGGGTCGGTTGGGGTTTCGTCGCGGAGGACCCGGCGTTCGCGGAGCTGTGCGAGCAGATCGGCGTCACCTTCATCGGCCCGAGCCCGGAGGCCATGCGCAAGCTCGGCGACAAGATCGGCGCGAAGCTGATCGCCGAGGAGGTCGGCGTGCCGGTCGCGCCGTGGAGCCGCGGCGCGGTCGAGAACGTGGACGCCGCCTTGGCGTCCGCGGCCGAGATCGGCTACCCGCTGATGCTGAAGGCGACCGCGGGCGGCGGCGGCCGCGGTATCCGCGTCATCACGAACGAAGCCGAACTCGTCGACGCATACGAGCGCACCCGGCAGGAAGCCGCCCGCGCCTTCGGCAGCGGCGTTGTCTTCCTGGAGCGGCTGGTCACCGGCGCCCGGCACGTCGAGGTGCAGGTGATCGCGGACGGCCAGGGCACCGCGTGGGCGCTCGGCGTCCGCGACTGCTCCGTGCAGCGGCGCAACCAGAAGATCATCGAGGAGTCGGCGTCGCCGGTGCTGCTCCCCGAGCAGGCGGCCGAGCTCAAGGCGTCGGCCGAGCGGCTGGCGATCGCCGTCGGCTACCGCGGCGCCGCGACCGTGGAGTTCCTGTACCACCCCGGTGACAAGCAGTTCGCCTTCCTCGAGGTCAACACCCGCCTGCAGGTCGAGCATCCGATCACCGAGTCCACCACCGGCTTCGACCTGGTCAGGGCCCAGCTGGTCGTCGCGTCCGGCGGCAGGCTCGAGGGTGAACCTCCCGCGGAACGCGGGCACGCCATCGAGGCCCGGCTCAACGCCGAGGACCCCGACCGCGATTTCGCGCCCGCCCCCGGTCGCATCGCGCGGCTGGATCTGCCTGCCGGACCCGGCATCCGCGTCGACACCGGAGTCAGCGAGGGCGACACGATTCCCGCCGATTTCGACTCGATGATCGCGAAGATCATCGCCTACGGCCGCGATCGTGACGAGGCCCTCGCCAGGCTGCGCAGGGCGCTGACGCAGACCAGGGTCGTCATCGAGGGCGGCGTGACCAACAAGAGCTTCGTGCTCGACCTGCTGACCCAGCCCGAGGTACTCGATGCCAGCGCCGACACCGGCTGGATCGACCGTGTTCGCGCCGAAGGCCGTCTCGTCTCGCACCGGCACTCCACCGTCGCGCTGGCCGCTGCCGCCATCGACGCCTACGAGGAGGACGAGCGGGTGGAGCGGCATCGTCTGCTGTCCACGGCGGCCGGCGGGCGGCCCCAGGTGCAGCACGAGAGCGGCAGGCCGCGCGACCTCAAGTTGCGCGGAGTCGGCTACCGCGTGCGCGTCGCACGCATCGGCGCCCATCGGTTCCGTGTCGGTGTCGAGGCGGGTGGCGATATTCGCACCGCCGACGTGGATCTCGAACGCTTCGACCGGCACTCCGGGCAGATCGTCGTCAACGGCGCCAGGTACCGCTTGATCACCGGCACGCACGGCCCCATCCACATGGTCGACGTCGACGGTGTCGCGCATCGGATCAGCCGCGACGAGGGCGGCGTCGTCCGCTCCCCGGCCCCCGCGCTCGTCGTGGCCGCGCCGCTGGAGATCGGCGACGAGGTCGAGGCGGGCGCGCCGGTCCTGGTGCTGGAAAGCATGAAGATGGAAACCGTGCTGCGCGCGCCGTTCCGTGCCCGGTTGAAGGAGTGCGCTGTTTCCGTCGGCACGCAGGTCGAGACCGGCGCGCCCCTGCTGCGGCTGGAACCGCTCGCCGAAGACGACGAGGACTCGGGCGCCGCGGCGGCCGGATCGGTCGAGCTGGATCTGCCCGGCGAGCCCGCCTCGGTTCAACCGCATGTGCGCCTGACCCGCGGCCAGCAGGATCTGCGCAGCCTGCTGCTCGGCTTCGATGTCGACCCGCACGACGACCGCCGGGTGGTCGACGACTACCTCGCCGCGCGCCGGGCCGCCATCGCCGACAATCGCAGGCCCCTCGCCGAGGAACTCGAGCTCGTGCAGGTGTTCGCCGACCTCGCCGAACTGAGCCACAACCGGTCCTGGGACGAGGACGGCGGCCAGAGCCACGTCCACAGTGCCCGCGAGTACTTCCACACCTACCTGCAGAGCCTCGATGTCGAGCGGGCCGGACTGCCCGCGTCGTACCAGGCCAAACTTTCCAAGGCGCTCGCGCACTACGGCGTGACCGATCTGGAGCGCACCCCCGAGCTCGAGGCCGCGGTCTTCCGGATCTTCCTCGCCCAGCAACGTCCGGCCGACACCGTCACGATCATGACGACATTGCTGCGCGAGTGGCTGCGGGAGCCGGTGCCGGACCGCGCGCTGCGCGAGCCCGTCGGTCTGACGCTGGAGCGGCTGGTGGCCGCGACGCAGGTGCGCTTCCCCGTGATCGCGGACCTCACCCGCGGGGTGGTGTACGCCTGGTTCGGCCAGCCGCTGCTGCGGCGCAATCGCGCCCGCGTGTACGCCGATGTGCGCAAGCACCTGAACCACCTGGACGCGCACCCGGACGCCCCCGATCGCGGTGAGCGCCTCGCCGAGATGGTGCGCAGCACCGAGCCGCTGGTGCGGCTGCTCGGCCAGCGGCTGGCGCGCGGAAGCGCGGACAACTCGGTCATGCTCGAGGTGCTGACCCGGCGGTACTACGGCAACAAGGGCCTCGCCGACGTGCGGACCCGCGAGGTCGGTGGCTGCACGTTCGTGATCGCCGAGCGTCGTGGCCTGTCCCTTGTCTCGGCCGCCGTGCGCTTCGACGCCCTCGCCACCGTCCTGCGTGGGCTCGCCGAACTGGCGAGCGGCGCCGCGTCCATCGAGGCCGACATCTACCTCGGCTGGGAGAAGCAGCCGGAAGACTTCGACGCGATGGCCGAGGCTTTGCAGGAGGTGCTCAGCGCACAACCGCTGCCGAATCAGGTGTCCCGCATCACCGCGACGGTCGCCGGTAGCGGCGGCGCGGTGATGCACCACCACTTCACCTTCCGCCCGTCGGCCACCGGATTGGCCGAGGAGCGACTGATCCGCGGCTTGCACCCGTACATCGCGGAGCGGATGCAGTTGAAGCGGCTGCGCAAGTTCGACCTCACCCGCCTGCCGTCCTCGGACGAAGAGGTCTACCTGTTCCGCTGCGTCGCGAAGGAGAACCCGTCGGACGAGCGACTCGTCGCGTTCACGCAGGTCCGTGACCTGGCCGCACTGCGCGAGCAGGATGGCAGGTTGCTCGCGCTGCCGACGGCCGAGAGCACCATCACCGCCTGCGTCGACGCGATTCGGCGCGCGCAGTCCCGGCGGCCGTCGGGCAAACGCCTGAACACCAATCGGATCGTGATGTACGTCTGGCCGCCGCTCGACCTCACCCGCGCCGAGTTGGAGTCGATCATCGAGCGCGTGGAAGCCACGACCGTGGGCGCCGGGCTGGAGGAGTTGCTCCTCATCGCGCGCCAGCCCGATCCGGAGACCGGCGAGTTGGTCAAGATCGTCGTGCGGGTCGCCTTCGACGTCACCGGCGGCACCACGGTGACCATCGGGGAACGGACCGACGAGGTAGTCGAGCCGCTCGACGCGTACCGGCAGAAGGTGCTACGCGCAAGCAGCCGCAACACCGTGTACCCGTACGAACTGACCGGGCTGCTCGGCGAATTCGCCGAATACGACCTCGACGACACCCACACGCTCGTCCCGGTCGACCGGCCCAAGGGACGCAACACTGCCGCGCTCGTCGCCGGTGTGGTCACCACGCCGACCGAGCAGCATCCCGACGGCGTCACCAGGGTGGTGTTGCTCGGTGATCCCACGAAATCGCTCGGCGCGCTGTCCGAACCGGAATGCCGCCGGGTGATCGCCGCGCTGGACCTCGCCGAACGGATGCGGGTTCCGCTGGAGTGGTACGCGCTGTCCTCGGGCGCCCGGATCTCGATGGAGTCGGGCACCGAGAACATGGACTGGGTGGCGGCGGCGCTCAAGCGGATCGTCGAGTTCACCCAGGACGGCGGCGAGATCAACATCGTGGTCGCGGGCATCAATGTCGGCGCCCAGCCGTACTGGAACGCCGAGGCGACGATGCTCATGCACACCAAGGGCATCCTGGTGATGACACCGGACTCCGCGATGGTGCTCACCGGCAAGCAGTCGCTGGACTTCTCCGGCGGTGTGTCGGCCGAGGACAACTTCGGCATCGGCGGTTACGACCGGGTGATGGGCCCCAACGGCCAGGCCCAGTACTGGGCGCCGAACCTGCTCGCCGCACGCGATGTGCTGATGTCGCACTACGACCACACCTATGTGGCTCCCGGTGAGCAGTCGCCGCGGCGGTCGGCGACCGCCGACCCGCTCGATCGCGACGTCTGCGACTTCCCGCATGTCATGGCGGACAGCGACTTCACGACCGTCGGCGAGATCTTCTCCGCCACCGCCAACCCGGACCGCAAGAAGCCCTTCGACATCCGGACCGTGATGCGGGCGCTGTCCGACCAGGACCACCCGGTGCTGGAACGCTGGGCGGGCATGGCCGACGCCGAGACCGCGGTGGTGCAGGACGCGCGGCTCGGCGGCATCCCGGTGTGTCTGCTCGGCATCGAATCCCGAAGCGTGCCGAGGCGCGGCTTCCCGTCCACCGACGGCCCGGACACCTACACGGCGGGCACGCTGTTCCCGCGGTCGTCGAAGAAGGCGGCGCGAGCGATCAACGCGGCCAGCGGCAATCGGCCCCTTGTGGTATTGGCGAACCTGTCGGGCTTCGACGGCTCACCGGAATCGATGCGGAAGTTGCAGCTCGAGTACGGCGCCGAGATCGGTCGCGCGATCGTTAACTTCCAGGGACCCATCGTGTTCTGCGTGATCTCCCGCTACCACGGCGGCGCGTTCGTGGTGTTCTCGAAGGCGCTGAACCCGAACATGACCGTGCTTGCGCTGGAAGGTTCGTTCGCCTCGGTGCTCGGCGGCGCACCGGCGGCGGCGGTGGTGTTCTCCGGCGAGGTCGACGCTCGCACCGCGGCGGATCCACGAGTGCGGGCCTTGGAGGCGCGGGCAGCGGACGCGACCGGCGCCGACCGCATGACCCTGACCGCGGAGCTCGACGAGATCCGCTCGTCGGTGCGCGCCGAGAAGCTCGGTGACGTCGCGGCGGAATTCGATCGCGTGCACGATATCCAGCGCGCCGTCGAGGTCGGTTCGGTGGACGCCATCATCAGCGCCTCCGACATGCGCCCCCGCATCATCGCCGCCATCGAGGCGGGTCTGCCTGGGTGATCCTCTATGTCCTCTCGGTTGCTCGCTGCCGTTCGGCGGTGAGCAACCGAGAGGGCGGACGAGAGCACCTTCGACCGTCTTCCGCTGATCTTTCGCTGCGATCGGATTCGGCTGAAGCCGAGGTCGCGTTGTGGCGACCTGGCGCGACTCTATCGACAGCTCGTGAACGCCGCGACGCAGCCAGGCGGCCCCCGCGCCGCACAGTGATTCGGCACCTGCGGGGCGGCGGCGCGATCAGCCTGTGATATAGCGCATCGCTCGATCCGGCAGGATCCTGGGCACCGGCCACGGCACGGCATGGAAGCGCAACCAGGCGCACACCGCCGCGACGGGCTATTCGAGCGGTTTACCCACTGCAGGCGGGGAATGGGCTGGACCATGGATGCGGGCGGTGCGATGCGCACTGCGTCTCTTCCGTTGTGTTCCGCGATCTATGTCCGCCACACAGGAGGAACGAATGACTACCCCGAACTCCCGGCGCCCTGCCGGCATCGCTGTTGTCTTCACCGCTATGGCCGCGGCCTCGGTGGTGGCTGCCGCTCCCGCGCTCGCCGGCACGACCCTCGACATCACCGGCGCCGGATCGAACATGATCCAGGTCGACTACAGCTGTGACGACTCCGCCGGGGTGGTGAGCATTCAGGCGATGATGGGCGACCCCAACGCCGACCGTCCCGCCGCCCAGGGCATTCAAAGCTCCGTCGACTGCGACGGTTCCCCGCAGAGCACCACCGTCCCCCTGACGGCGGATCCCAGCCAGCCCCAGCCGACCTCGGGTTCCGAAGCACAGGTACGGGTGGCGCTCGTCGACCGCGACGGCATCGTGGTCTCCGGACAGGCGAAGAAGTTCACCGTGCCGTAGTGGCGGGTCCGCGGGGAGACGAGATCGCCGCGTCCTGAGCGGCGCCATGCCGGGTCGCCGTCGGCGCCGGTCTTGGTCCAGTCGGTCCTGGATACCTCGCGAGTCCGGCTGTCGGGCAGAGGCGCACGGGCGGAGGCCTTGCGATTCGGCGGCGCCGGCGGAGCGCGGACCCGGCGGCGATCGCACCCGATCGCGGATAGTCTCCGGCCGCCGCACCCTCTTGGGCGCGAAAACTACGCTCGGGCAGCGATTTTCGGGCCAACTCGGGGACGTTGGCGAAACCGGGATCGGCTTGCGTATGGCCGAATGTCCACTGCCGCAAGGCCTATCGCCGTAGAATGGTCCATGGCGAGCGAGGGCAGTCGTCGATGCCCACCACCGAGGTGAAGGTGACGCCGAGTTGCCCGTCTCGCCCAACACGTCGGGCGGCGAGGTCACCATCGGATGGCATACCGACCGCGCCTCCTGGCGAAGTCGCACATCAATACCAACGTAACTACGACGAAGCGGGAGTTCACTTATCGCACGATAACAACGGCATTCCTCGCCCCAGCGCTGATAGCCGGGCACCTTCTGCTCAGCAGGGCATGGAGGGACGAATCGCTATTGTTTTCCTGCGCCCACACGAGCCGTCGAACTTCTCGACGATTGTCCAGCGACAGTCTCGAAAACCAACGCCTGGACTCGGCTACTGCTGGCCTGAGCAGAGAAATGGCAACGGATCGGTGACGCGACAGCTATTGCCATGTATTCCCGGGGTCGGTGGACCGTTTGCGCCGGCAGCCGGCAACAATACGCGGCACGCTGGTTGCGTTCGCCCGATTGCGAATCCTTGTGCATCGAGAAATGCTTACGGACCGGACGACCTGTCCGACTGGATAGTTCGATTGCTGAAATATAGCCTTTGGCGCAGCAAATTCTTCGCACCTTGTCACTTGTACGGTGGCTATTGACAGCGTATCTGTGGTGAGGCAACCTTGATCTACGCAGTAGTTCCACCTTAAATGATCTTTCTCGAGCTTATCCAGCCACCGCGTGGATCACTGCCCGGACGCCTGATCGAACATCTTGTAGGGGGCTCGCGTGGGTGCAAATATATCCGATACAAGAAACACCGAATTCGCAGTCGTGGAGAACGATCTCGAAAATCTGGAGTATTCACTCGTCGAAAACCCCGACGATGTGTTCGACGACAGTTTCGAGCCGCAAGTCTGCGACATCTCGGACCTCGACGGCGATGCGGCGGCACAAGCTCGATTCATCGATCGACTCGGCGCGGCAATGGCGGACGTCGGACTCGCTATCTTGATCAACCACGGAGCCGAAGCGGTTCTGCCGAGAGCCGCAGACGCGGCGCTGCAGATGTTCACGACGACGCCCCTCGAACAAAAGCTGAGATTCGTCGCGTCGGACTGCACTTTCGGAGAGCCGTTACAGATGGGGTACATTCCGCTCCAGGAAAGTACGCCTTCGCTGCCGAATTCGGTAGAAGCGTGGGAACTCGACAAAGCGGCTTTCCGTATTCCGGGGGAAGATGCGGAAAAGGCCCTCACCTTTTGGCCGGACGAGCGATTCGAAGTCGCGCTGCGGCCCTATTGGCAGGCTTGTGAGCGGCTGGTGCTTCCGCTCGTGCACGCGATGTTCCGATATTTGGGCGTCGACCCTTCGTTGTACGACGATGAACTTTCTCCACCGAACAGCGTGCTGAGGTTCAATCACTACCCGCCGATCGACGATGCCGTGGCAGATTCCGGAAAGACGGGCCGTGTGATCGCCCACGAGGACTATGGTTTGATCACGCTGCTGCCGGCCACCCCGGTCGAGGGACTGCAGCTCTACCACCCTCGGAACAAGACGTGGAGCAGGCTCCGTGCGCCGGCCGGGTCTTTTGTATTGAACAGCGGCGACTGGCTGAAAATGATCAGCAACGACCATTTCCATTCCTGCACCCATCGCGTCAGCGTGCCTCGCGACCGTGCCCAGCGGGCCGTGCCGCGCCTCACCATTCCGTATGTCGTTCATCCACACGAAACGTCGATCGTGGAAGTATTGCCGGGCTTCCAGCCGAAATATCAGCCCATCAGTGGCCGGGATTTCATGATGAGGCTGGCAGCCAGGTATCTGGACCGCTGAGATCTTCGGCGCTCGGATCGACGTACCGGCAGCTCGGTGGTGAAAGGTCCCGGACTGTCTTGCCCACTCGGCGCAGCGAGCAAAATCATCGCCCGTTGACGGCGCTAATTCTTCTGGAGGGGACAACGTGGATATCGACGACAATGTCAACAAGGAACTCCGCAAGTTCGGGGTGGTGGACAAAGACCTCGACTACACGCTCGAGGAAAGCCCCGACGACGTGTTCGACGACAGTTTCGCCGCGCCGGTCTGTGATATGTCCGACCTGAAAGGCGATGCGACCGCCCAGAGGCGCTTCGTCGATATGCTCGGTCGAGCCATGGAGGATACCGGGCTCGCGATATTGATCAACCATGGAATCGATACCGACTCGCTTCGGGCCACCGATGCCTGTGCATTGGAACTGTTCGCCTCGGTGCCCGAGGAGCAGAAGCTGAAATTCGCCGCGACGGACTACGTGTACGGCGGAGCATTCCGTCGTGGGTACTTCGCGGTCCAACAGTGGACACCGACGCGGCCGAATGCCGTGGAAGCGTGGGAGTTCTTTCGCGATTCCTTCCGTCTGCCCGGCGAGGACTACGACAAGGCCTTGACCTTCTGGCCGGATGAGAAGTTCGAAGCTGGGTTGCGGCCGTATTGGCAGGCGTGCGAGGAATTGACTCTCCCGCTCGTGCGGGCCTTGCTCCGGTATCTGAACATCGATCCGTCGATCTACGACGAGGAACTCTCACCACCGAATGGCGTGCTGAGGATCAACCACTACCCGCCCTTCGAAGGCCGAGACAGTGGTGCCGAGAACCCGGGTCGTTTCATGACCCACGAAGACTACGGCCTGATCACCTTGCTGCCGGCCAATCCGATCGAGGGATTGCAGGTTTTTCACCCTCAGCGCAAAACCTGGAGCAGGGTCACCGCCCCCGAGGGGTCCATGATCTTGAACAGCGGCGATTGGCTCCAAATGGTCAGCAACGATCGTTTTCGGTCGTGTTCGCATCGTGTGTGCGCGCCCCGGGAGCCCGGGCACCGGGCGGTGTCCCGGATCTCTGTTCCGTATCTCGTTCTGCCCCGCGAAGCTTCGGTTCTCGAGGTCTGGCCGGGCTGCAGCCCGAAGTACAGCCCCATCGGCGCCAAGGACTTCATGGCGAAGCTGGCCGGCAAATATGTGGACTACGACGCATAGACGCGTTCCGGGCGAGATCTCTTCCTGACATTCGGTTCGAGCTTGTGCGTAATCGCGATGAATGAATGGTGCCATGATTGACCACAGAGACTCCGGGCTGGGCAGATTGATTGCGATCGTAGGCATGGACTGTCGTTTCCCCGGTGCCGATGATCCGGATGGGTATTGGAAGATTCTTTCCGAAGGGCGACACGTCTCCTTCGACCTTCCCACGGAACGTGGGTGGGATCTTCGTCGCGTGTACAACGAGGACCCGTCCGTCGAGGGATCCACGTATATCCAGCGGGGTGGCTTCCTACGGAATATCGGCGACTTCGATGCGACCTTGTTCGGGATCGGCCCGCGTGAGGCCGCTTCGATGGATCCGCAACAACGGATGCTGCTGGAAAGTTCTTGGCTGGCGCTGGAACGTGCGCGCTTGAGCCCACGGTCGTTGAGCAGTCTCCGCTCCGGCGTTTATGTCGGGGCGACCGACAGCTATTACGGCCTTGCGGGCTCGAGAATCCCTGGCCTGGAACGGCATCTGCTGATGGGCACGATGCTGAGTGCGACCTCGGGAAGGATCGCCTATGCCCTTGGCCTGAACGGCCCTGCCATCACAGTGGATACAGCCTGCTCGTCCGCTCTGGTGGCCGTGCACTTGGCGATTCGAGCACTCCGGTCAGGTGAGTGTGACGTAACGATCGTCGGCAGTGCCACCGCGATTTCCGATCCTTCGATGCTGGCACGATATTCGCGGCACAGGGTCCTTTCGGTGGATGGGTACTCACGCGGGTTCTCCGCGGACGGCAACGGATTCGCTCCGGCAGAGGGTGTCGCGTCGTTGGTCTTGATGCCGTTGGAGCGGGCCGAACTCCTCGGGAAGCCGGTGCTTGCGGTGATCCGAGGCAGCGCGGTCAACGAGGACGGGGCCAGTGCCACTCTGCAGGCGCCGAACGGGCGTGCGCAGCAGGCGGTGATCGATGCCGCACTCGACGACGCCGGTTTGCTTCCCCAGCACATCGGCGCGATCGAAGCGCACGGTCCAGGAACCCCGCTCGGCGACGCCACCGAGGCCGCGACTCTGCAGACCAGTTACGCACGGCACCACTCCGCGGACGACCCGTTGTGGGTAGGTTCGGTCAAATCGAACATCGGCCACACACTGGCCGCAGCCGGTCTCGCGGGTCTCATCAAGATGGTGCTGGCGCTACAACACGAGCGGTTGCCCGCCACGCTGCATGTGGAGAACCCCATCGCGGGGGTGAACTGGTCGGCAGGGGGGATGCGGCTGCTGCGTCAGCCTCGTCCCTGGCCGCGAACGACCGAACCGCGTCGCGCCGGCGTCCTGTCGTACGGGATCACCGGCACCAACGCCCACGTGATCCTCGAAGAGGCTCCTGCGCCTGCCCATGTCAGGCATCAGACCCCGCGCCGGCGCGAGCCTTCTCCGTTGCGGCAGCAAATGCCGATGTTGCCGCTGTATGCGGCGTCGCCGTCCGCTCTCGTCGCCCAAGCCGCGGCGCTGGCTCAGCATGTGCGGAGCCGGCGGGACCTCTCCGAGGTGGATCTCAGCTGGTCGCTGGGCACCACGCGCAGCGCTCTGACGCATCGAGCTGTTGTCACCGGAGGCGGGAAAGAGGAACTGATCGCGAGGCTGGATGCCTTCGCCGCGGCGGCGGTACCGGCCCCGCTCGGCGTTGCCGTGGGGCAGGTGAGGCACGGACCGGGTCCGGTTTTCGTCTTCCCTGGCCAAGGGTCGCAATGGGTCGGGATGGGAACCCGGCTGCTTGCCGACTCGCCCGTTTTCGCTCGATCGATGGCACGCTGCGCCGAGGCTCTGAGACCCTACGCGGACTTCGACGTCATGGAAGTGTTGCGCGGAGAACGGAATGCGCCAGTCGAGCGTGCCGAGGTGATCCAGCCGGTCCTGTTCGCCATGTACGTGTCGCTGGCCGAATTGTGGCAGAGCCTCGGTGTTACTCCCGCCGCCGTCATCGGGCACAGTCAGGGCGAGATCGCCGCAGCTCATGTAGCCGGAGCCCTCACACTCGATGGGGCCGCCCGCGTGGTTGCGCTGCGCAGCGCCGCTCTGCGGGCCGTCGACAGGCGAGGGGCCATGGCGTCCCTGGTGATGCCCGCCGACCGCGCGCGGGAATTGCTGTCGCGGTGGAACGACCGGCTCGAGGTGGCGGTGGTCAATGGACCGTCGGCCACCGTGGTTGCCGGCGATGCCGAAGCGATGACGCGGTTTCTGCAGCAGTGCGAACACGACGGAGTCGAGAGTCGGCTACTACCCGTGGATTACGCTTCCCACACCCGGCATATGGAGACGCTGCGCGATCGTATACTCGCCGATCTCGCGGGGATCACACCGCGTGAAGCCCGGCTGCCCATCATCTCCTCGACCACCGGCGAGATCGTCGATTCGACCAGCCTGGATGCTTCGTACTGGTTCGAAAACCTCCACCGGACTGTGCATTTCGACGACGCGATACGTCGTGCGCTGACCGCGGGATATCGGCAATTCATCGAGGTGTCGCCGCATCCCGTACTGACCGGCGCCATCGCCGAAATCGCCTCCGCGGGCGACATCGACGCCGGGGTCACGGGCACGCTTCAGCGCGGGCGAGGAGGAGGTGCGGACTTTCTCGCCGCCGTCGCCGCCGCGCACGCACAGGGCGCCGATGTCGATTGGGAGGCACTGTATCGCGGTGCCCGCGAGGTCGACCTGCCCACGTATTCGCTTCAACGTCGGTCCTACTGGCTACCCACGACGAGTACCGCACGGACTATGCGAGCGGGATCTTTCGACGTTGCGGATCACCCGTTGCTCACCGCCACCACCGAACTTTCCGACGGCGGCACGGTGTGTATCGGCCACCTCGATGTGAAAGAACAGTCGTGGCTGGCGGACCACAAGGTCTTCGACCGGGTCGTCGTGCCGGCTACCGTGACGGTCGAAATTCTTGCCTGGTGCGCTTCGAGGGCCGGCGGAAGCGGGGTGCAGGACCTGGTCCTGAGTTCTCCTTTGCTTCTTACCGACACAGCAGTCGACATCCAGGTGATGTGCAGCCCGGTGGGAAAGGACGGCCGCCGCCGGGTGACCCTGCACTCCCGCGAACACGGGGCCAGAGGGCCATGGCGCTGCCATGGTGAAGCCGCGACAACAGTCATCGACACAGTCACCGCGGAAACCGAGGACAATGCCGAGGACGGCACACAGGAGCAAGTGTGGCCCCCGCGAGGCAGTCGTCGCGTCTCTGTGGACGGATGCTATCGCGCGCTAAGAGACAGGGGCTACGGCTACGGTTTCGCCTTCCAGAACCTGACGTCTGTGTGGAGCAAAGACACCACGCTGTACGTCGAAGTCCGTCCGGCGCAGCAACAGCGCGCGCACACCGAGGGTTTCCCTGTTCATCCCGCTCTGCTCGACTCGATCCTGCATGCTCTGCTGCTGACCGGATCCGAGCGGGGCACCGTTTTGCCGTACTCGATCGGATCCGCGCGGATACTGCCGCGGAGGGCCACCGATCTGCGCGCCACGATAAGCCCGGCCGGACAGGACCGCTACCACGTTCGGGTGACCGATCCCGAGGGAAACCCTGTCGCGGATTTCCAAGATCTACTCCTGCGTCCGGTGACGGAGCGTGGGTTTCGCAGGATGCTCGCCACTGGCGCTCGCCATGCGTTCCGATTGCTCTGGCGGCCGGTGGATTTGGGCAGCGACAGGGAAGAGGATTGTTCACGATGGACGGTTGTCGGCGCACGCCGTGACCTTCCGGGCGCGGATGTTCACCCCGATGCCCGCTCGTTGTCCCTCGCGCTCCAGAACGGGCGATGCGTACCGGAAGTCGTCTTGCTCGATCTTCGTTCCTCGACTCAGGTGAACGAGCTGCCAGGCGAAACCGCACTGCGTGAACACCTTTCGCGTCTGATGGTCGATGCGCAGACACTTCTGTCCGAAGGTCCGCTCGACAAATCGCTGATAGTCTGCGTCACTCGCCGCGCCCACAGCGCGAGCTTCGCCGAGAGCGTGCCGGACGCGATCGGAGCAGCATGCGCAGGCATGATGCGCTCGGTCCTGAGCGAGAATCCGGGCCGTCTGCAGTTGATCGATCTCGACACCGGCCCGCTCGATCACCGGTTGATGATCGCCGCGATCGGCGCGGGCCATCCGCAGATGGCGCTGCGCGGCGCGCGGGCGTTCGTCCCACGGCTCGCTCCGGCGTTCGATGATCTGCTCCGGCCTCCCGCCATCGAGCAACCATGGAGGCTGGTCCGAGGTCGGGACAAGACCTTGGACAGTGTCATCGCCGCACCGGCACCCGACCTCACCGTGCCGCTCGAGCCGGGCCAAGTGCGGATCCGCGTGCTGGCCACCGGCGTGAACTTCCGTGATCCCCTCGTCGCTCTCGGCATCCTCGACGAAACCGCACTCGGTTTCGAAGTGGCCGGTGAAGTCGTGGAGGTGGGCGAGCAGGTCGGCGACGTAGAACTCGGTGCACGGGTCGCCGCGGTGGTGCTGCACGCGGGATCGAGGCCGGGCGGCTACGGACCCTTCGTCGTCGTCGACCGACGTGCCCTGCTCACCGTGCCCGCGCACTGGAGTCATGCCCAGGCCGCCGGCGCGCCTATCGTCTTCCTCACGGCCTACCACGCGCTCGTCGAGCTCGCGGAGGTCAAACCGGGCATGCGGGTTCTGATTCACTCGGCGGCGGGCGGAGTGGGCATGGCCGCAGTCCAGATCGCGGCCATGCTCGGAGCGGAGATCTACGCGACCGCAAGTCTCTTGAAGCAGGGGGTCGTCGAGGCGATGGGGATCCCGCGAGAACGGATCGCCGATTCCCGCACCCTCGGGTTCGAACACCAGTTCAACGAGGTCACCGGTGCCACCGGCGTCGATGTCGTCCTCGGCAGCCTGGCTGGCGAAGCGGTCGATGCTTCGCTACGGCTCTTACGGCCCGGCGGGATCTATCTGGAGATGGGTAGGACCGACCTCAGAGATCCAGCCACTGTCACCGTCGGGTACCCCGAAATCACCTACGCGAGTATCAACATCGCGGTACTTCCCATATCCCAGGTGGAGGTAATCCTTGACCACCTCCACTCGCTGTTCGCAGACGGTCTTCTGAGCCCGCTGTCCGTCCAAGCCTGGAACATCGGCCACGCGCGGGAAATACTGCGATACCTCAGCCAGGGGCACAGCACGGGCAAGCTCGTTCTGACGCAACCCGTTTCGCTCGTTCCCGAAGAGACCGTCCTGATAACCGGCGGCACGGGAAGTCTGGGTGGATTGCTCGCGCGCCATCTCGTCACCGCGCACGGTTGTCGCCATCTCGTCCTTCTCAGTCGCCAGGGCGACCAGGCGGCCGAGGCCCGGAAATTGGCAGAGGAACTCAGTGAGATGGGTGCGGAGATCATCCTGGCGGCGTGCGATGTTTCAGACCGCGCCGCTCTGTCCGCGGTGATCCGGAATATCCCGTCGCGCCACCCTCTCGGCGCTGTCGTTCATGCCGCAGGGATCTTGGACGATTGTCTGTTCACCGACCTGACTCTCGATCGACTCCACGGGGTTCTGTCGTCCAAAGCGATCGCCGCGCGACATCTCCACGAGCTCACCGCGGAAATGAACCTGCGCGCTTTCGTGATGTACTCTTCGATCGCCAACGTGGTTGGCACGGCCGGACAAGCGAACTACGCGGCAGCGAACGCCTTCCTCGATGCGCTTGCCTATTACCGGCACAGCGTCGGCCTGCCTGCCACCTCCATCGCGTGGGGGCTGTGGCAGCAATCCAGTGCGCTCACCGCCCACCTCGACGACACCGACCGAGCACGTCTCGCCCGGCACGGTCTTGCCCCACTCGACACCGCCGGCGCTCTGGCCATCTTCGACATGGCACTCGAGCTGGACGAGCCTCTTCTCGCCGCGACGGCGCTGTCGCCCATGGACCCCAGTACGCCGCTGGCTGCTGTATTGGCCGATCTGCCTCGACAACTCACGCCTTCGTCTGCCGGCGACGGGTCCGGCTCCTCCGCGGAAGACCTCCCGCGACCGGAGCTCATCGAGCTGCCACCCGGCGAACGAGTCAAAGCGCTGACCGCCTTGATTCGTACCCACGCCGCTCTCGTGCTGGGACACCAGGATCCCGACGCGCTCGCGGCGGACCGCACCTTCCGAGACGCCGGGTTCGACTCGCTGTCCAATGTGGAACTGCGCACTCGGCTCAGCAGCGCCACCGGCGTCCGGCTCACGGTCGCGGTCATCCTGGACCATCCCACTCCGACTCGACTCGCCGTCTACATCAACGAGGTTCTCGACCACGACCGTCGCTCCCGGCTCGTCGACCTCCCGTAGATGGGGTAATCGCTTTCGAAGGGAAAACAAATGCCAACAGGCGACAACATGCCGCGCGTCTCCGCGCGAACGGTCGACGGAAACGATATCGAGGTTCGAAACCTTCGGTTATCCGATCTGGATCAATTGGTGGACATGGAGCGCGCCAAGTGGGACCACGAACAGGGCGCGACAGCGGAGGAATTGTTCGAGAGAATCGATCAGCTACCCCAGCACGCCGCAGGCGCGTTCGAGCGGAGTGGGGGCAGGCTCCTCGCATCCATGTTCGCTCGACCCGTCACGATGACGACGATTCGCGAGTCGGAAAGCTGGCGGGCGTGCGCCTACGCGCCATTGCCCCCGCCCGGCAGTACCGACTGTCTGTTCGGCGTGAGTCTGACCAGCACCAGCGCCTGCGCGGCGGAAGCTCTGTTTCGCTCCTTCTTGCCGCAACTGGCACTACTGGGCTATCGGAACCTGTACGGGGGGTCGACCGTTCCTGGACTACGCGAATGGATCAAGGCCAATCCGGAGGGTTCGCCCACGTCGTATGTCTATGCGACAAATGAGGATGGGATGCCCCTGGATCGGCAGCTGCGCTACTACCACTTGAACGGTTTCCGGACGATCATCGCGCTCAAGCCCAACTACTTTCCGCACCCGCAGTCCCTCGACTACGGGGCAGTCATCCATCGGAGTCTTTGATCGAGTTGCGGGCCACTGCACGAGACGCAGGGGAAGGGGAGAAGGGAAATATGCCGCAGCTACGACCTGCGACCGCGCCGTTGAGCGAGTACATCGCCAAGCGAGAGCCTGCGTTCTTTCCGGGGCTGGCCGCCGGCTGGCCTGCCGTGCAGCGGTGGGAATTTCACTTCCTCGGAAGGTTACGGCCGGAGCTGTCCATCGAATTGGTTCGAGGAGACCGGGAGAGCGCCGCGACGCACTTCACCGAGTCGACGCTGGGAGCGTACATGGAGCTCCTCGCCAACGACGATTCCGGCGAGGAATCCTTGTACCTCAAAGAATTCAACCTGCTGCGGTGGTTCCCGCAGCTGCGGTCCGACATATCTGCTCGAAAGGAGCTCTTCCCGCGGCGGGTGTTCTCGCCTCCTCCCGGAGTCTGGGTGGGTCCCGCTGATGCGCGCACCGGCGCTCACTACGACCTACTGGGAAACATCGCCGTGGTAATCCGCGGGAACAAGCGTTTCCGCATCGCTCCTCCCGGTTTCGTCGAACGGGCCGATGCGTTGTCGACGAAGTACGACCCATGGGCGCGCCTGTCGGCCCTACCGCTGGTCGAGATAGCCGCCGCGACGCGAACTTCGGAAGAGAGTCTGTACGAAGTCGAACTCGGGGCCGGAGATGTAATTTACGTACCAGATCATTGGTGGCATGAAGTCTACAATCGCTCGGCCAGCATCCTGTTGAGCGGCTTCTTCGGCACCTACGAACACGTCGCGATGTGCGCGATCCGGGTCGCTGCGCGCCACCTGGCACACCTCGCCCGCCTCGACGGCGGCACCGCGTGTACCTGTCATGAAACTGTCGGCTGATTTCGTCATCCAATCCGGTTCAGGCGCAGGCGGCGCCGCTTTCCCGACAAGGAGCACTGATGAGAGAGTTCGTCCTCGACGACCTGAGTCGGCTGTACCGGGCATGTGAGGGAGTCGACCTGGAACTCACCGAGAAGGCGCTCGACGAGCCCTTCAGCGACCTCGGCCTGGACTCGCTTGGCACGATCGAATTGGCAGAACGAATACAACGGGAATGGCATGTCCGCATGCCGATCCTGTTGCCGAACGAGACCGTAGAGATTCTCCGGACTCCACGGCTCGCGCTCGAGTACGTCAACAAACTCTTGGCGACGCAGGATAAGCAGTAGAAGCGGAAGGAGGTCTCGGGTGACGCTATCGGTCGACGACTTGATCGAGACTCTTTACCGCGGTTTGAGTGGCGACGTCGGTCTACTGGACGGCGTCATGGCCCCCGACTGGAGCGACGACTCATCCGGGCAGGCATCAGGACGTGACGAGATCGAAAGTCTCGTCGCCGCAATCAATCACGCCTTCTCTCGATTCACGATCGTCGTGCGGACGATCGTCGACGGACGCGGGGAGGACGGCAACGGGATGGTCGCGGTCCGCGGGGAGATGCGCGGCGTACACGAGGGAGAGTGGCTCGGTGTGCCCGCGACCGGAAGAGCGGTCCGGATCCGGATCCATGAATTCCACGAGATCGCCGACGGCCTCGTCGTTCGGTCCTGGGGTCTCGAGGATTGGTTCGGTTGGCTTCGCCAGGTCGGCGCCGTCAGCGGCGATGGCCCCGGCATCTATGAAGGGAAACAAGGCGTCTCATGACAGAGCTCTCCCGCGAGATACCGACTGCGCCGGGCGCCCGGCCCTTGATCGGCCATCTCGTGCCGTTCTTGAAGCAGCCGTTCACCTTTCTGGCTCAGCTGCCCGACCACGGGGACCTCGTGAAGATCCGCCTTGGTCCGAAAGTGGCTGTCGTGATATGTGATCCAGGGCTGGCTCGCAAAGTGCTGGTAGACGACCGGACCTTCGACAAGGGGGGTCTGTTCCTGGAGCGAGAGCGGGAGTGGCTGGGCGAAAGCGTTGCCACGTGTACGCACAGCAGGCATCGGCACAAGCGCCGCCTGGCGCAGCCTGCCTTTCATCCGAAACGTCTCGCGGACTACGCGCACACGATGACCTCTCAGATAGCCGCCGTCGTAGACGGTTGGCGTTCTGGTCAGATCCTCGACGTCTGTCCCGAGATGTTCACCATCACCTCGAGGGTATTCGGCGCCGCCATGTTCTCCAGTACCCTTCCGGCAGGCGTGCTGCATCAGGTGATCAGCGATCTCACCGCCACCTTCGACGGTACGTTTCAACGCACGTTGCTGCCCGACGCGATCAGCCGTCTGCCGATTCCCGGCACCCGACGGTACAACCACGCCAATCGTCGCTTACGGACGACGATGAACGACATCATTGCCGAACGCCGAGCGAGCGGCATCGACAACGGTGATCTGCTCTCGGCGCTCCTGACGGTCCACGACCGTGAGAGCGACGCGCGCGGCACGATCGACGACGATGTCAGCGATGCCGTCGTGACGTTCTTCGTGGCGGGAACGGAGACCACTTCCTCCGCGTTGGCGTGGGTGCTCTACCTACTTGCGAAACATCCCGAGGTCGAGGCGCAGCTACATGCCGAAATCGACAGCGTGCTCGCGGGACGGCAGCCCGATTACAGCGACATGGAGCGGCTGCGGGTGGCGACGAGGATCGTCACCGAAACCCTGCGTCTCTATCCTCCCGCATGGTTTTTCACACGCATCGTCACCGCCGGGGTCAGACTCGAGCCATACGAGCTACCGGTCGGCAGCACTGTCGCCCTGAGCCCGTACCTCATCCACAGGCGGGCCGACCTCTACGACCGACCCGATCGTTTCGACCCGGACCGTTGGCTGCCGGAACGCGCCGCGGCGTCCCCCGGAGCCTTTTTGCCCTTCGGTGGTGGGGCGAGAAAGTGTATCGGGGAAGCCTTCGGGATGACCGAGGTCGTTCTGGCCTTGGTGACTATCGCGAGTCGCTGGCGGTTGCAGACCGTCGCCGGTTCACGCATTCGCCCGCCCCTCTCCGTGTCATTGATACCAGGAGGACTGCATCTGCGTGTTCTCGACCGCCGGACGGGTCGATAAAGCTGAGACGAGTCGCGGCTTCCGGGCGTCGTGTCGCGATGTGAAAAGAGGTATTCGGTGTTCGAATTGACAACAGCTGAACAGGAATTGCTGCCTTCCGATGACGATGTCGAGTTCTATCAGCAGCACGGCTGGTTCATCGCACCACGATTGTTCACCGACGAAGCGGTCGACGATGCGTTGGCCGCGTTGGAAGCGCATCACCGCAGGGAGCGTGATTACGTACTGCCAGGTGCGATCGACGAACTCTACGACTGGGCCCCCGGTGCGGTGCACCAGATCCGGTTCAACGACTATGTGGCGCTGACGAATCGCCGCCTCCGCGATTTCATGCTGCAGCCGATAGTCGCGGCGATCGCGGCCCGGTTGGCGCAAACGAGCCAGATCAGATTGTGGCAGAGCAGCATTGTGTACAAGCAACCACAGGCCGGAGACGGCGATACCACAATCGGTTGGCACACCGACCGCGCCTACTGGCGTAGCTGTACCTCGACGAAAATGCTGACCGCATGGATCGCTTTGCAGGACTGTGACGAGGACATGGGACCCGTGGTGATGATCGACGGAAGCCACCGCTGGCCGGATACGGAGGCCGTTCGCGCTCTCAGATTCGGTCGAACTTTTTTCGGCGCCGATCCGGCGCTGTTGCAGGACCGGCTCGAACGTACCGGTATGCCACTTCGATTCGTGCCCTTGTTGTTGCGCAAGGGGCAAGTCAGTTTTCACAACTGCCTGACGGTGCACGGCAGCGGCGCCAATCTGAGTAAGCGGGCCAGGATCGGTGCAGCGGTCGACATGCAGGATCACCTGAACCGCTACCAACGGGTTTACGACGAAGCAGGTGAATTGCAGTCGTATGCCAACGATCGGATGTGCCGCAAGCTGCCGAATGGGGACGTCGACTACAGCGATCCCACGATTTGTCCAGTGCTGTGGGATGCGTGACGCGCCATCGCCGTATCCGTACGGATGTACCGTTTCGAGAAGAGGTCTCATGTTCGAGTTGTCAACTGCGGAACAAGGGTTGCTGCCGTCCGACGACGATGTCGAGTTCTACCAGCAGCACGGGTGGTTCGTCACCCCACGATTGTTCACCGACGAAGAAGTGGACGCCGCGTCAGCTGCCTTGGCGGCACACCACCGAGGTGAGCGCGACCGGAAGTTGCCGATCGTGCTCGACGAAATGGACGACTGGACCGTGGGATCGGCCCATCGGATCCGATTCAACGACCACGTCGCGCTGACCAACGACAGTCTCGGCAGCTTCATGCTGCAGCCGGTAATCGGTGCGATCGCGGCGCGGCTGGCGCAGACCAGCCAGATCAGGCTTTGGTTGAGCAGCTTGATCTACAAGCCCCCGCGCACGGAAGTCACTCTCGAATGGCATGCCGACCGTGTTCATTGGCACACGTGTACCTCCACCAAGATGCTGAGTGCGTGGATCGCTCTGCAGGACTGTGATGAGAACATGGGGCCAGTGGTGATGATCGATGGGAGTCATCGATGGCCGGATACCGAGCAAATTCGCGCGGTTCGCTACAACGACACCTTCTTTTGTGGCCCCGACCCGGCGAAGGCGGAGAGGCTTCTCGAGAGCACCGGAATGCCGATTCGTCGCGTGCCGCTCCTGTTACGCAAAGGACAGGTGAGTTTCCACAGCTGCATGACGATTCACGGTAGCGGCTCGAATCTGAGTGACCTTGCGAGAGTAGGGCTGATCGTGCACATGCAGGATGCCGCGAACCGATACCAACGGGTTTACGACGAAAATGGGAAACTGCAGTCACATGTCAACGATCGGTTGTGTGGCAGGCTGCCGAACGGGGACGTCGACTACAGCGATCCCAAGATTTGTCCAGTCCTTTGGGGACATGACTGAATCCCCCTCCGGTGAGCCCGGAGGCCTGCTGAGGTCGGGCGCGTGGCCGGATGATGTGCGGCGAGCAGGCGAGGAGCGTGTTCTCTTCGTCGCGACGGTCATCGACGGTGGGGTGGAAGCGGTGCTGGAGGTGCTGATCCGGGGGCTGGAGGAGCGTGGTGTGCGGTGTGGCGTGTATGCGCCGCAGGGCAGCCCTGGCCGGGTCGGGACGTTGTGTGCGCTCGGCGGGTGGATCGGGTCGCCCGCGCCGGTGGCGGCACGGCTCGCGCGGGGGGAATTCACGGTGGTGCACGCGACATCGGCGTGCCCGACCTGGCCTGGTCTGGGGTCGCTGCTGCGGTGGGCGTCGCTGTTCGCGGGGACGGTGGTGACCGCGCACGTCAGCACCCCGACCGATGTGACCGAGGTGCGGTTCGACGAATACACAGCGGTGTCGGCAGAGGCGGCCGCGGCCCTGATCACGCGCACAGCGACTTCGCCTCAGGTGATCGCGAATGCTCCGGACGTGGCGGTGTGCACGCCGGGGCCCGGTCGGGCGGGTCCGCGTCCGCAGCTGCTGTGGGTCGGGCGCGCGGTGGATACCGACTGGCCGTCCAAAGGCATCCACGGGCTGTTGTATCTGGTGGCGGCCGGTGTACTGGCGGATTTCGAGGTCGTGATCATCGACATCGAGGACAATGCGGAGACACTGGGGCTCGACGATTGGTTGGCAGGGCGGGTGGACTACCGGCCCGGCTTGCGTTCGAAAGCCGCTCTGGTGCAGTGCTATCGGGATGTGGCCGCCGGTGGCGGCGCGCTCATCTCCACCTCGCGGTTCGAGGGGCATCCGATGGTGATGCTCGAGGCGATGGCCTCGGGCTGTCCGGTGATCGTGCCCGACAGTCCCGGCTTCGGCATGGTCACCGACGGGGTGACCGGGCTGAAATACCGTCGGCGCGAGGCATTCTCCGATATTCCCCGTTGTTTGCGCGAGCTCGGCGATACGCGGATCCGGGAAAGGATCGTCGCGGGCGCGCTGGCCTCGGTCGCCGGAGACGGGCACCCGGACCGGATGGTCGAGGCCTATCTGCGGGTGTACCGGTCGCTGCCGCCACGATCGTTCGGGCATCGAGCCAGGGGCGTGCTGGAACTGGCTCGGGGGTTGGTGTGGCATCGACGATCGGGTGGTGATCTCGGCTTTTGGACGCAGCCTCGCGGATCGAGTAAGCGGCCTATCAAGCTCCCGGAACGTACTCGGTGTGTGGGACAGCTTTTGCCCACAGCGCGTCGCGCACGGTAATTGCGCGCGCGACTTCGACCGGATCGTGCGTCAGGCCGTAGCCCACGAAATCCTCGTCGTCGAACAATGTCCAGGCAAGCGTGTCATCGTCGATCAGGCACCACTCGTCCGCGGTGTAGTCCTCGGGCTTCAACCAATGACGAGGGAGCCAGCGAATATCCTCACCGTGTGCCTGGTTGCGCCCGGTTACCGCGTGGAGAAAACGGATGTATTCGGTCAAGGGTTCGGTGACTACCCGGACACGCTGCATCGCGACTCCTCTAGCGGTGGTCGCGTCACTCAGGTCCTCCCATTCCTTCCATAGGGTCGGGTAGTCGTCCGGGTCCAGCGGCACCAGCCCCGCCTGATAGCGACGCATCGGTTCGTGCTCGTCGCTCACGATATGTTCGTCTTCTCTCTCGAATTGAAAGGCGCGATACCGAGCCTGGCCGAACAGAGAAGCGATGTCGGACCGGGGAAGAAAGAACATAGTGGCGCCCTTCCGAAATCTCAAAACTGATCTGTCGACATTCTGCATCTTTCGGATAGTCTGTCAGCCACCCGTGTCATGAAACCTCGGCCACTGATCGGCTGATAATTCGGCTGGAGGCCCGGCAGCACTTCGACGACCGACGCTTCGAACGGATGAAGCGTATAGAGCACAGTGACCCGGGGCGCGGCCCGCTGAGCAGGGTCGCGTGGCACGCTGACGCGGTGGGTGCAGGCACGGAAGCGATCGCCACTGATAAACCTCAGCCATTCACCACTGATCACGACAAGAGAATCGGCTGGAGTGTGGACCCTGCTCCAAGCCTTGCTGCGCGGGCTGTACACCTGCAGCCCTTCGATAGGGCTACCCAGCATCAGACTGATGAGTCCGTAGTCCTCGTGAGCGAGAACGCGAGCCGGCGAGGCAAGGCTCCCGGCGGCAGTGCTGATGGGCGGGTAGTGATTGATCCTCAGCACATCGTTCGTGGGGAAGATCTTCTCGTCATAAAGCGAAGGATCGACATCGAGATATCGGAGCAGTGCTCTGCCGAGCCGCGGGGTCAGTTCCTCGCACGCCTGCCAAAACCTTCTGAATTCGGCTTCGAATTTCGCGTCCGGCCAGTGGTCGAGCGCCTTGTCCCCATCTTCCCCTGGAATTCGGAAGGCAGATCTATCGAATTCCCACGCTTCTACCGCATGGGGTAGCGAAGGCATGCATTCCTGGAGCGGCACGTACCCCAGATAATAGGGCTCACCATAGGCGCAGTCCGGTGAGACGAACCTCATTTTCTGCTGATCGGGTGTCGTCGTGAAAATGTTCAGCGCGTGTGTATCGATGGCCTGAAGCTCTTCGGCGCCGATACCGTGGTTGATCAGAATCGCGATCCCGACGTCCTCCATGGCGGTACCTAGGAGGTTGACGAAGCGATCTCGTCCCGCCGAGCTGCCCTGCAGATCCACCATGTCGCAGACTTGTGGCCGGAAATCGTCGTCGAAATTGTCGCCGGGGCTCTCGATGAGCGTGTACCCGGAATAGTCGAGATCCTCGTATACCCCTCCGAAGTTGGATACCGTATCGTCGGCTTCTTTGTTGCTCACGTCGTGACCCCTGTCGGACGATGATATCCAAGCGAAAATATCGGAGCGGTGCCTGATATTGATGACGCGGATCTGCGGTGTATTCAACATCGCATCACCACAGCTGCGCTGTCAATAGTCGCTGATCAAGGCGGCGTTCGCGTCGCGATAGGGAACTCTCTCTACGCGTGTACAGTGCGGCTTTCGGCGATCCGAGGGAGCCGCTCGAGTGTCAAGACCCATGGACCCCGGGTCCGGAAGTTCGGTTGCGCCACTGGCGATTTCGATACGCGGGGGCGGATTCCTGTGCGACACTTGGGATTCGAATCATGTATCGGTGGGTGGCCGCGGCGGTCGGTGGCGGAACCTCGGAACGAAAATCAGGTATTGCTCGCGGTGTCGGGAGTCTCGGCACCGCGCCCGCGAAGGCTCGAGGGTCGTCAGGTGCGGCAATGGCTTCGCGGGTCAACGACGACTGTGCAAAGGCGCGTGGCGATATGAGCATGACCGCGGACCGTCGGACATTTCTGAAGGGCACTGCGCTCGTCGCCACGACGGGAGCACTCGGCGCCTCGGCGCTGCTGTCGGCATGTGCGGGCGGATCCCGTGGAGCCCGACCGGTTGGCGACACTATCCGGTTCGGATTTCTGGCCGACATGCAAGTGCCCGACCCGGACATCTTCTACGAGGGCGAGGGTCTCCAGGTCACCCTGAGTGTCTACGAAGGTCTGGTCGCCTACAAACCCGATTCGCCCGAAATCGGGCCCGCCCTTGCCGAGTCGTGGACGACCACCGACGACGGCCTCACCTACACGTTCAAGCTACGTCCGGGTGTCACCTTCCACGACGGCACGCCCATGACGGCCGCGACGATCATCGAGAGTTTTCACCGGCGTGCCGCCGTCAACCAAGCGCCGGCCTACCTGGTCGCCGACGTGGCATCGATGTCCGCGCCCGACGACACCACGCTCGTTATCGAGCTCCCGCATCCTGTGGAGCCGTTCCTGGACTACCTCGCCTGCCCGTGGGGACTCAAGGCGGTCAGCCCGACCGCGGTGCGGACCCACGGCGTGAACGGAGATCTCGCGCAGGGTTGGTTGAGTACGCACGATGCGGGGACCGGGCCCTACCAGATCACGGAGTTCGTGCCGAGCAGTCACTACACGCTGACCGCTTACGACGGGTACTGGGGAACGAAACCGGAATTCACCTCGCTGCGCGTAGAGATCATTCCTGATATCACGACACAACGCCTTTTGCTCGAGCAGGGGCAGCTGGACATCGTCACCAAGGGGCTGCCGATCGCCGCGATCGAGGCGATGAAGACGAACTCGGCGTTGACCGTGGTGGAGCATCCGACGGCGTTCAAGTCGTCGATCTTCCTGAACTGGAAGAAGGGTGTGTTCTCCGATCGCGAGTTCCGCCAGGCGATGCGCTCGGCGGTGGACGTTCCCGCGCTCATCGAGCCGGCGTACGGCTCGACGGCCTCGCGATCCACCCAGTTCTACCCGGCCGGAGTGTTGCCCGAGGGCGCTGCCCCGGACGCGCCCGACCATGATGTCGCCCCTCTGAAGGCGCTGATCGCGAAGCTGCGGGACAGTGACAAACAGATCGACCTCGCCTACGACGAGGCAGGCGGAGCGACCGATGCCCGCGTCACCGAGCTACTACAGACACAGTTGGCAGCGCTGGGATTCACTGCCACGGTGCGGGCCATGCCCACCTCGCAGGTGTTCGCACTGCATTCGACGCCTATCGGACAGCAACCGCACATGCTGATCCACGGGTCCGGCGGTGACGCGCTCAACGCCGACACCACACTGCGGATCTTCTTCCGCACGGGCGTGTCGCCGATCAACTGGTTCAACTATTCGAACACCGCTCTCGACGCCGTCATGGACGCGGGGCAGCGATCCCGCAGCAAAGCGGACGCACAAGTGCAGTGGGTCAAGGGCGCTGAGATAGTGATGGATCAGGCGTGGGTTGTCAACCTCTACGACATCAGAGACGTCATTGTGACCAACTCCGGCATCGGCCAGATCGTGCATACGCTGCTCGGCTTGGGAATGGTGCCCATCAACCTGCTCCGGAAGGTGAAAGCGAGGTGAAGCGCTCCTTGAACGGCGCGGCTCGCGCGGACGAAGGCGGCAAGTCGGCCGCCACACGCACGCCCCGTGCACGTGTGAGCGACCTCCATGTGGTGTTTCGCCGCCGAAGCGTCGCGTTACATGCGGTCCGGGGCGTCAGCATCGAGATCGCCGCCGGAGAGATCCTCGCGCTCGTGGGCGAGTCCGGCTCCGGCAAAAGTGTCTTGGGGCTGAGCCTGCTCGGGCTCCCGGTCGGCGATCCGCCTGCCGTCGTAACCGGACGGGCCGAGGTGTGTGGCGTCGACATGGTTACCGCCCCGCGTGCCGAGCGACGCAAGATCCGTCGCGCCCACCTGGGTGCGGTGTTTCAAAATCCGATGACGTCGTTGAATCCGACGATGCGAATCGGCGACCAGGTGCGGGAAGTCGCCGGCTCGACCGCGGCGGCAGTCCAGCTGCTCGACCTGGTCGGCGTCCCGCAGGCCGGCCGCAGGCTGCGGGCGTACCCACACGAGCTTTCCGCGGGATTGCGGCAACGGGTCATGATCGCGATCGCGATCGCGGCAGAGCCGGACCTGATCATTGCCGACGAACCGACGTCGGCGCTGGACGTCACAGTGCAGGCGCAGATTCTGGCGTTGCTTTCCGACCTGCGGGCGGAGCTCGGTTGCTCGGTGCTGCTGATCACTCACGACATCGGCGTCGCCGCGGAGGTCGCCGACCGTGTCGCGGTCATGTACGGGGGGCGCCTCGTCGAGATCGGCGCCACGACCGACGTCCTCGCCGCCCCCTCTCATCCCTACACGGTCGGCCTCTTGGGTTCGCGGCTCGATCTCGGTCTGCCGTTGGGCCATCGAATACCGGTGCTGACCGGTATGCCACCGGATCCCCGTGACCCCCCGCCGGGTTGTCCGTTCGCTCCGCGTTGCTCGCTTCGCACCGACGAATGCGATCGGTCGCTGATCCCCCTGACACCGGCTGCCACACACTCCGGTCGCGCGGCGTGCATCCTCCCGGCGGAGGTCGACCGGACCCACGCGCGCGGGCCGACTCTCGCATTCCCGCCGCTGGTCATCCCGGTCCGTTCGCGACCTGCCGTGCGTTGCGTCGAAGTCGGCAAGGGCTTCCGAATTCGCAACCGTCTGGGCGGGCGCGAGATGTTGCCGGTGCTGCGCAACCTCGACCTGCGGGTGGAAGCGGGCGAGGCCGTCGCGGTGGTGGGGGAGTCCGGGTCGGGCAAATCGACACTGCTGCGGATGATGGCGGGATTGGAGAAACCGGACAGCGGTGTCGTCGAGGTGTCCGGATCATCGACGCAGATGATCTTCCAAGACGTCAGCGCGTCGCTGACACCGTGGCTGACCGTCGGCCGACAGGTCGGCGAACGGCTGCCGCGGACGCTCGACCAGGCCAGTCGCCGCGCTCAGGTCATCGCAGCGCTCGAACGCGTCGGGCTTCCGGCAGCCGTCGCCGACCTACGTGCCGACAGCTTGTCGACAGGGCAGCGCCAGCGCGTCGCGTTCGCGCGGGCGACGATCGTTGTTCCCGCGGTGTTGCTGTGCGACGAGCCGACCTCGGCGTTGGACGCGCCGCTGGCGGCGTCGACGTTGAACTTGATTCAGACACTGCGGCGCGAGTTCGGGCTGACGGTCGTCTTCGTCACCCACGATCTGGCCGCGGCGCGTTTCATCGCCGACCGCGTCGCGGTGATGTATCGCGGCGAGATCGTGGAGATCGGTGCCGCCGAGGAGGTGGCATTCGCACCGTCGCACCCCTACAGCAAGGCGTTGCTGGCTGCGGTGCCGAATCCCAGGAGCGCACCGGTACAGCAGCGCACCAAGCCGACGGGCGCGACGAACGTTCCGTCGACGGCGCCCGACACGACCAGTGGCGCGGGCAGCGAATCGGCGGCCGCGTCAGTAACGCCACGCCGACGCGCGAAACCGGGTGATGTGATCACCCTGTGTGTGCTGGCGACGCTGATCGTCGTCATGCTCGGCGCGCCGTGGATTGCCCCCTACGACCCCGATCTACCGGTCGGGCCTCCGACTTCCCCACCGAACGCGGCGCATTGGCTCGGTACCGACGAGGTCGGGCGCGACATCCTGAGCCGTGTCCTGATCGGCATGCGCTCCAGCTGGTGGGGTGCCCTCGGCGTGATCGCGTCCGGAGTCGCCCTGGGCGGCGCCGTTGGGCTCGTCGCAGGCGCCCTCGGCGGATTCGTCGACCGGATCCTCATGCGCGTCACCGATATCTTCATCGCCCTGCCTGCAGCCTTGCTCGCGATCGCCGTCGTAGCCGCGATCGGGCCGTCGTATGTGCATACGCTGTCGGCGGTGGCACTCGTCTGGTGGCCGCTGTACGCACGAGTCGTGCGGGGCGAGGTGACCAGGCTCCGATCGCTGCCGCACATCGACGCCGCGCGACTGTCCGGTGCCGGCCGATTGAGGCTCGGCTGGTTGCACCTGCTACCCGGCGCGTGGCCGCCGACCATTATCGCGGCCAGCCTCGATGTCGGCGCGTTGATCCTGATGCTGTCCGGCCTTTCCTTCGTCGGGCTCGGCGCTCCCGCGCCGGCTCCCGAGTTGGGTGCGATGTGTTCGAGGGGCTTGCCCTACCTCCTCGATTCCTGGTGGGTGCCGATCATGCCCGCGATCGGGCTCTTCGTACTCGCCACGATCGCGAACCTCGCTGGTGACGTACTCCGCGACCGCCTCACCGATCGCTGACCGCACTCCGCCATTGCCCCCTTCTTCCACCGCGAGGGAGACTTCGATGCTCAAAGTCATAGCCCGGCGCTGCGGTGCGACCGTCCTCGTGCTGCTCGCGCTCGCTGCGGTGGTGTTCGTGCTGCGGCAAGTCTCTCCAGTCGATCCGGCCCGAGCATTCGTCGGCGACAGGGCGTCCGCCGAGGTCGTCGAGCGAGCACGGCACGACCTCGGCCTCGATCGGCCGATGCCGGTGCAGTATGTCGACTACGTCGAGAAGGCGGCCACCGGCGACTTCGGACAGTCCGCGGTGACTCGCCGACCGGTCAGCTCCGATATCGCCGACTTCCTGCCCGCTACAGCGGAACTGGTCATCTGTGGATTCGTGCTGGCCGTGCTGCTCGGCTTGCTGCTCGGAGCGGCGACAGCACTGCGGTGGCCGGGTTCGGGCGCCCTGCGATTCGTGCTGATCGGCGGATCGTCGATGCCGATATTCCTCGCGGCATTGCTCGGAATCCTGTTGTTCTACAAAGAACTCGGGGTTCTGCCCGCTCGCGGACGCAGCTCCTACGGTGACGCGCCCAGCGGACCGACCGGGTTCTTGCTCGTCGACTCGCTGCTCGCGGGGCGACCAAGCGTATTCGTTGATGCCGTCGAGCACTTGATTCTTCCCGTCGTGTGCTTGTCCATGGTGCCAGCGGTCGCCATCGGCCGTGCGCTCCGTAGCAGCCTGCAGCACACGCTTCGCTCGGATTTCGTTCGCACTGCCCGCGTCAAAGGCATGACCGAGCTACGGGTCGTCGTCAAACACGCGCTGCGGAATTCGGTGAACTCGACTCTGTCGATCGCGGGCATGCAGGTTGCCGCCATGTTCGGCGCCGATATTCTGCTGGAGCTGATCTTCGCCTGGCCCGGCATCGGCCTCTACACCGCGCAAGCCATCAAAGCCGGCGACTACACCACCATCGCCGGGATCACCCTGACACTCGGCGCGATCTACGTCCTGACGAACTTCCTCGTCGACCTCGGCCAAGCACTCGCCGATCCCAGGACCCCTGATGATTGACGGGCGCTCACCATGACGCCGCGGGTCGGGTCGCCATCACCGCCGACGCGAACGTGCTCGATTCCGCGGTATCTGCGCCTCGCCGCTGGCCAGCGATACGCTGGCGGTGTCGGAAGGTGAGCGCATGGTGCCCGGTGACCGTGCCCGGTGGTTCGCGGACGACTGATGGTCGACGAGGATCCGCTGCGGACCAGTCGCGACGTGAATATGCCCGTCGCGGTGGAATTGAGCGCGTCCGGTTTCGAGGATGCCGAGGAGATCGGGCACGGCGGTTTCGGTGTCGTGTTTCGGTGCACGCAGGGGGAGCTGGACCGCACGGTGGCGGTGAAGGTGCTGACCGGGGAACTGGACGCCGAGAATCGGGCGCGGTTCTTCCGTGAGCAGAAGGCGATGGGCCGGTTGACCGGGCATCCGAACATCGTGACGGTGTTGCAGGTGGGGGAGACCGCGAGTGGGCGGCCGTATCTGGTGATGCCGTATCACCCGTTGGATTCGCTGGACGCGTCGATTCGTCGGGAAGGACCGTTGTCGATCGAGCAGGCGTTGGCGCTGGGTGTCAAGATCGCGGGTGCGCTGGAGAGCGCGCATCGGTTGGGGATCCTGCATCGGGATGTGAAGCCGGGCAATATTCTGCTGACCGAGTACGGGGAGCCGGCGTTGACCGACTTCGGCATCGCCCGCATTGCCGGGGGGTTCCACACCGCCACGGGAGTGGTGACCGCATCGCCCGCGTTCACCGCGCCCGAGGTTCTGGCGGGGGAGGCCGCGACACCTGCCGCGGATGTGTATGGGCTTGGCGCGACGCTGTTCTCGGCGTTGACGGGGCACGCGGCGTTCGAGCGGCGCAGCGGTGAGCAGGTGGTGGCGCAGTTCTTGCGGATCACCAGCCAGCCGGTACCGGACCTGCGGGAGGGTGGCATTCCGGAGGATGTGGCGGCGGTGGTGGAGTTGGCGATGAGCCGGGATCCGCAGGCGCGACCGTCGGCGCAGGGGTTGGGCGAGGCGCTGCGGCAGGTGCAGCGCGACCACGGATACCAGGTCGGCGAGATGGCCCTGCGTGGGCGACCGATCGCCGCGCACGAGCCACGCGCCGAGACGTCGCCGAAGCCGGAATCGTCCCCACCGCAACGGGTTCGGGGCCGCGGCAGCACCGGCGAGCTGCCGCTCGAGCTGACCAGTTTCATCGACCGCCGCACCGAGATGGCCGAGCTCGAGAGCCTGTTGTCGGTGTCGCGGCTGGTGACGCTGGCGGGGATCGGTGGCGTCGGTAAGACACGGCTGGCGTTGCGAGCAGCGTCGACCGTCCGACGCGATTTCGCCGACGGTGTCTTTCTGATCGAGCTCGCCGACGTGACCGATCCGGCGTTGCTGATCGATGTGGTGGCGGGCGGTCTCGGCTTGCGGGACGACGCGGCGCGGCCGATGCGGGAAGTCCTTGTCGAATTCCTGTGTTCGCGGGAAGCGCTCCTGGTTCTGGACAACGGCGAGCAGGTCGTGGACGCCTTGGCGGATTTGGTCGAAAGCCTGTTGCAGGCGTGTGCGAGCCTGCGAGTCCTGGTAACCACGCGGGAGCCGCTGGACATCGCCGGGGAAGCGGTGCTGCGGGTGCCGCCGCTGACCGTTCCGAGCCACGACGGTGCGCCGACGCTGCGGGGACTGCCTCGATACGACGCGGTGACGTTGTTCGCCGAGCGTGCCGCGGCGGTGGTGCCCGGTTTCGAGATCACCGAGAAGAACATGGCCGCGGTGGCGGGGATCTGCGCCCGGCTGGATGGGTTGCCGCTGGCGATCGAGCTCGCTGCGGCGCGGATACGCACGATGTCGCCCGAGCAGATCATGGCGCGGCTGACCGACCGCTACGCGCTGCTGACCCGTGGCAGCCGCAGTGCGCCGCAGCGGCAGCAGACGCTGCGGTGGTGCATCGACTGGAGTTACCAGTTGTGCACGCCGGTCGAGCAACGACTGTGGGCTCGGTTGTCCGTGTTCGCCGGCGGCTTCGACATCGACGCGGTCGAGCCGGTCTGCGGCGCGGAGTTGGGCGAGGAGAGTGCCCTGGACGCGCTGTCTTCGCTGGTCGACAAGTCGATTGTGCTCCGCCAGGAGCTCGACGGTGCCGTGCGGTTCCGACTGTTGGAGACGGTGCGCGACTACGGGCGCGAGCAGCTGCGCGAGGTCGGCGAAGACCGGGATCTGCGTCGGCGGCACCGCGACTGGTACCAGCGGCTGGCGCTGGACGCCGAAGCCGGGTGGATCAGTGAACGGCAACCCGACTTGCTGGCTCGGCTCGAACGCGAGCAACTGAACCTGCGCGAAGCACTCGAATTCTGCCTGTCCGACGACAGCCCCGAGTCGGGCGAGGCCGGGCTGCGCACGGTCACCGCTTTGTGGCTGTTCTGGAGCTTTCGGGGTCTGTACGGAGAAGGTCGACGGTGGATCGAGCGCGTCCTCGCCCACCCCGGCGCTCGCTCGCTACCCGACCGGATCCGGGTGGTGAATGTCGGCACCGTGATGGCCGCGGAGCAACAGGACTTTCACACGGCGGAGGCATTGCTGGAGCAGGCTCGCGCGCTCGCCGAACGCGACCCTGCTCCACTGCATCGGGCTCTCGTCGCCTCCGCCGATGGCGTTCTATCGCTGTATCGGGGCGAGCCCGCTCGCGCGGTCTCCTGTTTCGAAGGTGCGGTCGAGGTGTTCGGTTCGGACCCCAGCGGACATCTCCATGTAGCGGCGTTGATGACGCTCGGCTGGGCGCACGCGGCTCGCGGAGATACCCGGAAAGCGATCGAGAACCTCGAGCAGGTCCTGTCCATCACCGAGTCGAGCGGCGAATCGTTGTTCCGGTCGACCACGCTGTGGGGATTGGGAATCTGCGCATGGCAGCAGGGCGAAAGGTCTCGCGCGCAGGACGTACTGCATCAATCGCTGCGGGTGAACCGGTCTGTCCGCAGCCCGGTCGTCGCGGTCCTCGATCTCGAGGGAATGGCCTGGATCATCGCCGAGGAGAACGCTGAGCGGGCGGCGGTTCTGATGGGTGCCGCGGAAAGTCTGTCACGGTCGAGCTCAGGGTCTTCGATCTTCTTCCCACAACTGTCCCTGTCGCACGACGAGTGCGACAGCATGGTGCGTCGCGCGCTCGGCGAGCGAAGATTCGACGTGGCCTTCCGGCGTGGGCGGGCCATGACGATGAATGTCGCGGTCGCCTACGCACTCGCCGAGCAGCCGAGCGAGGGAATGCCTACGACAGGCGATGGCGGGAAGCTGACCAAGCGCGAACGGCAGGTCGCGGAACTGGTTGCCCAAGGACTCACCAACAAGCAGATCGCCACCACCTTGGTGATCTCCCAGCGCACCGCCGAAGGCCATGTCGAACACATCCTGACCAAGCTCGGTTTCACCTCCCGCGCCCAGATCGCGGCCTGGTTCGTGGACCGGGCCCATCAGGGGGTTTCCTGAGCCGGGGCTACCCGGAGTTCGAGCGCGGTTCCGCGTTCGGAACGCGGTCTCGATGGCACGCCCAGTGCACTTGGCTCCTGGTACGGCGGATGGCTCCGTGCGGTCGTGGCGAACCTGGGACGGATGGCGATCGCGCTCGTGCCGCGCCGGATGCGAGTAGCTCCGGGCGCGGTTCAGGCCGCGGCCAACGGCCCGAGCACCCGATGTCGCGTAGGTGGTGCCGACAACTGCGGCCGGGTGAGCGTTCCCGACCCTGCCACACTCGGGTGCAACTGACATCGAGTCCAATTTTGCAGGCGAATCTCACGCTGATTCGCCGGGCATTCAGGCCGAATCGGCCGCCGGGATGACCCGAGGGCTTGACCCGAGTGGACGGTTCGATGCCGCAGCGCGCCATCGTATGTGAGGACATTCATGCCTCTGAACTGGATGTATGTGCCAGGCTCCGGTGTAGACAGGCGCTCGGCACTCGAAACCGACCGATGCGTCGCTCGCGAAAAGTGTGATTGACATTACTTCGCCGCTACTCCACACTGTTCCCACCAAACTGAACTTGGCGTCAAGTTCTATTCCACTCGATCTCGATCAGTGGGACACATCTCGACCAGGAGTACGCGCATGACCGCACCACCACTGGAACCAGCCGGCCCCGGCCAAACCCCCCTCGCGCCGGCCGCCGAACGCGGGCGAGCCCATCGCAAACTCCTCGCCGCCGGTCTGATCGGCAGCTCCATCGAGTGGTACGACTTCTTCCTCTACGGGACTGCGGCCGCGCTGGTGTTTCCGCACGTGTTCTTCCCGGACAGCTCCGCGCTGATGGGCACGCTGCTGTCGTTCAGCACGTTCTGGGCGGGTTTCGTGGCCCGTCCGCTCGGCGGCGTGCTCGCCGGGCACTTCGGCGACAAGTACGGACGCAAGCCCGCCGTCGTCACCTGCCTGCTCGGCATGGGCTTGGCGACCTTCCTCATCGGCTGTCTGCCGAGCACGAGCGCGATCGGGGTCGCGGCGCCGATCCTGTTGGTCGCCTTGCGATTCGTGCAGGGCATCGCCTGCGGTGGACAGTGGGGCGGCATCGTGTTGCTGCTCACCGAATCCGCGAGCCCGAAAAGACGAGGATTCGCTGGGACTTTCGGACAGATGGGTGTCCCGCTCGGCGTAGTCCTCGGCAATCTGGTATTCCTGGTCGCGACCTCAGCCCTCTCCGCTGAGGCGTTCCTGAGCTGGGGCTGGCGGGTGCCGTTCTGGTGCAGCGCACTGCTTTTCCCGGTTGTGCTCTACATCCAGACCAAGGTCGAGGACACGCCCGAATTTCGGGACTTGCAGCGGGAAGTGGCCGAGAAGCGCCCCGCCCGGGTCGCCCAAGCCCCGCTGTCAGAGGCGGTCCGGCTGCACTGGCGCAAGATCCTGCTCGGCTGCGGCCTGCTCGCCGCCACCAATACCGCCTTCTACATCAGCATCGCCGGCGTGCTCAGCTACGGCACACACGAGCTCGGCATGAAGCGAAACGACATCTTGACCGTCTCGCTGGTCGCCTCCCTGTTCGGCTGCGCGGTGATCCTCTGGTCGGGCCATCGATCCGACCGAGTGGGGCGCAGACCGCTCATCCTCGTCGGCGGAATCGGTCTCGCGGCCTGGGCCTTCCCGTATTTCTTGCTGGTCGACACCGGGAAACTGCCGATGTTCTTCATCGCCATCGCCGTCGGCACGATCTTGCAATCGTTGACCTATGGTCCGCTGGCGGCTTTCCTCGGCGAGCTGTTCGAGCCTCGACTGCGCTACTCGGGTGCGTCCCTGGCCTATCAACTGGCCGCGATCACCGTCAGCGGAGGCACGCCGTTCATCATGACGGCGCTGATCGCCAATACGGGTGGAACCACGCTCGTCTCGGCGTATTTGGCGCTGATGGGCTTGGTCACCGTCTTCAGCGCCTGGCTACTGCGGGAAACCAATCCCGCCGAGGTCCGCGCGGATCCTGACGCCGTCCCCGGCGAACAGCTCTACGCCTGAACCAGTTCGGGTGCGAGGGCAGCGACAAGCCGACAGCTGTCGCCGAATCCGGCGCCCGCGTCATCGAATAGCGACCGCCAACCCATCGAGATAACGATCCGAGAGTAGAGATTCATGAAAGTTCGCAAGTCCGTCGCGTCCGCCGCGATCGGTGTCGCCGCTCTGACAGTGTGCGCAGGCACTGTCCACGCCGAGCCCCTGAGCGTGGACGTCGCACCCGGCGTCAACTACACCGCCTACCAGGACGGGAACACAGCGGTGATCACCGTCGACGCCGGCCAGTTGATCGTCGACAAGGGCAGGTTCCAGATTCGCGCCGACGACGGCACGGTACTTGCCGGCGTGCCACTCGAATTCAACGTCAACAACGTCGCCTTTCCCATCGACGTGCAGATCGACAAGCACACCGCCCGCCTGACGCCGTCCCTCGATCCCGCTCGCGCCGAGGCGAAACCGGTGGCACTGCCGTTCCAGGACCAGGCCCCGTGGAAGACGCCGTACGACCGCGAGGTCGCCGCGTTCTCCCGAATGGCGGCAACGATCACGGTCGCCGGTGTGGTGGGTGGTCTGGTCGGGGCGGTCGGCGCCGGAGTGATCGGCTGCCTCGTCGGCGGGGTCACGCTGGCCGCGGCGACCAGCCCGCTCGCGATGATGTTCGGCGCGGGTCCGGTCGTCGGCTGCCTCATCGGCGCGGGTGCGCTGGCGCCCGTCGGCGCCCTCACCGGCGCCCTCTTCGTCGGCGCCCCGGTCGCGACAGCAGCGGTGATCCAGTACTTCACCACGATCAACGAACCGTTCCCGGTGAAGTAGCGATCCGGCCCGCGCGGCGTTTCCGAGTGGTCCACGGTCGGCGACCGTGGACCACTCATCGCTCAAAGCAGGCCAACCAGGTCGTTCTTCCGCTCCGGCCCCGGTCACATTCGATTCGCGAGGGAATCCCACTATGGTCAACGTCTTCGATCCCGTTCGCCGCCGCGCCGAAATGGCTCCCGACAGTGTCGCGTTGCGGTCCGAGCGGATCGAGTGGAGCTATCGGCAATTGGACAGATCGAGTTCGCGGTTCGCGGGAGCGTTGGCGACAGCGGGGCTGCGAGCGGGCGACCGGGTGCTGCTGGCCGCGCCGTCGGTGCCGGAATTCGCCGTGGCCTACCTGGGTATCCAGATCGCCGGCGGTGTTGTCGTGCCGGTGAACACGATGTCGACTCGCGCCGAGATCGAGTACTTCCTCACCGATGCCGAGTGTTCGCTCGCCGTCGTATGGCACGGCCTCGGGCCTGCGGTAGCCGAGGCCGCCGAGCGCTTGGGTATTCCGTTGTGGTTGTTGGCGCCTGGCGCGCAGGTAGCCGCGGAACCGGCCGAATGTGCCGACCGCGATCCGGGGGAAACCGCTGCCATTCTGTACACCTCCGGTACCACCGGGCGACCCAAGGGCGCTCAGTTGACGGTCGGCAATCTGCTCGCGGGCGGGGAGATCGGGGCGCTGGCCAGTCGCGGCACCGAGGCCGATCGCACCGGGACCGGCCTGCCGCTGTTCCACGTCTTCGGACAGTCGGCGGTGATGATGCCGTGTTTCACTGCCGGAGGGTCGCTGTCGCTGCTGGCCCGTTTCGATCCGGTCGCCATGCTCGGGATGATCCGGCGCGACCGGCTGACCATCGTCGCGGGGGTGCCGACAATGTGGAATGCCATGCTGCACGCGGCCGATGCGGCGGATCGCGCGGATTTCGCACAGTTGCGCGTCGCGATCTCCGGCGGCGCATCACTACCCGGTGAGATCGCCCGCGACTTCGAGAAGAAGTTCGGTTGCACGATCCTCGAGGGCTATGGGCTGACCGAGACCACCGGGTTCGGCACGTTCAACGATCTCGATCGCGGGGCGAAGATCGGATACTCCGGACGCGCCGTCCCCCGGCTGCGGGTCGAGGTGCGCGATCCTGACTCGAATGTGTGCCCGCCGGGCCAGATCGGCGAGGTATTCATCCAGGGAGACACCGTGATGAAGGGATATTGGCGAAGGCCCGAGGCGACCGCCGACGTGCTGTCCGCGGACGGCTGGTTCCGCACCGGGGATCTGGGCGAATTCGATGGCGACCGTGATCTGCGCATCGTCGACCGCGTCAAAGATCTGATCATCCGGGGCGGCTACAACGTCTATCCGGCCGAGGTCGAGGAGGTTCTCTATGAGCACCCCGACGTCGTCGAGGCGGCGGTCGTCGGGGTGCCGGACGCTCATTACGGTGAGGAAATCGCCGCGCTCATCGTCACCACGCCTGGCTCGGCGCTGGATGCCGACGATGTCTCCCGATGGACTCGGGAACGCCTCTCGGCATACAAGATTCCGCGCATCATTCGGTTCACCGATGCCCTCCCCAAGGGTGCGACGGGCAAGATCCTCAAACGGGCCATCGATCGGGAATCATTGCGTGAATCGACGCGGTAGAACTGCTCGCCGCGATCACACCGGCGGCGCGCGGTGGACGACACCGATGCCACGCACCCACAGGGTGGACAGGGTCGCGGCGGCCGCGTCGGCGTCGATATCGACATCGGCCTTGGCCCACTGATAACAGAATTCACGCACCATGCCGCACAGCGCCGTCGCCGCATAGTTGGCGTCGATGTCGAGAGCGGCCAGGCGGTTGTCCTGCAGCCGGATGATCATCTTTTCGGCCCGGTCGATGAACAGATCGATCTCGGCTTGACGAAGCTCCTCGATGTCGGGGTTGAGGCCGGCGACCTCGCCCCACATGAGCATCAGGCGTTGGTGATCACGGAAGGCGAGGACGTAGGCGCGTACCGCCGATTCGATCGCTTCGGCGGCGGTCCGGGGCTGAGTGCCGAGCCGCGAGCGCACCTTGGCGCGCATATCGGTGATGAGATTCAGCACCACCGCGTGGAATATCGCTTCCTTCGACTCGAAATAGACATAAAAGGTCCCGTGCGCGACCCCGGCCTCCGCGACGATGTCGGCGACCCGGGTCTCCACATACCCGAGTCGTGCGAAGACGAGCTCGGCGACCTCGACCAATCTGGCCCGAGTTCGTTCACCCCGCGGCGTCAACGCCGGCGCTTGCTTACCACCCCTGGTGTTCACCGATTGCGACACACCACCATCGTCGCAAATCACGCCCCGCCGCAACGCCGACGGGCCAGTGGCAACGACGAAAAGGCCTACGGGAGCCGGTCGCCGGGCGCCACGTCGATCGCGGTCCGGTAGACCACGGGGCGCGGCGTGACCTCGAGCGCGGGTCGTCGAGCACCGTTTGATCGACTGCCACTCCGGGCCGGTTCGTGCCGAGTCCAAGGCGGTGCCGCTGGCCCATCCCGCCACATTGGTGAATGTCAGCTCGGCCTTGTCGCTGACCGCCTGAAGTATGCGCGCGGATGAACGCCGACGCGGACGCCATGCACCGCGCGTTGTCCTTTCAGCGGCCGAGGAATCGATCCTTTTGCGACATAGGCACAGAGAAGAAAAGTGCGCCGAAACGCCATGATCGGGTTCGTCGACGAACTCGAAGAACGCGGACTGGTCCGCCGAGCGAAGCATCCATCGGCCGATGCGACCATGCGGTCTATCTGACTTTCTGACCGCTCACGCTGCCAGGGCACTCGCTGCCACCGATCGGCGTAGGTCCCAAAGCGTTTCCCCGGCAACTCGAGCGGATCGTCTGGGTCGCCTGGCGGAATGTGCAGCGACTTCAGTGGGCGTCCGTTCGAGCGATTTCCTTGCGCAAGGCGATGAAGTCATGGCCGGTTGGCGTGACTTCGACCCAGTCGGACAAATTGTCTCCTTCTGGGGGTATCTGCGCGACCGATCGAACATCTATGTATCCGACATCGCGCAGGTATCGCAGTTCACGGTCGAGCGCCTTCCCCATCACGTATTGGCCGAACCTACCGCTGCCCAGCTTTGCGAGGTTGTGCCACATCGGTTCCGACATCGATGACAAGAAGGCCCGTGCGACACGCTCGTTCAAGTCGCTTACCTCGCTCTCGATCTGCCCGATCTTCTCGTCGGTCTCGGCTTTCGCTTCTTGCAGTCGATCCTTCGTTTCCGCCAAACCGGTTGTCGTCGCCACGATGGTCGTCTTGAATGCCCTGAACTCGGAGGGGTCGATCTCGTTCTCACCCAGCTTGAGTTTGGGGAAGCGGCCGATCAGGGTGGTGATCGCGAAGTATGCGCCGATCGCCAGCAACGCTGCTGTACCGACCTGATTCTCGGTCGTGAATACCGCGACGGCCCCTGTGCAAGCTGCAAAGACTGCTACGGTGCCGCTCAACCAGCGCATCAGAGCCGAAGACTCCAGGTTCTCTGCGGTCGCCTCGACCTCAGCGGAGCCAGAAGGCGATGGCGTAGCCATGCGCGAGCCTCCAATGGTTGCGGGGCTCCTTCCCACGAACACCGGCGTCCGGTCGAGAAGTAGCCACGGCTTCCTCTCCTACCTGCTCGGATGACGCGCAATGTCGTTGATCGCGTGCGAACAGCTTCGGAATCTGGCAGCGACTGGCTGACGGAGCAGGGTTTCGATGAGCCGCGAGGCGGCGGTCTTGGTTGTGATCGAAGGTTATCGGGCGCCGCTGCAGCCGTAGCGAGTAGTTTGCTACTCGACTTTGGTGTAGCAGTGTGGAGGGTGAATCAGACGCGGGTTCGCCGGTGGCAATTGCTCGACGAGGCCCAGCCCGAGTTCATTCACCGCAGTAACCACGGCTGTGCTCGCATCCCGACCACTCCGCAGGATTCCGACCGGCCGACCGGCCACCTCGGACGCGTCGGCTTCGATCGCGGTCTTGCTCAGCGATAGCGGTCAAGAGTGGCAGCCAGCGGTCTGACCCCAGCTCGGGGATGCACTTCGCGAGCCGTCGGGTGCGAGGTCGAGTAGACCGGTACTCTTCACGGCTCGCTACGGGCGATCGAGAATTGCCGCGTCGGGTTGCGGAGCGCACACATGGGGCAGTGCCCGGCGAGACTCCACAGCACAGCGTCCAAGGAGGGCGCGATGGTCCATCAGTTCGTACCAGACGAATCCGCTGCCAAAGGCGGCGATGCCGCTGAGATCAGTGGTCGCATTCAACCGGCCACCTTGCGGATCGTGATCGTGTCACCGATCCGGCTGTACCGTGACGGGCTGGCTGCGGTACTGCTGGCGCTCGATGACGTCGGTGACGTTCGAGCGTGCGAGCGGTCGCTGGACGGTATCGACTCGGCGCGGCGAATGGATGCGGACGTGGTCCTGCTGGACATGTCGGCGGTGACCAGCACAGCGGCCGCACGGCTGTTCACCCGGGAACTGCCCGGGGTGAGCGTCGTAGCGCTGGCGCTGCCGGAAACCGAGCAATCGGTGGTCGCCTGCGCAGAAGCCGGCATCGTGGGTTACGTACCCAGAGAAGGCACCCTTGACGACCTGATTGCGGCGGTGCGGCATACGGTGATCGGCGAGACGTTGTGCCCGCCGATGATTGCCGGCGGGCTGATGCGCCGGGTTGCGACGTTGGCCGGCGACCAGCGACCACACCGGGCACGGTTCCGCCTGACTGCACGCGAGCGGGAGATCGCCGATCAGATCGCGCTCGGTCTCAGCAATCGCGCGATAGCCGACCGGCTGGGCATCGAGTTGTGCACCGTCAAGAATCATGTGCACAACATCCTCGACAAGCTCGGCGCGATGCAGCGTGCTGATGTCGCTCGCTTCCTCATGGATGGTTGAAGCTCTCTTTGGCAGCCGCCGACGAAACGTTTGACTACCCGATCCGGATCGGGTTCAACGAAAGACAGATCCGGCGATTCATTGCTACGGAAGGGCGCCTGGAGTGTTACTTGGTCCGATGGCGTCGGTAGGCGGCGTCGGTTTCGAGGTACCGATGAACGACAAAACTGGGACGACCGTAGCGCTGGTCGCATGCTCGGGAGTCATCGGCGACCTGATCCGCAGCTGTTCAGGAGCTCATGCCGATCTGGCGGTGGTCGAGGATGGCGGGGGCTCCCACGGCCGAAGCTTGAACAGATCGGTGGACGGATCATGCGCCCAGCGGGTTCCGGTGCACGCGTGTCGGGGTCGGCTCGAGCTGTAGATACACCCGGACGCCCTGTGTGGCGTGCAAATATTCGTCGAGAATAGGGGAAGAAACGATGACACTGATGAGCACCCTAAAAAGTGGCGGTGGTCCAGATGGCGCAGGCATCAAGACAGGTAGCGCGGTCCGTATTGGGCCAATGGATCCGCTAGCGGAAGCCGACGTTGCCGCCGGAGGCAGAGCGGTGCGCGGTAGCGCGCAAGATATGTACTTCTTTACCTCTATCGAGGACTTTCCTCCCGGTATCGGTGACCTCTCTCTCACACATGACGATACTGGGGGATTTTACAACTATGTAAAACAATTCAATACACCCAACGGCTGGTATCGTGACGGTTCGGTAGGCCAGTGGATCTACCAGGAAACGTTCGACAATTATCTTGACGACTATGGTTTCGACTCCGCACGAGTCGTCTACCACTCGGGACACGGTGACATGTCCGCCGCCGGAGTATTTTCAATCCCCGTAGGGAACGACTGGGGCGGAGATCATTGGACTTCGTCGAATGACATGCGGCTGGGCAACGAATACGCCCGGTACGTATTCTGGTCGACCTGTCTGTCGCTGCGGGTAAAGGGTGGCCACACGCCGATACGCACCTGGGCGGCGGCGAATCTCGGATTGAGGATGATCTTCGGCTACGAAACAGTCAGTGTCGACGACGGTCGCTACGGCCGTCTGTTCTTCGAGGAGTGGAATAAGAACAAGTCGTTGAGCTCGGCGTTCCTAGATGCGTCGTGGCGGATCAGCTCGAGGCAGGAGCCCTCGGTCGTGGCCTGCGGTGCGACGCAAAGCGAGGCGTCGGGCCGCGCCTTCAATGAGCGGTTCTTTGAGGGGACACCGGCCAACACCTCGTGGTGGTGGTGGCGGTGGTATGACGCCGCTCGAATGCGTTCTCCCAATCTTCGCCTTCCAGCGCGGCTTGTTTCAGCACGGCTGGCGCCGCCACTCGAGTCGATTCGGGGGCTCGCCGACCGTTTTGGCCTGTCCCTTCCTGGCGACGCCGGCGCAGGAGATCTGCAACGGGGTGCGTCCTTTGAGGGCAGCTCCAACCTGCGGCTCGCGATCGGGCCGGACGGGTCGCGTGAGATTGCCCTTGCGGAGACGTCGGATTCCCCGCAGCAATTGGCAGCTGCCGAGGCCGTCCGAGTCGCCAGGGGAGCGGTCGAAGAGTACGGGCTCGCTGACGAGATCGATCTGATACTCGACCACACGAGGTTCGACAGACAGGCTGGAGGCAGTGCAGATGATCTGATCGACGAGTCGGTTCGCGAAACGACGGTCGTCTTCACCCAGGTCATCGACTCGCTGCCCGTGGTGACACCGGGCAGCGGGTTCTTGCAGGTTCGCGTGGACAACGAGGGCACGGTCACCGGGATTGCGGACACGACCCTGCGGGTCGCGGACTTGCGGGATCACCCGCCGTCACCGCCGGATCCTAACGCTCGCAGGCGTGATTCGTCGCCGCGGGAGAACACGGGCGATCCTTCCGGTGGGGCCGAGGTGACCGGACGGGACGGCACGATCGTCGACGAGCTGCTCGTGGGCGCGCTGCAGCATCGACTGCGCCGAGTCGCTGCGAGCGGGCGCGTCCCACAGGATGTTCGGGTCGTACCCAACTCCTCGGAGATCGGCTACGCACTTCGAGACGGCGATGCCGTCGTCGTCGCACGCCAAGAGGTTGAGGTCGATTTCGGACAGGGGTTGGCGAAACGGTACGTCGTAGAGGCGCCGGTGCTTGCGTGAGCCTGGATCCACGTGTGCCACGAACGATCGACTCCATCGAACTGAACTCCGGTGGTAGTCGGAGGGGTTGGGGGTTCGTCACCCAGCGTCTCCACAAATCACACAGGAACAAGTAGGGCACACGCGAGTTGCGTTTGCCCTACCTGCCGAATCATAGATATTTGGGCGACTGAATGGCGGTGATGCGCCGACCAATCGAGTTCTGCCCTCCACTCTACGGATAAGTGCAGCACGTGCGGACGATGCTCAGTCGGTTGTGCTCTGTTGCCAGTGTCGAGTCATCCGCGGAGCGCGGAACGAATTGGCGAATTGCAGGTAGCGGACTACTCACGATCAGGCTCCATTCGGCGCGCAAGATTCAACTCATCCAGTTACCGAGCACCATTGTGAGGTTGTCATGACGCGTCCCGAAGTGAGCTCCGAGGCTCAGTACAACTATGTCGACAAGACGAACGGCCACGGCGTGTCGTTCACCCCCAAACCGGACGAGGCCATGGTGACCTTCCAAGGGCTCGCCTCCGAGACGGCGATCAACGAAATCGTGGCGGCGGCACCTCTTCTGTCCGTCAGTCAGGGTTTCAATCTGGATCACGGTTTCGCCGCGGTCTACTTGGATCCGGCTGTGACAATGGATACCGCGGCGCGTTCGCTGGCGGAGCAACCCATCGTCGCCAACTCCATTCCCGTGATGATCGACGAGAACGGCGCATCCCGATACTTCCTGCCAGACGAGTTCACGGTGCAGTTCCGACACGAGATCGATTCGACCCGGGCCGAGGCAATCATCGAGGAAAATGGAGGCGCCGTTGTCGTCAGGCAACGCACTCCCGGCTACTACACGGTGGCAGTACCCGCTGGTCATGGGCTGTTCGAAACGATCCGCGAGTTCGCGGAACTCACCGAGGTGGCCTTCGCCGAGCCGAGTGAGGTGAGCTTCAACAGTGCCCTGGCCTACATTCCGGACGACCCAGATTTCGGTCGTCTCTGGGGGCTACGCAACACCGGCCAGACCGTGAACGGCACGGCAGGCACTGCTGGGGCCGATATCGCCATCGCGGATGCCTGGGATCTCACCCGCGGAGACCCGGACATCGTAATCGCGGTGATCGACACCGGTGCGGATTTGGATCACGACGATCTGCAGGCCAATATTCTCGATCGCGGGACCGAGGACTGGGACTTCTCCGACGCGGCCGACCGCGTGCCTGAGGACGAGAACAGCGGCAGCCACGGCACTCACGTGTGCGGCACAGTCGCGGCGGTGGATAACGCCGTTGGAGTGATCGGTGTCGCGCCGCGCTGTCGGCTGATGCCGCTGCGCATAAATTTGACCGCCGGACAGAATCAGAACCGTGCCGACGCCATCAACTACGTCTCCGCGCAGGCGACGGCACATCCGAACCGCCGTTACGTCATCAATTGCAGCTGGCGAATGAACGGTGACCATGCCGGAGTGCGGACCGCCATCGAAAACGCGGTCGACAACAATATTGTCGTGGTGTTCGCCGCAGGAAACGACGGCGTCAACACCGACACCTCGCCGCAGTTCCCCGGTGTGTATCCGCAAGTCATCGCCGTTGCTGCCCTCGACCAGCAGGACCGCAGGGGCACCTTCTCAGCGACCCAGTCGTCGAACTTCGGTACGAATGTCGACGTTGCCGCACCGGGTGTCAATATCTGGTCGACCACTCGGAACAACACCCACGGACTCCTCGGCGGTACCTCCATGGCCGCACCCCACGTGGCCGGTTTGGCTGCGTTGATCTGGTCTCGGAACACCGCCATGACCAACCAGCGGGTTCGTCAGATCATCGAAGAAAGCTGTGACAACATCGACGAGGTCAACCCGGGCTTTGTCGGCATGCTCGGTCGCGGCCGGATCAACGCACATGCCGCGGTCGACTTGGCTATCCAGACCGTGCGGGGTCGCTGCACGATTCAGCAGCGCAGCAACTATCGCTTCCTCGATGCCTACACGTCGCAGGGAGAAGACTTCGCTGCTGTCACCCGGCCCGCGCAGAACAACGACAGCCAACGCTGGATGCTCTTGCCGGTGGCGTCCGTCTACACCATCCAGCAAAAGAGCAGCGGCAGGTTTCTGGATGCCCACGAAACCTCCTCGCGCGATTTCGCCGCGGTCACCCGGCCCGCGCAGAACAACGACAGCCAGCGTTGGGTGTACTGGAGGATTCCCGGCGATGCCGATACGGCGACACTTCAGCAGGTGAGTACCGGTCGCTTCCTGGACGCCCACACCTCCGCGGACAACAACTTCGCGGTCGTGACCCGGCCCGCGCAGCACAACGACAGCCAGCGCTGGACCTCACTGTTTCAGGCCGGCGGCGGGTACACCGTTCAGCAGAAGAGCAGCCTCCGCTTCCTGGATGCCTACACTTCGGACGACAACGACTTCGCGGTCGTGACTCGGCCCGCGCAGCAGAACGACACGCAGCGCTGGGTGTATACGCACGTGGGTTTCGTGTACAGCATCCAGCACGTGCGCAACAACCGATTCCTCGACGCTCATGGAAATTCAGACAAGGACTTCGCGGTCGTGACCCGATCCGATCAGGACAACGACAGTCAGCGCTGGGTGCTTCTGCCTTTCAACAACGACACCTTCACTATCCAGCAGCTCAGCAGCCGCCGCTTCATCGATGCCCATCAGAGCACCGCGCGCGACTTCGCGGTGGTCACCCGGCCCGCCCAGAACAACGACACCCAGCGTTGGGTCATCCGAGAAGATCCGATATGACGCTCCCAGTCGACGCAAATCAGCGAGGACCGGCTTCCTCTTCGACTACGCAGCGCAATCGTGACCGAACGGGCGCGCGAGAATGCCGGTCCAGTCTTCGTCGATGTTTGGTTCACACTACGCATTCGACGCGCGCATCGCCCCACGATCTCAGGTAGTCGACTACCCGTGTAGCTGGATCTCGTGCGAATAGATTTATCCCCAGAGAATTGGGGTGATCAGGATGGGTACCAAATGTGCCGAACTCGAGCTGGGCCTGCGCTGGCGTCACGACGACGACAGGTTCGACGTCAGCATCCACTACGACGACCCGGATAGCGCGAACGACGTTCGCGAACTCGGGGCGGAGCCGCTGTCGATCGACGCCGATGCGCTCGCGTTTCTGCACGGCGATCCAACCGCCTACGGGCGGCAGCTCACCGATCAGGTGCTGCGCTCGGAGTCCGACGTACTCAAGATGTACCGACAGGCGCGGGCCATCGCGGACAATGGCGAACTGCCGGTACACGTGCGATTACTGCTCGATCCGAAGGCGCCCGCGTGGTACCACGCCCTGCGCTGGGAGTTGCTTGGGGATCCTGACGACGACAGCCCGATCGCCACTCGGAACAACATCAGTTTCTCCCGCTATTTGAGTACGTCGGATTGGCGCACGATCTCGCCACCCCGGAAGCACGAACTCCGCGCGCTGGCCGTCATCGCGAATCCAGACCTGGGCGCAGTAACGCCTGGCGGGCGCAGCCTTGCGGCTCTCGATTTGCCGCAGGAGGAGAACCGCGCCAGACAGGCGCTCGCGGGTATGCAGGTGACGCTGCTCGCCGGTGAGGAGAAGAGAGCCACGCTGCCCGCAGTACGGGAAGCCCTCAGTGCTGATGCGCACGGCGATCGGTTCGACGTGCTGTACGTCGTGTGCCATGGTGCCTATTTGGCGAACGAGTCGGTTCTGTACCTGGAGAAGCCGGACGGAACCTACGACGGCGTGACAGGTTCTCAGATCAGCGAGATGATCGCAGGGCTCCAACACAGGCCCACAATCGCGGTCATCTGTGCTTGCCGGAGTGTCGGCGGCGGAGACGAGGCCTCGGACGAGGTTGCCCTCAAGTCGCTCGGTCCGCGGCTGGCCGAAGCCGGGATACCCGCTGTCCTCGCTATGCAGGGCGACTTCACGGTCGAGTCCGCAGCGCGGTTCATCCCTTCCTTCTTCGAGGCGCTCGGCCGTGACGGCGTGGTAGACCGCGCGGTGGCTCACGCACGCGGTCAGATCGCGGATCGGCGGGACTGGTGGATGCCGGTGCTGTTTTCTCGGCTCCGGACGGGACGGACCTACTACCTGCCGGAATTCAGTGAGAGGTCCCAGGCCACCTGGACGGCGCTGATCGACGGCATCCAAACCGGAATGTGCACACCAGTCATCGGTCCGGGGGTGGCCGACCGCATTCTGGGTTCGCGGTCAGGGATCGCTCAACGGTGGGTCGAGCGGTGGCAGGCACCGATAAGTCGACACAACCGGACGGATCTGTCCAAGGTAGCGCAGTACCTGACCGTGCGGGTCGCCCAGCGCCATCCAGAGATCGAGCTCCGCAAGTATGTGATGGCGGAGCTGCGTGAGCGCTACGCGAAGACCCTTCCGAGCGAATTGTTACAGGGACAAGATCCTGAACCGGCAGTGCTCGAGGTCGGGCGGTTACAGCGCGCGCAAGACGAACACGACCCATTCCGCATTATTGCGGAGTTACCAGCGCCGATCTTCGTCACGACGAACTGGACAGGCTTGCTTGCAGCCGCGCTGACGGAGGCGGGCAAGCAACCGGTCGTTCGATCCTTCGATTGGACCGCCCAAACCGTTGACGCGGCCCAAGCGCTCGAAGAAGAGCCAAGGGTCGAGAGGCCGCTCGTCTACCACATGTTCGGTCGACTGGAGCATCCCGACACGCTGGTGCTGTCGGAGGACGATTACTTCGCTTGGATAAAGAGCTGGATCGAGCGACGGAATGAGACGCCGATCATCGGAACGGCTCTCACTCGACGATCCTTGTTATTTCTCGGTTACGAGCTCGACGACTGGGATTTCCGCGTGCTGTTCCAGGGCGTGCAGAGCTTCGGCGGACGCGACCAGTTGAAAAAGCGGCAGCACGTCGGTGTCCAGCTCAGGCCTGACAGTCAGCTCATGGAATCGGACGCGGCTCAGGAGTACCTCGAATCCTATCTTGATCTTGCGACAGTTCGCATCTTCTGGGGTGAAACGAGCGAATTCCTGCGCAAGCTACAGGCTCGATTGAAGGATGAAGAATGACCAACGTCGTGTCTGCAAAGAGCCACTGGAAGAACCCCTATGTCGGACCGCGAGCCTTCACGGCCAATGAGGCCCTGTACGGTCGAGAGAGGGAACGTCGAGAGCTTACCGACCTGCTGATAGCGGAGCGAATAGTCCTGCTGCACTCGCCATCCGGTGCCGGAAAAACTTCGCTGATCCAGGCTGGGTTGCTACCGGAACTGGCCCGCGAAAGCCTCAGCGTCTCTCACACTCTCCGGGTAAATGCGTTTACACCGAAACCGGTAGCCAATCGCTGGGTCTACAGCGTCGCACTCGCATTGGTCGGTGAGGATCGTCTCGACGATTACCAAGGCATCGAGCATGCGACGCTTACCGGCGTCCTCGAGCGGCTGGACTCAGAACAGGCGCCGGATGCCGAGCGAGTCTTGATATTCGACCAGTTCGAGGAGATCCTCAACCTCGATCCGACGGATAGGCGTGGGCAGGAGGAATTCTTCGAACAGTTGGGCGCTGCCCTCGAGAACGCAGGTCGGTGGGCGCTGTTCTCGATGCGAGAGGACTTCATCGGCGGGCTCGAGCCGTTCTTGCGCCACATTCCCGGCCGACTACGGACGAGATATCGGCTCGACTTCCTGCAACATGACGCCGCACTGAGGGCCATCCAGAAGCCCGCCGAAGATTATGACGGCGACTTCACCGACGAGGGTGCCGAGCGGATGTTCGCCGACCTCGCCCGGGTGCGCGTTGAGTGCCCAGGCGGCTTCTCCAAGGAACGCGTCGGACCGCACGTCGAGCCGGTGCAGTTGCAGGTCGCATGCCATCGACTGTGGCGCACATTGCGCCATGATCGTTCGGGTTCGGTTGGCACCATCACGGCGGCGGACGTCAAGAATTACGCCGATATCGACACCACGTTGGCCGGGTTCTATTCCGACGCGATCAGCGACGTGGTCGCCGAGACCGATACCGACGAGCGCGCGCTGCGTGACTGGTTCGACAGCGAACTGATCACCGAAAAGGAATGGCGCAGCCAAAGCCGACGTGGGCCGAAAACAGGCGGTGTCGACGCCTCGACCGTGCTCGCGGCGCTGGAGGATCGTTATTTGATTCGAAGTGATCGCCGAGCCGGTGTCGTTTGGTACGAGCTAACCCATGATCGCCTGGTCGCGCCCGTGATTCGCAGCAACAGGAAATGGCGGCGGAACAACCTGCACCCGATCGAGTACCGTGCGTCCGTCTGGTCACATGGCGGCCGCGACGACTCCGACCTGCTCTCGCGAGAGGAGTTGGCGGAAGCGAAATACTGGCTGATTCGGCAGCGCAACGACGTTGGTGACCTCGAACGTGAGTTCATCGAACGATCTCGACAACGCAATGGCCAGGCAATCCTACGCACTCGTCTCGCCTTTCTGATCATCGTTTTGCTCATCCTCACCTTGATCGAGCTGGTCTTGATTATCTACCTACTGGTGACACCATGAATACTCCCGAATTCACATTCAATGGAATAGACGGATCGACGGGCGCATACCTGCCGGCGCCGCAGAATGTCGACGCGCTCGCAAAAGTGATTCGCGGCGAACCGGAACGTCTCGAGGATGAGAACGACATCAAGCTCCGTTCCCAGGGTGCCGAGGATCATTTCGGCGCGGTGTTCGGTGTGGATCTCGAGAACCTCGAGCAATCGGGGTGGGGTGTGATTTTCGCCGATGGAACATCGGCAGAAGCTGTCGAGGCGCTATCTCCCTTGCTCGAGCTCCGGCGCGAGCAAGCAGGCGATCGGTATCGCGAGTATCGAGGCGAGAGTGCGCCACGCCCGCTCGAGACCAAACAGCGATGGCTCGCCCGGCACAAGATGGGCCCCGGGCCCGCCAATCCGGAAAAAGTTCCATACTATCTGCTGATCGTGGGAGACCCTACGGCGTTGCCCTATCAATTCCAGTATCAACTCGACGTGCAGTACGCGGTTGGCCGCATCAGCTTCGACACGATCGAGCAGTATTCGGGATACGCACGATCCGTTGTAGCCGCCGAATGTGGCGAACGGCCGAAAACCAAGAAGATCACGCTCTTCGGCCCACGGAACAAGGGAGACCGCGCAACCAAACTCAGCGCCGAGCAGTTGGTTGCGCCGCTCGAGGCCGACCTCTCCGGATCTGTCGACTGGCAGGTCGACGTCTCGATCGGCGATGATGCCACCAAAGACTGCCTCACTGAACTCTTCTCCGACACGAATGGGCCAAGCGTCCTCTTCACGGCCAGTCATGGAATGTGTTTTCCCAGTACCGATGTACGCCGACGTGACGCTCAGGGCGCACTGCTGTGCCAGGATTGGCCGGGACCGCTGAGCTGGGGGAACAAGCCGATCAGCGAGGGGTTCTACTTTGCCGCAGCCGATGTCCCCGCTGGTGTGCGTCCGGAGATCGTGTTCTCCTTCGCGTGTTTCGGCGCGGGGACGCCGCATCGCGACGACTTTCCTCACCTCGCGTTGGGTGGATCCCCCGATGAAACAACGCCTTTCGTCGCAAAGCTGCCCGTACATCTACTGGCCGCGCCGACAATGTCGACGCTGGCGTTCGTCGGTCATGTCGAACGCGCCTGGAGTTGCTCTTTCGCCTCGCCCGAAGTCGGCGAACAATGCGAGCCGTTCGCCAGTTGCCTGCAAGCCCTCATCGCCGGTTGGCGAGTGGGTCACACGGTGGAAGTCTTCAACCAACGGTACGCAGATCTTTCCACGGAGCTGAGCGATCGATGGTACCGGGAAAGCCATTACGGCGAGCGGTTCCTCGACTCGGACCTCGTCCGGCTCTGGACCTCGAACAACGACGCCCGCAGCTACGTCGTAATCGGTGACCCCGCCGTTCGTGCACCGAGCGCGGTCGGCGAGTAGGACAAAGGAAGTGCACAATGCCGACCCGGACCGTACCCAACAGTGATGTCACCTACCAACTGCTCTGTTACGACGCCGAAGGAGTGGAACGGCCCGAGGGCGGAGTGAACACGAGCGAAGCTGTGGCGGACCGGCTTCGGAGTGAGGCGATAACCGACGTGATCCTGGTCAGCCACGGCTGGAAGGGTGACATTCCATCCGCCATCGATCAGTACGACCGATGGATCAATGCGATGCTGAGTTGTACAGCCGACCGGAACAACGTCCGACTGCACAGACCCGGCTTCAACCCGCTGATCGTCGGATTACACTGGCCGAGCCTGGCATGGGGCGACGAGAACCTCGACGGCCACCCGAGTTCGTTCGCTATCGGCGCTGGCGCCGATAGCTCCTTCGACCGGGCTGTAGACGACTTCGCGAACGCCCTGGGTGGTGGAGCAGATACGGTAGCCGCCGTCCGGATCATCCTGGAATCGGCCAACAGCGATATCACGCCCGATCATCTGCCGCCCGATGTTGTCGACGCGTATGCCCGGATCGACAGTCGAATTGGGCTCGGCAACAGTGGGGAAGGAGCCGCACCAGGCGATGATCGAGAAGTCTTCGACGCGGAGGCGGCGTACCAGGCAGCGTTGACCGAGGAGGAGTCAGCAGACTTCGGCGGAATCGGCTTGGGTGGCGTACTGGCCCCCTTACGCATGCTCACCTTCTGGTCGATGAAGCGCAGGGCGCTGCGGTTCGGTGAAGGTGGTGCGAATAGCTTGCTACGTCTCTTGCAAGAGGCGGTACCGGAAGACGGTGCGGTGCGAATCCACCTCGCCGGTCACAGCTTCGGATGCATCGTCGTCTCGGCATGCGTTGCGGGAAAGCCCGGAACCAAGTCTCGCAGACCGGTCCACTCGGTCCTGCTTGTGCAGGGTGCAATGTCGCTGTGGTCGTACAGCTCGACAATCCCAGCTGTGCGGAATCGATCCGGCTACTTCCATCGGTTGCTAGCGGACAATCTTGTCGCGGGACCAGTAATCACCACACGGTCTATCCACGATCGAGCGGTCCGCTTCTTCTATCCCCTCGGTGCATCGGCAACCCGAGACATCGAGTTCGCACCGGGAGCCCTACCGAAATATGGAGGCATCGGGACGTTTGGCGCACAGGGAACGGGTTTTGCTGCCGAGGACATCCCGATCGGTCCTCTTTCGACGGACTATGAATTCACCCCAGACAAAGTTTTCAATATCGACGCCACGGCCGTAATCAAGTCCGGCCGGGGCCCGTCAGGTGCGCACAGCGATATCAGCCATCCCGAAATCGCTCATCTTGCCTGGGAAGCCATCAACGCGCCGTAACAAGGCCCCGACCTGTCCACGGCGGATCGGAAGAAGGTGCGCACGCCGAAGTTCTCGGCGTGCACGCGCCGGATTTCCACGGTCAGTCGCCTGAGGTCTGCGCGCTGTGCCGCAGGCTGACGTATGCCGTGACGGGATGCTGGGGTATGGCGGCGCGGGTTGCGGGGTAGGAGGCCGGCGACACGGACCCAATTCACGACACTGCGTAGTAGACGCCGCGCGGATGAACTAGCGTGTGGCGCTATGGAACTGGTCTACAACGTTGTGGTCGTCACGCACCTGCTCGGTATGGCCGCGGTGATCGGCGGGTACGCGGCCGGACAGCCCAAGGTGAACGAAGTGATGGTGTGGGGTGCGCGGGCGCAGATCGTTACCGGGATCGTGCTGGTCGGGATGGCCGAGTCGATCGGTTCGCTGGACAAAGACCTCGACATGGTGAAGATCGGCGTCAAGCTGGTCATCTCCGTGTTGGTCGCCGGGTTCGCCGAGGTGGCCCGCGCCGATGCCAAGCGGGGCAAGGATGTGCCGTGGATGACGCACGCGGCCGGTGGTCTGGGCATCGTGAACGTCTTCGTGGCCGTGCTCTGGAGCTGAGCGGGCCGGCGAAGGTCCGGGGCCGCGGTGGCCCCGGACCGTCTCACGACTCGAACAGGGTCTGCCCGAGATAGCCGCCGGGTTCCGGCACGCCGGGCGGGATCACGAACACCGACGATCCGATCGGCGTCGTCCAGATGTTCAGCGCGTCGAAATCCGCCAGCCGCTGCTGCACCGGCAGGTACTGGGCGTCGACGTCGCGCTGGTACGCGGCGAACAGCAGCCCCGAGTTGGAGGTCTGGCCGGGCGCGGGTGCGTCGTCGTAGTTGTAGCCGCGGCGCAGGAACCGTTCGCCGTCGTGGGTGTGGCGGGCGCGAGCGATGTGCGCCGACGGCGGGATCACCGGAATGCCGTGCGCGTCGACGGCCGCGAAATCCGGTTCGTCGAACTCGTGGCTTCCGGTGAGCGGCGCGCCGTTGCCGATTCTGCGCCCGACGGTGAGTTCCCTTCCCTCCGGGTCGATTTCGTCCCAGGTGTCCAGCGTCATGGCGATCCGGCGCAGCACCAGCGAGGTGCCGCCGGCGAGCCAAGGCTGGGCGGCGCCGTCGTCCCAGACCAGCCGGTCGAAGTCGGGTGTCCCGGCGGGGATGTTGACCGTGCCGTCGACCTGGCCCATCAGGTTGCGCGGTGTCTGGCCGGGCGCCGCGTCGCGGAACCCGCGTTGCACCCAGCGCACGGTGAGCAGCGAGGTCACGCTGCGGCACAACACCCGCACCGCGTGCGCGACGGTGGTGGCCTCGTCGGCACAGACCTGCAACAGCAGATCCCCGTCGCTCCAAGCCGGTTCCAGCCGGTCGATCACGAACGGCGGCAGCGGCCGCAGCCAGGCCGGTTTGCGGTGCTCGAGACCCGCGGCGGTGAACACCGCGGGCCCCAATCCGGCCGTCACCGTGAGCCGCGCCGGGCGGGCCGCCAGCTCGGGTTCGGTGTCGGCCAGCGCCGCGGCGCCCCGGGTGAGGCGGGCGGCGTCGCCGGTCCAGATCTTCAGGATGCCCGCGATGTCGTCGCGGTCCAGCCCGGGGCGCAGATCGAATCCGACGAACGCGGCGTGCGTTTGCGGCGCGGTCGCGATTCCGGCCTGGTGCGGGCCGTAGAACGGTTCGATCGCCGGTGCGGTGTGCGCGCCGGTGTCGCGGCCGGTGAGTGCGAGCGCCCCCGCCCCGAGCCCGACGGCGCCCGCCGCGGCGGCGCCTCCACCGAGGAGGCGCCTGCGGGTGAAGCCCCGGGGTCTGCTCGGCTCAGGCACCGGGTGCGGGGGTCGGGGCGGGCGCGCCCGCGTGATGGTCGCCGTCGGGCACGTAGTTCTCCTGGTTGCCGGGGAAGTCACGCACCTGGGCGGTGAAGGTCATGGTCGAACCGTCGTCGAAGGACAACGTGACCGGTGTTTCGGAACCGGTGCGCAGCGGACCGTTCAATCCCATGAACATGATGTGGTCGGCGCCCGGTGCGAGTGCGAGGGAGCCGCCCGCGGGAACGACGAAACCGCCCTTCTTCGGGCGCATCGTCTTGGTGCCACTGGCATCGGCCACCACCTCGTGCAGCTCGACGCGTTCGGAGGCGGGACTGGTCGCGGACACGACGGTGAGCGCCTTGTCGCCGGTGTTGGTCAGCTCGCCGAACGCGGCGGACATACCGCTGTCGGCGGCCTTGATCCACTGGTCCTGGATGGTGATCGCGTCGGCGGCGCGCGCCGAGGCGGGGGTGCTGTCGTTGGACGAGCAGGCGACAAGCAGCACCGGCGCGGCGGCGAGTGCGACGGCTCCGCGTATGACGCGGGAAGGTCGGGTGATGGGGAACATGGAGAAGCTCCGTTCGGATTTCGGGATATGTATGGGGGACCGCCACGATCCGGGGGCGCGTTCACACGCGGAACGGTGCCGTCTGTGTCCCGCTGAGGCTTCGCGTTGCCGCGCAGAGGATTACAGACGAAGTGCGAACAGCATGTGCGCCGAGGCGCAGCGCAGTGCTCGCAGGCCGAAACGACCGCGATCGCACGAATAGCGTTTCGCGCGTACGAGATCCACCGTCGTCTCTCGGAAAGTCCGCGGTGACGCGATGTCCGATATTCGGCAGGCACGACAGCGAATCACCCGGCCGAACATCTCGGCGGACGCGGCAAACCGGTGACTCTTGGTGGCGGTATGGGTCGCTACCGGAAAGCCGGTGGTCCCCGCGTCCCGATGCCGGAACTGAGCAGCAGCCTTCGAGGGCAGGCGGCAGCGCGTGGTGCGATCCGGATGATCGGCGCCGACGCGGGTGCGGGCACGGGCCCCAGCACGCGCACGACATCCCGCACACTGGACGCCGCCTTCGCCAGCGCCGCCTCGGCGCTGCGAATCAGCAACGCCCCAACCGGAATCGCCGCGAGGTGGGCCGCCAGCATCACCGCGGTCGCGTGCGATCCATGGTGGTGGCCCGGAGACATGGTGAGCGCGGTATGCCCGACGGCTTGGCCGATCGCCAGCAACCCCATGAGTTCGACGAACCCGGCGCGCCGCCGTTGCGAGCCGACGAGCACGCCAACGGCCGCGCATGCCCCGATCAGCAGGGCGAGCGAAGGCCGTTCCGGCGAGACGACACCACCGCCGAGCGCGTGCGCGGCGATACCGACCGCTCCCGACGCCGATCCGACGAAAGCACCGCGCAGTCGCGCCGCTCCCTCCGCCGGTTTACGCACCGGGCCATACTACCGCCGGTCGTAGTTCCCGGCCAGACGGCCCTCGTAGGCGGATTCACGCGCCCCGCAGGGAGTGTGGCGCTCTTCTCAGGCGTTGGCGCCGTCCGGGCGGCGGACGAGCACCGGCAGTAACTCGGGTCGTTTCGGCTGCACGCCGGTTCCGGAGGATCGGCCGCGCACCCGGCGGGCGACCCACGGGAGCATGTGCCGCGCCGTCCAGCTGAGCTCGGTCGCGACGATCTCGGCCACGCTGTGCCGCACCGGTGGCAGCGGATCGCGCCAGCTCGCGTCCGCGCCGGGAAGGGTGAGGACGTCGGCGACGGCGCGGGCGACGAGGTCGTGGCCGAGCGGGCTCAGATGCAGGCGGTCGGCCGACCACACCAGCGGGTGGGTGGTGGCGGCGACGGTTTCGAAATCGACCAGGGTGAGGCCGTAACAACTTGCGAGGCGGCGCATTTCGGCGTTGAGCTCGCGCACCCGCGGCGACAGCGGTCGCACGAAGGGCGCGATGCCGCCGATGTCGGGATAGGTGAAGGTGATCACCCGGGCGCCGGTGGCGGTGAGCGCTTCGAACATGGCGTGCAGGTCGGCGAGCAGGGCGGCGCGGTCGAGGCGCGGACGGATGATGTCGTTCATGCCCGCCATCACGGTGACCAGATCGGGCCGCAACGCCACGGCGGGGGCGAGCTGTTCGGCGCGGATCTGGGCGGCGCGACGGCCGCGTATTGCGAGATTGGCGTAGCGCAGGGCCGGTGTGCCCGCGCCGAGAAGTGCTGCGAATCGGTCTGCCCAGCCGCGGTGTCCGCCGTCGCCGTCGGGGTCGCCGATGCCCTCGGTCTGGCTGTCGCCGATGGCGACGTAGCGGAGGTAGGAGGGGACGGATCCGGTGTCCACGTTCGGCTCCTGCGGGTTGGCGGCGACGCGCGCGCACCGGGCACCTCCGGCGCAGCAACATCCTACGAGCGCCGGGGTGATCGAGCCATTCGATCGAGCGGCCGCCGGTGTCGGATCAGAACGGTCGGAAGCCGGCGCCGGGCCCGCCCACCCGGTCGATATCGGCGAACACTGTGCCGATCTGGGTGGCCACCGCAGGATCGTGCACCGCGATCTGCGGATGCTGACAGGCCACATCGAAGACCGTCACCCCGAACGCCGTGACGCCCACGTGGCCGACGTTCATGCCGACCAGGCGATCGCCGACCGTGACCGGTCCACCGGAATCGCCCGGCTTCGAACAGACCTGGTTGCGGAACCACGACTCGTTCTGGTCCCACACCACCCCGCACCCGTAACCGGAAGTGCGTCCGTTCTTGCAGACGATCGTGCCGGGCTGCGGCGGTGCGCCAACGCCGGCGATCGCCAGCGGTCCCACGCTGCGCAGCGGTGTGACCCGTTCGGGATCGAACACGATGACGGCGTAGTCGTCGACCACGTCGACATGGACGACGACACCGACCGGACCCGCCGTCAGCGCGTGTTCGGCGTGCACGGGCATGCCGCGCATGGTGCAGTGGCCCGCTGTCAGCCCGACGAGTCGCCCGGCGTTGTCGTAGCCGATCGTGGTCAGCGTGCACGCCGCGCGCTGCCCGATCACGATGCCCGAGCCGCCGCCGAGCACCGCCGGGGCGGCGGACGCGTGGCCTGGCGACACCATGCCCATCACCAGCGCGGCGATCGCGGTCAACACCACCCGCACGAGAGCGGGTCCGGCCGTCGTGGCGGGCCGGCGACGTCGCGCCGTCGCGGGATTCATGAGCGTGGCCCTGCGGCGGCCGCGGGATGGATGTTGTGATGCAGGTGGAAGACGTTGCGCGGATCGTATTCCAGCTTGACCGCCGCCAGTCTCGCGTAGTTCTCCTTGCCGTAGCCCGCGATCACCCGGTCCGTTCCCTCGTTGCCGATGAAGTTCAGGTACACCGCTCCGATGCCGTAGGGCCGCATCGCGGCGATGGTGTCCTTGACCCAGGAGATGCCGTAGGCGTCGTCGGCCGGGTCTTCCCACAGTCCGAACGGGTGCACCACCCACGCCGCGTCGCGGTGGGGTTGCGGCCAGTCCCGCGCGCCCGCCGCGACGGCCCCGCCCCACGGCAGGAGCAGGCTCTGCGACGGCGTGGGGCAGGGCATGGTCATGCCCTGTTCGGCGAACCGTCGCACCGCTTCGTCCGGCAGGCCCGCGAGGTGTTCGCCGGACCAGTAGTTGCGCACACCCGGCGGATCGTCGAGCGCGCACTGGATGTCGCAGTAGGGCATCTCGGTGAGCAGCACGCCGTCCGGGGCCAGCGCGAACATCGGCGCGAGCACGTCGCGCAGCTCGGCCGCGGTGCCCGCGTAGACGGCGATGCAGACCGCCACCCGCTTGCCGTGGAGTTCGGCGGGAACGAAGTCCTCGGGCGGTCCGGTCAGATACGCGACGGCTCCGCCGAGATCGTCGGTGACACCACCCTCGACGAGGTCGCGGTAGGCGGTGGCGACCTCGAGTCCGCGCCCGGCCTCCCACAGCAGCAGCGCGAGCGTGGTGACCGGCAGCGGATGCAGCCGGAAGGTCAGCCGGGTGGCCACCCCGAAGTTCCCGCCGCCGCCGTGCAGCGCCCAGAACAGGTCGGGATGCTCGTCCTCCGAGGCTCGGATCTCGACTCCGTCGGCGGTGACGAGGTCGACCGAAAGCAGGCTGTCGCAAGCCAATCCGAATTTGCGCTCGAACCATCCGGAGCCGCCGCCGAGGGTCAGCCCCGCCACGCCGGTGCTGGACACCCGCCCTCCGGTGGTGCCGAGGCCGTGCGGCTGGCAGGCGCGATCGAAATCCGCCCAGGTGGCGCCGCCCTCGACGACGGCGGTGCGCGCTTGGGCGTCGACGGTGACCGAGCGCATACGGCGCAGGTCGACGACCAGTCCGCCTTCGGTGAGGCTCGCGCCCGCGACGCTGTGGCCGCCGCCGCGCACGGCCACCTCGAGACCCCTGCGGTCGGCGAAGGCCAGTGCCGCGCGCACGTCCTCGGCGCCGGTGCACTGGGCGATCACCGCGGGCCTGCGGTCGACCATCGCGTTGAAGATCGCCCGCGCCGCGTCGTAGCCGGGGTCCTCGGGTGTCAGCACCGACCCAGCGAACTGGGGCCGCAGGTCGTCCGCGGCAGCGTAGGGGGAGTGAGTGGTCATACCGCCTCCGTGGGACCGCTGTCGGCATCGTGTCGGCAAACTTTCAACCGCCCAGCCACGCTACGCGCGCGGAGGCGGGGGTTGGCGCGGTTGCCGAGAGCGATGCCGAGATGCAATCCCGTCGTCGCGGTGGTGTTCGGTGCGGTCGCCGTGGCGGTGCGAGAAGTTTGCCGGTCGGGTCGGGCGGGCTGTTCCGTAGTGCGCGGAGCACGGTAAATGTCGGTCTACCAACAGGTTTGGCGTCCGCTGTGGCGTTGCCATCGCGTCTCGAAGTTATCCGGCGCGGGTGTGGCGAGGCCGAGACTCGACGCGGGCGTTCGTCGCGGCGGAGACACGGTTCGGTGACGACGTGGTCGCGTGGCCTCGGCGCGCGTTCGATGGCCATTCGGCCGTGAGCGTCGAACACCTCGACGGCTCGCTCGGGGTGCGCCGAGGCCACGCTGATGCTATGCAAACATAGTGATGTATGCATATGATCCCTGGTGTGAAGTCGACAGCGAACGCACATGAACACGGCCACTCGATTCTGGGCGAGCGCGGCGAGCTGATCTTCGCCCTCGCCGCCGGTGTCACCTATGCCGCGGGCATGGCGGCGGAGTATCTGTTCTCCGCGCCGCCGTGGGTGGTGATCGCGCTGTTCGCCGCGACCTACTTCTTCGGCGGCTTCTTCACGGTCCGCGCGGCCGTCGCGACGGTACGGCGCGGCCGATTCGAGGTCGACTTCCTGATGCTGGTCGCGGCTCTCGGCGCGGCCGCGGTCGGCAAGTGGGCCGAGGGGTCGGTGCTGCTGTTCCTGTTCAGCCTCGGGCACGCGCTCGAGGAGTACGCGATGGGCCGCGCCAAGCGCTCCATCGAGGCGCTCGCGGAACTCGCGCCGGGCACCGCGCTGGTTCGCGGCGACGACGGCTCGGTGCGTGAGGTCGATGTCGAGGACCTCGCGATCGGCGATGTCGTCGTGGTGCTGCCCAATTCGCGGCTTGCGGCCGACGGCATCGTGGTCGACGGAGCGAGCAGCGTCGACGAATCCTCGGTGACCGGTGAGAGCATCCCGGTGGAGAAGAGCGCCCTGACCGGGGCGACCGTGGACCGCACGCCGGTGCCGGAAGCGCACCGGGTGTTCGCGGGCACGGTGAACGGCGCGGGCGCGATGGATGTCCTGGTGACCAGCCGCGCCGCGGACAGCATGCTGGCGCGCGTCATCACCATGGTCCGCGAGGCCGACACGCACAAATCGCCCACCCAGCGGTTCATCGACCGCTTCCAGCTGTTCTACGTGCCCGCCGTGCTGGCGGCGGTCGTCGGTGTGCTCGCCTTCGGCGTGGTCGCGCTCGCCGAACCGTTCGCCGACAGCTTCTACCGCGCGATGGTCGTGCTCGTCGCGGCCAGCCCGTGCGCGCTGGCGATCGCGACGCCGAGCGCCGTGCTCGCGGGTGTGGCGCGAGCCGCGCAGGCGGGTGTGCTCGCCAAGGGCGGCGGGCCGCTGGAGACGCTGGGCCGGGTTCGTTCCATCGCCTTCGACAAGACCGGCACGCTCACCTGGGGCCTGCCCCGCGTCACCGACATCGTCGCGGTCCGTCCGGAATCGCGCGCGGAGCTGATCGCGACGCTGCACGCGGTCGAGTCCTACAGCGACCACCCCCTGGCCACCGCCATCACCCGCGACCTCGCACCGCTTGTGCCGGAAGGGTCGGCTCGTCATGCGACCGATGTGAACTCGGTGACCGGGCGCGGCATCACCGCATTGGTGGACGGACATCCCACCGAGGTCGGCAACCTCACCATGTTCGGCGAGCTGGAGACCGACGGCGTTCCCGCCTCGATCGCGGACATCGTCGACGACGTGCACGCGCGCGGACGCACCACGATGATCGTCCGGCACGCGGGCGCCTACCTCGGTGTCGTTGGCGTGATGGACACCCCGCGCGCCGAGGCCGCGCCCGTCATCGCGCGGCTGCGCGCGCTCGGCATCGAGGACGTGGTGCTGATCTCCGGCGACCATCAGCGCGTCGCCGACGCCGTGGCCGCCGACATGGGCTTGGACGCCGCGCACGGCGGGCTGCTGCCGGAGGACAAGGTCATCATGATCGGGCGGCTCGGCGGTCGCGACGGCACCGCGATGGTCGGCGATGGCGTCAACGACGCGCCCGCGATGGTGAACTCCTCGGTCGGCATCGCCATGGGCGCGGGTGGGTCCGCGGTCGCGCTGGAGACCGCCGATGTCGCGTTGATGGTCGACGACATCGGCCGCCTCCCCTTCGCCGTGGCGCTGAGCAGGCGCACCGCCCGGATCATCCGGCAGAACCTGACCTTCGCGCTGCTGATCGTCGCGATCCTGGTGCCCGCCACACTGATCGGCCTGCCCATCGGCCCCGCGGTGTTCGTCCACGAGGGCTCCACCTTGCTCGTGGTGGCGAATGCCTTGCGGCTGCTGCGTTTCCGTCGCGGCGCGGAACACGAGGGCATCGTCCACGAGGCGCGGCCGGTGCGAAGTTAGCCGACACGACGACCGCCGTGCACACGGAATCTCCACAATTGCCGACGCTGCTCTCCACAGCGGGTGGTTAGGGTTCCGTGCATGGAGCTTCGGAATGGGGAGCGCGGCGGGGCGGCCAACGGGCAGGCGGCGCGGCGGATTCTGGTGGTCGACGACGAGGTCACCATCGCCGAATCCGTTGCCGCGCGGTTGCGGGCGGAGGGGTTCGCCGTCGAGCTTGCGCACGACGGGCCCGGCGCGGTGGCCGCCGTCGAGGCGAACGAGCCGGACCTGGTGGTGCTGGACGTGATGCTGCCCGGTTTCGACGGACTCGAGGTGTGCAGGCGCATCCAGGCCGGGCGCGGGGTGCCGGTACTCATGCTCACCGCCCGCACCGACGAGACCGATCAGCTCGTCGGGCTCGGCGTCGGCGCGGACGACTACCTGACCAAGCCGTTCTCGCTGCGCGTGCTCGCGGCCCGGGTGCACGCGCTGCTGCGCCGGGTCGAGCGTGCCGCCGACCGGGAGGGCGCCGCGATCATCGTCGGCGATCTGCGCATCGATCTGGAGCAGCATCGGGTCTGGCGCGGCGACACCGAAGCCAAACTGACGCCGCTGGAATTCGAGCTGCTCGCCCGGCTGGCACGGCGGCCGCGGGTGGTGCTGGCCAGGGAGCGTCTGCTCGAGGAGGTCTGGGATTGGGCCGACGCCGCGGGCACCCGTGCGGTCGACAGTCACGTGAAGGCGTTGCGGCGCAAGCTCGGCGCGGATCTGATTCGCACCGTGCACGGCGTGGGCTACGCGTTGGAGGCGCGATGACCACCGACGCGCGCACCAAGGACGCCACATCCTCTGGCTCCGAGCTCACGCGCCGATGCCGCGTGCTCGCCGACGCGGTCGCCGAGGCGCTGCCCCGGCCGTTGGATCCGGTGCGGTCGGTGAAACTCAAGCTGGCGATCCTGATGGTGGTCTCGGGTGGTCTCGCGTTCGGGTTCTTCCGTTTCCAGATCGGCTGGCTACCACCGCGAACCACGCTGACCGCCGTGCTGATCGCCCTGATCACCTCCCAGATTCTGGCGCACGGCATCACCAGGCCGTTGCGGGACATGACCGCGGCCGCCCAGCGCATGGCCCAGGGCGACTACACCCGCCGGGTGCGGGCGAGTTCGCGCGACGAGGTGGGTCAGCTCGCCGAGGCGTTCAACCGGATGGCTGCCGACCTCGCCGCCGCCGACCGGCAGCGGCGCGACCTCATCGCCAACGTCTCGCACGAACTGCGCACTCCGATCACCGCGCTGCACGCCGTGCTGGAGAACCTGGTCGACGGTGTCTCCGAACCCGATCCGAGCACGCTGCGCACCGCGCTGGCCCAGACCGAACGGCTCGGGCTGCTGGTCTCCGAACTGCTCGACCTGTCAAGCATCGAGGCGGGCGCCTTGGCGCTGGATCGCGAGAACGTGCCGGTCGCGCCGTTGCTCGCCGAGGTGGTCGCCGAGGCCGAGGTGATGGCGGCGGCGCTGGGCCGCGGCGTGCGATTCAGCACCGACGTCCGGCCCGACACCGCGTGCGTCGACGCCGACCGTGCACGCCTGCACCAAGTGCTGATCAATTTGCTCGACAACGCCGCGCGGCACGGCCCGGCCGGCGGCGAGGTGCGGATCACCGCCCGCGCCCAGCACGGCGAGCTCGTCATCGACGTCCAGGACGAGGGTCCAGGCATTCCCGCCGCCGAACGCGCGACCGTCTTCGATCGCTTCACCCGCGGCGGACGCACCAACGGCGGCGGCACCGGACTCGGCCTCGCCATTTCTCGCTGGCTGGTCGACCTGCACGGCGGCACCATCGCCGTGGCCGACCCCGGCTCCCGCATCCGCGTGGTCCTGCCCGCCCCCTGACGGGCCGGACCCGATCGACAACCCACACACCGCAACCCGGACCCACCACGGGGTCCCGGGGCGACCACGCACACCCGAAATCGGAGGGGATCATGAGTAAAGAACCGACCGGACGGAACGATTCGATGTCCGAACCGCCGGACGCGGCTGCCGCAGCCACGGAAAGCGCCACCGCCGGTTCCGCGCGGTCGACCGCACTCGAGACGGCGGCGAGCCAGGCGGCTGCCGGAACTCGGGAAGCCTCCGATGGTGGAGCCGACCGGACGACCGCCGCTCTCGACACCGACACGGCGGCCGTCGCGTCCGTCGACGGAAGCGGCAAGGCAGTGGGCGCCGCGACGGCAGGTTCGTCATCGAATGAGGCCGCCGCGAAACGGAGTTCCGAATCGCCGGGTGCCGACGAATCCGCGAAGTCCCCGGAGTCCGGCACGGTCTCGTCCGGTGCAGGCAAGCGAACTGCGCGCACGGGGTCCGCCGCCGATTCCTCGGATGCTCCGGCAGACGATGTCGAGACGACGACATCGCCCGATGCTCCTGCGGATGGCGAGACGGCCACGTCGGATGCTCCGGCCGCCACTCGAACGGCGACATCGTCGGACGCTCTCGCTTCCGGCAAGACGCCGACCTCCGCCGACAAGGCCACCGAACAGCACGCATCTGCCGCCGACTCCGCGACGAAGCTCGTGAAGACCGCGGACACCACCGCGAAAGAATCCGACAGCCAGCCGAATTCGACCACAGGCGCACTCCCGCCGATGACTCCGGTAGCCGATCGATCCGGTCCACCGGGTGCCCCGCCGATCCCCAAGTGGCGCAGGGTCAGCTATCCGCCCGCGGTAGTTCCCGCCGCCGCGATCGCCGGAGTCTCGGCGGCGGTGCTGATTCCGTGGGATCGCCCCGGCATCGGCTGGGTGCTCGCCGCGCTGGTCGCCGCGGGCGCGGTGTTCGTCGTCGATCGACGGGCGCGCGGGGCGGTCGAGCAGGGCGAGTCCACCGATCGCTCGATTCGCGCGCTACTGCGGCGCAATCCGGCGCGGCTGTGGTGGACCGCGCTCGCGTTGGCGCTGCTGGCGGTGGGCGCGGTGCGGGCGGCGGGGTGGTTGTTCGTGCTGTGCCTCCTGGCGGCGGTCTTCGCTGGTTCGCTGGCCGTGGTTCCGCGCCGCTCGGTGCACGGCATCTGGTACGACGCGATCGCCGTGCCGCTGGAGGCGACCGCGGCGGTGCTGTGGGTGTCCGAGGGTTCGCGCCGGGCGCGTGACGCGCGGACGGTGCGCACCTGGCGGGCCGGACTGTCGGTGGGCGCGACCGTCGCGCTGCTCGCGGTCTTCGCCCCGCTGCTCGGCAGCGCCGACGCCACCTTCGGTTCGATGCTGAACCGGCTGGTGCCGACCGTCGAGCCGGCGTCGCTGTTGCGGTGGACGCTGGTGTCCGGCCTGGTGGCGCTGGGCTGCTTCGGCGCGATGTACCTGCTGGCCGGTCCGCCGATGTCGGCGGATTCGATGCCGCGCGAGAAGGTTTCGGGTCGCACGGTGAGCCGGTGGGAGTGGGCGTTGCCGGTGGGCGCGTTGACGGCGCTGTTCGCCGCGTTCGTCGCGGCTCAGTTCGCGGCGCTGTTCGGTGGCGACGACTACGTGCAGAAGACCGCAGGCCTCACCTACGCGCAGTACGCGCGCAGCGGGTTCTGGCAGCTGTCCATCGTCACCATGCTGGCGCTGGCGGTGATCCTCGCCGTGCTGCGGTTCGCCGACCAGGATTCGGCGCGCGACCGGACGTGGCTGCGCGCGCTGCTCGGCTCGGTGACCGCGCTGTCGCTGGTGCTGGTCGCCTCCGCGCTTGGTCGGATGTGGACCTATCAGCAGGCCTACGGTTTCACGGTGCTGCGCGTGCTGGTGGAGGCGTTCGAGCTGTGGCTCGGTCTGATGTACGTGCTCGTGCTCGTGGCGGTGCTCCGGTTGCGCCGTGCCTGGCTGCCGCGCGCCGCGCTCGGCACGGCGTTCGCGACGCTGCTGGTGCTCGCGATCCTGAACCCGGAGCGCCTGGTCGCCGACCGCAACATCGACCGCTGGACGAACGGGAAGACGCTCGACACGGACTATCTGAGCACCCTCTCGCCCGACGTCGTCCCCGCGCTGGACCGACTTCCGGAACCGTTGCGCGCCGAGATCCTCGAACCGATCCGGGACGACCTGCCCGAGGACACCTGGCAGAGCTGGAACCTCTCCCGCGCCTCCGCCCGCTGAACCCAGCGCCCGGCATCGCCGACCGAGTCCGCACCCCAGCGACTTCGGTCTCGGCGCCTACTAGTCCCCGTCCACAAAAGTCGGCCAAGCAACCCTGACCGAAGGTCACCATTCATCGGCCCACCGTGCTGAAGGTCACCCTCGGTCGGTACGTAGGTCGGGTGAATGAAGGTCACGTCCAGAACCACCGAACTGCGCTCACCCCCGCCGCGACCCGATCGCGAGCCGCACCGCCTCGGCGGGATCGGCGGCGGTGAGCGTGGCCTGCAACGGCTCACCCGCGGCGTCGAGGATCTGCCAACCGCCGAGCGAGACGACCGGGATATCGCCGCGGTGCCGTGCCAGCGCCAGTTCGGACAGCGTCCCCCAGGACCCGCCGATGACGATGACGGCGTCGGCGGAGCGCACCAGGATCGCGTTGCGCGCCTCGCCCATGTTCGTGAACAGCACGGCGGAGAGTCCCTGGCAGGCCGCGTCGCGGTCGATGTCGGGCCGCACTCCGATCACCAGCCCGCCCGCCCGCGACGCGCCTTCGGCGACGGCGGCCATCACGCCGAAGCCGCCGCCGCACAGCACGGTGACGCCCGCGGCGGCGAGCAGTCGTCCGACCTCGGTGGCGTTCGCGGCGTCGGCGCGGGTGCATGCGGTGGGCCCGCACACGGCGACCTGCTTGGCGTAGGTGCGTCGGGTCGTCAGCGCTGCCATATCGACAGTGTGCCGGGTCGGACGGTCAGCCGCGGGTTCCTCCGGCGAGTCGCGCGGCGGCGTCGTCGGGGAAGCCGAAGGTCATCTCGGTCTCGGCGCGCATCGCGGCGGTCCGGTCCATCGACCGGGCGTTGGCGTAGAGCGCCTTGTAGATGCGGTGCGAGCCGGGCGAGTTGGCGGCGATGCGGTCGGCGAGGTCGGCAACGTACCTGTCGAGTTCGGCGTCGGGCACACAGTGGTCGACCAGCCCGATGCCCGCGGCTTCGGCGGCGGGCATCCTGCGGGCGGTGAAGCTGAGTTCCTTGGCCCTTGACATGCCGACCCGTTCGGGCAGCCGCACCGACATGCCCCACAGCGGGACCAGCCCCCACTGGCTGTGGGTGTCTCCGAGTTGGGCGGATTCCCCGGCCACCAGCAGGTCGCAGCCGAGGGCCAGTTCCAGGCCGCCGGTGAAACAGTGCCCGTGGATCTTGGCGATGGTGGGCTTCGGCAAGTCCTCGAGCAGTCCGATGGTCTCGGCCTCGCGGAACCGGTGCGCGAGCGCGTCGCCCTCGGCGAGTGCGGCCAGATCGTGTCCGGCGCAGAAGGATCGGCCCGCTCCGGTGAGCACCACGACGCGCACGGCGTCGTCACCGGCCAGCGCTTCCAGGTGGGTGCGCAAGCGTTCGAAGGTGTCGGCGGTGAGGGCGTTGAGCTTCTCGGGCCGGTTCAGCGTCAGCGTGGCGATCGCGCCGTCGATCGAACACAGGACGAGCTCTGCACTCATCGGTCACCTCCGTGTCAGCGCACCGCCGTGCGCGTCACGCCGGTGTCTTCGCACCCTAACGGGCGCTGCCGGACCGTCGACGCCTAATCGTCGCGGCCCGATGCGGCCTGCGCGGGAGCCGATTTCACGAACTTCAGCCCGATGACGCAGGCGATGATGCCGCCGAGGAAGGCGATCTTGCCCGCCGAGACGGTCTCGGCGCCGGTGACCATGGCGTACCCCACGGTGAGCGCCGCGCCGATGCCGATCCACACGGCGTAGGCCACCCCGATCGGTATGCGCCGGGTGGCCAGCGCCAACCCGATCATGCTCGCCGCCAACGCGATACCGAAGACCGCCGTGGGCGCTGGCCGCGACAACCCGTCCGACATGCCGAGCGCGGTCGCCCACACGGCCTCGAACACCGCGCTGACGATCAGGAGCACCCACGCCATCTCAACTCACCGCCTTCAGTCCGGCCACACAGGCGACCAGCCCGCACAGCAGCAGCGTCCGCGCCGAGCTCGTCCGCTCCTTACCGGTGAGCACCGCCCACACCGCGGTGAGCACCGCGCCGACACCGACCCACACCGCGTAGGCGGTGCCGGTGGGCAGGGTGCGCATGGCGTACGCCAGACCGAGCATGCTGACGACGAGCGCCGCCGCGAACACGAGGGTGGGAACGAGACGCCGGAAACCGCGGGATTCGGCGAGCGCCGTGGCCCAAACGGCCTCCAACACCCCGGCGACGAGAAGAACGACCCAAGCCACGACCGACCTCCATGGTCAGTCTTGTCGCTGTCCGGGTACTGAGCCCTCGTCCGGAGGCCCGCCGCGGGCCTTGTCTCCGACGCTAGCACGCGACGCGGGCGGCGGAGGGCGAGCTCGGTTACCGGCTCGCTACTGTCCGCTTCCGGCGGAGTCCGCGCCGATGCGCTTGCTGCGACACTGCATTCGATGCCATCGCCGAGGTCATCCGGCCTCGGTGGCGTCGGTGACGCGGGCCCGCAACGCCAGCGCGTCCCGTGGCGCCATCACCTTGGCGTCGTTGTCGAAGTAGACGTACACGTCGCCGCCGCGCGCCCAGGTCCGGATCTTCTCGGCCCACATGTCCAACCCGTCGTCGGTGTACCCGCTGACGTAGAGCTCGTCGTGCCCGTGCAACCGGACGTACACGAAATCCGCGGTGACGTCCTCGAGCAGCGGATACTTGCCCGCCGCATCCGCGACCACCAGCGCGATCCCGTGCTCGCGCAACAACTCCGGGAACTCCGGCGTCACGAAGCTGGGATGTCGGATCTCCAGCGCGTGGCGCAGCGGCCGGTCCGCGTCGGTGGTGGTGTGGGCGGGGTCGACGCGGTGATCGTGTCTGCTCGCGATCTCGGCCGCTTGGGCGGTGCCGCGCGGCAGGTGGGCGAAGAAGCCGGTGAGCAGATCCGGATCGAACCGCATCGTCGGTGGCAGCTGCCACAGGATCGGCCCGAGCTTGGGGCCGAGGGCCAAGACGCCGGAGGCGAGGAAATTGGCCAGCAGCGTGTCGCCGTCGCGCAGCCTTTTCATGTGGGTGATGAACCGGCTGCCCTTCACGGCGAAGACGAAATCCTCGGGCGTCTGTTCGGCCCAGCGCAGGTAGCTCGACGGTCGCTGCAACGAGTAGAACGATCCGTTGATCTCCACGCTGTTCATGCGCTCGGACAGGTAGCCCAGCTCGAGCCGCTGGGTCAGTCCCACCGGGTAGAACACGCCGCGCCAGCCTCGGTACAACCATCCCGAGGTGCCGATCCGGATGTCGCCCATGAATTCCATGGTGGCAGGCGGGGGTGGGTGAAAGCCGTAAAACGGGGCGCGGCAGGATCTCCGAGGGTTCGACGGCCCGTCGTTCGGGTACGTCATGGTCGGATCATTCGCTTTTCAACTGAGTTCAATCGGAGGAATCACATGTCGAAGGTCGATGCCGTGCGGCTGTCGAGCGTGCTGGGCATCGATGTGGCGCAGGCGATGCTGCGGCTGCGCAACGAGCGGTATCCCGGCGAGAACGAGCACGACACGTGCCTGCGTCTGATCGCCGAGGACGCGCAGCGCAGGCGGCACGGCGCCTGAGGCGCGTCGTCCGAGCCGAATGCAGGGTCGGCTCGGGCCTTCTCATCGTCCGCACCCGGGGCCGCAGTCGCCACCGACTGAGAGCACACCGTGCCCGCACGGCCTCGCCGAGAACTCGGCCAACGCCGCGCTCAACGCGCCGACGTCATCGATGGCGAGGCTCCTGGCGTCGATCGCACGGGCGATCTCGCCTTCCAGCTCGATCACCCGCACCAGGACGCGCAGCACCTCCGCATCGCGCGGCGTCCGCGTCTGCGCATCGCGAACCAATTCCTCGGCGATCGCCCCGGCCCGGTGCAGATCGCGTACCGCGCCCGCGGGGTCGCGGCGACGAACCGACAGCCGCGCCTGAGTTCGCAGGGCCTCGATGTCACCGAGGCGGGCGCCGAAATGGGCGGATTCGGGTGACGTCACGATGTCCTCACCGGGTGCGTGGTGGCGACGAGTGGTTCCTCTCGGGTGCCTGTGTGCGAGGCATATCGCCGGTGTACCCAGCGCCGTGACACTCTCGCGTGGATCGCCCGGCAGTGGGTAGGTCCCGAGCACGGGGCACATCGACGACGCGAGGAGGCGATGGCGATGACGAGCGCGCAGCTGCTCACCGACGGGTACGAGCGGGTCAGGGAGGCGGTCTACGAGGCCGTCGACGGCCTGGACGAGCACGCGCTGACCTTCCGGATCGATCCGGGCGCCAACACGATCGCCTGGCTGATCTGGCATCTGACCCGGGTGCAGGACGATCACATCGCCGACGTCGCTGGCACCGAGCAGGTCTGGACCGCCCAGGATTGGTACGGCCGTTTCGGCCTGCCGCTGGACGAACGAGCGACCGGCTACGGCGACGGCCCCGACGAGGTCGCGCTGGTGCGCGCGTCCGCCGAATCGCTGTCGGGCTACTACGACGCCGTCCACGAGCGGACGCTGGACTTCGTGCGCGAGCTGACCGACGCGGATCTGGCGGAGGTGGTCGACACCCGCTGGGATCCGCCGGTCACCCTCGCCGTGCGGCTGGTGAGCGTGATCGCCGACGACCTCCAGCACGCGGGCCAGGCGGCATATGTGCGCGGGGTGTTCGACCGCACGAGGTGAACGGCGTCAGGGTCGGGTGAAGACGCCGAGACCGTTGGCGTCGAAATATTCGAGGGTAAGCGTGTTTCCGGCGAAGGTGGCGCGGGAGACCGACCCCGCGGCGGCGTTCTCGCCGGTCGGGGTGAACACGAAGGTGTCGCCGTCCCAGTGGCGCAGCGGGAAGCGCATGTTCTTCGGGCCGAGGGTGAGGACGAGATCGTCGCCCTCGACGGCGACGGTGGCCGGACCGTAGTAGTCGTTGTCGTAGCGGCCCGCGTAGGACGGCAGCGGTTGCGCGGGGGCGGGTCGCTCGGGTGGCGTGGCGCCCGCCAGGCTGCCGCTCGGCGCGCTGAACGGTGCGAACGCTTCCCGGTAGAGCGTGCGCCAGTCCTCGCGGACGGTGCCGAACTGGACGAGGTCGGCGAACTCGGCGTTGAGCGTTTCGGGCAGCCCGATCGGCGCGGCGTTGGTGAGCGTCACGATGCCGACGTTCACCGAGGGGATCATGGTGAACGCGGTGGCGGCGCCGAGGTCGAAGGCTCCCGAATGCCCGAGTACGACCCTTCCCGCCGGGGAGATGCCGATGTTGAAGCCGTAGCCGTAGAACCCGGCGCGCGCGTCGAGGGTCGTCGGCGGAGACGACACCGCTTGCGGCGACAGCGCGGGTTGCAGCGCGTCGGGCGCGAGGAACGGCCGACCCTCGAACGCGCCGTCGGCCAGCACCATCGTCATCCATTTGGTGAGATCGTCCACCGACGAACTGGCCCCGCCCGCGGGGGACTGGGCGTCGGGGTCGCGCGGCGGGTCCGTGACCCGATAGGTGCCGTCGACGAGCACGTGGCCGTCGGCGCGGTCGGTGCGCGCGCGGAAGTCGCTGTACCGCGAGCTCGTCGAGGTCATGCCGAGCGGCTGGTAGATCTCCTTGTCCGACAACGTCTCCCAGTCGGTGCCCGCCGCGGTGGCGACCGCGACGGCGGCGGCGGTGAGCCCGAAATTGGTGTAGGCGTAGGAATCGCGGAAGGCGCCGAGCGGCAGCTCGCGCAACCGCTCCAGCACCTGGTCGCGGTCGTAGCCGAGGTCCTCGAGCAGATCACCGGCATGATCGGGGAGCCCGGACCGATGCGCGAACAGATCACCGACGGTGACCTTGTCGGTGACGTACGGGTCGTTCAACGCGAACGAGGGCAACAGCGTGCGCACCGGCGTATCCCACTGCACCGCGCCCGTGGCGACCTGCCGTGCGACGACCGTCGCCGCGAGCGATTTCGACACCGACGCCAGCTGGAACACCGTCTCCGGACCGACCTTGGCGTCCGAACCCACCGCGCGCACGCCGAAACCCTTGCGGTACACCACTTTTCCGTCGTGCACGACGGCGACGGCGAGGCCGGGGACGCGCGAGGTCGCCAGCAGGCTCTGGGCGAGCTCGTCGAGCCGATCCACCGCCTGGCCGACCTGTCCGTCGGGGATCGTCACCCCGGCGACCTGGTTCGGCGACTCGACAGAGGTACTGGTGGGGGGAGACTGCGGAGCCGGCGCGTCGACGCAGCCACCGACGAGCAGTCCCGCGGCCACCAGCGCCGCGAGACCCGGAATTCTCCGCCGATCTCCGCGCACGGCCACTCCCGGGGCTCGTTGTCGACACAAACCCTCCTCGAGCGTAGATCAACCGATCTTGCGGCGAAAGGCTTCGCCGACGGCGGCGGTGTTTGCCCCACGGGATTCGCGGTAGTCCTCACCCCGAACCACTGACCGTCGGCGGACACCTCCGATCGCCGACCCGCGGAGAGGAGCTTCGATGAGTCAGCTGCCGAAAGGCCGCGGCGTCACCCGACGGCACACCGTCGCGGTGCGCGGCGCATCCGCCATGGCGATCGCGGCCACGGCATTTCTCGCTCCGGTCACCGGCACCGCGTCCGCCGCCGATCCGCCGGTACTGGGCGGCGGATCGGGCATCGTCATCGCCAACCAGGCCGAGTGCACGCTCACCTCGATCGGCCACGACCGCGCCGGGCGTCTGGTCGGCCTCACCGCGGGGCACTGCGGGGCGGCGGGGGCGACGGTGCTCGCCGAATCCGATCCCAACTACGGCGTGGTCGGCAGGTTCGCCCATACCGACCGTGTGCTCGATTACGCGGTCATCGAATTCGACCCCGAGCGGGTCACGCCGGTGCGCCAGCTCGGCGACATGGCGATCACCGGCCTCGGCGCTCCGGCGCGGTTCCCGGCGGTCGTCTGCAAGAAGGGCCGCACCACCGGAACCACCTGCGGCGTCGCCTGGGGCGGTGTGGGTCCGGCCGCCGAGACCTGGACCCAGCTGTGCGTGCTCGAAGGCGACTCCGGCGCGCCCGTGGTGGTCGGTACGACGCTCGTCGGCATGGTGAACGCCTACCTCGGGGTGGGTTGCTTCGGGCCTGAAGTGGGTACCGATATCCACGCCGTGGCCGCCGATCTGGACGCACGCGGCCTCGTGGGCGCCGGTTTCTGGCCGATCTGACCGGGCGCCGTCCGCGAAAGCTCGGCGAGTGCTCGCGCGTTGCCGAAGGTCGGCGATTGCCGGGCGTTTCGCGGGAGGCCCGCGCCGGTCGGAGCGATGAGCCACCAAGTGAATCGAGCATCCTTTCCGGCCAGCGCACGGTATCGCACCGATTTCACCAGGGCCCAATGGATTCCGTGTTTCCTCCACTAGTCAAGTGACGCTCGAATCTCAACTCGAGCCCTGCGGTTTGGGGTTGGTCACAACGACCAGATCTCCGGGCGAGGGAGTTTGCCGAATTCGCGCCACCGAATCGCTTCCGAGGTTGCCGGTCGATACCGTGGGGGCACATCGGGAGGAAGCGGAATCCACATGGGCCCCAACGACGCCGAGAACGACGGCATGCCTGCTCCGGTGCGCGACTTCGGCACGGCGATCCGCATGGGCCTCGACCTCGCGCTGGCGTTGGTGGAGGACACCGACACCTCACTGGACGGGATGCTGCGCACCCTCGAACGCCACACCACCCGGTGGGCGCTGGACGGCGTACCCATCGACGAGATCCAGCACGCGGTCCACGACGGCGTCCGATCCGGGCTCGCCCAGCTGCGCGACGACGCGGGACCGGTACTCGACTGCGTGCTCGTCGTGGATCTGCTCGACGTCATGACCTCCGCGGTGTCGCGCGCGTACGTGGCGGCCGACCGCACCGTGCGCGGCACCGCGCTCTGAGGGCATTACCTCGCGGGTAATCGTCTGGCGCCCGCCGGATTCGTAGGATCGGCGGGATGACTACGCAAACAGCGGGCGATCTGCTGCGGCATTGGCGGCTGGAACGCAGGCTGAGTCAGCTCGAGCTGGCAGGCCGCGCCGAAACCTCCGCCCGCCACCTCAGTTTCATCGAGACCGGCCGCGCGACCCCGAGCCGCGCGATGCTCGCGCACCTGTGCGATCACCTCGACATCCCGCTGCGCGAACGCAACCGCCTGCTGCTGGCGGCGGGCTACGCACCCGCCTACGCCGAACCGAGCATCGACACCCCCGAGATGGACGCGGTACGACAGGCCATGCGCCAGATCCTCGCCGGCCACGAGCCCTACCCGGCGCTGGCCATCGACCGGAACTGGAACATGGTGGAAGCCAACGCCGGAGTGGCCCTGATGCTCACCGGCATCGACTCGCGGCTGCTCACCGCACCGGTCAACGCGCTGCGGCTGAGCCTGCACCCCGGCGGCCTCGCGCCGCGGATCGCCAACCTCCCCGAATGGCGCGGGCACCTGTTCGCCCGGCTGTCGCGCCAGATCGAGATCACCGGCGCACCGGAACTGATCGCGCTGCGTTCGGAACTGCGCGGCTACCCGGGCGGCGAAACCGAGGTCGCGCTACCGGAACCGGACCAGGCCACCGTCCCGCTGCGGCTGCGCCACGACGGCGAGGAACTGTCGTTCCTTTCGGTCACCACCGTGTTCGGCACGCCGATGAACGTCACCGTCGCCGAGCTCGCCATCGAATCGTTCTTCCCCGCCGACGCCGAGACACGAAAGTACTTGAACGCGCTGAGTTCCTGAATCACGCCGCGAGCGCGGCGCGGGCGGCGGCGAGAGTCTGCGAGCGGTATCCGGCGCCGAACAACGCGACGTGCACCAGCAGCGGATGCAGCTGATGCAGCGCAACACGCGAGCGCCACCCCGCCGCCAGCGGGCGGGTCCGCTCGTAGGCGGCGATCACCCGATCCAGGTGCGGTGCGCCGAACAACGCGAGCATCGCCAGATCGGTCTCCCGGTGTCCGCCGTGCGCCGCCGGATCGATGAGCACCACGCCCGCCTCGGTCCAGCGCAGATTGCCCGACCACAGATCACCGTGGATGCGGGCGGGCGGCTCTGGCGGACCGGCCAGCTCCTCGACGGACTCCATCACCCGCTCCAGCAGGCGCACCCCGTCCGCGCCGAGCACGTCCGCGGTGCGCGACACGAACGGCCGCACCCTGCGCTCGGCGTACCAGCGCGCCCACGGACCCTCGCTCGGAGTGTTGTCCAGCGGGAGTTCGGCGATCCAGCCCGGCCACGGCGCACCGAAGACCCCCGGCGAATCCGCGTGCAGCACAGCGAGATCCCGGCCGAAGCGGTCCGCGGCGGCGGGGGAGGGCGCTGCGTCTGGCAACCACGGCAGCACAAGCATGCCGTCCTCGGCGGCCAGCACCGGCGGAACCAGCGCGGAATTGCCCGCCCCGAGCCAGCGCAGACCCGCCGCCTCCGCCGCGAACACCCCGTCCCGGTCCGCGGCGGCCTTGACGAAGACGACGCGACCGTCGGCCAGCTCCGCCCGGTGCAGCGTCCAGTCGTGACTGGACCCGAGATCGGTCACCGCGTGGACGGCGACGCCCAGCGATTCACCCAGCCGATCGGCGATACTCACCGCACCACCGTAGGCCGCCTCGTGCGATCTCAGGACGCGGTGCGCGCGATGACGTGCTCGGCGAACCGGGACAGGTTGGCGATCTTGGTCTCCAGGCTCTCGGTGTCCTGGTCGCGGGTGTACGGATTGCGGAAGCCGACGATGACATCGGTGACGCCCTTGTCCTCCAGCCGCTTCACGCCGTCGACGGTGAAACCGTCCAGCGAGATGACGTGCACCTCGAAGTCCTTGCGCGTCCCGTACTCGGCACGCAGCTTGTCCAGCTTCGCCAGCAGCCCATCGAGCTCGGCCGGATCGCCGCCCGCGTGCATCCAGCCGTCGCCGCGCTGGGCGGCGCGCCGCAGCGCCGGACCGCTGTGCCCGCCGATGAGGATCGGGATCGGCTCGGTGGGCACCGGATTGATCTTGATCGGCGGCAGGTCGTAGAACTCGCCGTGGTACTCGAAATAGCCGCCCGCGGTGAGCCCGCGCACGATGTCGACGCACTCGTCCATGCGCGCGCCGCGCTTCTCGAACGGCACGTCCATGATCTCGAAATCGTCCGGCCACGGGCTGATCCCGACACCGAGACCGAACCGATTGCCGCTCAACGCCGCCACCGACGCCGCCTGCTTGGCCACCAGCACCGGCGGGCGGATGGGCAGCTTCAGCACGAACGGGGTGAACCGCAGCTTCGTCGTCGCGGCCGCCATCGCCGCCGAGAGCACGAACGCCTCGATGAACGGCTTGTCCTCCAGGAACTCCCGGCTGCCGTCGGGGGTGTAGGGGTAGGTGGCGTCGGAGTCGCGCGGATAGGCGACGCTGTCGGCCACCGCCATCGACGTGTACCCGGCCGCCTCGGCGGCCTGCGCCAAAGGCACGTAGTAGGACGGGTCGGTCATCGTCTCCGCGTACGTGAACCGCATGGAATCAGCCTTCCTGCTCGGTCGTCGCCGGGCAACGGCTCGTCGGTGGACGGTATGCCCACGGCATCGCCATGGCGAACATCTCCCAGCCAATTAATCACTGGTGCTTAACTTGGTCAAGACTCGGGTTCAGTACAGTGGGTGCCTATGCAAGCCGACGACTCGCGCGCCGCCCTGCTCGACGCGGGGGAGCGACTCATCGCCGAACGCGGCGTCGACGTCCCGCTGCGCGACATCGCCGCCGCCGCGGGCCAACGCAACAACTCCGCGGTGCACTACTACTTCGACTCACGCAACGGACTCGTCGAAGCCATCGTCGAGCGCCGCATGAACCGGCTCGAACAACGCCGCATGGAACTGCTCGCCGCCCACGAAGCCGACGGCACCGGCACCGACCCGCACGCACTGGTCGGCATGCTCGTCGGACCCATGCTCGAACTCGTCGGCCAAGACCGCACCAGCCACTACGGCCGCTTCCTCGAAGTCGTCCGCACCCACCCCGTCATCGCCGACGCCCGCCGCCTCGCCGGCGCCGACCGCGCCGCCGTCCGCATCATCGCCACCCGCCTCGACGCCGCCCTCCCGCAACTGTCGCCCCGCCACCGCCGCCGACGCCTCGAAACCATGACCACCGTCCTGTTCGCACTCGTCGCCGACTACGAACGCGCACTCCAAGACGGCAGCCGCACCCCGCACCTCGACACCGACACCGCCGAAATCGCCGACATGCTCGTCGCGATGCTCACCGTGCCCGCGCGCGACCCGGCCTGAACACGCACCGAGCGTGACCGCCGCGCACCTCGTCCGACCGGCTCCGTGCCGATCGATCCAGCTGCTCACCCGCCTCCACGACCCGCTGCGGTCGTCCATGGTCGGCGCGCCGCAGTGCCCCACGCAGGACGGGGTGCGGGTGGTAGTCGCTCTGCGTCTCCATGTCGCTGTCGGCGCGCACGATCACCGGCGGTAGTCTTCGTCGCTCAGCAGGTCATGCGCGGTACACGCCGCCCCGGTCGCGACAGTGCGTACACCGAATTCAGCGGCGCCGGACGCATCGCTCGGCCCTACACGCGTACCGCGGCTACTTCGACTCGGGTTCACGGCAGGAAACAGTTCGCTCGATCCACGAGCCGGGTCGCCTCTGCGAGGAAGTCTCCCCGCGCGGGTTCGGTGCCACCGACGAGCCCGACCGCCCACAGCGATCGCCGCACACTCGCCCCAGAATCCGCGGCCGCATCACGCACCACCCTCGCCGCCGACAACCACCGAATCCGCCACGACCCGCGGCCATGCCGCCCGCCACCCCCGATACCGCTCCATGACAGCCAGCATCACCGCTCCCACCCACGGCCGGAAGCGTAGGACTACTCAGCCGCCCGCCATTCACCCCTCCCGCGAACGCCGCGCCAATTCCACTGTCGCCGCCCGCAATCCATCGACACCGTCCAGCCGCTCCGCATAACCCACCCGCGTCCGCGCCACCCCGCGCGGCGTCTCCACCCGCAAATCCAGCCCGTACCGATCCGCCCGCTCACACAGCGCCGCCGTCGCATCCGGATAACCACCAAGCACCCGCGCCATCGACAACAAGGAATCGGCGTGATCGTCGTTCAGATGCGCGACCGCCCGCCCCGCCACCGGCGCCACCGGATCCGGCTCCGCCGCCAGATACTCCTCGGCCGACGCCGAATCCATCCGCCCGTACCCGCCGACCCACCGCACCCGGCCGACCCGCAACACCCACAGCGAGAAATCGCTGTACTCGACATACATCCGCGCCGCGGGCACCGCCGCGACATGCGCCTCCCGCGCCGCCGCCAACTCCGCACCCACCGGACGCTCCACCACCCCAGCCAGCGTGATCCGCGAACCCGCCAACGGATCAGCAGGGCCCTCCGGCGCCACGATCGACAGACTCGCCCGCGCATCGCCCGCCAGATTCCGGCCGTGCTCGGCCAACCGCGACACACACAACACCGGCGCACCGTCCAACAACCCGTACGTCACGAACGACGCCCACGGCGAACCGTCCGCGCTCAGGCTCGCCAACGTCGCGATATTCGTCGACGCCGCAACCGTTCTCGCCTCCTCCGCCGCCGAAGGCCGCGCCGCGTTCACCACCGCACCGAGCGGCCCAGGCACCGACGGCGCATCACCGGGATCACCGTGATCGAGAGTCATGACCACCAGCGTGCCACGCCGAAACGCCGCCGGAGCCCCAACCAAAGCAACCCAATGCCCACGCACCGCCACCCGATACGTGAGGATGTGCCAGGTGACCCGATACGCATTCGACGCCGACCGCAACGCACTCGTCGCCATCTGGGCGACCGGACGCGGCGACCTGGCCGAGACGGTGGCGCTGCTGCCACCGACAACACCCGAACTGGCAACGGATCTGGCGTCGAATCTGACCACGCTGTCGCGCTTCCACTGGCGCACCTACACCCACCCCGCGGCCGCCGCGGGCGACCCCGACATCCCCGACAGCGAAGCCTGGCGCCGCGCCGAAGAACGCCGCAACTTCACCGAAGTCGAGAACGGCCTGCGCAACCCCAACCTGCCCACCGAAGCCGGACTGCTCGTCTCCTACAGCGGCGTCGTCGAATCCGCCCACCGCGTCGGCCGCTGCCTGCACGGCATCCGCACCGACGAACTCACCGAGACCATCGTCGCCGAAATCCACCGCGAACAAGCCGCCATCGAAGCCGCCGAACTCGGCGACCTCTCCGGCCGCGCCCGCCAAGCCGTCGAACTCTCCCGCCCCGACGTCTCACCCGCCCAGGTCCACGCCGCCGACACCCTGCTGCGCACCGACCCCCTCGGCGCACCCGAACTGTTCACCGACCTCGACCCCGCCTCCGCCTCCGTCGCCGCCGCCCACTGGCTGCACGCCGCCGCCGAAGTCGCGGGCGAACTCGCCGACCTCCCCATCACCGACGTCATCGCCGAAGCCGACGACATCGAAGCCATCCCGGTCGAAACACCCACCCTCGTCCTGGAACGACTCGACAGCGGCGAAACCGCCACCGACATCGTCACCGACCTCATCGCCGAAGCCGTCGCCGTCTCCGAAGGCCACCTGCCCGCCCCGTGGGCCGTCGTCGCACGCGTCGCCGAACTCGAAGAGCACGCCCACCGCTACGACGTCGACAAAGCCACCCGCGCCGCGCTGCTCGCCGAATTCCGGGTCAGCAGGCTCGACCCCGCCCGCCCCGCACTCGACCTACTGGAAGACCTCCTCGACGGCATCCGCGGCTGCCTGCTGCTCTACGCCGCGCACCACGACGACGACACCGACATCGAGGACCGTTTCGCCGCCGACGTCCGCTACGCCGCCGACAACCACTCCGAACGACTCTTCTGAGACGAACCTCAACCCGCCCGGCCCGCACCGAGGGCCGCGGCGGGCTCACCACCCAACCACCCGCGCAACGCCGCGTACACCGCCTCGTGATTCAGCAGCGTGAAATGATTCGCGCCAGGCAAATGCAGACCGTTCTCCTCGAGAAAACCGAGCCGCCGCGCCCGCCCACGGCCCGAACCGCTCGGCGTCAACACCAGACCGTCACCGAGGACACGGCCGAGCGGATGACGCGCACTCCTGGTGAACGTCGCGGTCACGAAATAGTGGTCCGCACCCTCCAACAGCGGAACCTCCCGCACCGCACGCCGCTCCAACGCGTCCGCGTCCACCCCGCGCCAATCCTCGTCCACCAGCGAACCGTGCCGCAGATCCCGGATCCCCGCACTGCGCCGCCGCAACATCCGGCCCACCGGCCGGGTCTCCGGTAACCGCACCAGCGCCGCCGACAACCGATGCACCACCTGCTCCAGCGGCGCCCCCAGATGCGGCGAGCCGAGACATACCACCTGGCGCACCGAATGCACCCACACCCGATCCTCTTGCGCCGCACCGAAACACGCCGCCCGCGCCACCAACCCGCCCATCGAATGCCCCACCAGCGAGATCCGGCGCACCGGCACCGGCCACTGCGCGACGAGCCGCTCCATCAGATCGGACAGCTCCCGCGCGTTCTCGGAGATGTGCAGCCCGCTGTTGTAGCGCACCTGGACGCACGCGCACTCCAGATCCGCCGTCAAGCGTTCGGCGTACGTCGCGCGCCCACCCAACCGCCACGCGTGCTCCGTCTCGACCAGACCGTGCAGGAACACCACCAGATGCCCACTCGGCGGCACGTGCTCGGTAATCGACTCCGGCGCAACGGGATTCCCATCCACCCGCAGCGTCATCGGACCCGCGAGAATCGGCATGCCGTTCTCGAGGCGGTCGCCGATCAGACCTTGCAGCGCCGCGAGGAAGCCCGAACCCCACACCGTGCGCGACGGGGGAGCGCCGGGCAGATCCGCCGCCCGTCCGCCCACCGCTCCCGCGGTGACGGCCGCGGTGCCGACGATCCGGTACACGCCATCGGTGATCGCATCGTGCACCACCTTCACCGGCTCGGCGGCCGGACCGACGCCCCAGCGCACCGCGGCGAACACGCGATCCGACACCGCCCGGTGGATCGTCGCGATGCCGTCCACCGCACCGCCCAGCTCGTCACCCGCGAGGCGGGCCAGGGCGCGGACCTCTGCCTGGCGCTGCGGGACACTCTCCAACATGAAATTCAGTGTACAACCGTGCACTGAACTTCGTCCGTGGAAGGGTCAGCCGGGCACGCTCGTTATGGCGAGCGCCGACTCGGTCAAACTGCCCAAATACAGCGTGCCTTCGTGCTCGACCATCCCGGTGACCATCGAGTAGTCCGTGCCCTCGGTCTGCAAATCGTGCACGACCGTGCCCTCGAAATCGACCGCGAGCACCCACACCGTCCTCGGCGGCTTCGGAAGCGCCCAGTCGGGCAGCGACCACACCACACGGCGCAGCACGCCGGGGAGGGGGAGTAGACGGTCGAGCAACGCATCTCGCGGCGCTGGCAGTGTGATCCAGACCAGGCCGTCACTGCCCAGCGCCATGTTGTCCGGGAAGCCGGGCAGATTCTCGATCAGCCGATCGTGCGTGCCTGCTCGCGGCCCGGTCAGCCAGTAGCGGGTCACTCGATACGCGCCGGTCTCGGCCACCAGCACGCAGGACCGATCGGGGGCGAGCACCACGCCGTTGGCGAATTGCAGTCCGTCGACGAGGGTTTCGACCTTGCCGGAAGGGTCGCGCCGGAACAGGCGACCGGTGCCCGAATGCTCGAGCAGGTCGCCCATCCACTGGTCCAGCGGGTAACGGGCCGAGGACGCGGAGAAGTAGATGGTGCCGTCGATATCGCGAACAACGTTGCTGGCGAAGGCGAGTCGCTCGCCGTCCACCTCGTCGACAAGCACCTCCAACGTGCCGTCCGGGTCCAAGCGCAGCAGGCCGCGCGCGAAATCGCAGATCAGCAGGGAGCCGTCGGCATCGGCGTGCAGCCCGAGCGGGCGGCCGCCGGTGTTCGCCAGTTCCCGCACCGACCTGTCGACGGGGTCGACGCTCACGATCGCACCGTTCGCCAGCCCCGCGATCACCTTTCCGTCCGGAGTGCGCACCACGTCCTCGGGTGCCTCGCCGGGGAGTTCGATGCGGGTGACCGGCGGCAGTGGGGGAGAACTGCGCTTCGCGCGGGCCCGATCCGGGGCGGGCGGGGGTGTCCAGCGGTGCGGTTGCATGGTCCAGCCTGCGAGCATGCGGTCAGCGTATCCGTGGGCGGGTCGCTCTCGGCGGAAACCGAGGCGATGCGATAGAACATCCCGCTATGTAGATATGCGCATCTAACCATATTTCTCACCCTCGACCCAAAACCCAACGCCCGGCAAGCCGGGCGAAGCAACGACGGCGCAGGGGGCGAGATGTGGTGGGGAGTGTTGGGCGATCGCCCGTGCGAGTCCGCAATCGGCTCAGCTGTTTTCCGCCTCGTCCGAGGCACCGCTGGAGTTGGTGGGGCGGGGAGTGGTACAACGTTTCGCGGGGAAGCGCGCGGCGAAAGTTCGGTGCCGAGGGCGCCCGGGGGAGCGGTGGCGTCGCCGCAGCTGCCTTCGGGCGGGTCGCCGGGGCGCTTCGGCCCGGTTGTCGAGCGGGATCGAGCGACGTACTTCACCCTCGAGGATCAGTTGGGAATTCTGCTATTCAGATATGCGTATTCACCTATCTGCCAATCCATTTGGTACCGCGCTATAGCTCACGACCTAGCGATTGAAGACGCACAGACGGGGGAGGGGTGGGTCGTTTTGAGCAGCCCACCCCAGTCCGCTACGGAGTTGTGGTGAAGACGTGCCACAGCACGCCGAGGGTGGCGACGGCGAAAAGTGGTGTGAGGATCCAGGTTTCGACCTTGTTGCCGGTCCGTTCGATGATCGGCAGGCAGGTGCGCAGCTTGAAGGGCCAGAAGAGGCGGCAGCCGCGGTCGGTGAGGCAGTCGCCGATGAGATGGGCGAAGGCGCCGAGGCCGACGCAGAACGGCAGCCAGGCGGGTCGATCGCTGATCCAGTGGTCCATTGCGAAGGTGCCCGCCGTGGCGAGAACGACGATGGTGCCCCAAGAGCGGATTCCGTCGCCCGGCGGGTACAGGTGCAGGGCGCGCACCGCCAACGCCAGCAGGAAGAACACCAGCGCGAGCGTGAATCCCCGGCCGATCCAATGCATTCCGGCCCACGTGCCGTACGCGGCCGCGATCACGAACGCGAAAGAATGCGTGGCTTGCCGGTGTCCGCCGGCAATCGTCGATATGACCTTGCAGAGGAAATAGGAGAGCGGTCCGAGCACATGCGCGATCGTTCCCTTGGGGTGATCGGCATCGGGGAGCAGCGCCGCGCCCGCGGTGAGAAAGACGCCGAGAACGACGTCCACCGGCCCCAATCGAGCCTCACCGCTCTGCAATACCGGATAGGTCAACGCCGCGAGAGGCAGCGTCGCCGCCGCCACCGACCAAGCGAACGCGCCGCTGGTCGCATGTGAATGTCCAAGCACTACTTCGAGATTAGTTGAACAGCCGACCATCCGACATAATCCCAGCCTGGCGGATTATGTCAACCGCTGGGCGTGGCTCACGAATCATCCTGGGGGAGTCGATCTCTGGCTTGAAGTACCGTTCGGCGCCCCTCGTCCCTGCGCGATCGTTCGGCCGCCTACCGGTGTGACTCCTCTGTGCCGCTCCATCTATACGGCACCGTATACCGCGACTAGCCTCATCGCATGCGGCCGGCGCGGCGATGAAGCCCTGTCGCGCGGCCGCGGTCGCCAGAGAAGGCGAGGCGGAGCCGCACGGCACCGCGCGCGAGAGAGGGAGTTCGCATGATCAAGTGGGCAGGCTGGCTCATCGTGTTGTTCCCGGGAATCGGGCACACGGTGGGTGCTCTCGTGGAGACGGCCCCGGATCACGCTGGGGCGTGGTTCGACGGCGAGGGGTGGAAGGCCGACGCCACCGCGATGAACTACGCCGAGGCCGCGCTGTGGTACACCGTGTTCAGCTTCGGTGTGCCATTTTTGGTGATCGGCTTGCTCGTGCTGTGGCTGGACCGCCGGGGCATCACGCCACCGGCGTTCGTCGCGTGGATCGTGGCCGGATGGACGTTGGTTACCGTCGCAGCCGGCGCCCATCGCCGTTGCTGGTCCTGTTGGTCGCCGCCGGTCTATTACTGGTCGGTTCCCGCCGCGCCCGCCGTCTCGCGGAGGAGGGTGAGCTCGCCTCCGCTTGACATAATGTCGATTATCGGCGCAGGAACGGAGCTGCTGGAAGGGGTTGAATCTGGCTGTGCCAGCGCTTGTTCGCATCTTGTATCGCCGCATCGGGCTGTCCGGGATGCTTCGGCGACGCTCGCGCCCGCTGGTTCGTGCGCTGTGTACGGAACGTCGAAGCGCTGTCCCCTTGGCCGCACACTTCATGGTCGGAAATTTTCCGGCGATCGGCGGTTTCTATCCGAATCTCTAGTGTTCGGCCAAGATTCGAGCTCGATCCACTTCCCCGCATGGTGGTTGCAGGATACGCGGGCGACCTTCAAAACGTCACCGTGACGAAAAGCTTTGCTGGACAACCTTATTCACCCCGACCTGGCGTGCCAGGGACCTTCGTGTCCGGTGGGCCAACGGGTCGGCGAGGTAGCAGGACCGTACCGAAGAGTGCGGCGATCGCGAGCAGAGCGGTCACGGCGAATGCCACCTGTAGGGCCTCGAGACGGGCGGCGGAGTTGGCCGCGAGGATGGCGTCGCCTGTGGTGTCGCCGACTCCGGCGCTGTCGAGAGCTTCCGCCAACTGAGTGTTGGACAGGAATGGCACGCCGTCGGCCAACTCCGTGGTGGCCTGCTGCTGTACGGAGGCCGGAATGGCCGGATCGTTGGCTATTCCCTCGATGACGGATGTCGTGAGTGTGGCGATCAGGACCGATCCGATCAGTGCGGTGCCCAGGGACGCGCCGAGAGTGCTCGCGGTGTTCTGTAGTCCCCCGACCTCGGCGCTCTCCGAATCGGGTACGGCGGATACCGTGACGGCCCCCAGTTGAGAAGCCAAGGCGCCCAGGCCGAGTCCCATCAGCAGCATCGGGATCGACACGATGCCCGCGTTGGCGCCCGGGTCCATTCCGGCGGCGAGGATCAGAACGCCGACGATCATCGCGCACAGACCCAGGCGAACGACGCGGCGCGGATTGGCGTGCGGCCAGAACTTCGGGATGCCCGCCGCGGCGAGGACCAGCGCGATCGAGAGTGGAAGGATCCGCACCCCGGTCTCGAGCGCGCTGAGTTCGAGCACCACGGACAGAAACAGCGGCACGGAGAAGAACACCCCGGCCTGCACGGCGAACTGCGCGAAGAACATGCTCGCGCCCCCGACGAGCTGCCGGTTCGCCAGCAGGCCAGGATCGACCAGCGCGTCGCGGCCGTGCGCCACCAGATACGTCTGGCGCTGCAAGAACAGATACAACAGCAGCAGACCACCGATCAACAGCCAGACGACAGGTGACAAACCAAGCACGTCGGGGCCGCCTGGCTTGGTGCGCACCCAGCCCCATTCGCTCGACCGCAGGACTCCGTAGACGACCATGCCGAGCCCGAGCACGGACAGGACCGATCCGATGAGATCCAACCGGACGCGTTCGGCGGGCGCGTCCTCGACCCGGCGCAGAACCAGCAGAATCAGCACGACGACGACCACCTCGCCGAAGAAGACGTACCGCCATGATGCGAACGTGGTCACGGCACCACCGAGCAGTGGGCCTACCGCGACGGCCATCGCTCCTGCCGCCGCGACGAGTCCGTAGGCCGCGGATCGGCGTTCGGGTGGGAAATTCCCCGCGACGAGGGCGACGATCGCGGGCATGATCAGGGCGGCGCCGATGCCTTCCAGCAGCGACCACCCCAGGAGGAGGGTCGGGAGGTTCGGTGCCAGCCCGGTGATGAACGAGCCCGCGCCGTAGATTACGAGGCCGAACCCGAAAGTCCGGCGCCGGCCGAGAATGGTGCCCACCCGGCCGCCCGTGATCATCAGTGATGCCATCACCAACGTGTAGAGGGTGATGGCGGTCTGGATTCCGGTGATCGTGGTGCCGATGTCCTGGGCGACGGTGGCCATCGATACGTTCATGACGGAGCTGTCGAGCGTCATCAAGAACTGGCCCGAGGCCAGCACCACGAGCACGAGGGTGGAGTTGGACCTTTCTGTCGGCACCGGTGCCAAATGGCGCTCCTTCAGTGGCAATGTGGACGGCGTCGGCGTTACCTCGGTGCCTTACCCCTGATGGCCTGCTGCTGCGACGAGAATCGGCCGCACCGCACTCGGTGTCATCGTCCCACATCAGCACGACCAGGCCTGGGAGCGGCGATCTCGGCGCGCGGTAGGTTCGTTCCCGTGTATGTGAAGATCTGCGGACTGACCTCCGTTGCCGCGGCGGAGGCCGCGATCGCGGCCGGCGCCGACGCGATCGGTGTGGTGATGAACCGGACCAGCCCTCGGCGGTTGGAGTTCGGTGCCGCTGCCGAGATCGTCGCGGCGGCCGGTGGCCGGGTGGACACGGTTCTCGTGGTCAACGACATGTCCGCCGTGGAGGCCGCGGAGACCGCCGCGAAGCTCGGTGTGGCGGTGTTGCAGTTGCATGGTGCGTACACGCGCGAGGACTTCACGGACGCGTTGGCGATCGTGCCACGAGTATGGCGGGCGACGTCATTGAAGGCCGACCCCGACCTCACGATCGGCGCATTCGGCGAGGAGGCGCTTCTGCTCGACGCGCCGAAGCCGGGGTCCGGTGAGCGGTGGGATCTCTCGGAGCTCGAGGCACGCACACCCGAGGGCAAGTGGATGCTCGCGGGTGGGCTGAGTCCCGACAACGTCGTCGAGGCGATTCGCGCTGTTCGGCCGTGGGGCGTCGATGTGTCGAGCGGTGTGGAGGCGAGCCCGGGCGTGAAGGATCCGCAGAAGGTTCGTGACTTTATCGCCGCGGCGCGCAGCACAGGCGAGGCTTGACCGCGTCGACGGGCTCTGGGCAACACCGGGGTGGGGGTCCGCACACCCCTTGGGTGCCTATTTGCCGGACATTTGCTCACTGACGATGGGAGTACGTATCCCCCATCGCTCGAGCGAGGAAGAACCGCCTCTATGTCAATAGTTCTCGACCAGCTCACCCGCACGGCTGCGCACACGCGCAGGCACATGACGTTGTCGGCGCCGCCGCCGACGGTGCCCGTCGTCGAAGCGATAGCGACCGGTGCGCCAAGTCTGGTCCTCGACCAATCCGTCGCGGCGGACTGGATGGCTGGGCAATTCACCGATCTCGACCAGCAAACCAGGGTCAGGCGCATCTTCGGCAAGACGATGATCGACACCCGCCGGTTCGCGGTCGACCCGCTGGATCCTGAACTGCACGCGCCCGGCGCCGACGCGGTGACGATTCAGGATCGCATGCGGCTGTTCTACCACCACGCCGTTCCGCTGGCGACCGATGTGGCGCGGCGCGCGCTCGCCGGTGTCGACCCCTCCGATCTCGGACTTCTCGTGTTCGCCACGAGCACCGGCGTCATCGCGCCCGGAGTCGATGTGGCGGTCGTCGAAAACCTCGGACTGCCTCGGTCGATCGCTCGCTTGGTTGTCAACTTCATGGGCTGCGCGGCAGCGATGAACGGAATTCGCACCGCCTCGGACTTCGTGCGGGCCAATCCGGGCAAGAAGGCGATGGTCGTGTGCATCGAGCTCAATTCGGTGCATGCCGTTCCCGTCGAAGACGTCGGTGACGCGGTCGCCCACAGTCTGTTCGGTGACGGGTGCGGCGCGGTGGTCATCGGGGCGCGGCGAGGGGCGGAGCGGGCGGAAGCCGGGACTATCGTTGTTCGGGACCAGTTCACTCACCTGTTCGAGGGGACCGAGGACGGCATCGCGGTGGGCGTCAACCACGACGGGATCAGCTGCGAGTTGTCCGAGAACGTGCCTCGGTACATCTACGACGGTGTCGCTCCTGTCGTAGGAGATGTGCTGCGCCGCAATGGACTACGGCAGTCGGACATCGATGTGTGGGCGATCCATCCTGGCGGGCCGAAGATCTTGCTGGAATCCGCGCGATCGCTCGGCCTTGCGCCGGAAGCCGCGTCGACGAGCTGGGAGGTGCTCGCTGAATACGGAAACATGTCGAGCGTCTCGTTGATCTTCGTGCTCGAACGGATCGCCGGTGCGGCAGTGGCGGGCAAGTCGATCTCCGCGGGTGTGGCGTTCTCGTTCGCGCCGGGCGTCACGATCGAGGGATTCCTTTTCGACGTCGTCGGCCGGTGATCGTGATTCGGTGCTGAACGTCTGTGGGTCTCACTCGCGATCCGTGGTTTGGAAACGCTTGTGGCGTAGTCGGATCGGTGTTCCTCACGCTGTGCCCGGCGTACGGTGACGATCATGACGACGGTGGAGAACGCGAACAAGGAACTGGTGCGGGGCATCTTCGATCGGATGGCTCGCGGCGATATGCGCGCGCTGGGTGAGGCGATGGCCGACGATTTCGCGTGGATTTTCCCCGGCGACTGGTCCTGGGCGGGGACGTGGGCGCCGAAATCGGTTGTGCTGCGGGATATGTTGCGGCCGTTGATGGCGCAGTTCAGCAGCTATCGGCTGGAGGCGGACAGTATTGTCGGCGATGGTGATCGTGTCGTGGTGCAGGCTCGCGGCCATGGTGTCACCAACCGCGGTGCGGCATATGAGCAGACGTACTGCATGATCTTTCGCGTGGCCGAGGGGCGGCTCGTCGAGGTCGTCGAGTACTGCAACACCGCGTTGGTGGAGCGCGTGCTCGAGTCGATCGGTCCCCCGCCGGGCGCGGCGCGGGAGGACTGAGTCGGGGATTCCCGCTGGGCGATTCGGTTCGGAGCTCGCGCCGAAGCGTAATTCACGGCTTCCGGTCTGAAACACGCTCGGCAACAAGGCCGGGGCCTGCGAAAATCCGACACACGCAACCGTGAGTATCTTTTTCGGACAACAATCCCCCGGTGACCGGGCGATGTGCGGGTAGGTCTTGTCCCGCGCCGCTGTCGCGGCGCACGATCGATAGGGAGTCGGGGTTGTTGTTCGTTGTCGTCTCTCAGCAAAGGACCGTCGAAATGCTCGCCAAGAAGGCCGCCGCGGCGCTCGCGGCGATTGTGATCCCCCTGTCCGTCTGTACCCTCGCCGCTCCGACCGCGTCGGCCGCGCCGCAACCAGAGACCACCCCGGCGCTGGGTCCGGTGGTGATCTGCCTGAACATCCCCTTGGGATCGGTGTCCCTGAGCTTCTGCATCTGAGTCCCGCCGCGACGGGAAACCCGAGACCTGGCTGCGCGGGTAGCCAGGTCTCGCCTTGTGTGCCGGTCCGCGAACCATCGAATCCGACTCGAGCGGGAGACCGAATTCCGACCGTAAGTGGATCTACGGCGACGGGGTTGCGCGGTAGCCTGGGGCCAGCGACCGGCGCAAGGTGTCGAAAACCCATGAGCGCTAACACCACTGCGATCCTCGGCGCGAACCCGGCGGTGTCCAACGGGTCGATCACGACCATGCCGGGGGCGAAGACGCGGATCAAGGACGTGCGCAAGCGTGGCGGCACGGTCGTGATCGACCCGCCGGCGCACCGAGACCGCGCGCCTGGCCGACGAGCATGTGCCGTGGCACCGGGCGGTGATGTGGTATCTGCTGCTGGGCATGCTGCACGTGGTGGTCACCGAGGGGTTGTGCGATCAGGTCTCGGTGCGTGCGCAGTGCTCGGGGTGGCCGGAGTTGCGTGCCCTGGTGGCCGGGCTGACGCCGGAGGCGATGGCGCCGCACGCGGGAGTCGACGCCGAGACGATTCGCAGGCTGGCGCGCGAGCACGCGGCGGCGCCTTCGGCGGTGTTGTACGCTGCGAAGTTTCCGGGTACCAGGAAAGACAACATCCTACGAATTAACGTCGCTGACAGTTCCGCAAATAGCGCGTGGATCTCCTTGCGGCAGACGGAAATTAAACGTACGAATGCGATGAGTTAACTCCGATATTACCCAGTTTTCATCGATTCGATACGGGTTTCTCGATATTGTATGACGATACCTACAGTGCGGTGGGAATTGAGAATCTCACGTCGGTCGGGGGGAATGTCGCTCGTAGGAGAGCTCCCAGTGAAGTATCCAGTGTGCGCTCGCGTGTTAGGTCCATTGACACTCGCTCTCAACAATCACAACGCAACGCCGACCGCGCAGAAGCAGCGGCAGTTGCTGGCTTTGCTCTTGGTCAGGCATGACACCGTTGTCCCGGTGACTACGCTGATCGAAGAATTATGGAACGACGATCCACCGCGCAGCGCGGTAACGGTCGTGCAGACCTATGTGCTCGGAATCCGGAAGAAAATGGCCGAACAGCTCGGTGTGGGACAGGCGGAGGTGGCCGAGCGCTTTCTCCGTACACGCAGCAAGGGCTATTCTTTCGATGTGCAGGACTGCGTTTTCGATCTGCGCGATTATCAGTCCATGTCCGCGGCCGCCCGGTGCGCCGCCAAGACCGGCGACGACCAGCGCGCGGTGAATCTGTTCAGGGCGGCGGAGGCGCTGTGGAGCGGTCCGGCGCTGGTCGACGTGGAGGGCGGCATCCCGCTCGCCGCGGAGATCTCGCACCTGGACCACCTGCGGCTGACCAACGTCGAGCTGCGGGTGGAGGCGGAGCTGCGCCTGGGCAGGCACCGCGAGGTGTGCCCCGACCTGGCGCGGCTGACCATGCAGCATCCACTGCACGAGCGGTTGCAGGCGTACTACATGTTCGCCCTGTGCCGCTCGGGCCAACGTGACCGCGCCTTGGCCTCTTTCCAGCAGTTCAGCAGGTCGATGCAGCGTGAGCTGGGCCTCGACCCATGCCAGAAACTGCAGAAGCTGCACCAGGACATCCTGGCCGCCTCCGACGTCTCGGTGAGCGCGATGCTGAACAGCCGCCACGCCGGCTACCTGATCGGGTGGTACTCCCCCGAGTTCCGCACCGCCTCCGCCGAAACCGCCTGACCGCCGCAAGTCCGTGGAGGCCGGGTCGACGCCGCCCCGTCTCACCTCCGCCCGAGCAGTTCGTCCACCAGCGCGGTGGTGTGCGTCGCCGCGCGCATGGCCGGGTGGTCGAGCACCTCACGCAAAAAGTCCCTTGTCGTCGCCACGCGGGCGCCGGAGATCCGGAACTCCTCCAGCGCCCGCCGCATCCGTGCGAGTGCCCGGTCGCGGTCCGGCGCCCAGACCACCAGTTTGGCAAGCAGCGAATCGTAATGCGGCGGTATCGAATAACCGGCGTGCGCGTGCGTGTCGACCCGGACGAAAGGGCCGCCGGGTGGAGTGAATTCGGCCAGCGCTCCGGGAGCGGGCGCGAATTCAGAGGACGGATCTTCGGCATTTATCCGGCATTCGATCGCCGCGCCGCGCAGGACAATATCGTCCTGGGCCATGCCGAGCGGTTGCCCGGACGCGATACGGATCTGTTCGGCGATCAGATCGATGCCCGTCACCATTTCGGTGACCGGATGTTCGACCTGAATTCGGCAGTTCACTTCCATAAAATAGTAATTTCCGTCCCGATCGACCAGAAATTCCACGGTTCCGGCGCCGACGTAACCCGCCTCCAGTACACCGTCTACCGCGGATTTGCCCATCCGCTCGGCAAGACCGTCCGGAAGCAGTGGCGCCGGAGATTCCTCGATCAATTTCTGATGCCTGCGCTGCACCGAGCAGTCCCGCTCGCCGAGGTGTACTCCATTGCCGTGTCCGTCGCACAACACCTGGATCTCGACATGCCTGGCCGCGGCGAGGTACTTCTCCAAGTACACCCGGCTGTCGCCGAACAGCATCCGCGCGGTCGCCCTGGTCTCCTGGTAGGCCCGCGGGAACGCGGCGCTGTCGTGCACCACCTGCATGCCGCGCCCGCCGCCGCCCGCGGCGGCCTTGATGATCACCGGGTATCCGATCGAGTCCGCCAGCGCGTGCGCCTCGTCGAGTTCGAGCGGGTCGAGGCTGCCGGGCAGCAGCGGCAGTCCGGCCTTCGCCATCAGCGTGCGTGCCGACTGCTTGTCACCGAGTTCTGCCATCACGTCGGCGGGCGGGCCGATCAGCGTGATACCCGCCGCGCGGCAGGCGTCGGCGAAATCCGGTGATTCGGAAAGGAATCCGTATCCGGGGTGGATCGCGTCCGCCCCGGTGAGCTCTGCGGCGGCCAGCACGGCCGCGGCGTTCAGGTAGCTGCGTTTGGCCGCGGCCGGACCGATCTGCACCGCCTCGTCGGCGAAGTGCACCACCGCGGAGTCGGCGTCGGCGACCGAGTGCACCGCGACGGTGCGCACACCCAATTCACGGCAGGTGCGCGCGACACGCAGCGCGATCTCGCCGCGATTGGCGATCAGAATCTTCTCGAACATGGTCCCGCCCCCTACGCCACCGACCGGACCAAGACCTGCGGCCGCGCACCGAACCGCCGGAACCGGGCGCGCCGCTCGTCGGCCAGCTCCGCACCGCTGCGCCCGACCAGCTCGCCGAGCGTCGCGGCCACCGCGCGGTACAGCTGTTCGGCCGCGGCCACGGGTGCGGCACCGACATCGTCGCCCGGCTCCGGCAGCACCCCGTCGACCACACCGAGCCGCAGGAGATCCCGCGCGGTCAGCGCAAGCGCGGCGGCGGCCTTCGGAGCCGCGGCCGGGTCGTTCCAGACGATCGCCGCGCAGCCCTCGGGACTGATCACCGAATAGGTCCCGTTCGCGAACATCAGCACCCGGTTGGCGACGCCGAGCGCCAGCGCTCCGCCGCTGCCGCCCTCGCCGATGACGACGCTGATCACCGGCACCCGCAGCGCGGACATCAGCCGGATGTTCTCCGCGATGACGATCGCCTGCCCCTGCTCCTCGGCGGTCGCGCCGGGATAGGCGCCGGGCGTGTCGATCAAGGTGATGACGGGCAGCCCGAGCTTCTCGGCCAACCGCATGAGTCGCGCCGCCTTGCGATACCCCGCGGGTGTCGGCATGCCGAAGTTGCGTTCCATCAGCTCTTTCGGCTCGTGCCCCTTCTGGTGCCCGATGACCATCACCGGTTGCGCGCCGAGCCAGGCCGTTCCCCCGACCACCGCGGGGCAGTCGCCCGAGATCCGGTCGCCGCGCAACTCACGGAACTCGTCGAAGGCCAGCGCGAAGTAGTCGAGCGCGGTCGGCCGCTGCGGGGTGCGCGCACGGCGTACCTGTGTCCAGGGATCGTTCTCGGCGAGGCGGTCGGGATCGGTGATGACGCCCGCGTCCGCGGAAACGAAGCGTTCGGTCGGATCCACCGGCGCCGCGACCCGCAGCAGCCCGCCGAGCGCCTGGCGCAGGCCCGCGCGCGGCACGATCATGTCGATGAGCCCGCGTTCCAAGAGGAATTCGGCGGTCTGGAACTTCGGCGGCAACTCTTGGCGAATGGTCTGCTCGATCACCCGCCGCCCGGCGAATCCCAGGCGCGCGCCCGGCTCGGCGATGAGCACGTCGGTGAGAGTGGCGAAGGACGCCGCCACGCCGCCGTAGGTGGGGTCGGTGATCAGGGTGACAGTCAAGACGCCGGCCCGGTCCAGCTGTTCCAGCGCCGCGCTGGTCTTGGCCATCTGCATCAGCGACAGCGGGCCTTCCTGCATCCGCGCGCCGCCCGAGGCCGTGACGATGAGCAGCGGAATACACTGCGCCAGTGCGGTTTCCGCCGCGGCGGTGATCATCTCGCCGACCGCGGTGCCGAGGCTGCCGCCGAGAAAGCGGAAGTCCATCGCGGCGATCACCACCGGCTGACCTTCGATCGTCGCCCGCGCGCACAGGACCGCGTCGTGCATGCCGGTGCGGGCGCGGGCGGCGGCCAGCCGATCCCGGTACGGCTTGGTGTCGGTGAAGCTCAGCGGGTCGTCGCCGGTCGTGGTGCCGGGCAGCGGCTCGAACCGGCCGTCGTCGGCGAGCTGGACGACGCGCTGCTCGGCGGTGATCGGAGTGTGCCTGCCGCATTCGCCGCAGACGCCGAGGTCGCGGGCGAATCGCTTGCCGTACAGCGGGATCAGGCATGCCGGGCAGAGCACCCAGTCCGCGGCGCCGTCGGTGCCATGAGCTGACTTCATCACGCGTGTCTCCTGTGCTCGGGGAACGGGTGATCGGTCCGGACAGCGCCGGCCGGGCGATCACAGCGACAGCCTGCGCCCTCCCGCTAGAGAACAACTCGACTCCTTGGCTCGAGCGAGGTTCGAGGACCGGCCCCGATGCTTGGTCGCACGATCGAAGGGAGATAACGCCATGAACACCCACTCATCCGGTGGTGCGCGATGAGCCGCCGCGTTGTCGTCACCGGACTCGGTGTCCGCGCGCCCGGTGGGTCGGGCAAGGACGAGTTCTGGAAGCTGCTGTCCGAAGGCCGCACCGCGACGCGCCGGATTTCGTTCTTCGACGCCTCACCGTACCGGTCCCAGGTCGCGGGCGAGGCGGACTTCGACCCCGTGCGGGAGGGATTGTCGCCCAGGGAGATCCGGCGCATGGACCGTGCGGTGCAGTTCGCCGTGGTCTGCGCGCGGGAGGCAGTGGCCGACAGCGGACTCGACCTCGCGACGGTCGATCCGTACCGGCTCGGCGTGAGCCTCGGCAGTGCGGTCGCCGCGGCCACCAGCCTGGAGCGCGAATACCTGGTGCTGTCGGACTCCGGGAAGAACTGGCTGGTCGACGAGTCGTATCTCTCGCCGCACATGTTCGACTACATGGTGCCCAGCGTGATGCCTGCGGAAGTGGCCTGGAGTGTCGGGGCCGAGGGTCCCGTGGCGATGGTCTCCAACGGGTGCACGTCGGGACTGGACTCGGTCGGCCACGCGGTGCAGCTGATCCGCGAAGGCTCCGCCGACGTCATGCTGGCGGGCGCATCGGACACTCCGATCACCCCGATCGTGGTGGCCTGCTTCGACGCGATCAAGGCGACCACCCCGCGCAATGACGAGGCGGAGGTGGCCTCGCGACCGTTCGACAACTCGCGCAACGGTTTCGTGCTCGCCGAGGGCGCCGCGCTGTTCGTGCTCGAGGAGTACGAGAGCGCCCGTAAGCGCGGCGCGCACATCTACGCCGAGATCTCCGGGTACGCGACCAGGTGCAACGCCTATCACATGACCGGACTCAAGGCCGACGGCCGCGAGATGGCCGAGGCGATCCGGGTCGCGCTGGACGAATCCAGGATCGACCCGACCGGCGTGCACTACATCAACGCGCACGGGTCCGGCACCAGGCAGAACGACCGGCACGAAACCGCGGCGGTGAAGCGCAGCCTCGGCGCGCACGCCTACGCGACGCCGATGAGCTCGATCAAGTCGATGGTCGGGCACTCGCTCGGCGCGATCGGCTCGGTCGAGATCGCGGCCTCGCTGCTGGCGCTGGAGTACCAGGTGGTGCCGCCGACGGCCAACCTGCACGAACCGGACCCGGAATGCGATCTGGACTACGTGCCACTGGTCGCCCGCGACCACCGGATGGACACGGTGCTCACCGTGGGCAGCGGGTTCGGCGGATTCCAGAGCGCGATGGTGCTGCGCAAGGCGGAGGCGGTGGCGGCATGATCCTCGTCACCGGAATGGGAGTGCTCGCGCCGAACGGCATGGGCGTGGAGCGTTTTTGGGATGCCGTGTTGTCCGGACGCGGCGGGATAACGCCGCTCACCCGGTTCGACGCCAGCCGTTCGGCGGCGCGTCTGGCCGGACAGGTGGCCGATTTCGACGCGGCCGAGCATCTGCCGAGCCGGCTGCTGCCGCAGACCGATGTCTCGACCCGGATGGCCTTGGTCGCCGCGCAGTGGGCGCTGGACGACGCCAAGGTCGACACCGCGACGATGACCGACTACGACATGGGCGTGGTGACCGGAAACGCCTCCGGCGGCTTCGAATTCACCCACCGCGAATTCAACAAGCTGTGGTCGCTCGGCTCCGAGCACGTCAGCGTGTACGAGTCGTTCGCCTGGTTCTACGCGGTCAACACCGGCCAGATCTCGATCCGGCACGGCATGCGCGGACCGAGCAGCGCGCTGGTCGCCGAGCAAGCGGGCGGACTGGACGCGATCGGTCACGCCCGGCGCACCGTGCGGCGCGGCACGCCGCTGGTGGTCACCGGCGGTGTGGATTCGGCGCTGGACCCGTGGGGCTGGGCTTCGCACCTGGCCAGCGGTTCGGTCAGCACGTCCACCGAGCCCGAGCGCGCGTACCTGCCGTTTGACATCGGCGCCGCCGGCTACGTGCCCGGCGAGGGCGGCGCGATGCTGGTCGTCGAGGACGCCGCCGCCGCGCGGGCGCGCGGCGTGCCCAAGGTGCACGGCGAAATCGCCGGGTACGCATCGACTTTCGATCCCCCACCCGGTTCGGGGCGTCCGTCGGGTCTGCGCCGGGCCGCCGAACTCGCGCTGGCCGACGCCGGGATGACGCCCGGCGACATCGACGTGGTGTTCGCGGACGCCTCCGGCATCCCGGATCGCGACCGCGACGAGGCCGCGGCCATCGAAGCGATCTTCGGGCCCGGTGGTGTTCCGGTCACCGCGCCGAAGCCCCTGACCGGACGATTGTTCTCCGGCGGGGGGCCGCTGGACATTGTGACCGCTCTGCTGTCGATGCGCGATTCGGTGATCCCGCCCACCGCGTACACCACCACGCTCGCCGAGGACTGCCGGATCGACCTGGTTCTCGGCGCCCCGCGCTCCGCCACCGTCGGCGGTGCGCTCGTCCTCGCGCGCGGGCGCTGGGGTTTCAACTCCGCGGTCGTCGTGCGTGCCGTGTCCGATCGAGTACTTCCCGGGAGCGAATCATGACCATGACCATGACCATCACCGAACTACGCCGGATTCTCGTGGAATGCGCAGGCGGCGAGGATCTCGCCGAGCTCGGCGGCGATATCGCCGCCGTGGAATTCGAGGAACTGGGCTACGACTCGCTCGCGCTCATCGAGACCGCGGCGCGGATCCAGCGCGACTTCGGCGTGACGATCCCGGAAGAGCAGCTCGTCGAGGTCAAGACGCCACAGGAGCTGGTCGACATCGTGAACGCCCAACTACAGGACGTGGCATGAGCCGTCAGGCGCGGAGGCGGCAGCGGAGTGTGACCGCGCAGGGCACCGCGCATGCCAAGGAGGACAGAGCGTGAATATCCGGGTGATGAGTCATACGAAAGTGGTGCAGGCCGCGCCGGAGGTCGTCTACGACCTGGTGGCCGACGTGACCCGGTGGCCGGTGATCTTCGCGCCCAGCGTGCTGGTGCGCCACCTGCACCGCGGCCCGGACGAGGAGCGGTTCCGGCTGTGGGCGACCGTGAACGGCGCGGTGAACAACTGGACCTCGCGGCGCGTGCTGGACGCCGAGCAGCGCCGTATCGTCTTCGAGCAGGAGCGCAGCCAGGCGCCGATCGCATCCATGGGCGGCGGCTGGTCGTTCTGCGAGGTCGGTTCCGGCGCGACGAAAGTCACGCTGGATCACCACTTCACCGTGGTGGACGGCGCCGACCCCGAGCAGGTCGCTGCGGCGGTGGACCGCAACAGCGAGACCGAGCTCGCGGCGCTGGCCCGCATCGCCGAGTTGGGCCACCCGGTCGAGGAGGTTGTCCACACCTTCGAAGACACGGTGACGCTGCGATGCTCGGCCGCCGAGGTGTACGACTTCGTCTATCACAGCGAGCGGTGGCCCGAACATGTCCCGCACGTCAGCCGGATCGAGCTCACCGAGGACGACGACGGCGTGCAGCTGATGGAGATGGACACGGTGACCGCGGGCGGCATCCCGCATACCACCAAGTCGGTGCGGGTGTGCTTCCCCGGCGAGCGGATCGACTACAAGCAGCTGCTGCCACCGGCGATGCTCTTCGGGCACAGCGGCGCGTGGGAGTTCACCGACGGCCCGGACGGCGCGGTGGTCACCGCACGGCACACCGTCGCGATCAATCCCGACGCCGCCCGCGAGATACTCGGCGCTGAAACGGATCTCACCGACGCCCGCGCCTATCTGACCGAAGCGTTGTCCACCAACAGCCGCAATACGCTGCTGTGCGCGGTGCGCTACGCCGAGACGAAGTCGCCGACATGACAGCCACCGAAACATCCGCGGCGCCCACCGTGACCGAGATCGCCGACGGCGTCTACGCCTACACCCACAGCCGCGGCGGCTGGTGTGTGAGCAACGCCGGTGTGCTGGCCGGCCCGGACGGCGCGGTGGTGATCGACACGCTGGCGACCGAGGGACGCACCCGCGCCCTGGTCGAATTCGTCGACGGGCTCGGCGCCGGCCCGGCCCGCACGATCGTGAACACCCACCACCACGGTGACCACAATTTCGGCAACCACCTGTTCGGGCCGGCCGCCGTCGTCGTCGGCCACGACCGGATCCGGCCCGAGATGGCCGAAACCGGTCTGGCGCTGACGAAACTGTGGCCGAACGTGGACTGGGGCGACGTGCGAGTCACCTTGCCGGGCATCACGTTCAGCGACAACGTGACCCTGCACGTGGGCGAGCGGCGGGTCGAGCTGATCCATCTCGGTCCCGCCGCGCACACCACCAACGACGTGGTGGCCTGGCTGCCCGCGGAGCGCGTGCTGTTCGCCGGGGACCTGGTGATGTCGGGCGCGGCGCCGTTCTGCCTGATGGGGTCGGTCAGCGGGTCGATCGCCGCGGTGCGGCGGCTGTTCGCGCTCGGCGCGGAGACGGTCGTCGCCGGGCACGGTCCGGTGACCGGCCCGGAGATTTTCGACCAGACGTTGCGGTATCTGCGGTGGGTGCAGGATCTCGCGGCGGAGGGACGCGCGCTGGGATTGACGCCGCTGGCTATCGCGCTGGAGGCCGATCACGGCGAGTTCGGCGGCCTGGTCGACCAGGAACGGCTGGTCGGCAACCTGTACCGCGCCGATGCCGAACTGTCCGGTGGCCCGCTCGGCGAGCCGCTGGACGTGCTGTCCATCTTCGACGAGATGGTGCTCTACAACGGCGGGCAGGTGCCGGCATGCCTGGCGTGAGAACCGAATCGGTACGGGTCTGCGTGATCGGCGGCGGACCCGCCGGACTGATGACCGGGTTGCTGCTGGCCCGTTCCGGCGTGGACGTGCTCGTGCTGGAGAAGCATCCGGACTTCCTGCGCGATTTCCGGGGCGACACGGTGCACACCTCGACGCTGCTCGCGATGGACGAACTCGGCTTGGCCGAGGAGTTTCTCGCGCTGCCGCACGTCGAGCTGCCGCAGCTGCCGATGGCGACGGCCACCGGTCCGGTGGTGTTCGCCGACTTCAGCGCGCTGCCGGGACGTTTCCCGTTCGTGGCGTTCATGCCGCAGTGGGACGTATTGAACTTCCTCGCCGAGGCGGGCCGCCGCTACCCCGGGTTCCGTTTGGTGCAGCGGGCGGAGGTCACGGAGTTGATCCAGCGCGACGGCGTGGTGGTCGGGGTACGTGGCGAAACCTCCGCAGGACCGCTCGAGGTCACCGCCGATCTGGTGATCGCCGCCGACGGACGCCATTCGATCGTGCGCCGGTCGGGTCTGCTCGAAATCGCGGCCAGCGCGGCGCCGATGGACGTGCTGTGGTTCCGGGTGAGCAAACCAGACGGTGAACGCCTGCCCACGGTCCGCAGCGGAAAGGGGTTCTTCATCGTCTGTATCGACCGCGGGGACTATCTCCAGGTCGCCTACATGATCCCGAAGGGCGGCTTCGCGACCATCAGGGATGCGGGGCTGGCGCGGTTCCGCGCGGATCTCGCCGCCATCTACCCCGTGCTCGCCCCGCATTTGGACGCCGAGATCCTGGATTGGGACGACGTGAAGCCGCTCGACGTCCGGGTGGATCGGCTGCGCCGCTGGTACCGTCCCGGCCTGGTCGCGATCGGGGACGCGGCGCACGCGATGTCTCCGGCGGGTGGCGTCGGGATCAACCTCGCGGTGCAGGACGCCATCGCCACCGCCCGGTTGCTGGCACCGATTCTCACCGCGGGCGCCACCCCGGGCACGGCCGCGCTGCGCACGATCCAGCGCCGCCGCGAATTACCCATGCGCTTTGTGCAATTCGCGCAACTGCACCTGCTGTCCGACCTGTACCCCAGCGCCGGTCGCCCCGGCACCGACAAACCGCTACTCGTCCGTCTGCTCCGGCGTTTCCCCCGCCTGCCCCGCCTGGTGGCCCGGGTGATCGGACTAGGCATCCGGCCCGAGCCCGTCCCACCTCCGGCGAGCGGAACCGTCACGGCCCTCACGAAATCCAGGGAGAACTGATCGTGTCGACCTACCTGCTCATCCACGGCGCCTTCCACGGCGGATGGGTCTGGCAGCGGGTCACCCCGCTGCTCGAGGACGCCGGGCACCGCGTCCTCGCGCCCTCGCTGGTCGGTCTCGGCGACCGCGCCCACCTGCTCACCGCCGACGTCGGCCTCGACACCCATGTCAGAGACCTGATCGACCTGGTCACCTCCGAAGACCTCACCGACGTCGTCCTGGTCGGCCACAGCTACGCCGCCATCGTTGTCACCGCACTGGCCGACGCCCTACCGGACCGTATCGCCGAACTCGTCTACATCGACACCTTCGTGCCCAACGACGGCGAAGCGGTCGCCGACATCATGCCCGGCATGGTCGACGCCTTCGTCGCCGCAGCCGCCGCCCACGGCGACGGCTGGCGCGTGCCGCCGCAAACAGAACGCATGGGCGACGGCGGGCTCTACGGCGTCACGGAAGAACCCGATTTCAGCTGGGTCGCCGCGATGCAGACCCCCCAGTCCCTGAAAACCTTCCAGCAGCCGATGAAACTGACGAATCCGCAAGCGCTGGCGCCTATTCCAGTGTCCCACGTCTACTGCAGCGAAGGCGGTGAGGCCTTCAAAGCCATGCGCACCGCCATGCCCCGCACCCTCCCGCCCACCGACCTCCCGCCGGACCGCCTGCTCGTCCTGCCGACCGGCCACGACTGCATGATCACCATGCCGCGCGAACTGGCGGCGCATCTCCTGGCGCTGGCACCTCGCACGCCAGCCGCGCCATAGCCTCGATACAGCGGACAGTCATCCTCGGGTGCGGGTTTGCGAGCCGCCACTCAGCTCGAGTCCCCGCCCGCGTCGTAGGTGGCGCGTGCCGCGAGAACCTCGCCGAGGTGCTCGCTCGACCATTCCACGATGCTGCTGAACACCGGGGTCAGTGTCTTGGCCAGCGGCGTCGCCTCGTATTCCACCCGTGGCGGGACCTCGGCGTGGTAGGTCCGCGATACCAACCCGTCGCGTTCGAGTTGACGTAGGCGCTGGGTGAGGACCTTGGGGGTGAGGCCGGGGATGCGCTGTTGGAGTTCGGTGAAGCGGAGGCGGCCGTCGTGGGTGAGCACCCACAGGACCTGGGTCGACCAGCGGCCGAAGACCAGATCGATGACCGGTGTGATCGGGCACGGGTCGGTTTCGGGCACGGTCGTCATGCGTCCTCCCGGTTGGTCACTTTCCGCTTGGTTACTACTATACTTATGAAAGTACTGTGGTTCCAGGGACGCGAGCACGCGAAAACCGAAGGGAGCACAGTCATGACGACGACAACAGTGGACGGGCGGCTCGACCTGCCGCGCCGCTCCGGCGACCGGCCGCGCACCCGCGAGCACAACCCGCATCAGCAGCTCAGCCAGATCGCACCGCCCGATCTGCAAGAAGAGCTGTGGTCCCGGATGACCACGCTGGACGGCGTCCTGCTCGGCCGCAGCGGCGTTTCCCTGCCCGACACCCGTGCCTTGCACCTGCGGCCGACCCTTGCCACGGGTCCCGGCGAGGCCTATCTCGCGGGCACCGAATTCGCCCACTTGCACGGACACGGCGATGGCAGCTTGCACATGTGCCTGCCGAACGACGTGGTGGCGCAGACCGTCCAGCAGGGCTGGGCGGAGCTGCATCCGATGGCCAGGCAGGGATTCCTGCCCGGGACGCTGGTGATGGTCTACGGGCCGCGCGACCACGAGGAACTGGACATCATCTGGCGGCTGGTGCGGATCAGTCATCGCTTCGCCCGAGGCTCGGCTACAGCGTGATTAGAGCGGCGGCCGCAATCGTTGGGCCCATGAACGCGACCGACCTCGTCGGGACATGGGAACTCGTGTCCTATTTCGACATCGACGAAAACGATGCGACCAGCCAGGGGCCACTGGGCGACGCGCCGCGCGGCCTGCTGATCTACGGCGCCCACGGCTACATGTCGGTGAGCATGATGCGCACCGACGGCGCCGCGGGCGCGACCCCGTTCATGGGCTACGCGGGTACCTGGCGGCGATCCGGCACCGAGATGGTGCACGCGATCAGCGTGTGTTCCAACCCGGCGTGGGCGGACACCGAGCAGGTGCGCCAGATGTCGCTGACCGGAGACGTGCTCACCCTGATCGGTTCCGCACAGGTCGGCGGGCGGACCCAACGCCGGGTGCTCACCTGGCGACGCAGCCGCCCGCCTGCCTGAAATCCGCTGTCATTCCGGAGAATACGAGAACAAGGGCTCGTCGAATTGCACCGGTTCGTTGTCTTCCTTGAGGATCCCGGTGATCACTCCGCCGGTCTGAGCGGTCACCGGGATCATCAGTTTCATCGCCTCCACGATGGCGATCTGCTGTCCGGCCTGCACCCGGTCTCCGACCTCGACGAAGGGATCCGAGCCCGGCTCGGGGCGGCGATAGAACACGCCCACACTGGGTGCGCGCACCACCGGTCCGATCGCCGGGCTCTCCGGCGCCGCAATGGATTCCACCGGAGCTTCGGTGACTGTCATAGCTGTGGACGGCGGCGCGACGGCCTGCCACTCGGCCTCCACGGTCACCTCCCCGACCTGGAAGCGCAGTGCGCTCGGCTGGCGCGGGAAGCCCGCGAGCAGGTGCAGCGCACCCGTCTGTATGGCGTCCAGGACCCGGAGATAATCATCGTGCCCGGTGGCGCGAGCGTCGGCGGGGTTGTCGTCGACTGCGGTCATTGCCGTGACTCCTTCAGCTCAGTAATTGCCGAGTCCGCCACAGACATTCAGCGCCTGGGCGGTCACCGCGCCCGCCCCGGGCCCGATCAGGTAGTCGACCATCGCCGCCACCTCGAACGGCTGTACGTAACGACCGATGGGCACCCGCGCGCTGACCCTGGCGTGCACTTCGTCGGTGTCGACACCCCACAGACCCGAATACACCTCGCGCACCCGCTCGGCCATCGGTGTCTCCACGAATCCGGGGCACACCGCGTTCACGGTGATCCCGGTCTTGGCCAGCTCGAGGCCGAGCGCCTTGGTGAAACCGACCACGCCGTGCTTGGACGCGGAGTACGGGGCGCCGTGCACCACGCCCTGCTTGCCGCCGGTGGAGGCGATGTTGACGATGCGGCCGCTGCCGCGCTCCAGCATGCCGCCCGCGTTCAGCACCGCCTTCGTCATCAGGAACACGCTGTTGAGATTGGTGTTTATCACGTCGAACCACAGTTCGTCGGTCACCTGAGCGGTGACGCCGCCGCCGCTGCGGCCGGCATTGTTGATCAGGATGTCGATCGGGCCGTACCGTCGCACGCCCGCGTCGACGTACTCGCGGACCTGCGCGGCGTCGGCCACGTCGCAGACGGTGCCGTCCACCTCGTGACCCTCGTCCTGCAGGCTCTTCACTGTGTCGGTCACCCGCTGCTGGTCGCGAGCGCAGAGGAACACCGCAATGCCCTGGGCCGCCAGGCTTCTGGTGATCTCCAGGCCCATTCCGCTGGTCGCTCCGGTGACCAGCGCGACACGCCGATTTTCCGCCATGACTCCTCCATCGGTCGATCTTCCGAACTCGCCGGGCTTTTCGACCACCAGCGTCGTCGCGCGTCCTATAGATCCGGTCAACCGACGGTCACATGCGGCGGCTCGACCGAAGCTCTAGCGGCGTCGGCCACCGTGGCTGGCAGCCGCGCCCCGCCGCAACCTTAGGGAGCAACCATGACCACTGTCGCAAGCCGCACCGAGTTGTACGCCGAGGTCCAGCAGTTCTACGCCGAGCAGATGCAGCGACTGGACAACCGCGACATCCCCGGCTACGCCGATACGTTCACCGAGGACGCGGAATTCGAGCACTCGCCGGGCATTCCACCCGCCCGGACCAGAGCGGGCATCATCGCGGACCTGGTCGAGTTCCACAAGCGCTTCGAGACCGACCCGATGCAGCGCAGGCACTGGTTCAACATGATCAACCTGCAACCCCAGGACGACGGGACCATCGTGTCCACCACCTACTGCCTGGTGGTCAAGATCCGCCCGAACAGCAAGCCCGAGATCGCGCCGAGCTGCGTCGTGCACGACGTGCTCGTCCGCGTCGACGGAGCGCTGCTGACCCGATCGCGGCGCGTCGTCCACGACTGACCGTCCCCAGACACTTTTCGAGGAGAAATACGTGAACTCCGTTCAGCCAGCCTTGCTCACGCTCGCCGCCGAGGCGCAGGATCTGCTCTTCCGGGAGGCCCGCACGGCGAATACCTTCACCGACGAGCCGGTCACCGACGAGCAGATCCGCGCGATCTACGAATTGGTGAAATACGGGCCGACGTCGATGAACCAGCAGCCGCTGCGGATCGTGCTGGTGCGCAGCCAGGAGGCGCGGGACCGGCTGGTCACCCACATGATCGACAACAACAAGCCGAAGACGGCCGCGGCGCCGCTCTCGGCGATCCTTGCCGCGGACCTGAATTTCCACGACAACTTGCCAACAGTGTTCCCGCACGCGCCCGAGGCCAAGGACTACTTCGCCGATACGGACTATCGGGCCGAGTCGGCGCGGTTCAATGCCCTGATCCAGATCGGCTACCTCATCCTGGGTATCCGCGCGGCGGGGCTGGCGGCGGGCCCGATGAACGGGTTCGACGGCGCGGGGCTGGACAAGGACTTCTTCCCGGACGGCGATCACACCGGTCTCGTCGTGGTCAATATCGGCAAGCCGGGCGCGAACGCCTGGTTCCCGCGCTCGCCGCGATTGGACTACGACGAGGTGGTCAGCACGATTTGAGCCATTCCTGCCCCGTAGCGCCACCGAATCGCTGAACCTCATCTTCGGTGGCGAAACGCCTGCAACACGGACGCATCAACCGAAGCACCCTTGATCGATCTGGACCGAAACCCGGGCATGGCCCGGGTTTCGGAGAGTGACCCGAAAGACGCGATGTCAGCGGGTGGCGATGATGGCCGAGCCGTGGCCGAAGAGGCCCTGGTTCACCGCGATACCCGCGCGGGCGTTGTCCACCTGTCGGCCGTCGGCCTGGCCGCGCAGCTGCCAGGTGAGCTCGCAGATCTGGGCGATGGCCTGTGCGGGGATCGCCTCACCGAAACAGGCCAGGCCGCCGCTGGGGTTCACTGGCACGCGTCCGCCCAATGTTGTTGCGCCGCTGCGCAACAGTTCCTCAGCGCCGCCCGTCTCGCAGAGTCCGATGTCCTCGTACCAGTCCAGCTCCAGCGCGGTGGACAGGTCGTAGACCTCCGCGAGGGACAGGTCGGCGGGACCGAGCCCGGCCTCCTCGTACGCGGCGTGCGCGAGGTCGGAACGGAACGCACGGGGCGGGGCCTCGACGGCCACAGCGGAGTCCGTCGCGAAATCCGGAAGGTCGAGAACGGTTTTCGGGAAGGTCGGCGTGAGCGTCGACAGCGCCCGGATGCGGACCGGGTCGGTGACGCCGTGCCGACGCGCGTACTCCATCGATGTCAACACCAGTGCGGCCCCGCCGTCGCTGGTCGCGCAGATGTCGAGCAGCCGCAACGGGTCCGAGACGATCGCCGAGGCGGCGACCTCCTCGATCGAAACCTCCTTGCGGTAGCGGGCATACGGGTTGTTCAGGCCGTGCCTGGCGTTCTTCACCTTGACCGCGGCGAAATCGTCGAGTGTGGCGCCGTGCAGCGCCATCCGGCGGCGGGCATACAACGCGAAATAGATAGGATTGGTAGCGCCGAGCAGGTGGAAACGCAGCCAGTCCGGATCGTCGCGTCGCTCACCGCCGACCGGCTGGAAGAAGCCCTTCGGGGCGGCATCGGCGCCCACCACCAGCGCCACGTCGCACAACCCCGCCAGGATTTGGGCGCGTGCGTTGGCGATGGCCTGCGCACCGGAGGCGCAGGCGGCATAGCTGCTCGAGATCTGCGCACCCGACCAACCCAACGCCTGAGCGAACGTCGCGCCCGAGACGAAACCGGGGTAGCCATTGCGGATGGTGTCCGCGCCGGCGATATAGCCGACATCGAGATGGTCCACTCCGGCATCGGCCAGCGCCGCGCGGGCGGCGACCAGCCCGTATTCGACGAAATTGCGCCCCCACTTGCCCCACTGGTGCATGCCCGCACCGAGGACGGCGATGTCGCGATCATTGGTGTCAGTCATTGACCGGCCTCCACATCCACACCGTGTACTCGGCTTCCTCGTCGGCGTACAACGTGCCGAGAGTCACTTCGACCGGCATGCCGACGGCCAGGTCGTCCACCGTGAGGCCGCGCACGACCTGCCCGAGAACCACCATCTGCTCGACCTCGAGCTCCACTGCCGCAACGACATACGGCTCGAACGGATCGGGTGACACATAGGGCGCCGGAGGTTTGTACCGGGCGTCGGCATACGACCAGATCCGCCCACGTCGGGAAAACAGATGCTCGACGAGCTCGGAGCCATCCCTCGGACCGGAACACTGCGGATTCCGGCAGGCCAGGGTGTTCCGCGGGAAATACGGTGTGGCGCATACCTTGCAGCGACTCCCCTTCAGACGCACCACACCGTCGTCCGCAGTGAACCAGTCTGCCACGGCGGGCCGTTGTTCTTTCTGCACAGCCCGACCGTATAGGAACACGTTCTATTTTGGGGCCGAAATCCGCTCCAGCGATCCGCGGGCGGAGGTACGGTGAATCCGGATCGAGGACGTCCCGACCCCTCGAGTCGATCTGGAGTACCACAACGCGATGGGCGCCAAAGCCATTGATCCCCAAACAATCCGCAACGTCACCATCATCGGCGACCCCGACGAGACCACCCGAGTGGCCCACCTCCTTCGCCGCCGCTCCGGTCGGCCCGGCTCCGGCACCCGGGCCACGGTCGACTGGAAGACGGGCCGCGTCGAGCACACGATCCGTATCGCCGCGCTGACGAGCCACGCGCCCATGGCGGAGCTGGAGCGGTCCATCCGCGTAGCCGACGGTGTGGTCGCGGTCGTGAACGCCGCCGCGAACCCCATCCCGCACGTCGAGACGATGTTGCGGGTCGCCGACGACCACCAGGTCGCCCGCCTGTGCCTGATCAACGGACTCGACCACCCCGCAGCGGATTTCGACCGCTGCGTCCGCACGATCGCCGACACCCGCGGCGCGGTCCCACTGGCGCTACAGATCCCCCTCGGCGCCCACCCCACGTTCGAAGGCGTCATCGACCTGCTCCCGCTGTGGGCACTCGAATCGCTGGCCGCCGAACTCTACGGCAGCCATTGGGAAGTCGCCGAGCGGTGGTACGGCAACCTCGTGAAAACGGTCATGGAACAAGTCCCCTCGGATCCGAACGCCTCCCCAGCCCGGTGCGACATCCCGCTCGACCAGTTGCATCACCGCATCCGCTACCTCACCCGCATCGGTGACGTCGTACCCGTCCTATGCGGTGCAGCGCCCATGAGCGATGACATCGCCACGCTCCTGGACGCCATCGCCCGCTACCTGCCCTCCCCAATGGATGTCTGCCAACCAGAACACGCCCTCGACTATTGAGGCCCTCAGCGGCTTGCACGGCCCGGCCTGGCGAGATTGGTGAGGCGGCGGGCTCGGCGTGCGGCGACCACCCGCGCCGCCGACCACAGCGGGTTGCATGGCAGTTGTCGTGGGCATCGACGTCGCCAAGGAGTTCCACTGGGTCGCGATCGTCGTCGCCGAAACCGGAAAAGTCCAAACACCTGGCTGCACAACCTCCCGCCAATGGTGAAAGGCCGCGACCGATGCACCGCCCTCATGGATCCAGCCGATGCCGCCGAACACGGTCTGTCCGACGGTGAACCGGTGACCGTGACTTCACCGATGGGTTCGATCGTGGTGACCCTCGAGGTGAGCGACGAAATCCGCCCCGGTGCGATCGCGATCCCGCACGGATGGGGACACCGCGAGCCCGGCGTCGGCTGGACGGTCGCGGCGTCACTGCCTGGTGCGAACGTCAATCTGCTGCACGATCCTTCGTCGATCGACCCGTTCTCGGGCGCTTCGGCGGTCAACAACACGTGGGTCCGCGTGACACCCGCGCCGGTCGCGGCATCCGATGCCCCGGAATCCGAGACGCTCGCGGAGTCCGCGCCGACCGGCTGAGAAGCCGAGCGCCGCCCCGCCCGTTGGTTCCGCCGATGCCCGGGGCGGTTGCGCATCTGCCGGCCACCGCTGTCGAGGAGGGTCGGGACCTGTCCTCGATAGCGGCTCCTGACCGACGGCCCTATCGTCTCCGGCGGCCCGGCCTCACTTCAGGTGCCGGGCGAAGGACCGGTTCGCTTCCTCCCCGGCGTACTGTGGGACGCCGGTGTGCCCGCCCATGTTGGCGTGCAGCGTCTTCTCCTTGGAGCCGAAGGCGTCGAACAGGTCCAAAGCCCTCTGCCGGTCGTTGCCTTCGTCGTCCCACTGCAGCAGGACATGCAGCGGAATGGTGACCTGCCGGGCCTCCTCGATGATGGCACGGGGCACGAAACTTCCCGCGTACAGAACGGCGGCCGAAACGCGTGGCTCGACCGCCGCCAGCCGGGTACCGATGGAGATCACCCCGCCCGAATACCCGACCGGGCCGCCGATCTCGGGCAGTGCGAGGAGTGCGTCCAAGGCGGCCCGCCATTCCGGGACCGCCTTGTCGACCAGTGGCAGGATGAGCCGGTCGATGATCTCGTCGGTGACATGTTCGCCACTGGCCACCGCCCGGCGCAGGTCGGTGCGGGCCTGATCGGCGGCGGCCGAACTGGGCCGCTCTCCGCTCCAGGGCAGTTCGATGGTGGCCGCGGCGAAGTCCTCCGCCACGGCGTAGCGGGCCCTGGCGAGCAGTCGCGGGTACGCGTTGCGCAGCCCGAGGGGCGGGGGGCCGATCAGGATCAGCGGTACCGGCCCGGATGCGGATCCGGGCGTCCACAGGATGCCGGGAATCTCGCCGAGGATGAATTCGCGCTCGAGGATGTCGTCGTCGAGGCGCTGTTCGGTAATGAATTGCACGGTCGTGCCTTTCGGGAGTGCTGTCGAACGGCGCTCCCGGACGACCTATCGCCCGACCGTGACCCCAGAGAGGAGCACCCATGCCGATACTGCGTTCACGGGTACCACCTCCTCGTCCTATCGCACGGCCTCCGGAAAAGTAGCAGCGGCCTCGATGGTTCACCAACAGGTTTTGCGGTTCAACGTGTGCGGCGACGTCTTGCCTCACACGGGCGACCGCGTGGGCGCGGCGGGTGTTCGCCGGACCCGATCGATCATCGACTCGAGGAAGGCGCGTGTGCCGCCGCGAGCGGTCCTAACGCGGTGAAACCCGGTGCTGCTCAAGCGGGTTCGATGCGGGCGGGGACGTGTTTGTGCCAGGGTGTGCCCGCGATGGCGTCGCGCAGGGTGGCGTCGGTGAGTTCGTTGAGCGCGACGCCGGTGCGGGTGCCGTCGGGCAGGTCGAGGCCGAAACCGTTGGGCAGGGAGACGTGGCCGGGCTGCATGCGGTCGGTGAGTTCGACGGTGGTGACGGCGCTGCCGCGGCGGGTGGTGACGCGAGCGCGGTCGCCTGCGCCGAGGCCGAGGCGGGTGGCGTCGTCGGGGTTCATGCGCAGTGCGCCGTCGGGGTCGCGGCGACGCCACGTGTCGTCGCGGAAGATGGTGTTGGCGGTGAAGGAGCGCCGCTCCCCCGCCGCCAGCACGAACGGGTAGTCGGCGCTGGTGTGGGTGGCGGGCGTGGTGTCGAGTGCGCGCAGTGCGTGCAGCAGTTCGGGGATGGCGAGGGGAATGCGTTTGCCGGGGTGCGGGACGTAGTCCCAGGCGTCGGCGTAGTCGTCGACGGTGAAGGTGACACCGGAGCGTCCGGCGAGGATGGCGTCGAAGAGGGCGTCGGCGTCGCGGTGTCCGGCGCGGCGCATGGCGGCGGGATGGGTGCGGGCCACGCGCTGAGCCAACGCCCACAGCACCGCGGCCGAACGGGCGCCGTCGGGCAGGGTGGGGCCGAGGGTTTCGTAGAGCAGATGCGGCGCCAAGCCCGCGGTGTTCTTGTCGACGGCCAACAGTGCGGCGAAGGCCAGCGCGTAGGGGCGGCGGCCGAGGCGGGCGGCGGCGCGCAGCAGCGCGAGCTTGGTACGGGAGACCGCGCCGAGTTCACGAAGCAGCCGCGCGTAGATCTCGGGTTCGGGCAGCGTGCCAGGCAGCGGGTCGAGCAGCGGCGCGCGCAGATGGAAGGTGTTGCGCGGGAATTCCAGGGTGAAGAAGGTGGCTTCCCACTTCTCGAACTGGCTGGCCGCGGGGAGCACGTAGTCGGCGTGGCGGGCGGTTTCGGTGAGTGCGACGTCGATGACGACCACCAGATCCAGTGCGTCGAGCGCGGCGCGGAAGGAGGTCGAATCGGCAAGGGAGTGCGCGGGATTGGCGGATTCGACGATCATCGCGCGGAAGCGGTCGGGATGGTCGGTGAGTATCTCCTCGGCGATGGAGTTGCACGGCAGCATGCCGCCGAGCACGGGTGCGCCGGTGACGGGACTGCGGCGGATGTCGCGGCCGTAGCCGGCCAGCGGGACCAGCCACGAGTGCGGTTGCATCGCGCCCGGCGCGGCGAAGTTGCCGGTGAGCAGCCACAGCAGTTTGTTCAGATACGAGATGAGGGTGCTGTTGGGGCTTTGCTGCACGCCGAGGTCTTCGTAGGTGGCGACGCTCGCGGCGGTGCCGATGCGGTGGGCGGCGGTGCGCAGCAGCTCGACCGGGACGCCGCAGCGGTCGGCGTAGTCGGCGATGTCGACATCGCGCAGTGCGGCGAGGACGTCCTCGGCTTGGCTGGTGTGGGCGGTGAGGAAGTCGTGATCGAGCAGATCGTCGCGGACCAGGATGGCCAGCAGCGCCGCGAGGCACCACGCGTCGGTTCCGGGGCGGACCTGGAGGTGGATGTCGGCGAGGTCCGCGGTTTCGGTGCGCACCGGGTCGATGACGATCATGCCGCGGGCGGGATCCTTGGCGATCTGCTGCAGGATCGTGCGGGTGCGCGGCACGCCGTGGGACTGCCAGGGGTTCTTGCCGAGGAATACCGATACTTCGGCGTGTTCGAAGTCGCCGGTGGTGTGGCCGCCGGTCAGGTGGGCGTCGACCCAGCCTTCGCCGGTCTTCTCCTGGGCGAGCGCGGTGGAGCGGTAGCGGCTGCCGAGGGCGCGGCGCAGGGCTCCGCTGTAGGCGCCGCCGAGGTGGTTGCCTTGACCGCCGCCGCCGTAATAGAAGATCTTGTCGCCGCCGTGCTCGTCGCGTACCTGTTTCAAACGGGCAGCGACCTCGGAAATGGCTGTGTCCCAGTCGATTTCGGTGAAGGTGCCGTCGGGTTCGCGGCGCAGCGGGCTGGTCAGGCGGGCGCCGCCGTTCTGGTAGTGGTCAAGGCGCAGCGCCTTGTTGCAGGTGTAGCCGGCGGAGGCGACGTGGTCTTTGTCGCCGCGGATCTTGGCGAAGCGGCGGCCGTCGAGCTGAATGAGCAGGCCGCAATTGTTCTCGCACAGAATGCAGGCGGTCTTGTGCCAAGTCGCTGGTTCATCGGCCGAAGCGGTGGCACGGGCGGCAGCGGTGTCGCGGGTGGGGGCGTTCATCGGCTCACCTGATCCACACGGGTGCCGTCGAGCCACGGTTTCGGGTCGGCGAGAAACGGTGTGTCCCCGAGCCGGGCGAGGTCGTCGAAGAACGCGCGGGTGGTGCGCGCCGCGGCGGCCGTGGTGCCGACGGAGACGAACCCGGCTTGTTCGCGGTCCAAGCCGCGGGACAGGCGGGTGTCGGTGCCGAAGTAGACCGCGCGCTTGAGTTCGGCGACGACGACCGGATTGCGGGCCGCCAATCGGGCCGCGGTGGCCTGGGCTTCGGCAAGCAGCTGGTCTTCGGCGACGACGCGGTGCAGCAGTCCGAGCCGGTGGGCCTCGGCGACCGACAGCGGCGCGCCCTCCAAGGTGACCTCGAGCGCGGCGGCCGCGCCGAGCAGCCTGGTCAGGCGTTGGGTTCCGCCGCCGCCGGGGATGAGGTTGGCCATGGTCTCGATCTGGCCGAGCTTGACGTGCTCGGCGTCGGCGGCATAGCGCAGGTCGCAGGCCAGCGCGATCTCGTGGCCGCCGCCAAGCGCCGGGCCGTTGATGGCGGCCAGATACACCGCGTGGGAGCGGTTCATGCGCAAGGTGGTTCGTTTCCAGCGGTGCCCCCACACCAGTCCCACGCCGAGGCCGCCGCCGAACCGCTCCACCGCCGCCGTCGCGCCCGGGATGCGCAGCGCGGCGCTCGCGGCGCGCAGCAGCGGTGCGGCGACGCGGGCGGGCACGAACGGGTGCGGCAGTTCGATCATGCCGGTCAGCGCGCTGGGGTCGGCGTGGGTGAGGAACCGTCCTGGCAGTCCGCCGGTGAGCACGACCGCGCCGACCGTGTCGTCGGTGTCGACGGTGGCGGTGAGGCGGTCGAGGTCGCGGACGAACTCGGTGGTCACGAAGTTCAGCGGCGGTGCGACGGCGCGGGCGGTGAGGACCCGCCCGTCCTGGGTGAGGTCGATCGTCTCCAACCGGAGGTCGGCTGCGCGGGACATCGGCGGCTCCTTACGGCGCGCGACGGTGGACGAGGCTCGGCGTCGACCCGGTGCGGTCGAGCGGCTTCGGCACCTACTATGGCACACACCATAATCGTGGTGTCAAGACCGAGCGGGGTGTGGCGGCGCGGGCCGGACAGGGGTTGACTTGTTCGCATACTCAGCGCGGAGGTCCAAAGGTCGAGAAAGGAGCAGTTATGTCCGGCAAGACCAAACAGGCCCGCAAACCGGGTACCGAGCCGACCGAGACCGCACCTTCGGTCCCCGAATCGGCGGGACAACCGTCGGCAACCGAATCGAATATCGGGAACGGCGGACTGCGTGTCCCGATTCCGACGGTCGGGGTGCGGATGGCGCGAGTCCCGCTTCCGCCCGGATCGCGCACGGCGGCCGACGGTGTCTCGTCGGTGCTGCATCGAGTGCCGGATCGGGAGTCGATGCTCTACTACGGTGGGCTCGGCGCGGCGGCCGCCACCGGACTGGTGTCGTGGCCGGTGGCCACGGCGATCGGAGTCGGTGTCTGGGTCGCCGAGCATGCCCGAAACGTTGCCGCCGCCGGTCGGTAACGCCACATCGATCAGCGACAGCACGCTCCGGCCCTGGTCGGCTGCGTGGCAGATCCGCGGCCGCTGAACGCGCGCGACGGTGGTCGGTGTCGGCCCTCGAAGCGCCCCGGAAATGGCGTGGCCGTGCGCGCACGGTTCTCCTATGTTCGGATTCGTGATCTCCGCTCCGCTACGCCCGGCCGTGACCGCCGACGAACCGTTCCTCTGGGAAATGCTCTACGATGCATCGCATGCCGCCGATCAGGGATTGACCGTCGCCGATCTCGTGACCATCCCGGCGCTGGCGCGCTACGTGGCGAAGTGGGGTCTCGACGGCGATCTCGGTGTCGTCGGCGGCCCGGCCGAATCCCCTTCCGGCGCGGCGTGGTTGCGCCTGCTCACCGGCGCGGACGCCGGTTACGGCTACGTCGACGACACGACTCCCGAACTCGCGATCGCCGTCGCGCCGCGGGCGCGCGGCACCGGGCTGGGCACGGCGATGCTCGAACGGCTCGTCGCCGACGCCGCGCGACGCTATGCGGCGGTGAGTTTGAGTGTGCGCGAGGAGAATCCGGGCGCGGCGGCTGTATCAGCGCATGGGCTTCGTCGATGTGGACGGTTCACGCATCGTCAACCGCGCAGGCACGACCAGCGTCACCATGGTGTTGCGGCTGCGCTGAGATCGATCGGCGCTCAGCGTTTGGCGCGCTGCGCTTCGGCCAACGTCGCCGCGATCTTGTCGGCGCCCGCGAGCCGCTGCACCCGCGCGGACAATCCGGGCGCGATGCCCGCCAGCAGCGCCCCGAGGCGCACCTGCGGCGGGGCCACGTCGATCTCGCCGACATTGCGTTCCACGGCGCGGCGCACCGCGGCCGCCACCTGGGCGGGCGAGGAAGTGCCGGTGCCGGGGGCCGCGGGAACACCCGCGTCGGCGAACATGCCCGCGTCGCGGACGAAGCCGGGGAACACCGTCGAGACGCCGACACCGTGCGGGGCGAGGTCTTGGCGCAGTGCCTGGGCGAAGCCGCGCAGCCCGAACTTGGTGGCGTTGTAGAGCGAGACCCGGGGTGAGGCGATCTTGCCCGAGATGGAGGAGATGAACACCAGATGCCCGTGTCCCTTGGCGATGAGGGGTTCGGCCAGCAGGCGTGCGGTGACGATCGGGGCGCGCAGGTTCACATCGAGGGCGCGGTCGATCTGCTCGATGGAGTAGTCGGTGAGCAGTCCGCTGGCGGGCACGGCCGCGTTCGCGATGACGATGTCGAGCGGGCCCGCCGCCGCGAGCAGCGCGGCGACTCCGTCGCGGTCGGCCAGATCCGCGGGCACGGCGCGCGCGCCGGTCTGCTCGGCCAGCGGGGCGAGCACGTCGACGCGGCGGCCGGTGAGCACCAGCTCGGCGCCGCGTTCGGCGAACGCGTGGGCGATGGCGTGCCCGATGCCGCCGGTGGCGCCCGTGATCAGAACTCGCGAACCTTCGATCTTCATCAGCTGTACCGTCCCCTGTCGCCGTGGCGTGCAGAACGCGGGTCTGTCCCGCTTCTGGGAGCACGGTAGCGAGCCGAGCGGGTCGGACACATCCGCGCGCGGTCGGATCTGTGGCTCCGACCGTGGTAGGGCATGCCGGGTCAGTGCGCGGTGCCCGGGTAGAGCGCGCGCAGCTCGTAGACCGCGTCGTCGAGGGGCTCGGTGCTGCGCTGGACCCGGCACAGCGCGATGGCGCCCTCGAAGGAGGCGACGGTGAGCACCGCCAGGCGCCGCGCCCGGTCGGCGGGAACATCGTGACGGATGAGCACGTCGGTGAGCGCGGCGTGCCATCGACCGAAGACCGCGGCCGCGGCGCGCGCGAATTCCGGTGCCTCGTCGTTGGTTTCGACAGCGACCGCGAAGATCGGGCACCCCGCGCGGAACTGGCTCTCGCGCAGCGTGGTGCGCCACATCTCGGCGAATTTCTCGAGCGCGTCGAGCGGGTCGCTGTCGCGGGTGAGGCGCTCGATGTAGCCGGACATGATCTCCCCCGCCGTGGTGACCGCGTCGTTGACGAGCTGGGTGCGTCCGCCGGGGAAATGGTGATACACCGAGCCGCGCGGTGCGCCGGTGCTGGCAAGCACCCGGTCCACGCTGGTCGCGCTGGCGCCGTGCACGCGCAGCGAGTCGATGGCGCCCTCGATCATCCGCTGCCGCGCGTTGGGCAGGCGGGTGCGAGAAGAACCGTCGGTGCTGGATCGGCGTGCCACGTCACCATTCTATGGGGATGCCCATAGTGGGTCAGTGGACTCGGGTGCGATGGAACTCCAGGAACGCGTCCAAGGTCCGTTGCGGCGCCTCGATCTGCGGGTAATGGCCGATGTCGGGCAACTCCACCACGTCGGGATCCTCGATCAGTTCGCGGTAGCGCTCGACCATGTGCGCACCCGAGACCGGGTCGCGCAGCCCGTCGATCAACCGCACCGGCACCACGGCGTGCTGCAACGCGCCGACCCAGCGTTCGCGATGCTTGCGTCGTTCGGCCATGTACCGAATGATCTTGTGGCCGTTGCGTTTACCGTGCCGGGACGACCACAGCAGCCAGAACTGGTGCAGTTCGGTGGCGCTCGGGCGGGTGTCGGGTCCGAAGACCGCCGCCAGACTGCGTTCGAACGCGGTCTCACCGCCGAGAACCCCGACCATCGGTCCCAGCGGCCCGGCAAGCAGCCGCTGCACCCAGCGCGCGCGGTGGGTTTCGGGGAACAGTCCCCCGTTGAGCAGGCACACCGATTCGATGGTCAGCGAGTCGTCGCCGGTGGCGCGGCGTTCCGCGTCGCGGGCCAGCAGTTCCTGGGCGACGGTGTCGCCGTAGTCGTGGGCCAGCACATGGAAACGGTGCACGCCCTGTTCGCGCAGCAGTTGTTCGTGCAGGTCGGCTTGGTCGGCGATGCTGTAGTCGTATTCGCGCGGTTTGGCCGACCAGCCGAAGCCGATCATGTCGGCGGCCAGCACCCGGGCGAACCGTTCGCACAGACCGGGCCACACGGCATGCCAGTCCCAGGACGCGGTCGGGAAGCCGTGGATGCACAGCAGGACCCCCTCGGGTCCGCCGCCGCCTTCGGTCCAGAAGATCTGGTGCCCGTTGTGGGTGAACCGGTGGCCGTTGGCACGCCAATTCGAAAACTCCTCCATACCCGACAAGCATTGCCGGTGCGCGGGCGCGCGGCAGCGATTCCGGGGAATCGGCCCATCGACCGCGTCGTCTACGGCGGGGAAACGGCGATCGTGGTGTTTTGGGAGAATGCGTCGGTGCATGTGGCGATCGGGCTGGTGGTTCTGGTGGCGTCGGCGGCCGCGCTGGCGGCGCTGGCGCGCCGCTTCGGTGTCTCCGAACCGTTGGTGCTGACCCTGGCCGGGGTGGCGGCCTCCTATCTGCCGTTCGTTCCCGCGGTGCATCTGGAACCGGAGGTGGTGCTGCTCGGTTTGCTGCCGCCGCTGCTCTACACCGCCGCGATCCGGACCTCGCTGGTGGATTTCCGCGCCAACATCGGCACCATCGCCTCGCTGTCGGTGGGTTTGGTGCTGTTCAGCACCTTCGCGGTCGCCGCGGTCGTGTGGTGGCTGCTTCCGGTGCCCTTCGCGGTGGCGGTCGCGCTCGGCGCGGTGGTCGCCCCGCCCGACGCGGTGGCCGCGACGGCGGTGGCGCGCCGGATCGGGATGCCGCGGCGCATCGTCACCATCCTCGAGGACGAGTCGCTGTTCAACGACGCGACCGCGCTGGTGGCGTTGCGGACCGCGATCGCGGCCTCGGCGGGCACGGTGTCGGTGTGGCAGGCCGGCGGTGATTTCCTGCTCGCCGCGGGCGGCGGCGCGCTGGTCGGTGTCGCCGTCGCCTACCTGCTCGCGATGTTGCGGCGGCGAATCAGCGACCCGGTGCTCGACACTACGCTGTCATTTCTCGCGCCGTTCGTGGCGTATCTGCCCGCCGAAGAGATACACGCCTCCGGGGTGATCGCGGTGGTGACCTGCGGGATGATCCTCGGCCACGGCGCGCCGGTGTGGCAGTCGGCGGCCTCGCGTATCGCCGAGCGCACCAACTGGCGCACCATCCAGTTCATTCTGGAGAGCTCGGTGTTCCTCATCATCGGGTTGCAGGTGCGCGCGATCGTGGAGGGCGCGTGGAGCAGCGGGCTCGACCACACCACCCTGGTGGTCTCGGCGATCGCGGTGCTGCTGGCGGTGATGCTGGCGCGGCCGCTGTGGATCTTCCCGTGGTCGCTGCTGTTCCAGCGGCTCGGGCGCTCGACCGTGCCGCTGAGTTATCCGACGGTGGTGTCGTGGGCGGGCATGCGCGGGGTGGTGACCTTGGCCGCGGTGCTCTTGCTACCCGAAGACACCCCGCAGCTGCCGGTGCTGAAGCTGCTGGCGCTGGTCGTGGTGGCGGGAACGTTGCTGCTGCAAGGCACCTCGCTGCCGTGGCTGGTGCGGCGCCTGCATCTGCGCGGCCCGAGCCGCTCGGAGGACGCGCTACAGAAAGCCGACCTGCTCACCCAAGCGGGCGCGGCCGGAATGGCGGCGCTGGATGCCGCTGCCGGACCCGACACCCCGCGGCAGGTCGTGCAATCACTGCGCGATCGGCTGACCTGGCGCACCAACGCCGCCTGGGAACGGTTGGGCCGCGCCGAATCCGAACAGCGAACGCCCACCGCCGAATACCGCAGGCTGCGCCTCGAGATGCTGCGCGCCGAACGCGAAACGGTACTGCGGGTGCGGGATTCGGGCGGTGCGGACTACGAGATCCTCCAGCACGTGCTGGCCCGGCTCGACCTCGAGGAATCGATGATCGACCGGTTCGACGAAACCGAGGAAGAACGCCGCGAACCCCTCGCCGCGCCCGCCGCGGCAGGCGACTGCGACCACCTGCGGGCCGCGCCGCTGCTGCGCGAACCCACCGAACCCGACCGGTGCGCCGAATGCGTCGCCGAGGGCCAGAACTGGGTGCACCTGCGAATGTGCCTGTCGTGCGGGCACATCGCGTGCTGCGACTCCTCACCGGGCAACCACGCCACCAAACACCACACCGCCACCGGGCACCCGGTGATGCGCAGCGTCGAACCCGGCGAAGCCTGGCGCTGGTGCTACGTCGACGAGCTGCTCGGCTGAGCACCCACCGCCACCGGACGGCGCGCGTGCGAGTAGATCAGGCGGGCGTATTCGTTGAGCAGCCGCTGCAACGACAGGTTCTCCCCGCCCGCCGCGATCTGCTGGTAGCCGATCAGCATCGCCATACCGAGCGAGGTGACCACAGCGGCGGTCTCGTCGTCGCCGACCACGCCGTTGATCACCTTGTGCACGGTGCGCCGCCGCGACTCGTCGACCCGCTTGAGCGCCAGATTCACCGATTCGTCGTTGGCGGCCCACGCCCGGATCGCGGCCTCGGCCGCGTGATGCAGACCCGCCGCGAGATCCGACATCGCGCGCACGTCGTCGTCGGGATCGCCCTGATTGAACTTCAGCGTGCGCAGGATCAGCACCTGCCGGTTCTCCCAGTGCTCGAGCAGCGCGTCGACGAAACCCTGCCAGCTGCCGAAGTGGTGATAGAACGAGCCGCTGGTGACCCCGAGCCGACGGCACAGCAGCCCGATGTTGAGGCCCTTGAACCCGAGTTCGGCCAGCACCTCCAGAGCGGTGTCGAAGTACTGCTCCTTGGTGACCACTCGTGACATGCGGATGCCGTTCTGCTCGTGCGGGCAAGGGGGGAGGGCCCGAACAGTACCGCATCGGTTCGCGCGCGCGTGCGGGCACAACCGAATCCGCTAGGTGACGCGCGGTAGCTGTTACCGCGCGAAATATGCAGTGCCCGAGGCGAACCGAAACGGGGTTGCATAACAGAGCACTTGCTCTGTTATAGTCGGCGGCATGCCGCGCCCCCGCACCCACGACCCCGACGCCGTGCTCGACGCCGCGGAATCGCTGGCCGTCCGCGGCGGCCCGGCCGCGGTCACCATCCGTGCCGTCGCCGCAGCAACGGGGGTGTCCAACGGCGCGCTATACCACACCTTCGGGTCGCGATCCGGGGTGTTGGGCCGCGCGTGGCTGCGGGCCGCGCGTCGGTTTCTCGCGGTGCAGAACGAGTTGGTCGAGGCGGCCGCCGGATCCGAAGGCGACTCGGGCGTCGGCGAATCGAAAAGCGCTGCCCAGCAGCTGGATTCGGCGGCGAATGCTGTGCGGGACGAGGCGATCGTGGCCGCCGCCGAAGCGCCAAGCGTCTTCGCCGAGCGATTCCCCGACTCCTCACGCCTGCTGCTCACCGTCTCGCGCGAGCAGCTGCTCGGCGAGGACCTGCCCGAGGACGTCGCCGCCGAGGTCCGCGCCGCCGAACGCGCGCTGATCGACCTGCTGGTGCGGCTCGCGCAGCGCCGATGGGGCCGCCGCGACCGTCGCGTGGTCGAGGTCCTCACCACCTGCCTTGTCGACCTGCCGACCGCCATCCTGATCCGGCGCGAGCGCATCGCCGAACCCTTTGCCCGCGAACAACTTCGGGCCGCCGTGCGCGCCGTGCTCGCGGTCGGACCTCCCCCCTGATCCGCAAGTCCCGACCACTCTCGACGAAGGAACCACCGTGCCCACCCTGGAATACCACGACAAGATCGCCGTCCTCGACCTCGGCGGCGACGAGAACCGCTTCTCCCCCGACTTCCTCGACGAAGTGAACGCCCACCTCGACACCGCCCTCGCCGAAGGCGCCCAAGGCCTGCTCACCACCGCGAGCGGCAAGTTCTACTCCAACGGACTCGACCTGGACTGGCTCGGCGCCAACGCCGATCGCGCCCAGTGGTACGTCGGACGCGTGCAAGCGTTGTTCGCGCGCGTGCTCACTCTGCCCGTGCCCACCGCGGCCGCACTGCCCGGACACGCCTTCGGCGCGGGCGCGATGCTCGCCATCGCCCACGACTACCGCGTCATGCGCGCCGACCGCGGCTACTTCTGCTTCCCCGAAGTCGACATCCGCATCCCCTTCACCCCCGGCATGGCCGCCCTCATCCAAGCCAAACTGACGCCGAAGACCGCGGTCGCGTCCATGACCACCGGACGCCGCTACGGCGGAGAGGCCGCCGCCGAAGTCGACATCGTCGACGCGACCGCACCGGAAGGCCAGGTCACCGGAGCGGCGCTGGAGATGCTGCTGCCCTTGGGCGGCAAGGACTCCGGCACCCTCGGCGCGATCAAGAACACCATGTTCGCACCGGCCGTCACCGCGCTGACCACGCTGTAGACCTGAACGGTTTCGTCGGTCAGCGTGGCGGAGTGTGCTCGCGATCGGCCAAGTGGGTCTCGAAGAACGCGAAGATGCGACGCCAGGCGTCGGCGGCCGCGTCGGCGTTGTGGCCGAGGCCCGTGACGCGCAGCAGCCGGTCGCCGGGAAAGGTATTGGCGAAGCCGTGCGTGACACCCGGATAGGTCTTGATGTCGTGGGCGACACCGAACTCGGTGAGCGTGCGCTCGAGCTTGGCGGGCGCGCCCACCAGCGACGGATCCAGACGGGCGTAGCTGGCCACCACCGGGCAGATGCCGTCGAGCAAGCCGCGGTAGTCGCCGTACAAGCCCGGATAGAACGGCGCGGCGGCATCGAAACCGCGCGGCGCGGTGAGCAAGGCGAACCCGCCGCCCATGCAGAAACCGATCACTCCCGTGCGCCCGGTGCACGCCGGATCGGCCACAAGGCGGCCGCGGGCGGCGAGGATGTCACGAACCGGGACCTCCTCGGCATCGGATTTGCCCCCGGTGAACCACAACGCCCGCATCACCGCCCGCATGCAGCGCGCGCGACCCCGCGAGAACAGATCGGGCGCGATCGCGAGGTAGCCGTGGTCGGCCAGCATCGCCACGTGCCCCTCGAGGTCGGTGCCGAGGCCGAGCACATCGTGAACCACGACGACGCCCGGCCACGGCCCCGCACCCGCCGGGCGGGCCAGCAGCGCGGGCAGCGGGCCATCCGGTGCACTCAGCTCGACGGTGTCCATGATCGGAAATCTACGCCGCGCAAGGTCGCTACCACACACTTTCCGTACGCCTCACACAGTCGGTGCCTATGTGGACCGTGTGAAAAGTGTGTGGGACGGACCGGGTCGCGGCGGTAGGCCGGCGGGGTGTCGTTGGGGCGGCGGGGGTCAGGGCGACGCCAGGTCGAGGTGCCGGGTGTCACCGAGGATGGTGACCTCACGGTTGTGGAAGAAGTCGTCCTCGGTGAGCACCGTGATGCTGCCGGGCGCGGCGCGGAAGGCGACGTAGTCCGCCGAGTCGATCGGCATCCCGATCCACGCCGCGAGCACGAATGTCATTGCGCCGCCGTGTGTCACGACGACCTGGTTCTCGCAGGGGTAGTCCACGATCGTGCTCATTGCGGCGTAGATACGTTGGGCGAGTTGCCATTTCGTCTCCGCACCGGCGATTCCCTCGTCGTGGCGCAGGCGCTCGCCCACGGCGGGTGGCGGGACGAATCGCCGGTCCAGCCACTCCTGCGGTCTGCCGCCCGCTTCGCCGTAGGACTTCTCGCGCAGTCGTTCGTCGAGGATCGGCGTCACGCCGAGCGCCTTGCCGATCGCCTCGGCCGTTCGGGCGGTGCGCAGCAGACCCGAGGAGTGCACCGCCACCTCGGCTTCTCCGGGTATCCGCGTGCGCAGCGACTCGGCGATGGCCACCGCGGCGCGCTCGCCCGCCGCGGTGAGTCGCGAGTCGTACCATCCGCCGACCAAGCGGTCGACGTGATGGGTCGCCTGCGGGTGGGTGACGACGTAGATGCGGCGCACTGGGCCTCCTCGGGTCGCTCGACTCTACTCGGTGATCCAGCCGAGGTTGATCGCGTTCTGGTGCATGAAGTCTTCGACCGCGGGCAGCGTGAGGAACGAAACCGCATACAGGACAACGAGGACACCGAGCGCGACCGCCCACTGGCGAGGGCCGGCTACCGCAAGGCGCGCCTCGTCCTGTCCGGCGTCGGTGGTGTGGTCACGGCGCGTCTGCGGGAGCCGACGGTCGGCAGGCCTCAGCATCCACGACGCGACGGCGAGAATCGCGAACATCAGTGGCGACGACCACGATTCGACACCGTCGCCTGCCTCGAGATGGAGGACAACGGCACCCGACCACAGGAAGAAGGCGCCCGCGTACGCCCATTCCTTGATCAGGCGGAACCCGGGCACGATGATCGCGACGGCCGCACCGACCTGCCACGCCCCCAGCACGTAGGCGAAGGAACGCGGGAATTCCAGGTGCCGCAATTGGATTTCCACCCACTCGATCGTCAGCAGGTTCCACACCGATCCGGCGACCAGTTCGAAGACGACGGCAAGCGTGGTCACCCAAAAGGCGATGGGCCGAATCCGGCTCCCCTTTCGGTTGCTTCGTGCGGCCGAATCCGGCTTGTCGTCGGTCGCGTGCCGCGGCGGTGTGATGGTTGGCGTGTTCGTCTCAGTCGACATCGGCTTCTCCTCGGGTGATGTTGCGTGGAATGGTCAGGGCGGCGAGTTTGTCGGGATTGCGCAGGACGTAGAGGTCGGTGATCGCGCTGTCGGCGATCTCGAGCACGAGGATCGCTTCGAGCCGGTCGTCGAAGGAGATGGCGATCGCCGGGTCGTGGTTGTAGGTCATGGTCTCGATCCGGACGCCGGCGATCGCCCGCATGACGGGGAAGAGGCCGACCAAGATCTCGGCCACCCGCCGCGCGCCCTGCGCCCGCGCCGCGATCGCGGACACCTTGCCGCCGCTGTCGGTGGTCCAGGTGACGTTCGGTGTCAGCATCGACAGCAGGCCCGCCATGTCGCCGGTGGTGGCCGCGGTCATGAACCGTTCGGTCAGCTCGGCGGTACGCGCGGAATCGGCGGGCCCGAACCGTTGCCGCCGCGCCTGGATGTGTTCGCGGGCGCGGTGCGCCACCTGACGCACCGCGGCCACGGACTTGCCAACCGCCGTGGCGATCTCGTCGTAGTCGAAGCCGAAGACCTCGCGCAGCACGAACACCGCGCGCTCCTCCGGAAGCAGCGTTTCCAGCAGCACGAGCATCCCCATCGACACCGCCTCGGCCAGAACGACATCGGTCGAGGCGTCACCCTCGGCGAGCAGCAGCGGCTCGGGCAGCCACGGGCCGACGTACTCCTCGCGGCGGCGCGCGCTCGCCCGCCGCGAGTTGAGCGCCTGCCGGGTGACCAGTTGCGCCAGATACGATTTCGTGTCACGCACGGACGCCAGGTCCACCTCGGCCCACCGCAGATAGCTGTCCTGGAGAACGTCGTCGGACTCGGTCGCCGAGCCGAGGATCTCGTAGGCGATGGTGAACAGCAGTGGCCGCAGCAGCGTGAACCGCTGGGCGTGCCCGTCGGTCGTCATGGGGAGATGATCACCGGTCATCGACATCGGCGTGCCTCCGCGGTCGATCCGCCGCGCCGGTTCCTGCGTATCGGCCACCGAGGACGGCAACCTTGTGGCGTGTGTTGATCGGTCATGCCCTCGAGACAACGCGGAGCCGCCGAACATGACAGAACGTGATCCAGATCACTCGCATGGCGGCAGCGCCTCACGGCCCTCGCGGTGACCTATCTCGGATAGCTAGTTGATCGCGGATTGCCCGGCGATATCGATCATCCATCGCGTCGGGTACACCAAAATGCCAGGAAAATGGCTAGTCGCCGCGAGAAAGCGTGATGGATGCTGGATATATGCTGTATCGGTGGTGTCCGCGCCGTCACCGATGCTGGCCCTGTCCGGACGACCGCCCGGAAATCCGGACGGTTGGGCCTTCGAGATGAAATGGGACGGCATGCGCGTCGTCGCCGCGGTGGCCGAAGGCGACTGTCAGCTCTACAGCCGCAACCGCAAACACGTCACCGGCTCGTTCCCCGACATCGCCGCCGCCGTCGCCGCGGCGGTCGGCGAGCACCGAGCCACCATCGACGGGGAGATCGTGGCGCCGGAAGGGGCGAGCGGCGCGCCGTCGTTCTCCCGGCTCCAACGCCGCATGCACGTCCGCGCGCCGACCGCGCAGCTGATCAGGGACGTTCCGGTGCTGTACATGATCTTCGACCTGCTCGCCCTCGACGGCCACGCCACCACCACCCTGCCCTATCGGCAGCGGCGCGAGTTGCTCGCCCAGCTCGACATCGCCCGCCCGCCGATCCAGTTGTCGCCCTACTGGACCGACATCGAGCCCGAGACGCTCTCGGCCGCCGCGGCACAGAACGGGCTCGAGGGACTGGTCGCCAAACGCCTCGACTCCACCTATCAACCGGGCGAACGGTCGCGCAACTGGATCAAGATGCCGTTCCGCAAAACCACCGAAGCCGTCATCGCCGGATGGTTGCCAGGAAACGGCCCGTTCGCCGAGTCGTTCGGATCCTTGATTCTCGGCGCACACGACTCGGCGGGACGCCTGGTCCATATCGGCAATGTCGGCACCGGATGGAAAGCCGCGGAACGGCGCAGCCTACGCACTCGCCTGGACCGACTCGCCCGCCCCGACACCCCTTTCGACGTGCCGCCGCCGCGCGCGATCGCCGTACCGGCGCACTGGGTCGAGCCCGAGCTCGTCGCCGATATCGAATACCGGGAAGCCACCCCCGAGGGATTGCGTCATCCCAGCTGGCGGGGTATCCGCATCGACAAAAGCCCCGCCGAGATCACAGTGCCCTGAAGTAGTGATCCAGCGACGCCCGACGGCACCCACCTCGTCGCCGGGCGCAGGCTCACCGGCTTCGCCCGGCGGGAAGAAGTGGGCAGACACCGAGTGCGCCCGGATCGACGGACCCGGGCGCGGGGTGGCAAGCGAGCCGAGGTCAGATCGGGCCGGTGAGTTCCTCGGCGGCTCTGGCTCGCGCTGTCAGCTCGTCCAGGAAACGATCGATGCTGTGCGATCTGGCGAGCGGTGATTCGAGTAGGTCACGGCTATGGACTCGGCACGGTCGATCACCGCGACGGTGAGATTGTTGGCCAGTTCGTCCTCGAGTTGCCGGTGCACCTGCGCGAGGTGGCGCAGGCCCTGCCTGCGTACCCGTTCGACCTCGGCAGCCGCGGTTTCCCGCAGGGTGGTGACGATCCGATCGGCGTCTTCTCGTGCTTCCCGGTCGATGCGGGCGACCTCGGCGCGGGCGGCTGCGCCGGCCTCGGCGAAGGCACGCTGGGCGGCGGCCAATTCGGTTGCGGCGTCGGTACTTTCCTCCATCTGTTGGTGGATCGTGTGCTGGGCTTTGCGCATCGCCGTCCGTAGCGGTGGCGCGACCCATCTCGAGAGTGCGCCGAGAATGACGGCGAACCCGAACAGCTGGCTGACGAATACCGGCCAGTCCCAAGTGATGTCGTAGATGCCGTCGTTGGTGTTCATCGTCGTCCACCTCCGATCACCCGATCCGCCAGGTCGCGCGCCATGGGATCGAGATACGCGTCGAATCGTGTCGCCGCCGTCGCGGCCTGGGTTCGCAGTCGCGCGGTGGCCGCCGCCACCTGTTCGTCGGTCTGCTCCTGTGCCCGTTCGCGCGCCGCGGTCAGGATGACCCGGCCTTCGTCCCTGGCCTGTTCGCGCAGCCGCGCCGCGTCGGCGTGGGCTTGTGTGAGCGAGGACCTGTAGCGGTCTTCGGCCGCGGCGAACGCCTCCCGCGCCTGTCGCCGGTGCGCGGCGGCTTCGGTGACGCGGGCCTCCCGTTGATCCAGCACCTCTCGGATCGGCGGCACCACGAACAACCAGATGACCGCGAACACGAGGAGGAAGATCGCCAGCTCGACGAAGAAGGTGCCGTTGGGAATCAAGAAGTTCTCGGTCGCGAGACTCACGGTGTTCATGGCGCTACTTGCCCGGCGCCGCGAAGGCGAACAGCGCCATGAACGTCAGGTTGATGAAGTACACCGCGTCGACGAGACTGACCGCCATCAGGTAGTTGCCGCGCAGTTTGCCCTCGGCCTCCGGCTGCCGGGATATGCCGTTGATCAGCGCCGAGCCCGCCATGCCGTTGCCGTAACCGGCGCCGATCGCGCCGCCGACCATCATCAGTCCACCGGCGACCAAGGCCGCCGCCTGGACGACCGTCTCGTGGGTTATGTCGGCCATGGGTGTTTCCTTTCCTCGAAGGATCGAACAGTTGTGTGCGGGGGCTTGTCGCTCAGTGCTTTTCGTGTTCGACGGTGGTGGCTTGGCCGAAGTAGAGGACGGTCAGCAGAGCGAAGATGAAGGCCTGGATGAGTCCGACGAACAGGTCGAACAACTTCCATGCCGCGTTAGGCCCCCAGCTCAGCCAGGCGGGCAGCAGCGCGATCACCGAGATCATCACCCCGCCCGCGAACATGTTGCCGAACAACCGCAGCGCCAACGACAACGGTTTGGCGATCTCTTCGATGACGTTGACGACAACCATCGGTCCCCACCCCATATGGCCCTTCAACAGCTGCTTCACATGCCCGATCGGGCCGCGGCGCGCCATGCCCGCGGTCTGATAGCAGAGGAAGACGAACAGGGCGAGCGCGTAGGTGAAATTGACATCGGCGGCGGGCGGTTTGATCAGCTCACCTGCCCCGTACTGCACCGGCAGCACCGACAACCAGTTCGACAGCAGCACGAACACGAACAGCGTCACCGCAAGCGGCAGAACGAACGGCGCGATCCGAAGTCCCACAGCGCTTTCCACCTGCGCGCGCATCTGCACGGTGACCGTTTCGAAGAACAACTGCACCCCGCCGGGGACTCCGGATGTCAGCCTGACGCGCAGAGAGAACGCCAGACCAAGCACGACGGCGGCCGCGACGAGGGTAGCGACGATCGTGTCGACATGAAAGTCCATACCGAACAGGTGCGCGGTTTCGTGGTGTCCCACCTCCACTTTCGTCATCGAGCGCTCCGCAGGGCCGGTACGGTCGCCCAGAGTGCGGCACCGATGTGGAATGTCACCAAGCCGTAGAGGATGCCCAACCCGTCCGGTCTGGTCAGCACACCGGCGACCAGCGCGAGTGCGGTGACGCCGAACAGTCGCATCCCGGTGATGGCCGCCAAATGCCCTTTGCCGGAGGCGTTCCCATTTGCGATCGCGGCGACGCCAAGGCGGGTGAGCCACGTATTGAACAATCCCAAACCGATTCCGGCCCAGATGAATACACCCAACAGCAGCCGATCGTGCATCCCGGCGGCGGCGAGAACCGTGATCCCCACCGCGGCAGAGACGATGATCGGGCCGCGGTCGCCATTGACCGTCATGTGCCCTCCCTCAGCGATGAATGACGGTGGAAGGCATCGCCTTCCGTGTCACAAGCCCATTCTTGCTTACTACGTCACGTAGTACAAGAGAAGCGGACAAATCGGGCATAGCGGGCAGGTTGCAGGTCGGCGTCAGCGGCGGAAACGCTGCCACCAATGGCGTTTGGGGCCGACGGACGATTCCGCGACATGGCGCGCCGACGGCCCCGCCGCCTGTTGCGCCTGCGCCGAAGGTTCCTCCGCATGTGCCGAGCTGGCGCGCCGCGCCGAGTCCGCCGCGACGCCCCGCGACACTGCCGCACCCGACGCGGACGCACGCTCGTCCCGCCAGCGCCGCACCACCGTGTCGGCATCGACCGGCCCCACCGGCACGTGCGGCGGCGTCGGTACCCGCACATAGCGGACCACACGCTGATTCAGCTCGGCGACCGCCGCGCGCACCTCACGCTCGGTGTCCAGTTCGGCGACCGTCTCCTGAATCCGCTCCACATCGCGGCGCAGAACGAGCGAGTCCGGCAACATGCCGTCGGCCCGAACCCCCTCGCGCCGCAGATAACTGCGCAACCACCAGTTCTCGTCCACCTGCGTGCCGACCCCGGGAATCGGCTGACCCGCCCCGCGCAAATTGTCGAATTCCCCGCGCTCGGTGGCCTCGCGGACCTGCTTGTCGATCCACGATTCGAAGGTCTGATCCGGCGGTTTGCGCTCGGTCATGTCGTCCAGCCTACCGAGGCGGTGATAAGCGCGGACCGCGCGTCGGCGGCGGGCGTGCCCTGCAAGATCACCGTGACCGGTTGGCGGAAACGGCTGGCCGTGCCGGCGGGTATACGCCTGTCCGCGAACAGGTTTCGAAGAAAGTCAGCGCGCAGCGCATCGCCCGACCTACCGTCAGAGCACAGTGCCGGGCGTCGTGAGTGAGACCGAAATGACCGAACCGAACACCTCCTGTGCCGCATTCCAGCGCGTCGCCGCGATCGATCCGGACGCCGTCGCCGTCCGCTCGATCGGAGGGGAGCAGAGTCTGACCTGGCGCGAGTACGCCGAGCGGGTTCGCGCAGTCGCGGGCGGGCTGAGCGCGCTCGGCGTGGGGCGCGGTGACACCGTCGCCCTGATGATGGGCAATCGCGTCGAGTTCTATCCGCTCGAAGTAGGCGCGCAGCACACCGGCGCGACATCGTTCTCGGTGTACAACACCCTCGCGCCGGACCAGTTGCGGTACGTGTTCACCAACGCGGGCAACCGGGTGGTGATCTGCGAGGAGCAGTACGTCGAGCGAGTCCGCGACTGCGGCGCGCCGATCGAGACCATCGTGTGCGTCGACGGCGCGCCCGAGGGAACCATCGGCGTCGACGAGCTCATGGCCTCGGCCGCCGAGGATTTCGACTTCGAGGCGACCTGGCGTGCCGTGCGCCCCTACGACATCGTCACCCTCTGCTACACCTCCGGCACCACCGGCAATCCCAAGGGTGTGGAGATCACGCACGAGAGCCTGCTGTTCGAAGCTCGCGCGTTCGCCTCGGTGCTGCCCGTCGAATTCGGCGACCGCCAGACCTCCTACCTGCCGACCGCGCACATGGCCGACCGGTTCACCGCGCTGTACCTGCAGGAGGTGTTCGGCACGCAGATCACCGCCGTCCCCGATCGCGCCCAGCTGCCCGCGGCACTGCTCGATGTGCGCCCGACCATCTGGGGCGCGGTCCCGCGGGTGTGGGAGAAGTTCAAGGCGGCGATCGAGTTCTCCGTCGCCAACGAGTCCGATCCCACCACCAAGGCCGCCTTGCAGTGGGCTCTGGACACCGCGCGCCGCAAGGCCGAGGCCCGGCTGCGCGAGGAGCCGCTCGATCCCGCCCTCGCCGAGGAGTGGGCGCGCGCCGATGCCGCGGTGCTGTCGAAGCTGCGCGCGAAACTCGGTCTGGATCAAGTCAAGTGGGCGATGTCGGGCGCCGCGCCGGTGCCGCCGGAGACGCTCGGGTTCTTCTTCGGGCTCGGCATCCCGATCTCCGAGGTGTGGGGAATGTCGGAACTGACCTGCGTGGCCAGCGTGAGCCCGCCGGAGCAGGCGCGATTGGGCACCGTCGGCAAGCTGCTGCCCGGACTGGAGGGGTCCGTCGCCGAGGACGGTGAGTTCCTGGTGCGCGGACCGCTGGTGATGCGCGGCTATCGCAAGGAACCCGACAAGACCACCGCCGCCCTCGACGACGACGGCTGGCTGCACACCGGCGACATCATCACCGTCGACGAGGACGGCTACCTGCGAGTGGTCGACCGCAAGAAGGAATTGATCATCAACTCGGCGGGCAAGAACATGTCGCCTGCCAATATCGAGAACGCCATCAAGGCGGCCACGCCGCTGGTTGGCTCGCTGGCGGTGATCGGGGATCGACGGCCGTTCACCACCGCGCTCATCGTGCTCGACGCCGAATCCGCCGCACCCTATGCCGCCCAGCACGGTCTGCCGGATTCCTCGGCCGCCGCACTCGCCGCCGACCCCGGTGTGATCGCGGCGATCGCGCGCGGTGTGGCGGCGGGCAACGCGGCGCTGTCGCGGGTCGAGCAGGTCAAGCGGTTCACGATCCTGCCGGTCTTCTGGGAGCCGGGCGGCGACGAGATCACCCTGACGATGAAACTGCGCCGCAAGCCGATCGCCGAGAAGTACGCAGCCGAGATCGAAGCGCTCTACGCCGACCGTCCGGATGGTTCGGTGCACGAGCCGATCGAGGCCCTGGACACCGCGGTGAGCTAGCACCGACCGCTAGGGACGGTTACCCGCACTGTTGTATTAGCAGTCCCACAGATCTAATTTAGGTAATACGAAAACTCTGTGGGAAGGCGTGCGTTGGTGCGGCATGACCCGATGAGGGAGCCTTCGCGCCGCGGCTTCCTGGCCGGCGGCAGCGCGCTACTCGGCTTGGGTGGCGCGGCGGTCGCGGCACGCGCGGGACTGTCCGAGGCGCTACCGCGCACCGAACAAACCGGCCACGACATGCATGGGGCGGTCGCCCACGGCGGCGGGGTCAGCGGACCCACCTTCCGCATCGGCTCGGTGGTCGACCACCACGCCAACGGATTCGACCCGACCGACATCCTGCGCGACTTCGACTACGGCACGGTCACCGAGTCCCGTGACGGTCGCACCGTCCGGGAATGGGAAATCGCCTCCACCGACAAGGAACTCGAGGTCGCGCCGGGTGTGAAGTTCCCGGCGTGGGTGTTCAACGGCCGCATCCCGGGACCGACCCTGCGCTGCACCGAAGGCGATCTGCTGCGCGTCACCTTCACCAACGGCTCACAACACCCGCACACCATGCACTTCCACGGCATCCATCCCGCGGAGATGGACGGCACACCCGGTCTCGGCGCCGGACTCATCGCACCGGGACAGACCACCGTCTACGAATTCGACGCCATCCCCTTCGGCGTGCACCTCTACCACTGCCACGTCGGGCCGCTTGCCGAGCACATCGCCCGCGGCATGTACGGAACGTTCATCGTCGACCCGCCCCAGCCGCGTCCCCCCGCCGACGAGCTGGTCATGGTGCAGCACGGCTACAACACCACCTTCGACGCCGAAGGCAACCAGCTCTACGCCGTCAACGGCATCCCGTTCCACTACATGCACGAACCGGTGCGCGTGAAACGCGGTGAACTCGTGCGGATCTACCTGGTCAACGTGCTCGAGTACGACCCGATCAACAGCTTCCACATCCACGGCAACTTCTTCGACTACTACCCCACCGGCACCCGCCTGCAACCCGCCGACTACACCGACACCGTCGTCCAGGGCCAAGGTCAGCGGGGCATCTGCGAACTGCGGTTCCCGTACCAGGGGAAGTTCATGTTCCACGCCCACAAATCCGAGTTCGCCGAACTGGGATGGATGGGATTCTTCGAGGTGACCTGATGGGCGAGCGCACCGAAACACCCCGAGAATCCGAGGACCGTCGCGGGTGGGCTTCCACCGTGGGTGTGGTTCTGCTGCTCGGGCTGGCGCTGGCTGCGCTGGCCGTGCTCGGCGGGCGTACGCTGCCCGAGCGGATCGGCCCGCCCGTGGAAGAGATCGCGGTCGAACAGGTTCGGATGTCGCCCGGTCGCATCGACCTCACCGTCCGCAACGCCGGACCCGATCCGGTGCGGGTGGCGCAGGTGTTCGTCAACGACGCGTTCGTCGACGTCCGCGGCGGCGAGGAGCCGATCGAACCGCGCCACAGTACCAGGCTCACCCTGGACTATCCGTGGCAGGAAGGCCAGCCGTATCTGGTCTCCATGATGACCTCCACTGGACTCGTCGTCGAACACGAGATCGCCGCGGCCGTCGAGACACCCAGCGGCGGACGCGACCTGTTCGCGGTGATGGCGCTGCTCGGCGCCTACGTGGGCATCATCCCGGTCGTCCTCGGCATGCTGCTGCTTCCCGCGCTGCGGCGAATCGGCAAGGGCGGCATGCGTTTCCTGCTCGCGGTGACCGTCGGGCTGCTGCTGTTCCTCGCCGTCGACGCCGTCTTCGAGGGGTTCGAACTCGGCGAGCGTTCCGGCGGCGCGTTCGGCGGGATCAGCCTGCTCGCCCTCGGCGCGATCCTCGCCTTCCTCGCGCTCACCTTCGTCGACCGCTGGCTCAACCGCCGCGCCGACCGCGCACGCGGCGGCATGCGACTGGCGCTGATGATCGCCATCGGCATCGGACTGCACAACCTCGGCGAGGGCTTGGCCATCGGATCCGCCTACGCGCTTGGCGAACTCGCGCTCGGCGCGGCACTGGTCATCGGGTTCGCGGTGCACAACACCACCGAGGGGTTGGCGATCGTCAGCCCGCTGACCGCGACGGCGCGGCCGGGGGTGTTGCGGCTGCTCGGACTCGGGCTCATCGCGGGCGCACCGGCGATCGTGGGGGCGGTGCTCGGCGCGGGAGTCGGCAACGCCGAATTGTCGTTGTTCCTGCTCGGGCTCGGGGTGGGCGCGATCGGACAGGTCGTCGTGCAGATCGCGCCTGCGTTGCGCGGTGGGGCGGAGCCGAAGGCGGGGACGGTGGCGGCGATGGACACGACCGCGGTCCTCGGCGTCGCGGTGGGAGTGGCGGCGATGTACGCGACGGGGTTGCTGGTGTTGGCGTGATCTGCGGCGCGAACTGTGCGGGGCTGTTCGGTGGGTCGGCGTTCGGTCGCGGCCGGGATGGCGCCGATCGGGCTGGCCGTCGGTGGCGACAGTCGCTCTTGCCGGATCAGAGTGCGAAGGTGAGGCGGTCCGGGCTCAGGTAGTCGGTGGGGTCGTGCATCGTGCGCAGTTCGGGACGGCGGTCGGCGGCCAGGCGGGCGAGTTCGGTGCGCAGCGGGGCGTCGTAGGTGGCGGCGCTGGCGGTCAGGCCCGGCAGCCAATTGTCGTGATGGGACGGGACGAACAGCGACGGGCCCAGCGCCTCGACGTATTTGCGGGGATCGCGCAGACCGTTGGTGATCTGGTTGTAGCCCTGCACCGCGCCGATGTGCACATCCGTGGACGGCAAGCCCGCGAGCACGTCGAACACCTCGGGTGCCTTCTCCGTGAGCGGGCCCGCGGAATCGTGCCACGTGAGCGTGAAACCGGGGACGCGGAATTGGTAGAGCAGCACACCGCCCTCCGGATCCAGCAGGCGCGGCAACGTCTGGCGCAGATCGGTGAGCGTCGGATGGTGGCGCAGGATCGGCCCCAGTTCCGGACGCGGAAAGAAGCGCCGCGCCTCGTCGGCCGGATCCTCGGGGGTCCGCGCCGAATGCAAGTGCCGAACCGCGGTGACCGCGACCCCGTCCGCGGTGACCTCGTGGCGCTGTCCGATGGGCGTGTGCGCGTCGCCGAGCGCCTCCGTCGGGAACGTGGCCTCGGGCACTTGGGCGCGGATGGCGGCGCAGTGCTCGGCCGTGCCGTAGACCGTCGCGCCGCTGGCCTCGGCGATCGCGCCCGCGTCACCGGCGTGGTCGAAATGGCCGTGCCCGATGAAGATCGCCGCCGGACGCAGGTCCGCCAACTCCTGCGGCGTCGCGGGCACGTAACCGGAACTGGTCACCCGAGGTACCCACGCGTCGAGCAGGAACACCGAACCGCCGAGCGCCAGCGCGTAAGTCGTGCAACCGACCCACGACAGCACCACGCGATCGCTTCGTACCGCACCCGTCTCGGGATCGGCCGCCGCGCCGAAGAACCGCTGCCGCGCCGCCACCGTCCGCGCGTGCCCCGCCTCGCCCACCGGTTCCAATCGCATCGGCCGACCCCACGCGCCACGGAACCCAGCGATCAGCGAACCAGGATGCAGATTGCACATTCGTGCACCAGATCACGGAAACCCGCATTCGGCAACCCCGCGCGGCGCGGGCTCCGGCCGTCACGTCTGAACGGCGGTTCGCTGAGCCGGGTGCAGGCGGTCCGGACCTACAGCTCGACGCCGAGCAACGCGTCGACGGCCGTCTTCACCAAGCCGGGAGCCGCGGTGTCGGGGCCGCCGTATTCGAGCGCCTGGGTGACCCAGTTGTCCACGGCGGCAAGGGCTTTGGGGGTATCGAGGTCGTCGGCCAGATGCTGGCGCAGGCGGGCGACCGTGTCCTCGGCGACGGGGCCGGAGGCCAGGGCGGTGGCGCTGCGCCAGCGGGCCAGGCGCGCCTGGGCGTCGGTGAGGACCTCGTCGGTCCACATACGGTCCTGGCGGTAGTGGCCCGTGAGCAGGCCGAGCCGGATGGCGGCCGGGTCGACACCGGAGTTGCGCAGCTTGGAGACAAGCACCAAATTGCCCTTGGACTTCGACATCTTCTCGCCGTCCAGGCCGATCAGCCCGGCGTGCACGTAGTGGCGGGCGAAACGGCGGCCCGCGACCAAGGACTCGGCGTGCGCGGCGGAGTACTCGTGGTGCGGGTAGATCAGATCACTGCCGCCACCCTGGATGTCGAACTCCGGGCCGAGGCGGTTGAGCGCGATCGCCGAACACTCGATGTGCCAGCCCGGCCGACCCGCACCGAACGGGGCGGGCCAGGACGGCTCGTCGGGACGGGCGGCACGCCACACCAGCGCGTCGATGGTGTCGCGTTTGCCGGGGCGGTCCGGGTCGCCGCCGCGTTCGGCGAACAGCCGCTCCATGGTCGCGCGGTCGTAACCGGACTCGTAGCCGAACTGGTCGTTGGCGTCCGCGCGGAAGTAGATGTCGGGGTACTCCGCGTCGTCGACGACATACGCGGCGCCCGAGGCGAGCAGTTTCTGGACGAACTCGACGACCTCGTCCACCGACTCGATGGCGCCGACGTACTCGCGCGGCGGCACGATGCGCAGCGCCCGCATGTCCGAGCGGAACAGGTCGATCTCGCGGGTGCCGAGATCGCGCCAGTCCACGCCGTCGCGGGCGGCGCGCTCGAACAGCGGGTCGTCGACGTCGGTGACGTTCTGCACGTAGTGCACGTCGTGGCCCGCGTCGCGCCACAGTCGGTTGACCAGGTCGAAGGTCAGGTAGGTGGCGGCGTGTCCGAGGTGGGTGGCGTCGTAGGGGGTGATCCCGCAGACGTACATGGTGGCGGTGGCGCCGGGGGTGACCGGCCGCACCCGCGCGTCGGCGGTGTCGTACAACCGCAACGGTGGCCCTGCTCCGGGGACGGTCGGTAGGGCGGTATCGGACCAGGACTGCATGATTCGAGGGTAAAGGTGTGGCCGAGTTCATCGCCGCTCGCCCCGGCTGCGCGGGCGCTCCGAGCGCCCCGTGACCCTATCGGGACCAGCCAAAACGAGACGGCTACCGAATGTCAATGGTTTCGCTCTCGCGGAAAATAACATCCGACGAATCGCTCGGATCGCCGGACCGATTCCACACACCGTCCGCACGCCCCACACAGCCACTGCCGATGTGAGCCGTGCGGTGGGTTTGTGGGACCGAACCGGCGGCCAGGGGTGGGCTAAAGCAGTGCGCTGCCGCGTCCGTCCACTCGCGTCGCGGCGGAGCCGAAGACGAACGGATGCGGTTCGGATTCGGCGAGGAAGTCCTCGGGGAATCCGCGTTCGAACGGTGCGGCGGCCTCCAAGCGGTGCACCGCGTCCTCGGGCAGGGCCAGCTGGGCGGCCCCCAGATTCTCGGTGAGTTGCTCGACACTGCTCACGCCGACCAGCGGCAGTATCGCGGGCGACTTGTGCCGGGTCCACGCCAACGCGACCTGCCCTGGCCGCGCGCCGAGTTCGGCGGCCACCTCGGCGACCGCGCCCGCGGCGGCGCGTTCCCGATCGGTGAGCGTGGCGGGATCGGCCCGCCTGCCGGTCGTGCCCGCCAGCTTCCCGGCGGCCAGCGGCCGCCACGCGGTGACGCTCATCCCGAACGCCTCGGCCATCGGCAACAGTTCGCGTTCGATGTCTCGGCTGAGCAGGTTGTAGGGCACCTGCAACCCGACGAACGGGGTCCGGTCGCGCCACTGCGCCAGGGTGTTGGCGCGAGCGACGACCCAGGCGGGTGCGTCCGAGATCCCCAGATACCGCACCTTGCCCGCGGTCACCACGTCGTCGAGGGCGCGGATGGTCTCCTCCAGCGGGGTGTGCCGGTCCCAGACGTGCACCCAGAAGATGTCGACGTAGTCGGTGCGCAACCGGCGCAGGCTGCGCTCCAGCGAGGTCATCAGGTTCTTGCGGTGGTTGCCCGCGGCGTTCACGTCGTCGGGGTCGTGGCTGAGGGTGTATTTGGTGCCGAGGACGAAGCGGTCGCGCCGTTTGCCGAGGATCTCGCCGAGGATGTCCTCGCCGTCACCGTAGGCGGAGGCCGTGTCGAGCACGTTGCCGCCCGCCTCGGCATAGGCGTCGACGATGTCACGCGCTCGGTCCACGTCGTCGAAAAGCATTGTGCCGAGCACGATTTCGGAAACGCGGAGGCCGGTCTTGCCGAACAGTCGATGGCGAAGCATGGGACGAGTCTCGCGCGGTGGCCGCGCGGTAGGGAGGCCCTGAGAGGGTCACCCTCGCGAACCACTCAGAACGCGGGCCACGGAATCGGTCGCGAGGTCCGTGGCATCGGCATCACCGGCTGATCCAGCAATTCCTTCGTCCGGCCCGCGAGCGCATCGATCTCCGCGTCGGTGATGTGCGCGGCGAGAGCGTCGGCGAGCTCGCCGGGGAGAGCGGCCGCGAAGGCTGTGATGTCGGCGACCAGGTCGTCACCGATCGGCCGACCGGCCCAACCCCACAACACCGTGCGCAATTTGTGCTCGCTGTGCAGGCAGATGCCGTGGTCGACGCCGTACACCTGACCGTCGACGCCCTCCAACGCGTGTCCGCCCTTGCGGTCGGCGTTGTTGAGCAGCACGTCGAGCACCGCCATGCGCCGCAGACGCGGGTCGTCGGCGTGGATGAGCGAGACCTCGTTGCCCTCCCCGTCCAGCGCGCGCAGCACCTCGCAGAAACCGTCGGGCACCGCGCCCGGCGGGCACAGGTCGACCAGATCGAGGCGATTGCCGCGCTCGGTGTGATTGTCGACCGCCTCCACCCAACGCTGCACCATGCCGGGACCGTACGGGCCCTCGCGCAAGATCGTCTCCGGGATCACACCCCAGCCGAGCGCGTCGGAGATCAGATACGACGCCACCTCGCGCCCGGCGAGAGTGCCGTCCGGGAAATCCCACAGCGGCCGCTCACCGCGCACCGGCTTGTACACCACGCGCAGCGGATGGCCATCGACATCCGAGTCGACCACATCGCACACCAGCGTCACGTTGCTCGCGGTGCGTATCCGCCCGATCACACTCAGCTCACCGGTGGCGAACCTTTCGTCGACCCGCGCCACATCACTCCTCTAGCTCGGCCGCGCCGAAGATGTCCCCGCGCTTGTAGCCGTTGGTTCGCACACACATGTGCCCGCGCGAGGAGAGCGGCTCCCCGCACAGCGGGCACGGCGGGCGGCCCGCCGCGATCACCCGCGCCGAACGCAGCGCGAACTCGCGGGCCTGAATCGGGGTCAGGAACACCCGGACGGCGTCGGGGCCCTCCTCGGTGTCGTCGAGCACGACGGACTCGTCCACCTCGGTCTCGGTGATGGCGAGCAACTCGACGACGACGGCGCCCGCGTCGGCGTCCCAGCCCAGACCCATGGTGCCGACCCGGAATTCGGCGTCGATCGGTGTCACGAGCGGATCGGTGTCGGTCACGTCGTCGGCCTGCGGCGGCACCTGGGCGCCGAAGCGGCGAGCCACCTCGTCCAGCAGTAGTCCCATGCGGTCGGCGAGCACCTTCACCTGCTGCTTCTCCAGCAGCACGCTCACAACGCGCGGCTGCTGCACCGCTTGCAGGTAGAAGGCGCGATCGCCCGGCTCACCGACGGTCCCGGCGACGAAACGATCGGGGGTGCGAAATACATGGATTGCTCGTGCCATCTGCACCTCCTGATGCGTGACCCTGATCGACTACCCGCGGCGCCCGGACTCCCGAAACACCGTCTACTCGTTTACAAGGAATCTCGAGGCTACGCATTCCCATTATCCGCACTAGCAGTACCACCTAGCTCGCCACCGGGAACGGGTCCGGACGTATCGGGGCGATCCGTGTCCGCGTCGCTGTCTCGCGGTCGCGGTCTGATCGCCTCCAATGTGCTCAGGTCCGAACCGGTGTCGTTGAGCCGCCACACGTAGGGGGCGTGCGGGGTGTAGCGGACGACGCTGATCGACGCCGGTTCCACCACGATCCGCTGGAAGCCGTCCAGGTGGATGCCGAGCGCGTCGGCGAGCACGGATTTGATCACGTCACCGTGCGTGCACGCCACCCACAGCACATCCTGGCCGTGCCGCTCGGCGAAGACCCGATCGTGCTCGCGGATCGCGGCGACCGCTCGGTGCTGCACCTGCGCGAGACCTTCGCCGCCGGGGAACACCGCGCCGGAGGCATGGCGCTGCACCACCTTCCACAGCGGTTCGGTGAGCAGTTCGGCGATCGGCCTGCCGGTCCACTCGCCGTAATCGACCTCGATGAGCTGGTCGTCGTACTCCGGTTCCAGCCCGAGCTTGTCGGCGAGCGGGCCGACCGTTCGCTGGCAGCGCAGCAGCGGCGAGTGCACGATGTGCTGAATCGGCAGCCCGCCCAGTCGTTCGGCGACCGCGCGGGCCTGATCGGCGCCGTGTTCGGTGAGGTCGACTCCGGCGCTGCGGCCGGCGAGAGTGCGGGCGGTGTTCGAGGTCGACACACCGTGCCGCAGCAGGATCACCGTCATGCGGCCAGCCTAATAGGCACTGTCGGACGGAGTCCGTCCGAAAACCCGCGCATGGCCGGAGCGAAGGCGGAGGTACGCCTAATGGGCGCTGCCGGACGGAGTCCGCCCGAAAACCCGCGCACGGCCGGAGCGAAGGCGGAGGTACGCCTAGTAGGCGCTGCCGGACCGAGTCCGTCGACGAATCCACCGATCATGTCGCCGAAATCACCCCGCCCGCGAGCAGACCCATGATCACCAGGCCGAGCGCGATGCGGTAGCCGACGAACCAGTTCAGCGAGTGCTTCGACACGAACTTCAGCAGCCACGCGACCGAGGCATAGCCGACGACGAACGACAAGAGTGTGGCGACCAGCAGCTGCGGACCCGAGGCGTTGAGGCCCTCACCCGCGGGCTCGAACGCGTCGGGCAGGCTGAACAGGCCGGACGCGGTCACCGCGGGAATGGCGAGCAGGAAGGAGAACCGCACCGCGGCCTCGCGCTCCAATCCGAGGAACAGTCCCGCCGATGACGTGGCACCCGAGCGCGACACCCCGGGAATGAGCGCCAGGCACTGGGCGAAACCCATCACCAGTCCGTCGCGGGTGGTGAGCTCTTCGATCGGGCGCCGCTTGGCGCCGTAGTACTCGGCGGCGGCGATCACCAGCGCGAAGGCGATCAGCATGAACGACACCAGCCAGAGGTTGCGGGCGCCGGTGCGGATCTCGTCCTTGAGCAGGTAGCCGATGACGCCGATCGGGATGGTGGCGATGATCACATACCAGCCGATCCGATAGTCGAGTTCGCGCTGCCGGTCCTCGGCAAGACCGTAGGGGATGCGATCGCCGGTGATGACCGGAAGTTTCGTGGTGACCTGGTCGGTGATCGGCACCGTCTCCTTGGACCTGGCGCTGACCTTCTCGGCGAGGGTGGTGAACCAGGCGACGACGATGCGCCAGATGTCCTTGGCGAAATACACCAGCACCGCCGCCTCGGTGCCCAGTTGGGTGACCGCGGTGAACGAGGCGCCCGCGTCCTCGCCGAAGAACACCGAGGACACGATGCGCAAGTGCGCAGAGGAGGAAACCGGCAGGAATTCCGTCAGACCCTGCACCAGTCCGAGTACCAGCGCCTGTAACCAGGTCATCGACTCGCCCACGCAACCTCCTCTTCCGTTGCCCGAAACCGCCGTTCCGACTGGGCAATTGGTCCAGCGACGACACCGTTCGCCGGAAAAAGCGGCGCCGCGATACCGCAGCGACAGTACATGTCGCCCGGTGAGGAGGTGATTCCGGCCGCTGCCCCGCGCCGCGCGGCGGGCACCGCGAGCGGCCCCCACCATTTACGCTTGGCGCCGTGATGAAAGCGCGGATCCGGTGATGGAACAGCGGACGGTCGGACGCAGCGGCCTACGGGTGTCCCGGATAGGACTGGCGACCCACACGTGGGGCTCGCAGACGGACGCCGACGACGCGGCGTCGCAGCTGGTGGCCTTCGCCGAGGCGGGCGGCACCCTGGTCGACACCTCCCCCGCGTACGCGGGCGGCGCGGCGCAGCGAATCCTGGCCGATCTGCTCGGCGACCTGGTCTCGCGCGACGAACTGGTGCTGAGCGGCTGCGCGGGCGTGCTGCCGCGCACCGAACCGGCCCAGACCACCGTGCCTGGTCCGGCGCCGCGCACCGAGATCGACGCGTCACGGCGGGGACTGCTGCGCCAACTCGACCGCACCCTGCTCGAACTGGGCACCGACTACCTCGACATCTGGCACGTCGCGGCCTGGGATCCCGGCACCCCGCTCGACGAGATCGCGGCCACCCTCGAACACGCGGTGCGCTCCGGCAAGGTCCGCTACGCGGGCGTGCGCGGGTTCAATCCGTGGCAGCTGGCCAGTCTGGCCGCCATCGCGCCGATCTCCGTCGCGCACACGCCCTATTCGCTGCTCGCGCGCCATGCCGAAAGCGAATTCGTCCCCGCCGCACAGCATCACGGCGTCGGCGTGATCGCGTCCGCGCCGCTGGCGGGCGGCATCCTGACCGGCAAATACCGCGACGGCGTTCCCGCGGACTCGCGCGGCGCGGACGAGGCGACCGCCGCCGAGATCCGCCATCGCCTCGACGACCGCGCGACCCGGGTGGTCGACGCGCTGGTCACCGCCGCCGACGGGCTAGGCACCTCGCCGCTCGCGGTCGCGCTGGCCTGGATACGGGACCGGCCGGGCATCGCGAGCATGATCGTCGGCGCCCGCGACATCGGACAGCTCACCGGCGTGATGGCCGCCGAGACACTCGAATTGCCGCGCGCGATCGCGGCCGCACTGGACGACGTCAGCGCGCGCACGGAATGACGCGGGACGGACTCCGTCCGACAGCGCCCATTAGGCGTACCTCCGCCTGCGCTCCGGCCGTGCGCGGGCTGTGGACGGACTCCGTCCGACAGCGCCCATTAGGCTTGCCTTCATGAGGCTCGTCGACCGTGCTCGTCCCGGGGTGGTTCGCTCCCTCCTCGCCGCCCTCGCTCTGACACTGATCGCCGGAACCGCGGCGTGCGGCAGTGACAGCGAAGCGACCGGTTCCGGACAGCGCGGGCCGAGCACCGCCACCGTGGGGAATCTGGATCCGGTACCGATCGGTCCCGCGCCGACGCCGGTGCTGCCGGTGACGGTGCGCTCCTTCGACGGCACGGAGGTGACGGTCACCTCGGCCGACCGCATCATCGCCGCCGATCGCTACGGCACGCTCGCCCAGACCGTCTGGGCGCTCGGCCTCGGGCCCAACCTCGTCGGGCGCAGCACGTCGGCGGCGTTCCCTGCCGTGCAGAATCTGCCGAATGTGACCGGCGGCAGCGGCTCGCTGAACGTGGAATCCATTCTGGCGCTGCGGCCCACCGTGTTCCTCACCGACACCACCAGCGCCGCGCCCGCGGTGCGTGAGCAGTTGCGCGCGGCCGGGGTGACCGTCGTCTACTTCGATCCGCAGCGGACCATGGACGGTGTTGCGCCGCAGATCGAGGCCGTCGCCGCCGCGCTCGGCGTCCCCGACCGCGGTCGAGCCCTTGCCCAGCGCACCCGCGACGAGATCGCCGCCGCCTCGGCCGCTGTCCCCGCCACGGACAAGCCGTTGCGCATCGCGTTCCTGTACTTGCGCAGCACCGCCATCACCATGATGGCCGGGCCGGGTTCCGGTGCCGACTCGCTGATCGCCGCGATCGGCGGCGAGGACGCGGGCGCCGTCGCCGGGCTCACCGAACCGTTCACCGCCATCACCAGTGAGGCGATGATCGGCGCCGCGCCCGACGTCCTGCTCGTCATGACCGACGGACTGAGTTCGGTCGGCGGGGTGGAAGGCCTGCTGAAGGTGCCCGGCATCGCGCAGACACCGGCCGGGAAGAACAAGCGCGTCATCGACATGTCCGACGCGGTGCTGCTCAGCTTCGGCCCGAACACCGGACGCGTGGTCGCCGCGCTCAACGAGGCCGTCTACGGTTCCGCGCCGGCATGAGCGAACGGGCTCGCACCTCGCCGGCGTCGTCTTCGGCCAACGGCGCGGGGAGCACGAAACAGCAAGCCGACATCGGCGCGCGGCTCGCGCGAGCGGAAGCCGATCGCGGCGCACCGGTACCCACGAGCACGCGTTCGGTCTCCCGAATCACCGTCACCTTCGCGGTGGCGATCGCCGCGCTGATCGTGCTTGCCCTGGCCTCGGCCGCCATCGGACAGGTGCCGACGACGCCCGCCGAAGTCGCGGGCAGCGTCCTGCACCGGATCGGTCTGGATTGGGGACCGATGCCCGCCCACCCGTCCGGCGACGTGACGCTGTGGGAGGTGCGTTTCCCGCGCGTCGTGCTGGCCATGCTGGTGGGCGCCGCGCTGGCGACAGCGGGTGCGTTGTTGCAGGGCGTGTTCGCCAATCCGCTGGCCGAGCCGGGCGTGATCGGTGTCTCGGCGGGTGCCGCGGTCGGCGCGGGCACCGTGATCGTGGTCGGCGGCGCGTTCGTCGCCGCCTGGTCGGTGGCCGCGGCGGCGTTCGTCGCCGGGCTGTTCACCACGCTGCTGGTGTATCTGCTCGCGCGATCCAACGGCCGCACCGAAGTGGTGACCCTGGTGCTCACCGGTGTCGCCATCAACGCCTTCGCCGGTGGTCTGATCGCGTTCCTGCTGTTCGTCGCCTCGCCCGCGGCCCGCGATCAGATCGTGTTCTGGCAGCTGGGCAGTCTCAACGGCGCGAACTGGGACTCGGTGGCGGTCGTCGCGCCGCTCGCCGCGCTCGGTGTGTTCGCGGCGGTCGTCGTTGCGCCGCGCCTGGATCTGCTCGCGCTCGGTGAGTCCGCGGCCCGTCACCTCGGTGTCGACGTGGAACGGCTGCGGCGCAATGTGATCGTCATCGTCGCGGTGCTCGCCACCGCGGGCGTCGCGTTCACCGGAATCATCCTGTTCGTCGGCCTGATCGTTCCGCACCTGGTGCGGATGATCGTCGGCCCTGGACATCGTGTGCTGATTCCGCTCAGCGCCATCGTCGGCGCGGTCGTGCTGCTGGGCGCCGACGTCGCCGCGCGCTCGCTCGTCGACAATGCCGATCTGCCGCTCGGCATGCTCACCTCCCTCATCGGCGGGCCGTTCTTCTTCTGGCTGCTGCGCCGCACTCGCGCCCGCGCCGGAGGGTGGGGATGAGCGTGGTCCACAGGCACCGGCGCCTCGACCGTGCAGTCGATGCAATGCCGCACACCCCGCCGATATCGGAGGCTGCCGGTCAGCGAGGTGCCGCACGCCCGAGCACGAGCAACTCGCGGAAGCCGAGGCTGTGCGGTGCCGAAAGGCAACGAGTGGTGGGCGCGATACAGATCGAGCCACGGATGGTGATCGCGTGAGTGGAATGCGGCAAGGGCTGGGCGCGATGCTCGGTCGGACTTACGAGGAGCCGGTGCGGCCCGAGCGCGGCGCGGTGACCTTGCGGGCGCGCGGGTTGAGCGTCGACCGGCGCGGCGGGGCGAGCGGGCACGCGCGCCGCGTGCTCGAAGCCGTCGATTTCGACGTCGTCGCCGGTGAAGTCGTCGCGTTGGTGGGACCGAACGGGGCAGGTAAGTCCACACTGCTCGCCGCGTTGGCCGGTGAGCTGACGCCGAGCGAGGGCAGCGTCGAGTTGGACGGCCGCGGCCTCGACCACTGGACCGCGCTGGACATGGCGCGCAGACGCGCGGTGCTGCCGCAGAGCCACACCGTCGGATTCCCGTTCACCGCGCGCGAGGTCGTCGCCATGGGTCGCGCGCCGTGGGTGCGCACCGCGCGCGGCGAGCGTGACGACGAAGTCATCGCCGCCGCGATGGCATCGGCCGATGTCGGGCATCTGGCCGCGCGGTCGTTCCCGACGCTGTCCGGTGGCGAACGCGCGCGCGTCGCGCTGGCCCGCGTGCTGGCTCAGGACACCGCCACCCTGCTGCTCGACGAACCCACCGCCGCGTTGGACCTCGGCCACCAAGAAGCGGTTCTGCGTTTGGCGGCCGAGCGGGCGACGGCGGGCGCGGCGGTCGTGGTCGTTCTGCACGATCTCGGCATCGCCGCCGCCTACGCCGATCGCGTCGCCGTGCTGGAGTCCGGCCGCGTCGCCGCCGACGGCCCGCCGCGCGAGGTCCTCACCACCGAACTACTGAGCCGCGTCTACCAGCATCCGGTGGAAGTCCTCGACCACCCGGTCACCGGAGCCCAGCTGGTCCTGCCCGTCCGTCGCTGACCGCTTGCCCTCGGTGCTCTTGGTCGGCAACCTACTTCTCGACCCGCACCCGCAATCCACCCTGCGCGACGATCCTGACCGTCGCGTTCACACCCCACAGCACGAAGAACGCGATCCCGAGCACCGGCGTCACCGCGACGGCCCAGGCCACCGCTCCCCCGCCGAACCAGATCACCTCGAGCCCCACCCGCCACCACCCGGTGAGGGGAAACCTGGCGTTGGCCGCCGCGCCGAACAACGCCCACATGAGCACGAACAACGCGGGCGCGAGCACACCGGCGGCCAACCGCGTCACCAGCCCGCCGGACAGCGTGAAACCCCAGAACGCCGCGCCGACGAGCACTCCCAGTTCCAACAGGAACATCAGAAACAGATTCGCCCCGATCAGCGCCCGCCGCATACCCCTCATCTCCAGATCAGTTTCAGCACCGCGGGCGTGAGCAGCATCCGGATGACGGTCGCGTCGATGATCAACGCCGCGATCATGCCGTAGGCGATGTATTTCATCAGCACCAGATCGGAGAAGCCGAACGCGCCGGTCACCACGATGAGAATGGCGGCGGCCGAGGTGATCACGCCGCCGGTGTGGGCGATGCCGTAGCGGATGGCCTCCGGCGCGTCGGCTCCGCCCTCGCGTGCCTCGGCGACCCTGGACAGCAGGAAGACCTCGTAGTCGGTGGACAACCCGAACACCACCGTCACGATCAACGCCAGCACCGCGAACATCAACGGCCCCGGCGTGAACTGGAAGACCTCGGACCCGTGTCCCTCCACGAAGATCCAGGTGAGGATGCCCAGCGTGGAGACAAGGCTCAGCGCGCTCATCGCGACGGCCTTGAGCGCGAGCACGATCGAACGAAACGCCACGAACATGACCAGCAGCGCCGTGCACGCCAGAATCGCTACGAGCGCGGGCAGACCCTCGAGCAACCCGTTGATGCTGTCGCGTTCCAACGCGGGCACCCCGGCCACCATCACCTCCACCCCCGGCGGTTCGGGAATGGCGCGCAGCGCGGCGATCACTGCGTCGGCCTCGCGTTTGTCGGTCAGCCCTGCGTTGAGGACGTTGACGCCGTCCTTGGTCGGCGCGGCCGGTTCGAAGCGCCCCGTCAAGCCGGGCACCTGGTTGGCTTCGTGGCGAATGTCGCCGAGCTCCTGCGGATTCGCCCCGACCACAACGAGTTTCAACGGTTCGGTGCGGAAGCTGGGAAACAGCTCGTCGAAGCGTTCCTGGGCGACGCGGGCCGGATTGTCCTCGGCCAGATATTGTTCGCTGATCCCGCCGAACTCGATATTGCGGAACGGGATGCTCAGCGCCAGCAGCACGAGCACGATCGGCACCGCCACCGCCCACGGCCGCCGCATGGCGAACAGCGCGAGCCGGGAGAAGAATCCGGCGTCGATCTGGGCCTCGGTCTTGGTGCGGGAGAAGCGTTTCCACCCGAGGAAGTCGATGCGCCGACCGACGATGCTCAGCGCGGCGGGCAGCGCCGTCACCGAGAGCAGCGCCGCGAGCAGCACCGAGCTGATGCCGCCGTAGGGCACCGAGCGCAGCACGCCGTTGGGGAAGATGAACAGCGCGGCGAGGCTGATCGCGATGATCGCGGCCGAGAACAGCACCGTGCGCCCCGCCGTGGCCACGGTGCGCGCGGTCGCCTCCTCCACACTGCGCCCTGCGGCCAGCTCCTCGCGGAAACGGGTGACGGTGAACAGGCCGTAGTCGATGGCCAAGCCGAGGCTGACCAGCGTCATCACCGCGTTGGCGAAGACGTTGACCTCGATGTGGTCGGTGAGCGCACGCAGCATGCCCTGGGTGCCAAGGATCGTCATCCCGCCGATGATCACCGGCAGCAGCGCGCCGATCACCCCGCCGAACACGAAATACAGCAGGATCGCCACGATCGGCAGTGCGATCAGTTCCGCGCGGTGGATGTCGTTCTGCATCCCGGTGTTGATGCCTTCGAGGATCGGCTGCAATCCGGCGAGCTGCACCGTGGTGCCGCCCGGTCCGCCGCCCGCGCTGCCCGCGTCGAGGGAATCCTTGATCGCGAGATAGTTCTCGACGGTCTCGGTGCCCTCGCCGCGCAGTCCGACGCTGGCGAAGGCGTGCTTCTTCGCGGGGTCGCTGGCGCTGGCCGTGAACGGGCTGTCCCAATAGCTGTCGATCTTCAGAATCCGGTCCGGATACCGTTCGAGCAGGCCACGCAGCTGGGCGGTGACCGCGGCGCGGACCTCCGGTGAGTCGACGGTGCTGCCCTCGGGCACGCTGTAGAGCAGGATCAGGTCGCTGTCGGTGTCGCGGCCGAAGGTGGCGTCGGCCAGTTTCGACGCCGCCACCGATTCACTGCTCTCGTCGAACCAGCCCTCCTGGCTGAGCCGGTCGATCAGGTCGCGGCCATACCAGCCCGACAGCAGCACGGCCAGCGCGAACCCCGCCAGCACGAGATAGCGGAAGCGGTGGACGAATCGGCCCCACCCCAGGAAACCCGAATGCAGCATCGATGGGCCGGGCCGCTACCCGCACGCCGGGGTGCGGTAGTCGGCCGAGCGCAGGATGCCGCACAGGTCGGTGCGCGAGATCTTCCAGCGGCCGTCGAGATAGACGAAGTGCACCACCGTGGTGCGCACCGCGGTGCCGGTACCGTCCTTGTCCAGGCGCATGGTGGCGGTCAGGGTGCCGTCGCGGTTGTCGAAGACGGGATCGGTGACGCCGTAGACGGCGCGCGGGTTGTCCTGCAGCGCACGGTACATGTCGGGAATCGCGTCGCGGAAGGCGTCGCCGTCCTCGATCAGCGCGGTGCGTTCGGTGTCGGGCAGCGCCGGGTCGAGCGCCCGCTTGATCTGGGCGTCGAGCTCGGCGGCGGACGGTATCGGCCGGTTGGCGATCGCGCTGGAGGTGGCGGCCGCGGAGGAGGACAGTTCGGCGACGGCCTTGGAGCGGGCTGCCGCGACCGAGGCCTCGTCCGGCCCCGAATCGCACGCGGCGGCCGCGGCGAAAGCGACACCGGCGGCGAGGGTCAGCGCGATTCGGGAGATTCGTGTGGAGTGCATCACTACCTACATACCATCGATGACGGAACTGATCCGTCCCAGCAGAGCGCGCACGGTCGTGACGTCCCGATCGGCGGCCGACTCGACCGGGGCGGCGTCGGGAATCATGTCGCGCACCAGCGCGACCACGCTGCGTTCGTCGTCCAGATCGACGTCGGTGACGCGCACCTCGGCGACCGCGACCACATCCTCAGGGCCGGGCACCTCGTTGCCGAGATCGGCGCGATAGATCTCGAGCGTCAGGATCGAGCGCACCGTGCGGAACGCGTACGGCCGGCCGTCGGCGGTGGTGCCGAACCCGTGAGCAAACGGACCAACGGTTATGTCATCGATGGCAAAACCCGATGCATGGTCGGCTTTCAACCGGATCTCCCTGAGTCGGACACTGTTTGATTACACCGTAACCCCCATCACGGGTAATTCGGTGCTGCCGCGACCCCGGTCGGCGGTGGTGTTGCGCCATCATGGTCAGATGGTGAGGTCGGGTTGATTCGTCGGTAGGAGGAGTTCGGTGGTGCGCCCTCGCGGCTCGGTCCCCTCAGCGCTGGTGGGCGTGGCGGTGCTCGCACTGCTGGCCGGATGCTCCTCCGACAAGGGCGAACCCGACGTCCCGACCCGCGAACCCGCCACCGCGGCGGTCGCTCCCGCGCCGCAAGCCGCGCCGGCGGGCGACGTGATCGGCATGAACGCCCCGATCCGAGCCATGCTCGCCGACTCCGCCACCGGCCAGCTCGCGGCACTGGACAAGAGCAGCGACAGCACCACCGTGCTCTTCCTGATCGATCCGGCCACCTCGGGCCGACGCACCGTCACGCTGCCCGCGCACGGAACCAGCCTGTCCGCGGGCAAACCGGGCGAGATCCTGGTCACCGCGACCGGTTGGATCTTCCGCGTCGACGTCGCCACCGGCGTGGTCACCGAGATACCCGTCGAGGGCGAACCGCGCTCGGTGCGGCAGCGCGAAGACGGCACGCTCGTCGTCGGCACCGCCGACGGCGCCGTGCGCACCCTCGGCCCCGGCGGCGACGTCCTCGACACCGTCTCCGGTCTGGTCTCAGCCGATGTCGTCGCCCTCACCGCCGATCGCATCGCGGTGCTCGACCGGCGCCAGACCTCCGTCACCGAGATCGACCCCGCCGAGGACCACCTCGGCCTCGCGCTCCGCGCGGGCGACGGCGCGACCACCATGATCTCCGACCACTTCGGCAGGGTGATCGTCACCGACACCGCGGGCGAGGAACTGCTCGTCTACACCACCGGACCCCTCGTCCTGCGCCAGCGTTTCCCGGTAGGATCGTCGCCTTACGCGCTCGCCTACGATCGACGGTCCGACACCGTGTGGGTGACGTGTACCCAGAGCAACGAAGTCGTCGGATTCGATCTGTCGACGGGTATACCGAAGGAAGTGGGACGCCATCCGACCGTCCGGCAGCCCGAATCGGTGACCGTGGACGAGCGCACCGGTGATCTGTTCGTCGGATCCGCCACCGGTGACGGTGTTCAGCGGATCCGCGCGGACCAGCTGAAGAGAGGGCAGTGATGGCGCCGAAAAGCTCCCGCGCAGCATTACCGGCGAACTGGGAGACCAGCAGCGACGACTACGAATACGTCCCGCTGCGCTTACCGAAAGACGTGACCAGGGTGACCGCCTCGATGCGCCTGGCGATTCAGGCCGAATTCGGCGGATGGGAGCTCTCGCGCGTGCGCGCCTACACCGACGGCAGCCGCAAGGTGCTGCTGCGTCGTCGCAAGACCTCGCTACTACCCCAGCCCGAGCCGGGGATGTGAACCGGATGTACGCACTGCTGCTTCGCCTGATGTTCTTCGTTCCGCCGGAACGCATCCATCACCTGGCCTTCGCCGCCATGCGCGTCGCCGCCAGGTTCGCGCCGACCAGGCTGCTGCTGAAGCGGCTCGCCGTCGTCGACGATCCGATCCTGCGCAACACCGTGTTCGGCGTCCAGTTCCGTGCGCCGCTCGGCTTGGCCGCAGGCTTCGACAAGAACGCCGAGGGCGCCGACATCTGGGGTCCGTTCGGCTGGGGCTTCGCCGAGATCGGCACCGTCACCGCGCAGGCGCAGCCGGGCAACCCCGCGCCGCGACTGTTCCGGCTGCCCGCCGACCGCGCCCTGATCAACCGGATGGGCTTCAACAACCACGGCGCCGCCCGCGCCGCTGAGCAGCTGCGCGCCAAGGCCGCCACCGTCCCGATCGGCGCCAACATCGGCAAGACCAAGATCGTCGAACCGGCCGACGCCGCCGCCGACTACGCCACGAGCGCGGCACTGCTCGGCCCGCTGGCCGACTTCGTCGTCGTCAACGTCAGCTCGCCCAACACCCCCGGCCTGCGCGACCTGCAGGCCGTCGAATCGCTGCGTCCGCTGCTGCGGGCCGTGCTCGACACCGTGCGCGTTCCTGTCCTGGTGAAGATCGCCCCCGACCTGTCCGACGACGACATCGACGCCGTCGCCGACCTCGCGCTCGAGCTCGGTCTCGCGGGCATCGTCGCCACCAACACCACCATCCGCCGCGACGGTCTGCGCACCGACGCCGCCGAGGTCGCGGCGATGGGCGCGGGCGGCCTGTCCGGCGCCCCCGTCGCCGAACGCTCGCTCGAAGTGCTGCGTCGCCTGTATCGGCGGGTCGGCGATCGGCTGGTGCTGATCTCCGTCGGCGGCATCGAAACCCCCGACCAGGCCTTCCAGCGCATCCTCGCCGGCGCCAGCCTGCTGCAGGGTTACACCGGTTTCATCTACGGCGGCCCGTTCTGGACCCGCAAGATCCACCGCGGCCTCGCCGCGCGCCTGCGCGAGAACGGCTACGCCTCGATCGCCGAGGCGGTCGGCGCGGAGAACGTCGCGCGAACCTGAATCCCGCCGCGTCCACGCCGACGCGGTCATCCGTACACGCGGGGCGGTCCGCTCGTGCGCTGCGGTACGCACCGTGCGGGCGGACCGCTCGGATCGCACGCGCCGACCGGGCCAGGCGCGGACTCGTCCGGCCGGTCGCGCAGCCGGGCCACGATCCGCTTGTGCAGCAGGATGATCGCGTGGTCGAGCAGGATGCCGAGCCGGTCGGCGCGCGCGGCGGCGTGGGCGTGGGCGATGCGGTCGTGCACCATGTCCGGGTCGCTGAGCAATTCGTCGAGCTCCATGCCCGCCAACGCTTGCTCGCGCGAGAGCGTGCGACCAGGCAACCAGCTCAGCCGCCATAGGTCGGCGCCGTCACGGTAGGCCGATTCGGGGCTCAGGTCGCTGATCATGGTCCACTCGGTGGTGTGAATGGTCATGGCTGCCTCCGGTACTACAGCCCGAGCAGGATCTGCTCCAGGGAAATGTGAAGTTGTCCGGCGTGGTGCACCGCTCGCGGGTGGGCGAGCCGCTCGTGCCGGTAGGTCTGGGTGCTGACGATCTCGGCAAGATCCATCCCCGCCAGTGCCTTTCATCACCATGGCCCTCCCGAGTCCGCTGGTGAGACGATCAATCGCCCAAAATCAGTGTGGCATTTGCCTTTTGTCCGGTCAATTGCCGGAGTATCTTGGGGATTGCCGGTCTCATTGCCCGCTAAACACCCATATCGGGGCAATCTCCGCACAAGGCACAACGAATTGGCAACGACGCGATGGAGGGCGGACTCGCCGATGGCTCCGCAGAATCCCCGCACGATCGCGATTCGCGACATCCTCACCCGCTTGTGCACCTACTACGGACTGCGCCCAGAACGTCTGGGCAACACCGAGATCGACGTCAGCAGCCTGCTCGAACTGCCGGTCGTGCGCCAGCACGCGCAACGCACCGGGCGGCCGGCGGGCGAGTCGCTGCTGCCGGTGGTGCGCGAGACGGCGCTGCGATTGCCGCCGACCGAGCGCCTGATCGCCGATTCGGCGTTGGCGCTCGGTCTTTTTCGTGACAACCCCCCTGACGGAATCGATCTCGCCCGCCTATACGCCGACAACCTCGGACCGCGCCGCGAGTATCTCGTCGAGCATTGGCCGCGGCTGCACCGAGCGCTCGGTGTCGACCGCATTCCCGAAGCGCCGACGGTCAAGCGACTGCGCACCTCCTCGGAGGGCGATACCTTCACCGCCCTGGCCGAGCTGCTCACCGCCGATCAGGGCCACACCATCACCAAGGCGATACCGAGCGGCAAAATCCTTGTCTCGCTGCCCGATTCGGTGCGTCGGCCGAAGTCGGTGACGGTGGTCGGCGACGCCGTCATCGACCATCTCTATCGCGTCGACGGGTTTCCGACCGCCGACCGAGCGGCCAATGGCAGCTTCACCCGGCCCCCCGGCGGCAAGGGCCTCAATCGCGCGGTGGCCGCAGCGCGCCTCGGCTTGGACGTCGCGCTGGTCTCCGCGGTCGGCGACGACGAGGACGGCACGGAGATCCTGGACTTCCTGACCAAGGAGAACGTTCGCTGCGATCTGGTGAAAACCGTTGCGGGCGGCCGGTCTCCGGTCACGGCCGTGATCATGGATTCCAGCGGCGAGACGAGGCTGATCGGGTGCAAGGACAACAGGGTCGCACTCGAGGTCGCCGACCTGCTCACCGGGACCGTGCACGCGGCGCTGGCGAGTTCGGAGGTGGTGCTGCTGACGCTCGAGCACCCAAGGGGCGTCGCCGAACAGGTGCTCGCGATGGTGCGCGGCATGCGGCCCCGACCGAAGGTGATCGTCTGTCCCTCGCCGAGTCCCGCTGTGCCACAAGATCTTTACCAGTATCTGGACGTGGTGGACTTCCTGGTGGGATCGCCGTCGGAACTGCAGGCGATGCTGCCGGTCGTCTCGACCGCCTCCACCGCGGACAGTGCGCAGATCTTGCGCGGGCTCGGGGTTCGGGCGGTGTGCGCGATCGAGGGATTCCGCTGCTCGCTGCTGTCCGAGCGCCTGAATCTCGATGTCGGCCAGTTCCACGGGGCGTTGAAGAATTCACCGGGCGCCGCCGCCGCGTTCTCGGCCGCGTTGGCGTGCCGTCTGATCGAAACCGACGGCGAGCTGACCGCCAAGGACTTCGTCTGGGCCACCGCGGCGATGATTCCCACCCAGCAACTGGGCGCGGTGCCGCGCGCGATGCCGGACAGGGACCGTATCGACGACGTGGTCCGACAGGGCGGCAAGCTGTGATCGGTCCGGCGGACAGCGGTTCGTGATCAGAGCCGCGATGCGGCGATTCTTTACCCAAAAGACCTGGTAGAAACATGCGTGTTACGTCGAACGCAGGGTACATTCTCGAGGTCATCTCGGATGTGCGGCCGTGGCCGCACCTGTTGAGTCGGAGGAGCGGTTGACGACGGTTGCGTCGGATCTTGCCGAAGCCGGTCATCGGTTCACGCGCAAGGGGCGTGACACTCGCGTTCGCGTGATCGAGTTACCCGATCTCGGCGACGGAGGCGGCCACATTCTCGTCTTCGGGGACATCACCGATGGTTGTCTGGTCCGGGTGCATTCGCGCTGCCTCTACGGTGAGGCCCTGCGGTCGGACGACTGCGACTGCGGTCCGGAACTGGACAAGTCCCTCGACATGATCCAGGACGCCGGGTCCGGCGTATTGGTCTATCTCGAGCAGGAAGGCCGCGGAGCCGGTCTGCTCGCCAAGGCTCGCGGGTACCTGGAGAGCGAACGATCCGGCGAGGACACCTTCACCAGCTACGAGAAACTGGGCTATCCGCCGGACGCGCGCTCCTACGAGCAGGCGGCGCGCGCGCTGTTCGACGTGCTGAACCTGCGCAGCGTCCAGCTGCTGACCAACAACCCGGCCAAGATGCACGCGCTGCGCGAGGCCGGTCTCGCGGTGCAGGTGGTGCCGCTCGTGACCGAGGCGCTGAGCCAACGCGCCATCGACTATCTCGACGCCAAACGCCGCAGGCGCAGGCACTGGATTCCCAACGGCGAATCGCCGTGGTCGGCCGAGCAGACCATCCTGCCCAGGTCGGAGGCCGCCGAGCCGCCACGCGAAAACGCGCCGCCGGTTCTGGTCTAGGCCCTGCTGCGATGCCCGGCCTGCGGCTACCATAGATGGATTGTGCGACTGGGGATTCCGCAGTTCGCCGAACCGCTGCAGCGTGCATCGGAGGGGCATGGACCAAGCGGCATTCCATCTCCGCGAGACCGGGCATCGTCTGACTCGCAAGGGGCGCGAACTCCGCGTTCGAGTCATGGCGATACCCGGCGCCGAGGACGGCGGGCACGCCATGATCTTCGGTCCGATCGCCGATGGCTGCCTGGTGCGCATCCATTCGCGCTGCCTGTACGGCGACGCGCTGCGCTCCGACGATTGCGATTGTGGGCCCGAACTCGATCTGTCGATGGACATGATCCAGGACGCCGGGTGCGGGGTGCTCGTCTATCTCGAACAGGAGGGCCGCGGCGCCGGATTGGTCGACAAGGCACGGGGATTGCGCACCAGCGAGGTGTTCGGCCTTGACACCTTCGACAGCTACGAGCGGCTCGGACTCTGCGCCGACACCCGCTCCTACGAGAACGCGGCCCGCGCGCTGCTGCGTCTCGGTCTGCGATCGGTGCGGCTGCTGACCAACAACCCGGACAAGGTGCGCGCGCTGACCGATCTCGGCATCGCGGTCACGGTGGTGCCGTTGGTGACTCGGCCGCGCAGCGAACGCGCCCGTCGGTATTTGGAAGCCAAGCGACGCAGGCGCGGTCACACGATCCCGGACGAGCGCGCTTCCTGGCAGGCGCTCGGCAGTGCGGTGTGGCGATCGCGGTGGCGCGGGTCCGCGCCAGGTTGTTGGTGGCGTCGGTTGCTCGCGCTGTAAAGGCCGTCACTTTTGCCCGGGTCTGGCTACCATGAGTGAGCCGCGCCACTCGTTGACGCCACATCCGGCGAGAAGATGACATAGAGTCTGGCGCATTGCGTCAGCGGTTGGCGCCGAGCGCATCGGGTCGGTTCACCGACAGGATCATCGGGAACAGGGAAAATGAGCACTACAGAAATCGGTTTCGCACACGAATCAGGCAAGACGGTCTACACCGTTCCCGAGGCGTTCCAGGAGACCATCAAGCTGCGGCCGGAAGCGGTCGCGTTGCGCACCGTCGGCGGGACGACGGAGATCAGCTGGCGGGAGTACGGCCGACGGGTCGAATCGATCGCGGCAGGCCTCGCGGCACTCGGCGTGAGCCGCGGCGACACCGTCGGGATCATGCTCACCAACCGGCCCGAATTCAACCTCGTAGACACGGCCGCGCTGCACCTGGGCGCGACACCGTTCTCGATCTACAACACCAGCTCCCCCGAACAGATCACCCACCTGTTCACCAATGCCGAGAACAAGGTCGTCGTCACCGAACGCGCGTTCCTCGACACGATCAACGCCGCGGGCGTCGAGCTCGCGCACACCGTCGTCGTGGACGGCCCGGCCACCGGCGCGATCACCCTGGAGGAGGTCGAGGCGAACCCGGTCGCCGACTTCGATTTCGCCGCCGCCTGGCAGGCCGTGGAGCCCGGCGATCTGGCCACCCTGATCTACACCTCGGGCACCACCGGCCCGTCCAAGGGCGTGGAGATCACCCACCGCAACGTGCTCGCCCAGATCATCGCGCTGGTCAACGGCGCGCTGCCGGTGGGCTACGACGATCGGGCGATCTCCTACCTGCCCGCCGCACATGTCGCGGACCGCATTTCCGGGCACGCCATCAGCCTGCTCACCGGCATCCTCATCACCTGCGTTCCGGATCCGCGCGAGATCGCCGCGGCGCTGCCCGACGCCCGCCCGACCGTCTTCTTCGGCGTTCCCCGGGTGTGGCAGAAGATCAAGGCGGGCATCGACGGCAAGCTGGCCACCGAACCGAGCCCGGTCAAGCGGTCCTTGGCGACCTGGGCCATCGGTACCGGTGTCGCCGCCGCGCGCGCCGATCTCGCGGGCAAGGGACGCGGCCCGGTGCTCGGGTTGCAGTACAAGATCGCCGACGCGCTGGTGCTGTCGAAGCTGCGCCACGCTCTCGGCTTGGACAACCTGAAGGTCGCCGCCTCGGGCGCGGCCGCCATCCCGCCGGAGACCCTGGAGTACTTCCTCGGCCTCGGCTTCACCGTCACCGAGGTGTGGGGCATGTCGGAGACCACCGGCGTCGCGACCTACACCGAGCTGGACAAGCCGCGCCCCGGTTCGGTCGGACGCGCGGTGGACGGGCTCGAGCTGCGCCTCGGCGAGGACGGCGAGCTGCTCGTGCGCGGTCCGATCGTCACGCCGGGCTACCGCAAGCAGCCCGACAAGACCAAGGAGGCGCTCGACTCCGACGGCTGGCTGTCCACCGGCGACGTGGCGACCATCGACGCCGACGGCTACGTCCGGATCGTGGACCGCAAGAAAGAGCTCATCATCAACGAGGCGGGCAAGAACATCTCGCCGACCAACATCGAGAACGCGGTGAAGGCGGCGTCCTCGCTGGTGGGTCAGGTGGTGGCGATCGGCGAGGCCAAGCCCTACATCTCCGCGCTGATCGTGCTCGACCCCGACACGGCCGCCATCCGCGCCAAGGAGATCGGCGCGCCCGCCGAGGATCTCGCCGCGCTGGCCACCCGCAAGGAGATCGTCGACGAGGTGCTCGCTGCGGTCGAGGCCGGTAACCGCAAGCTCTCGCGCGTCGAGCAGATCAAGCGCTTCACCATCGTCGGCAAGCCGTGGGAGCCGGGCGGCGACGAGCTGACCCCGACCATGAAGCTCAAGCGCAACCCGATCGCGGCGAAGTACGCCGAGGAGATCGCCACGCTGTATGTCACCCCGCTGCCCGAGACGGTGGTCAACGTCTCCTGAGTCGTGCTGGAAGAACTGTGGCCCCGAGCGGAAAGCTCGGGGCCACGGTCGTTTTCGCGCCGGACTACTGCTCGTAGGTGCCGATCAGGGTGGCGCGGGCCAGGGTGTGCGAGAACAGGTTGAAGCCCAGGAAGGCGGGCGACGCGTCGGCCGGGACGCCGAGGCTCTCCACGTCCACCGCGTGCACCACGATGAAGTAGCGGTGCGGGCCGTGGCCGGGCGGCGGTGCGGCGCCGACGAATCCGGCGAAGCCACCGTCGTTGCGCAGGGTCACCGCGCCCGCGGGCAGCGAACCGCCCTCGCTGCCCGCGCCGCTGGGCAGCGAGGTGACCGACGCGGGGATGTCGGCGACGGCCCAATGCCAGAAGCCCGAAGCCGTCGGAGCGTCGGGATCGTAGACGGTGACGGCGAAACTCTTGGTCTCGGCCGGGAATCCGGACCAGGACAGCTGCGGGGAGATGTCCTTGCCCCCGGCGCCGAACACGCCGCTGACCTGATCGTTGCCGAGCGGGCTTCGGTCGGTGACGTCTTCGGAGGTGAGGGTGAACTCGGGGACCTGCGGTAGTGCGTCGTACGGGTTGTAGGTCATGGTTCCTCTTTTCGAAGCCGTGGTGTGCGGATCAGCTGTGCAACAGGAAGTGTTCCAGTACGCGGGTGCCGAACTCGAGGGCGTCCACCGGAACACGTTCGTCCACGCCGTGGAACAGGGCGCTGAAGTCCAGTTCCGGCGGCAGCCGCAGCGGTGCGAAACCGAAACAGCGAATTCCCAGGCGGGCGAAGGCTTTCGCGTCCGTGCCGCCGGAGAGCATGTAGGGCACCGTGCGGCCCTGCGGGTCGTTGGCCAGGATCGCGTCGTTCATGGCGTCGACCAGGTGCCCGTCGAAAGTGGTCTCGTAGGAGTCGAGTTTGGTGATCCACTCACGTTCGACATCGGGGCCGATCAGCTCGTCCACCTCGCGTTCGAAGGCGGCTTGGCGGCCCGGCACCACCCGGCAGTCCACCACCGCCTCCGCGGTCTGCGGAATGACGTTGGCCTTGTAACCGGCCTGCAGCATGGTGGGATTGGCGGTGTCGCGCAGGGTGGCACCGATGATGCGGGAGATGGTGCCGAGCTTGGCCAGTTGTCCCTCGATGTCCGGGCTCTCCGGGTCGAAGGGGATGCCGGTCTCCTCCGAGACCGCGGCGAGGAACTCGGTCACCGAATCCGAAAGCACCAGCGGGAAGGTGTGTTTGCCGAGGCGAGCCACCGCGTCGGCGAGGATGGTGACCGCGTTGTCCTCGTGCAGGAACGAGCCGTGTCCGGCGCGGGCCTTGGCGCGCAGGCGCATCCAGCCCAGCCCCTTCTCGGCGGTCTCGACCAGGTAGAGCCTGCGCTCACCGCCGTCGCGGCGCGGCACCGTCAGCGAGAAGCCGCCGACCTCCCCCACCGCCTCGGTGACGCCGTCGAACAGGTCGGGGCGGTTGTCCACCAACCAGTGCGAGCCCCACTTGCCGCCGTTCTCCTCGTCGGCGAGGAAGGCGAAGACGATGTCGCGCGGCGGCACCGTGCCTTCGACCTTGAACTGGCGCGCCACCGCCAGCATCATGCCGACCATGTCCTTCATGTCGATGGCGCCGCGACCCCAGACGTAGCCGTCGCGCACCGCGCCGGAGAACGGGTGCACGCTCCAGTCCGACGCCTCGGCGGGCACCACGTCCAGATGCCCGTGCATCAGCAGCGCGCCCCTGCTGGAATCGGCGCCCTTCAGCCGCGCGAAGACGTTGCCGCGGCACGGCGCACCGGATTCCACGTATTCGGTGGTGTATCCGACCTGGTGCAGTTGATCGGCCACCCACTGGGCGCATTCGCGCTCACCCTTCGTGGTGGCCAGATCGCCCGTGTTCGAGGTGTCGAACCTGATCAGGCGACTGACCAACTCGACGACCTCGTCCACCGCGCGAGATCTGCTGTTCGGACCGGAGCCTTCGTCGTTGACGGACACGTCCCCTTTCCTACCACTCGTCGCCGGTGCCGCGCTTCGCCACCGCGCCGCGAGTCCGTGCGCGACGCGGCGTGGCGTGCGCGATCGCGGCGCCTCGGGTTAGCGATCAGCGTGCGGCAAACCCGTGCCCGCCGGGCCGAAACCCGCTGTCGGCGGGTGGAACCGCCGCGGGCGGCCGACAGGAACGGGCGGATTCGACCCACTACACTGCCGGAGACCTGGTCGACAGACTGTCAAGGTCGTTCGGGGGGCGCGCTCGGAGTTCCACCGAAAATCAGGCCCGCGCTCGCCGAGCGTCGACGACAAGTGAGGAATTGATGACGTACCCCCCGCCCCAGCCCGGCTTCGACCCGTACAAGCAGTCCGACCCGTACGCCCAGCAGCAGCCGCAACCGGCGAGCGACCCCTACGCGCAGCAGCCCGGCTACCCTGCCGCGCCGGGGTATCCCGGAGCTCCGGGTTACCCTGCCGCGCCAGGCTACCCCGCGGCGCCGGGTTATCCGGCCGCCGGCGGCTATCCGCCCGCCCCGGGTTACCCGGCCGCTCCCGGTTACGGCCCCGGCTACAACCCGGGAACGCCGCCGGAGAACAACATGGTGTGGGCGATCCTGGCGACCGTGTTCTGCTGCCTCCCGTTCGGCATCGTCGCGATCATGAAGGCGGCCAACGTCAACAGCCTGTGGGCGCAGGGGCAGGCCGCCGAGGCCTACCGTGCCGCCGAGGACGCCAAGAAGTGGACGATGATCTCCGCGGTGTGCGGCGTGATCGTCTTCGTGATCGCCCTCGTCGCCAACATCGCGCTCATCGGAGCCTCCGGGGTGTGAGCACGCCGATCTCCGTCTCGCACCGGCTGGCCGCGCCCGTCGCGGTCGCCGGTGCGGGCGCACTGGTCTGTGCCGCCGTGCTGTGGGCCGATCCCACGACGCCGGGCGGTGTCATCCCGGTCTGTCCGTCCAAGGCGCTGTTCGGCGTCAACTGTCCCGGCTGCGGCAGTTCCCGCATGCTGTATTCGCTGCTGCACGGCGATCTGCCCGCGGCGCTGCACTACAACGCCCTCGGCCTGCTCGCGTTGCTCGCGCTGGTCGGCACGTTCGTCTTCTGGACGCGCGACCGCGTCCGCGGCCGCGACTCGGTGCGCTGGTACCAGTACCGCACCGCCCCGCACATCACCCTCGCCTTGGTGCTCGGCTGGCTTGTGCTGCGCAATATCCCGATCGCGCCCTTCACCGGTCTGCGCGTCTGAGTTCAGGTGCGCGGTGTCGCCGTCATCGGCACCGGTCCGTCCGGCCCGCCGGTGAACGACAGCGCCCGCCGGATCGGTTCCTCGGTCGCTCGTCGTGGATCTCGGTGTCGCTGTAGGCGTTTCCAGGTTCGGAACCGAATACCTCGGGGAGGCACTGCGTCTCGGTGTCCGGCAGGCCGCGATCATCCCGTCGGCTGGAGCAAGGTGGTACTGGGGCAGCTGGCCTACACCGCGCGTGTCGCCGACCTGACCCGTCGCCACCTCGGAGGACAATTCGTCCGCGGCGCGGCTGCGCAATATCGCCGAGGCGGGCCGGACGACACGTCGGATGCTGGTGCGTAGCCCGGATGCGCCGCGCTGAAGGTCAGCGCTTCTTGTCGGGCGATGGCAACCGCACCGCATCCCAGGGCACCCAATGCCGCAGGGTCGTCTCGGTGAGCTTGTTGCGGGTGCGGTAGTCGACCGCGACCTCGGCGTACCAGGCGACATAGTGGCCGAGGTGCAGTCGCACCCAGCCGTACTGGGTCGCCTGGACCCACGGTTCTTGGAACCTCGGGTCCAGGCTGTTCGACGCGACACCCAGCGACGGACGTTGCGGTCCCGGCCGGTTCGGCAGTAGCCAGATCCGCTTCGGGTCGACCAGCACGGGACGCGGTCGCGGCAGGCGCCGGACCGCCGACCAGCCATCCTCGGTCACCGTCGACCACCCGACCCGACCGCTCCGCAATTCGAACACATGTTCCCATCATGTCACGTATACGGACCGGTCGGAATGCCCCCCGCTACCGAAGTTGCTGAGCTTGCGCGACGAGCTCGAGGAACGTCCACAGCTCGCCGGTGTCGTAGGTGTCGGGCGCCTCGCTGCCGCCGAGGAACGGGTAGGGCGTCGCGATGTAGACCTGCTCCGGCGCGAGCGGCCCGAGCAGGTCGCGAATCCGCGCCACATGCTCGGTGCGCAGCACGTGGTCGGCGAACCCCTGCTCGCGCAGCACCCGGTCCGCGAACTCGGCGGGATCGGCGAACGCGCCGTATCCCTTCGCGGCCGCGCGATAGGGATGCAGCACCGCGCACTCCCCCGACTGGCTGTTCACCAGGAACGTGTGCCCGAGATCCGAATACCCGAAAACGAGATCGAACTGTGGGAAGCGCGGCGCCCAGGCCGGCATCGCCTCGACCATCGGCCGCTGCCCGATCAACTGAAAACCCTCGACTGTCACGCACCGATCCAATCAGCCGAGACCGCCCGCTGTCTCCACGCCGCGCGGTTCGCTACCGCTCGGCGAGTCGGCCTTCCGTAGAGCTGGCCGGACCCGCGCCCCGCGTACTTCCTCTTCGCGAAACCCGCCGTCCCGGAATTGGCGGCGCCTTGTGTCGCGATGTTCGGTACCGATCCCGGTCCTTGCGGGTCGCGCGGCTGACAGTCGTTGGGCGCGAATGCGATCGCGAGGTGTTTTACGAATTGATGACGGGAATATGGAGATTGTGATCAAAAATCGCGAATTGTCTGCGCTGGCGGCGCTTGTCGAGTTATCGTCGGCAAGCTCACCGCCATTCCCGCGCAGATCGACGCGCCCGCGGCGAGCGCCCAGGTCAATGAACCGGTCAAGATCACAACGCCGCAGGCCAGAGCCGTGGCGATGAGGGCGCACAGCACGGCCGTACCGCGCTCGATGCCGACTATTCGGCGAGCTCGGTCGTTCCGTGAAGTCATATCGTTGTAGTACCCAGGAATCCCGTGATGAAAACGTGATTTCTCGTTCGGTTTCGCGGGTAGGCGTTTTCACCGGGTATCGCAATCGAACGGCTACGGATTGCGCGAAAGAGGTTTCGTCCGTCGGCACTTGGCGAAATCGATCATGATCGCGTGCCATGGCAAACCGAAACTGGCTGCGCCGGTGCGTGACTCGCGGCCGGATCAGCCGGTGACCCGCTCGGCCCGCCTGCTGGACGGACAACCGCGTGAGGTGTCGCGCGCCGGCGCCCTCCCGCGCGGCGCGCACGGCCGTGGACAGATCAGCGGCCAGGTTCGCGGCGATATGAGTCGCGACCCGTCGGACCAGCGCGTGCTCCGCCGTGGATCGGATCGGGATCCACCGTGATCGCCGGATGCGCGGCGGCCAACTGTTCGGCCGCTATCCAGTGCGTGGCGGCCCGCTTCCCGTCGAGCAGCCCCGCAGCGGCCGGCACGCTCGCGCCCGTGCGGACCGAGGACACCCGCCTGCTGACCGCGGCGAGACGCCGGACGTGCGCCACCAACCGCGCCGTGGCACGCTCGTTCGCGGAGTTCTGCGCGGTGGTCGACGTGCTGATCGGCGCCACCGTCCTGCTAGTCCCCTGGGTCGGTGGTGGGAACTGCCGTCGAACTGGCCACGCACCGCGCCGTTCCACTGCCCTCGGCGGCGGTGAATTCCGCTCGTTCGCAACTCTTTCGCGGCGACACGGCTGCCGTGCCGTAGCCAAAAGGCATCTGGCTATCTCACAGCTCATCCGCGGCCTTCGATCGTTCGCACGCGCACTCGCATCGTCGTCCAATCGCCCCTCGCGCGTGGTCGTGCGTTTCACATATCGGGATGTTCCGGCTTTTCGCAGGAAGAACGCGGTTACACCCGCCTCGTATTCGGCGTAGCGTCGAAGTCTAGGGGCGTGATGTGATCTGACCCACCTCTGAACCACTGAGGCTATAACCGGGCTCCGTTTCGCACACGCGCTGATATCGAGCGAATGGCAAACCAGGAGTGACCATGAAGGGTGGAGCGAGGTTGGCGGTGGGGGTGGGGATCGGATACGTGCTGGGACGCACGCGCAAAATGCGGCTGGCGTTGGCGCTGGCGGGTGCGGGATTGAGCAGGCAGGCGGGGGGCCCGCAGGCCCTGCTGCAACGCGGAGCGTCGGTGCTCGGCTCGTCGAAGGAACTGACCAAGATCACCGACACGATTCGCGGCGAGTTGATGGACGCCGCGCGAGCCGCGGCAGTCAGCGCCGCGAGCAACCGCATCGATGCGTTGAACGCCCGCCTCCAGGCGGGTGGCCAGCCGTCGGAGGCGGAGGAAGACACCGACGAGGACGAGCGCCCCGAAGACGCGGACGACTACGCCGAAGAGGACTACGAATCCGCCGAGGAAGACCAGGAGGACGAAGACGAGGAGGAGGCCGAGCCGGAGAAGGACAAGAGGTCGTCGTCCACCCGCTCGCGGACGCCCACCCGTCGTCGGGCCACGGCGGCAGGCTCCAAGCGGACACCTGCCAAATCGTCCGGGTCGGGAGAACGTAAGCCGACGGGCGCCGCACGGCGTAGAGCCAGTGCCGACAGCGCGGACAGCGCGCCGGTGCGTCGCACGAGGAGGTGAGGGCGATGACGAAAGCTCTCGAAGACGTCACCCGCAAGCTCGGTGAGACCGCGACCGGTGCCGCGAGCCGGGCGAAGAAGGCGGCCGGGCCCGGTACGCCGCAGCAGCAGTTGCAGGACTCGTTGCGGAATCTCACGGGAACTCTCGCCGAGCGTGCTCTCACCCGTGTCGCCGACCGGGTAGCCGGAACAGCCGATCGCCTCACCCAGGTGGCCGAGGGCGGCGGCGGCAATCTGTTGTCGGCGTTGACCGGGGTCGAGAAGCTCGCCGAAGGCAAGTCACCGATGTCCGCGGCGATGAGCGCGGGCATGGACAAGCTGAAGAGTTCCGCGACGGAGAAGTTCCAGGATGTCAAGGAATCCCTGACCGGAGGCGGCAAGGGCAGCGGCGGCAAGAAGCTCAAGTTGACCAATATCGTCGAGCACATCGATGTCGGTGTCCCGATCGACCTCGCCTACGACCAGTGGACCCAGTTCGCGGACTTCCCGAAGTTCATGAAGAAGGTCCAGCAGGTCGAGCAGGTCTCCGACGAGAAGCTCGAATGGTCCGGCAAGGTCTTCTGGTCCAAGCGGACCTGGAATTCCACCATCGTCGAGCAGGTGCCGTTCGAGCGGATCGTGTGGCGCTCCAAGGGCCACAAAGGGTATATCGACGGCGCGGTGACCTTCCACGAACTCACCCCCGACCTGACGCGGATCATGGTGGTCCTCGAGTACCACCCCGCCGGGTTCTTCGAGAAGACCGCCAACCTCTGGCGTGCGGCCGGTCGCCGGGTTCGGCTCGAGCTCAAGCATTTCCAGCGTCACGTCATGACCGAAAGCGTGCTGCACCCCGACGACATCGTGGGCTGGCACGGCGAAATCCGCGACAAGAAGGTGGTCAAGGACGACGAGACCGCCCGTCGTGAGGAGCAGGAAGAACACGAGGGCGAGGAACGCGACGAGGCCGACGAAGGCGAGGAACCCGAGGAAGCCGAGGACGAAGAGACAGACGAAGCCGAGGCGACCGACGAAGACGAAGAACCCGACGAGGACGAGGAACCCGACGAGGACGAAGACGAAGAACGCGACGAGGCCGACGAAGACGAGGAGTCCGAGGAAGACGAGCGGCCTGCCCGCCGGCCCGCGGCGCGACGTCGCACCACATCAGGGAGCAGGCGCGGCGCCCCGGAACGCCGATCGACCGCGCGCAGGAGGCAAGAAGCATGACTATCGAACCCGCGGGTGGCGGGGGCGTAGCGGCTCGACCGAACTCTTCGGGCTTGGCCGACGTCATCGACACGATTCTGGACAAAGGACTGGTCATCGACGCGTTCGTGCGCGTGTCGCTGGTCGGTATCGAACTGGTGACCATCGACGCCCGAGTCGTGGTGGCCAGCGTCGACACGTATCTGCGATTCGCCGAGGCCGTCAATCGACTGGAGATCTCCGACACCGAACCGAAGGGTCTGCCGGACCTGGTCGGGGAGGTCGCCAGCGGCGGAGCCAAGCACAAGACCCAGGGCGCGCTCGAGGCCGCAGGCGAGAAAGTCCTGAACTTCATGGACGACGTCGAGGCGCGGCGCGAGAAGCAGAGCCGGTCGACGAAACGTAGGGAGGATTGATGTCCACCGAACAAGCGACCGAAGCGCGGGAGAAGGAAAGCGCCGGGCGTACCGCGGTGTACGTCTACGGCATCGTGCCCGCGGATGTGGAACCCGAGGAACAGGCCTCCGGTGTCGGCGATCACGGCGTCACCGTGGTGCGCCACGGGGAGATCGGCGCGTTGGTCAGCGAGATCACGACCGACCGCCCGCTCGGCACCCCCGCCGACATGACCGCGCACGCGGAGCTGCTGGACGGCTCGGCCGCCGTGGTCCCGGTGCTGCCGCTGCGGTTCGGCGCCGTCATGTCCACCACGGAAGCGGTGGAGAAGGAACTGCTCGAGGCCCATCAGGACGAATTCCGCGCAGCGCTGGAGGAATTGGAGGGTCGCGCGCAGTTCGTGGTCAAGGGTCGCTACGTCGAGAAGACGATCCTGCGGGAACTGCTCGACGAGAACGCCGAGGCGGCTCGTTTGCGCGACGCGATCCGCGACAAGTCGGCGGATGCCACGCGGGACGCCAGGATGGCGCTCGGCGAGATCATCAACCAAGGCATCGAAGCGAAACGCGCCCAGGACACCCAGCGGGTGCTCGACGCGCTGAACGAGCTGGAGCCCCTCGTCAACCAGCGGCCCCCGACCCACGAGCAGGACGCCGTGCACGTCGCGATCCTGGTGGAGGTGTCCAGGCAGGGCGACCTGGAGGACGCGCTGGCCCAGCTCGCCGACGAGTGGGACGACCGCGTGACCTTGTCGCTGCTCGGTCCGATGGCGGCCTACGACTTCGTGATGAAGCGCGCACCGGAGGGCTGACCGGTGGGTTTGATCTCGGCGATCGTCACGTTGCCGCTCGCGCCGGTTCGCGGCGTGATCTGGCTCGGTCAGGTCATCCAGGACGAAGTCGAACGGCAGCTGAACGATCCGGCGACCATCCGGCGTGAGCTCGAGGCGATCGACGAGGCCGCGGCGGCCGGCCAACTGTCGGAGGAAGAGCACAGGCAGGCCCAGCAGGCCGTCCTCGACCGGATGATGCGCCAGGGCGGCACCGGCTGACCGGAAGGGAGTGATCCGAGTGAGCGCCCGGAGAGCGGACGACGAGGCCGACGACGGCGGTGGCCGAGCGCAGTGCCGGACCGCCGCGCAGGCGGCCGCCGCGGCGATCGCGGAGCTGGCCGAGCTGACCTCGAAGCAGGCCGAGGGGGCGACCTCGGCCGAGCCCATCGAGGACGGCTGGCTGGTGGAGGTCGAGGTGCTCGAGGACCGTCGCATCCCCTCGTCGTCGGACATGCTCGCGCTCTACGAGGTGGAGCTCGATGTGGACGGGAATCTGGTGGCGTACCGCAGAACCCGGCGTTACAGCCGCGGCAGCACCGATATCGGCGCGAGGGGTGCGCCATGACCGTCGTGAACAGCGGATCATCTATGCCGGAGCCCTACGGCGGCGGCAACAGGTCGACGAACCTCGGCGACATCCTCGAGCGGGTCCTCGACAAGGGCCTGGTCATCGCGGGCGACATTCAGGTCAATCTGCTCGACATCGAACTGCTCACGATCAAGCTGCGGCTGGTGGTCGCGTCGCTGGAAACCGCCAAGGCGGTGGGCATCGACTGGTGGGAAACCGATCCCTGGCTCAACAGCAAGGCGCGCGCCCTCGAACGGCAGGATCACGATCTCGAACTCGAGAACCAGAAGCTGCGCGATCGGATCGCGGAACTGGAGTCGCGCAAGGACGTCGGCCGCAAGCCCATCGAGCGCGCACGCGAACGGGAGGAAGAGCGCGACCGTGACTGACGCCGACGGAGTCTGGCTTTACGCGGTGACCAGCGCCGCCGACCTCGGGGAAGACCTGGGTGAGCTGACCGGCGTTGCCGGGGAGCCGGTGCGCACGGTGGTCTCCGGCGATCTCGCGGCAGTGGTGGGATCGGTGCCGCTCGCGGTCTTCGGTGACGAGCCGCTGCGCCGGAATCTGGAGGATCTCACATGGCTGGAGGCGACGGCTCGGGCCCACGACGCCGTCGTCTCCGCGGTGGCGGGGCGGGGCGCGGCCGTCCCGCTGCGCTTGGCCGTCGTCTTCCTCGACGACGACCGAGTGCGCGGCATGCTCGACGAGCGCCGCGCGGCCTTCGAGTCCGCGCTTGCCCTGATCAGGGGGCGGACCGAATGGGGCGTCAAAGCCTATGGGGACCGGGCCGCGCTCACGGCCGCGGTCGCCGAGGCCGAGCTGGCCGGGTCCGAAAGAGCGGGCTCTGGCACGGCATATCTGCTTCGGCGCCGCGCGCAGTTGTCCGCGCGGGAAACCGTGGAACGCGACGCGGCCGAGCGCGCCGACCGGATCCACGAGCGCCTCGTCCGGCAGGCCGCGGCGGGTCGGCGTCAGCCGCTGACCGATCCGGTGCTGGACGGCCGCCGGGACTGGATGGTGCTGAACGGCACCTACCTCGTCGACGACGACCGCGCCGACGAATTCGCCGCGGTGGTCGAGGATCTCGGCAAGCAGTTCCCCGGCATCCGGCTCGAGCTCACCGGTCCGTGGCCGCCGTACTCGTTCGCCGGTGCGGAACGGGAGGCGCGATGACGCGCACCGACAGCGAGCGACGAGTCGCGCTCATCGATCTGCTCGATCGGGTGCTCGCGGGCGGCGTCGTCGTCACCGGCGACATCAGGCTTTCCATCGCGGACGTCGACATGGTCCAGATCTCGCTGCGCGCCCTGATCTCCTCCGTCAGCACCATCTCCGCCAACCCGCTCTCGCCCGTGGCGCGGACCGCACTGGAACCGGCCAAGGATGACTGAATTCGACGGCATCTCACCGCGTATCGACGCCGACCCCGAATCCGTCGAACGCGGACTCGTCACGCTCGTGCTCACCCTGGTGGAGCTGCTCCGGCAGCTGATGGAGCGCCAAGCGCTGCGCCGCGTGGACGACGGCGACCTGAGCGAGGCGCAGATCGAACGCATCGGCACCACCCTCATGCTGCTCGAACAGCGCATGGACGAACTGCGCGAACACTTCGGTCTCACACCCGAGGACCTGAACATCGACCTCGGCCCCCTTGGCACGCTGCTGCCCGAGAGGTGAGCGGATCGGTTGTCGGCTCACGCCGCCACCGGTCGACGATCCACACCAGCGCGGCCAGGCCGGACAGAATCACGCCGAGCAGGCAGACCGCGCCCCACCCTGCCGCGCTGTACAGCGCGGTGGCGGCGATGGCTCCACCACCGGTGCCGAGCGAGTAGAAGACCATGTAGCTGCCGATCAGCCTGCTGCTCGCGGCCGGATCGATGGCGACGATCAGGTTCTGATTAATCACGTGCAGGGCTTGCCCCGCGAAGTCGAGCGCGGCGACTCCGACGGCCAGCAGCAGCAACGAGTGCGGCGCGCCCCAGATGAACAGCCAGGACAGGGCCAGCACCGCCAGCGACCCAGCGCTGATCCACTGCCCGAGACCACGATCCGCCCACCGCCCGGCGCGCGCTGCGCCGACAGCGCCCGCCGCACCGACGATCCCGAACAGACCGATCTCCGCTTCGGACAGCCGCCACGGCGTCGCGGCCAGCGGCAGCGCCATCGAGCCCCACACCGCACCGAACGCGGCGAACATGAACAAGGCGATCAGGCTCCTGGCTCGGAAGACCGGCTCCCGGATGGTCAGCCGGACCACCGAGGTGATCAGGTCACCGTAGGAAATCCTTTGTCGCGCAGCCGTATCCGAAGGCAGCGCGCGTGCGAGGGCGAACGTGAGAGTCAGCATCAGCACCGCCGAGACCGCGAACACCGCGCGCCAGCCCGCCACCTCGGCGACGAGTCCGGAAACGGTACGCGCCAGCAGGATGCCGATCACCACCCCGCTCGTCACCGTACCGACGACCGCGCCGCGCCGCGCGGGCGCACTGAGCACCGCGGCATAGGCGACGACGACCTGAACGACCACCGAGACCAGCCCGACCAGCGCGCAGGCGGCGAGGAAGACAACCGCACGGCCCGAGACCGCGATCACCACCGACCCGGCGCTCGCGACCGCCGCGAGCACAGTGATCAGCCTGCGCCGATCGATCAGATCGCCGAGCGGAACGAGCAGCACGAGGCCGAGCAGATACCCCGCCTGGGTGAGCGTGGTCACCAGGCCCAGTTGCCCGGAGCCGATGCCGAGATCGGCGCCTATGCCGTCGAGCAGCGGCTGGGCGTAGTACACGTTCGCCACCGAGATCCCGCAGGCCAGCGTCAGCAACACCGATAGTCGATTGTCGATTCCGTCGGATTCCGCAGCGGCCGAAGCCTTCTCGACCGATATGCCCATACCGACCTCTCCCCTCTGTGACACACCGAAGCGTCATGGTTTCGATTTGCAACCATCATGGACGTAATGGTTTCGATGTGCAACCATGGAGGTGAGTCCACCGAGGGAGAGTGCATGGGCAAGCCGCAGGCGAAGGATTGGACGGATCCGGAGTGCCCCGTCGCGCGCACGCTGGATCTGGTCGGCGACCGCTGGTCCCTGTTGATCGTCCGCGACGCTTTCGACGGCGTTCGGCGCTTCGGACAATTCCAGCGCAATCTCGGCATCGCGAAGAACATCCTCAGCGCCCGTCTACGACATCTCGTCGACGCGGGCGTGCTGCGCGTCGAACCCGCTGCCGACGGAAGCAGATTCGAGGAGTACGTCCTCACCGCCGAGGGGCGGGACCTGTTCGATCTGATCGTCAGCCTCCGGCAATGGGGCCAGCGGCACGCCTTCTCCCCCGACGAGCCGCACTCGGTCCTGGTCGACACCGACTCCGGACGTCCACTGCCGACACTGCGCTTCACCACCCCGGACGGCCAGACCGTCGCACCGCAGCGCGTGCGCGTCCGGAAAGTCGCCGAAGGAACTTCCGGAACTCGGTCGTAGCCAGACGCTTCGCCGTTCGCGGCATGCCGCGGTCCCTCCGCGGACAGCAGAGTTTCGGGTGAGCCGAGCCCGGGGCTAAGCGGCGAAAGCGAGGTCGGGATCCTCGTCCGACGGGGTGCCGCCCGCTCGCTCCAGCAGGCGGGCGAGGGCGTCGGCGACGTGGCGCGGCTGCTCGAGGATCACGGAGTGGCCCGCGCCCTCGACCATCACCAAGTCCGAGTACTCGATCGTGGCGGCCATCGCGACGGAATGCGAGGGCGGCGTCATCAGGTCGGCCGAGCCGCACAGCACAAGCGTCGGGATCTTCGACAGGACGGCGAGCGCGTCGGTCTGGTCGTAGGCCATGAAGGCGCTCAGGAAGCTCGCCATCGTCACGACCGAAGTCTGATTGTGCATCGCGTTGGCGAGAGTGAGCACCCGGGGGCTGACCTTGCGATCGCCGAACTCGGCGGTGCGGATGAGAGGGGCGAAGACCTTGCAGGCCATGAGCTTCGCGTGGTGCATCATGCTCGGCGCGCGCCGGACGGCGGCCTGGAACAGGGAGATGACCGGATTGCGCAGCAGACGGCCGAAGCCGACGTCGGCGAGTCCGCTGGCTGCGGTCGCGATGAGCGCGGCGCCGACGACGCGAGTGCCGATCTCGTGCGGGTACAGGCTGGCGTAGGTCAGCGCGGTCATGCCACCCATGGAGTGACCGACCAGCACGACCGGCCCGGTGGGTGCGACGGCGTCGAGCACATCACGCAGGTCGTGGCCGAGCTGCTCGAGGTTGTAGGTCTGGCGCGACGCGACGGCGGACTCGCCGTGGCCACGGTGGTCGTAGCAGACGAGCCTGCCGCCCGGATACCTGCGCATCAGCGCGTCACGGACGTAGGCCCAGGACGCGGTGCGCAGGCAATGTCCGTGCAGGAGCACGACGGTGAGCTCCGCGTCTCGCGGGCCGTATTCGCGAAGGGCGAGTCGCACACCGTCTCGGGTCGAGACCGTGGCACGACGACCCGCCGAGGTGGCGACTGTGCTGGGGATCGACATCGGAGGCTCCGGTTCGCTGGCGGTTACGTGTCCAACTGTCCGCCGGATCCGCCGCCGTTGTCAGTGCCCCGAGAGTTGAGGTCGCTTCCCCAAGGGGTGAACGCATCGCCACCTTGGTGGGATCGGGTCTACGCTGCGCAGAACTCGTTGCCTTCGGGATCCCGCATGACCCACCAGTGCCCGGCGGGTCCGTTGTCGAACTCGCGCACGCGGGTCGCGCCGAGCCCTTCCAGCCGAGCCACCAGACCCTCGAGGTCGCCCGACTCGCCGTGCACGTCGATGTGCAGACGGTTCTTGCCGGACTTGTCCTCGGGGACGTCCTGGAACAGCAGACGCCTGCCCCGACCGACACCGCTGAGCTGATCGAACGGATCCTCCGGGTGCCGGATCCCGGCCAGCCCACGGAAGATCTTGCGACCCCCGTGCTCGGCCACCGCGTCCTCGCCGAGATGACCCGCCGCGAGCAGCTGCTCGATGAGCGGGCTCGGGTCTTCCATCTCGTACCCCAGGGCCGCGGCCCAGAAGTCCGCGAGGACGGGCGCGTTCTTGCTGTCGATGACGAGCTTCCAGTTCAATGCCACGCGCCGGAACCTACACCGCCGCTACGACAGAAACGCGGAAGTGCTCAGCTGACCTTGGCGACGAGGCGCAGCGGCAGAGCGCGCATGGCGGCTGCCAGCGGCAAGCCGGGCCACGCGGGGACTTTGGCCTGGACGCGTTCGGCCTCGATGGCTTTGACCATGGCCCGCACGCCTTTTCGCGTCGAGACCATCAGCGGCGTGCGGCCCGCGGCGGCGGTCATCTCCGATTCGATGTAGGCCGGGTACAAGGTGGTGACCGCGATCGGGGTGTCGAGCAGTTCGGCGCGGATTCCCTCGGCCAGCGCCGCGACACCGGCCTTACTCGCGGCGTAGGTGGTGAGATTGCGCGGCAGGCCCCGCATCGCGCTGATCGAGGAGACGACGACGAGATGACCGGACCGCTGACGGCGGAAGATCTCCACGGCGGCTTCGCATTGCGCCAGCGCCGCGACGAAATTCGTCTCTGCGGTCTGCCGATTGGCGTGGAAGCGGCCGGTGCCGATCGGCTGGCCCTTGCCGAGCCCGGCGTTGACGATCACCCGGTCCAGGCCGTCGAGGTCGTCGTGAAAGGCGTTGAACACCTCGAAGACCGCGTCGTGGTCGTTGACGTCGAGCTCGCGCACGCTCACCCGGATGCGGGGGTGCGCTGCGAGCAATTCGTCGTGCAGTCGACGCAGGCGCTCCCCGCGGCGCGCGCACAGCGCGAGATCGCGTCCTTTCGCGGCGAAGGCGCGGGCCATCTCCTCGCCGAGGCCGCTGCTTGCGCCGGTGATCAGAATGCGCTTCCTGGTGGTCATCGACGATCCTCCTGATGCTGAAACGTGTGCGGCCGGGTCACGCGCGGTCCCGATACTTGGCGAGTTCGACGCGGGCGACAACGCCGAGGTGAACCTCGTCGGGACCGTCGGCCAGCCGCAGCGCCCGCGCCGCCGAGAGGAACCCCGCCAGCGGGGTGTCGTCGGACAGTCCCGCCGCGCCGTGCAGCTGGATCGCCATGTCGATCACCGAGTACGCCATGCTCGGAACCGAGGCCTTCACCTGCGACAGCTCGCTGATCGCCGCCGCGGCTCCCCCGGTGTCCAGCAGCCACGCCGTGTGCAGGACTTGCAGCCGCGCCTGGTTGATCGCGATGCGCGCGTGCGCGATGCGTTCGCGATTGCCACCGAGATTGATCAACGGTTTGCCGAAACCGTGACGGCTGCTTGCCCGTTCGCAGGCCAGCTCGAGCGCGCGCTCGGCCATGCCGATCAAGCGCATGCAGTGGTGGATCCGGCCGGGTCCGAGACGACCCTGGGCGATCTCGAAGCCGCGGCCGGGACCGGCGATGATCGCGTCCAGCGGCAGTCGGACGTCGGTGAACGACACTTCGCCGTGGCCGTATGGCTCGTCGTAGTACCCCATGACCGGCAGCATCCGTTCCACCCGAACGCCTTCGGTGTCCAGCGGCACAAGGACCATCGAGTGCCGTGCGTGGCGGTGCGCGTCGGGATCGGTCAGGCCCATGAAGATGACGAATCGGCAGTTCGGGTGGCCGATGCCGGTGCTCCACCATTTGCGGCCGTTGAGAACGACGCTGTCGCCGTCCACGATCGCGGTCGCGCTCATGTTCGTCGCGTCCGAGGACGCCGCGTCCGGCTCGGTCATGCAGAACGCCGAACGAATCCGGCCCTCCAGCAGCGGCGTCAACCATTCCGCACGCTGCGCGTCGCTGCCGTAGTGCACCAGCACCTCGGCGTTGCCGGTGTCGGGGGCGTTGCAGTTGAACACTTCCGGGGCAAGCAACGAGCGACCCATCAGCTCCGCCAGCGGCGCGTAATCCACCACCGACAGGCCAGCCCCGTACCTGTCGTCGGGCAGGAAGAGGTTCCACAGCCCCTGCTCGCGCGCGGCGGCCTTGAGTTCCTCGACGACGGGAGAGACGACCCAACGGTCCGAAAGACCGTGCAGCGTGGCGAAATAGTCCGCCTCGCGCGGCGTGATCTCATTGTCGATGAACGCGCGGACCCGGTCTATGTAATCGCGGGCGACGGCTGAATGGGTGAAGTCCACGATGGCTCCTCTCGATTCCCCCCGACACGGCGACAGTAGAACATTCCTAAGCAATGCTCAATAAGACTCGTCTCGTAGGGCTCGACGCGTAGTGGGGCAGTGTCATTCGGGTGAGTCGAACAGGCGGCCGAGGGCGTCGACGAGGTAGTCGACCAGATCCGAGGTGGCCACGTCGTCGTCGGCTTCCACGGCCATCTCCTCGGCCATCGCGAGCCAGCCGCGGACGGCGAGGCGCGTCATCGCGTCGGCCTTCGAACGTCCCATCGCGTGCAGGATGCGGTCGGTCAAGGTCGCGCGAATGTCCTGGAAGACCTCCATGACCCGGTCGTCACCGCCGCTCGCCGCGCGCACCAGTGCCACGTAGTTGGCGCGGCGCCGCCGGATGAAGCTCACGAAGCCATCGGTGACAGCGTGCTCGCGCGTTTGCGACGTTCCGCCTTCGGGCACTTCGGTCTGCCCGAGCATCCGGTCCCCCGCCGCGCGGACGACGGCGATGTAGTAGTCGCGCTTGGTCGGAAAGTAGTGGAACAGCAGGCCTCGCGAGATACCGGCCTCGGCGGCGACCTCGTCGATCGCGAGCTCGTGGATCGGGCGGGTGACGAGCAGGCGTAGCCCGATGCCGATGAGCTGTTGCCGACGATCCTCGCTCCTCAAGCGGATGCGGGCGCTCCCGGACGCGGTCATCTGGCGAAGGTACCACTGCGGAGCAATGCTCCCGCCACTATTGAGCGTTGCTCAACCTGACGCTAGCCTGTAGCCCCCACGACGATGAGTCGACCGCTGACCAGGCAGGAGTCACTATGCCGACCAGTCACATCAATGGCGCCGAACTCGCCTACATCGACACCGGCCTCCCCCCGCGGAGGCCGTTCGCGCCGACCATCGTGTTCGGACACGGGCTGCTGTTCGGCGGGTGGATGTTCGAACCGCAAATCGAAGCTCTGCGTTCGCGTTACCGCTGTGTGGCGATCGACTTCCGCGGTCAGGGCTACAGCGCGCCGACACCGTCCGGCTACGACATGGACACGCTCGCCGACGACGTGGTGGCCCTGATCGATCACCTGGATCTGGCGCCGGTGCATTACGTCGGCCTGTCCATGGGCGGGTTCGTCGGGCAGCGCATCGCCGCGCGGCGCGGCGAGTTGCTCCGCTCGCTGACCCTGCTGAGCACCAGCGCCGAGGCCCAGGGCGCTGTGCACGCCGCCAAGTTCAAGCTGCTCGCGTTGGCCTACCGGCTCGCCGGGACCGGCATGGTGCGCGACCGCGCCGCGAATCTGCTGTTCGGGCCGGTATTTCGGGCAAGCACGGCGGGTGAGCCGGTCATCGCCGAATGGGCTCGACGGCTGAGCCGATCCGAGCGCGCGGGCATTCACCGCGCGATCGTCGGTGTCGCCGACCGCGACGCGATCCTGCCGGAACTCGACCGCATCGACGTGCCCACCCTCGTCGTCGTCGGCGCCGACGACATCGACACCCCACCGGACAAAGCGAAGCAGATCGCCGACCACATCGCGGGCGCCACGCTCGAGATCGTTCCCAACTGCGGCCACACCTGCACACTCGAGCAGCCCGAGGCGATCACCGAGCTGATCGCACGATTCGTCAAAACGACCGACGACGTCGCCGCGGCCCGCAGCGGTCGCTGAGCCGCGTTCGCGAAACCGCTACGCCCCCAGCGTCTCCAGCACCCGCCGCGCCTGGTAGTCCGCTCCCAGCTGGTTGGGATGGAAAGGCACGGCGAGCCCGGTCGGCGCGCTGGAGAACGGGACGAGTCCCTCCACCCATCGCACACCGGGTGGTTGGCAGGCGTCGTGGCCGGTGCTGCCGGTGTGGGTGTCGACGAACTCCACACCGGTGGCATCGGCCACGCGGGCGAGCATGCGGTTGAGCTCGATGAGCTTGTCGCCCAGCCAGATCGCGTCGGCGTCGGAGATGGGGATCTCCGGGAAACAGCCGCCGGTGGTGCCGACGGCGTCGAAGTAGTCGAGCAGCAGGATGCGGGCGTGCGGGGCGCGTTCGCGAATGCCCGCGATGGTGGCGGTCACGCGGGTCGCGGCGACGCCGATGGCCTCGGTCATGAGGTCGGTGTCGCCGGTGACCATCGTGTCCCGGCACGGTGTGGCGGCGGGATCGATCGTCAGACAGGTGAATACGGACTTCGCCAGGGCGGCGTCGTTGCCGCCGATGCCAAGGGTCACCAGATCCGTGGTGGGAGTGAGGCTGTCGAACTGGGGTGGGTTGCTGCCCAGTGCCGTGGCCTGCGGGCTTGTCATGTGTCGGGTCTCGGCGCCGCCGCAGGTGGCGTCGCGGAAGACCGGTATCGACAGCGCGGCGGCCACCTGCTTCGGATAGTTGCGGGCGCTCTGCAGACAGTTCACCGGCGCGAACCGCGTACTGATCTGACTGCCCGTGGCATCGGCCGCCCACGAATCCCCCAGCGCCACATACTCCGAATACGCCGGTGCGGCCGTCGCCGGTGCGGCGGGCAGACCCGCGGCCGTGAGTGGCAGTAGCGCCACCGCGGCGGACGCCAGCAGTGTTCGCCTGGTCCCAAGCACTGTATCTCCGCTCGAACTACCCGACCCCGTGCATGAATTGGACTAACGTCCAGACGGAATCTAGCACGGCGGTGCGGGCATATGCCCTCAACCGTTGAGATCGGCTTCGGGAACGAAGAATTCGCGTCTACGGATTGAGCCGGTATCGGCCGCCACCCAGGGCGCACGAGCGGGAACGGACCTGTTCGGAGTACTCGCCCCAGCGCGTGGTTTCCGACCACGTCAGGTCTTTCGCCGTTGCGATGCCCGGGATCTCGGCCTCGGAGAAATCCGTTCCCACCGCGTCGACTCGGGTCAGGTCCGCGCCGGTGAGATCCGCGCCGCGCAAATCTGTACCGGCCAGTTGCGCGTACGCGAGATTGGCGTCGACCAGAACCGCCTCGACGAGGTAGGCCTCGCGAAGATCGGCCGACGTCAGATCGGCTCCGGTGAGATCCGCCCCGGGAAGCTCGATCCCGTGCAGTCTCGCGCGGACCAGATCGGCGCCCGGCCGGATCGCCACTCCGCCGCGGACGATCAGCACGGCGCGTAGCGACGTCGCGCCGCGCACCAGCGCGGTCGTCGCGTTCTGAAGCAGTGTTCGACGAGCAACAGTACTCAACCTAGCCCCCTGCATGCGAGAAGTTAGCCGGCGGGTTTCGACACTGCACACGATGTGGACGCTCGAGCCGTTTGAATTGTTCGTCGGTCCAATAAAATCGGCGGGGTTCAGCGATGATAGACAGCTTATCGCTACAGAGCCCCAAGGTGAAAGCTCGACATGGCTTGTTCGACGAGAAGTAGCTGCCGTGTCCAAGTGGCCGTCGTGAAAGGAGTTCGGCGGTGTCGACGGTACCGGTCGCCGCTGTTTTCGTATCGGAGAGGACACTTCAGGGATGAATCGTAAATCTCGGCCGCCGAACCTGTTCAGTCACCTCGATGAACCCACTGCCACCTCCGCACCGGCCGGTGACGGCCAGGTGTGTCCTCCGGTGTTCAGCAGCGCCGTGTCGAGTCCCGCGGCGACGGACGACGCCGCGGCCCCGGCCGGCAGTGATCAATGAAACCGAAGGACCGAGCGTGGGATCTCGGGTACGCGGCGAGCTGGCGGCTAGTGCGCGCTATGCCGCAGCGGTGGGCGAGCCGTCTGTTCGACATCGCGGCCGACCGCTCGGCCCGTAACGGTGGACCAGACCAGCTGCGGCGCAATCTGGCTCGGGTACTCGCCACCGCGCCGGAAGAAGTGCCGGACGACCTGGTGCGCGCGAGCATGCGCTCCTACGCTCGCTACTGGTGCGAAGCGTTCCGGCTCCCGTCGATGAATCCTGTGCGGCTGGCCGAGACCATCGAATCCGCTGCCACCGGGCTCGAACACATCCACGAGGCGGTCGAGCGCGGACGCGGCGCGGTGCTGGCCTTGCCGCACAGCGGAAACTGGGACTTGGCGGGAGTCTGGCTCGTGCAGCGGGTGGGTTCACCGACCGTCGTGGCCGAGCGGCTGTCGCCGGAATCCTTGTTCCGACGCTTCGTCCGGTTCCGTGAGCGTTTGGGTTTCGAAATCGTCCCGCTCACCGGTGCCGCGACACCACCGTTCGAGCTCCTCACCGCGCGACTCGAACAGGGGCGGATAGTTGGGCTGCTCGGCGAGCGCGATTTGTCCGGCAGAGGCGTGCCGGTCGCGTTCTTCGGTGAACCGGCTCGCATGCCAGCCGGTCCGGCCCGGCTGGCGATCGACACCGGTGCACCGCTGCTGCCGGTGCACTGCTGGTTCACTCCTGGTGGCTGGGGATTTCACGTCGGTGCGCCGATCGACACGACGGGCGGAGTGCGACACACGACTCAGGCGCTTGCCGATCGATTCGCCGCCGGTATCGCCGCACACCCGGCAGACTGGCACATGCTGCAACGGGTGTGGCTCGCCGACTACACCGCCGACGAACTCGCCCGCATGCACGCTCGCCGCGACTCGTCACACTGATTCGACGCCCAAACCGACCCCGCAAAGGTTCTGCACCGGGTGAGACTCCGGACGTCCAGCAGTCGGGTCAGGGTTCGAGGTAGAGCCGCTCGTTCGGGAGTCTGGGGAATCCGTTCGCGGCGATATCGATGGTCACCGCGTCGAGGTAATGCCGGTCCTCGTGTTCGGCGACGAAGACCAGCGCGGCGGTCAGGCACGCGACGAAGTCCATGCGCACGCCGTGCAGGAACACCGACAGGTGCACGTCCGGTTCCTCCGGCCGCGGTGAGACGGTGCTCATCGCGAATGCTCATGGGGCGGAGTCGGACACGCGTGCACTCCGTAGAGCACTGCCCGGCCGGAGGGACGGAACAGCGAGTGCGCGGCGGTGATCCAGCCGCGATACTCCGAGCCCTCGTCGGCCGGTGACGGCAGCGCGACTCGCTCGCCGTTGCCAAGCACCGTGATTCGGCGGCTGCGATACAAGGCCGCCTCGGCCGCGACCATGGTTGCCGGGATGTCGGAGCGCACGAGGAATGTCCACGTGTGGGATCGGGGGTGGGTGACGATCGGCCCGCCACCTTGCTTGGTGGTGTCGAGGTGGATCTTGACCGACTGCCCGAGTTCGGAGGGCATCTCGATCGCCCACACCATGCCCGCGGTGAAACTGATCCGCCCGGTGCCGGGTTCGACCACCGCGGGAAGGTTGCACACCGTGCGGTAATAGGCGACCCGGGATCGGGGTGTATCGGCGCCGACTCGCGCGAACGGATCGGTCCGCGGCGGAATGTTGCTCACAACAGCCTCCCGGTCACTGCTTCGAACAACCCCATCGGTGGAACACCCTCCCTGTTCGCTCGACATATGAAGAGCGCCCGCCGCCAGGGAACGATGAGGGGCACCGGGTCGACCGGGCGGCGGGGCTGGGTATCAGCTTGGTGGTTGGGGTGTGTTCGAAAGGCCAGTGAAGGGACAGGTTTCGAGTGGTGAGGGGCGGCGTCGTGTGGATCGATCTACCCTCGTGGCATGGGCCATCATGCTGGTGAGCGGATTGCCGCCGAACGCAAGATCGCTGGGCTGAGTCAGCATCAGTTGGCCGGTCGGGCCAAGTACAGCCTGAGCATGGTCAAGGCGGTCGAACAGGGGCGTGAGGTCGCGTCCCCTGGGTTCATCTCCGCTGTTGCCCGGGCGCTGCGGATTACGCCGGAGCAACTGACCGGCGCGCCTTACGACGACGGCAAGCCCCTCTCCGATGCCGTGAACGAGCTGTCGGTACTGCTTGCCGAGGGCCGCTACGCACGGGCGACCGAGCCTGCTGGTTTAGCGGCGCTCGAGGTAGAACTCGAAAAGGCGCAACAGCTCTACCGCGCCGACCGCACCCGTCAGACCATCGAAGTGCTGCCCGATATGATCCGGCAGTTGCACGGTGCCGTACGCGACTTGTCCGGCGACGAACAGGCGCACGCGTACACGCTGCTGACCTCGGCCTACGTGCTGGCGGAATGGTCCGTTCGCAGGACCGGCCACTTGATGCTTGCGCTGCCTGCGCTAGATCTCGCAGACACATACGCCCCACTCGCGGACGATCCGAACTACGGCGCGTTCTCAGCGCTCGCCCGGGCGCGAGTACTCACGCATTTCGGAGAATCGGCGGTAGCTGCCCAACTGATCGACTCGGCGATTCGGACTGCCGACGACACCCCCGCAGGCATGGTCCTGGCGGGATACTCCCATCTCGCCGGAGCGATCAACGAGGCTCGCAAGCTCGACTATCCGAACGCAATGGCCCATCTTCAGGCAGCGGGCGAGTTCGCATCCCGCACCGGCGAAACCGACTTGTACATGACAGCCTTCGGCCCACTCAACGTGAACATTCACGCCCACGCCATCGAGCTCGAGGCAGGCGACCCGAACCGCGCGGCGGTGGAAGGGGTGAAGCTGACCTACCCTGACGACGCACCACCAACACGCATCGCCCACCACTGGCACGACAACGCCCGCGCCTGGCTGATGACGGGGAAACCCGACCAAGCCCTCGCCGCGCTCAACAAGGCCCGTGCCGCGGCACCTCAACAGACGCGCCTGCATCCGTCCGTCCGGGAGACTTTGTTCGGCATCGCCGCCGCTCAGCGCCGCCAGTCCGAGAGCCTCGTCGGCTTCGCCTCTTGGCTCGGCGCGAGTCTTTGAGCTGTCAGGCAAAACGGGCAATCCAACAACCCCATGATTCGGACGTCCGCAGGTTCGATCGACGAGCGGTGTGCACTCGCGGTCGGGGAACGATGTGGGGCACCGGGTCGACCCGGCGGCGGGGCTGGGTATCAGCTTGGTGGTTGGGGGTGTGTTCGAAAGGCCAGTGAAGGGACAGGTTTCGAGTGGTGAGGGGCGGCGTCGTGTGGATCGATCTACCCTCGTGGCATGGGCCATCATGCTGGTGAGCGGATTGCCGCCGAACGCAAGATTGCTGGGCTGAGTCAGCAGCAGTTGGCCGGTCGGGCCAAGTACAGCCTGAGCATGGTCAAGGCGGTCGAACAGGGGCGTGAGGTCGCGTCTGCGGGGTTCATCGCGGCGGTGTCCGGCGCGCTCGGTGTCGAGCCCGAGCGGCTGCAGGGCAATCCCTATGTCGATACGCTCGCCGAAGATGGTCCGATCGAAGGGCTGGCCGAACTGCGCACGGTGCTGGCCGAAGGCGCGTATGTCCGCGCGGTCGAGCCGCCGTCTTTCGAGGAGCTGTCCGCCGGTCTCACCGCCGTGGAGATGGCACTGCGGAACGACCGCACACGTCGTGCCCTGGTGATGCTGCCCGATCTGATCCGGCAACTGTACGGCGCGATCCACGCCGCACAGCACGAGCGGGACCGCGCGAAGGCGTACAAGATGCTCTGCGCGGCATATATCGCCGCCGAGGGGGCGTGCGGCCGACTGGGCTACTCATCGTTGACTGCGCTGGTGCTGGATCGGCTGGATTGGGCGGCGTCGCACGCCGACGATCCCGCCTATGCCGTCCGCAGTCTGATCAAACGGTCGCGCCTCCTCATGGCACACGGAGCGACCGACGTGGCGATGTCGCTGGTCGACCGTGGCCTGGCTCTGGTTCCGGGCGACAGCGAGGCGGAGAACGTCCTTCGCGGGTACAGCCACCTGCGCGGTGCGATCGTCGCCGCGCGGGCACGACGCCTCGACGACGCGCGAACCCATATCGGCGCGGCCCGGCAGATCGCGAGGCCGATGACCCGGGAAAGCTCGCTGTACACAACGGATTTCGGCCCGGGGAACGTGGAGGTGCACGCGTGTGCGGTCGAGCTGGAGGCGGGCGACCCCGGCAAGGCAGCGCGTGACGGTGCCACCTTGGCACTTCCGCCCGATATGGCCGCGCCGAGGGCGGGGCACCACTGGCACGACAACGCTCGCGCCTGGCTGATGACGGGCAAGCCCGATCAAGCTCTTGCCGCGCTCAACAAGGCGCGTGCCGCGGCGCCACAGCAGACGCGCCTGCATCCGTCCGTTCGGGAGACTTTGTTCGGCATCGCCGCCGCTCAGCGCCGCCAGACCGAGAGCCTCGTCGGCTTCGCCTCCTGGCTCGGCGCGAGTCTTTGAGCGGTCGGTACATCGGGCGATCCACCAACACCTCCGACCCCGGGGTGCTGCCGAGGGGGCAGGTCCCGGGGTTGCTGGTATGGGTGGCAGGGGGCGTGCGAGGCGGCGGAGCCGCACGCCCGTACGGTGATCAGTAGTAGTAGTAATTACCGTAGGCGTCGTAGTTCTCGGAGCCCGGCATCAGGTTGGTCTGGCCGCCCGGGGTGAGGTTGGTCTGGCCGCCGGGGGTCAGATCCTGCTGGCCGCCACACACCAGATTGGGCCAGGAGCAGGTCGGCAGGTTGGGGTCCTGCTCGGCTTGGGCGACACCAGCCGTCACCAAGCCGGCACCTAGCAGGGCGGGTGCCGCGGCGATCGCCATGGCGCGTGCGAAGCGGTGGGTGCGGCGGGTCGAGCGCTGGTCGGTCGTCATATGGTTTGCTCCTTCGTGTCGGTCTGGCGGGGCGGTCCCGCTGTCGTTGTGACGATGTCTAGACTGCTCGACCCTGAGCCGCGCTGATAGGACACCAAGGGTGCGGGGCGACTCACCCTTCTTGTGGTTCGATCCCACCAAGGTGGGCGGCGGTTTCGATGCCCGCGGTCGGAAGAAACCGACAATGCGCGGCAGTTGAAAATGCGATCAGTTCAGCACCCCGCCGGGCCTCGCGCCGGACCGAAAAACGCCCGTCCGGCAGCACCGGCATCCCGTGCGCAATGAGTGGCTGGACCAGCGACTGCGAACGCCGGCATCAGCCCCGTAATCAGCGACGCGATCGTCGTGTCGGCCGACGATCGATACACCGCCGAAACAGCGCGGGTGATCAGCGTGGTGGACGATCAGCTCGACGAGATGCCGTCCAGTATGTCGCCGAGTTTCGCGCTCCTAGGACGAAAAATGTTGCTGCACAGCACTATACGGCACGACTGAATCACACGATACCTTCGATTGGGCTCGCCGATATCGCTGACCAGCCGTAGGCCGGTTCGCATCCGATCCCTCTCCGGACGCTGTCGCGAAAGGCCGTGGTGTCAGCTGGTGTTAACTGAGATTCGTTTGTTTCCAATAGCTTTGAAGCAATTGCGTACCCTGTCGGGCGCGCGGGGTCCGACGGCTCGGATCGCGAGCCGGTCAACGAACAATAGCGTTCGCGAACGCCACGCGGCAAGGGCGGCGCGCGCCGACACGGCCCACTTCCCACACCTCGAGAGCCTAGCGGCAGACGCATTGCCGAACGTGTCACAAGCGCGTAGAAGCAAACAAACAGCGATCGAATTACGTTGTGCGCAAACAATTTAGATTGAAGCGCCGTCTGATCCGGATTCGCGACGCTCCCCTGCTGGGGATTGCCGATCGCTCCCTTCGGTCCGGCCGTATGGTCGACTACTGAACCATCATCCGTCTGAGTTGCCTTGTCGTGCACTGTGATTCCTCACAGAAGTTTGCTCAAAGAATTCCGGTCGGTTTCGACGCGCGACTAGATGTGTTGTGCGGTAGCCTCTTTCGCTATGTTCGTGGTTGAGGAACTTGTTGCGCTCGAGGTTGCGCTGGGTGATGGACTGGCCGTGGCGGGCGTCGAGCAAGACCATGTGGAACGACTACTACCGCGTGCGTGACGCTCTGCGCGCGTACGCGGACGAGCACCTCGGCGATCCGGACGATGTGCTGGTAGTGGATGAGGCCGGATCCTTCTACAAGAACGTGAAAATCCCTCGGGCGCAACATATATGTCCGCGTCAGGGCGGTGTCGTCGAGCGTTGTCGGCTCGACGATCTCGGCAACGGGCATGTCCCCGCTGCGTCGCGCCGCCGAACCGCACCGGTCGCCGCGGCCGACTACCACGCCACAGATATTGGCGCACAATGTATTTCACGGCTGTCGACATCGAAGTCGGCCCGGCTACGCGTTGGTTCCGTAGCCGGAGAGCCGTGGATTCCCGAACGGGCAACGGTCGCACCGCCGTCCGCCCCGCGAACCTCCCCCGGACCCAGCCGCGGATCCGGTACTCGGCGCGTACTTACGCCGACTCTTGCAGGCGACCACGAAATCGCCAACTCCCCGCGCTCCGCACCCACCGAGACCAGCGCCGACTAGCCCACCGAAGTCGCGGTGGCGGCATCGACGCCTGCTGCCGAACAGCCGATTCGTCCGTAACCGAACGCCCTCTCCAGGCCAGTGGTCGCCGCCGCGTGCCCGACTCCGCTCGCTATGACACCGAAGGAGCTCACCGCCAATGGACAATCCCACGTCACCGTCAGGACATCAGGAGGACGGGCGCCTGGTGGCGGCCATGTCCGGGCGGTCGAGCACCGCGCACGCGGTCGCGGACGGCGGCGTCCGCGTCGCCACCCCGGCGTCGAACGGTCATGCCCGCACCGAGTCCGCCGAGCAGCTCGCCGCGCCGGGCGACCGAGCGGCGATGGTCACCGAGCGGATGCGCGAAATCTTGGTCACCGGAAGCGATTTCGACGACATCTACCGTCACGTCCTGACCGCCCCCGGCAAACGGGTCCGGGCCAGGCTGGTGCTGGACTGCCACCGCCTGCTGCCGTCGGCCGTGACGGCGTCCGTCCCCGACGCCGTCGATCTGGCCTGCGCGATGGAGATGCTGCACGAAGCGTCGCTGATCCACGACGACATCTGCGACAGCTCGCTGCTGCGGCGCGATGCCCCCTCGGTGCCCGCCCTGTTCGGTATCCGGACCGCCGCCCGGGTCGGATTCCATATGGCGGGCACCGCATTACAGGTCTTGGCGCGGGTGCTGGAAGACAACCCGGTGGTCTGCGCGCAGCTCGGCGAGGCTCCCGGCGTCACCTACCTGGACAGCATCTCGGATCTGTCCGCGGGACAGCTGGTGGAGACCATGACCCCCGACGTCGACGATGCCGCGCTGCGCAGGCACTACGAGGTCGTCGCGGGCGCGAAGACCGGCACACTGTTCCGGCTGGCGTGTTCCTACGGCGGTACGGCGGGCGGGGTCGACCCCGACCGGCTGCGCGACCTGATGCGGTACGCCGAACAGTTCTCCCTGGCCTTCCAGATCATGGACGACGTGCGCGACGTCGAGGGCGACCCCGCGCTCGGCAAGGAGGCCTGCGGCGACCTGGATCGCAGAGTGCCGACCTGGCCGGTGATCGAATGGCTGGCGATACGCCCGAATGCTCGCGAAATGTGGCTTTCGCCAACGACTTCCAGCAGCGAATTGCAGGCCGACCTGGTGCGCAGCGGGGCGACCAAGGCCGCGCACGACGCCGCGATCCGCGCCGCCGAGACGGCGTGCGCGGCGCTGGAGACGTTCCCGCCGACACCGGCGCGGGACGACCTGCGCACCCTGGCGCTACAGGTGGTGTCGCGATGACCGGAGGAAGACTCGGCATCCTCGCCAACGGGCTGCGGAACCTGCGCCGCGCACCCGACCTGGCCGCGCTGCGGGCGGCGGGCTCCCCCGACGAACTGGCCAGGCGGGCACTGATCCCGGCGGCACGGAACATGGGAATCGCGATCGGCTTCCTCGGCGCGGACCTGCGGGCCGAAGCCACCGCTGCCCTGCTCGCCTGCCGCGTGCTCGACGCCTACGAGGACCTGATCGACCGTCCGCTGGCGGGCGCCGCCGTGCGGACCGCCGCGCAGTACCTCATCGGCGGCGCCGACACCCCGCCGCCACCGCCGGAGCGGGTCACGGTCCGCGACAGTGAGGCCGTCGACCTGGTGCTCGCCGAACGCATCGCGGACGTGCGCGCGCTGGTGTCGGCGCTGCCCGTCGCGGGACGGGAACGCGTGGGCAGCCTGCTGCTCGACATCGGCGATGTGATGGCCCGCAACCTCGAATCGCCACTGCCTCGGGTCGCCTACAGCGAGGGAGTGCTCGGCCGCGTGACGCATTACGCGTGCACGCTGGTCGCCGAAGAGGCTTGTGCCGAAGCCGATTTGCGCGAGCTCACCGCGTGCGTCGGCGTCATCGCCCAGGCGGCCAACGACCTGCGCGACGGCGAACTCGCACTCTACGGCGTCGCCGACCGCGCCGAACTGACCAGGGCGGTGATGCTGCGACTGCTGGCGCCTGCCTTGGGCGGGTTCGCCCTGCTGGCTCGCCTCGGCCCGCGCACCCCCAACCCGGGCGCCAGGGCGGCGATGGCGTACATGACCATCACGACGACCGGCTTCCTGTGTTCGACGGTCGGGGCGCCGGTCCCCTACCGGCGGCCGATCGGCGCCACCGCGCTGGCCGTCCTGTCGCCCGCGCGCTGGGCCAAGATGGTCGAGCGGGTCCAGCGATGCGCCGACGCGGCGGTCCACCGGGTGCTCGACACCTCGCCGGAACTCGGTACCGGTTCCGACGCGGCGGCGCGACTGCTCGGCGCGGTCGACCCTGGCACGCTGTCGCCCGCGATGGTGCCGCTGATCGTCGACACCACCTTCGCCCTCGTGCGGGCACTGCCGGAAGAACCGCTGACGGGCACACTCTCCGCCGCCGACATCCGCACCATGATGATCGCCGATCACCTGGCCTTCGGTGCACTTGACCGGCTACCGCCGCGCGGAGCAGACGAGATGCGCGCCCTCGCAACAAGATTCCAGCTGGCCGCCCTCGAAACCACTCCCGGAGGAGATCGTCCGTGACCAGTTCGTCCACCGACCCCGGCATAGGAACGCCCGACACCAACACCCGAGGAGAACACCTATGACCACCGTGCCAACCCGTCCCGGCGACGGAACGCCCCCGGCGGCCTCCGACCGACCGCCGTTCAGCCGCCGGGTGCTGAAGCTCGAGCACCCGGCGAACGTCGGCCCGCTACTGCACATCGTGGCGTGGGTCGTGCTGCTGTCCTTCGGCCTGTTCGTGCCGATCGCCACGAACTGGTATTTGGCCGTCCCGCTGATCATCGTGCTGACCCTGCTGAACTTCTCGCTCACCATCGGCGTGATGCACATGCACACGCATCGGGCGCTGTTCGTCTCGCGGCGGCTGAACCGCTTCGTGGACATCATGTGCTGTCTGCCCGCCACGCTGACCTCGGCGGAGATGCGCGAGGTGCACGTACTCAACCACCACCGGTTCAACGACGGACCGGGTGACGTCACGTCCACCGAGGGCATGGAGCGCGGGCTCGGCGCCGTGTGGTACTGGATTCGGTACGGCACCATCGTCAAGAACCACACCATGCGAATGATCTTCGCCGCCAACCCGTCCGAGGGTCGGCGCAAGCGTCGCCACACCTTCGTCCTCGACCTCACGCTCGCTTTGGCGCTGCCGATCGGCATCTGGTACGTCGCGGGCTTCGAGCGGTTCGCGCTGTTCTGGGGCCTGCCGTTCCTGATCACCCAGGTGAACTCCGGATACTTCGCCTGGCTGACCCACGCCCCGGCGCGGGTGTTCGAGGACGATCCGAGCAAATCGCTGAACACCGCGGGTAACTGGCTGAACTTCTTCATCTTCAACCAGGGCTACCACAGCGTGCACCACCGGTACCCGGGCGTGCACTGGTCGCAGATCCCCGACAAGCTCGATTTCATGCGGCAGGTCGACGCGGCCGTCATCGTGCCGTACTGGATGACGATCCAGTCGTCGTGGCGCCTTGTCCGGCCCGGTGGCTTCCTCGACGCGCGCTACGGCGAGCGGTGGAAGGCCAAGCTGGACAAGCGGATGGAGACGGGGACGGTCCGCCTGCGGTTCCTGCCCTGGTTCGCATGGATCTGACCACCGCGCAGCAACAGGTTCGGGGCGCGCTGACGGACCGCCGCCGGCTCGTCCCGTTCCTGCTGGCCTTCGGCGTCTACGGCGTCGCCGGAGTGACCGTGCCGCTGCTGCTGTTGTTCGCCGGAGGCTGGTGGCTGCCGAAGACCGTCGACGAGGGACCGCACCTGGCGACCGGTCCGGCCATCGCCGTAGACGTGCTGCTGCTCGCGCTGTTCGGCTTGCAGCACTCGGGCATGTCGCGACCCGCGTTCAAGGCGTTCATCACCCGCTGGGTGCCGGAAGCCTTGGAGCGCACCGTCTACATCGTCATGGTCTGCCTGGTCGTGTGGGTGATGTGCCTGGCGTGGCAGCCGCTGCCCCAGCGGGTCTGGTCGGCGGACGGTGTCGTCGGGACCGCGCTCGATGCCGGGTTCTGGCTCGGCTTCGTGCTCGTCTACGCGGCGACGTTGCTGCTCAACCACTTTCACCTGCTCGGCATCAGTCAGGCCTACCGTCACTACGTGATCCAGGTGCCGGACGCGACCATGGATCGCTTGCAGGTGCACGGGCCCTACCGTTTGGTGCGCCATCCGTTGATGACCGGCCTGCTGCTGTCGTTCTGGTGCGCCAGCGACATGACCGCCGGGCATCTGCTGTGGGCGGTCGGGTTGACCGGCTACATCCTGCTCGGCACGTTCCTGGAAGAGCGCGACCTCGTCGCACGCTTCGGCACGGCCTACCGCGCCTACGCCGAGCAGGTTCCCGCCTTCTTCCCGTCACCGCTCGGTCCCTCGGCGCGGGCACGTGTGCGCCAAGCCGTGTTCGGCCGTTCGGACCAACCGCTGTGACGGCCGAATACGGCTCGGCCTGAACGGCTTTCGCACCACCCAGCCCGTGGTCGCCGTCGCCGCACATCGACGTGGCCATCGGCTGTGCACCGTCCGCCACCGGTTCGTCCCCGGCACGGGAACGCGCCGGTGGCCCCTGCTCGAGTTGGGAGAGGAAACGACGTGAACAGCGTTCGCGAGGGCAACGGACCCATCACCGCGGGCACGGACGGCGGGCACGGCGCCGGTCGTGCCCACGGCAAGGCGATCCTGCTCGGCGAGCACACGGTGGTGCACGGCACGCCCGCCCTCGCGTTTCCGTTGCCGACGCTCGCGGCGCGCGCGGTCGCTCGCCTCGGTCGACCGGAGGACGAAGGCGATTCCCCTGCGGTACAGCACTTTCGGTTCGTCGCTGGCGATACCGTCACCGCGTCGTCCGGTGCCCACGTCGCGGTCGAGGAGGCGCTGCGGCGGTGGGGACTGGCGGGTGAGGTGGTCGAGGTCGTGCTCGACTGTGAGATCCCGCCCGCCCGCGGCCTGGGCTCCAGTGCCGCGTGTGCGGCGGCCGCGGTACGGGCGGTCGCCGACCTCTACGGCCGGACCATCGGCTCCGACGCGCTCTACGAGTTGGTCCAGTGCGGCGAGCAGTTCGCGCACGGCCGCGCCAGTGGCGTGGACGCCAGCGCCGCGGTCGCGACCGGACCGATCCGGTTCCAGGCGGGCACGGCGCGCGAGCTCGCCGTCGGGCTGGACGCCACCCTGGTGGTCGCCGACACCGGGACGGCGGGCGCAACCCAGCACGCGGTAGCCGCCGTCCGCCGCAAGCTGGACGCCGATCGGCGCGCGGCCGACCGGCTGCTGGAACGCGCGGCGAACCTGGTCGAGTCGGCGGCGGCGGATCTGGCGGCCGGTAGCGTCGAGTCGCTCGGCGAGACACTGCTCGAATTCCAAAGCCTGCTGGCCGAACTCGGCGTCAGCACACCCGAGATCGACACCCTCGTCACCGCCGCATCCGGCGCGGGCGCGTACGGCGCGAAACTCACCGGCGGAGGCCTCGGTGGCTGCGTCCTCGCCCTCACCGAGACCGGCGACGGCGCCGCGAGCGTGCGCGCGGCGCTGCACCGGGCGGGCGCCGTGCGGACCTGGATCGTTCCGACCCGAGCCGCACAACCATGACCGATTCCCGATTCCCCTCGCTACCGGAGCTCGAGAAACGCCAATGACATTCACAGCTGGAGCAGAGCTGGCCGACCCGCTCGCGGATCGGTTCGGCGACAACGTGATCGGCGACGCGGCGGTCGCCGTCGCGCACCCGAACATCGCCTTGGTCAAGTACTGGGGCAAGCGCGACGAGACGTATTTCCTTCCCGTCACGGGAAGCCTCTCGATGACCCTCGACATCTACCCGACAACGACCGCGGTGCGCTTGCACGCGGAACCGGGTGACACCGTTGTGCTCAACGACCGCCCGGCGGTCGGCGACGCGCACGCCAGGGTGGCGCGGTTCCTGGATCTGGTGCGCGCGCGGGCGGGCCGCGACGAACACGCCGTTGTCGTCTCCAGCAACGCCGGACCGACCGGCGCGGGCCTGGCCTCCTCGGCGAGCGGGTTCGCCGCGCTGGCCGTCGCCGCGGCCGCCGCCTACGGACTCGACGTGGACGCCCGCGCCCTCTCGCGGCTGGCTCGGCGGGGCTCCGGATCGGCCTGCCGTTCGATCTTCGGCGGGTTCGCGGTGTGGCACGCAGGGGAAGGCGACGGCGCGGCGGGAGACGCGAGTTCCTACGCGGAGCCGATCGACGGCGACGCGCTGGATCCGGCACTGATCGTCGCCGTCGTCGACGACGGGGCGAAGGCGGTGTCGAGCAGGGAGGCGATGCGGCGGACCTGCGACACCTCGCCGTTCTACCAGCCGTGGGCCGCCGCGTCCCGGCTCGACCTCGACGAGATGCGCAAGGCGATCGCGCGCCGCGATCTGCCCGCGGTCGGGGAGATCGCCGAGCGCAACGCCCTCGGCATGCACGCCACCATGCTGCTGGCCAGACCGTCGGTCCGATACCTCTCGCCGCGGTCGGTCGCGCTCCTGGATCGGGTGCTCGCGCTGCGCGCGGACGGCATCGCCGCCTACGCCACCATGGACGCCGGACCGAACGTCAAGGTGCTGTGCGCCCGCGCCGACGAGCAGCGAGTGACCACCGCCCTGCGGGACGGCGGCGACGTCGCCGACATCCAGGTGGCGCATCTCGGCCCCGGTGCGACCCTCGTCCGAGACGACGAGCGATGATCACCCGCCGCGCCCCCGGAAAGCTGTTCATCGCAGGGGAATACGCCGTCGTCGACCCGGGGCGCCACGCCGTTCTCACCGCGGTCGACCGCTATGCCACCGCCACGGTCGTCGAGGCCGATGACGAAGTCACGACGCTGCACTCGGAACTCGACGGTGGCGTGACGCTGACCTGCGGGCGCATCGGCGACGGACTGGTTCCCGCCGATGGCGTTGTGCCGCCGAACTTCAGCTACGTCTTCGCCGCGGCCGCGATCATTGATCGGCTGGTCGTCGAGCGCGGGATCGTGGCGCGCCCCTACCGGCTGAGCATCAGCACCGACCTCGCCGACGCGGACGGGAGAAAGCTCGGTCTCGGTTCCAGCGCGGCCGTCACGGTGGCCACCGTCGCGGCACTCGGCCAGTTCTATCGGCTCGGTCTCAGCTCGATGGACCGGTACCGGTTGGCGATGCTGGCCACCGTGTCGATCAACCCGCGCGCCTCCGGCGGCGACGTGGCGGCGAGCACCTGGGGCGGCTGGATCGCCTACAGCTCCCCCGACCGCGGGCACGTAGCCGAGCTGGTGGCCGAGAGCGGGGTGGCCGCCGCGCTGCGGGCGCCATGGCCGGGACTGTCGGTGCGCCCGCTGCCCACGCCGACGGGACTCGCGATGCGAGTCGGTTGGACCGAGAAGCCCGCGTCGACACCGGCATTGGTCGCCGGACTCCGCGCTGGCACGCCTGCCGACTTCCTGGTGCACAGCGACGAGTGCGTCCAACGACTCGTCGCCGCACTGGAAGCCGACGACGCACCGGCCATCCGCACCGAAATCGACCGCGCCCGAGCACTTCTGGTCGACCTCGACGCCCGAGCTCGATTGGGCATCATGACGCCGTCACTGCGTGCGCTGTGCGAGGCGGGCGCGGCCGTCGGCGCCGCGGCCAAACCCTCCGGCGCGGGTGGCGGCGACTGCGGCATCGCGCTCATCGACCGCGGCCGCACCGCGGCGATCACCGAGCTCACCGACCGCTGGGTCGGCGCCGGCATCCGGCCGCTGTCGCTGCGGACACATCCATTCGAAGGGGATCGCCGATGATCGCGAGCCGCAAAGACGATCACGTCCGCCACGCCGTGAGCCAGCAGCGCGACGGCGGCCCCAACGACTTCGACTCGGTCACCTTCGTTCACCACGCCCTCGCGGGCATCGACGGCGACGACGTGTCGCTTGCCGTCGACGTGGCCGGGAAGCGCTGGGATACACCGCTTTTCATCAACGGCATGACCGGTGGCAGTCAGCACACCGGAGAGATCAACCGGCAGTTGGCCATCGCCGCCCGCGAGACCGGGGTTCCGATCGCGTCCGGATCGATGAGCGCCTACTTCCGCGACCCCTCCGTCGCCGATACCTTCCGTGTGCTGCGCGAGGAGAATCCGCACGGCTTCGTGATGGCCAACGTCAACGCGACCGCGACGCTGGACGAGGTGCGGCGAGCGATCGACCTGCTGGAAGCGGACGCGTTGCAGATCCACCTCAACGCGGTCCAGGAGATCGTGATGCCCGAGGGCGACCGGTCTTTCGGCTCTTGGCCCCGGCAGATCGAGCGCATCACCGAGCACACCGCCGTGCCGGTGATCGTCAAGGAAGTCGGCTTCGGTCTCAGCAGGCCCACCGTCACCTGGCTGCGCGAGGCGGGCGTGGCCGTCGCCGATGTCGGCGGGCGCGGCGGCACCAATTTCGCGCGCATCGAGAACGACCGGCGCACCACGGCGGACTTCTCCTTCCTGACGGACTGGGGCCAGTCCACGGTCAACTGCCTGGTGGATTGCGCGGGCGTCACCGGCATCGACCTCTTCGCCTCCGGCGGCATCCGCTCACCCCTCGACGTCGCCCGCGCATTGGCGTTGGGCGCCAACGCGACCGGGGTCGCGGGTCGCTTCCTCGAGACGCTGGTCAGTCACGGCACCGACGCGTTGATCGAGACGATTCGCACGTGGCTCGATCAGCTGCGGCGGATCCTCACCGTGCTCGGCGCGCCGACGCCCGCCGACCTGGCAGGCAGCGACCTGCTGATCACCGGCGAGGTGGACACGTTTTGCCGGCTGCGCGGTATCGACGCGGCCTCCTATACCCACCGGAGTCCCTGGTGGAACGAATCGGAAAGAAGGAGCCACGCGTGAACGACGAGTCTTTCGCGGCGGTACCGCTGCGGTGGGTCGGCCCCGTGCGCATTACGGGCGACACCGTCGACGACAGTGTGGACGTCCCACTGGCCACCTACGAATCGCCGCTGTGGCCCTCGGTCGGTCGCGGCGCACGGATCTCAACGCTGACCGACAAGGGCGTGGTGGCCACCCTGGTCGACGACCGCATGACCCGCTCGATCCTGCTCGAGGCCGACGACGCCTACACCGCGCACACCACCGTCGGACAGCTGCGCGACCGGTTCCCCGAACTCCAGCGGGTGGCCGCGGGCAGCAGCCGGTTCGCCCGCCTCATCGACCTGCACCACCAGATCACCGGCAACCTGCTGTTCCTGCGCTTCGAATTCACCACAGGCGACGCCTCGGGCCACAACATGGCCACCCTCGCCTGCGACCACCTGATGAACCACATCCTGGCCACGATGCCCGGCCTGCGGTACGTCTCGATCTCCGGGAACTACTGCACGGACAAGAAGGCGACCGCGGTCAACGGCATCCTCGGCCGCGGCAAGAACGTCGTCACCGAGCTGCTCGTCCCCCGCGAAGTGGTCGAGAAGCGGCTGCACACCACCGCTCGCCAGGTGGCGGAGCTGAACATCCGCAAGAACCTCATCGGCACCCTGCTGGCGGGTGGAATCCGTTCCGCCAACGCGCATTACGCCAACATGCTGCTCGCCTTCTACCTCGCCACCGGGCAGGACGCCGCGAACATCGTGGAAGGGTCGCAGGGCATCACCCACGCCGAGGACCGCGACGGCGACCTCTACTTCTCGTGCACGCTGCCGAATCTCATCGTCGGGACAGTCGGCAACGGCAAGGACCTGAGTTTCGTCGACGAGAACCTGACCCGCCTCGGCTGCCGCGCGGATCGTGAGCCCGGCGACAACGCCCGCCGGCTCGCCGTCATCGCCGCGGCCACCGTGCTGTGCGGCGAACTGTCGCTGATGGCGGCGCAGACCAACAGCGGCGAATTGATGCGCGCCCATACCCAATTCGAACGGCCCACCGCAAGCATCCCCACCGCCACCATCGGAGCACAGCCATGACCGTCACACCGGTAGGAATCCACGACCTCTCCTTCGCCACCACCCACTACGCCCTCGATCACGCGGTGCTCGCCGAGCGCCTCGGCGTCGATCCCGACAAGTTCTACCTCGGCATCGGCCAGGAGAACATGAGTGTCGCCGCCGCCGACGAGGACATCGTCACCATCGCGGCGGCCGCCGCCAAGCCCATCCTCGACCGCCACGGCGTCGACAACATTCGCACCGTGCTGCTGGCCACCGAAAGCGGCGTCGACCAGTCCAAGGCGGCGGGCCTGTACCTGCACCCGCTGATCGGCCTGCCGAACACCGCTCGCGTCGTCGAGCTCAAGCAGGCCTGCTACGGCGGCACGGCTGGTCTGCAATTCGCCGCCGGACTCATCGCCCGCGACCCGTCGCAGCGCGTGCTGGTCATCGCCACCGACATCGCCAAGTACGAACTCGGCACCCCCGGCGAACCGACCCAGGGCGCCGCCGCGGTCGCCATGCTCGTCAGCGCGAATCCCGCGATCCTGCAATTGGATCCGCAGTCCGGCATCTACAGCGCCGACATCATGGACTTCTGGCGCCCGAACTACCGCACCGCCGCCATGGTCGACGGCAAGACCTCCGTCAACGCCTACCAGAAGGCCACCCAGGAAGCCTGGACCGACTACCGCCGCAACGGCGGGCGCGAACTCACCGAGTTCGCCGCGTTCTGCTACCACCAGCCGTTCACCAAGATGGCCTTCAAGGCGCACCGCCACCTGCTGGAGAGCCAGGGGCACACCGCCGACGCGGCGGAGATCGATTCCGCGATCCGCAACACCACGATCTACAACCGCACGGTCGGCAACAGCTACACCGCCTCGCTCTACCTCGGTCTCGCGTCCCTGCTCGACCACACCGGCGACCTGACAGGCAAGCCGCTGGCCTTCATCAGCTACGGATCGGGCAGCGTCGCCGAATTCTTCAGCGGCACAGTACAACCCGGCTACCGTGCACACCTGCGCACCGACGCCAACCGGGACGCCATCGCCACCCGCGTCGCGCTCGACTACGACCGCTACCGCGTGCTGCACGAAGCCGAATCGCCCTCGGACGGGATGTATCACGCCATCCCCGAGGAGACCGGCCGCCCCTTCCGGTTGGCCGCGATCTCCGGTCACAAGCGCATCTACGAATCCCGTTGAGGTCGAATATGAGCCAAAGCATCACCAACGGGGACACCACGCCTCGGCACACCCGCGTCCTCATCGTCGGGAGCGGGCTTTCCGGACTCGGCACGGCCGTCCGGTTGACCCAGGAGGGGTACACCGACTTCCTGGTCATCGAGCGCGGCGACGACGTGGGCGGCACCTGGCGGGTCAACACGTATCCGGGTGCGGGCTGCGATGTTCCGTCGCAGCTGTACTCGTACTCGTTCGCGTTGAATCCCGAGTGGTCGCGGTCGTTCTCGCCGCAGCCGGAGATCCACCGCTACATCCAGGGCATCGCCGATCGGTACGGTGTGCGCGACAAGCACATCTTCGGTTGCGCGATGACGAGCGCCAGGTGGAACGAGGCGGCCGCCCGGTGGGAGGTCGAGACCACGCGCGGGAAGTTCACCGCCGACGTCGTCGTCTCCGCCGCCGGGGTGCTTGCCGAGCCGAATCTGCCCGACATCAAGGGAATTCACTCGTTCGAGGGTGAGATCTTCCATTCCGCGCAATGGGATCACGACGCGGAACTGTCCGGTAAGCGGGTCGCGGTCATCGGCACGGGCGCCTCGGCCGTGCAGATCGTACCGTCCATCGCACCGCAGGTCGCGCGGCTCGACGTGTACCAGCGCAGCGCGGCATGGGTGTTCCCGCATCTCACCCGCAGGTACCTTGCTCCGGAGCGATTCGCGTTCAAACATGTTCCTGGACTTCAACGATTGCTCCGCGGGCTGATCTACGCCAACCGCGAACTGTTCGTGATCAGCCAGGCCAAGTACCCGGCCACGGCCGTGTTTCTCGAGCTGATCGCGCGCGTGAAGCTGTGGTTGGAGGTTCGCGATCCGGCGCTGCGCAAGCGGCTCACGCCGAAATTCCGGGCGGGCTGCAAGCGTCTGCTCGTCTCGAACCGGTTCTACCCGGCGCTCACCCGGGACAACGTCGAGCTCGTCACCGACGGCATCGAGGAGATCCGCGGACGCTCGATCGTCGCGGCGGACGGCATCGAACGCGAGGTCGACGCCATCGTGCTGTGCACCGGCTTCCACGTCGCCGATTCGCCGACCTACCGCATGTTCACCGGCCGGGGCGGACTCACGCTGTCCGAGGAGTTCGAAACCGAGGGGCTACAGGCCTACAAGGGCACGACCGTCGCGGGTTTCCCGAACCTCTTCACCATGCTCGGCGCCAACTCCGGCCTGAACTACACCTCGCTGATCTACATCATCGAATCCCAAATCGCTTATGTCCTCGACGCTCTCGCGACGATGGACAAGCGGGGCCTGCGCACGTTCGAGGTCCGAAAGGACGTGCAGGACGAGTACAACCGCGGCCTGCGGCAGAAGATGGCCCGCAGTGTGTGGCTCACCGGCGGCTGCACCAGCTGGTTCCTGGACCAGCACGGGAACAATCCCACGCTGTGGCCCGACTTCAGCTTCCGGTTCCGTGGGCAGCTGCGGAAGTTCGACGTTGCGAACTACGAGACGACTTCGGTTGTGGCGCAGGATAATACGCTGCCGAACCGAGCCGACGTGTCCGCCGCCGATCGTACGGAACAAGGAGCCACCGAGCCGGTGAGTCACACGGGCGGGTAGCGACGCAGCTCCACGCCCGGGCACATGGTCGGCGCGAAGGATTCGGCTGAGAAGCGAATGTGAGGAGGTCCCACTCCCCTCCCCCTCTCAAGATATAGCGCACCCGGGGGCTTGCGGCAAGACCCGGGTCATGGCCCATCATTGTCGGCCGGAAGCTATGACCTGCGGAAATGGGGAGTGCGGAAGTGCGTGTGTTGTTGACGACGGTGGGATCGCGCGGAGATGTCGAACCCGTGGTCGCGCTCGCTGTGGCGTTGCGGGAGCTGGGTGCGGAGGCGCTGGTGTGCGCGCCGCCGGACGAGGAGTTCGCGGAGCTGCTGGCGCGCGTCGGCGTTCCGCTCGTGCCGCTCGGCCCGTCGGTGCGCTCGGTGGTCGCCGGTGCGAAGCCGCCGACGGCGAACGACGCGTTCCGGTTCGCCCGCGAGCTGGTCGCGGCGCGGTTCGCCACGCTCACCGAGGCGGCCGAGGGATGTGACGCGCTGCTGGCGACCGGCCTGATGCCTGCCGGGGCGCGGGACGTGGCCGAGAAACTGGGCATCGGCTACGTGCTCGCGTGCTTCCAGCTCTACGGACTGCCGTCGCGGCACTACCCTCCGGGCGCGCGGCCGGGCAAGCCGTCACCGAAGAACGAGACCGACAACCGGGTGCTGTGGGAGCAGGACGCCCAACGGGTGAACGCGCTGTACCGCGAGGCGCTCAACAGCCATCGGGCGGCGATCGGCCTGCCGCCGGTGGACAACGTCCGCGACTACGTCTTCACCGACCGGCCGTGGCTGGCGGCGGACCCGACGCTGTGCCCGTCGCAGGGCATGACGGACCTCGACCTCGTGCAGACCGGGGCGTGGATTCTCCCGGACCACCGTCCACTCCCGGAGGAGCTGGAGGCGTTCTTGGATGCCGGGGAACCGCCGGTGTACGTGGGCTTCGGCAGCATCGCCTCGTACGTCCCGAAGGACATCGCCCAGGTGGCCATCGAGGCGGTCCGCGCGCAGGGTCGCCGCGTCGTTCTCGCGCGCGGCTGGGCCGAGCTGGCCCTGATCGACGACGCCGACGACTGCTTCGCCGTCGGCGAGGTCAACCAGCAGGCGCTGTTCGGCCGGGTGGCCGCGGTGGTGCACCACGGCGGCGCGGGTACCACGACGACGGCCGCCAAGGCAGGTGCACCCCAGGTGGTGGTCCCTCAGATCGCGGACCAGCCGTACTGGGCCGAGCGAGTGGCCAAACTGGGCATCGGCGCGGCGCACGACGGTCCGGCGCCGACCGTCGAATCCCTCTCGGCAGCACTCGAAGTCGCCTTGGCCCCCGAGACTCGTACGCGGGCAAGGGCCGTCGCCGACACGATCCGCACCGACGGGGCGACGGTCGCCGCGAAGATGCTTCTCGACATGGCTGGCGGGGGCGGATCCATCGTCAACTCCACAGTGTCACATGCACTTTCGGACGGAACCGCGTGACACCGACGCCGGAGCCGCGGATCATCGCCTGAATGCAGCGCGGCGTGGTGATGAACCGGAGCAGTTCTGACACCGCGGGCTGGCGGGCATCGGGCGGCAGTGTGGTCGCGCACCACTCGTCGGATACCTGCAGGCCGGGACCGTTGATGTGGGTCAACCGACCGGCCGCGAGGTCGGAGGAAACGGCGAAGCCGATCGTCAGGGTGATGCCCCCGACGCGGCGGACCTCTTCCAGAGCGGCGGCGTCGCTCTGGAAGATCCGCTGCTGCGATTCAGGAATCGCCAAGTCGCGCAACATCGTCGCGATATGTCCGTCCACACTGCCAGCGCTCGGGCCGAGCATCCACTGCTGCTCGCGCAGGAGCGCCGGATGGGGTGCGGTGCCCGCCAGCGGGCTGTCGGGGCGTGCGACCGAAATGATCGAGTACTTCAGGAACGGCCGGGCGGTGACGGTCGCGCCTGCGCCCTCCGGTGCGGGTCCGAGCGCGATGTCGACCGCGCGGGTCTCGATCAGCCTGCGGAACTGGCTGGTCGGATGCACGCTCAGCTCGACAGACAGATCCTTCGCCCGGGCCGCGAACAGATCGATGAGGCCGGGCGCGGCATGTTCGGCGAACGCGCTCGACGCCGCGATGTGGAGCAGCCGTCGGCCGTGCGCCGCCTCGCTCACCTCGATGGCGGTCTGGCGCTGTAGTCCGAGGATCTCGATCGCCCGGCTGGCCAGACGCAGCCCGCCGGGTGTGAAGATCAGTCCCGCCGCCGCGCGGGTGAACAGCGGGTCGTCGAGTTCCTTGCGCAGCTGGGCGATGTGCATCGAGACACCGGCGTCGGACATCCCCAGCTCTCTGGCCGCCGCATGGACGGAGCCGAGCCGCACCACGGTCGAGTAGGCCCGAAGCTGGGCGGGCGTCACGATTCGAGTCTAATTTGGAGGTGGGCGCAGCGCCTACCGCCGCATCGCGCGTGGAGGACGCATCATGCAGGACGTGCTCACGGATCTGATGACAACCTGGAACGCCGGGGGCACGGCTGGGGTCGCGACGGTCGTGCGGACCTTCCGTTCGGCGCCGCGACCGCCGGGCGCGGCCATGGTCGTCGCCCCCGACGGGACGGTCGGCGGTTCGGTCTCCGGTGGTTGCGTCGAAGGCGCGGTCTACGACCTCGCCACCGAGGTCATCCGGACCGGTCGCCCGGTGCTACAGCAATACGGCTTCTCCGACGACGACGCCTTCGCCGTCGGCCTCACCTGCGGCGGCGTCATCGATATCTTCGTCGAGGCGATCTCGCGGGCGACGTTTCCAGAACTCGGCGAGATCGCCGCCGACATCGCCGAGGACCGGCCGGTCGCGGTCTCGACCGTCATCGAGCACCCCGATGCCAGCCGGATAGGGCGACGGCTGCTGATCCGGCCGGACACCGCGCACGGCACGCTGGGGTCGGCGCGCGCCGACGACGCGGTGATCGATGACGGGCGCGGGCTGCTCGCGGCAGGTCGCAACGAGGTGCTGACCTACGGCCCGGACGGACAGCGGCGCGGCGAAGGTATGGCGGTTTTCGTCGCGAGCTACGCGCCGCAACCGCGGATGCTGGTGTTCGGCGCGATCGATTTCGCCGCCGCGGTCGCCAAGCAGGGATCGTTCCTCGGCTATCGGGTGACGGTGTGCGACGCGCGGCCGGTCTTCGCCACCTCCGCCCGGTTCCCGACCGCCGACGAGGTCGTCGTCGACTGGCCACACCGCTACCTGGCCGCGCAGATCGCCGCGGGCGCGATCGACTCGCGGACCGTCGTCTGCGTGCTGACCCACGATCCCAAGTTCGACGTTCCGCTGCTCGAGGTGGCGCTGCGCGCGCCGGAGATCGGCTATGTCGGCGCCATGGGATCGCGCCGCACGCACGACGAGCGGATGGCGCGGCTGCGTCGGGCCGGCCTCACCGACGAACAACTCGCCCGGCTGGCCAGCCCGATCGGGCTTGATCTGGGCGGCCGGACGCCCGAAGAGACGGCGGTCTCGATCGCGGCCGAGATCATCGCGCGACGCTGGGGCGGACACGGCCGTTCACTGACCGACACCGGCGGCCGGATTCACCACACGCCAGGCGCGACAGCGAATTAAGTGATCCCTTAAATCGGTCTTGACGGCGGCATGTGCGGGGCAGAGGCTGAGCTTCCCCATCGATGTGAGGTCGATCACATGCAAGTTCCTGGACCATTCGAATACGAGCGCGCGACGGGCGTGGACCACGCCATCGGACTACTCGACCGGCTGGGGGAAGAGGCGCGGATCATCGCGGGCGGGCACAGCCTGCTGCCGATGATGAAGCTGCGGCTGGCCAATCCGGAATATCTCATCGACATCAACGACCTGGCGGCCGAGCTGGGCTACATCGTCACCGATCCGACCCTGGTGCGCATCGGTGCGATGGTCCGGCATCGCAACTTGCTCGAATCGGACCGCCTCGCCGCGGTGTGCCCGATCTTCCGCGACGCCGAGCGGGTGATCGCCGATCCGGTCGTGCGCAACCGCGGCACGATCGGCGGCTCGCTGTGCCAGGCCGATCCCGCCGAAGATCTCACCACGGTCTGCACGGTCCTCGGCGCCACCTGCCTGGTGCGCGGACCGTCCGGCGAGCGGGAAATCGCGATGGACGACTTCTTGGCCGGACCGTACGAAACCGCCATGTCGCACAACGAACTTCTGATCGAGATCCGGATTCCCGTGCGGCACCGGACCTCGAGCGCCTACACGAAGGTGGAGCGTCGGGTCGGCGACTGGGCCATCGCGGCGGCAGGCGTGACGGTGACCTTGAACGACGGCGCGATAGCGGCCGCACGGATCGGCCTGACGGCAGTCGTCCCCGATCCGGCGGCGCTGGCCGCCGCGTCGGACGCGCTCATCGGCCGGCCGGCCACCGAAGAGGTCTTCGCGGAGGCGGGCCGCCGGGCGAGCGCGGCGTGCGCACCGGTCTCCGACGCGCGAGGCAGCGCGGAGTACAAGCGCCATCTCGCGTCCGAACTGACGATCCGCTCGCTGCGCAGCGCCGTCGAGCGAGTGCTGAACCATCCCGCGCCGAAAGGGAATTAGCCATGCAGGTAACCATGACCGTCAATGGCGAGTCGGTCACCGCGGAAGTAGAGCCACGCACCCTGCTCGTGCACTTCCTGCGAGATCAATTGCGGCTCACCGGAACCCACTGGGGCTGTGACACCAGCAACTGCGGCGCCTGCGTGGTCGAGGTCGACGGCGAACCGGTGAAGTCGTGCACGATGCTTGCCGTCATGGCGGGCGGCCACGCGGTGCGCACCGTCGAGGGACTGGAAGTGGACGGCCAGCTCGATCCCGTCCAAGAGGGTTTCATGCAGTGCCACGGGCTCCAGTGCGGATTCTGTACGCCGGGAATGATGATCACCGCCAGGGCGCTGCTCGACCGCAACCCGAATCCCGACGAGCAGACCATCCGCGAGGCGATCTCGGGCCAGATCTGCCGCTGCACCGGATACACCACGATCGTGCGGTCCATCCAGTGGGCCGCGTCGAAGCAACGAGGCGAAGCCGCGGAACCCGAACCCGCCGCCACGGCAGCGCCCGCGGGGAGCGCGTCATGACCGCCGTCGAGCCCCGCCCCGAAGACCGTGTCGACAACGACCGCAAGCCGTGCGGTCACGGCAGGATGCTGCGCAAGGAGGACCCGCGATTCATTCGCGGCCGCGGCAACTTCGTCGACGACGTGGCGCTGCCCGGCATGCTGCACATGGCGATCCTGCGCTCCCCGTTCGCGCACGCGCGGATCGTCAGCGTGGATGTCTCGGCGGCACAGGCGCTTCCGAAGGTCAAGGCCGTCGTCACGGGCGCGGATCTCGCGGCGAAGGGCCTGGCTTGGATGCCGACGCTGTCCAACGACGTGCAGGCGGTGCTCGCGACGGACAAGGTCCGATTCCAAGGCCAAGAGGTGGCCTTCGTCGTCGCCGAGGATCGCTACTCCGCGCGCGACGCGCTGGAGCTGATCAATGTCGAGTACGAGATGCTCGATCCGGTGATCGACGCCAGGACCGCGCTGTCGCCCGAGATGCCGGTGATCCGCGACGATCTCGAGGGCAAGCGCGACAACCACTGCTTCGACTGGGAGACCGGCGACGCCGCCGCGACCGAGGCGGTGTTCGCGCGCGCCGATGTCGTGGTGAAGCAGGAGATCGTCTACCCGCGCGTGCATCCCGCCCCCATCGAGACGTGCGGCGCCGTCGCGGATCTCGATCCCGTGACGGGGAAGCTCACGCTGTGGTCGACGACTCAGGCGCCGCATGCCCACCGCACGCTGTACGCGTTGGTCGCCGGACTGCCCGAGCACAAGATCCGGGTGATCGCCCCCGACATCGGCGGCGGATTCGGCAACAAGGTACCCATCTATCCGGGCTACGTCTGCGCCATCGTCGGGTCGCTGCTGCTCGGCAAACCGGTGAAGTGGATGGAGGACCGCAGCGAGAACCTCACCAGTACTGGGTTCGCCCGCGACTACATCATGGTCGGCGAGATCGCCGCGACCGCCGAGGGCAAGATTCTCGCCATCCGGTCGACCGTGCTCGCCGATCACGGCGCCTTCAACGGCACGGCCGCGCCGTTGAAGTACCCGGCGGGCTTCTTCGGCGTCTTCACCGGTAGCTATGACATCGAGGCCGCGTACTGCAAGATGACCGCGGTCTACACCAACAAGGCGCCCGGCGGCGTCGCGTACGCGTGCTCGTTCCGGATCACCGAGGCCGTCTACTTCGTCGAGCGGTTGGTCGATTGCCTCGCCCACGAATTGAAAATGGATCCGGCCGAACTGCGGTTGCGGAATCTCCTTCGCCCAGAACAGTTCCCGTACACAAGCAAGACCGGCTGGGTCTACGACTCCGGCGACTACGAGAAGACCATGCGCCTCGCGATGGATATGATCGGCTACGACGCGTTGCGTGAAGAGCAGCGGGACAGGCGAGCACGCGGCGAGCTGATGGGCATCGGGATGTCCTTCTTCACCGAGGCCGTCGGCGCTGGCCCGCGCAAGGACATGGACATCCTCGGACTCGGCATGGCCGACGGGTGCGAGCTGCGCGTCCATCCGACCGGCAAAGCCGTTCTGCGCCTGTCGGTTCAGACCCAGGGTCAGGGACACGAGACGACGTTCGCTCAGATCGTCGCGGAGGAGCTCGGCATCCCGCCGGACGACATCGACGTGGTGCACGGCGACACCGATCAGACGCCGTTCGGCCTCGGCACCTACGGCAGCCGGTCGACACCGGTCTCGGGTGCGGCCGCCGCGCTGGTGGCGCGGAAGGTGCGCGACAAGGCGCGGATCATCGCCTCCGGCATGCTCGAGGTCTCCATCGCCGACCTGGACTGGGAGAAGGGCTCGTTCCACGTCAAGGGCGATCCGTCCGCGGCCGTCACGATCCAGCAGATCGCGATGCGCGCGCACGGCGCCGGTGACCTCCCCGAGGGAATCGAGGGCGGGCTCGACGCGCAGATCTGCTACAACCCGGAGAACCTCACCTATCCCTACGGTGCGTACTTCTGCGTCGTCGACGTCGACCCTGGAACGGCCGTGGTGAAGGTGCGGCGCTTCCTGGCCGTCGACGACTGCGGAACCCGCATCAATCCGATGATCATCGAGGGCCAGATCCACGGCGGCATCGTCGACGGTATCGGCATGGCGTTGATGGAGATCATCGCCTTCGACGAGGACGGCAACTGCCTCGGTGGCTCCCTGATGGACTACCTGATCCCCACGGCGCTCGAGGTTCCGCATCTGGAGACCGGCCACACGGTCACCCCGTCGCCGGTGCATCCGATCGGCGCCAAAGGCATCGGCGAATCGGCCACGGTCGGATCGCCCGCGGCGGTGGTCAACGCGGTGGTGGACGCGTTGGCGCCGTTCGGAGTTCGGCACGCCGACATGCCGCTGACGCCGTCGCGGGTGTGGGAAGCGATGCAGGGCAGGCCGACACCGCCCATCTGAGTGGATACCAGCGATGAGATCACCGATGAAGATCAGCGAGCGAGCACAGCAGCTGGTCCGCACCCGGACTCCGTTCGTGCACGCGACCGTCGTGCGCGCGCAGCAACCGACCTCGGCGCACGCCGGGGACGAGGCGATCCTCTTGCCGGACGGCACGATCGAAGGGTTTGTCGGCGGCCAGTGCGCCCAGAACTCGGTCCGCAAGGCCGCGCTTGGCGCACTGCAGTCGAACGAGAGCGTGCTGCTGCGGGTGCTGCCCGACGGCGATCTGCAATTTCCCGAGGCGCCCGGCGCGGCGGTGGTGGTGAATCCCTGCCTGTCCGGCGGCGCGCTGGAGATCTTCCTCGAGCCGCAGATCCCGGCGCCGCTGGTGCGCATCTGCGGTGCGACGCCCATCGCGGACGCACTGGCCGAAATGTGCGAACTGGTGGGATTCGGGGTGCAACGCGGTGCTGCCGAAGCTGACCCGCTGGATTCACCTTCCGACACCACGGCGATGGTGATCGCCAGCCACGGCGGACCGGAAGCCGAGCTGATCCGGGCGGCGCTCGACGCGGGCGTGGGCTATATCGGCTTGGTGGCCAGCAAGATTCGCGGTGCGTCGATCCTCGACGAGCTCGGATTGACCGACGCCGAGCGTGCGCGCGTACGCACACCAGTGGGTTTGCCGATCGGGGCCAAGACCTCGCAGGAGATAGCTGTCTCGATCGTCGCGGAACTGATCCAGGCGATCCGCAAGGATGGTTTGACCGTCCCGTCGAGCCCGGTGAGCGTCGTCTCCGAGGCTCTGGACCCGGTGTGCGGCATGACGGTGGCGGTCGGGCCGGATACGCCACATCTCACCGTCGACGATGTCGACTACTGGTTCTGTAGTTCCGGCTGCCGCAGTTCCTTCGCAACGACGAAGACGGACTCATGACGAGCGGGTTCGTCACCGGAGTCGTCCTCGCCGCGGGAACCTCACGGCGTCTCGGGACTGCGAAACAGCTGCTGCCGTATCGGAATACGACGGTTCTGGGCGCCACCCTCGACGTGGTGCGCTCGTGCGCTTTCGATCAGATGATCGTCACCCTCGGCGGATCCGCCGAGGCGATCCGGCAGCGGGTCGATCTCACCGGGTTGGCGGTGGTCATGGCCGAAGAGTTCGGTTCGGGCTGCTCGTCGTCGTTGCGTTCGGCGCTGCGCTCGGTGGACCCACAGGCCGACGGAATCGTGCTGGTGCTCGGTGATCAGCCGGGTCTTTCGGCGACGACGGTCGATCGGCTGATCGCCGAGGGAACGACCGGAGCCATCACGGTCTGCCGCTATCGAGACGGCCTCGGGCATCCCTTCTGGCTGAGCCGCGGCATGTTCGGCGAGTTGGCCGAATTGCACGGCGACAAAGCCGTGTGGAAGATCATCGAGTCGGGCCGCGTGCCGGTGTCCCTGCTCGATGTCGACGCACCGGTGCCCCTGGACGTGGACACCTGGGACGACTACGAGCGCCTGCGCGCCGCGTCACCGCCATGATGTCGCCGTTCGACGATGTCGAGGACGTCGTGCGACGTTTCGACGCCGACGACTACCTGCTCGACACCGGGACCGCCGCGGCCTTCTATCTGGCCACCACGCTGGGGCGGCCGCTGCTGCTGGAAGGCGAACCGGGAGTGGGCAAGACGACGGCCGCGAAGACTCTCGCCACCGTGCTCGGCGCACCGCTGATCCGCCTGCAGTGCTACGAGGGCCTCACCGTGAGCGAAGCGCTCTACGACTGGAACTACCAACGTCAACTGCTCAGCATCCGGCTCGCCGAGGCGCTCGGCGCCGACCTCACCGAAGCCGACCTGTTCACCGAGGCATTCCTGGTCGACCGTCCGATCCTGCGCTGTGTCCGGTATCGCGGACCGACCCCGCCGGTGCTGCTCGTCGACGAGATCGACCGCGCCGACGACGAATTCGAGGCGCTGCTGCTGGAATTCCTCGGCGAGGCGGCCGTGACCGTTCCCGAGCTCGGCACCTTCGTCGCCGAACAGCCGCCGCTGGCGGTGCTGACCTCGAACCGCAGCCGCGACCTGCACGACGCGCTGCGGCGGCGCTGCCTCTACCACTGGATCGACTACCCCGAACCGGCCCGCGCGGTCGCGATCGTGCGACGCACCGTGCCAGGGGCGACCGACGCGCTGATCGAGCACGCCACCCGATTCGTCGCCCACACCCGCACTCTCGATCTCGACAAGCCGCCCGGCGTCGCCGAGACCATCGACTGGATCGCGGCATTGGCGACACTCGATGTCACCGAACTCACCGCGCCGGAGGCGATCGCCGCGCTCAGCGCACTGGCCAAGACGCCCGACGACCGCGTCACCGTCGACGCGGCGTTCGCCGAATACACCCGAGGTCCGACTTCTGGATGAGAGGGATACTCCGATGAAGATCGCCAACGAGTTCACCGTCAACGCACCCGTCGAGCGGGCCTGGGAGGTGCTGACCGACCTCGAACAGGTCGTCCCGCTCATGCCGGGCGCACAAATGGTGGGCTGGGAAGGAGACGACTTCCTCGGCAAGCTGAAGGTCAAAGTCGGCCCGGTGATCAGCGAATTCAGCGGGAAGGCGAATTTCGTCGAGCGCGACGAACACGACCATCGAGCCGTCATCAACGGCCGCGGCCGGGATTCTCGCGGATCCGGAAACGCCGCGGCGATCATCACCACGCGGTTACGTGAAGACGGCGACAGGACCCGTGTCAGTGTGGACACAGATCTCAAGATCGTCGGCAAGCTCGCGCAATTCGGCAGCGGGATGTTGCAGCAGGTGTCCGAGAAGATGATCGGTGAATTCGTCGCATCACTGGAAGCGAAACTGGCGGAGGGCGATTCGGCTGCGGTCGAGCCAATGGCCGAGGCGGAGAGCCGAGCACCGCGGCTACAGCCTGTCGCGCAACCCGAGCAGGCGCCGCTGGACCTCGGAAATCTCGTCAGGTCGGCGTTGCTCGAGAAGTACGTGCCCGCGATCGCGTTCGCGCTCGCGGCCTTGATCGGAATCATTGTGGTACTCAGGCGAATACGCGGCAGACGATGACGCGAGCGGTCCTGCTGCGTGGCGTCGATCTGGCCGCCTTCGCCGTCGCGGTCGTCGCGCGGCTGCGGCGCGGCGGGGTCGCGGTGGCGCCGAGCGGGCCCGCGCTGTACGTGCACGCCTTGCGTCGCATGACGCCGCGATCGCGCACCGAACTCTACTGGGCAACGCGCCTCACGCTCGTCGATCGCATGCAGGATCTCGCCGCCTTCGACGCGGTCTTCGCGACGGTGTTCGCCGACGCGGTACTGGGGACGGACCCGCCGAGCCGAACGCACGGACTGCCGCCCGGACGCGCGACTGCGCCGGGCACGGGTGGTCGCGGGCAGCCTCGGCACGGCGGTGAAGTCCCTTGGGCGACACTGGGATCGGTAGCCGACGCCGACGGATCGACCGACCGGGGCGCCGCGCTGCCCGACGTGCTGCCGAGCCGATTCGCGGCGCGAGCACAGGAACCGTTCGCCCGCTTCGATCCGGACGATCTGCGCACCATCGGCACCTGGCTGGAACAGGCGGCGGCGCTCTGGCCCCAGCGCAGTAGCAGGCGCTACGAAAGCCATCCGCACGGCAAGCGGATCGACTTCCGCGCGACGATGAACAACTCTCGCCGCACCGGCTGGGAGTCGGCGGTGCTCGTCCGTACCCGTCCCCGGCGTCGACGCCGCCGAATCGTCTTGATCTGCGACGTCAGCCGGTCGATGCAGCCGTACGCGACGATCTACCTGCATCTGATGCGGGCCGCGATGCTGCGCCGCTCCCCCGATCGGCCCGAGGTCTTCGCCTTCTCCACCTCGCTGACCAGGCTGACCTCGGTGCTGGCGCACCGCTCCCCCGATGTCGCGGTGGCGCGGGCCAACGACAAGGTTGTCGACCGCTACGGCGGCACGCACATCGGCCGATGCCTCGGCGCGCTGCTCGCGACGCCGTCCGGTGACGCGGTGCGCGGCGCCGTCGTCGTCATCGCCTCGGACGGCTGGGACAGCGACACCCCCGATGTTCTCGCCCGCGCGATGGCCCGGATCCGACGCCGTGCATGGCGGGTCATCTGGCTCAATCCCCGCGCGGGCAATCCTCGATTCGAGCCGACCACCGGTGCGATGGCGGCGGCCCTGCCGTTCTGCGACATCATGATGCCCGCGCACACGCTGGAAGGTATCGAGGCATTCGTGCGAGCTCTGGCGTCGTCGGTGGGGCCGGTCAGGCGGTGACCAGGTCCATGCGCAGGAACTCGGTGATGCGCAACAGCTTCGGTGGACGCGCCACCGAATCGGGCCAGGCTTGGTACGCCTCCTCAACCCCCACCAAACGCGGGGCGGCGAGATCGATCTCCGTGCCGTCGACCCGGAGCCGCGCGCTGCCCGCCGCCAAAATATTGCGCACCCAGTCCGAGCTCGATCCGTACACCGGAACGAACAGGTAGCCGCCGTCGACGGGATGCGCGTCGAGCGGCGTGCGGTAGGTCGTGCCGGAGACTCGGCCGACGTGAATCAGTACGGGCCGCTTCCCTCCGGCGATCGCGGGAGGATTGAACACCCGCTTGTTGATGTGCACCCACCACCTCGGCATCGGCATCGGTGATCTCCTTCTCTCGCCACGTGAGGGCATATCCAGGTCGTCCCGCCGAGATCGGCAGCTGCTGCAACCCGGGAAACTTACACCTGTAAGGCTGACTTACACCTGTAAGCTTGTCAACACCTTCGCACCCTGGAGACGTCATGCCCGCACGCCAACCCCTCACCAGAGATCGCGTTCTCGACGCCGCGATCCGGGTCGCCGATCGCGGTGGGGCGGAGGCCATTTCGATGCGACGGGTAGCCAGGGAACTGGGCGTGGAGGCGATGTCGCTCTACAACCACGTACCGAACAAGGACGCGCTCCTCGACGGCGTCGTCGACGCGGTGTTCGCGGCGATCGAGCTACCCGACATCGAGTGCGCCGAGTGGCGCGAAGCGATCCGGACGCGTTCGTACTCCGCGCGCACGGTCTTGTCACGACACAGCTGGGCTCTCGGTCTCATCGATTCGCGCAGAAATCCGGGACCGGCGACGTTGCGCCATCACAACGCGGTTCTCGGAGTCCTGCGGGAGGCGGGGTTCTCGCTGCCGATGGCCGCGCACGCCGTCTCGCTCATCGACAGCTATGTCAGCGGGTACGTCCTCCAGGAGGCGAACCTGCCGGTGCGGACTCCGGCCGATATGGCGGAAGTCGCGGGCAACCTTCTCGACCACCTGCCGACCCAGGAGTTGCCCTACCTGACGGAAATGATCGTCGACCACGCCCTGCAACCCGGCTACGACCACACGGGCGAGTTCGGCTTCGGGCTGGAGCTGATACTGGACGCGCTCGAAGCGCGCCGCGGAACGCACGCATCGGCGCCTTCGAGAGCGTGATAGTCGTCAGATCCGCGCGGGACGCGCGCCGCGGCGCCGTGGGCGCATCTGGTACAGGCGATACCAAGCCAGCGTGAGGAAGACGATCCCGAGGGCGGCGACGACTCCCATGTCGACAAGCCACGTTCCGATGCTGTGTTTCCACAGCGGATCGGCCGCGCCCTCGTGCGGCGAGAGTGTGTCGAGGTCGAGGGTGGAGGCTCCCGCGGCGTATCCCCACCGCGACGGCGAAATGTAGGACAGCTGCTCCAGGACGGGTGTGCCGGGCAGTCGCACCAGCCCGCCGGTGAGCACCAGTTGCGCCATCGACAGCACGATCAGCAGCGGCAATGTCTTCTCGGAGGTGTTGACCGAAACCGACACCAGCAAGCCCAATGCCAGCGAGGTGATACCGAGCAGCGCCATCGCCAGAATCAGCTCCACCAAGACCGAGGTGAACAGCCCCTTGGGCGGCATGTCCACGCCGATGGTGCCGATCAAGACCAACACCACCGCCTGGATGGTGGTGATCACCCCGAGCACCAGCATCTTCGACATCAGATAGACACCGGCCGACAAGCCTGCCGCCCGTTCTCTGCCGTAGATCGTCTGCTCCTTGACGATCTCGCGAATCGAGTTGCCGGTGCCGACGAAGCACGCGGCGAACATCAGGATCATGAGCTTGGTCGGTGCGTCCGTGTTGGTTCCCGGCGCCCCGGCGAAACCCTGGCCCGGCGGCACCGCGGCGATCAAGCCGCCGAGCAGCACGGGCATCACACCGAGAAGCGCCAGATAGCTTCGGTCCGAGGCGATGACGGCCAGATACCGACGGCACAACGTGCTGAGCTGGCTGAGCTTGGACTGCGGCGCGGGCGGCGGCTCCGGTGGGCGCACCTCCGGGGGGCCGACCTCGTCGGTCAGTCCGACCGCCACGTACTGCTGGAAATACGGCGAATCACGGAACTCGCCCGCCCAGTCGCGCTCGGCCTCGCGTTCGAACGCCTGGAACACCTCGGCCCAGCTGCGCTGCCCGAAGTGCCGCAACCCGTCCGCGGGCGGACCGTAGTACGCCAGCCGACCGCCGGGCACCAGGACGAGCAGGCGGTCGCAGGCATCGAGATTCGCCACGCTGTGCGTCACCACGATGACGGTCCGCCCATCGTGCGCCAGCTCGGACAGCATCTCCATGACCGTCTTGTCCAGGCCGGGGTCGAGGCCGGAGGTCGGTTCGTCGAGGAACAGCAGCGATGGCTTGGTCAGCAATTCCAGCGCCACGTTCACCCGTTTGCGCTGTCCTCCCGAGAGCCGATCGATGCGGGTGTCGGCGTGCCGCGCCAGGCCGAGTTCCTCGAGGACCTCGTCGACCCGCTGCTCGCGCTCCTCGCGGCGGGTGTCGCCGGGGAAGCGCAGTTCGGCCGCGTAGAGCAGGGCGCGCCGGGTCTGCAGTTGGTTGTGCAGGATGTCTTCCTGTGGGACCAGGCCGATCCGGTGCCGGAGCTCGTCGTAGTTGGTGTACAGGTCGCGTCCGTCGTAGCGCACCGTGCCTTCTGTGGCCGGTCGCAACCCGGTGACCGCGCCGAGGAGCGTCGACTTGCCCGCTCCGCTGGGTCCGATGACGCCGACGAGCGAGCGATGCGGGATGGGGAAGCTCACCCCGTCGAGAATTACTTTGCCCTCACCTGTCCGCACGATGAGGTTCTGCACCGAGACCGAGACGTCACCGGTGTCGACGTACTCGCGCAGTTCGTCGCCGACCAGGCGGGCCGTGGTGTGCCCCATGCTGATCAGATCGGATTCGGAGAGGTCGGCGGCGTCGACCCGGGAACCGTTGACGTAGGTGCCGTTGTGGCTGCCGAGGTCGACGATCCGGTACTTGCCGTCGCCGATCGTCCGCAACTCGGCGTGATGGCGGGAGACCATGAGGTCGGACACGACGATGTCGTTGTCGGCGGCGCGGCCGATCCGCAGCGGGCTCGAGGTGATCTTCACGACCGAGCTGGGGTCGGCGGACGGAGCCAAGGGTCGCGCGATCGCCCGCTCGCCCGTCACGAACTTGGTGACCGTCGCTTCGTCGTCGAGCTGGTAGCCGGGATCGGGGACGATCATCGTGTCTCCGCCGGGGCCGCCATCGGTCTCGTGGCCGGGTGGCGCTTCCACCGAGCAGGTCAACAGCTCGCCGTCCCTGGCGTGGCCGAGCTGGAACGTCTCGTCTCGGTCGATCACCATGCGCTCGACGCGTTTACCGTCGAAATAGATACCGTTGCGGCTGCCGGCGTCCTCGATTTCCCACCCGTTCGATCCGCGTTCCAGAACCGCGTGCACCGCGGATACTCGGGGATCGGTCACCACGATGTCGGCTGCGGGATCGCGGCCGACGTTGTAGTGGCCACCGGCGCGTAGCCGATAGACGCGTTCCCTCGTCTGCACCACAAGAACCGGCGCCTCGGGGAATTCCGTGGAGGACGGTTCATCCGCCATAACGGGAGTATACGACCGTGGCGCACCGCGCCCGCGATTGTCGGCCACCGCCGTCCGATTCGAAGCCGCCGCACGTCACCGGCCACAATAAAAGTAGAAAATCACGGTGTGAGTACGCAATTCGATCTCGATACGAAACCGGATGCGCGGAATGGACACCGAATGTTATCCAATTCCACGGTCTGTGCGGAGATGTTGAGGTCTGATCACGATTTGTCGCCGGGCGCCTGAAGCAGCCGTGTTTGCAGTGCCAGATACAGCAACGCCGTGTCGGCGGGAACCGCGAAGTCCGTGCCGGTGAGTCGCTCGATTCGCTTGAGGCGATGCAGGACTGTATTGCGGTGCAGGTGCAGCCGCTCCCCGACCGCCGACGTGGAGCCGCCGAGTTCGTACCAGGCCAGGGCGGTCCGGACGAGAGCATCGGTGTCGTCGGGATGGAGCCGGTCGAACGCGGCGAGCGCGTCCGAGAGAACGTCCGCGGCGAGTCCGGGATTCGCCGCGATCAGCGCACGCGCCGGGGACGAGGCATAGGTGTGGACTCCGGTGTCCGCCTCGCTCAGGCATCGGAAGGCGAGACGTGCTTGGTCGAGTGCGGTGGGCGTGGCCACGAGGTCGGTGAACGGCTTGCTCGCACCGGCTCGCGTCCGCACGGTGTCCAGCGCGCGGTGCAGCGTGGCAGGCGAGACCGCGGCAGCAAGGGTGACTCGGTCCTCGGCGAGACGGGTGCGCACGGTGGTGACCCCGGTCGCGGCCAGGCGCATGTCGCCGACCACGACGACGAACGTGGCTCCGGCGGGCAGGCGCATCCTGCTGCCCAGGTCCGCACGCTGCGTCGGCGGGAAGCTCGGATCCAGCAGCGCCCGCAGCAACCGTTGATCGGGTTGTTCGGTCCCCGCGACCACTACACGCCGGTAGGCGTCGGCCGCCGCGACGGAATACTCGTCGACGGTGGCCCACATCAGCGTGGACAGCTGAGGTAGCGCGGGACGGTCGTCGTGATCGGCGCGTTCGACGATGATGTCCCAGAACGCCAAGCCCGCGAGGCGGAAGGCGTGCAGCAAACTGTCCAGTGGTATGCCACGCTCGGCCTTGAGGCGTCCGGCTCCGCGAGCGGGATCGAGCGAATACGGCTCTCCGCCAAGGGCATCGAGCAGTGCCGCGAGGCTGTCGGCAACGAGGACGGCCAATTCGTGATGATCGAGTGCGGCGTCGCCATAGTCCCCGTCGTCGTTTTCGATTCTGGCGGTGACCATTTCGGCGATCGCGGCGAGATCCGCGCGCAGCTCGCGAAGGAGGCGCGGGCGCTCGGCGTGCGTGTTCTGGGTCACTGCGGTCAACCTAGCGCCCGTTGTGCGTGCGCACAACGGAGACGTTCGAAGAGGAGGCGCGCGCCCGTCGCCACGACGGACGGCTCCCCGCGACACTGAAGTCCCTGAGTCGTCACAGCGTCCAGAGTGACTCGCGCAGAACACCTCTCAGGTCACATCGACGAAAACGACTGCTACTGCGATCGGAGTTGGCCCCCATGACCACTGCCACGCGCGAATTGTTCGAGCGCTACCACGCGTGCTGGGCGGACCGCGACCCGGACCGAATCATCGAACTCCACACCGCCGACTCGGTATTCCACCTGCACTCGGGCCAGGAACCCGCCCGAGGCCGCGCCGCCATCCGCGAGGCCGCGGCGGGAACCTTCGCCCTGGTTCCCGACCTGACCTTCCAGCTGATCTCCTTGCGCGTCGGAGACGATTTCTGGGTGGTCCAATGGCAGCTGACCGGAACCTCGGCCGCCGGCAATCGCGTGTGCGTCGACCTCGCGGACTATGTCCTCGTCGAGGACGGTGCCGTCAAGGAGAAGCACTCCTACGTCGACGGGGTCGCCATGCAGGCCGCGCTCACGCCGCAGTCCAGCTGACTAATCGGGCCACACGGGTGGGCGCTTCGCCAGGAAGGCGGCCATCCCTTCGCGGGCGCCGGGTACTTGGGCGGCGGCGGCCATGACTTCGAGGGCGAGGGCGTAGGCGTCTGCTTCGGGGCGGTCGAGTTGGGCGTAGAGGGTGCGTTTGCCGAGCGCCTTGCTGGCCCGGCTGCCCCGGGTCGCGCGGGCGAGCAGCTCGTCCACGGCCGTGTCCAGCTCGGCGTCCGGCACCGCGCGGTTGATCAGGCCCCACTGTTCGGCGGTGCGGGCGTCGATCGGGTCGCCGGTGAGGGCCAGTTCCATCAGCCGTTTGCGGCCGACCGAGCGAGCCACCGGCACCGCGGGAGTGTGGCAGAACCAGCCGCCCTTGCCGCCGGGCAGCGCGAAACCGGCCGATTCGGCGGCGACGGCCAGATCGCAGGAGGCCACCAGCTGGCAGCCCGCGGCCGTGGCCAGACCGTGCACCCGGGCGATCACTACTTGCGGCACCGACTGGATGGTCGACATGAGCTCGGTGCACAGCGTGAGCAGTTCCCGCACGCCGAGCAGGTCGCGGGCGGCGACATCGGCGAAATCGTGTCCGGCGGAGAACACCGGACCCTGTGCCCCGAGCACGATCCCGGTGGCGTCGGTTTCGCCTGCGGCCCGGAACGAGGCCAGCAGTTCGGCCAGATGCTCGCCCGACAGCGCGTTGCGCCGGTCCGGCCGGTTCATGGTGATGCGCACCGTGTCGCCGTCCCGCGCGACCAGCACGTGCCGATACTCCAAGGCGGTCATATCTCCACCGTAGAGCTCCATGAGGCACCGGCACGAGTCTTGTTTCAGCCGCGGTGCGGCCCAGGGTCGTTCGGACGCGGTCCCGTCGCGGGATTGTTCCACGAAGTGGGTGCGTCGGGTCCTGCCGTGTCGGCCGCGCGGCGCTGCCTGTCCGCTTCGGCGGCTCTGGCATCGACCTCGCGTCGCGCGAAAGCGATATCGCGTGGGCTCCGCACCGACAACCGGCCGAGCGAGGTCGCGGCGAAGAACAGGATCAGCGCACCGAGACCGTAGAAGTAGGTCAGTTGCAGCGCCGCGCGCTTCCAGTCGGACGTGGCGACCGGATCACCGACATTCCCGATTCCCAGCGGGTCAGCCAGTAGCGGCCCGATGACGAACCAGAACCCGGCCGCCACTCCCAGCCACGCGCCGAAGCTCGCCACCAGACGGTTGCGGCTCACCAACATGAGCAGTCCGCCGATGACCGCGGCGGCACCGGGCAGTACTTCGAGCCACCCGCGCGCCGCGGTCCACACCCACGGCTCGTCCGGAGTGAAGGCGAAATCGAAGTACGGCCCGAGGAATGGGATGAGCGCACCCCAGACGCCCAGCAGGAGTACCGCGAGCCCGCCGGCGGCGCCCCGGCTACGCGGAATTCGGAGCGGGCGGCCGCGATCGGCGGGAACATTGGCATCGGTGTCCCTCATGACGCCTCCATTCGTCGAGGTAGGTGCTTAGACCGCCTACCCCGTGTGCACCGCGATACGCACGAACGCCGCGGGCGGGTCCGCAGCCGCCGCGTGCCCGGACCCGCGTCGAGGTCCACGACAACCGGCTACGACGCCGCGCGTTCTAGCCGCCGAATCCCACCAGGGCGGCGGCGAGGTCCGGGACCTCCAGCACCTCCAGTGCTTGCTGACGGACGTCGGGGCAGGTCTGCGTGGTGACCGTGTCGACGATCGTCTTGTCCTGAACGACGTCGTCGGTCAGCTCGTTGCGGGCCGCCCAGTTCTGCACCGTTGCGTTGAAAGTGGTCTTGGCGATCGTCGAACCCTGGTCACGCCAGTTGTCGAGTTCGGGCTCGATCATGTCGCACAACTGCTGACTTGCCTCGGAGCTGATCTCGGCACCGTTCGTAGGCGAGGTCGCCGGGGTGGTAGTCGGCTGTGTCGTGGTCATGGGCAGTGTGGTCATGGGGGTGGTGGTGTCTTGCGCGGCGTCGTCGCCGTTGTCGCCGCAGCCGGTGAGGACGATGCTCGCGGCCACTGTCCCGGCGACGAGAACGGAGCGGGTAATTCGACTCCGGTTTGCGATCATGTCATCTCCTTCTGGTCGAGTCGTAGGTCTCCCGATCGGGAACCCAGGGGAACACCGTTCAGCATTGGATGCTCGAGCGTTGGCCATCTCTGACAACTCGGATTCTGTGACACGACTTCGTCGACATCGTGTACCCGGCCTGGGACTCGGCGCGCTCGAGACAAGTGGATCGCGGGATTGAAAAGCCGAGCCGTTCGACCGGATGCGAGGCAGTTCATCGGAATTGTGCCGGGCAAGCGGGCAACTCGTAGCGCATTCCGGAGATTTCTCGTGGAGATCCCGTGGTGGTAACAATCGTTGGTGACCGGGTGCAAAGCTGCTAAATTTGCCGAGATTCGCCGTCGACATGCCCGTTTCTACGACCTCGAACGTTAGGGAGAGGCAGGACGATGAAGGCGTTCGTCATGAAGGAGATCGGGTCGGTGGGGTTCACCGAGAAACCCGTCCCGGAGCCCGGCCCATTCGACGCCGTCGTGCGGACCACCACGGCCCTCATTTGCACTTCCGACTCGCATACCGTCCAGGGCGGCATCGGTCCACGCGAGAACCTGACCTTGGGTCACGAGGCCGTGGGCGTCGTGCACGCGGTCGGCAGCGAGGTGCGGCACATTCGTCCGAACGACCGCGTCCTTGCGGGTGCGATCACCCCGGATTGGGGCGATGCGGCCGCGCAGAACGGGTTCCCCTCGCAATCGGGTGGACCGCTCGGCGGCTTCAAATTCGCGAACTCCAAGGATGGCGTCTTCGCCGAGTACTTTCACGTCAACGATGCCGACGCCAATCTCGCCGTCATCCCGGACGGTATTCCGGACGAGTGGGCGGTGTACTGCTCCGACATGCTGTCCACCGGATTCATGGGCGCGGAGAAGGGCAACATCCCGATCGGGGGCACCGTGGCGGTCCTGGCTCAGGGGCCGGTCGGCTTGATGTCGACGGCGGGAGCGAAATTGCGTGGCGCCGGTCTGATCATCGGCGTGGAGTCGGTACCGGCGCGTCAAGCGTTGGCACGCCGATACGGTGCAGGCGAGATCATCGATTTCACGAGCGAGGACGTCGTCGAGCGGGTGCTCGAACTGACCGGCGGCGAGGGCGTCGACACCGCGATCGAAGCGCTCGGCGCCGACGTCACGTTCCAGACCGCGGTGAAGATCACCAAGCCGGGCGGAACGATCTCCAACGTCGGATATTTCGGCGACGGAGAATTCGTCCGAATCCCCCGGGTGGAATGGGGAGTCGGCATGGCGGACAAGACGATCGCGACCGGACTGTGTCCGGGCGGGCGGCTCCGTATGGAGCGTCTGCTGCGCATCCTGGAGTCCGGCCAGGTCGATCCGACGCCGATGACGACACACGAATTCGCTTTCGACGACATGGAGCAGGCGTTCGAGGTGTCGGACAAGAAACTCGACGACGTCGTGAAGGTGCTGATTCGTTTCGGCTGAGCAGGCCACTCCACCTTCTTCTGGGGAAGAGCTGAGATGTACGATCCCGATCCACCATTCAGGCCGATTCGCCGCCGAGACGGGTACCTCCCGCTCGAGGACTACGGACTGATCGGAGACGGCGCGACGGCCGCTCTCGCCGGCGTGGACGGCACTATTCCTTGGCTGTGCATTCCCAGGTTCGACGCGGAGCCACTGTTCTGCGGACTGCTCGATCACGCGCGCGGCGGATCGTTCACCGTCGCCCCGGCGAACGTGCTCGAAGGCCGTCAGCGGTATCAACCCGACACCGGCGTCCTGGAAACCGAGATGCGCTGTGCCACCGGCGTCGTCCGGCTGACCGATGCGATGGCTGTGCGCTCCGGCGCCGACCTGCGCGACGACGCTCCGGCCAACCGCGCCGAACTCGTTCGCTCCGCGATCGTCGTCGACGGACACGTCCGGGTGAACGTGGATGTCGCACCGCGCGGCGGTGGCGAGGTCAGGCCGGTGTTCAGCGGTCTCGAGATCCGCGCGAAATCGCAACCGGGCCTGCGCCTGCATCTGCGCGGCAACCGGCCGCTGACCGGCCTGCACAGCACCTACGACCTGGAACAGGGAGAACGGCTGGACCTGGTGCTGTCCTGGGGACGGTTCCATCGCCACCATCGGTTCGACGCCTCGTCGATGCTGCACGACACCGCGAGCGCCTGGCGATTCTGGTTGACGGGCTGCAGCTACGACGGTCCGCGAGAACCTCTGGTCCGGCGCGCCGCGATCACCCTCAAACTGTGCGACCACTGGGTCAACGGCTCCGTCGTCGCCGCACCCACCTCCTCGCTCCCCGCGCCGATCGGCGGCGTCCGCAACTGGGACTACCGCTATGTCTGGATTCGCGACGCGTCCTACGCCGTATATGCCTTGCGGCGCATCGGCTTTCACGGTGAGGCCGACGCATTCCTCGGATGGGTTCTCGACGCGTTCGAACGCAGCGACGGACTTCGCATCATGTACGACATCGACGGCGACCCCGTGCCCGACGAGACCGAGGCCGCCGATCTGGAAGGCTACCGGCGCTCGGCTCCCGTCCGCTGGGGTAACGGGGCCGCCGACCAACGCCAGCACGACCTCTATGGCGAGATTCTCGACTGCGCCGACCAGTGGCTGCGCTCCGGCGGGGAGATTCAGCCAGACCTGTGGCCGAGCCTGGCTCGCTTGGCGGATGCGGCCGGTCGATCATGGGAGGAACCGGATCAAGGCATTTGGGAAGTGCGCAGCGATGGCCGCGCGTTCACCTATAGTGCCGCACTCTGCGAGGTCGCGCTGGACCGAGCCGCGTCGATCGGCGAACGCTTCCGGCTGCCCGGTCCCGTCGGCACCTGGCGGGCCACCGCCGCGCACATCCGCGAATCCATCCTGAAACGCGCCTGGGACGAACGCGCGCAGACGCTCAGCGCACATCTCGACGGCGGCGGCGCCCTGGATGCCAGCCTCCTGGCGTTGCCACTCAGGCATGTCGTCCCCGCCGGCCACCCGCGCATGGTCGCGACGACCGCGGCCGTGGCCGATCGCCTCGGCGCCGGAAACGGATTGCTGTATCGATACCTGCACGACGAATCACCTGACGGTCTACCGGGAACCGAGGGCGCCTTCGTCCTGTGCAGCTTCTGGCTGGTCGACAACCTGACCATGCAAGGGCGCATCGAGGAAGCCGAGCAGCTCTACGACTCACTGTGCGACCGCGCAAGCACACTGGGCCTGTTCTCCGAACAGATCGATCCCTCCACCGGTGCGTTCATGGGCAACTTCCCTCAGGCGTTCAGCCACATCGGCGTCATCGCCAGTGGTGTGAACCTCGCACGCGCGAAGGCGGACCGACGATGATCCAACGACTCGTCATCTTCGGCGGCACAGGCGATCTGACCGGACGCTATCTCCTGCCGGGCCTGGCCGCATTGCACGAGGCCGGCGAGCTCGATACGAGTTTCGAGCTCGTCTGCGCGGATCTGAAAGATTGGGACGACAAGCAGTTCCGGGCGTGGGTCGCCGATCAACTCGACCAGCATGCGGCGAATGCGGCAGGCGTGAGCAGACGAGCGATCACCGCCGCCGCACGATACCGGCGAGCCGACATCCAGAATCCGCTCGAGGTGGCCGAGGCGATCGCCGGTGGCGGTCCGGTGGCTGTCTACCTGGCGCTGGCTCCCGCGTTGTTCCCCATGGCGATCCGAACGCTGCATGACGCGCACCTGCCCGACGGCAGCCGGATCGTGCTCGAGAAACCGTTCGGCGTCGACCTCGCCAGCGCCGAGACCCTCAATCAACTGCTGGCGGATCTGGTACCGGAACAGGCAGTCTTCCGGGTGGACCACTTCCTCGCCATGACGACCGTGCAGAACCTTCTCGGCAGCAGGCTGGCCAATCGCGTCCTCGAATCCCTGTGGAACAGTGCGCATATCGCCAAGGTCGAGATCACCTGGGACGAGACGCTCACGGTCGAGGGCAGGGCCGGGTACTACGACAATGTCGGGGCGCTCGAGGACATGGTGCAGAACCATCTCCTGCAATTGCTCTGCCTGGTGGCCATGGAGCCGCCGATCTCGGTGTCCGAACGGGATCTGCGCGACCGCAAGCTCGACGTGCTGCGGTCGATTCGTCCCCTCACCGACGACGAGATACCGCACCGCACCCGGCGGGCCCGCTACAGCGCGGGCACGATCGGCGATCGCAGTGTCCCGTCCTATGTCGACGAGCCCGGCGTCGACCCGCAACGGTGCACCGAGACTTTCGCCGAAATAGAACTGGCACTCGACAATTGGCGATGGTCGGGAACGTCCTTCGTGCTGCGCACCGGTAAAGCCCTCGGCGCCGACCGCAAGGAGGTCGCGGTCCACTTTCGTCCCGTCCCCCACTTGCCCTTCGGTCACGATGGATCGACCGCGCCGAACATCCTGCGCTTCACGCTCGACCCCGAAAGCCTCACCCTCGCTCTCACGGTCGTGGGGCCCACCGCGGGGACCCTGGTCCCGCTCACCATGACCGCACCGATTCAACCGCCGGAATTTCCCGCCTACGGACGGCTCCTGCTGGACGTCCTGACCGGAAACCCGGCCCTGTCCATCCGCGGCGACGAAGCCGAACAGGCGTGGCGGGTCGTCACTCCGATCATCTCCGCCTGGTCCCGCGACCTGGTGCCTCTCGACCACTACCCGGCGGGCTCGGTCGTCCCGCCCCGCGCCCGCCGCCGATGAATCCGTCGGACCATCCCCCGCCGTGCGTCGTCGTCATGGGTGTTTCCGGAACCGGGAAGACGACGATCGCTCGCCTCCTGGCGAGCAGACTCGGCATCCCCTTCGCCGACGCGGACGATTTCCACCCGCCTGCCAACATCGCCAAAATGTCCTCGGGCGCCCCGCTGGACGACGCCGATCGCGAACCCTGGCTCACCGAGGTCGGCCGGTGGCTGCGCGACCGATACACCGCGGGCACCGGCGGCGTGGTCGCCTGCTCGGCGCTCAAACGGCGCTACCGCGACATACTCCACGCCTCGGCCCCGCCGGTGTTCTTCCTGCTCCTGACCGCCGACCGCGAACAACTGATCGAGCGGATGACGAAGCGCGGCGATCACTACATGCCCCTGTCCCTGCTCGATTCCCAACTGGACGCACTCGAACCACTGCAACCCACCGAACAGGGCGCCGTCCTCTCGGCCGATCGAGCGCCCGAGGACATCGCCGAGGCGGCGGTCGCGCTTTTCCGAAAAGCCGCTGGCGCACCGGGAGCCGGATAACTCCAAGTCCTGACGGCGACTTCCGGCGGACACGTACTCCGTAGTCGCTATGCGCTCGCGCCAATGCTGGGCAGGTCTGCGGATGCTCGGCGAGGCCGGGACCTCAGCGGTCTTTTTCGCCGGAGTCGTCGCAGCAGTCGCAGGCGTGCTCGTCCGTCGCGGTGGTACCGAGCAGCGCGGTCGGTGTGGGACAGCAGGTGTCGCCTCGCCACGCGTTGCGGCCTTCTTTCACCGCGATCGCTGCGATGACGAGCGCGGCGACCGGGTCGGCCCACGACCACCCGAAGAGGCTGTTGAGCAGCAGACCGATCAGCAGGACCGCCGAAAGGTAGGTGCACAGCAGGGTTTGCTTGGAATCGGCTACCGCGGAGGCGGATTTGAGTTCGCGCCCGGCGCGGCGCTGCGCCAACGACAGCACCGGCATGACGACCAGGCTGACCGCGGCCAGCGTGATGCCGATCGGCGAGTGCCGCGCGTCGCCGATACCGAGCAGACCGCGGACCGACTCGACGGTGACGTAGGCGGCGAGGGCGAAGAAGGAGAACGCGATGATCCGCAGCGCGATCTTCTCTCGTCGCTCCGGGTCGCGGCCGGCGAACTGCCAGGCCACCGCCGCGGCCGAGGACACCTCGATCACCGAATCGAGGCCGAACCCGATCAGTGCGGTCGAGGACACCCGAGCGCCCTCGGTGAGCGCGATGACCGCCTCGATCACGTTGTAGGAGATCGTCGCGGCGACGAACCACCGAATCCGCCGCGCCAGCAACGCCTTACGGTCCTGGCTCGGCCCCACCGAGACCGCGGACGGTAGCGAGGGCAGGCCTAGCGAGGCCATCAGCAGCAGCCTTCGGTGTCGGAGTCCGGGCAGCAAGCCGGGTCGACCGCCAGCACAAGGCCGAGCAGGTCGTCGAGCGCGGCCGCGATGCGGGCGTCGGCGAGTTCGTAGCGGCTGCGGCGGCCCTCCGGGACCGCGACCACCAACCCGCACCCGCGCAGGCACGCGAGATGGTTGGACAAGATCTGGCGGGTCACACCGATCCGCTCGGCCAGCTCCGACGGATATCCCGGCTGGTGGCGCAGGTTCAGCAGGATCTGGGTGCGGGTCGGATCCGACAGTGCGTGGCCGAACCGGGCGAGCGCGTCGGTGTGCAGCACCGGCAGAATCTCCATACGGCAATAGTACATCGGAATCTGTATTCAGAAAATATTGGATCGTTGTTCGGGGTTGCCTCCTGTACTCGGGTACAGGCTTACCGTCGAAACATGACGGTCTCTCCTGAAAACGAGGGCTGGGTGCCGGACGCTTGCACCCTGCCCACCGCGCAACAGCCGACCCGAATCGCCGAGTTCGACCGGCTCTTCGCCGAATCCGCGCGCACCGCCCGCCGGATGGGCCCTGGCCGACTCGAACTCGTGCTGGATCCGGTCGCCGAGCCGGTCGCCCGCGACCTGGCGGCGCGGGAGTCGAGTTGCTGCTCGTTCTTCAGCTTCGACTTCGCCACCACCGAAGCCGGTCTCGTGATGGGCGTCGGTGTTCCCGACACCTACGCCGACGTGCTCGACGCCTTCGCCGCCCGCGCGGACGCCGCGATCGGCGGCCCCCGGTGACCGCGCTGCGGACCAGCGAACTCGCCGCGGCCGCCGGGGTGAACACCCAGACGCTGCGCTACTACGAACGCCGAGGCCTGCTCGCCGAACCGGAGCGCACCCTCGGCGGGCACCGCCTCTATCCGGAGCGGTCCGTCACGGTGCTGCGGGTGATCAAGGCGGCCAAGCGGCTCGGATTCACCCTCGACGAGGTCGCCGACCTGCTCGCCGCCACCCGGTTCGGGCGCGGCCGGACCGATGCCGGGTTGCAGGCCAGGGCCGCGGCGAAGCTGGCCGAGGTCGACGCGAAGCTCGCCGAACTCACCGCCGTGCGCGACACCCTGCGTGCGGCGCTGGACGCGGGATGCGACGACTTGCTCGCTTGCAGTGAATCACCGTGCTGCCCGGTGCCTTTCGACGCGGCAGTCGACCGACGCGCGACCAGCGCGGGAGTCCGCTGTGCCTGCTGAGACAACGAGAGCACGCCGCTGGTGGGCGCCGATCGGCGCGGGTGCCCTGCTGTGTCTCGCATGCTGCGTGGCCCCGCTGCTCATCGTGGCAGGCGTCGTCGGGGGCGGCGCATTGCTGGTCGGTCTGTCCTGGCTCCAACCGCTCGGGTTCGCGCTCATCGGTATCGGTGTCGCCGGGTTGCTCTGGTCGCGGCTGCGCGCCGACCGCGCCGGTTGCGGCGGCGCGGCGTCGTGCGCGAGCTCGGGCTGTGGCTGCACCACCACGGCCGCCTCTTAGGCTCGGCCCATGACCGTGCTGCGCTCGATACTGCTGTTCGCCTTCGCCGCCGTCGCCGAGATCGGCGGCGCCTGGCTGGTCTGGCAAGGCGTACGCGAGCACCGCGGGTGGGCCTGGATCGGTGCGGGTGTCATCGCCTTGAGCATCTACGGCTTCGTCGCCACCTTGCAACCCGACGCCAACTTCGGGCGCATTCTCGCCGCGTACGGCGGGGTGTTCGTCGCGGGCTCCCTGCTGTGGGGCATGGCGCTGGACGGGTTCCGCCCCGACCGGTGGGACGTGATCGGCGCCGCCATCTGCCTGCTCGGCGTCGCCGTCATCATGTACGCGCCCCGCGTCGCCTGACCCCCGGGATACGCGGGGTTCAGTGCCGAGCCGCGGCCCGCATGACGAGTTCGGCCACGTCCGCCGGACGCGAGACCGCGACGGCATGTGAGGCGGTGACCTCTACCGTGGTCGCGTTCGCCCGTTCGGCCATGTTCCGCTGCGCCTCGATCGGGATGTTCTTGTCCTCGGTCGTGAGCAACGCGTAGGTCGGCAAGTCGCGCCAAGCGGTGGCCGACGCGCCTTCCTGCAAGGCGGCGAGCGCGACGGGGCGCTGGGTGATGCCCATCAGTTCGCCGGTCGCGGCGGGTGTATCCGCGGCGAACTGGGTATGGAAAGCGTCCTGGCGGATGTAGAGCTCGGTGCCGGTCGAACCGTCGGGCAGGGGGTAGGTAGCCGGACGGGTGGTCGGGCCGAGAGTGGAGCCGGGGAACTTGTCGGTGAGTTCCAGGGCGTTCTCGCCGATGTCGGGGATGAAGGCCGCGATGTAGACCAGCGCGGTGACGTTCGGCTTGCCCGCGGCGGCCACGGTGATGACGCTGCCACCGTAAGAATGGCCGACCAGTACACAGTCGCCGTCGATCGAGTCGAGGACGGAGGCGATGTACGCCGCGTCGCTGTCGAGGCCGCGCAAGGGGTTGGCCGCCGCGATCACCGATATCCCTGCGGCGCGCAACCTTTCGGCGACGCCGTTCCAGCTCGACGAGTCGGCGAAGGCGCCGTGGACGAGGACGACGGTGGGACTGCTCTTTTCGATGCTCATGGAACGACTCCTTGTGGATCAGGTTCTGAATCGGCCGATTTCGGCCGTGCGAGGTGTTGCTGTGCGGCATTCAGTTTCGGCCGCCGACGCCGACGGCGCCCCTCTCCGCGGGCCGTAAATGCCTCCGATCAGGACAAGCCTTTCCGGCTCCGCGGCTACACCGCCAGGTGAACCCGTCGCGCGCAATCGTTGCTGGAGTATCTGTGTTGTTCGCCCGCTGTTCGTTTGCCATCCTGCATCGATATCGGTCAATATAGATTTATGTCGAAGTCGCAGTTGCCGATCGTTCCGGTGCAGTCGTGCGCCGTCGCGCCGATCGTGCGTGAACCGCTGACCGCGCAGACCGCCGCCGAACTGGCGGCGGTGTTCAAAGCGCTGTCGGATCCGATGCGGCTACGGCTGCTGAGTGCGATCGCTTCGCGCGCCGGGCAGGAAGCGTGTGTGTGCGAGCTGTCCGAAGGCATCGATCTGACCCAGCCGACGATCTCGCATCACCTGAAGGTGCTGCGCGAGGCGGGGCTGCTGGCCAGTGAGCGCCGCGCTTCCTGGGTGTACTACCGGGTGATTCCCGAAGCGCTGCAACGCTTGTCGGAGGTGCTGCTGGTCGAAAGCGGCGCCGCCGCTGAGGCGAACGCGTGAGCGCCGACACCGCGGCGCAAGATCGTGCGGTGGTAGCGAAGCTGTCCACGCTGGATAGGTTCCTGCCGGTTTGGATCGGCGCAGCGATGGCCGCCGGACTGCTGCTGGGACGCGTCGTCCCCGGTTTGGGGGACGCGTTGAGCGCGGTGGAGATCGACGGCATCTCGCTGCCGATCGCGGTCGGGTTGCTGATCATGATGTACCCGGTTCTGGCGAAGGTCCGCTACGACCGCCTCGACACCGTCACCGGCGACCGGAAGCTGCTGATCGGATCGCTGGTACTGAACTGGGTGCTCGGTCCGGCGTTGATGTTCGCGCTGGCATGGCTGCTGCTGCCGGACCTGCCGGAGTATCGGACCGGGTTGATCATCGTCGGATTGGCGCGCTGCATCGCGATGGTCGTCATCTGGAACGACCTGGCCTGCGGCGACCGCGAAGCCGCCGCCGTGCTGGTGGCACTGAACTCGCTGTTCCAAGTGCTCATGTTCGCCGTGCTCGGCTGGTTCTACTTGTCGGTGCTGCCCGGCTGGCTGGGCCTGGAGCAGACAACCATCGACACCTCACCGTGGCAGATCGCGAAGTCGGTGCTGATTTTCCTCGGGATCCCGCTGCTCGCGGGCTATCTGACCCGGCGCTTCGGCGAACGGGCCAAGGGCCGGGAGTGGTACGAGTCCACGCTGCTGCCGCGGATCGGGCCGTGGGCGCTTTACGGACTGCTGTTTACGATCGTCATCCTGTTCGCTTTGCAGGGGCGCCAGATCACCTCCCAGCCGTGGGACGTCGTGCGGATCGCGATTCCGCTGCTGGCCTACTTCGCGATCATGTGGGGCGGTGGTTACCTCCTCGGCGCCGGGCTCGGCCTCGGCTACGCCCGCACCACCACGTTGGCGTTCACCGCCGCGGGCAACAACTTCGAACTGGCCATCGCCGTCGCCATCGCCACCTACGGCGCCGCGTCCGGGCAGGCGCTGGCCGGAGTCGTCGGACCGCTCATCGAAGTACCCGTCCTCGTGGGCCTGGTGTATGTCTCCCTGGCGCTGCGCGACCGGTTCCGCACCCATCACCACGACCTGAAAGCGACCGTCGCATCATGACCGCCGAACCCAGCGTGCTGTTCGTCTGCGTCCACAACGCCGGACGTTCCCAGATGGCCGCCGGATTCCTCACCCACCTCGCCGGTGACGCCATCGAAGTCCGCTCCGCCGGAAGCGCTCCCGCCGACACCGTCAACCCCGTCGCTGTCGAAGCCATGGCCGAGGTGGGCATCGACATCTCCGACCAGCACCCGAAGATCCTCACCCCCGACACCGTCGAAACCTCCACCGTGGTCATCACCATGGGCTGCGGCGACGCCTGCCCCTACTTCCCCGGTATCGACTATCGCGACTGGAAACTCGACGACCCCGCCGGACAAGACCTCGACGCCGTCCGCCCCATCCGGGACGAAATCCGCAGACGCGTCGAAGAACTCGTCACCGAACTGGTACCCGGCCTGCGGTAGACCGCTTCGGCCCGATTGCGCGCACCCACCGCTGAAACTGTGATGGTGGATGGACAGAGCGGCTCTCGGTGAGCCTGCGGATAGCCGACTTCGGCGATGTCGCGGGCGAGGTCCGCCAGGGTGGCTTCCACGTTCGACGACGACACGAGTTCCTGGTCCGGCGACCAACTTGTGCTGGTCTGGGCACCTCGTCCCGGAAAATTCCACGAAAACAGGTAGCGCACTACTCGGGATGCTTCCACCGATTCGTCGATAATCGATCAGGAGACCGAGGACAATTTGTTGGGTGTCAAGATATTCGTACGAAGGTGAATTGTGGTCGCCGATAAGCGTAGCGCGCTGATAGTTGCGTGTGACAACTATCAAGATCCCGGTCTGCGGATGCTGCGGGCGCCGACCCGCGATGCGGAGGCCCTTGCGGATGTCTTGCGAAATCCACTTATCGGGGGCTTCGAAGTGCGTATCTCGGTGAACGAGCCGGCTCATGTAATCAGTGAGAGGGTCGAGGAGTTCTTCGCCGACCGCGGTACGGAAGACCTGCTGCTGCTGCACTTCTCGTGTCACGGTGTCAAGGACGAGGGAGGCGAGTTGTACTTCGCCGCCGCGAACACGAAGTTGACGCGGCTTGGTGCGACAGGTGTGGCAGCGGCCTTCGTCAACCATCGGATGAATCGGAGTCGATCGCGGCGAATAGTGCTGTTGTTGGATTGCTGTTACGCTGGCGCCTTCGAAAGGGGTATGGCTCATCGAGCCGGTGCTGGAATGAACCTCGCGGACCAGCTGGGTGGTCGAGGCCGCGCGGTGATCACCGCCTCGAGCGCGATGGAATACTCATTCGAAAGCGGTCAGCTCGCCGATACCGCCGACATCGGTCCGTCGGTGTTCACCGGAGCATTGGTCAATGGCCTCGCGACCGGCAAGGCCGATCGAAACCAGGACGGCTTGATCACACTCGACGAGCTGTACGACTACGTATACGCCGAAGTGCGGGCTACTTCTCCGAATCAGACACCAGGGAAATGGGTTTTCGGAGCAGAAGGCGAGCTGTGCATCGCCCGGCGCAGCCGGCGTTTGAGCGAGCCGCCACCCTTACCGGTCGAACTGAGCGAGTTGATCGACAGTCCATTACCGAGTGCTCGTGCGGTCGCGGTTCGAGAGCTCGAGAAGCTGCTGCATGGTCGGCATCTCGGGCGGGCGGAGGCTGCTCAGCAGGGCCTGCGGAAACTCGCCGACGATGACAGCCACAATGTGTCGACCGCGGCCGCGGCGGCACTCCAGGGCGACAAATCGCGACCCGATCTGTCGCTCGGACCGCCGATCGACGAGCAACCGCGATCCGCACGAATCCATGCGCGATCGGCACGAAAATTCTTCCGTAGCCGACTAGGGTTGCTCACCATCGGTGCCGTCGTCCTAGCATGCGCACTCATGGCCGCGGCGGCTGTCGTCGCGATCAAACCGTGGGAACCCGATCCCACGGCAGTGCGGTCGAACCCGACGACGATCGTGAGCGGTGGAGATACAACCGTTTCTCAGAATTCGACCGATAGTGTGCCTGCCGAATATGTCGGCACGTGGGCTGGTGTCACCAGCGATCAGTTCGGCCTCTCGTTCGACGTTCGGGTGACGCTGCGAAGTGGCCGCGTCGGCGAGGAAGTCGGGACCTTGTCGAACACCGCGCAATTTCTGTCCCGTCAGCATTGTGAGAGCCGATTGTTGCTGAAGTCGGTGAGTTCGACGGGGCTCACTCTCGAGGACAGGCTCGCCGAGAACAACCCGCAATGCGCGGACACCCGGAGCACGGTAGTCCTCGACCACATTTCCGAGGACTCACTCGAATACAAAACCACGGCGGCGACCGGCGAGATCTCAGGAACTCTGCGCAGGCAATGAACTGTACGGCACGAAGCTGCCTCTCGGCCTGGTTCGCCAGTTACACTCGGGCGTAAGAAGGCGTCCGTATCTCTACCAGTAGCGTTACGCACTGATCGTGGAGGTCTCATGCCCGGCCCTGTTGATGTCACCGTCACGTTGTTCAGCGACGATCTCGACGCCGAGCAACTCGATGACGCCACTCTACGGCTCCGAACGGAGTTGCTCGATCTCGATGTCGATCATGTCACGCCTGCCCGCGGTGTAGACGCTCCGGAAGGCACGCGTGGTCTCGATGCGGAGATGGTAGGGCAACTCCTCGTCGGCATCGGTCCCGGTCTGGCAGCGCTTCGTCAACTGCTGGACGCCTTGCTCGGATGGCGGTCCAGCAACCGGCATCTGGAGATCAGCGTGCAGATCGACGACGATCGGCTCGAGCTCAAGAACGCGTCGCCGGAGATCGAGAAGCAGATCGTGACCGCATTCGTGCAGCGTCATGCTGATGTCTGAGCGCCGCGGATCGAAGACGCGCGCCACGCCTGGCGACATCCGCTACCGACTCATGGGCGGTCGTGTGGCACTGATCGGTGGTCACGCCAGCTGCGACGCACGGTAGACCGCCAACGCGCGCTTCGCCAGGGCTCGACGCTCCGCAAAGATCTGCTGCACCCGTGGATCGGTTCTCGGTAAACGCCGCCGGTCCTGGAGGATCGCGCCGGGTATTTCGAATCGATAGAGAACGTCGTCGGACGCGGCGTCGACGGTGACACCGGGCATCGTGAGTGCCCGGTACACGGACGGGTACGACCCACGCAGCTCAGTGTCCAGATAGTCCACCTGCGCATCGAGATCGAAGAGGATCGCGGCGCCGAGCTGTCGTCCCCGGAACATATGTCGGAACAACCCATTGCGCCGATTCGGGCTGGTCCACTGCGCGATCCCGACACCGGGCCGCCGGGGGCCACGCTTAGCCGCGAAGTCGCGGTTCTGCACCTGCTCCGGTGTGAAGTCGGTGAGCTGACCCGCGAAGTTCATGGCCCGCATTGGCGCGCTCGGGGAGCTCCCCTCGATTCGATTCGGTTGCAGGCCGGATTCAGCGATCAGGTTGCCCACGATGCCCGCCGCTCCATTGACCGGGTAGCCGTAGTCGTTCACCAGCAACGTCATTACACGCACTATGCGGGCATCGAGTGCACTGTGATCCACCGGTCCACGAGGCATCGAGCGGGGCTGCGCGACTCGCTCAGGGGGACTCGTCGCCACTGAGCGAAGACCGCGAGCCAACTCCTCGGGCGTGACATTGATCTGGAAATGCATTGTGTCCTTAGTGGTTCGCCACCGGCCTCCCCATGTGAAAACTTGATTATCATCGACAGTACGAATCGCTTCCACCGCGGCGACTTGATCGGGTGTGAAACTGGTGTCGGCCCGCCCTTCGGCAACATCCCGGCAACGCCCTTCTTTGGTCGTCTCCGCCGAGAAGCGGACCAGCCGCTTGTCAGGTGTCGCTCGGTTCACGTTGCAGCCTGGAGCTGTGTGGTCTATATCGATGGCCAGCCCGTACGCGTGAAGCGACCGTGTCGTCTGCCCAGCAATGTTTCGGCAGTTGTAAACCCATGCGCGGTGGACGTTGTAGCCCGTCGCGACGAGGGCCTGCTCGAGTGCGCGCCATGCCTTGACTGTTGCGGGATTGACCAGGGTTTCCCAGCGTCCGAACAGCCGCAGCGGCACCATACGCTCCTCCGCGCATGCATAGTCGCGCCACGCTGTTCGAAGCTCCTGCGTCGTCCGAACAAGCGGGCGATTCCGGGGGCCCTCGAAGTCAGTGTCTCGTGCGGTGCGGCCGGCTGTCTCGGCAGGGATCGCCGCTTCGAAGACGGCGTGGCGCGCGAATTCCTCCGCCTCGAACAGCTCGTCGGCCAGGTTCTCTTGTCGGACATCGTACTTCGGCTTGTCCTCGAATTGCTCGGTACTGGAGCGCTTCGTCTCTGGTTCGAATTCCTTTTCGTAGTAGGTCGCTTCCCAGTCGGAGAGTTCTTCCTCAGTCTCGTCTGGATGTTTGTACTCAGCGAGCTCGGCGAGAACGTCATTGCCGAATTCCTCAGCGGAGGCGTCTCGCGGCGGCCATGCCGGCGAGCTCCCGACAGGAGGTTCGATGGCTTCCGGTACCGGCGACTGCTGATCAACTGTGCTCATATTCACCTGCTCGGCGCCATGCGGGAACACCGTCGCGCGTAGCGGCGATCTGGCCAGGGAGCCCGGCGAACGCTGCGCCCGTTGGGAGCCGGGTCGGCTGCGCGGCTCTACCGCGAGCAGTACGAGTAGTAACGGCGAGATCCTTGACGCGTTCTCCGGTCGCGGACTGCCACAGATCGATGACCCGGGTCATCGCAGTCGGAAACGGCGGATTGGGGAGCCCGAACGAATTGAAGAGCACGCTGGCGGTGGCCGGCGTGCTGAACACGTCCAGTTCGATGAACCAGATCAACGGCGACAGCAGATCCGAGAGCTCGAACAGTTCACGCGCACTGCGGGTCGGGGCGATCCCGACATGTGCGCCGATCGATGAAAGCCGGTCAGCGGGGTTGCCCCCCACGCCCGCAGTGGCTTTGAGATCGGCAACAACCGAGGTATCGGACTCCACTGTGAGGTGGAACCAGCTGAGCATGCAGACATAAGCGAACTCTTCGCGGGCCAGCATCCCACCGCGTCGGCGCTGACGGAGTAGCTCGCCCAATGTTTGGCAAAGATAGGCAACGTAGGCGGGGTCGGTCGGGTTCGCACCGACTGCGTTTTTGTCGTTTTCGATACCGAGCCATACCTGCCGAAGCAGCTCGTTCCACAGCTCGAGAAATCGCGTATTGGTGCCGGTTCCCACGTCGATTTTCCATGGCTGAGCTTCGGATTTCCCGGCGAGCGGGAAAGGCAGATCGAATCCGAACATCCGCCAGTACGCGTTGCGGCGGTTGACTCTCGCATCAGGTCGCAGCGAGCTGGTCAAGCCACCGATCTGGAACAGCGGCGGATCCCGGAAGAAGAGCTCTTCGGTGTTCCGAAGCCAAACCAGGGTTTGGACCGAGGGCGCGTCCAGACTCTCTCCCACGAGATAGCGACGTACGACCTCGCCCAGAATGTCGACAATCCGCGTACTTTCGATCAAGTAGGCGTAGATCAGGTGGTCCCACGGCCACGGAAACGTGGAGCCGAGTTGGTCGGCTGCCGACAAGACGAAGTCGGGTGGCACAGGACCAGGTGGCACAGCACCGGGGCCCGGACCGATTCCGGAGCGCAGATCGTCGAGGAGAGCTTGCGGCAGCTGCAATCTGCGATCGACATCCGCGGTACCGAGCGGCGCGAGCGGCGGCGGTAACCCCCACGCCGCAAGGCCACCGCTCCCCCATATCTCCTCTAGCCAGCGACTTAGTTGTAGCGGATGGATGCCGAAGACATACTCTGCGTCGGCGGGCCCGGCAGGAGGAGGAAACGCCAAACTTGGATTCACACTCAACTGAGCGAGTAGGCGAAACATGTCGGATCACTCCTGAGGGGTGTTGTCGGACTCGTATCTGGCAGGTTCAGTGGTCACCCCGGACTGGGATTTACGAAATGGTATTCCGAAGCGGAGCGGTTTCTGATCGATGTCGTCGACCTGCACGTTGATCACATCACCGACGTTCGGCACGATGAACTGCCCATTTGAACGATTTGCTAATGGGTGACGCTTTTCTTTTATCTCCTTGTCCTCGCGATACGTCACCATTACCGAATGTGCGTTTTCTGGCACGCTTGCCTCCCTGACCAGAAGATAAAACGTATTGTTGGAAGCGACGATGAGGGTTGGTGGCGGCATCAGCGCGACATCCGCGAGCTGGGGGCGGCGTTCGAAGCCACCTAGAGCATTGAGCAGGGCACGAAAACGAAGCTCGACTCTCGCCTGATCCCGCGTCATCGGAGGCTGCGCACCGCCGATGGTCAAGAGCGCCTTCGTTTGCGCTTTCAACGCGTCGGTCAATTGCTGGATGAGATAGTCCTGTCCGTTGCTCGAGTCTGTGTTCATGTCCGTTGTCCTCTCGCGATTCCCCTGGCAACTTCGCGCCGTCACGCCGCCATGCCCTGCGGGCCACCGACCCGGCGCAGCCAATCCTGGATATCGGTCGGCGACGTCCCGGCCAGCGCGGTCGGAGACATCGACTGATCGCGCAGCACGGTCCACGCCAGAATCCGCATGGCCTCCAGGCGCTGCAAATAGCTGGAGCTGTGCAGCGAGCGCCCGCTCCGCTGAGCCAGTCGATGCAGGTCGGCGGGCGCCACTCGACGCGGATCGACCAGGGCGGATAGTGAACGACCGCCGAAGGCGCGCATAGGTATTCGAGTGCAAACATCGACGAGTTCCGGGAGGTGAGACATCGTGCCGCGGGCAACGGCCGCCGCTTCCACCGGCGCGTCCTCCAGCGGATGCCGTGCGGCCCAAACCCTTCCGAGGTCGTCCCACGGACCCGATCCGAACCAGCTGCGGCACAAGGCAACTCCGAGCTGAACTCGAATCCAGCCGAAAGGGTGCGGATCGCCGAACTGCATCCGAAACACAGCCCGCGTCGGTCCGCCGACCACATTGGCCAGCGCAGGCAGCGGTGCGTAGCCGAGCAGCGCGAAGGCGTACACATCGGCTGCCACCTCGCTCGCCCATCCCCGCCACGTTTCGGCCATCAACTCACTGGCCGGACGCAGCTTCGCGTACATCGCGTCGCCGAGTTCCGGTACCCAGCCGATCAGATGGGCCACCTGATGGCCCGTCTCGTGAACAAGCGACGTCGGCTGACGCAGGTTGTGATGGGTGATCTTGATTGCCGCGACAGGGGATAGTGACGCGTCCCACAAACGGACGTTGGCACGCAGAATCGACGCGCCGAGGCCCTTGTCGAGATAGCAGAGAACCGGGGGAACGCCGATACCCAACTGACCGAGCACGCGGTCCATGCTGTCCACCGCGAGGGCGTCGAGCCCGCGCAGCAAGGCACCGATTCGCGGATTGGTCCGCGTGTTGATGGCGTCGGCATAGAAATCGATCACGGTTTCGGCCTGCACGTAGCGGCGCCGCAATGTCCCGACGGCGCGCCGGACGGCGGCAAGCCCTTCTTCGTCCGTCGCGAGCGACAGCGCGACTCCGGTCTGGGTGGCTAGAGCCGCGCAGGCGAGGGCCACGTTCCGGAGACTGTCGCGCAGGCGAAGGCCGAGGTAGGACTCGAGCGCCACCCAGGCAGACGGCGCGGCGACCATATCGAGGTCGGCCAGCGCCTCGGCGGCACACCTCCAATGACGAATCTCGCTTTCGAGCGTCGTACGCTCGAGCTTCACCAGGTCAATCACGGCTACGCCAACCGGGTGTGACGGTGACTTTCCCTGGCGGCAAGCTGCCCTGCAGAGCGTCCTTGGTAACTCCGGAGAAGGTCACGCTGATCGAGACGCCGTTTGCCGGATCCTGCACCGCGGCCGCGAGTTGGGCGGCCCCCTCGGTGAGGAACTGAGACAGTGCGGCGGTAACGGAAGCGCCGATGCGGTCGGCAGCTTGGCCCGCGGCGGCTGCGTCCCGCATCAAGCCGCGCCGCATCAGTCTATGCACCAATATTCCGGAAAGCCGCGGAACAAATCGTTTTCGCAGGGCCGATAGCACGGTGGGCAGATCACGTCGTGCACCGCGAGCCGCGGGCTGAAGGCGCGTCAACAGCTGTTGTGCTTGTCGTTCACTGAGGCGGAAGGTGACCGTCAGCTGTCGCCGCAGCAGGCTGAGCTGGACCAGCACGCGGCGTCGCCGCATCCGTGGCCCACGCGAACGAGGCAGCCCCGTCGAACGGATCCTGAAGTACCGGCTTCCGGCGGTCGGTCGCGGTCTACCAAGCGGAGATACCCGGGCGGGCAGGCTTTTTCCAAGAGCCGGTTCGCGCAACAGTTGGCCCGCGATGTCAGGTGTCAGCGGCTGGAATTCGTCGCTGCTCGGACGCTCGCCTGTCGGCAGTGTTTCGTCTTGGGTGAAGTGCCCGATCTGGGTACCAGGCAGGGCCTCGTAGAGGTCGATCTCCGTCTGCACCGGCCACCGTTCGACGCCACGGTCGAGCAGGTGATCCTCCAGCGATCCACCATCCCACCATGGGACTCGTCGCGCCATCTGGCGAGTGAGTGGTACCGCGTACACGCGGGTGAACTTCCGGAACCGGTATCGCGGGCGGGTAGCGCGCGGCAACAGCACCCAGACACCGCCTTCGCCGGCGGTTTCTCGCTCCGCCAGATCCTCGCGGAGCAGCTGGTCGGGTAGATACGCGCCCGCTGCCTCGGCGAAAGCCGTCTGCACCGCGGCGTCGACCTGCAACTCGTCCTCGAATGCCTCAGGGGGCAACATGTCCAGTGTCCGGAGGACTGTCCCCTCGACGGTGGAGGCAAGGGCCTCACCGGACAGATTCTCCTGACCCTCGGGCCCTTCGAAGCCGAATATCCTGAGCCCGGCATCGACCAGTGGAGGAGATAGCAGCCGCGCGCCCTGGGCCCCCACCAGACCCTTGATGAGTCCGGCAACCCGAGCTGCGAGGAACCGGACCACCTTGTCACGACCGATGATCGAGATGCCGAGCTTGATCAGCGGCCGCACGGCGAGTACGAGGGGGATGAACTGCTGAATCTCGGCTGTCGGTGTCGCGTCGGCAGGCAACTCGGCGAGCTGCTGGGCGAGCCGGGCACGACCAGCGTCGAGTTCACCGATTGCGTCGCGTGCTTCCTCTTCCTCCTCCCCCTCCGGGACCGCTTCCAGCTCCTCCTCGAACGCCTCGGGCGCGAACAGCAGTGCGGCGACCTCGACGTCGAAATCTTCGGCAAGTGTCGTGGCGCCATCGGCCTGCTGCTCTGCCTCACCGAGTCCGAGCCGTGCCGCGAGTGTTTTGGCGAGCGGACGAACGGACATGGGTAACCGCCCAATCGCTGTGCGGAGAACCCGCTTGAGCAAAGGCCGGACAAGTTTCGCGAGCCGCTTCAGCAGGGGTCCGATCGGGATGAGCTTGCCAACGGCTTTGATAGCCTTTCCTGCGAGTTTTCCCGCGGCTCTGACAGCCTTTCGTGCGAACTTTTTGACCTTCCTGATGATCCCGCCGAGGAACTGGTCGAAGCTTTCCTGCTCGAGTGTGGGCGTCTCACCGAGTCGCTCGAGCAGTTGATCCAATTCGGCGGTGCTCAGCGACTCAGGATGCGCAGCCTCGAGCGCCTCGGCGAACGTGTCGATCGCTCGCTCGGATGTCTCCGCCAGCGGCTCGATCCAACTCTCGAGCGCTGCGAAGGACTCGGCCTCGCTGAGCTCTCCGGACCAAGCCCCCTGTTCGGCGAGGTGTTGCAATGCGGCCTCGTCGATCAGCTGCTCCAATGCGTCGGCAAAGTCCTCGTCTTCGAGCGATTCGAGGAACTCGGCGATCTCCTCGCTCTCCGAGTCAGGGGCTTCGGCGAGCAGCGATGCGAAGGGTGATTCCAGATCGGGGGTTTGCCGGGCGACGCCCTCCGTGGCCTCTTGCTCGGTTGGGACGCCTGCGAAAGGCGTGGACAACGCCTCCTGATTCGGTTGTCCATCGGTCGTGATGGTCATGGCGATCTCCCGCCGGGTTGTAGGTCATTCGAAGCCGATGGCGTTGAGGGACCCACATTGAGCTGCGCCTCGATGCGCGTGCCCGCACGGGAACACCCTCAGCTCCGCCCTTGGGACAACAGTGGCTTACCAACGTCTCGGCCCCGTCCTTGTTTGCGTCGAAGTGCTGTCTGCTGCTACGTCACTCGGCAGTTAAAGCCCAGCCCTGATTCTGGTTGTGACGCCTGCGTGACGGACAGGTGATTCGTACAGACCAAAGTCCTCGCATGGGCAATGCGGACGAACTGGGGGCTTCTCCTGATCCGTCAGGCATCATGCTGATCCGCGTCTGGTGTCATCGTGAGAACGACGATGTCAGGCTGATAGCACGTTTCCTCGGATGGAGTTCGGTTGAAACAAGGATTGCAGACTGTGAGTACGCTACGGGGGTTGATGACATACTGGACGTCGTTCGACAATGGGTGATCCGACTGGCCGAAGCCAAACTGGCTCAGTGACTTTGCGCCTTGTATCGGTGGGACCGTCTTGTCAAAAAGCCGAATCGGGTGTCGAATCAAGTAGGTGTATCTGCCGCCGAAGCGTGCGGAACGACGCTGATATCGACTGAGGTTCTGATGACGTCATACGGAGCCTATGCGCGTGCGCAACCACCGGATATGCCACCGGCGCGGCTGGGCCTGCTCGGTGGCCTCGAGTTGCGTTGTGGCGGTGTCGCCATCCCGCTCTCCGTTGCCGCACAAAGGCTGCTGGCTTTCCTTGCGCTGCACAATCGCCATCTACGCCGATCAACCGTGGCCTACACGCTGTGGATGAACAGTGTCGAAAACCGGGCAGCCGCAAACTTGCGTACGGTGCTGTGGCGGCTTCGGAAACTGGAGCGGTCTCTGGTCGTTTCGGATGGGCCCTATCTCAGAATCGGGGGCAACGTACAGATCGACGTAGTCGAACTCACCGGTGCGACTCGACAGCTCATCGCCGATCCGCAGGCGCTGGAGGCTCCGAAAGTGACCGCGGAGACGCTGTCCAAAGAACTGTTGCCTGGATGGGATGACGACTGGGTCCTGCTCGAGCGTGAGCGGCTACGGCAATTGCGGCTGCATGGCCTCGAGGCACTCTGTAAACGGTTGACGGCGCTGGGACTCTATGAGCCGGCGATCGAGGCAGGCCTTATCGCCGTGGCCCTCGAGCCGCTCCGCGAAACGACGCAATGTGCCCTGATCGAAGCTCATCTCGATGAGGGCAACGTATCCGAGGCTGTGCGCCAATACGATGTGTACCGGGATCTATTGGACGAGAGCCTGGGCATTGCGCCAGGCCGCCAGCTGAGATCGGTTATAGCGCCATACCGTTGAGATCGAGTCGGCACCGGGAATCGGACCGTTCGATCGACACGTGGACGTCGATGCCGCAGCCGCCGCGGCCATCGACTTCGACTGCATAGTCATCGTCGGGAACGCCTGGCGCGTGCGGCTGTCCCTGGTCGGCACCTTCGGCATCGGACGTATCTGGCTCGCCGGGGATTCCGTCCACTAGGTGGTACTCGCGGGCGCATACCACGAAAGCACCTCTCCGGTCATCTGGCACGAAGACCGGAGAGATGCCGGGCGGTGACATGCACGCCCACCTTTCCGGGCACCCAGCCGGGAGGCCGCCCGCCGGGTGTCCTTCTCGCCGACGGCCGCGCGCTTCGGGGGCGACCCGGGCAAACCATGCGTCAACATCCGTCGCGGACGGCCGGCCGGTTCCGCGGCATGGCCTTCACCGCCCGGGACGGCGCCGAGCCGGTGCGCGCTTTGCCATAGCGACCGAGGCTCACCCGCGCGGCCCATCGCACCGCTTTCACTCCCCCGAGGTGAGCATTCTGTGACGATGGAGCAATTGCGGTGAAAGCCCCGTGACATCTCCGCAGACAAGTATCTATCACCCGGAAGGGCCGGTATTCGAGTAGATGGGATGACAGGTGTCTGGACCCCGGCGATGTCCTGGCGCGGGCGGGAACCCGGGTGAATGGTGCGGTGGTGTCGGCCGCCGCCTGCCGAGGTGCCGGGTGGTGTGGTTCGCGGGCCGGTGCGCGCCGAGGTGGTGATGACCGGTGACGAGATCTGTGCCCGCGGCCGGGTAAAGGCGTGACTCGTTGTCCCGGTGTTGCCGGAGTGCTTGCGGGTGGGCGAGGCTATCGCATCCGCGAATGCGGAAATAGGATGGGTCCTGTGTCGAATCTACGGATCAGTGAAGTGGCCGCGCTCCTGGGAGTCAGCGATGACACCGTGCGCCGCTGGATCGATCAGGGCCGGCTTCAGGCGATTCAGCTGGACAACGGCCGCAAGGGCGTCAGCGGTCGCGAACTGGCCCAGTTCCTACAGACCAGCGCCGAGGCGCCCGCGCCTGGCGTGACCATCGCCGCGTCGGCCCGCAATCGCATGCGCGGAATCGTGACCCGGGTGGTGAAGGACACCGTGATGGCGCAGGTGGAGATGCAGGCCGGACCGTTTCGGCTGGTGTCGCTGCTGAGCAGGGAGTCGGTGGACGAACTCGGGTTGGAAGTCGGCAGCGTCGCTGTCGCATCGGTGAAGTCCACGCATGTCGTGGTGGAGATACCGGAAAGTTGATGAGGATGAGGATGATTCGCAGATCGGCTGTCGGGGCGGTGGCCGTGCTGGCCACGATGAGCGTCGCAGCATGCGGTTCCGACGACAAGTCCGAACCCGCTGGAAGCCAGCAGATCTCGGGCACGGTGACCGTGTTCGCCGCGGCGTCGTTGACCGAGACGTTCACCGAACTCGGTAAGCGGTTCGAGGCCGCGCACCCCGGCGTCAAGGTTGTCTACAGTTTCGGCGCGAGTTCCGCACTGGCCGAACAGATCAACCAGGGCGCTCCGGCCGACGTCTTCGCCTCGGCGGCGCCCAAGAACATGCAGCAGGTCCGCGACAAGGGCGAGGTCACCGTCGAACCGGTCACCTTCGTGCGCAACCGGCTCGAGATCGCGGTCCCGAAGGGCAACCCGGGAAAGATCACCGGATTGGCCGATTTCGGCAAGACCGAGCCCAAGCTCGCCCTGTGCGCCGAGCAGGTGCCGTGCGGCGCCGCGGCCAAGACGGTGTTCGAGGCCGCGGGGATCACCCCGCAACCCGATACTCGCGAGCAGGACGTGAAAGCGGTACTGACGAAGGTCACCCTCGGTGAGGTCGACGCGGCCCTGGTGTATCGCACCGACGTCAAGGCGGCCGGGGACAAGGTCGAGGGCATCGACTTCCCTGAGTCGACCAAGGCGGTCAACGACTACCCCGTCGCCCCGCTGGCGCACGCGCCGAACGCGGCGGCCGCGGCGGCGTTCGTCGAATTCGTGACCTCCGACCAAGCCGAGCAGGTCTTCGATTCGGCGGGATTCGACACCCCGTGATCGCGCCCTCGCGGCGGCGGGCGGCGCGCGGGCGACGACCGCTCGCGCTGGTGCTGCCCGCCGTCTGCGGGTTGGCGTTCCTGGTCGTCCCGCTGATCGGGCTGCTGGTCCGTGCGCCGTGGGCTACCATGCCGAGCCGGCTCTTCAGCGCCGAAGTCGGTCAGGCACTGCGGCTTTCGTTGGTGTGCGCGTCCGCGGCCACGGTGATCTGCCTCGTGTTCGGCATTCCGCTCGCGTGGCTGCTCGCGCGCGCGGAACTGCCGGGGCGCGGTCTGATCCGCGCGCTGGTCACCGTGCCGCTGGTCTTGCCGCCCGTGGTCGGCGGCGTCGCGCTGCTGCTGGTGTTGGGTCGGCGCGGGCTGATCGGCCGCTACCTCTACGAATGGTTCGGCGTCTCCTTGCCGTTCACCACCGCGGGCGTGATCGTCGCCGAAGCGTTCGTTGCCATGCCCTTCCTGGTGATCTCGGTCGAGGGTGCGTTGCGCGCGGCCGACACGCGATACGAGGAAGCGGCCGCCACCCTCGGCGCCACCGGCTGGTACACGTTCCGCCGCGTCACCCTGCCCTCGGTGCTGCCGGGGGTGGTCGCGGGCGCGGTGTTGTGCTGGGCGCGCGCACTTGGCGAGTTCGGCGCGACGATCACCTTCGCGGGGAACTTTCCCGGCCGCACGACCACGATGCCGCTGGCGGTCTACCTCGCGCTCGAGTCCGATCCGGATGCCGCGATCGTGCTCAGCCTGGTGCTGCTGCTCGTGTCGGTGGCCGTGCTCGTCGCATTGCGGGAACGCTGGATTCGGGGTGCGGTATGACGCTGACAGCGGAATTGCGGGTCAGCAGAGGATCTTTCGACCTCGAGTTGCCATTGCGTGTCGAACCGGGTGAGGTCGTCGCGCTGCTGGGACCCAACGGGGCGGGCAAGACGACCGCGCTGCGAGCACTTGCGGGATTGATCGCGCTCACCGGCGGGCACATCCGGCTCGACGACCACACCTGGGACGCACCGCCGTCGGTGTTCGTGCCCGCCGAACGCCGCGAGGTCGGCGTGGTCTTCCAGGACTATCTGCTGTTCGCGCACCTCTCGGCGCTGGACAACATCGCCTTCGGACTCAGAGCCCGAGGCATGCGCCGCGCGCCCGCTCGGGAACGCGCCGAAAAATGGCTCGCCCGTGTCGGTTTGACCGACATCGGACAGCGCAGGCCGCGCGCGCTCTCGGGTGGTCAGGCTCAGCGGGTGGCGCTGGCCAGGGCGCTGGTGACCGAACCGCAGCTGCTGCTGCTCGACGAACCGTTGGCCGCGCTGGACGCCAGCACCAGACTGCACGTGCGTTCGGATCTGGCTCACCATCTGCGCGACTACCCGGGCCACACCGTCCTCGTCACCCACGACCCGCTCGACGCCATGGTGCTCGCCGATCGGCTGGTCATCCTCGAAGACGGTGCGATCGTGCAGCAGGGCGCACCCGCGGAAGTCGCGGCCCGGCCGCGCTCGGACTACGTCGCCCACTTGATGGGGCTGAACCTCTATCGCGGCACCGCCCGCGGCACTCGCGTCGAGCTCGACGGCGGCGGAACCCTCACCATCGTGGAACCCACCGACGGGCCGGTCTACGTCGCGTTCGCGCCCCACGCGGTCGGACTGCATCCGGACCAGCCGGTGGGCAGCCCACGCAACAGCTGGCCGGTCACGATCACCGGAATCGAACAACACGCGCACACCACCCGAGTCCGGCTCGACGGCACACCACCGGTCCTCGCCGACATCACACCGGCCACCGTCGCCCAGCTGCGCCTGCACCCCGGCCAGCGACTCTGGGCAGCGGTCAAGGCCACCGAAACACGGTCGTACCCGGCGTGAGCCGCGCACAGCCCGCGCCCGGATGTCGGTGCGGACGTGTGCTCCCACTGCGGCGTCGGTACGGGTGACGCTGAACTCGCCGGACCGCCTCGACGCTACCGGCTGGTCCCATAGCGCGGGCGTATCGTCGGCGCCATGCGACTGAGCACCCGAAACCAACTCGACGGAACAGTGGTCTCGGTAACCCGAGGCGAAGCGATGGCCGTGGTCCGTGTGCGCCTCGCCGGCGGTGACGAGATCACCTCCTCGATCACCCGCGACGCCGCCGAAGACCTCGGCCTGACCGAAGGGACCAACGTCAAGGTCCTCATCAAGTCGACCGAAGTCACGCTCGGCGTCGGATAACCGCACATTCGGGAATGGTCCCGCGACAAGACCTCATCCACGGTGAAACCAGCTTGATAAGCCCTTGGATTCGCCTACGCTTGGGGAATGAGCGCGCAGGACCTCCCGCCAGAACTGGTCGACATCATCGGCGGATACGACCTCGCCTTTCTCGTCAGCATCGGCGACCTGGGGCCGCACACCACACCCCACCACCCCGTCCTGGACACCAACCGATTCCGCATACCCGCGCCCGGACCGGTCACCTGCCGCAATATCACCGCCAACCCGGCGGTGACCCTGCTCTGGCCACCGGCCACGCCGACCGGCCACGTACTGATCATCGACGGTCACGCCGCGCTGGACGACGACTTCACGCTCGAGGTCGTCCCGACCCAGGCCGTCCTGCACCACACGGGCACCGCCGGCGCCATGTCGCGGCGCTGCGGCGATTGCCGCCGCTTCAACCTGGCTCCCCCGTACATGCTTGGACGAACCAATCGACTTCCGCACGGGACCGGCCGCTGACCCGAGCGATCGATCGGCGGACCGGTCTCGATAATCGTCCCTCGCCTACCGAGCGCGTCAGGCGTCCGGTAGTTCGTTCGGCGTCCCTTCCGCCGCGCTGATGATCTCGATTACCGCGGCGACAAGCGGGCCGTCGGGATCGCTGAGACGCGGCAACGACGTCCGGTCGACCAACAGAGAGCCGAGCGTGAGATCGACCATTTCGGCACCGACCTGCTCGGCAGAGCTGCGCCCTTCCGGTTCGAACCACGTCCACGCCCATTGCGCGGCGCCGAAGATGAGCAGGCTCCGGATACTGATCTCGACGGGCCGGAATTCGCCCGCGGCGATACCCGCGTCGAGCAGGCCGTGCAGGATTCCGATGTAGTGCCTGCGCAGCTTGCGTCCCTCGGAATTCTCATCCTGCTGCGCGAACCGCGCGACTTCGCGCTGGAATGCGACGGTGCGATTTCGATCGTGCACCTGGTACAGCATGGACGCGTGCAACAGCGCGGCTAGCCGTTCGGTCGGCGTGGAAAACGCCGCCACGATGTGCTCTGCCTCCTCGATCCTCCGCCGCATATAGGAGACATGCAGGGCGTCCAGCAAGCGCGCTTTCGTGCCGTAATGATGCACGATCAAGCCCTGCGAGATGCCCAACTCACTGGCGACGTCACTGAAGCTGGTCCCGTCGTAGCCCTTCTCGGCAACGTGGCGCGTGAAGATATCGAGAATCGCACCCGACTTGCCCGGCTCCGCCGCACGCTTGCCCACCGATACCACCCCTCCTCGTCCGATTTTCCCGCACACTCCAGCGCCTGGGTGACGCCCGACCCGGCGTTGACTGAGTGCGCAGTCAGCATTAGCATTATGCGCCGAGTCACAGCGGCGCACTCGCCGCATCAATAATCGATCTACCTTCGAGCAACCAACCATGCGTGTACCCCACCCAGGCGGCGACTGCACCGTCGTCACCAGCTGTAGCCCATGGTCACCCCGCGCCCTGAACCGTCGCCGCCGGGTGGTCACCATCCACCGCCCCTCTGTCTCTGCGTTCGAGCGGGCAACCCAGGGAAAGTCCGCCTGTCCGAAGCGTCGGTTCGCGATGGACGAGTGAGCCCCGTGGACGCGGGCATGGTCGAGGCGGCGGAAGATCCGGCGACAGACGCGGGATCCCTGCTGTCGCCGGAGCAGCTCTTGGCCGCGATCGGCGGTCGTCTCGCCGAGCCGTTGCCGCTGGTCGCGTGGGCAAGGGAACTCGGCGATCTGCACGCCGCCCTGATTTCGACGGCTTTGAATCCTCGGCGGCGCACACCCGACGTCACCGAGTCGGCCCTGCACGCGGATATCGCGCAGGTCATCGACAAGATCAACTCTTGGGCGGCGTTCTACGTCCGCCACAGCCGGTGCGCGCGCCGCCACACCCACACCTTCGGTGAGGTGATCAGCCATGTCGCGAAGACCTACGCCGAGGCGTGGTGGACGGTGCTGCACACCGACTGCGAGGAGCTTCGGCACTCGGCGTGGGTCCACCTCGGCGAGGTCCGCGACGGCTACGCGCAACTCATCGGCGACATCCGAGCGGGCCGCGTCCAACTGCCGCTGGGATGGCGAGGCATCCGACATACCCGACAAAACGACGGCGCCTTACCTGACGGGGCGGACCAAGGTAAGCAGTAGACGGCCGCATCCCCGCGTGGCGCGCTCGGGCCGGTGGTCAAGTCCCGAGCTTTGAGCGTCGCCGCGTTCGGCCGGGACCAGTAAGTCTTCGGCTGGAGTTTCATCTACGAACCGTTCTGGCTTCGCGGTCTGTGCGGTGGGACGCCGCGGTGGGCGAAAGCTGTCGCCGCGGATGTCGGCTCGTGGATTCCGGTGCACTCTCCCGGCAGCGAATTCTCACATCGCTTTGCCGTTCCTCTCTCGAATGTCTGACTTCGGGCGCCGAGGATCGCTGGCGTGCCTCGCCGGGAGGCACGCTGGCGAAAGGTGTGCAAGGGATGCGTAGAAGGGTGCTGGCAGCCGTCGCGGCGGCATTGGTGGCGGGCGGTGCGCTCACCGCGTGCGGCGGCGCGCAGACGTCGCGGAGCGCACCGGCGTGGTGCCCCACCGTCGGAGGGGCACGTCATCGAGTGCGGGACGGTGGACCGCGAATTGGTCACTGGCAAGCCAGAACTGGGTGATGTGCAGGTCGCCTACGCTCTGGTTCGCCGCGCCGATCGCGACGCGCCGGCGGCAGGCACCATCCTGCCGAATCCGGGCGGACCCGGCGTTCCCCTCATCGAGCACATCGATATGGCCATGGCGGCGGTCGACGGCGGCCTGCTCGCCGACCACGACCTGCTCCTCATCGACCCGCGCGGCACGGGCCTGTCGACTCCACTGGATTGCGGCGTCCCCGATCAGGATTTCCTGACCCTGCCCCGAGACCAGCAGCGCCGAACCGTAACCCGCTGCGGCGAACTCCTCGGACCGCGGGCGGCGGGCTACACCTCAGCCGCGACGGTGGACGATTTCGATGCCGTGCGAACCGAACTCGGCATCCCGAAGGTGGTGCTCTACGGCATGTCCTACGGCACCTACCTGCTCCCGATCTACGCTCAGCGCCATCCCGACAGTGTGCACTCCATGGTCCTTTCCGGCGCGTACCCGCACGACTTCGACACCCTCAACCGCCCCAATGCCGAGGCGGTTTCGCTTGCCCTGCAACGCATCTGCGATCGCAGCGGCGCCTGTGACGGCGAGGCGACCGTCGCGGACCTGCGCGCGGTGAACGCCCGCCTGCGCACCGATCCCCTGCCCGTGGACGGTGAGCGCCCCTTCACTTTGACCGAGGACAAGTTCGGCAGTCTCCTGTTCGAGGCCGCCACCTCCGGTGTGGGCGCCGATCCCGACCCTGTGCTCGGTACGGTGCCCGCCGCCCTGCGCGCGGCCGTCCGCGGTGACGACGCACCGCTGCGCGCCTTCGCCGCCCGTGCCGCCGCCTCGCCGGTCACGGAGAACATCGACCTCTACGTCACCGTGGCCTGCAACGACTACCCGACCCTCTGGTCGCCGGACGCGCAGCACCCTCGACCAGCTGTTGCGGTTCGAGGGCTACGGGGTGCTCCAGGCCGAGGACGGCAGTGCGGCACTCGCCGTCCTGGAGACTCGGCAGCCGGATCTGGTGGTGGTGGATGTGGTCATGCCGGAGCTGGACGGGCTCTCGCTGTGCCGGGTGCTGCGACGGCGCGGCAACCGGTTGCCGATCCTGGTGCTCACCGCACGAGTGCGCGCACCGATTCCGCCGCTGCACCGGACGTTCCATCACCGTGGCCGTCGAGAACCCGGAACCGGTCATGGCCCGCCCGCACGCACTGGCCCGCTGCGTCGACAATCTCATCGACAACGCCCTGAAGTTCAGTCCGCCGGACGCCCCCGTCGAGATCACCGTGCGCGCAACGAATCTCACCGTGCGCGACCACGGGCGCGGTATCGCGGCGACCGATCGCGACGCCGTCTTCGGCCGCTTCTATCGAGCCGACCGCACCCGATCCACCCCCGGTTCCGGCCTCGGCCTGGCCATCGTCCACGACATCGTCACCGCCCACGGCGGCACGGTCCATGTCGACAACCATCCCGAAGGCGGTGCGGCAGTGGGCTTTCGACTGCCCACCATCGGCGAACAACGCGCCGGATCGCTACCCGGACACCAGCGCGGGCTCGCGAAATCGTAGTGGCCCCTGAGTGCGCCGAGTGTGCCGTGTCCAGCGAGCACTGGACACCGGCACCCGCGCTCAGCTCAGAGTGAACGTCGCCGTACCCGAGATCTGCTCCATCTCCCTGTCTTTCGAGTCCAGCGCGACGATCCGAGCCTCCACCCGGCCCAGGCCCGGCGCCGTGCCGAAACCGACGATGACGCCGTCCACCGTATGTTGGACGACACCGTTCACGACGGGGTGCTGCTGCCCATCCGCGTATCCGGTATCCAGGTTCTTGAAGCGCACGGCGACCTTCCAGTCGGCACAGCTCTCCCCGGTCTGGGTGACCTTCACCCGCACGCCGAACGTGCCGGGCTTCTCCTGCCGCACGGCGGCGGCGTCGATGATCGCGGAGCAGTCGGTCGGAATCAGGCGCGTCAGGGTCGGCGTGAACGGAAAGTCAGGGTTGTGCGGAATGGCGGTGGACGGGGCTGCGAGCCCGACAACCCCGGCGGCGGCTACCGCAGCGACGACACCGGCGCGAGCCGAAAACTGTTGCAGCTGCTTGCGATTGAGAGTCATGCCCGGTTTGTCGGGTCACCGAAAGTTGTTGTTACAACAGTGGTTGCGTTAGTCAAATCACTGTAACGTTTGATTGATCCCATTGCGCGCCGCCGCCAGGCGTGCGGGCGTGTCCACTTGCCGCGCCGTGCCGTCATTTCGCCGATCGCGATGCGCTGCTGTCCGCCGTCGCCGCGGTGGGCTACCGCGACCTGGCAGCCCGCCTGGCCGCGGCGCATCCCAGGCCGATCACCGCCGAGGATCTCGCCGCGATCGCCATCGCTTACGTCCAGTTCGCACTCGCCCGCCCCGGCCTGTTCCGGGTGATGTTCGCCGAGCCCTGCGATCCAACGAGTCCGAACGTGTGGCAGCGACCACCGCGATCCACGAATGCGTCAAATCGATTGTGCGGCAGGCGTTTCCCACGGCCGACCCGGATGCGATGGCCCACGCCGTCTGGGCACTGGTGCACGGCCTCGCTTCCTGCACCTCGACGGCAAGTTCGACGTCATCTCCGTCGACGCCGTCGCCGACCGCATCCGGGCCGCGGTCTACGCGCTCCTCGGCGCGTCGAGCCAGGGACCTACGCGGCCATCCCCCGCCTGAAGGCCATACCCGAGCCCGCGCGTCCCGCCGGCCGGTCACTCCTGCGTGAACAGAACGACCTCGGCGCGCATCCGCTCCTGCGGCGTCCCGATTTCCCAGAACCGAGCGGTGCCGGTCGCGCCACCGTATTCGCCGGTACCACCGGTAATCGCCATATCGAGCGGGCTCGCGTCCTGGACCCACACCGCCTGCATGGTCAGCGATCCCCGTTCGAGCTGTGCGGTGAGCACACATTGCATGGTGATCGCGTCACCCTCGATATGGACGTTCTGGCATGCTCCACCCCCGTGCCCGATCTCGCGACCGTCTTGCTGGATACTGCCCGAGTAGACGGTCATGTCACCGAGACTCGCACCGGGCTTGTCGAGGTCGGTGACCGTGAGTTGCTCTGTCAGGGCCGCCGCCTCGATGATCTCGACCCGCTGCTTCAGCCCGGCCGTTTCGTCACTGTCCGCGCCGCAGGCGCTGAGCCCACCACCGACGAGCAGGGCTCCGATGGCAGCGGTGGCAATCTTCCTGGCCGAAGATTTCGGGTGCGACATGTCTTCTCCTCACTTGCGGGGACTTCCGATATGCCTGGGTGACTCGGCAAACGTGAGGTCCCGGGTTGCGTTGCGGTTCGGTAGCCAGCAGACCATCGGGTTTCGACTACCTCACCAGAACGACGACACAGCCCGGCGAAATGTCAGACACCCCAAGAGCACCCCACTCATCACCCACGACACGTGCGGACGGAAGGAGCCGAAGCCGTCCAACCCCGCGATGGCACGAGCCTGCCGCAACGCTCGATCACCGAAGGCGACCGCAAACTTGCCGATCACCTCGCCGCTGACCCCGGCGACATCTCGGCTGTCCTCGCCCCGGGTGCACGATCCATGACGCCTTATCGAGCCTCGAGCCCTCCACGAAACCGCTCGGCCGCGTCTTCGGCCTGCAGGTGCGCCAGCAGCGGTTTGATCAACAGAACCGGCACAAACCAGGCAATCGCCGCGGGGACGTGCGCGACGGCCAGAATCACCGCCAGGGCAACGGTGGTCAGGGCGAATCCCATCGGTCGCCGCGCCGAGGCGGGCGCGACCAGCACGACGACAGCCGCAGCCAGGGCCGTCAGGTAGGTGGCCAGCGCCGTCCACCAGCCGAAACCCGGGACTACCCAGGCCACCAGGAACGGTTGCACATGAACGGCGACGAAAACCACATGGTGCCGCGGTGTCTGGCCGGGACGGTGCCACCAGCGTTTGGCCGCATCCATCGCGTTCACAGTCGCCCCGCCGAACAGATCGAATCCGATCGAACCGACCACGAGCAGCGCCCACGGGCTCCAACCCGAACACGCGCCTGCGACAACCGCGAAGATCGCGCCGACGACCCCCCGCGGCGTAACCGAACAGCCGGTCGGCGGAGGTCGCCTCGGGGGCGATCATGTTCGCGTCCAAGCGTCGCAGCGCATGGATAGTACTCACGAATCCTCCTGCGGTTTAAGGCCATTGAGACACATGTCGACGATCGTGTCGGCGAGGTCGGGCACCGGGAGCGCTGGATCGACCAGCCACTGCGGCAGACACCCTTCGATCGCGCCCACCACCACTGTTGCGTGCGGCTCGCCGAGCCCCGCCCGCAATTCACCGTCGGCTGAGCAGGGTCGTGATCGCCGACCGGTTCCGCGCGTAAACGACCGCCATGTCCATGGGCTTCTCGCCGCCTCGCTCGCGCCCCACCGTCCACAGGTCGAACAAGATCCTCGACAACTCGCGTTCGCTGGTCAACAGTGCGATCGTGAATGATGACTGACCGGTCATTCGTTATTGGCGCCTGACCCCGGTCAAGTGCGCCCGCGGCGCTGATCGACCGCTCCACGAAGCGAGGGTTGCAGGTGGATCCACCAGCAGTCGTCCTCTGCCACCTCACCGGTCAGCTGAAGTCCGCGATGTGGTCGGCCACCCACTGCGCGTAGGTGCGTCCGGATGTTCCCGTGATGTCCTGCACCGTCGATGTCGGCTGCCCGGGCGCGTCAACCATGCCGGCCAGACCGGAAAGGATGACGTCGGCGTATTCCGATGCGATCCAGTGCATCTCCGCCTTGGCCTGCGCGGGCGTGATCTCCTGCCATTGGAGTCGACGACCCAGCGCCGCGCCGATGGCCGCCACCTGCTCGACCCTGCTCAGCGTCACGGGCCCGGTCAGCTCGTAGCGCGCTCCAGCGTGCCCGTCACTGGTCAGCGCGCGCACCGCGACCGCGGCGATATCGGCCTCGTGCAGCAGCGTCATCGATGCCGCCCCATATGCCCCGCGCACCACATCGCCTGCCCGGATCTGCGGCGCCCATTCCAGGGTGAGAGTCGCGAAACCGTGCGGCCGCAGGAAGGTCCATTCCAGCCCGGACTCGGTGATCGGTCGCTCGATGATCGCGTGCGCCTCGCCGATCGGGTTGTCCTGCTCGACGAGGTCGTCGCGCACCGCCGCCGAGGACAACAGGACGATCCGGCGTGCGCGCGCGGCGATCACTTCGACCACCGAGTTCGCCACGGCGGCCGAGAGCATCGGCCAGGTCAGGAACACAGCGTCCACCCCGTCCAACGCAGCGGCCAACGTGTCCGGCTTCGTCAGATCGCCAGGCGCGACCTCGACGCTCGACGGCAGCGACGCCGCGGCGGGATCACGGACGAGTGCCCGTATCGCCGCCCCTGTCGTGAGCTGTGCGGCGACCTGTCCGCCCACATGCCCGGTAGCACCGATCACCAGAATTCTGTTCGTTCGCATCACGGGCCGACCGTAGGCAGGGAGCTCACTATTCGAAAGGGCATACCTGAAGGTAAGCTCATTCCATGGCGGTAGGGTTCCGGGCAGCGGAGAGTTCGCCCACGAGCGGCAGTGACGTATTCGACAGCGATTGCCCCGCCCGCACCGTCCTCGACAAGCTCACCAGCCGATGGGGTGTCCTGATCCTGGTGGCCCTGCGCGACGGACCCCTGCGCTTCCACGTACTGCGCGATCGGATCGGCGGCATCAGCGAGAAGATGCTGTCGCAGAACCTACGCACCTTCACCGAATACGGTCTAGCCGAGCGGACAGTGCAGCCGACCACACCCCCGAGCGTCTCCTACGCGCTGACCCCCATGGGCGCGGAAGCGGCCGAGCAGCTGCGTGGGCTGCTGCGATGGGTGGGTGCGAACGCGGAGACGATCGTGGAGTTCCATGCCCGCGCCACAGGACTGGCCAACGACGCGACACGATAGACATCCTCGGTCGATGGCGTGCACCGTAGGAAGCGGTCGTGGGCTGCGAGGAGCGCACGAACTGCTGCTCAGCATGTGGCGGTGAGGCATATGATCGTGCAAACTTCGTCGTGCAATCGAACAGGAAGACGCGAAACCGCAGATGGCACCGCAGCTGACGCTCTCGGCACACCGCGCCGCGCTGGAGCGGGAGTGGGCGCAGTGGGTCCCTGCGGGTGGGGCGGCGCCGGAGCGGAGTTCGGCGGTACGGACCGAGGTCGCGCAGTCGTGGTTGCGGTCGCTGCGGACGGTGGATCCGGGGCGTGTCTGCGCGCCGGAGAGCGAGACCGACATCGGGCCGCGGTGGGCGGAGTCGCCGCTGCGCGCGCCGGTGACCGAGCTCGAGGACCAGCTGCACAGCATCGCCGACGACGCGGGCTACATCGCCGCGGTCACCGACGCCTCCGGCACCATCCTGTGGACCTACGGCGGTCCGGTCATGCGCAGGCGCGCCGAACAGGTGAACTTCGCGCCCGGCGGCCGCTGGGACGAGGCGCACATGGGCACCAACGCGCTGTCGCTGGCGCTGCGCACCGATCAGCCGCACACGGTGTTCTCGGCCGAGCATCTGGTCGCCGCCCTGCACGGCTGGGTCTGCTACTGCGCGCCGATCCGCGCTGCCGACGGCACCTTGCTCGGTGTGCTCGACCTGTCCACCACCTGGAAACGCTCGCACCCACTGGCCATGGCCACTGTGCGGACGATGGCCACCGCCATCGAGTCCAAACTGCACGCGGTCGTGCCCGCGCCTGCCGGGATGCGGCTGACCTGTCTCGGCCGCGGCAAACTGATCCGCGACGGGCTGCCGATCCGGCTGCGTCCGCGTCAGCTGGAGATCCTCACCCTGCTCGCCCTCGACGACGACGGCTACAGCCACGAACGCCTGCACTACGCCGTCTACGGCGATCGCGCGGTCGGCGCGAGCACCCTCAAATCGGAGATGTCGTACCTGCGCCGCGCCACCGGCGGCGAGATCACCAGCCGCGTCTACCGCTTCATCACCGCCCTGTCCTGCGACGCCGTCGACGTCCTTCGCGCGCTGGAGGCGGGCGATCTCGACACCGCCGTCCGGCTGTATCACGGTCCGCTGCTGCCGGATTCGGACACGCCGGGCATCAACGAATGGCGCGACCATCTCGAGGTCGCCATGCGAAGCGCCGTGCTGGCCAGCCCCGACGCCGAGCACGCCCTGACCTACGGCGAAGCCGCCCCCGACGACATCGCCGTGCACGAGCATGCCCTGGCGCTGCTGCCCACCCGCGACGCGCGACGGGCGGTGGCCGCAGCCCGCCTGCACAGCGCTCTTCGCGCCTGATCGGTCCGGGCTTCAACGTTTCATCAACCCTCGCGACGGATAGTGATGGCCGTCACGCTTCACTGGAATCAGCGAGGAGCTTCCGCACATGATCTACGCCAAGCCGGGCACCGAAGGCAGCATCGTCAGCTACGCCAAGCGGTACGACAACTTCATCGACGGCAAGTGGGTCCCGCCCGTCGAGGGCAGGTACTTCGAGAACACCTCGCCGGTGGACGGACAGCCGTTCTGCGAGATCGCCCGCTCCACCGCCGCCGATGTGGAGCTGGCTCTCGACGCCGCCCACCGCGCCGCCGATGCCTGGGGTGCGACCTCCCCCACCGAGCGCGCCAACATCCTGAACAAGATCGCCGACCGGATCGATGCCAACCTCGAGGCCCTCGCCGTCGCCGAGACCTGGGACAACGGCAAGCCGGTCCGCGAGACCCTTGCCGCCGACCTGCCGCTGGCGGTGGACCACTTCCGCTACTTCGCGGGCGTGCTGCGGGCGCAGGAGGGCGGGATCAGCGAGGTCGACGCCGACACCATCGCTTACCACTTCCACGAGCCGCTGGGAGTCGTCGCGCAGATCATCCCGTGGAACTTCCCCATCCTGATGGCCACCTGGAAGCTGGCGCCCGCGCTCGCGGCCGGCAATGCCGTGGTGCTCAAGCCCGCCGAGCAGACGCCGGCCTCGATCATGAAGTTGGTGGAGCTGATCGCGGATCTGCTGCCTCCGGGAGTTCTCAACGTGGTCAATGGTTTCGGTGTGGAGGCGGGCAAGCCGCTGGCGTCGAGCCCGCGGGTGGCCAAGGTCGCGTTCACCGGTGAGACCACCACGGGGCGGCTGATCATGCAGTACGCGAGCGAGAACATCATTCCGGTGACGCTGGAGTTGGGTGGCAAGAGTCCCAACATCTTCCTGCCCGATGTCATGGCCGCCGACGACGAATTCCTGGACAAGGCCGTCGAGGGCTTCGTGATGTTCGCGCTGAACCAGGGTGAGGTGTGTACCTGCCCGTCGCGGGCGCTGATCCACTCGTCGATCTACGACGAGTTCATGGCCCGCTGCGTCGAGCGCACCAAGGCCATCGTCAGTGGCAACCCGCTCGACGAGGCCACCATGATCGGCGCGCAAGCCAGCAACGACCAGTTCGAGAAGATCCTGTCCTACATCGATATCGGCAAGAAGGAAGGTGCCGAGGTACTCACCGGCGGCGCGGCCCGCACGGTCGACGGGCTGACCGGCGGCTTCTACATCGAGCCGACGATCTTCAAGGGCAGCAACGACATGCGGGTGTTCCAAGAGGAGATCTTCGGCCCGGTCGTCGCGGTGACCACCTTCGACTCCACCGACGAGGCGCTGAAGATCGCCAACGACACCCTCTACGGGCTCGGCGCGGGCGTGTGGACTCGGGACATGAACACCGCCTACCGCCTCGGCCGCGGCATCAAGGCGGGCCGAGTGTGGACCAACTGCTACCACGCCTACCCGGCGCACGCGGCCTTCGGCGGCTACAAGAAGTCCGGCATCGGCAGGGAGAACCACAAGATGATGCTCGAGCACTACCAGCAGACGAAGAACCTGCTGGTCAGCTACTCGCCGCGCAAGCTCGGCTTCTTCTGATGGGGCAGCGCGTCGACCTCACCGAGCAGGCGGCGACGCTGCTGCAGGACCTGACCGGGCGGCACGGCCCGGTCATGTTCCACCAGTCCGGCGGCTGTTGCGACGGCAGCTCGCCGATGTGCTATCCGCGCGGCGAGTTCCGCGTGGGCGCCTCGGATGTGCTGCTGGGATATCTGCCGGGCGACACCCCGTTCTGGATGAGTGCCGACCAGTTCGAATACTGGAAGCACACCCATCTCACCGTCGACGTGGTGCCCGGCCGGGGCAGCGGCTTCTCGCTCGAGGCCCCCCAGGGCGTGCGGTTCCTGATCCGTTCCCGCCTGCTCACCGACGCGGAGGTGGCCGCGCTGGAGTCCCAGCCGCCGCCTACCGGTGACACCGTTCAACTGTGATGTGAAACACGCGCTATCACATCGTTCTCGCAGGTCAGCGGCGCTGGATACGCGCCGCTGATCTGGAGGATCCACGGCGGTAACAGTCGTCAACCATTCTGCAACCCTTGACGACCACCGTTGCTGTCGCTGCGTGCTTGTTTGTTGATGAGGAGCTTTACCTGTGAGTACCGACGCGATTCCGGCCGCGGGCACGGACATCCCCGCCGACGACTATCTCGCCAAACGCACCCTGCGCTCCGGCTCAGCCGGCTGGGTGCTGCTGGCGGGTCTCGGCGTGAGCTACGTGATCTCCGGTGACTACTCGGGCTGGAACTTCGGCCTCGCCGAGGGCGGTTTCGGCGGTCTGCTGATCGCCGCGATCGTCATCGCCGCCATGTATCTGGCCATGGTGCTCGGCATGGCCGAGCTGTCCTCGGCGCTGCCCGCCGCGGGTGGCGGCTACACCTTCGCCCGGCGCGCGCTCGGGCCGTGGGGCGGATTCGCCACCGGCACAGCTGTTCTCATCGAGTACGCGATCGCACCGGCCGCCATCGCCACCTTCATCGGCGCCTATGTGGAGTCGCTGAACCTGTTCGGTATCACCGACGGCTGGTGGGTGTATCTGGCGGTGTACGTGCTGTTCATCGGTATTCACCTCGGCGGGGCCGGTGAGGCGCTCAAGGCGATGTTCGTGATCACCGCGATCGCGCTGGTCGGTCTGGTGATCTTCGCGGTGGCGGCGCTTGGCGAGTTCGACGTCGCGAATCTGACGAATATGACCCCTGATCCGGAGGCCACCGGCGCGTCGTCGTTCCTGCCGTTCGGGTACATGGGGATCTGGGCCGCGATCCCGTTCGCCATCTGGTTCTTCCTGGCCGTGGAGGGTGTGCCGCTGGCGGCCGAGGAGGCCACCGAGCCCGAGAAGAACGTGCCCAAGGGCATCATCGTCGCGATGCTGCTGCTCGTGGTCACCGGCGCGCTGGTGCTGTTCCTGGTGACCGGGGCGCTCGGCGCCGACGGCGCGTCGACCTCGGGCAACCCGCTGGTGGAGGCGCTCGGTGACAGCCCGGCGGCCAAGGTGGTCAACTACATCGGCCTTGCCGGGCTGGTGGCCAGCTTCTTCTCCATCGTCTACGCCTACTCCCGCCAGACCTTCGCGCTCTCGCGGGCCGGCTACCTGCCGACCAGCCTGTCGGTGACCAACTCGCGCAAGGCGCCGATGCTGGCGCTGATCGTGCCCGGCATCATCGGCTTCGCCCTCTCGCTCACCGGCGAGGGCGCGATGCTGCTGAACATGGCTGTGTTCGGCGCGGCGCTGAGCTACGTGCTGATGATGGTCAGCCACATCGTGCTGCGAATCCGCGAGCCGCATATGCCCCGCCCCTACCGGACCCCGGGCGGCATCGTCACCACCTCGTTCGCGCTGGTCGTCGCGGCGGCCTCGGTGGCGGCCACCTTCCTGGTCGACCCGAAGGCGGCACTGTTCACCCTCGGCGTCTTCTGCGCCTTCCTGGCCTACTTCGGCCTCTACAGCCGCAAGCACCTGGTCGCCAAGTCTCCGGACGAGGAATTCGCGGCGCTGGCCAAGGCCGAGGAAGAGCTGGAATGACGCACCACCGATCCGTGAGAGGAGGCGGCACCCGATGACCGTGTACCGCAGTTCCGTCGGCGCAAGGACCTACACGTTCGACGGCCTTGTCGATCTGCTGGCCAAGGCCACACCCGAACGCAGCGGCGATCAGCTGGCCGGCTGTGCCGCAGCGACCGACGCCGAACGGGCCGCCGCGCAGTGGGCACTGGCCGACGTGCCGCTGACCACTTTCCTGAACGAGGTTGTCGTTCCGTACGAGACCGACGAGGTCACCCGGCTGATCATCGACAGCCACGACCGGACCGCGTTCGCCCCGATCGCGCATCTCACCGTCGGCGGACTGCGGGACTGGCTGCTCGCGGTCGCCGCCACCGACACCGCGGCGGTGACGCTGGCCGCGGTGTCACCCGGGCTGACGCCGGAGATGGTGGCGGCGGTCAGCAAGATCATGCGCAATCAGGATCTGATCGCGGTCGCCAAGGCCACCGTGGTGACCGCGGGTTTCCGCACCACCATCGGCCTGCCCGGCCGGTTGAGCACCCGGCTGCAACCCAACCACCCCACCGACGATCCGCGCGGCATCGCGGCCGCCACCCTCGATGGACTGCTCCTCGGCTGCGGTGACGCGGTGATCGGCATCAACCCGGCCACCGACTCACCCCAGGCCACCGCCGATCTGCTGCACCTGCTCGACGAGGTCCGGCTGCGCTTCGACATCCCGACCCAGTCGTGCGTGCTCTCCCACGTCACCACCACCATCGGCCTGATCGAGGCGGGCGCGCCGGTGGACCTGGTGTTCCAGTCGATCGCAGGCACCGAGGGCGCGAATACCGGCTTCGGCGTGAACCTTTCGCTGCTGCGTGAGGGGAACGAGGCGGGGCGCTCGCTCGGGCGCGGCACTGTCGGCGACAACGTGATGTACCTCGAGACCGGCCAGGGCTCGGCGCTGAGCGCGAATGCCCATGTGGGCGTTGGTGATCGGCCGGTCGACCAGCAGACCCTGGAGACGCGCGCCTACGCCGTCGCACGGGATCTGCAACCGCTGCTTGTCAATACGGTCGTCGGGTTCATCGGGCCCGAATACCTCTACGACGGCAAGCAGATCATCCGCGCCGGGCTCGAAGACCACTTCTGCGGCAAGCTGCTCGGCCTGCCCATGGGCGTCGACGTCTGCTACACCAACCACGCCGAGGCCGACCAGGACGACATGGACACCCTGCTCACCCTGCTCGGCGCGGCGGGCTGCGCCTTTGTCATCGCGGTGCCCGGCGCCGACGACGTGATGCTCGGATATCAGAGTCTGGCTTTCCACGACGCCCTCTATGCCCGTCAGGTGCTGAACCTGCGTCCCGCACCGGAATTCGAGGCGTGGCTGTCCGGGCTGGGCATGCTGGACACCAACGGCCGGATCCGCCAGGTGGAACCGTTGTCGTCACCGCTGCGAGCCTTGGCGGCGAACCGATGAAACCCGCTGCGACGAAACCAGTTCTGCACATCGTGCGATCGAACACCGAACCGAGCGGGCACGCAGTTGGCGAACCGACAGCGGATGGGCGCGCTACCGCGAACGCCGACTCGGCGGTGGCCCAGGAGTTCTGGCGCGAGCTGCGGCGCAACACCCAGGCCAGGATCGGGCTGGGGCGCTCGGGCGACGCCCTGCCGACCACCGAGGTGCTCGCCCTGCGCGCGGCCCACGCCGCCGCAAGGGACGCGGTGCACGTCCCGCTGGCAGTCGAGATCTTCACCGAGCAGATCGCGAGCACAGGACTGGGCCACCCGGTCGCGGTGACCAGCCGTGCCGCCGACCGCTCGGAATATCTGCGCAGGCCCGATCTGGGCAGGCTGCCCGCCGACCTGTCCGGTATCGAGAACAGCGGCGCCGATATCGGTTTCGTGCTCGCCGATGGGCTGTCCCCGCGCGCGCTCACCGATCACGGCGCCGGCCTGCTGACCGCGCTGGCCGGCAAACTCGGCGACCGCTACAGCCTCGCCCCGCCGGTGATCGCCACCCAGGCGCGCGTCGCCCTCGGCGACCACATCGCAGCGGCCATGGGCGTGCGGACGGTGCTGGTGATCATCGGCGAACGCCCCGGCCTCTCGGTGGCCGACAGCCTGGGCATCTACCTCACCCACCTCCCCCGCCCCGGCCGCGCCGACGCCGAACGCAACTGCGTCTCCAATATCCACCCGCCCGACGGCCTCACCTACGCCGACGCCGCCCGGGTGGTGTCGGGTCTGGTCGCGGGTGCCCGCAGGCTCGGTCGATCCGGCGTCGACCTCAAAGACACGTCCCGTGTCGACAGCCTCGGCGCGGACATCTCGACCATCGCCCCGGCGCTGGAGAACTGAGGACTACCGACATCGAGAAGATCTCCGCCCTCGCGGCGGTGGCGATGACGGCCGCCTCGAGAACGACGACCGTGCGCCCGCCGGGCTACGTGGTGCACCATCTCACCATCCCGCGACTGAGCGAGCCCGAGATCCGCCAGCCCATCGACTCCCTCGGCGACATCTCATGGAGTTCCCGAAGGGCAACGACGACGAGCTCGGACCGCCGCGGCGCCTGATCCTACCGGCGGGCAACCCATCGGCAGCGCTGTTTTTCGCGGATCCGCTCAGGCGCTGTATGTGCAGGACCGCGGCGAGTTGCGCCGCGGACATGGCCGGTGCGTTGCGCACCGGCCATGCCCGGCGCATCCCACGCAGGCAGACCTGACTCGACACCAAGGCCACGTAGAACGTAATCAGCTGCAATGCCGGAGAATCCCAATGCGACTCCGGCAGCGGACCGACCGATGCGATCAACCATAATCGAGCCACTCCGGTCTTCCCTCGATGGCTATTCTGCACATCGATCCTTCGACTGCTGTGCATTCGGTCCATTCGGTCGGTGAGATTTGGCGACTACCGTCGCTGAGTATGTCCACCACCAGCGACACCGTGGTCGCGCACATGGGCCGCACGCATGGCATCGGCGCAGCCACCGAGCGCCTGATGCCCCCACCGGGTCCTCGGGGTCGCGCCAATTTGTCTCGACGCCAAGTACTGGAAGCGCGGCGTCGAATCTCACCCTCAGGTCGGAACCTCTCCCGAACCAATGGAATGACATGAAGTTTCAGTACATCGAAGAAGGCGTGAGCTTTCCATCCGGCGACAGCGAATGCCGCGGTTGGTTGTACTGGCCCCCCAAAGCGAACAACAGTGAATCCCTCGGGCTGGTTGTCATAGCGCACGGCTTCGGCGGAACACATCTCAGCCAGTATGGTCGCCGCGCGATGCGGATCGTCGAATCAGGCTGCGCCGTATTGGATTTCGACCCGCGCGGATTCGGCGCCAGCCCTGGTTCACCGCGCGGTCGGCTGCGGTTGGCCGACTGGATCGCCGATCTCGAAGCCGCCGTAAGCTATGCCCGCGGGCTGTCCGGTATCGACCCTGAACGAATCGGGTTGTTCGGCTCGTCGCTCGGTGGCGGGTTGGCGCTGGAGGTTGCCGCGCGCGACTCCCGCATCGCGGCGGTGGATGTGATCGTGCCGCTCGTCGACGGACTGTTCGTTACACCGGGTACGCCGGTGGCAGACCGGCTGCGCTCAGCCTCGGCGATACTCCGCGATCTCGTTGGTCGTCGGCTCGGCCGACCTCCGATCCCGGTTCCGGCGGTAGGGCTGCCCGGCAGCGGTGCGCTGATCGTCGGCGAGGCGGACTATCGATCGTTCTTCTCCATTTTCGAGGGCGTCGACGGCCTCGAGTGGCTCGAACCACACAGTGTCGCAAGCCATTCCGAACTGGGCGAGTGGCGCAACGCCGTGACGGCGGCCGAGCTGATCACCCTGCCGCTGTTCCGACCGGGCCGCCGCGCCGACCGCATCACCGCGCCGTTGCTCGCCCAGATCGCCAGCCAGGACCGCGTGGCGCCCGCCTGGATTCAGCGCCGTTTGCTCTCACGAGCCCCGCACGTCGAGTTTCGCAATATGCCCACCGGGCACTTCGACTCGTTCAGCGGTGAATGGTTCGAACGCACGGCCGCGGCAGACATCGACTTCTTCAGCCGCACACTGGCCGCAAAGTAAGCAATCCAAGGAGCAAATCAATGACGAACTCAGCTCTGCCGCCGGTAGATCACGAGATCCTGATCATCGGCGCGGGGTTCTCCGGCATCGGCGTGGCAATTAAGCTGGACGAGGCAGGAATGCACGACTTCCGAATCGTCGAAGCCGGTGAAGGCGCCGGAGGCACTTGGCATTGGAACACCTATCCCGGTATCGGCGTGGACATTCCATCCTTCAGCTATCAGTTCTCGTTCGAGAAGAAGCCGGACTGGTCGCACGTCTATGCCAAGGGTGCGGAACTGAAAGCCTACGCCGAACACTGCGTCGACAAGTACGGCCTTCGATCACGATTCATTTTCGACACGAAGATCGCGCGGATCCACTTCGAAGAGGACGCGCACCGCTGGCGGTTGTCCAGCACCGACGGGCGTGAGTTCACCGCTCGATACGTCATCAACGCCACCGGCGTGCTCTCCGAGCCGAATGAGGTGCGCTTCAACGGTATCGACGATTTCACCGGGCCGATCGTGCACACGGCGCGCTGGGACCACACGCTCGACTTGAAGGGTAAGCGCGTCGGTGTGATCGGCACCGGCGCTTCCTCGGTCCAGGTGGTTCCGGCCGTTGCGCCGGAAGTGACGCAGCTGACCGTCTTTCAACGCACGCCGATCTGGTGTATCGCGAAGCACGACCGGCCGCTGTCGCCGCGGATGCAGTGGACGCTGGCGCATTTGCCCGGCACCGAGATGCTCGCGCGGATCATCAGCCAGGGATTCGTGGAAACCATTCTGCCGCTGGCCGTGCACTACCACACGCTCTTCCCCATCACGAAGTACGCCGAATACTCCGCCAGGCGCATGCTCGCCCGGCAGGTCCATGATCCTGGCGTGCGCGAAAAGCTCACGCCCCAGTACGGTTTCGGCTGCAAGCGACCCAGTTTCTCCAATGATTACCTGCCCGCGTTCAACCGGACCAACGTGCATCTGGAGACCGCGGGGATCGACCGGATCACCCCGACGGGGGTCCGCACCGTCGACGGGGTGGAGCACGAACTGGACGTGATCATCTTGGCTACCGGCTTCAAACTGCCGTACTCGCCCGGCGTCCCCTACGAATGCGTGGGAACCGACGGCATCGACCTGGACGCCTTCTGGGCCAAGGAGCGCGTACAGGCCTACGAAGGTGTCAGCATTCCGCACTTCCCCAACCTGTTCGCCATGTTCGCGCCCTACGGCTACAACGGCTCGTCGTACTTCACGCTGATCGAGGTGTGCGCCAAGCACATCGTGCGTGCGTTGGATCAGGCCCGCCGAGTCGGCGCCACCCGCGTCGAGATCACCGGCGACGCCAACACACGCTACTTCGAGGAAATGATGCGCCGCCGCAAGCGGCAGGTCTTCTGGCAAGACAGCTGTCGAGAAGCCAACAGCTACTACTACGACAGGAATGGGGACGTCCCGCTGAGACCCGTCACCACCATCGAAACTTACTGGCGCAGCGGCCATTTCGACTTGACAGACTACCGTTTCGACCGATGGCGGCCGACCACGACCGAGGCCGCCGACGTCAACGAGACCAGCACTCGTCGTGCAGGCAAGCGTAAAGGCGCGGCGGCCCGGGCGTAACGAGATCGGCTGGTGCGCGGTCGCCAACGCCGCCACGATGGCCAAACTCAGGCCGGAACCTTGTGCTCGCGGCGGCAAGTGCGTAATGGCGGCGAGCATCCAATCGCTGTGCCGACCGACATCCGGCTGGGCCGCGGCCTCAGTTGCTCGGCGGACCGCCGATCACTTGCATGATCTCGAGCGCGAGCGCGACCTGCAGAGTGCGCCCCTCGAGCGGCTGGGGTAACAGCCCACGGGCACGCTCGAGCCGGTTGACGATCGTATTGCGATGCGCGAAGAGGGCTTTCGCTGCGTGTGTGGTGCTCGATCCCACGCGCAGATACATCCGCAGCGTCTCACGCAATTCCGGATCGTCGGTCGCCAGCGACCCGAGGGTCCGGCCAACGAACTCCATCGCGCGTTCCATGTCGGCGGTCGCGAGAGCGACCACCTCGATCTCGTCATAGGTGGCGATTCGGGTATCGACGGACAGCCGCCGCATGAGGCGCTGCGTGGTGACGGCGTCGAGATGGCTGCGCCGGAAGCCCTGTAGCCCGGCACCGGTGGAGCCAATCGCCACCCTCGCACCGGGTCCCACATCGAGGCGCTCGAGAATGTCGGCTATCCGGAACTCTTCCGTGCTCGACACCCACACCCACATAGTTGTGGAGCTGGCCAGGATCGTCAGCGGCCGCACGGAGCCGGTGGCCTGCGCCAGGGCGGTCACGGCTCGCTCGAGCGGGCCCGGGTCGGTCCCGGCGTCGTCGGTCCAGACGACAGCTGCCAGGTGACGGCGGCCCAGGTCATAGCGAATACGCTGGCTAGCACGCTTGAGGCTGATCGGCGCGCCCCGCAACACCAACTCCACGGCCTCCATACGCGCGGCATGGTCGACATCGGGATTCTGACCTCGTTCGTTGTCGATCAGTTCGTACAGCGCGGCGAGCGTGTCGTCGATATAGGCGAAGACCGACCGGTTCACCACGGCGATCAGCTCACGCAGTTCGTCCGGATCGCTGGTCAGCTCGAATGCCATGGTGGTCCAGGTCTGGACCGCGGCGTTCTGGCCGGCGTGGAAATTGGTCAATATCCCGCTGTCGAATCCGTGCCGGACGAACTCCCGGGCCAGATCAACGTTCTCTGGGCCGAGGTTCGGCGTCACGGGCATACCGGGCGTCTTGAAGTTGGCGGTGGCCCAATGGCTGAAGTTGGCGCGAATCGAAGCCAGCAACGCCTCCAGCAGCCCTGGTTCCGAGGCCGCCGACTGCGAGCCCGATGAGGAAAGCACAGCCTCGTCGACAGCCCGATAAACCTCCTTCGGGTTGTCGAGCATGCGGCCTACCCCAGTGCGAATGAGCTCGGCGATTCGCTCCGACGGGGGTTCCCAGTACCTAGGCACTTTCCTGGAGGGTTTGATCTGCACTTCGCCTCGAATACCGGTCACGGATGGAAACGGCGTCTGGGGGCACGCTACCGCACCCACCAGCCCATATTGCTCGGTCCCCTCCGCGTATCCACATTCGACACGACGTGCGCGCGCGAGCTGCTACATCCGGGCGTGAGTCATCTCGGGATCTGCCCAGCACGCGAACGCCGCAGGATTGCACCCATCCGCCACTGCGCGAGAAGACCTAGTCGCACAGCGATTCGCAGCAGGTGAACGACCACGACGGGTGGTTTGCGCTCCCCCACCGCTACCAGGACGTGGTCGGGGACAAGCGACAGCAACAGCGCTCGTCCCAGCGGATGCAGCGCGCGCGGCAACCACCGGTTGTTGAACTGGTCGATCAGGGCTTCCGCGCAACGGTGCGCTTCAGGCGTGGGACGGAAGTACGCGGGATTGTGCTCGTACTCGGTGTTGAACCGCTGCAAGCCCGCCCAGGTATCCGGCATATCGTGGACGTGCAGCTGCTCCCCGATCGCGCGCCAGTGCGCCGCCTGCGCGGCCTTCTCCTCCTCGGTGAACACATCCAGGCCGACGATCTGGAAAATCTCGTCGAACAGGATGGTGAACAGGGCGACACCGTGCACGAAGGCCGCATTGGACATCGTGTAGCTCTTTTTGTAGTGCTCGTGCATCGCCGCGACCTTCGCGACGGACTCACGGGTCCGCGCACCGGTGGCTCCGTAGGTCATCCAGTACTGGAAGTAGCCGGCCGTCGCGTCGGCTCGACGGTCGCCCTGTTTGTGGATCTTCCCGCTGCCGGCTCGGTCGACCGCCTCGGCATCCTCGACGCCGCCGCAGGTTCGGATGAACCCGACAGCGTAGATGAGGTTCTCCGCGAGGCGCGCGCCGATCGGAAAGTTCAACCGCTGCTGGATATCGCGCATGATCGGCGCGTAATCGGGCTCGGCCGCATCGCCGCCCGCCGGGACGTCGGGACTGTGAGCGGTGGTAGCTGTGCTTCGTTGCACGGTCTTCTCCTTCGATCTTCCACTGCCGAATTGCTCAGCCTCCGAGAACTCGGCTGTCGTCGGCTGGACGGGGAATGATGAGGCAGGTCGTGGTGGCCTGGGCCAGTACCCGGCCGCGGCCGTCACGCAATTCGGCGCGCGCGGCACAGGTCCGGCGCCCGCGATGCACCACGGTCCCGATGCAGCGGACCACACCCATATCCGTGGTAACGGGGCGGAAGAACCGGATCTGCAGATCCGTTGTGGTCGGCATGAATCCGGCTGGCAGCGTACTCAACGCGCTCATCGCCATGGCGCTGTCGGCAATCGTGCAGATCATGCCGCCGTGCACGTTTCCGTTCAGGTTGTACTGCCATTCTCGGGGCACGAATTCCAGCACGACCTCACCGTCGTCCACCGCGACGAGGTCGACTCCGGCCGTGTGGTTCATCGGGGCCGCGGTACCTGATTTCCGTGTCGCACGCAGAAATTCGATACCCGACAGATGCACTGCCTGCTTCGACATCGCCTCGGGATCTGTCCAGCTGTAGGTGCGCACCCGTTCGGTGTCGAGCAGCACCGCGTCGGCCTCTGCGGCCGAGGTAGCCGGGTCGCTGGGAAGACAGGTCATCGCGGGGACCCTTTCTCTGCTCGGACGGCGATCAACGGAAGTTGTAGGTCACGCCGGTCAGCTGCTCGGACAGCTCCCACAGTCGTCGCGCGACATCGCTGTCCAACGCGGGCTTGTCCGGCTGTACGACACGCGGGTGGCCGCGGTACTCGTTGAATCCGTCCGGGCCGATGAACTGCCCGCCCAGAACCTCCGGGGCGGTGGCGGCGTACTCCTCGTTCCACGCGCCGTGGGCCGCCGGCTGCGCCATCAGCTTGTTGCCGATCGAGCCGAAGAAGAACCTGAGCAAACCGGTCGGACCACTGGTCTGCAGATTGGTGGCCGAATAGCCGGGATGGGCGATCACGCTGCGGATCGGTGAGCCCACAGCACGCAGACGCCGATCCAGTTCGAGACCGAACAACACATTCGCCAGCTTGGACTGCGAGTAGTACGTGCGGGGATCGTAGGCGCGCTCACCGGTCAGATCGTCGAAAAGGATTGCACCGCCTCGATGTTCGACCGAGCTGACGGCCACAATCCGGGTATCGCCACCGGAACGCGCGGACTGGGACAGCCGATCCAGTAGCAATCCCGTCAGCGCGAAATGCCCGAGATGGTTGGTGGCGAACTGCAATTCGAAGCCCTGCTTCGTCAGCGTGCGTGGCGGCCACATGACACCGGCATTGTTGATGATCGCGTCGAGCGGCTGGCCGACCTGGTTGATGTCGGCGGCGAAATCACGCACCGAATCGAGGTCGGCGAGGTCCAGTAGCTTCAACTCGACATCGGCCTTGGGCACCTGGGCGTGCAGCCGGTCGATGGCCGATGCGCCCTTGGCATTGTCGCGGGCGGTCAAAATGACATGGGCACCGTGGCGTGCCAGCTCTTTCGCGGTCTCGAAGCCGAGCCCACTGTTCGCCCCGGTCACGATGATCGTGCGACCCGTCTGATCGGGGATTTGCGCACTCGTCCACTTGCTCATGGTCAACTCCTTCGAGTCTCGCGGTGGCGAATGCGAGGCATTCACCACTCCCGATTGCCGATACTCGGCGCAGAGAACATTCCGGACGTGATCGCGCGCGAGGTGTTGTCACCACTATCGGCTCCACCGAGCTGCGACCGAAAGGACATTCCGCCCAACGATAGGCACAGAACTGTGCATTCTGCCTAATAGCCGGAGTGCATCGAAACGCACCCATTGTGCAGGGCAGCGGCCAGACCGCACTCGGTGTCGTTGACCGCCGTGATCGCCTCGTCCACGTCGCCTACGACGATCACCGGCGCGGGCATCGCCGCGGTGACGCCGGCTCCTGGTTCACGCCACGTCAGCATCGCCGCGATCGCCACGCGATGGTGCTTCTTCGATGCGCCCGACCCGCAAAGCCGCTACCCGCGCCCTGGAGAAACTTCCCGAATGACCGACCCCACTGAGGACCCGCTCACCGAACTGCTCGCACGGCGAACCCATTGATGCAGACCGCGAAAACCCGCATCCAAGCCGTCGAAGGCGAAGCCGAAACCACCGACCGGCTCGTCCGCGTCCGCGTCAACGCCAGCGGAGCCCTGCTCGGCGTCACCCTAGGGCACGGCACTGAACGCCTCAGCCGAAACCAACTCGGCGAAATGATCACCCGGACCGCACAACAAGCCACCCGCCGCGCCGCCGAGCTCGTCGCCACCGAACTCGACGAGCTCGACGCCGCCCACCAATCAACTGCTCGACATCGTCGAATACATCAACCCCACCACCGCCTCGATCCTTCGACAGACTCCGAATCGCATACATGGCAACGGAACCGGGCAGCTCTAACGCATGACCGGGCCTGGGCGCAATACATTGGGGCGCATGCGTGAACGTTCTCGAATCCTGCTGTGCGTTACCACGACCGTCGCCGCGGCGCTGGCGCTGCCGGTCCTCCCGATCGCGTCCGCTGAGCCCTCCCCCGGGCCTAAGGGCTGCGCGGAGCTCCGTGTCGTCACCGTGCGTGGCACGCTGGAACCGCAGATCGGCAGTCTGCTGCTGACCCCGCTGGCCGGGCGGATCGCCCGGGAATCCGGCCGCAGCACCACAGTGACCGAACTCGAGTATCCCGCTTCGATGGCCCCGGACAGCCCCGTGCGCGGCGTCGAGAACCTGACGGCATGGGTGAACGAGACCGCAGCCGAATGCCCGAATCAGCAGCTCGTGCTCCTCGGATACTCACAGGGCGCCCGCGTCATCGGCAACACACTTCGCACGCGAACCGCGTTGACCGACCAGGCCGCCGCACAGATCGACGCAATCGCCCTGTTCGGCAGTCCGCTGTTCAACGGCGCCGACCCCTTCAACCGCGGCAACTACGATCCCGCCCTGTCGGGTGTCGCCGCGCTGCCCGTCGGCGCCCTCGGAGATTTCACCGACCGCGTGCGCTCCTACTGCGCTGCCGCCGACCGCGTCTGCCAGGGCGGCGATCCGGCCGCCGGGTTCGGAAATGCGTTGAGTCCTGGGCATTTCGCATACTTCGTCAACGACTACCGGGACCAGGCGGCGGCATTCGTCCGCGAGCAGCTCGGCACATAGTCGCCCCCTCCTGCGGCCCGGGCTGGTACGCGTCCGACCGATCACCGCGATACGCGTGGTGATCGACGAGCTCGACCTGCTCGTAGGTGATCTCGTCGACCGCGCCCGCCCTGCCGACGACTGCTCGGTCTCGGTCGTGCCGGCCAGCATTCTGACCTCGACGGACCGGACCGCTACGGCGCGCAGGCGCGGCCGCATTCGCCGGGGGCGACCCTCCGGCGGCGACGGCACCCGTGCCGTCCTGGGGTATCTCGGCCGCGCGGACGCCAACGGCCCGAGATGACCTCGGGCCGTTGATCTTCGGGCTTCCGCATCTGGTCTCCGGCAGGGCTGCCGACAGCATCCTCGATTGCGAAATCCAGCTGGGGACTTCGACTACGCCGCTACTTGATCGAGTTGGCCAACTGATCGGCATAACGGGCAGTGAATTTTCCGACAATGGGAAGCCCCGCGCGGACACCGCCGGTGTTGTTCGTCTGCACCATGGCCATGATCCAGACGACGACCGCGAAGACCGCGACTGCGAGTCCGGCGAGGCTGAAGATGATCCCCAGGATCCCGAGGAGCGAGCCGACGATGCTCAGAACAATATTGACCACCGAGACCGCCCCGAAGAAGACGATCGATTGCGAGGCATGGAATTTCACATCGGGATCGTTCTTTCCCACAAAGAGGAAGATGATTCCGGTGAGCCATCCCAGCGCGTACGACAGGGTCGCGCTGGTCTTTTTGTCCAAGCCGGCGGACTGCGGTTGGTTCGCGGGAGGTTGAGAAGATGTCATGGGGTAAGTAGACGCCGCGCACGCCACCTACCGATCCCAACTTTCAGCACGAACCCCAGGTCGCGGGCCAGAGCTGGGCTCCCGACGAGTCCGAACGGTGGGCGTGCCGAAGAGTTCGTCGCCTACGGCTCGATCGTCGAGGACTACGTCGACGTCGGCTGATCGCGCTCGGTGTCACAGATCGTCGCCCCGAGGCCGCGCGCCGGCTGGCGGACCTGAAGAGCCATACCCGCGGCTGGTCGGCGATCGTGGTCGGTCAAGGGACGCGCTGCTGTTTCGGCAACCAGACCGCTGGCTTCCAGCGCATGGTCCATCGTGCCCGACCGGCGCCGGTCGGGTCGAGCGAACGGGTGACCAGGTAGAGACACTTCAGCGCGGCTTGCTCGGTCGGGAAGTGGCCTCGGGCCTTGATCGCGCGCCGGTAGGAGCGTTCAAGGATTCGATCGCGTTCGTCGAGCAGATCACCCTCCGGATCTCGACGTCGTAGTCGAGGAACGGGGATGAATTCTTCCCATGCGTTGTTCCAAAGCCGCACGATCGCACCGTATTCGTGCCCCACCGCTCGCTCAGCTCTCATCGAGCACAGCCCGAGCGGCCTCGGCATTGACCGCGGTGTAGATCGGTTTGACGTCTCGTTTGAGCGCGTCCCAGTGCTGACGCCCGGCCAGCCGGAACGTATTACGAATGAGATGGATGATGCAGGTCTGCACCGTGGCCAGAGGCCACACGTTCCCGACCACCTCCGGCAGACTTTGAGCCCGTCGCAGACGAGAAAGAACACATCCTTGACCCCGCGATTGCGGATCTCGGTGAGCACGCTCATCCAGACTTCGCGCCTAACCACCGGAGCCGGCCCACAACCCGAGGATGTCTTTCTCCCCGGTCACGGTCACTCCGATCGCGGCATAGATCGGACGGTTGGCGACCTGACCATCCCTGATCTTGACCACGATGGCGTCGATGAAGACCGCGACATAGACCTCGTCGAGAGGCTGGCTCGACCCTTCCCGCAGTAAGGTCGAGCGCGTCGGGCCCGGTGAGTCGCTGCCCGATGTACTCCGTGCCGCCTCCGCGGGCTTCTCCTGGGTGTCGGCCGATACCCACTGGTCAGGAATTCGATGGCGAAGCGGGTGGCCTGAGTGGCGTCGGGGCCGGAGCTGTCATGCCGCAACGTTAGAGTCTGCGGCGGCCACCCGAACACCGGCACCTCATACGGTCAGCCGCTGTAGGCGCATGTCCATTCCTCGACCGTGGACAGCGGCCAGTACAGCCGATACAGGAAGCGGTGCGGGGCGGGGAACGGTGCCTTCTTCGGGCCACTGCGGGCCAGCCATCCGGTGATCGTGCGCGATGGGATGCCGGTGACTGCCTCGGTGCCGGCGATGTCGACCCATACGTCACCGGCGGGCAGCTCCGGCAGGCCGAGCAGACGTCCGGCCGGGGGTTTGCGGCCTTCGGCGCGGGCCTGGCGGATCTGGGCGGCAAGGTCGATTTTTTTCGACCGGCCGAGCGCGGCTCGAGTCGCTGGGCATGAACGATCTGTCGCGGCTTCTGGGTCGGCGACGCGAGTGTACAGGCTTAAAACCGTGGTCGTGTGATGTCCGGGGCGAGTTGATGGGGCTCGTCGCGGGTGAGGTCGAGCAGTCTGGATCTCCACGCCAGCGCGAAGCGGGCGCAATTGGTGGAAGTCGCCCGGCTCGGACTCGTCGGCGGGCGTGGCGACCCCGGTGAGGGACCCGCGGTTCACCCTTGACGGTTGCGGGCGAAGGCGCCCTCGGGCGACCGTTGGGACATCTCTTTTATTCACCTCTTTCCGCTATCGCCGTTGCGAACCCCGACACATGGCATGATAAGTGGGTGCTCGGGCAGTCGGGCACTGTGCGATGCGGAGTCCCCCGAAGTTCTGGTTTCGACACCTTAATCCGTGAAGAAAGGGTTGATGTCATGCCTACGACGCAGGACTACCAGGAGCTTGCAACACAGATAGCGGCCCACCACCGAAAGCGGATGGATTCGATTTTCGCCGGCCGGCAGGACCCCGGTCGATTCCGTATTCCCGAGTGGGCGGCCACCACACGCGAGACTCACGTTCCGCCGCCGGATCGGAATGATTACAAAAGGGTCGTCCTGGGCTACGGCGATGACCACAGTGATTGCGCCAACCAGAGAAGGGATTGCTTGAATGCGGTGATCACAAAACTCAAAAATGGGGACATCGACGCGAGCGAAGCCACGAAGGAGAACTCGGCGTGCAACGACAAGCAGAAACAGTGCGAGGCCGCGAAAGACGACGACTTCACCAACAAGACCAATGAGGCCATTGAAGATAATCGAGACGACCAGGATGCCATGGCCTCGATTATCGCAGCGCAGAACAAGGCTTTGAACTTTGCGTATGACCTCGCGGCGAAGATCGTCGAGTATCTCAAAGATTGGATAGAAAAGGCGGTATCGGAGGTCATTGACTGGTTCAAGAACACAGTCGGCGGCTTCATGAATGACATCAAGGGCATTTTCTGACCGCACGGTCAGCGATCGGTGCTGGTAGCACCTTTACCTCAGTAATAAAGCTGTACCACGGATGATCAGGGAGGATTCTTGCTTCGATGTCAGTAGTGCGCGTTGGCCTGTTGTGGCGAATTCTGCTGTCCTACTGGCTGATTCGTGATCGAATGCCCTCCTTTCGTCGGGCAGCGTGGCGGGGGAAGAGGTTGGCGGGCGGCTGATGTGACCGCGCGAGCGCTGCGGCAAGCTGCCACGCTCGACACCTATGTGTACAAACCGTTCGGGACAGGCGAACGCGCCTGCATCGGAAGGCAATTCGCCTACCACGAATCCTCCTCGCCCTAGCCCACATCATCCACACCTTCACCCTCGAACCCGAACCGGGCTACCACCTCGACGGCCGCGAACAGATCACCCTCAAGCCCAACGGATTCCGCGCGCGAACCGGCTTGCCTCGCCACGGCAGACGCCGATGGCCATCGTCTGACGACGCGGTCGGATATGCACGATCGCCTCATCGAAATGAGGGTTGTACGGGTCCGCGACCAGGCTGATAAGTAAGGCCAACGCGGGCATGGCCGCGACATTGCCGCAGACCGTGGCGACCGCTGCGGCCCGCCACCGCGCTGGCCGCCCGCTCACCGTCACCGCCGCACCCCGCACCCCACTGCCGTCACACACTGGGCTGGGCACCAGCGTCTACTGCGCGGTGGTCCTCGTGCTGCTCGAGTTCGTCGGAGCCCGATCACCGGTCGACGAATTCAGGCAGGGTGAGCACGTCGACGTCCCCCCAGTCGGAATGCTCCCGAACTGCACTGCCGCCTTGAATTAGCCACCTACACTGGATAGCGAAAATCTACACCAGCGGATGTAGACATTCTGCAAGGATCGGTCTAAGGTAACTGACGTTGGTGATGAACAGAGTCGAGAGGCCGGGCAGGTGAACTGCCCGGAAGCAAGAGACGGCCTCCCCTCCGGTGAGAGACAATCCGGTGCGCTCGTAGCGGACCGCCGGAGGGGAGGCGGAAATATCGCATGATCCGACCGGCGCCGCAGGAGGTGGTCACTGAACAGTTTTTCCGCAGTTTCCGCGCTCGGGGTGTCTCGAGTGCGGTGTTCGACATCGGCCCCTAGCGGCCGAGCGATGGAACTGATTTGAAGTCCCTCCTCAATCCTGGGCCCCGGCGCGCAACGCGCCGGGGCCCACGTCTGCGTTGACCCAGAGGTATTGTGCAGCAATCGAACTCGAATCCCACCGACGCCTCCACTGCGGCCGAGAGGCTCGATGACGACGACTACCCCGCCTACAGCATGGGCCGGGCCGCGGCGATCCTCGGTGTCACGCCCGCGTTCTTGCGCGGCCTCGACGCTGCCGAACTACTGACACCCCAGCGTTCGGCGGGCGGGCACCGCCGCTACTCGCGCTACCAGCTCCGTTTGGCCGCTCGCGTGCGCGAGCTCATCGATGCAGGCAACCCCCTCGAGGCCGCCTGCCGCATCGTCATCCTCGAAGACCAACTCGCCGAAGCCCAGCGCCTCAACACCGATCTGCAGCGCACCATCGACCAACGCGCCGACCCCGACTGAGACCCCGGACAGTCGAGAGCGAGAGGCAGTAGCGGAGTGGCAAAGAACCGCCGTGCGGCGGGCGCCCGCCATCACGCGTCGGTGCCAGGCATGGTGGCGGCAGCCATTGCGGTGGTTGACCCGCTCGTCGCTGCGTTCGCCGTAGCCGGCGCCGCAGACCGCGTCGGCCCGCTCTCCAGCAACGCGCGATCAGATACTTGGTGCGTCAGGCCCGCCACCTTCGGGGCGTCGTCGGCGCTGTTGCCGAACACCTTCGAGCGACCCGGCCGGAAGTCGGTGAGCGCGGCGACGAACTCTTCGGCCGGCGCGGTGGTGGTCTGCGCTACCCGTACGACCAGGACGTCGTACGGAAGCTTCGGCACTCGAACGCGGTGGTTCAATCGTTCTTGGGGTTCTGGATCGAGATCGGGAACAGGGCCGCTGATCAATCCGGTGCCGTTGCGGCGCCGAGGCTGATGTCTCTTCACCCGCATCGTTTCAACGCTTCTCGCGTCGGAGGGTTACGTCCACGCGGCATAATTGGGGATCGACCTATGCATGCTCGAAGGACACGACCTCACGATCGCCGAGGTCGGGCACAGCGACTCCGACGACATCAGCTTTACCGTCTGAAGCGAAGGAGCAAACAATGTCCACCATCCATTTCAAGGAAAAGACGAGGTCGACACCAGAGCAGTTCGTGGCGGCGCTGACCGATTTCGGGCCGGGTCGCTCGCAGCTGTTCGGCAACAGCACCGACGAATATCTCGAGGTGCACAACCAGGGGCGAAGTCAGGCCGACGTCACCGAGGGCTCGCACGGCATCTGGGAGCGCCTGCACTACGACTGGTCAGACCCCGATCGTGTCGTTATGACGACCACCGACTCGAACGTGTGGGGCGGCCACTCGGGCCACACGTATACCTTCACTCGCCAGCCGGACGGGACGACCGATGTGGACGTTGTCATCGTGCGCGAGGGCAAGAACCTCAAGGGACGGGTCCTGGGAGTTGTCGTCGGGACCGTCGGCAGGCCCCTCCTGCGACAGGCCCTTGGCAAGACGGTCAAGGCAATCGAAGCCCGCGACAACGGCATGGGGACGACGGAACGTTCATGACGTTCATCGGGCCCGTAATCGACCCGGCTGCGGCCCCTTCGACAGTGGTAGACGGCCAACCGCGTATCGACCGATTCATCTTCCGCGATACCTGACCGGATGCGCCGACCACGCCCGCCGCGGCCACATCGACGTCATGCAATGCACCCGCACCAAACCCAGCGGAGCCCACTGAACCGACCTGCCCCGGCTCATGGATCGATGGTCTCGTTCAGCCCACCGACCTGCGGCCACGCGCTTGCCGGCTCGCTTCGCGAGGTCGGCCAACGGCGCACCGGTCAGCACCTGGACGTGGCCACGGCCGGATGTTCGATCCAGATGGGCTCCGCTGCGGGCCCATGCTTCGGATGTCAGCTACCCGCGGCGGCGGCGATGACGTCGGCGACGGCGATGGGCTGGGATACGAGTACGGCGTGTGAGGCGGCGATCTCGGTGGTGTGCGCCCCGATACGGCCCGCCATGAAACGCTGCGAGGCGGGCGGAATGATGTTGTCGCCGGTGGGGATCAGGGCCCAACTGGGTGTGTTCGACCAGGAGGTCGGCCCGGACGGCTCGAGGTTGGCCCACACCGCGATCGAGCGCTGGTGGGCCAGCATGGTGGCAGCGGTCGCATCGCTGACATCCGGTGCGAACACGCGGTGGAACGCGTCGGCGGCAATGTAGCCGTCGAGGTTCCTGCCGCCGATCGCTTGGGGGTCGTCGACGACCTTGACCTGCAAGACGGGTGGGAGCAGCTGACTGCCGGGGAATCGGATCGGATCCAGTCCCAGTTGGACGGGCTCGCCCTGTGCCGGCGCGAAGGCGGCGATATAGACGAGGGCTTTCACGTTCGGGTTGTCGGTGTTGGTGATGACCGCGCCGCCGTAGGAGTGGCCGACGAGCACCACGGGCCCGGAGATCTCGGCGAGGGTCTTCTCGACGGTGGCCGCGTCGTAGCCGGGGCCGCGCAGCGGGTTGTCGGGGGCGACGACGGTGTAGCCGCGGCCGCGCAACTCGGCGGCGACCGGGTCCCAACTTGTGGTGTCGGCGAACGCGCCGTGTACCAAGACGACCGTCGGCAAGGGTTGGGCTGCGGCCGGACTTGCCAGCGCCGCGGCCATGGCGGCGACGAGGGCGATCGTCACGAGTGCGGCTCTGGCGAATCGAACAAAGCGCATGGCGTGCTCCTTCGCTGTGTACGCGGGACATGGTCAGGCCGAATCCGGGGCGGCAGGCTGCCATCCCGTCCGATGGAATCACTGGCGAGTCAGCCACTCCGACAATCGCGTCTGTGCGAGGCGCGCGCCCGCGCTGGGCAGCAGCTCGCGGTCCGGCACCGCCCCGAAGTACTTGGCCTGCGGATCGGTGATCACCTTGCGCGGATCGTGACGTGCGGCCAGCACCGTACCGATCCACTGGTCGAGGCCGAACACCTCCGGCCCCGCGACCTCGACGGTGCCGTTCAGCGGCGCGGCCACCGCGGTTTCGCCGACGGCCGCGGCCACATCGTCGGCGGCCATCGGCTGCACGGCCGCGCCCGGCAGTCGCACCTCGCCGGAGACGGTAGCGGAATCGGCAATTCTTCCGGCGAATTCGAAGAACTGGGTGGCGTGCACGAGCGAGTACGGCAGCCCCGAACCCTTGATCAGCTCCTCCTGCGCCACTTTCGCCCGTAAGTACCCTGACTCCGGCAACCTCTTCGTACCCACCACCGACAGTGCCACGTAGTGCCCGACGCCTGCCTCGCGGGCAGCATCGAGCAGGTTCGTGGTGGAGGTCCGGAAGAACTCCATGACATCGTCGTCGGCGAACGACGGCGAATTGGAGACATCGACCACCACATCCACATCCTGAAGCACCGACTTCACTCCCTCACCGGTGAGCGCGTTCACGCCCGTCGAGGGCGCGGCCGGAACCGCGTCGTGGCCGTGTTCACTCAGCCGAGCGACCAGCTTCGAGCCGATCAGCCCGGTGCCGCCGATAACGACGATCTTCATGTTCATTCCCTCCGTTCGAGTAGTGCTTCGGGGTCAGCGGGATCCCCTGTATTCAGGACACGACGGGTGAATCGATGACCGCGATCTGTCGCGAACATTTGGAAACGTCAGGCGCCGGGGCGACGGGTAGATCGCGTTGTGCTGGTACGCCGACATGGCCGAAGGCAGCCCGGCGCCGACCGCTGCCACTGCAGAGGTTCACGGAACCGGGACCTCCTCGGCGAAGTAGGTTGCTGGTCAGCCCTGCTGCCCGTGTGCTCGCGTGGCTCATCGATTACGAGCGCGTAGTCGGCCACCTGTTCCCAGCCGGGCTCCCCACCGGTGAAGTGTGAGCGGTCCGGAAACTCGTAGATCTCGGTCAATAGCGGAGCCGGTTGGCAATCAGGCCATAAGCCCGCACACAACTGCCCGGCGCCGGGATGTGGAGCCGGTCGTAGGCCGCGCCGGACTCCTCATGGCTGCGATCCAAAGCCCGTGGATCAGAACGATCGGCGGGAGGCCGATCGGTGGCTCGCTCATGATGCTCCTTCCGACGGGTAGCTCCAGCGCCACCAAAATGAAGGGGATTCACCAGCTCCGGTGTCGAACCTTGCCTAGACCAACGAGTCGGCATTGCGCACCACCGCACCGCACGAGACCGCCACTCGCATCGGTCTCCAGCTTCAACCTGAAGCGTAAAAGCGTGTCGATATCGGCCGGTTGAATCAGCTCGATCGTGATCGACCTGTTTCTCATCCGCACGCCCTGTCAGAAGACATTGTCGACCCCCTCGAACCGTGGAGGGTCCTCCATGCGGCCTGCTCGGGTGAGTGCCGTTGCGTAGGCCGCGCGGACCCCATGCGGGTTTCGTAGTCGATCGGCGCATGTCGCGGAAGAGATGGGACGGCGGACCGAGTCGATTGTTGTTCGATCTACCTGGAATCAGTCGATTCCGGCGGCGCGACCTGCGCGACCGGCGAGGTCTGCGAACGCGTCGCGCAACGACTGCGGGCCGATGACCTCGATCTCGGTGTCGAACCGTGCCAATGTCGCGGCGAGGGCCACCCAGGACCAGGAGCCGGCCAGCAGTCTGGTTCGGGTGGGCGTGAGTTCGGTGACGATGCCGTCGCTGGCGAACGGGATCACCTGTGCGGCAGGGATATCCAAGATCACCTCTCCGAGGCACGGCCAGACGTTCACGGTTTCCGAGCCTTTGAAGCGAGCCGCGAGGAAGGCGGCGACGTCACCGCCGGGCACCGGCCGGGGTGCGAAGCGCGGTCCGTTGGGGATACGTAGGGTCATGCGGTCGGCACGGTAGATCCGCCAGTCCCCGCGTTCGGGATTCCAGCCGATGAGGTACCAGCGTCCGTTGCGGACGACGAGGTGGTGTGGCTGGACCCGCCGCGGTGGCCGGAGAGCGGCATCGTCCTGCGGCGCCGGAGACTCGTAGTCGAACCGCACCTCCTCGCCGGATCGGATGGCCGCACTGAGGGCGAGTAGCGCGTGGGTGTCAGCTTGGGAATCGGTCTCTCGCGCAGCGGTTTCGACGGCGCTGAGCTCGAGGGAGTCGACGCGCTGCCGCAGATGGGACGGCAGGAGCTGACGGACGGTAGCGAGGGCCCGCGTGGCGGACTCTTCGATGCCCGCACCCGTCCCCGCCGCGGCGCGCAACGCCACGGCGAGTGCGACTGCCTGATCGTCGTCGAACAGCAGGGGTGGCAGTTCGCTGCCTGCCTCGAGTCGGTAACCACCCTCCGGTCCCTTGATCGCCCGGACGGGGTAGCCGAGTTCGCGGAGGCGGTCGACGTCGCGACGCACCGTGCGTTCGCTGACGCCGAGGCGCCGGGCGAGGAGAACCCCTGGCCAATCGCGGCGCACCTGGAGCATCGACAGCAGAGAGAGCAGGCGGCGGGAGGCCGCCGTCGAAGAAGCGGTCGGCATGTCGGCCAGACTGCCACAAGAAGCGGACATTCCCTGGCCGCTACCGATGCCAGAGTGGCTTTCGTCGCCGGAATCCTCCGGCGCGAACCATCTCCGAAGGGACTCCGATCACTATGTCGGTCAATGCTGTCGCCCACCTGAATTTCCACGGACAGGCCCGTGCGGCCCTGGAGTTCTACCAGTCGGTGTTCGGCGGTCGGATCACCGTCGCCACCTATGGCGACTTCGGGATGCCCGCCGGGTTGCCCGATACCGCCAAGGTGGTGTTCGGCGAGGTCGTCGCGGACAACGGCTTCCGGGTCATGGCCTACGACGTACCCGGCGAGAACGCGATCGCCACACCGGTCGCTCCCACGACCCGCCGCGAGAACGGCACCACCCACACCGAGGAGCCGTTCTTCCTTTCGGTCCGCGGCGAGACCACCGACGAGGTCGGCGCGCTATGGGAACGCCTCGCGGACGGTGCGACGGTCATCGAGGAATTCGGCCCGGCGCAGTGGGCGCCCGCCTTCGGGATGCTGCGCGATCGCTTCGGCATCACCTGGATCCTCGACGTCGCGGCCGAGTACACCCCGGCCTGAGCCTCCACATTGCCCTGGGTGCGGCCGGACTCCGGTCGCACCCAGGGGTCCGCCGTCCGGCGCGACACTCGACACAGGAGACACACCATGCGCACCCGCCCACTCGGCCGCACCGGCATTCACGTCAGCCCTTACACCTTGGGCACCATGAAGTTCGGGCGTTTCGGCAACCCCGACCACGACGAGTGCGTGCGCATCGTCCACCGTGCGCTCGACAACGGGATCAACCTCATCGACACCGCCGACGTATACGGCGGCGACGGCGAATCCGAGCAGATCATCGGGAAGGCATTGCGCGGCCGCCGCGACGACGTCGTCCTCGCCACCAAGTTCAGCGGCCCGATGGGGCCAGACCCCAACCGGCGCGGCAATTCTCGCCGCTGGACCGTCTCCGCCGTCGAAGCGTCCCTGCGCCGTCTTGGCGTCGACCACATCGACCTCTACCAGGTCCACCACCCCGATCGGCACCGATATCGAGGAGACTCTGAGCGCCCTGACCGATCTCCTCCGCTCGGGCAAGGTGCGAGCCATCGGTCATTCGAACCTGCCATCCTCGGAAATCGTTGCAGCCCAATGGGTATCCGAACGCCACGGACTGGCTCGATTCCGCACTGAGCAGCCGCACTACTCGATCCTCAACCGAGGCGCCGAGCGCGAGATCTTCCCGCTCTGCCAGACCTACGGTCTGGGCACCCTGGTGTGGAGTCCACTGGCGATGGGACTGCTCACCGGCCGCTACCGCAAGTGTCCGCCAGCGCGGCGCCGGTGACGTCGGTGACGAGCTGGCCCAGGGTGGCGAAGCCGGGCGCCGACAGTCAGGCCACGCCGGTAGCACTGGCTCAGCGGCGGGATCGGGGCGCCCGGGGGACGCTCTCCGCCGAAATCCGGGCCGAGCACCCGCAGCGGGTAGGCGATCTCCCCGATGCCGGAGGTGTGGGTCAGCAAGTGGCGAACCGTCACCGAGCCGAATTCGGGGTCGGTGGGGACCAGACGATAGGCGCGCAGGTAGTCACCGATTGGCGCGTCGAGATCCACCAGCCCGCGTTCCCGCAGCTGTATCACCGCGATCGCGGTGATCGTTTTCGTGATCGAAGCGATCCGGGGGGAGCACTAATCCAGTTGCCCGGCAACAATTATCGACCCGATGATGGCTCGATGCGATTGTGGACATTGCAGGCACCGGAGGTGATCAGCGCCCTCCAGTCCCGTGGTGTCTACCGAGCTGATTGGGATCTGGTCACCCCGAATTGGCGCTCTGCCTTCCGTGACATGGCCGCCGAGATGCGGCGCCGTGGCATCGAATGTCATGGCGCGCCACCGATCTGGTGTTGGCCGGGCAGGACGTGGTGCCGGTCTGCCGTACGCTCGACCGCGAATCTGCTACTCGGCGACCACGAGTGGGCACACGGCCGCTGGCTGGTCGAACTCCGTGTCCCGGAAGCGCTGACCATGCCGACCTCCTACGCCGTGTGGAACGACTACCTCGGCTACACCATGGGTTTCGACGACGGCCCCGAACACATGGATTGGTCCGGCACCCTGGTGTGGGAACGAGACAGACTCCAGGTGACCATCCCCGAATTGCGCCGGGAGTGGGTGGTACGCGCGAAGCCCTACCCACCCGACGCCGAAACCGCCGCCCGCATCGCCGCCGATCCACTGCTTGTCCCCCACCGATCGCAGGTCGAGGCACCTACATGGGCATGGCCGCCTGTCCAGGTCGTCGGCCGGGATTCCGCCGAGTCCACCGGCTTCTGGGGATGTCACACGGGCGGAACGAGCACAGAGGTCTGATCGCCCAGCAGGCGGCGGATCTCCTGGTCCGGATACGGGGTGCTCCGGCTCGCCTGTTGGAACGAACGCATGAACCCGGACATCGCCGCGGCGATGGGCGTGTGCCGGGTGAGGACCGCGGCGACCTCCTCCGGGACACCCTCCGCCCGTTTGCCCTCGGCGATGGCGCACGCCATCGCCGACCGTTTCTCCCGGTCCTCCCACCGGAACCCATAGAAGGCGGTGAGCAGCCAGTTGACCAGGTAGGTGGTGGTGTAGCCGCGGTCGTAGCTCTGGTTCTGGTCGAAGAACGCGGCCTCGGTCGGCGAGAGGTCGAATCCGGAGGAGAGCGCGAGGCCGTAGTCGCCGAAGTAGAGGCGTCGACCGTCGGTCAGGATGTTCTCGAAGTGCGCGTCGAGGTGCAGCAGCCCACGGCTGTTCATGAACGCGGCGCCGGTGGCCAGTTCTCGCTCCACCATGGCGTAGGCACGGTCGGCGGCCTCCTCGCCCGCCTCGATCTGGGCGTTCAGCCACTGGTGCAGGGTCTGTGGGATGTACTCCAGGAACAGCGTGATACTCGCCGAAGAGTCCCGCAGGGCCTGGATTCGGTGGCGTATCTGCGGTCGGTTGTCCCAGTAGGCGACGGCGCGGTCGATGTCGGCGAGCTCGGGCGGCAGCGGCGTCGTGTCCGGCAGCACCCGCCAGTGGTACATCAGCGGGAAGCCCTCGTGTTCGGCGGCGAGCACCCAGTTCGTCGTCATTGTGTGCACCGCGAGCTCGCGCCAGGCCCCGAAGCCTGCCCCGCCGATGAGCCCGACGCCGTAGTGGTAGAACTGCGGCAGGTCGAACAGGTTCGCCGTGGACCGGACGTGCTGCGGCTGCCGTTCCAGGTCGGTGAGGGGAACTCGCTTCACGAAGACCGGGGTTCCGGCGACCTGCAGCAGCGCCGACTTCCCGCCGATACCGGCACCGAGCGGTGCGGCCGCGTCCACGAGCTCGCGCAACGCGCGATCGCTGTGCAGCGCCAGGGCGGTGGAGACGGCGCTGTGGGCGTGCAGGCGCGCCGGGCGCGACATGTCGCGGGTCGTCGCCGCGTCAGATGACGAGGACGTCACTGCGTCAAGGGAATTCGCCGCGGCCTTCATGCGGGCGTCGACCTCGATTCGGCCATGGCCACGCGGTCGTGCCTGCGGCCTCCGGAGCGGGCAGGAGGTCGGTCTGGGGCCGCACCCGACGGCGTTCCCGGCTTGTCCCCCGGAACCGCACTCTATGTCACGACCTTCACGCGACGACTCCACGTACCGAGAGACGAGGCGTCGGGCGTACGCGTGAGGCTACGAGGCCGCTGGTATTCGGTATGCCGCCGCCCCGGAGAACGCGAACTGGCCGACGCTCGATCACCGAATGCGACCGCAAACTCGCCAAACACCGCGCCGCCGACCCCGGCGCAAACCTGTCCCTCGGCGACATCTCAGCCGTCCTCGCCGCGAGGACACGATCCGACCGAGCGCGTTCGCTGAATGGAACCGCGACGACGCCGGAATCGACGACCTCGTGATCCGGTCTATCCGCGAAGGGATCGAGAACGCGAACGGCGTCCACGACGTGCTCGCCGAACCCGATCCCCATGGACTGGAGCGGACATTCGCACGATGACCACCGAATCCAGCGTGCTGTTCAGCTGTGTTCCACCCCGCCCTCGTTGTTCTTGCGTGGGTTGGGCCACGCGCGAGGGAGGGGGATCTCCAGGTGCACCGTCTGGAATCCGGTGTGCGGTCCGCGGGCGTCGTGGACGATTCGGCCGAAGGTGAGCCAGAAGTCCAGGGCGCCTGGTGTTCGCGCGTCGGTGTGGAGGTACAGCCGGTCGAACGCCGGTGTGGCGGAGACGTGGTCGATCGCCTCGCGGACCAATCGGGTTGCCAGGCCGCGGCGGTGGTGTTCGGGGCGGACGTAGACCCGGAACAGTTGTGCGGTGCTCCGGTCGGGGAATTCTTCCGCCAGCCAGGCTGGGTGCGGTGGGTGGCGTGGGCCTTGGGCGCGGATCGCCGTGGTGGCGACTATGCGGCCCTCGTGCTCGGCGACCCAGAGCTGGTTGAGCGGGTGACGCAGATACGTCGTTTCCGGGTCGATCACGTCATGGTGGTGTTCGGGCAGGTAACCGATGCCGAAGACTTCGTAGAAGGTGTCCAGCATGACGCTGCGGGCGCCGGGAAGATCGTCGGGTCCGGCCATGCGCAGTCGGTAGCCGGTGGCGGCGGGCGCGCTCATCGTTGTTCTCCGAGCTCGCGGTCGAGTACTTCGAGGCCCTCGACGGCGACCGGCCCTGGGCCGGTGTAGCCGAACGGGATAGCGATGATCCGGTTGTCGCGGATCGCGCGGAGCCCGGCCAGTTCGGGGCGCTCGCGCAGGGCGTTGCGTGCCGATTCCGGGGTCTGGGTTCCTTGGGTGAGCAGGATGATCACCTCCGGGTCGCGCTGAATGAGTGTCTCGGTGTTGGCGTCGAAGCTGCGTTTGGCGACGTCGCCGAAGACGTTGTCCAGGCCGAGCAGACGCATCTGGGTGGCGACGGTGCTGGTGCTGCCGTAGGCGCTGAGTTTGGCACCGTCGCGGGAGATGATCAGCGCCGCGGCGGGTCGGGTCGTCTGGTCGGCGGGGTGTCGGTCGGCGACCGCGGCTACGCGCTGTTTCAAAGCGGTGACCTCGGCGCTCGCGGCCGCGGACGTGCCGAACAGCCGACCGTACAGCTCGATGTCGGCGAAGATGTCGTCGTAGCTTCCCGCCGCGTCGCGGCAGTAGCCGCGGGTCACCAGCAGAGGAATGTTCACCCGCGCCAGGTCGTCGGGAGTGACCGCGGCGCCCTCGTAACTCACCACCAGGTCGGGCGTGCGGTTGATGATCTCCTCGCGTGCGAGTTCACCGGTGGGAGCGGTGACTTCGATGTTCTTGAGCGCGTCGGCGTATTGGCCGGGGAACGGCGCGGTTTCGAAGGTGCGGGTCACGACGCGGTCGGCGGCGCCCGCGGCCGCGATGAGTGGAGCCGCGACGGAGCCGACCGTCACCACCCGCCGAGGCGGGGCGGTGAAGGTGACGTCGCGGCCGCAGCTGGAGATCGTCATCGGAAAGCCCTCCGACGCTTCGACGGTGGCGGGAGCAGGGCTGCCGCAGCCGGTCAGCAGCGCTGCGGTGAGCAACGCGGCGGGTAACGGCGCGAGCCGGGCGGCCCGGGTGAAACTTGTGGACACGATATCGGGGTTCCTTTCATGCAAGGTGAGTTTCAGGTGGGTGAGTGCCGAAACCGGCGGATCAGTACCAGCAGCAGCGGCGCACCGACGACCGCGGTGACGATCCCGAGCGGAAGCTCGCGTGGCGCGAAAACCACGCGCGCCGCGACGTCGGCGACGACGAGGAACAGTGCGCCGAGCACCGCCGAGAGCGGGATCAGCCGACGATGCGTCCCGCCACCGCACAGGCGCGCGACATGCGGCACGATCAGGCCGACGAAGCCGATCGCGCCCGCCACCGCGACTACCGCGCCGATGGCGAGCGCGACAACGCCCAACGCGATCATCCGGAGCCGGACCGGGGACAGGCCAAGCGCGCGGGCGGTGTCGTCACCCGCGGCGAGCACGTCCAATCGCGCCGCGAGCAGCAGCAAGGCGCCCACCGCGGCCGCGGTGACCAGCGCAGTGGTCGCCACCGACGACCAACCGGCCGAACTGAGCGAACCCAGCAGCCAGAACAACACCGTCCGGGCGCCCTCCTGGTTGTCGGAGGCGAAGATCAGGAAGCTGGTGGCCGCGGAGAACAGGTAACCGATCGTGACCCCGCCCAGCAGCAGCCGCAGGGAGGTCATCTGCCCATTGATCCTGGCGATGGCGAACAACAGCACCGTCGCGGCCAGCGCACCGGCGAACGCACTCGCCGCCAGCGCGGCGGTGGTGGCGGCGGTGACGCCGAACAGCAGCGACACCGCGGCGCCCGTCGACGCGCCGGAGGTGACGCCGAGGATGTGCGGGTCGGCGAGCACGTTGCGCACCAACGTTTGCAGCACCGCGCCCGCGACGGCCAGCGCAGCGCCGACCATGGCGCCGAGCAGCACCCGCGGCACGCGTACCAGCCAGACGATGGAGTCCTGCGCTGGAGTCCAGTCCGCTACCGCGGGCGTCCCGAAGATGTGGTGGCCGACGATGCGTGCGACGGTGCCGGGCGGCACCCACACCGGGCCGAGCCCGATGGCAACGATCAGCGTCACAGTAAGGGCGGCACCGAGGCCGCCGAGCCACAGCACGGTAGTCGCGCGGTGTCGAGCGTGGTCGAGATCGTCGGTGTCTTCGCCGCTAGCCACGGTCGCGGTCATCGCACGGCCGCCTTTCCGGAATCGAGTATCTCGGCGTGCGCTCCTGGGTCGCGGGGGCCGAACAGCAGTTGCAGCGCGCCGAAGGCGGCGGACATGTGGACCGAGACCCCGTAGACGGGTTCGAGGATGCCAGGTGTGAGCACGTCCTCGACGGGTCCCGAGGCGGCTACCCGGCCTTGGTTCAGCAGCACCAAACGGTCGCAGTAGCGGGCGGCCAGATTCAGATCGTGCAGCACCACCAGGGTGGTCGTGGTTGTCAGTTCCCGGATGAGGCCGAGCAATTCGTGCTGGTAACCGATGTCGAGATGGTTCGTCGGTTCGTCGAGCAACAGGTGGTCGGCCTGTTGTGCCAGCGCCCGTGCGATGAGCACCCGCTGTCGCTCTCCGCCGGAGAGGGCGGAGTAGGCGCGGTCGGCCAGGTGGCGGGCGCCGACCCGATCGAGCGCGGCGGCGGCGGCGATGCGGTCGGCCCGCGAGTATCCCTGCAGCGCACTGGCCCAGGGGGCGCGACCGAGCAGCACCGTCTCGGCGACGGTGATCGCCGTCTCGGCCGGCGATTCCTGCGCGACGACGGCCAGTCGCGCCGCCAGCGCCCGGCCGCGCAGTGCTTCGACCGGAGTGCCATCGATGACCACCGAGCCGGACCGGGGCCGCAGTGCGCGATAGAGCAGCCGCAGCAGCGTGGATTTACCCGAGCCGTTGGGCCCGATGAGGCCCACCATGGTGCCGGGTTCGGCGACCAACCCGACGCCGTCGAGCACGATTCGACCGCCGTAGGAGAAGCCGACGTCGTCCACGGTGATCATCGAGTCACCACCTCCACGGCGTGCCGTGGGGGCGCGGTCCAGTCCGGTGGGGCGGGTCGCCACGTGTGGTGGACCGTAACCGCTGTGCCGAAGCTGGCGCAGATTCGCTGTGCGGCAGCCACTTTCACGGGTAGATCCGGGTCTGCCTCATCCAGCAGGATGCCGGTGGTTGTGCCGCTGTGCGCGACGACCACTCCGGCCGCGCCCAAATCTCTGGCCGCGCTGATGGTCGTGTCTAGATGCGGCCGAGACCGCAGCACGGTGCTCAGTTCCGCGCTGCGGGTGGCCACCGCGCCGATCGCTGTCACGTCGCGGCGCGCGACCGCGACGGCGAGAGTAGTGAGCAGATCGCTGTATTCGCGTTTGGCGGCCGCGGTGAATGCCGGCCGATTGCGGTTGAAGGCGACCGTGTCCACGTGGCCGCCCTCGTCTCCGGTGACGATGGTCAGCGGCGGCAGCGCACCGAGCATGCCCAGCAGCCGAACTTCGCGGTGGTAGAAGGCGACCGCGCCCGGATACATCACTCCATCGGAAGGTTCGATGCGCCGCAGTTCGGTCTCGATCTCGGCCGCGCTGATGTCTCGGCCCTCGGCGTCGGCCACGGCCCGCGCGGTGGCGACCAGGTCGGCGGTGGAACTGGCCAGCCCTTTGCCCTCGGGCAGATCCCCGAGCAGGGTGAGCACACCGCCACGCACGACCGTCGAGCGCGCGAGCAGCGCGCTGGCCAGGGCGCGGGACTTGGTCTTGTGCGCGGGAATCACGGTGACGGTGTGGCGTTGCGGGTCGGGCTCGAACACCGCGACCGCGCCGCGGGCGATGGGCAGGGTCACCAGGAAGTCGCGGTCGTGCTCGGCGGTGGCGCCTTGCAGCAGTTCGCCGCAACTGCCGAACGCGCTGCCGACGCCGACCTGGGGTAGGGCGGTCATCGCGGGCCCGAGCCGGTGTGGCGGGCGACCACGTGTACACGGTCGCCGTCGAGGCGCTCGGACAGCACGCCGTCGGCGGGCCAGCGCGGTGTGGTCAACGGGCCCGGTGCGTCGAACAGGGCAAGCACCTCGAATCCCGCACCGGTCAGCAGGTGGCGCAGCTCCTGCGGGAACAGCAATCGCCAGGCGGTGTGCTGGACGACCGGCTCGGGACACCCGGGCCACGTCCAGGTCCGCTGTCTGCGTAGCAGTTGCGCGGGCAGGTCGACGGTGAGCGAGGTGCGCGAGGTGTAGGCGACGCCTTCCCAGTCGACCTGCCGGACGATTTCCTCGTCGAGCAGTTCGCGCCTGCCGCGATCGGTGAGCAGGAACGCACCGTTGCGCATCTCCAGGATGAGCAGCCCGCCGATACGCAGGCAGGCGGCGAAACGGTCGAGCGCCGCGACGATCTCGGCGGTGTCGTGCAGGTGCAGCAGCGTGCTGCCCAAGCAGGTGAGCACGTCCACCGGCGTCTCCGCCCGCAGCGTGCGGGCGTCGCCGACGCTGAAATCCGCTGCCGGGTAGCGAATCCGGGCGTACTCGACCATACGGGGTGAGATGTCGACGCCGCGGGCTCGGTAGCCGAGTTCGGTGAGACGGGCCGCGTCGCGACCGGTGCCGGAACCGACGTCGAGCAGATTATCGAGCGCGCCGACGCCGAAGCGTGCCACCAGGTCCGCGACGAAGCGCGCGTTGCGTTCGCCGGTGTCGGGGAAGGTGCGTTCGTAGAGCGCGGGATTGTCGGTCAGCAGGTTCTCGCTGAGCAGAACCGGGCCCTGATCGTGAGCGGTCATCGAGCGGACTCGCCTTTCGCCGTGCGACTCGTGGTCGCGGTGATCGGTCGGGGTTGTGCTGTGGTGGCCTCGGGGAGGTAGCCGCGGCTGCGCAGCACTAGCACCGCCACGGCCGACAGCAATCCGGTACCCGCGCACAGCAGGGCAGGTGGCCAGGTCAGCGGACCGCCCGCGTGGTCGACGGCCGTCCCGACGAGACTGGTGGACGCCACGGTGAACACACCGGAGGCCAGGTAGAACGCGCCGAAGTAGGTGCCGGTCAAGTGCGGTCCGCTGAAGCGGGGAATCGCCTCGTTCACGAAAGGCTGTACGGCCATCACACCGAAGGCGAGTACTACCGCGGCGACCACGACCGGCGCGACGCGCGCCGCGACCGCGACGAAGCCGTCGCCGCCGGGTGACAGAATCGCCGCGGCGGCGGGCGGGACGAGGAACGCCGCACCCAACACGGCCATGCCCAGTGCCATCGCCGAACCCCGATCGGTTCGCCGGGAGAGCATCCTGGTTGTCGGAACTTGTAGTGCCACCACCGCTATCGTCTCGACGATGAACAGCACCGCGACGGCCGCGGAGCCCGCGGACGGCCCAGCGAGATCCTGCACCTGCAGGGTGAACAGGAAGTAGATCTGGCTCTGCAGGGCGAACATGCCCATCAACGCCAGCGCGAAAGCCCAGAACCGGCGATCGGCGAATACCCGCGCGAAATCCGCGCGCAGCGCGGTGTCTCGGCGCGGGGCGGGCCGGGCGGGCAGCAGGATCAGCTGCGCGATGGTCAATCCGGCGAAGACAGCGGCCGCGGCAACTGCGGTCAACCGGAACCCTGCCCCGACCAGCAGCATCCCGACGACCGGCCCCACCGCCGCGCCGGTATTGCCGAAAACGTTGAACAGGGCGAACGCTTCGGCTGCCCGGTCGCCGCTGTCACGGGCGATGTAGGCGCGCACCGCCGGGTTGAACAGCGCGCCCGCGAATCCGGTGAGCACCGAGGCGAGCAATACCACCGGCAGGGAGCCGCCGACGGCGAACAGGGCGAACCCCGCCGCCCGGATGCCTGCGCCGACGATGATCACCCCCCGCGCGCCGAGGCGATCGGATGCCGAGCCCCCAACCAGGAACAGGCCTTGCTGGCTCAGATTCCGCACGCCGAGCACCACGCCGACCACAGCCGCCGACAGCGCCAGATCGGTGCGCAGATATTCGGCCAGGAACGGCACCAGCATGAAAAACCCGATGTTGCCGCCGAGTTGGTTGACCAGCAACAGGCGCACGGAGAGCGGAAACGTGCCGAACAGCCCGAGCCCCGTCATGCGGCCGCTCGCACGCGCCGCACGCCTAGCCCGGCCCCGGCCGGTCGACGCAGTGTGCCGTCCGCACCACCCAAACCCGTCCACGGATCATCCGCCAGCAGCAGATGACCGTCCAGATCGACCCAGCGCGCGGCCCCGATCAACTGGGCAGCAGGAGCGATGCCCAGCGAGCTCGATGCCTGGCAGCCGAGCAGCACCGGCAGCGCGCGTGCCCTCGCCCAGTCGAGCATCGTGCGCGCCGCGTCGAGGCCGCCGCACTCGGCGAGCTTGATGTTGATGCCACCGATGCCGTCGGGCAGCCGGTCCAGATCGAGGACCGAGCCCGCGTCCTCGTCGGCGAGCACCGGCATCGGCACCTCTCGGGCGACCACGGCGAGCTGGGCGGGATCACCTGCGGCCACGGGTTGTTCGACGGCCGCGATGCCCTCGTCGGCGAGCGCGCCGAGCACCGCGACGGCGGTGCGGACGTCCCAGGCTCCGTTGGGGTCGAGCAGGATTTCCGCAGTCGGCGCAGCCGCGCGAATCGCCCGGACGCGTGCGACGTCCTCGGCCGGTTCCGGTGCGCCCGCTTTGATCTTGAGCACGGTGAACCCCGCCCGCGTCAACCGGTGTGCGGTGGCCTCTGCCTCGACGGGGCTCATCAAGCCGATCGTGTACGCCGTGGGTGCCGAATCCCATTGCGGCAGACCGAGGTACTCACACAACGGCAGTCCGGCGCGGCGGGCGAGCACGTCGTGCACCGCGCTGTCGAGTGCGGCGACCACCGGCAGCGGGAACTCCGCGCGCAGACTCGGCAGCAGCGTGCGGACATGCTCGGGATCGGTGCAGGCCGCGATCCGCTCGGCGAGCCCGCCTAATGCGGTGTCGATCGCGGCGAGGTCGAGGCCGAGGCGTGGGCTGCTGACGACTTCACCGTGTCCGGTATGCCCGTCGGTGGTCAGCGTGACCCACGCCGCGTCTCGCTCCCTCATCGACGCGCGCGAGATACGCAGCGGGCGAGACAATTTCAAGGTGGTAGCCGTCCACGTCATTCTCACGCGCGGATCTCCTTGCCCAACGGGTCCCGGACCACGGCGCACCGCGCCCACCCCCGCGCCTCCTCCGCGTCGGGCGTCGGCAGTTCGACCGGCTCGGTGACGGTCGGTCCGAGCAGTCCATTGCCTCGGCACCATTCGTCGTCGTAGATGCTGCGCAGGTAGCGATGTGGGCCGTCGGGAAAGACGGTGAGTACGCGAGCATCGGGCTCGCGCCGCGCGATCCAGCCGGCGACCAGCGAGGTCGCCCCGGTGCTCCAACCACCCGCGAGACCCACATCGGCGGCCAGCCTCCGGCAGGAGGCCACGGCTTCGGCCGCACCGACCCAGTGCACTTCGTCGAAGTCGTCGTAGGCGACGTTGCGCGGCAGGATGCTGCTGCCGAGGCCGCGCATCAGTCGTGGGCGGGCCGGCTGACCGAAGATGCGCGAGCCGACCGAGTCGACGCCGATGACCCGCAGACTCGGCCAATGGGCGCGCAGCACCCGGGTGAGTCCGGCGCAATGGCCGCCGGAGCCGATGCCCGCGACGAGCACGTCCGCGTGGTCGACCTGTTCGAGCAGTTCATGTGCCATGTCCGCGTAACCGGCGGCGTTGTCGGGATTGTCGTACTGGTCGGGCCAGTACGCGCCCGGTGTAGCGTCGAGCAGTTCGGCCAGCCTGTCGAGCCGGGCGCGCTGCCAGCCACCCTCGGGATGTGGCTCATCAACCACTTCCAGACCGACGCCGAAGGCGGTGAACAGCGCGCGCATCTCCGGCTCGAGTTCGTCGTCGACCACGAGCACGACTGGGTGACCAAGTGCCTTCCCTGCCAGGGCAAGGCCGAGACCCAGTGTGCCGCTGGTCGATTCGATCACCGTCGCACCCGGGGCGAGTTCGCCGCGGGCGCGGGCCGCGCTGAGCATGGACACCGCCGCCCGCGCCTTCATGCCCGCGATGCTCGCGGCCTCCAACTTGGCCAAGTAGCTGCTCGCTCCGGCCGGGATCGGGACGACGGGGGTGCCGCCGACCAACCCGAGGAGCGCAGGCTGCGGGGCGGGTCCGATCATCGGGTGCACGGGAGCCCCCCGTCACGGTAGCGATACAGGGTGCTCGGGCCACCGTCGAGGGAGAAGAAGGGATACGGTTCGGCCGAAATCGCCGTGACGCCCCTGCCGAGGAACCACGGCAGCACCGCGCTGCCGGTCTGGGCGAACAGCACCAGGGGGATCGTTCGGGCGTTCGCTTGGCTCAGCAGTGCGTCGAATGTTTGGTTACCCAGCGTCATTCCGGTGACCAGCATCGAGTCGTAGTCCGACGGCGCATCGGCGACGTTTCGGTGCACGGGCTCATCCCATTCGGTTCGTCCCCCGAGGAGATCGCACGGGTAGTAACCGATGCCACGGGCACGCAGTGCCGCGAGCAGCGAGCCGACCACACCGACGACCAGCACGCGCCGCACGTCCGAGGGCAGCAGGTCCACCACGGCCTCCGCACGCTGCCGGGACTTCTCGAGCGAGCTGCCCCCGGTCAAACCGACGGACTCGGCAGCGACACCAGCTGCGGCAGGGTGCGGCCACGAATGCATCAAGTAGGCATCCAAGACAGCGATTCGGATCGCAGCCAGTGGATGGTCGAGCAGCTGCGCGACCGTCGCGCCGACACAGTCGTCGAGCATGTCCGCGTGTGCGGAATCGTCGCCGGGCTCGAGCCCGCACGAGCCGACGGCCGCGCCGACGCGAATGCTGAGCACCTCGTTCCGGTAGCCGCCGTGACGGCCGGCGTGCCGAGTGCCGTAGCGGGTATGGAACGCGGTGGCCACCGCCAGGTCGGCCGGGTCGGCCCCCAGGCGACCCTTCCTCGCCAAGTCGGTGAGTTCACCGACCGAGCGCGGACGCGGCAGCACGGTGAGATCCGTTGTGGTCATGCCGTCACCCGCGCGACGTCGACGATGAGCTTGTCGATCAGGTCACGCGCCAAATCACCGGCGGTACCCGGCTTTTCGTCGACCACCATGACATGGCCGAGATACGTGTTGTTGTCGGTCGCGACCCGTACCTGCGTGCCGGGCTTCGCTATGACGTGCTCGACGATGCGTGGGTCGGCGTCCCACTGCTCGGCACCGGATACGGCCGTCAGCTCACCGGCGCGGTCGGCTACCGCGAAGGCGATGGCGGCGCTGCCCGTACCGGTCGGACGTGGGGTCAGATCGGGGGTGCCGCCCGCGGCCACCTCGGCATGAACGGCTGCCAGGTCGATGCCGGTCACCAGGCGAACCAGTTCGGTGATCCGATTGCCCGCCGGACGGGGATTGACCTCGATGAGCCGGGGGCCGTCGGCGGTGAGCTTGATCTCGGTGTGCGCGACGGTGTCGTCGAGACCGAGCGCGGCGATCGCCGAACGAGCCACCGCGCTGAGAGCGGCCTGCTCGGCGGCGGTCAGCGCGGCAGGGAACATGTGCCCCGCCTCGATGAACGCCGGTGCTCCGGTCAGCCGCTTGTCGGTCACCCCGACCACCGTGGTGTGGCCACGCACGGTGACCGTTTCGACGCTGAATTCCGGTCCTACCAAACACTCTTCGAGAAGGATCTGCGGCGCGCGCGCCTGCCCCCGCGCGTTCACCGGGAAACCGGCGATCCGCTCGACAGCCGCACGCAACTGCTCCTCGTCGTCGACGCGACAGACATACATGCCGCCGCACAGGTCGACCGGTTTGACGACCAGTGGGTATCCGATTTCCGTTGCGGCGTGCGCTAATTCGTCCCATTTCTCGCCTACGGCGAAGGCCGGTCCCGGTACCTCGGCGTCCCGGCACAGCGCGCGGGTCCGATGCTTCTGACAGGCCGCCGCGACGGCCTCCCGGCTGGGGCCGGGCAAGCCCAGGTCGGCCGCGATCGCCGCCACGGTGGGCAAGTAGTAGTCACACGAGGACAGCACCCCATCGAAGGCCAGCACCTCGTGCAGCCTGCGCACGTACGGCACGAGCGCGGCCTCGTCGTTGGTCTCGGCGGTCAGTACGTTGGCCGCCGTCAGCAGCGGATGCGTGCCAGGCTTCCCGCGCAGGTAATGACCCAGATCTCGGGTGAGAAAGCTGAACGTGTGTCCTCCGTCGCGTATTCCGGCCGGAAGCAGCGTGCTCATCGAGCCGACCCAGCTCTCCACCATCAGTAGATGTCCCACAAACCCTCCAAGCTCGAGCGGCACATAATGATAACCATTTCCACAAAGAGCGCAACTGGCTTCGATGAAGGCTCAACGAGAAGTGTTGCTGTACAACGAATTTCACGAAGAAGTTGCTGATAATGATAATCATTACCGATAATGATTCGGCCGCGCTACCTGCGCGGCCGAATCACGATGAGGAAACCACCATGTTGCTGAGGACCCTTGCCGCGCCCGCACTGGCGCTGACCGCCCTGATCGCCGCGACAGGCACCGTACACGCCGACCCGGGTGACGACCAGGCCATCTCCTTCACCGCTCATGCCACCGACACGTCCTCGGTCATCGAAATCGACTCCGGCGCATTGGTTGTCGAGGATGGAGCGCTGAAAGTGAAGTCCCGAGAAGGCGTTACGGTCGCCGGGACGCCGTTGAAGTTCACTCTCGACGAATTCGAATTCCCGATCGACGCCGCGATCTCCGGCCGCACCGCGACACTGACGCCGGACCTGTCGATGGACCGCGCGGTCTACAAGCCCGTCGCGCTGCCCTACGAGGACAAGGCGCCGTGGAAGACCGAATACGAGCGCGAGCAAGCCGCCTGGTCCCGGATGACCAGCACGATCAGCATGGGCGCCACCATCGGAACCTTGGTCGGCGGCCTTGGCGGAGCCGCGGTCGGCTGTGTGCTCGGCGGCATCGCGGGCGCGACCATCGCCGCGGGAACCATCGCGGGTCTGTTCGGTCCGTTCATCCCCGCCGCGGGCGTCGGCTGCCTCGTCGGCATCGCCGCGGTCGGCGCTCTCGGTACCGTCGCGGGCCAGATCCTGGTCACCGCCCCCGTGGCAATCGGCGCCGCGATCCAGTACTTCACCACGATCAACAGCCCGTTCCCGGCAAAGTAGAAGCGGGGCAGAGTCTATCGCCGCTGCGATAGTGGCAGCCGCGGTCGCAGTCTCGAGAACGCCCGCGGATCGGTGAGTGCCGAACGTGGGCACGACTCGGCGGCGAGGCATCGCCGGTGCCGGCCGACACCTCGGGCGGTGAAGGCGATCGAACGAACCCGACGCGACGGCGGTGACGTCGGCCGCGACGAACGCGCGACGGGTTCGTTCGTGACGCCCCGGCCGTGCCAGTTTTCTGGAGGCCGGGCCGTGGCACGAGTGAGTACCGATCTCGGTGCGTAAATGCGCGTACTGGGTCGGGCTCGACGTCAACACCGCCGCCAGAGGCGAGGCCGTGCGCACGGTGGGCAGCGATCGCTGCATCCCGCCACTGCCCCGGCTGGCACCTCTCGCAGAGCCCTCCCACTACCGCGGCCCCAACACAGCCGGCACCGGGTTGGCCGGATCTCAGAGCCGGGTGTAGTTCGCCTGGTCCTGCTCGAACGCTGCCAGGATCTGCGGTGTCAATGTCAGGCGGGTGTTGGCGACGGCGGCGAGGTAATCCTCGAGGTCGGCGGGTTCGCTCGTGCCCTCGCGCATCGCGCGTTCGAACGCCGACTGGGCACCGGCGCGGGCGGCGAACTCTATGTCCGCGGGGGTGAAATGAGCCGTGGCGCGCACCAGGTGGTCGAGGTCGATGGTCTCGGCCGCGGGGCCGAGGTAGCGCCGCCAGATCGCCTTGCGTGCGGGCTCGTCGGGCGGACCGACCGGAATCACGTAGTCGAATCGGCCCGGCCGCAGGAACGCCGAGTCCAAAGACCGAACCGAGTTGGTCGCACAGATCAGCAACCGGCTGTAGTCCTCTCGGAAGACCGGTATCAGTTTCAGCAGCTCGTTCGTCACTCCATGCGCCGGACTGGTCGCCGTTCCCTCGCGCGCACCGGCGATCTCCTCCACCTCATCGATGAACAACAGCAGCTCGTCTAGCTCGCCCAATTCCGCGAACACCTCACGTAAAGACGCTGCGAGCCCGCCGCTCGCGGTCGCGGCCAGCCGAGAGGGGAACAGCTCCACGAACGGCCAGCCCAGCCGTGAGGCGACCGCTTTCGCGAAACTGGTCTTCCCGGTACCCGGGGGGCCGAACAAGATCACGCTCTTGGGTGGCCGGACTCGATAGCGTTCGGCGACCTCCGGGTTCGCCAACGGCAAGACGATCCGCCGTTCGATGACTTCCTTCTCCCGGTCCATCCCCGCCATCGACTGCCACAATCCGGGTGGCAACAGTCGGCCGCCCAACTCGGTCAGCAAACTGGACTGCGCGGGTGCCAGCGGTGCGACCAGTTCGTAGTACACGAGATCGGTCCTGCGCAGATAGCTGGAATTCTCGAGCGCGACCGACCCGGTGGCACCCTCGGGAAGGAGCGTGCAGATTCGCCGCACCCCATTCGAGCGCAGCCGCCTCTCCAGCTCGGCCAGCAACGCACTGCCGATACCGCGCCGACGCCATCGCGCACCCAGCGCCACCAACAAGACCCACGCGCGCTCGCCCTGGATCTGTGCGACGGCCATGCCCACCATCTCTTCGCCGACCTCGGCCACCACCGCAGGCTGCCCCGCCCGCGCGGACGCAAGCACCTCGGCCAACGCGAACACCGGCTCCCCCGGCGCGGCCATGCGGCTCTGTTCCCAGACCTGAATCATCTGATCCAGATCATCGTCGTGAAATTCGCGAAGACGCCATACCGGCATACACACCTCGAACCGGCATCGAAGGTGGACAACCGAACCGCTACATCCAGTAAACACCTGCCGCACGCGCGAGCAAGCCATTCCGGGCGATCCCGCCACACCGGCAGATCAGTCGAACGACACCGCGGCAGCCCTCCCACCCACCGACCCGCGGATCGCGGTGGGACGACTCGCACGGACCGGCCATGCCGACTTCGTGCTGGCTATCGATGCCCGGTCGTATCACCACGCGACCCGATGACGTGGCACTTCGCTGTCGCGATGTGCGCTGTCGGTCGAAAGCCCCCGGCGACTGCGCTGGTAAAGTACCTTTTACTCAGGTGAGCCGGGAAGTCTGGTCGGCGTGTCGTATCCGCCGACCTTGGAAGGGCTTCCATGTCCACAGCGGCGATGTCCGCGCGCGTCGATACCCGTGCGGCCATCTCGATCGAGCATTTGACCAAGCATTTCGGCCGCACCATCGCGGTCGACGACCTCACCCTGACCGTCGCGCCCGGTGAGGTGTTCGGGTTCCTCGGCCCCAACGGTGCGGGCAAGTCGACCACCATCCGGCTGCTTCTCGGCCTGATCCGCCCCACCGCGGGCGCGGCGCGGGTGTTCGGTGTCGACGCCGGTGACGTGCGGCGCGCGCATTACCACCTCGCCTACGTGCCCGCCGACGTGGCTTTGTGGCCGTCGCTGACCGGTGCCGAGACACTCGAGCTACTCGCCCGCGTCGGCCCCGGCATCGACTTGTCCTATCGCGCCGAGCTGATCGAGCGCTTCGAACTCGATGTCGACAAGCCCGGTAGGGCCTACTCGACCGGCAACCGGCAGAAGGTCGCCTTGGTCGCCGCTTTCGCCTCCCGGGCTCCGCTGCTCGTGCTCGACGAACCGACCAGTGGGCTGGACCCGCTGATGGAGCGGGAGTTCCGCCGGTGCGTCGCCGAGGCACGCGAGCGGGGGCAGACGGTGTTCTTGAGTTCGCATCAGCTCGGTGAGGTCGAGGAGTTGTGCGACAGGGTCGCGATCCTGCGCACCGGACGGCTCGTGGAGATCGCGACGCTGGCCGAGCTGCGGCGACTGCACCGCACGATTGTCGAGGTCGCCTACCAGGGCGAGGCACCGGCGCTAGCGGAGGTGGATGGTGTCGAGGCCATCGAGGTGCTCGACGAGGGTCGGATGCGGTTCACCCTGTCCGGGCCGCCCGCGGCCGCGTTGCGCGCGCTCGCCGCGGCGCAAGTGACGGCGCTGTCGTCTCGGGAACCCACCCTCGAGGAGATCTTCCTCGACTACTACGGGCAGGCACGGCGATGACCGCCACGACGGTCCGGCCGCAGCAGGTGAACGTTTCCGCACCCGGGCGGGCGGCGGCTCGGCTGACCCGCCGCCAGGCCCGCCGCGGCGCGGCGATCGTGGCACTGACCGCCACGGGCCTGTCGGCTCTCGTCGCGGCTCAGTACCGCACGACCTTCGCCGACAGCATCGATGCGGGCGCGCTGCGCGCACTGGCCGAAAACCCCGCGGTGCGAATCCTTTTCGGTACCCCGCTCGCCCTCGATGATCCCGGCGGGTTCACCGTCTGGCGCACCGGAACCCCGGTGGTGGTGCTGTGCGGTATGTGGGCACTGCTGGCCGCCACCCGCCTCACCCGCGGCGAGGAAGACGCCGGACACTGGGACCTGCTGCTCGGCGGCAGGCTGCGCCCGATCGATCTCGTCGCGCGCTGTGCCACCACACTGTGTCTGGCCGCCGCCGTGATCGCGACGGGAGTCGCAGCCGGTTTGGTGGTGACCGGTACGGACCCCACCGGAGCTCTGCTGCACGGGTTGTGTGTGTTCGGAGCGACGGTGGCCTTCGCGAGCGTGGGACTGCTTGCCGCGCAACTGCTGCCGTCTCGGGCGGCGGCCGCCGGGCTCGCCTCGGCTGTCCTCGGGGCGAGCCTGCTGCTGCGGATGCTCGCCGACGGCGTGCCCCCGCTCGCGTGGACCGCTTGGCTCACCCCCTTCGGACTCGCAGCACGCGTCGCCCCATACGCCGACAACCGAATCGAACCGCTGTTCGTTCTGGCGGTACTGGCCATCGTCCCCGCCGCGGCGGCGCTGGTCGCCGCCCGCGGACGCGATCTCGGCGGTGCTCTGATCACCCTGTCCGACACCAGACCCGCCCGCACCCGGCTGCTCGGATCGGTGCTCGGCTTCGCTGTTCGGCGCGCTGTGGCGCCCACCGCGGGCTGGGGTGTGGGGATCGCCGCCTACTTCCTGCTCGTCGGCGCGTTGATCTCCTCGATCCTGGAATTCTTCGCCGAGAACCCGCGTTTCGCCGAACTCGCCGCGACGGCCGGCTTCGGCGGCCTCGATACGGCCACCGGATTCGCCGCCGCGATGTTCGCCCTGCTCGCCATCCCGGCCGGGCTCTACGCCGCCACCCGCATCACCACCTTCGCCGCCGACGAGACCGCGCGCCGCTGGACCGCCCTGCACGCGCTTCCGCTGACCCGAGCCAGGTCGGCGGGAACCGAAATCGCCGTCACCGCAGCGGGTCTCGCGGTGCTGTTGCTCGCCGCGGCGGTCGCGATGTGGGTCGGTGCGGTACTGACCGGTGCGCCGCTGAGCCTGCCCGAGGCCATCGCCGGCGCCGCCAACGTCGCCCCGCTCGCTCTGCTCGCGCTGGGCGCCGCGGCACTGGCCTTGGGCTGGTTCCCCAGTGCGGTCGGGCCGATCGGCGCCGTGCCCGTCGTCGGCGGATTTCTCCTCGACATCCTCGCCCAGAGCACCGGCGCACCCAGCTGGGCCCGCGAAATCTCGCCGTTCGCGCATCTGGCCGCCGTGCCCGACACCGCACCGGACTGGACAGCGAACCTCACCTTCGCCGCCATCGCGATCGCGACCACGACGATCGGACTCTACGGCTACACTCGCCGCGACCTGCGAGGCTGAAGACCCATGTCACAGTTGACGATTCGTCACGGGCGCGGAACGAAGCGAGTCCGCCCGAGCGGCGGTTGCCGGTCGATGTCGCCTCGACTGGATCAGATCTCGGATCGGGACAAGTAGGGCGCGATCGCGGGAACCGCCTCGACTGGATGACCGGCCGCGAGGCCCCGCTCGATTCGCCGATAGCTCCACACCCGATCGCCGCGGTGCAGCACACCCATCAACAACGCGGTGACCGGACCGGCTTCGCCCAGGTCGTAGCGGGACAGCTCCGCGTCGGTGGTGCCGTCGACCAGACGGCAGAACGCGTTGTCGATCCGGTCGAAGCTCTGCCCGGTGTAGCAGCTCACCAGCAGCGCGATCGCGGTCACGTGGGGCGACAGCCGGGTCAACTCGAGGGTGATGACCTCGTTGTCGCCCTTGCCCTCGCCGGTCGCGCTGTCGCCGTGATGACGCACCGCGCCATCGCGAGAACTCAACTGCTCGTGATAGACCACGTCGACCAAGGACCGGTCGGCATACAGCAGCGCTGCGGCGTTGAGATCGATGTCCTTGCTTCGAACGCCGAACCGGGAACGCCGGGCCGGATCCCATCCCACCGCCATCTTCACGTACTCCACCGCGAGGCCATCGCCGCTGCGAAGCTCCACCGGAAACCCTCCCCCACTTCCGTCCGCTTCACCACACCGTCGAAGCAGGCTGTCCACACCGTAACCCGTGCCACCTGCGAGCCGCGGCGATTCATCGGATTGCGGGCTGCGCGCTCAATACCAGCGCCGATGACCTTCCTCGGCACACCTTGTGGACGCATCGACATGCCTGGCTTCGGGCGAGCGATCGCGTGTCCATAGCATGAGAGGACAGTTCTCGCCGGGTTTGCCTCGCCTGGACATTTGCGGCATCTTTACAGGTGGAGCGCCGGGAAGTCTGGTCGGCAGCCGGCCTGGAGGACCGGGTCGGTTCGTCCGGCGAGAGGTGCGCTCTGGTGATCGCGATTCATTCCGCGCTCGATCCCCCAGCCGGATCCGACAGACTCGGCCTTCGGCCCCGAGCACCCTGCCCCGTAGATCCCTACGCATCGGTTTTCGCTGTGGACCGCGAGTCGCAGCCTTCGGTCGCTTCGCAGGTCCGGACCTGAGAGGCATTCATGGCAGGGACGAGTTCGCCCGCACCACGACGACTGTTCACCCCCGGCAGCTGGCCGGAATCGCGCCGTATCGCTTCGGTCCTGCGCGAGGAAACCGTCGGCGGCGTCCTGCTGATCATCGCCGCGGCCGTCGGACTGATCTGGGCCAACACCCCCTGGTCCAGTGCCTACTACACCCTGCGCGACACCCGGATCGGGCCGGAAAGCCTGCACCTGAACCTCACACTGGGCTCTTGGGCCGCCGACGGGCTGCTCGCGATCTTCTTCTTCGTCGTCGGGCTCGAACTCAAACGCGAATTCGTGGCCGGAGACCTACGCGACCCACGCAGAGCCGCGCTGCCGGTCGTCGCCGCCATCGGCGGAATGCTCGGCCCCGCCGTGATTTTCGTGGCCATCAACCTCAGAACCGGCGGCGGCGCGCTCAACGGCTGGGCCATCCCCACCGCCACCGACATCGCCTTCGCCCTGGCCGTGCTCGCCGTCCTGAGCACCCACCTGCCGACCGCGCTACGCACCTTCCTGCTAACCCTCGCCGTCGTCGACGACCTGCTCGCGGTCACCGTCGTCGCCATCTTCTACACCGACGAACTGCACCTGAACTACCTCGGGCTCGCCGTCATCCCGTTCGCGGCCTTCGCACTCGCGGTCAACAAACGCCTGAGCACCTTCTGGATCCTCGTCCCGCTCGCCGTGCTCACCTGGTGGCTGATCCACCAATCCGGCGTTCACGCCACCGTCGCCGGAGCACTACTCGGATTCACCGTCCCCGTCGCCCGATCCGCCATCGGCGCCGGACCCGACACCGCCCGCAAAGGGCTCGCCGAACGCTTCGAACACCGCATCCGCCCGCTCTCGGCCGGATTCGCGGTGCCGGTCTTCGCGTTCTTCGCCGCCGGAGTCACCCTCGGCGGACTCACCGGCCTGGCCCAGGCCCTCGACGACCCAATCACCGTCGGGATCATCGTGGGCCTGGTCGCGGGCAAGCTGGCCGGCATCACCGCCACCACCTACCTGACCGCCAGACTCACCCGCGCCGAACTCGACGAAGACCTGCGCTGGATCGACGTCGCCGGAGTCGGACTGCTCGGCGGCATCGGCTTCACCGTCTCACTGCTTATCGGCGAACTCGCTTACACCGATGCCACACTGCGCGGCGACCACGTCCGCATCGGCGTCCTGCTGGGTACCCTCGCCGCCGCAGCGCTCGCCGCGATCCTGCTGCGCATGCGCAACCGCACCTACCGACTGATCGCCGAACACGAAACACGCGACGACAACCACGACGGCGTCCCAGACCTCTACCAAAAGCCGTAGCCGAGGCTCGGCTCCGGCGAAACGACCTGATCAGACGCAGCGAGACCGCTCTCCGAGGCGACGGTAGTGCTGGTTCCGCCACCTCTCGGACGCGCGCGTCGTGCGTCGTGCGCGGATGAGAATCCGGGACTGTCCCGCAGCGGTGAGCGTGAACGACAGCCGTCAACTACGCACTGGGCCTGGCCTGGGAAGCGACGGCCGGTAGGCACGCCCGGGAGCTGCGCAATCTGGTCGCGGCCGCTCAGTCCCTGCGCTGAGCTCAGTGCTCACCGGCCGTGTGAGTGGTGGCGCGCCGGTGTGTTCCGACACGGAACACACCGGCCGCCTTCGCCTCTCGGCCTCCCACCTATCCCACGAGGCAAGCATGCATTCCCTTTCCGATCCGGAGCGTCGGACGACAGGCCGTCCCGCCCGGATGTCACCGATCGTGTCCGGCGTGGCGTCGGTCGTGCAGAGCCTGCGCACCCATTCCGGTACGCGGGTGCCGTTCTCGGTGGAGTTCAATCCGCCGCGCGATGCCGCCGGGGAAGCTTGCGCAGCAGACCACCCTGCTGCCGGTCGCGCACCTGACCGCGGTCGGCCACAGCGTCGCCGAATTGCGCGCGCTCGTCGGCTCGTACGCCGACTGCGGAATCCGCAACATCCTCGTACTGCGCGGTGATCCGCCGGGCGATCCGCTCGGTGAATGGCACAAGCATCCCGACGGCGTCGAGTACGCCGACGAATTGGTGCGGATCGTGCGCGATCTCGGTGATTTCAATGTCGGGGTGGCTTCCTTCCCGCAGGGCCATCACCGCTCCACCGACCTGGACACCGACACCGCCTTCCTCATCGCGAAACTCCGCGCCGGAGCGGACTATTCGATCACCCAGATGTTCTTCGACGCCGAGCACTACCTGCGGTTGCGCGATCGGGCGGTGCGGGCCGATCCGATCGAGGGCGGCAAGCCGATCATCCCGGAGCTTATGCCGATCACCTCGCTGCGCACCGTGCGGCGCGCGGTGGAGTTGTCGGGCCGGGAACTGCCGAAGGCGGTGCTGGACCGCTTGCACAAGGCGGCGGGCGACGGCCCGGAGGAGAACCGCGCCGCGGTGCGCGCCGCCGGTATCGAGATCGCCACCGAGATGGCGCAGCGGCTCGTCGACGAGGGCGCTCCCTGCCTGCATTTCATCACGCTCAATTTCGCCAAGGCGACTACCGAGGTGCTGACCAACCTCGGCTACGAAGTCACCGCCGCACCACTGAGCGCCTGAGCGGCCACCGCGCGGCCGCGACCGCTCGTTTCGCCGAATCGCACGGCATCGCCGATAGGATCGGCCCCGCCTCGCCGGGTGGGCGAGCCTCGATTCGGTGGAGGGAGTGCGCATGGACTGGGAGGCGTGGCAGCGGAGCTGGGATCGGCAGCAGGAGCTGTACCTGCCCGACCGCGAGGAACGCTTCCGGGTGCTGCTCGACGTGGTGGAGGCGTCGGCGGGGAAGTCACCGCGCGTGCTCGACCTGGCGTGCGGGACCGGAACCATCAGCCGCCGGCTCTTCGCCCGGCTGCCGGAGGCGAGCTCGGTGGCGGTCGATCGTGATCCCACGCTGCTGGCGGTGGCGCGGGGATCGTTCGACGGTGATCCCCGCATCTCGTTCGTGGTCGCCGACCTCGAGGAACCGGGGTGGACGCGGCAGCTGCCGTCCGAGCCGTTCGACGCCGTGCTGACCGCGACCGCCACGCATTGGATGCCGGCCGATGCCCTGGCCCGGCTGTACGCCGATTTGCGACCCTTGCTGCGTCCGGGCGGGGTACTCGTCAACGCCGACCACATGCCCGATCCACGCACGCCGATGCTGAACGCCTTGGATGAGATCATCCAACGCGCTCACCAGGAGCGGGCTCGGGCCGACGGCGCCCGTGACTGGGACCAATGGTGGGCGGACATCGCCGCCGATCCGGAGCTTGCCGACGAAACCGCCGCCAGCCGCGCCATTTTCGAAGGCAGGAAACCGGGGGTGCCCCAGCCGCTCGCTTGGCATCTGGACCGGCTCGCCGAGGCCGGATTCACCGAAGCCGGTGTGGCCTGGCGATCTATCACCGATGCGGTGGTCGTGGCCATTCGGTGACAACGGGCATCCTCCCGAGCGCGGACGTCCGACGACCTGGGGTCAGCTCGCTGTCGTCGGTACGTAAGGGATGTTCTGGGAACTGTTGTCGTCCACGCGGATCGGGCGACCCAGTTGCGGAAAGGCGCGTTGCGCGCAGTCCGTGCGCTCGCAGACCTTGCAGCCCGCGCCGATCGGCACCGCGGTGCGCGGGTCGTCGATGGGCAGCCCGTGCGAGTAGACGAGCTTGCCGGCGTAGGCCAGGTCGCAACCGAGGCCGATAGCGAAATCCCTTTTCGGAGACAAATATCCGGGAGTCTTCTCGTCGGTGGTGCGGGCCAGCCACAGGTAATTGCGCCCATCGGGCATCTGCGCGATCTGGGTGCGGATGCTGCCCGGGGTGGAGAACGCCTCGTGCACCACCCACAGCGGGCAGCTGCCGCCCACCCGGGAGAAGTGAAAGGCGGTGGCGGACTGGCGTTTAGAGATGTTTCCGGCACGGTCGGTGCGGACGAAGAAGAACGGCACGCCCCGCTTGCCGGGACGCTGCAAGGTCGACAGCCGATGGCAGACGGTCTCGAAACCGACCTCGAACTTCGCCGCCAGCAATTCGATGTCGTAACGCAGCGTTTCGGCCGCGTCCCAGAACTGGGTGTAGGGCAGGATCAGCGCTCCGGCGAAATAGTTGGCCAGCCCGATGCGCAGCAGACCGCGCGACTGCTCTGGCACGGTATCCGCGTCGTCGATCAGGTCGGCGATGACCTCGGCCTGAGTGAGGAAGGCCAGCTGCGTGGCCAGCTGGAACGCGCGCTGCCCGGCGGTCAGCCGCCGCGCCAGGGTCAGCACGTTCCCGTTCGGATCGTAGACCCGTTTGGGGCCAGGATGATCGGGATCGTCGGTGCGTATCGCCACCGCGATCCCGTGCTGTTCGCGCAGCACCCGGGTCAACTGCAGGTCCAGCCCGCCAAGGCTCAACCCGTTGCGGGCGAACAGCTCCTCGGCGGCGAGGTCGAGTTCGGGAATGTGGTTGCGCCGGTCGTAGAAGTAGTCCCGGACGTCCTCGTAGGGCATCGCGGAAGCGGAATCCGGTGTGGCGCCTTCGATTCCGGCCGACACTCGTTCCATCTGCTCGGTAGCGCCGCGCAAGCGCCGATGCAAGCCGACCAGCAGACGCGCGGCCGCGGGCACTCGGGCCACCAAATCGTCCATCTCGGCGGTGGTGATGCTCGCGCCGTCGGGGTCCTCGGCGAACACATCCTGCAGGTCGGCGATGAGCCGGGCGTCGGTGTCGGCGGCGAAGAAGCCCATGTCGAGGTCGTAGCGCGCATTGAGACGCAGCAGCACCGGCACGGTCAGCGGACGTTGATCGTGCTCCAGCTGATTGATGTAGCTGACCGATAGCCCCAGCTCCTTGGCCAGCGCCGACTGCGAGAGCCCACGCTGTTCCCGAAGCGTGCGCAATCGTGCACCCGCGTACATCTTCTGCATGCGTAGCAGTCTAGCAACCTCGAATTCCACAACTTTTACAATTTCACAAATCCATTTCCACAAAATTAGGCATTTGCGGGGCATTTCCCTTGGGAATGGGGCTGTGTAGCGTGCGAAATGCATCGGTGAAATACGACTTCTTGGAGGCTTCGACCGTGAAGAACCATCTCGTCCGCACCTACCGTTCTGCGGAGCACTTTCCCCGTGAGGAGCACCTCGCGTGGAAGATCGCCGAGGTGGCCGCGGATGCCGTGGAGGTTGCTGCGGATACCGAAGAGATGATCGTCAACCGGATCATCGACAACGCGGCCGTCGCCGCGGCTTCGGTCACCCGCCGCCCGGTGGCCAATGCGCGCGCTCAGGCGCAGGCTCATCCGTACCAGCCGGGCGCGACCGTTTTCGGCGTCGGTGGCACGTACTCCCCGGAGTGGGCGGCCTGGGCCAACGGGGTCGCGGTGCGCGAGCTCGACTTCCACGACACCTTTCTGGCCGCGGAGTACTCGCATCCGGGTGACAACATCCCCGCGATCCTTGCCGTCGCCCAGCACACCGGTCGCAGCGGTCGTGACCTGATCAGGGGCCTGGCGACGGGCTACGAGATCCAGGTAGACCTGGTACGCGGAATCTGCCTGCACGAGCACAAGATCGACCATGTCGCCCATCTGGGTCCCTCGGCCGCGGCCGGTATCGGCACGCTGCTCGGCCTCGACACCGAGACCATCTATCAGGCGGTCGGCCAGGCGTTGCACACCACCACGGCCACCCGGCAGTCGCGCAAGGGCGAGATCTCGAGCTGGAAGGCCTACGCGCCCGCGTTCGCCGGAAAGATGGCCGTCGAGGCGGTCGACCGTGCGCTGCGCGGCGAGGGCGCGCCGTCGCCGATCTGGGAGGGCGAGGACGGTGTGATCGCCTGGCTGCTCGGCGGTCCGGACAAGGAATACACCGTGCCGCTGCCCAGCCCGGGCGAGGCCAAGCGCGCCATTCTGGACACCTACACCAAGGAGCACTCCGCCGAGTACCAGAGCCAGGCTCCGATCGACCTGGCGCGGCGCATGCGCGAGCGGATCGGCGATCTGGATCAGATCGCCTCGATCGTGCTGCACACCAGCCACCACACGCACGTGGTGATCGGCACCGGGTCCAACGACCCGCAGAAGTTCGACCCGAAGGCCTCGCGCGAGACCCTGGACCACTCGGTCATGTACATCTTCGCGGTGGCCCTGCAGGACGGCACCTGGCACCACGAGCGCTCCTACGCTCCGGAGCGGGCGCAGCGGCCCGACACCATCGAGCTGTGGAAGAAGATCTCCACCGCCGAGGATCCGGAGTGGACGCGCCGCTACCACTCGACCGATCCGAACGAGAAGGCGTTCGGCGCTCGGGCCGAGATCACCCTGAAGAGCGGTGAGGTCATCGTGGACGAGCTGGCGATCGCCGACGCCCATCCGCTCGGCGCGCGGCCCTTCGCCCGTGACCAGTACATCGCCAAGTTCCGCACCCTCGCCGAAGGCGTCATCGAGCCCACCGAACAGGACCGGTTCCTCGAGGTGGCCCAGCGCGCGGGTGAGCTGTCCGCGGGTGAGCTGTCGGAACTCACCTTCACCGTCTCGGCGGACGTGCTCGCCCGCGCGCCCAAGTCCCCGAAGGGTCTGTTCTGATGACCGGCCTGCTCGCCGCCGCCACCTCCGCCGCCGACAAGCGCGCGGCCTTCCGCGCCGGACTGTCCTCGGGTCGCATCCAGCGCCTCCCTGGCGCGTTCAATCCGCTGGTGGCCAAACTGATTCAGGAGATCGGTTTCGAAGGCGTCTACGTCTCGGGCGCGGTGCTCTCGGCGGATCTGGGGCTGCCCGATATCGGACTCACCACGCTCACCGAGGTGGCCGGGCGCGGTCAGCAGATCGCGCGGGTCACCGACCTGCCGGTACTCATCGACGCCGACACCGGATTCGGCGAACCCATGAGCGCCGCGCGCACCGTCACCATCATGGAGGACGCGGGCATCGCGGGTCTGCACCTCGAGGATCAGGTGAACCCGAAGCGGTGCGGCCATCTGGACGGCAAGGCCGTGGTGCCCGCCGACGAAATGGTGCGCCGCCTGCGGGCGGCTGTGTCGGCGAGGCGGGACCCGAATTTCGTGATCTGCGCGCGTACCGACGCCGCGGGGATCGAGGGCATCGACGCGGCCATCGACCGGGCCACGGCGTACGCGGACGCCGGTGCGGATCTGATCTTCACCGAGGCGCTGCACACCCCGGCCGATTTCGAGAAGTTCCGGGCCGCGGTCTCGATTCCCCTGCTGGCCAATATGACCGAGTTCGGCAAGTCCGAACTGATCTCGGCCGAGGTGCTGGAGTCTATCGGCTACAACGCCGTCATCTACCCGGTGACGACGCTGCGGCTGGCCATGTACGCCGCCGAGACCGGCCTGCGGGAGATCTTCGAGAAGGGCACGCAGGCCGGCCTGCTCGACCGGATGCAGCACCGTAGCCGTCTGTACGAGCTCCTGCGGTACCAGCGTTACAACGAATTCGATTCCGACATCTTCAATTTCACTCTGGGAAGGAACCAGTGATGGTGGAGACTGCGATACCGACCATCTACAAGGGTCTCGCCGGCGTCGTCGTCGACACCACCTCCATCTCCAAGGTGGTGCCGGAAACCAACTCCCTGACCTACCGCGGCTACGCGGTCCAGGATTTGGCGGCGAACTGTAGCTTCGAAGAGGTCGCCTACCTGCTCTGGTATGGCGAACTGCCGAACGACGCTCAGCTCGCGCTGTTCGTCCAGCGTGAACGTGCCGCGCGGCGGGCCGATCGTTCGCTTCTCGCGCTGATCGCGAAGATGCCGGACAACTGCCACCCGATGGACGTGGTGCGCACGGCGATCAGCTACCTGGGCGCGGAGGATCCGGCCGAGGACGACAACTCGCCGAAGGCCAACCTCGCCAAGGCACTGCGCATGATGGCGGTGCTGCCGACCATCGTGGCCGCCGACCATCGGCGTCGCCGGGGCTTGGATCCGATCGCGCCGCACTCGCACATGGGGTTCGCGGAGAACTTCCTGAACATGTGCTTCGGCAAGGTCCCGGCTCCGGAGCTGGTGAAGGCGTTCGAGGTGTCGCTGATCCTCTACGCCGAGCACAGCTTCAACGCCTCCACCTTCGCCGCCCGCGTGGTCACCTCCACGCTGTCGGACATCTACAGCGCGGTCACCGCCGCCATCGGCGCGCTCAAGGGGCCGCTGCACGGCGGGGCGAACGAGGCGGTCATGCACGACATGATCGAGATCGGCGATCCGGCGCTGGCCGAGCAGTGGATGCGCAACAAGCTGGCCAAGAAGGAAAAGGTCATGGGCTTCGGCCACCGGGTCTACAAGAACGGTGACTCCCGGGTGCCGACCATGAAGAAGGCGTTCTTGGACGTCGCCGCCGTGACCGACGGCGCCAAATGGGTGCAGATGTACGAGATCCTCGAGCGCACCATGAACGAGGCCACCGGCATCAAGCCGAACCTCGACTTCCCCACCGGCCCGGCGTATTACCTGCTCGGATTCGATATCGAGGTCTTCACCCCGATCTTCGTGATGAGCCGCATCACGGGTTGGACCGCCCACATCATCGAGCAGGGTGAATCCAACGCCCTGATCCGGCCGCTGAGCGAATACGTCGGCGTGCCACAGCGTTCCGTCGTCGCCTGACAGCCCCCGGCGCGCGACATTCCGCGACGGCCCGCACTCACCTGGTGCGGGCCGTTCCCCGTTCCGGCGACGTATCCGGTCGTCCAGTCCCGAATCAAGAGGTAGCCGCTCCATGTTCTCGAAAGTCCTGGTGGCCAATCGCGGCGAGATCGCCATTCGCGCCTTTCGCGCCGCCTATGAGCTCGGCTCGCAGACCGTCGCGGTCTTTCCCTACGAGGACCGCAACTCCCCGCACCGGCTCAAGGCCGACGAGTCCTATCAGATCGGCGAGGTCGGGCACCCCGTCCGCGCGTATCTTTCGGTAGGCGAAATCATCGCTGCCGCACGGGAATCCGGTGCGGACGCGGTGTACCCCGGCTACGGCTTCCTTTCGGAGAACCCGGACCTGGCCGCCGCGTGCGCCGCCGCGGGCATCACCTTCATCGGACCGTCGGCGCAGGTGCTGGAGCTGACCGGGAACAAGGCGCGCGCGATCGCCGCCGCGAAGTCCGCCGGCCTGCCGGTGCTGAAGTCCAGCGAGCCGTCCGCGGATGTGGACGCGCTGCTGGCCGCGGCCGAGTTCATGGAGTTCCCTGTCTTCGTCAAGGCGGTCGCCGGTGGCGGAGGTCGCGGCATGCGGCGGGTCACCGAGCCTGCACACCTGCGTGAGGCCATCGAGGCCGCTTCGCGTGAGGCCGAATCCGCGTTCGGCGATCCCACCGTGTTCCTCGAGCAGGCGGTGGTGAACCCGCGCCACATCGAGGTGCAGATCCTGGCCGACCAGCACGGCAACGTCATGCACCTGTTCGAGCGCGACTGTTCGGTGCAGCGTCGCCACCAGAAGGTGATCGAGCTGGCGCCCGCGCCGAACCTGGATCCTGCGCTGCGCGAACGCATCTGCGCCGACGCGGTGGCCTTTGCCCGCCAGATCGGCTACAGCTGCGCGGGCACCGTGGAGTTTCTGCTCGACGAGCGCGGCAACCACGTCTTCATCGAGATGAATCCGCGCATCCAGGTCGAGCACACGGTGACCGAGGAGATCACCGATGTCGACCTCGTGCAGTCGCAGCTGCGCATCGCGGCCGGCGAATCACTGGAAGACCTCGGGCTGAGCCAGGACTCCGTCACCATCCGTGGTGCGGCGCTGCAGTGCCGCATCACCACCGAGGACCCGGCCAACGGGTTCCGGCCGGACACCGGCCGCATCACCGGCTACCGCTCCCCTGGCGGTGCGGGCGTGCGCCTGGACGGGGGTGCGAATGTCGGCGCGGAGGTCGGCGCTTACTTCGACTCCATGCTTGTGAAGCTCACCTGCCGGGGCCGGGACTTCCCCACGGCGATCGCCCGCGCCCGCCGCGCGGTGACCGAGTTCCGTATCCGGGGTCTGGCGACCAATATCCCGTTCCTGCAAGCGGTTCTGGATGATCCGGCTTTCCGGGCCGGGCAGGTCACGACCTCGTTCATCGACGAGCGACCCGAACTGCTCACCCGGCACTCCTCGGCGGACCGAGCCTCCAAGATCCTCGACTACCTGGCCGACGTCACCGTCAACAAGCCGCACGGCAGCCGGCCGACCAAGGTCTATCCGCACGAGAAGCTGCCCGCCATCGATCTCGCCGTGCCGCCGCCACCGGGTACCCGTCAGCTGCTGCGGGAACGCGGGCCGGAGGGCTTCGCCCGCTGGCTGCGAGAACGCAAGGGGGTGGCGGTCACCGACACGACCTTCCGTGACGCGCACCAGTCGCTGCTTGCGACTCGGGTGCGCACCAGCGGCCTGCTGGCGGTGGCAGGGCATGTGGCGCGAATGACACCGGAGTTGCTGTCCATCGAATGCTGGGGCGGCGCAACCTATGACGTGGCGCTGCGGTTCCTCCACGAGGATCCATGGGAGCGGCTGGCCGCGTTGCGCGAGGCCGTGCCGAACATCAACCTGCAGATGCTGCTACGCGGCCGCAACACCGTCGGATACACGCCGTACCCCGAAAAGGTCACCCGCGCGTTCGTCTCCGAGGCCACCGCGACCGGCATAGACATCTTCCGCATCTTCGACGCCCTCAACAACGTCGACCAGATGCGGCCCGCGATCGACGCGGTGCGGGAAACCGGCACGGCCGTAGCCGAAGTCGCGCTCTCCTACACCGGTGATCTCGCCGATCCGCGCGAGGACCTCTACACCCTCGACTACTACCTGAAACTGGCGGAGCAGATCGTGGACGCCGGCGCCCACGTCCTCGCCATCAAGGACATGGCGGGCCTGCTGCGACCACCGGCCGCCCACACCCTGGTCACGGCGTTGCGGCGAGAGTTCGAGCTGCCCGTGCACGTGCACACCCACGACACTCCGGGCGGCCAGCTGGCCACCTACCTCGCCGCGTGGCAGGCCGGAGCGGACGCGGTCGACGGTGCGTCGGCGCCCATGGCGGGTACCACCTCTCAGCCCGCGCTGTCGGCGATCGTCGCGGCGGCGGCGCATTCGCCCTACGACACCGGGTTGGATCTGCAGAGCGTCTGCGATCTGGAGCCGTACTGGGAGGCGCTGCGAAAGGTCTACGCGCCCTTCGAGTCCGGGCTGCCGAGCCCGACGGGGCGCGTCTACCACCACGAGATCCCCGGTGGTCAGCTGTCGAACCTGCGTCAGCAGGCCATCTCCCTCGGCTTGGGCGACCAGTTCGAAGAGGTCGAGGCGAAATACGCCGCGGCAGACCGGCTCTTGGGCCGTTTGGTGAAGGTCACCCCGTCCTCGAAGGTGGTCGGCGACCTCGCGCTGGCCCTGGTCGGCAAGGGCGCGGATGTCGAGGAGTTCGCCACCGATCCGGCCGGCTTCGACGTGCCCGACTCGGTGATCGGATTCCTGCGGGGTGAGCTGGGCACCCCCGCAGGCGGCTGGCCTGAGCCTTTCCGCAGTCGGGCGCTGGCCGGTCGTGGACCCGCCAAGCCGGAAACCCAACTCACCGCCGACGACGAGGAAGGCTTGAACGGCACCTCCGCCCAGCGCCGCGCCACGCTGAATCGGCTGCTGTTTCCCGGACCGACCGCCGAATTCCTCGCCCACCGCGCGAAGTACGGCGACATCTCCCGGCTGTCCGCCAACCAGTTCTTCTACGGCCTGCGCCACGACGAGGAACATCGCGTGGAACTGGAGAAGGGCGTCACCCTGCTCATCGGACTGGAAGCGATCTCCGAGCCCGACGAACGCGGCATGCGCACCGTCGTCTGCGTGCTCAACGGCCAACTGCGCCAGGTCGTGGTGCGAGACCGCACCGTCGCCGACAAGATCCCGGTGGCCGAGAAGGCGAACCCCGCCGATCCGGGCCAGCTCGCGGCCCCGTTCTCCGGTGTCGTCACCGTCGTGGCCGCGGTCGGCGACCGAGTCAGCGCAGGCGACACGGTGGCCACGATCGAGGCCATGAAGATGGAGGCCGCCATCACCGCTCCCCGCGACGGAGTGATCGAACGGATCGCGATCGGAGCCATCCAGCAGGTCGACGGCGGTGATCTGCTGCTGGTGATCGCCTGACCACCCAGGCCACCGCGGCCGCGATGATGCACGCCGGGCACCGGGTCCTTCTCGGTCGGGACTGATCCGGTGCCCTCGGCGACATCCTCGGCATTCCCCCGATCCGGGCAGGTGTCTTGCCGGATGGCTCGGGAGCCGTCCTCGAAACCCGGATGCGGGTGTGCTGTCGCTTGCGTCGTATGCTCTTCGGCGCAGCTGGTTCGCCGGTGATCGCGATGTCGGGAGCCCCCGCAGGTCGCCGGTGTCGAAGCCTCGCACTGCGGTCACGTGGTCGGGGCGAAGAGGGAACCCGGTGGGATTCCGGGACTGTCCCGCAGCGGTGAGCAGGAACGAACGCCGTCACAGGCACTGGATGCTGCGCGTCCGGGAAGCGACGGCCACTAGGACGACTCCGATCGTGGTCGGCGCCTGCGAGTCCGAAGACCTGCCCGTTGCGCCGGACGCGCCGCGTCCGGCGGTCGCCGCCTCGTGGATTGGGCGCAGCACCGACAGCCCTGGACCACGCGCGCGCTGGGACGGGCTCGATCAGGTCTGCGTGCAGTAGGGCGTCGGCTATCTCGATGCCAGCCAACGGAGTTCACCTGTGGTCACCCCAAGCCTTCGATCCACCTCGCTTACCCGCTCCCTGACCGAACTCGATCCCGAGGTCGCCGCCGCGGTGACGGGCGAGCTCGCGCGCCAGCGCGACACCCTGGAAATGATCGCCTCGGAGAACTTCGTGCCGCGCGCGGTGCTGCAGGCGCAGGGCAGCGTGCTGACCAACAAGTACGCCGAGGGCTACCCGGGCCGCCGCTACTACGGCGGCTGCGAGCACGTCGACGTCGTCGAGGATCTCGCCCGCGCCCGCGTCACCGAGCTATTCGGCGCGGATTACGCGAATGTGCAGCCGCATTCGGGTGCGCAGGCCAATGCCGCGGTGCTCATGGCGCTGATGAACCCGGGCGAACGCCTGCTCGGCCTGGATCTCGCGCACGGCGGCCACCTGACGCACGGCATGCGGCTGAACTTCTCCGGCAAGTTGTACGGCGTGCAGACGTACCGGGTCAGCGAACGAAATCACCTGATCGATATGGACGAGGTGCGCAAGATCGCCCGCAATACGGCACCGAAGGTGATCGTTGCCGGCTGGTCGGCCTACCCGCGGCACCAGGACTTCGCCGCGTTCCGCGAGATCGCCGACGAGGTGGGCGCCTACCTGTGGGTGGACATGGCGCACTTCGCCGGTCTGGTCGCCGCCGGTCTGCACCCCTCTCCGGTGCCCTACGCCGACGTCGTGTCCTCCACCGTGCACAAGACCCTCGGCGGTCCGCGTTCCGGTCTGATCCTGGCCAAGCAGGAGTTCGCCAAGAAGCTGAACAGCTCGGTGTTCCCCGGCCAGCAGGGCGGTCCGCTCATGCACGCCATCGCCGCCAAGGCCGTGGCTTTCAAGATCGCAGGCACCCCGGAGTTCAAGGAGCGTCAGGAACGCACCCTGTCCGGCGCCAAGATCATCGCCGAACGTCTGACCCAGGCCGACGCCCAAGCCAAGGGCATCACCGTGCTCACCGGCGGCACCGATGTGCACCTCGTCCTTGTCGACCTGCGCAACTCGCAGCTGGACGGTCAACAGGGTGAGGACCTCCTGCACGAGATCGGAATCACGGTGAACCGCAACGCCGTTCCGTTCGACCCGCGCCCGCCGATGGTCACCTCCGGCCTGCGCATCGGCACCCCGGCGCTAGCCACCCGCGGCTTCGGCGACGCCGAGTTCACCGAGGTCGCCGACATCATCGCCACCGCGCTGACCGGCTCCACCGACCTGGACTCCCTGCGCGGGCGGGTCTCCAAGCTGGCCCAGTCCTTCCCGCTCTACCCGGGGATGGAGGACTGGAACCTGCTCGGCTGAGCATGTGCCGGGAAAGGGTTGCCCGCACGACCGGCAGGCGAGGTCGCGACACGACGTGGCCGCCGGCCACCGGGTGCCGTTCGTCCTCACGTATCGAAGATCGTATCTGGCTTGCCCAGATCTGCTAACGCCGAACGGGCGATCGCCGAGACCGAGAATTCCCGGTTCGTTTTGTCGGGTCACAGGCGGTGGAGTTCAACAGCGGTGATTTCCTCCGGATCGGAGGCGGCGGGTCGAGCGCGTTTCGTGTGGTCGCGGTTGGTGTCCAAGGCGACGTCCGACGGGCACCGCCGCGGTGAAGTGGGCTCAGGTGGATGGCTCGTGCTGCCTTCACCTCCACATACGGCATCGGCCCCGGCAACCGTAGTTGCCGGGGCCGATCTGCACTGGTGTCCGGAGGGGGACACATGCGCTAACCACAGAAATTCACCTGCGGAAACGATGATCGAGCACGCAATTCGCCGCCGTGCGCCGCGCCGCGAATCCTGTAATGCGGTCGGTCTCGGCGCGGCCGGCGGCCCCTCGGCCAGTCACGCATGCCGGAGCAGCTCCGCTCACGGGCCGATGCATTTGAGGAACAGAGGTGCCGCGGTCCTGGCGATTGGCGTGGGGCCGCAGCGATGGCACTGTGCGGAGGGCGTCGCGCTGGCGCCGACCACCGTTGCCGGCCACGTCGACAGCCGCATCGCACCCCCGGCGACACCGCTACTGCGCAACCGCCGGGGCCGACCGATCTCCCGCGGCCGCTACCACCAACTCTGGCAACCGAGCTGCGTCTTCCTGGGACAGGTCGATCTCGTAACCGACACCATCCACCGCAAACGACACCGTCTCCGCCGCTTGCGAACGACCGTCGAAATCACCGACAACCGTCACCACAACCTTGCGCGCCACGCTGACACCCCGCTCCGAACTCGATGGGTCCGCTGCCACCGCCCCGCCCCACTCGGCCTTCGACTGGCCCGGCTGGACGGTCGAGTCAGCCCGCCACCTTCACATCACCGTCGAATACGACTCCCCCATTGAGCTTTTCGCCCCCGGAGGCGGTCTCCTGCCTGTCGAGCTGAGGATTTGAACCTGCGACCACTTGGCGAGCATTCCGGTTCCCTCAATCGTGCTCGACAGTTTCCAACACTGCCTGTTATCAACATCTTTCGCGAAGCTGGCCGGCCCGACAGTTCTCACGAATTCGCATTGGGTCCGGTCAAAACTGCGGAGTTTCCGTGACGCGCTTCAGCTCAGCCCGATCCGCTTGGCAATGACTCGCACGGTGCCGTGGCCACGGGTATATCCCGCTCGTGCGGGGAGCACTTCGTTCACAGGAGCCCTCCACGAGCCGTCCCGCACCGGCACAACGGAGTCGTGCCCACAGGTCCGACGTCGAGGCGCTTCTCGTTCGCCTACTGCGCCGACCGTGTGACGGCGATCATGTGAACCAGCACACGAAAACATGAATATAATATATGATGCGTAACACATTAAAATGCTGATGTGATCTCGCCGACTGTTCGAAGGGCACACCCGTGACACAACTCGCACACGAGCAAACCTCGACCTCTGGACCGCCACCCACTGCCGGCGCCGGGATAACGGGATGGGGGCTGACCGGGATGTTGGTGGTGCTGTACACCCTCAACGCGTCCGACAAGGCGGTGTTCGGCCTCATCGCACAACCGCTGCGGGAGGATCTGGGTCTGAGCGCCTCGCAGATCGGATTCACGGGCAGTTTGTTCTTCCTCGCGTTCACCATCGGGGGCTTCCTGGCCGGCCCGATCAACAAGCTCCTGGCACTGCGCTGGGCGATCGCCCTGATCGCGGTGCTCTGGGGGGTGGTCATGTTGCCGCTGGTGATCTGGGCGACCTTCGCGGTCCTGCTGCTGAGCCGGATGCTGCTCGGCTTCACCGAGGGACCGACCTCGGCGCTGCTGCACACCGCCGCGTACTCGTGGCATCCGCCCGCCAGGCGTGGATTACCGAGCGGGCTCATCCTCACCGGCAGCATGCTGGCCAAAATGGCCGTGGTCCCCCTGCTGGCACTGATCATCGCCGGCTACGGGTGGCGCGCGGCGATCATCGTGCTGGCCGCGGCGACTGCGCTCTGGTGCCTACCGTGGCTGCTGACCTGGCGGCCCGGCCCGCATCCGGTGGGTGGCAAGCACGGTGCGCCGGAGGACGCGACCACCGAGGCCTCGGTGCCGTGGCGGCGGCTGCTCACGTCGAAGACGTTCCTCTCCGCAGTGGTCGTCGCGATCTGCGCCTACGCGTTGATGTCGGTCGTCTTGACCTGGCTGCCTTCGTATTTCGAGCAGGGCCTCGGCTTCTCGCGACTGGAGTCGGGCACCCTGTTCGCCGCGCCGAGCTTCGTCGGGATCGCCACCCTGGTCGGCGGTTCGTGGCTCAGCGACCGGGGTGTGAGTCGTGGACTGTCGACCCGGCTGGTGCGGGTGATCGTGCCCTGCGTCGGCGTGATGGTCGCGGGGGTGCTGTTGCTGAGTCTGCCGATGCTCGGGTCGCCGGTGCTGGCGGTGGCGGCGGTGTCGGTGGCATACGGACTCGTCGTGGCGATCTTCCCCCTGCTCAACGCCGCGGTGATCGCGACAGGTCCGCCGCACCAGACCGCGGGTGTCATCGGCGCGTTCTTCGCGCTGCAGGCGATCGGCGGCATCGTGGGCCCGTGGGCGATGGGGATCGTCGTCGACGCGTCGGCGACGAAGGTCGACGGCTACACCGCCGCCTTCCAGTGCCTCGGCGTGATCGGCGCGGTCGCGGCGGTCGCGGCGCTGTTCCTCGCCGACCCGATGCGTGATCGTGAGCGCCTGCGCACGACTCGCTGATCCACCGAGACGTGACAGTGGCCGGGAGACGACGTCGTCTCCCGGCCACTGGCGTCCTGCGCCTCAGCCCAGGTTCATGTAGACGGCCTTGGGGTAGAGGTAGCTCTCCACGTGTTCACGGCCGCCCTTCCAGCCGTAGCCACTCATCTTGGTTCCGCCGAAGCCCACGGACGGGTCGAGGACGCCGTAGCAGTTGACCCAGACGGTGCCGGCGGTGATGCCCCGTGAAACCTTGTGTGCTGTATCGAGATCTGTGGTCCAGACACCGCCCGCCAACCCGTACGGCGTCGCGTTGGCCAGACGCAGCGCCTCGTCCATCTCGTCGAATGGGATCACCGTCGCCACGGGGCCGAAAATCTCCTCCTGGGCGATGGTCATCTCGTTGGTGGCGGAGGCGAACACGGTGGGTTCGACGAAGTATCCCGAAGCCTGGTCACCGTCGAGCCGCTTGCCGCCGCTGACCAGCTCGGCCTCACCGGATCCGATGTCGATGTAGTTCAGCACGCGGTCGAGCTGGCGTTGTGAGATCAGCGGGCCCAGTTGGGTATTCGGGTCCAGGCCGTCGCCCACGCGGATGGTCTTGGTGAATTCCGCCATCCGCGAGACGAATTCGTCGTGGATCGGGCGCTGCACGAAGATCCGCGTGCCCGCTACACACACCTGGCCGCTGTTGGTGTAGACGCCCATCGCCGCCCCCGGCACCGCTCGGTCCAGATCGGCGTCGGCGAAGACGATGTCGGGTGACTTGCCGCCGAGTTCGAGTTGCAGGCGCTTCATGTTCCCGGCCGAGGCCCGCACGATGGTCTGTGCGGTGCCCACCGAGCCGGTGAACGCGATCCGGTCGACCCCGGGATGCTCGGCCAGTGCCGCGCCGGCGTCCTTGCCGTAGCCGGTCACCACGTTGACCACGCCGTCGGGAACCCCGGCCTCGGTGAGTAATTCGGCCACCCGCAGCACCGACAGCGACGCGTCCTCGGCGGGCTTGAGCACGGCGGTGCAGCCGGTCGCCAGGGCCGGGCCGAAGATCCACCACAGGCCGATGAGCGGACCGTTCCAGGGGATGATCCCGCCGACCACGCCGACAGGTTCGCGGTAGCGCAGGGTCAGGAAATCACCGGGCAGCGAGTTCGGCGGTGTGCTGGCCGTGGCCACGTCGACCTGCGAGGCGAAGAACTGCAGCACCTGCGAGGTCCACTCTTTCAGGCCGCGGGTCCTGGCCAGCGGGGCGCCCATGTCCAGGGTCTCGATGGTGGCGAGTTCCTCGAAGTTCTCGAGAACCAGGTCGTGGACGCGCAGGATCAGCGAGCGACGCTGGTGCGGGGTCCAGCGTCTCCATTCCCCTTCGAACGCGGTGCGCGCGGCCGCGACGGCGGCGTCCACGTCGGCGGCACCGCTGGCGGCGATGGTCCCCATGGTGGCGCCGGTGGCGGGATTGACGACGTCGATGGTCTCGCCCGACGCGGCGGGCACCCAGCGTCCGCCGATCAGGTTGTGTTTGGCCGTGCCGACGAAGGTGGGCCCCGGATGGGTGGTGGTCATAGGTCTCTCCGAATCAGCGTAAGGGCGTGGCGGTCAGTCGAACAGGAAGACGCCCTTGCCCGCGTCCTGCCGGTCGAACCACCGGTAGGCCTCTTCGGCTTGATCGATGGTCCAGGTGTGCGAATACAGCTCGTCGACCGGAAGCTGGTGGGCCACCACGTAATCGGCGCAGCGGGCTTGTTCGATCGTCGACATGGTCCAAGAGGTCATCAGCGTCCACTGGTTCTTGTAGACGGCCTGAGTCGTGAATTCGACGTGACCGGGCAGGCCGATGAACACGGCCCGGCCGAAGGTGCCGAGCACGGCGAGGGCGTCCTCGCCGGCCCGTCCCGAGGTCTCCAGCACGACTTCGGCCTTGCGGCCGCCGGTGTGTTCGGCGACGACCTCGGCCACGGACTGCTCGCGGGAATTGACGACGATGTCGGCACCGAAGCGTTCGCTCTCGGCGAGCCTGCGGTCGTCGACGTCGACCGCGATCACCCGGGCGCCCATGGAGGCGGCGAACATCGTCGCCGAAAGGCCAACGGGACCTTGCCCGAAGACCACCGTGGTGGTGTCCGCGACGCCACCGACCCGCTTGATCGCACCCCATGCCGTGCCGGTGCCGCACCCGATGGCCGCGCCCGCCTTGAACGACAGTCCTTCCGGCATCGGCAGCAGGGCGGCCACCGGCACCAGGGCGAAGGACGTGTGACCGCCGTTGACGTGCACCGCCATGGTCTTGCCTGGCGCGGTCTCACACATCTGCGGCCAGCCCGCCCGACAGCGGCGACAGGTGTTGCAGCCGAAGTAGTGGTGGATCATCACGCGATCACCGACCGCGAAGCGGGCCGGGTCGACGCCCTCGCCCACCGCGTACACCTCACCGCACGGTTCGTGGCCCTGGATCACCGCTCGGTCGAATTCGAAAGCGCCGTGGTAGAAGTGCAGATCGGATCCGCACATCCCCGAAGCGCGGATCTTCACCACGACTTCGCCGTAGCCCGCTTCGGGCTCGGGGAAGTCCTTCAGCACGGTGGTCCCGTCTCCCGGGAACAAGATCCCCTTCATCAGTTTTCTCCTGTCTCGTGCGAGCAAATCAGGCGGAGGGGCGGGCGCGCAGGAGCGCTGTCGCCTCGTGGTCGATACGCAGGCCCTCGGGGTCGAGGCGCGGGTCGCCCTCGACGACGACGCCGTAGTCGCGCGCGGCGCCCGCGATGCTCACGTATTCGTCGCGGACGTCGGCGAGCACCCGTTCGGGATCACGGTGCATCGGATCACCCCATCCGCCACCACCATTGGTGAGGCACCGCAGGATCGTGTTCGGCCCTGTCCGCCAGACCTGTTCGGCGGCGAAGTAGTGGTAGCGGCCGTCGGCCGGGTCCAGTGCCTTGGTTTCCGGGTCGAGCACCCCGGCGACGGGCACGCTGTCGGCGTAGACCCGCGGGTCGGTGCCGAGCATCCCGGGCACCGCCCGGTCGTCGCCCGGCGGGAACAGCCACATCGCCCCGGTCGGCCCGGCCTGTCCACCGTTGGCGCCGACCCCCGAGGGTTTCCTCGTGCGGAACGGTGACAGGTAGTGCGCGCCCGCCGTGAGCCACAGCGCGTCCTTGAGATTGGCCGCGCCGCCACGGAAGGTGCCCGCGCCGCCGGTGTCGATGGCGTATTCCTTACGCAACAGCACCACCGGCGACTCGCGTTCGATCGTCTCGGTCGCGGGGTCGAGGTTGTTGAGCGTGAACAGGACGGTGTAGCTGTCGCCGTCGCCGACATGGGTGGCACCCCACGGGCCGTGTTCGCCACCGCACTGGGTCGCCGAGGTCCACGGGGTGCCGTCGGCGCGCAGACCGGAGGCGTTATGGGTATTGGTCGAGCCGTAGTCGCCACCGACGCCGTGCTTGCCGAGGACGGGGTTGAGCGCGTCGAAGATCGCCGACGCGACGGCGCCGGAGGCCTCCCAGAACATCATGATGCCGCCGTCCGGTGGCAGCGAGGAGACGATGGTGCCCGGCGGGACCGCGAGGTCGACGTTGCGCCAGGTGCCCGAGGTGAACGGCACCTTCGGGTCGAGGAGCATCGTGAGGGCAACGCCCACAGCGGTTTTGGCATCGAGCACACCGCAGTTGATGCAGGTCCTGGCCTGGGGCGAGGTACCGGACAGGTCGATCTCCATGTCCTCGCCGCGCTTGCGCACGAGTACCCGCACGGTGTAGTCGACGGTGTCGTCGAGGCCGTCGGCGTCGATCAGCGCCGAGCCCGCGTAGTCGCCGTCGGGTACCAGCGCGATGGCGTCGCGCATGCGCTCGGCGGAGGTGTCGCAAGAGTAGTCCAGCGTGCCGAGGTAGGCCTCGAGGCCGTACCGGTCGATGTTCTCCAGGATCAGCCGCTCCCCCAGCTTCAACTGCTGGAAGATGCTCTTGAAGTCGGGCAGCAACATGCCACCCCAGCGGGTGTTGTCGAAAATCAGGCTGAAGGTGGAGCGCACCGGTTCGTCCCGCGCCCACAACAGCATCGGCGGAATCACCAGGCCGTTCTCGTAGACATTGCTCTTGGTCGCCGAGAAGCCGCCGGGCACGGTGCCACCCATGTCGAGCTGATGCGCGCACATGGTGACGTAGGAGACGATCTCGCCGTCGGCGAACACCGGACGGGTGAAGGCCACGTCGTTCACGTGCCTTCCGCCGCGGTAGGGGTCGTTGCAGATCAGCACGTCGCCGGAACGCAGGTTCTCGGGCCCGTACTCCTCCACGGCGTTGCGGACGGCGTCGCCCATAGTGCCGAGGAACACGACCAGGCTGTTGCTGACCACGGCCATCGGATAGCCCTTGTCCGCGGGGCCGCTGATGGTGCAGGCGAAGTCGTACCAGTCGCGGATGATGGGTGAGAACGCCTCACGCATGAAGCCGGTGGACATGTGCTCGACCGCGTAGCGCAGCCGGTTGGTGATCACGGTGGCGCTGAACCGGTCGGCGCCGTAGCGCTCACGGAACTGGGCATCGGTGAGGTCTCGCAGCCGGGGGGCGGTGGGGATGGTCGGACTGGACATGTCACTTCCTCCGGATCACGATTTCGCCGTACTCGCCGACGGTGGCCTGCTGGCCCGCGCCGATATGAGTGGTTGACAGTTCTTCCTCGACCACGGCGGGGCCGTCGAGCACGTCACCGGCTCGCAGACTCGTTCGGTCGTAGACGTCGGCCTGCTGGGCGCCGACGCCGTCCACGTCGAGGTCACCCAGGTACCGCAGGGTCACGGTGCGGATCGGGGCGAGCGGCCCGTCGGCCGAGGACCGGGCCGGGAGCGCGGCGTATTCGACCTTGGGCGTATCGAGCACCGCGCGCACCCGGAAAGTCACGCCTTCGACTGGCATGATCTCGAAGCGGTTGCCCGAGCGGGCCTCGTAGGTGTCGTGGAAGGCCGACACCATGGTGGTGACGGCGGTCTCATCGATCGTGCCGCTCGGCACCGGCACGAAGGGGGTCTCCCAGCTCTGCCCGGCCAGGTGCGCGTCCATGCTGCGCAGCATCCGTACCGAGCCGCCGCCGGTGCGGGCCCGCAACTGCTCCTCCATCTCGGCGAACAACGCGTCGATCGCGGGGGCGGCCTCGCCGGTGAGCATGAGGTACGCACTGCGGTCGACCGTGAAAACCTGGTCGGTGGAGAGCAATCCGACCGCGGAGAACAGGCCGGGATTCGGTGGCACAATCACCTGCTTGCACTGCACCGTGTCGAGCACTGCGGGCAACAGCATCGGGCCCGCGGCGCCGAAGGCGACCAAGCTGTAGTCGCGGGGGTCGACACCGTTCTTGATGGCGACGTTGAACACGCCTTCGGCCATGTTGTCGACCGCCATCTCGTAGGCGTAGCGGACCCGATGCGCCAGGTCCAGCTCGGTGTCGAGGGATTCGAAGGCGCGCCGTGCGGCGTCGGCGTCGAGCTGCAGTTCCCCGCCGGCGAAGTCGTCGGCGTCCAGGATGCCGATCAGCAGGCAGGTGTCGGTCGTCGTCGGCTGGGTGCCGCCGCGGCCGTAGCAGGCCGGTCCGGGCTGTGCCCGCGCACTGTCGGGGCCGACCTGGATCTCGCCCGCGGAGCCGATCGACACGATGCTGCCGCCGCCGGCGCCGATGCTGGAGATGTCGTTGGCCAGCGCGTTGACGACGAGGTCGTGCTCGAGTTCGAAGGTGGTGTTGACGAACGGTTCGCCGCCGATGACCACGCTGATGTCACACGAGGTGCCGCCCACGTCGGCACACAGCAGGTCGTTCTCCCCGATCAGTGCGCCGAAGTGCGCGCACGCGACGGTTCCGGCGGCGGGGCCGGAGAACACGATACGGAACGGCTGTGCCATCGCCTGCGCCGAGGGCACCAGGGTCGCCGCGCAGTCGGCGAAGTTGAGCTGACCGGCGAAACCGAGTTCGCTCAGGCCCTTCTCCAGGCCCGCGGTGTAATCGGAGTAGATGATCTTCATCAGTGTGTCGATCACGGTGGTGGAGGCGCGGGCGTATTCCTTGGCCAGCGGCGACACCTCGCTCGAGATCGAGCACGGCACATCGCCAAGCACCTCGCGCACCAGCTCCCGCAGCCGCACTTCGTGCACGGGGTCGACGTAGGCGTTGATCAGGCAGATCGCGACGCCCGCGACCTCGCACCGGCGAAGCACCTCGAGTTCGGTCCTGGCCTGGTCCTCGTCCAGTGCGAACAACACGCCGCCGTCGGCGGTGATCCGCTCGCGGATGCCGCGCCGCAGGTAGCGCTGCACCAGCGGCCGGGACGCGTCACCGAAGCTGCGCCGCCAGTGCGGGTCGAGGATGGCTTCGGCTGGGCGCCACACCCGGCCCATGTCGAGGATGTCGCGGTGACCATCGGTGGTCAGGAAGCCGATCTTGGGCAGCCGCCGGGTGATCACGGCATTGAGGCCGTGCGTGCTGGCATGGTTGAACACCGGCGCGTCGGTGACGCCGAGCACCTCGGCGCCGCGCAGCACCGGCCCGGTGACGTCGGTGTAGTCGGTGGAAATCTTGGCGGTGTGGATCCGCCCGTCGCGCCAGGCGACGACGTCGGTGAAGGTGCCGCCCACATCGACTGCGATCATGGTGTCTCCCTAAGTGATTCGGTGCTCAGACGAGGTCCGCGAGCAGCTGGATGGGGCCGAGCCGCTGCCACGGTTCCCGCGAGATGGAGTGCAGGCAGCGCTGGCACTTGACCACCTGCACCCAGCCCTGTTCGGCGACGACGGGATACGCGCGCAGTTCGGCGGCGCCACATCGTGGACAGGTTCCGTCGCGGGGTTCGCGGTTCACCTCGAGTCGTGTCGGTGCGTCGGGCATGGCGGGTCCTCCTGCGGCGATGAATGAGCGGCCGGGTGCCGTGAGGACGACGGTAGGATCGGCGAGACCTGGGTCACAATCCGTTCGGCGAAGGTGCGCTGTCCATCCAGCGAAGCATCTCTCGGATCGAAGAAAGTATATTATATTGACTATGTGACAACCATCACGCCTGAAAGGAGGGTCTGCCGTTGTCGCCAGTACCCGCGGCGTGCGTGAGCACCTTTCGCACGGAAGATCCGGCCGCCGCTCATGATCACGTGGCCGCCACTTTCGCCCGCCACGAGCTCGTCCTCGACGAGCGTCGCGGGATCGACTTCGCCCTGGAGACGGTGCGCTCGGAGAGCCTGACCGTCGGCCGGATGGCCTACGGCACCGACGCCCGCATCGAGGGACCACCGATGCAGACGTGCTATCACGTGAATCTGTCCGTCGCGGGACAGAGCACGGTGGCACAACACGGCGCCCGCCGATCCTTCGGCGCGGGTGAGGCAGGCGTGGCGTTCGTGCACGACGCGCCGGTATCCATCCGCTGGAGCGCCGACGCCGCGCACTATCACATCAATCTGCGCCGAACGCCGTTCGAACGCCACGCGGCTCGACTGCTCGGTCGCCGGGACACCGAGCCGGTCCTGTTCGACCTCACCTTCCCCATCGACTCCCCCGCAGGCCGCGCCCTGCTGGCCTCGACCCGATTCGTCTACGACGAGTTGGCCCGCGAAGGCGGGGTGTCGACGATGCCGCTGGCCTGCCGCGAACTCGAGTCGACACTGATGACGCAGATTCTGCTCACCGCACCGAGCCAGCTGACACCGATCCTGACCGGCTCCGCACCGAGCATCGGACACGCGCGCGTGCGCGAGGCCGTCGCCTACATCCACGCTCATCCCGATGCCGACATCTCGACCGCCGAACTCGCCGCTCGAGCCGGGGTCACCGCCCGGGCGCTCCAGTTGGCGTTCCGGGACGCGGTGGGCATGTCACCCAGCGCCTATGTCCAATCCGTGCGACTCGACCGGGTACGTGACGAATTGTCCTCCGGCCGCGCGGTTTCGGTGAGTGACGCGGCGATGAAGTGGGGCTTTTTCCATCTGGGCCGTTTCGCGCAGCAGTACCGCGAACGGTTCGGGGAATTGCCGTCGGAGACCGTTGGCCGCAGCGGCCCCGAATGAATGCAGGCTGAGTACAGGAGCCGAGTATGCGCAGCGCATCGAATCAGCGCAGTGTCGCCGAGCTGAATGCCACCATCACCGAGATCGTCGAGCACGCACACGCTGTGCTCGACCGCGATCCGGAGCATCACCGACCCACCGGTGGTTGGAATCTCGGCGAACTCTGGGAGGTGGCAACCACCCGCGCACTGCGCGAAACCGATGCCGAGGCCGCCTCTCCCGCCCGGCTGGCCGAATTGATCGGTCTTCTCGACCGCATCAGGGCGGCTGAAGTGATGCAGGCACATATCCGGCTCGTGAACCGGACCCAACGGCTGAGCACAGTGCACGCCGCGCTGTCGGAACTGAGCGCGGTGACCACGGTGGATTCGCTGCTCACCCGGATCCCGGAAGCAACCTGCGGCCTCGGGTTCGACCGCGCGTTGGTCTCCACGGTGGACGGCGCGTGGCGATTGCACACGATGCACGTCGTCCGCGATCCCCAGTGGGCGGCCGACATCGTCGCGGTCGGACGCGAGAACCCGCCAATCCTCGACCACGGGCTGGTCGAGAACGACACGGTGATCGATGCACGCGCTGTACTCGTGCACGAGGTGCAAGACAATCCGCGAGTCAACCGCCCGCTGGCGGCGATTACCAAGTCCTCCTCGTACGGGATCGCGCCGTTGGTGGTCGACGGTGAGGTGGTCGGCCTCGTGCACGGGGACTGCTATCACCAGCGGCGCGCGCTCGACGACGTCGATCAACTGCTGCTGTCGACCTTCGCCCAGGGGGCGAGCCAGCAGTTGGCGCGTGTATCGGTGCTGGAAGGGATGTCGGCCATCCGTGCCCAGCTCGACGGACTGGGCCGGTGGTCGATGCCGCGCCACGCTGTCACCGAATCGATCGCGGTGAGCCGTGACGACGACGGGGTGCTCACCCGACGGGAAGTACAGATCGTCCGGTTGCTCGCCCAGGGTGACTCCAACGCGCGCATCGCCCGCAAGCTCACCATCACCGAGGGCACTGTCAAAACCCACATCACCCGCGTGCTGCGCAAGCTGGGCGCCGCCAATCGCGCGGAAGCCGTGTCGATCTGGTTGCGGAACTCGGACGCGTCCGGGTCGCTGCGCGCCTGATGCGACGGGAACCGGCCGAAGGTCGTACGAATCTCCTACCCGCGCCAGATGTCGCCGTGCCCGCCGAGCGGAAAAGTGACGTGTGACATAGAGCGGCAGCACTGCCGCCGCACACGGCACGGAGGCGCGGTATGACCCAGAGCGAACGGGAAGCCGACTGGATCGTCGGTATCGACGTCGGTGGCACGTTCACCGACATCATCGGGCTCAACCAGAAGACCGGCGAAGTCCGCGACGGGAAGGTTCTGTCGACCACCGAACAGGAGGTCGGCGCTCTCGCGGCGCTGGCGGCAATCGACGTCGCCGTGCCCGAGGTCGCCGAAATCGTGCACGGGCACACCGTGGGAATCAACGCGCTGCTGAGCCGGACGGGCGCGCACACCGGGCTGATCGCAACCGGCGGCCACCGCGATCTGCTCGACATCGGGCGCATGCACCGCGAATTCGGTGACCGCTTCTACGACCCGACCTGGCTGCGCCCGCACCAGGAACGCCCGATCGTGCGGCGCGAATCGCGCTTCGGTGTCCCCGGTCGGCTGCGCTACGACGGCACCGAACTGCTCGCGCTCGACGAGGACGCCGTGCGCCGTGCCGCCCGCGAACTCGGGGAACAGGGCGCCCGTTCGGTGGCGGTGTGCTTGATGAACTCCTACATCAACACCGCGCACGAGCAGCGCACCGCCGAGATCGTCGCCGAGGAACTGCCTGACGCCTACGTCCAGACCTCGGCGCTGTATCCGGTGACACGCGAGCACGAACGCACCACCACCGTGGCGCTCGACGCCTACGTGGGTCCGGCCGTCGTCGGTTATCTCGAGCGCCTGATGGCCCGGCTGTCCGAGCAGGACTACCGAGGCACCTTGTGGATCATGATGATGAACGGCGGCGTGGCGACCTTCACCGACGCGGGCCGGGCTCCGGTGTTCCAGCTCGTTTCCGGCCCGGTCGGCGGGGTGAGTGGCAGCGTCAAGCTCGCCAACGAGTGCGGGGCGCGGAATCTGCTCACCATCGATGTCGGCGGCACCAGCACCGACGTCGCAGCGATCCGCGGTGGCAAGACCCCCCTCACCGACACCTGGACCCTCGAGACCGGCTTGACCCTGACCATGCCGCTGGTCGACGTCGAGAGCATCGGCTCCGGCGCCGGCAGTCTGATCCGGCCCAGCGCCCTCGGCACCGTCGCCGTCGGCCCGGCCTCGGCCGGCTCGAATCCCGGCCCGGTCTGCTACCAGCGTGGCGGCGCGGAACCGACGCTCACCGACGCGTGTGCCGCACTCGGCATCCTGCAACCGGACCTGTTCGCCAACGGGGCGATCAGGCTCGATGTCGACGGGGCCGTCCAGGCTTTGCGCACGACCGGCAAGCAGTGGGGCATGTCGGCGCTCGAACTCGCTTCGGCCGCTTACGAAATCGCGTGCCAGGACATCGCGGCGAAGGTGCGCAGTATCTCGGTGTACCGCGGTCTCGACGTCCGCGAGTTCGCCCTGCAACCGTCCGGTTCGGCGGGGCCGATGCTCGCCGACCGTGTCGGCCAGATCCTCGGCTTGGACAAGGTGATCGTGCCGCGCAGTCCCGGCCAGTTCTCGGCGCTGGGTCTGCTGCGCAGCGATCTCATGGTGACCCGCGCGCAATCCATCATGACGCCCCTGGCGCCCGACCGCGCCGAGGCTGTGAAGGCCGCGTTCACGGCCTTGCAGAACAGCGTCAGGTCTGAGCTGCGAGACCAGGGCATCGACGTGTCGCGCCTGCGTTTCGAACGCGCCGTGTTCGCGATGTACCGCGGCCAGACCTGGGACAACCGGCTGCCGATCGAGGCGGGCGCCATCACCGCCGAGCGAGTCGGCGAGCTGATCCCCCGATTCCACGAGTTCTATCAGGATTCCTACGGTTTCGCGGCCCCGGAGATCCCCGTCGTGGTGTCGACCGTGGAGGTGACCGCGGTGATCCCGCGCGAACTCGGCGCCGCCGACCACACCCCGGACGAGGGCGAGGCCTTCCTGCGTACCACCTGGCTGACCGTGCCCGGCACCACCGAACCCGTCGAGGTGCCGATCCACATCCGTGAACGTCTCGCACCGCACCATCCGGTGCCGGGCCCCGCCCTGATCGCCGAGAAGTTCGCGACCACGCTCGTGCTGCCCGGCCGGGCGGCCCACGTGGACGACGACCTCAATCTCATCATCGAGCCGCAGGCCTGAGGAGCAACCATGACCACCATCGAAACTTCCGGCACTGCCGTCGACGTCGAACTCGACATCCTGCGCCACGGCCTCATCGAAGTCGCCCGCGAAATGCTGGATTCGCTGATGCGCAGCGCGTTCTCCCCGGTGTGCCGCGACATTCTGGACTGCACCAGCGCCATCCACATGCGCACCGACGACGGCTGGGAGACGGTCGCGCTGTGGGAGGGCTGCATGCAGCACGCCTTCACCGCACCGCACATCGCCAACTTCGTGATGGACGACTGGGACATCGACACGATGCAGCCCGGTGACGTCATCTTCGTCAACGACCCGTGGCGCGGCACCATCCATCAGTCCGACGTGAACCTGCTGCGCCCGGTGTTCGTGAACGACCGCGTGGAATTCCTGCTGCACTCGACCTCGCACCTGGTCGATCTCGGCGGCGCGATCCCCGGCGGCTTCTCCAACGGCACCCAGACCCACTTCGAGGAACAGCTCAAGCTGCCGCCGACACTGTTGTACGCAAACGACGTTCCGGTGCGGCCGACCTTCAACTTCATCCTCGAGAACAACCGGGTGCCGCAACTGGTGCTCGGCGATCTGCGCGCGCTGCACGGTTGCCTGGTCGTCGGCGAACGGCAACTGCGGGAACTCGTCGCCCGCAGCGGCCTGGACAAGATCCGGGCGGCGGGGCGCTACGCCATCGAATCCACCGAAGCGAGCATGCGCCGCGGCATCGCGAGCATCCCCGACGGCGACTACACGGCCGAGGACTTCCTCGACGAGGACGGCGTCAGCGACGAGGCGATCCCCGTGCACGTCACCGTGAAGGTCCGCGGGGATTCGATGGAGATCGACTTCTCCGGTTCTGGCCGTCAGCCGCTGGGCAACTGCGGTACCGCCTGGTGCGAAGCCACCCGCTGCATCGAGGCGGTCAAGCTGATGGTCGACCCGTCCACGCCGGTCAACAGCGGCACGTTGCGACCGGTCGAGACGATCCTGCCGCCCGGCAGCGTCGTGCAGGTGCTGCCACCGTCGAGCTGCTCCAACCACGCCGATATCGGCGCGCGCGGCATCAACGTGGTGACCCAGGCGCTGAGCCAGGCCACCGACGAGGCCTTCGCGTGCGACACCGGTACCGCGGTGGTCGTCAGCCTCGGCGGCATCGACACCCGCGCCGGACACGAGGGCACACCGTGGGGCGCGTTCGCGCTCGCCGGCGGCGGCTGGGGCGGCACCTGGACGGAAGACGGTGTCTCGTTCTGTGTGATTCCGATCGGTAACTGCCGCACCTCCGTGCAGGAACACCTCGAGATCGAGAGCCCGCTGGTCGTCGTCCAGCACGAGATGGTGATCGACACCGCCGGTGCGGGGCGGTATCGCGGCGGTGCCGGTTCGGTGTATTCGATCTACGCCGAGTCCGACACGATGGTCACCGTCACCGCCGACCGGATCCGCGTCGGCGCCCCCGGGTCCAACGGCGGCGGCGCCGGCGCTCCCGCATTCGGCTGGTACATCGAGGATTTCGATCTCGCCCGGCACGGCGATCCGCTCGATCTGCGCGGGGTCGAGCCGTTGTTCGGCATGTTCGACGCCGAGGGCAGGCCTGATCCCAACCACGGCGAATTCGGCCGGGGTGCACGTTATCAGACGGGCAAGTTCTCCGGCCTGATCCTGAAGGCCGGAGACGCCCTGCGGTTCGTGATCGGCGGTGGTGGCGGCTGGGGTGACCCCCTCGAACGCGAGCCCGCTCGAGTCGCCGCCGACGTGCGGGCCGGCCTGGTGAGCCCCGAATTCGCGGCTGCCGGTTACGGAGTCGTGCTCGTCGGCGGCGAGGTCGACGAGGCTGCCACCAGCGCACAGCGGGCGCACCTGGTGACCGAACGTGCCGAGGGGCGCTGGCAGGTGCCGGTCGCCACTCCCCTCACCTGGACCCTCTGAAGACAAGGACCACTCCCATGTCAGTCGATCGACTCCTGTTCCCCCGCCCCGAAACCGACCGCGTATACGTCGAACGGGTGCCCGTCGACGGTGCGTGCCCGGCCTGCGGCGCGTCCGAACTGGCCCGCTACCCCGTCGCCAACTTCCTCGGCCCGCGCATGGTCGTGAAGTGCCAGCGGTGCTTCCATCACGTGTCGGTGACCCGGCCCGAACCCGAGGACCACTGGCCCGCGTGGCGTTCCCCCGCCCATGACTGGCCGGCCTCCCGAGTCGGTTGAGCCTCCCACCATCATTCGCTCCGAAAGGACACTCATGTTGCTCGACGGGAAAGTCGTCCTCATCACCGGCGCCGCGGGCGGGGAGGTTCTCGCCCTGCCCGCGGACCTCACCGACGGTGCCTCGGTGAATGGTCTGGTCGACACGGTCGTCGCCGAATACGGCCGCCTCGACGGCGCGTTCAACAAATGCCGGGGTTCCGACCGTGCCGCCTACGCGACCGGCGGCGAATTCGTCGTCGACGGTGGCTACATGGCGGGATGACCTCCCCGATCTCGAACTGGTCTCTATCCGAAAAGGATTCACGCATGACAACTCTGATCGGCGCGGCCGCGAGCTACTTCGACGGTCGCTGGAGCGCTGGTGACGGCGTCCCCATCGCCACGATCAATCCCGCGACCGGACTCCAGGTGGCGTTCACCCCCGCCAGCGGTCCCGCCCAGGTGGCCGCGGCCGTCTCCGCTGCCCGGCGCGCCTTCGACGAGGGTGAATGGAGCCGTCTCGGCCCGGCCGAACGCGGCGCCCTGCTGCACCGCCTCGCCGACCTGCTCCAGGAGAACCGGGAGGCACTGGTCGGGCTCGCGGCCACCGAGATCGGCACCCCGATCAGCAGCGGCCCGACCCTGCACGTCGACCTGCCCGCGAAGTTCTTCCGCTGGTTCGCCGACGCCGCCGTCCGGGGTCCCCGCGACGGGTACGAGCAGCCCATGCCGCTCGACCACGACCCGATCACCACCAGCAGCCTGCTGCTACGCCAACCCGCGGGCGTGGTCGCCGCGATCGTCGCCTACAACGTGCCGATCATGATGAGCGCCTACAAACTCGGCGCCGCCCTCGCCGCCGGTTGTTCCACGGTGCTGGTCACCTCACCCAAGTCCGTGCTGCTCACCGCCGCGTTCGTCAGGTTGGTCGAGGAAGCCGGATTTCCCGCCGGCGCGGTCAATTTCGTGTTCGGACCACCGGCGGTCACCGAGCAGGTCGTCACCGCCGCCGAAGTAGACATGGTCACCTTCACCGGCTCCCCCGCCGTCGGCAGCACGATTCTCACCCTGGCCGCCCCGACGTTGAAGAAGGTGGTTCTCGAACTCGGCGGCAAGTCGCCCAATATCGTCCTGCCGGGCACCGACCTGGAACGCGCGGTCCCCGCCTCGGCGCTGCGGTTCACCCGCAACAGCGGCCAAGCCTGCGGAGCGACCACACGAACCCTGGTGCCGCAGGCCGATTTCGACGAATACGTCGAGCGTTCGGGCGCGTTCCTGCGCACCCTCACCGTCGGCGACCCGCTCGCACCCGACACCGTCCTCGGACCACTCATCACCGGTGAACACCGCGCCGACGTCGAAGGATTCCTCGCCCGAGCCCGTGACGCGGGCGCCGACATCCCGGTCGGTGGCGGCCGACCGATAGGCCTCGACGACGGATTCTTCCTCGAGCCGACCCTGGTGACCGGTGTGCCGAACGAAGCCGAGATCGCCCAGGAAGAACTGTTCGCCCCCGTCGGCGTCGTCCTGCCCTACACCGACCTCGACGACGCCGTTTGCATGGCCAACGACGTCAAATACGCCCTCAACGCCAACGTATGGGGACCGACACCCGCCGCGATCGAGTTCGCCCGGCGGCTGCGCTCGGGCACCGTCACCATCAACGGCGGCGGTGGTATGCGCGCCGACGCCCCGTGGGGCGGACCCGGCCACAGCGGCATCGGGCGGGAAGGCGGCGAAGAAGGGTTCCGCGAATTCTTCGAGGTCAAACACCTGCAGTGGCCGCTGTGAAGCTGCTGGCCGGCAAGGTCGCTGCCGGGCGCGGTCCTCACCTCGATCATCACCGACATGTTCGGGGTGAGCCGGGACCGCGAGGAGGAGTTCCTCACCGGGATCGGTGACCGCATCGGTGGCGAGACGCTGATCGGGCGCGCGGGCCGGGCCCGCGATATCGCCGACGCCGCGCTGTTCCTCGCCAGCGATGTCCATGACAGGCCTGGTCCCACACCCGCATCGGTGCGGTGGCCGGTCAGTGTGTCGTTCGCGGCGGGTCGTCACCACGAGCACCGTCGTCAGCAGGAATAGCGCTGCCGCCCAAACGCGAATCGGTAGCTGAACACATCGGCGAAGATGCCGGTGAGCGGATAACCGAGCCCGAGGCCGGTGGTCACCGTGACCGACAGCGTGGAGATGCCGTTGCGCACCTCGCCGGCGGGTAGATAGCGGCGGGCGAGCGCGATGGTCACCGGCACGATCCCGTAACTGAGCCCCTGCAACGCGCGCCCGACCAGGAAGACCGCGAAATCGGTGGCCACGGCCGCGACGACAGACCCGATCAGGATGATCGTCAACGACCACAGCAGCAGCCGCTTCTTGTGCGGCCCATCGCTCAGCCTGCCCATGACCGGGGTCGTCACCGCGCCGACCAGCAAGTTGACGGTGAGCATCCACTGCGCCGCGCTCACGTCGACCTGCATCTCGCGCGAGATCGCGGGCACCAACAACATGCCGAGCGAGCTGACGATGGCCGAAGTCAGGGCGGCGTGGACAAGGGCGGGGGTGAGCCGGCGCACGGCGATCATTCGATCGGCCCCGCGACGGTCAGCTTCCGCAGCGTGGGCAGCGCCTGGCCGAGGGCTTCGCGCTCCTCGTCGGTGAGACGTTCGTCGATGGCGCGGGCCAACCAGTCCAACCCCACCGCCCGCTCCTCGACGAGCCGGGCACGGCTCGCGTCGGTGAGTTCGACCCACACGTGATGCCGACCATAGGCGCTTACCTGCACAAGGCCCCTCCGGCCGATGCCGGAGGGGCCTTGTGCGTTCAGATCAGCGTCGGGGAATCACCGACAACGTCCGTCCGTCGGCAACGTAGGTGCCGGTGTAGACCGCGACCGATTCATCCAGATCGAGGACGCCGTCCGAGCCGATCGTGAACCGCCGCAGTATCTCCTCTCCGCCCCGCAACGGGTCGGTGCCCAGCGCCCAGAGCACCTCACCACTGGGCGACATCACCGAGGATTCGGCGAAAGTGCCGGGCTTCTCCGGCGCGAAAGCGACATCGGGCAACGGCGTCAGCACACCGTTCGGCTCCACCGCGAAGGAGCTGATGTGCCCCGACCCCATGTTCGGCACGTACAGGAAACGACCGTCAGGCGTGATGCTCGTGACGTGCGGCAGCATGCCGGTCGGGAACGGCGATCCCCCGATCTCGGTGAGCGTTCCGTCCCCCGCCCGGGTGAAGCCGGACACCGAACCGCTGATCTCGTTGATGACGTACACGTGCCTGCCGTCCGGGGTGACCCGCGGATAGATCGGATTCAGGCCAGTCGACATCCGCTGCTTGACCGGGGAAACCGAACCATCGGCATTGATGTCGAACACCAGCAGCTGACGCGGCAGCAGGCTGGCCACGTACAGCTGCTTGCCGTCCGGCGAGACGGTGCCCGAGGCGACGCCGTCGAGCGACTCCCCGAACGGCATCGGCGAACCGTTGAGGGTGGGAGTGCCGTCGGCGCCGATGCGCACCGGCACGACTTGCGCGTTCTGCAGGCCGACGACGACGAAGGCGTCGCGGCTGTTCGGCGCGAAGATGATGTCCACCGGGACATCGGGCATCGCGAGCGGCGTTCTCTCGGTGAGTTCGCCGTCGGCACCGATGGCGTAGGGGATCAGCCGCGGGTTCGTTCCCGGGGCGACGAACAGGAACCGGCCGTCCGGGCTGGGCGCCTGCGGCCAGTTCAGCGCGCCGGGCATCGGCTTGCCCTGGATCGGCGTCGGCTGGTCTGTGTCGGACGCGTTGTAGCCGACGATGCCGTTGCTGAGGAATCCGTGGGCGTAGATGTGGTAGCCGTCCGCGTCGGCTGTCGCGGATGTCGCTGTCGCCGTGAAGCCGGGGAGAACGGTCGCTGCGAGGGCGAGTACCCAGCCCGCTCGCGCGCGCCGCGTTCCCGAACCACCTGTCGACGTTGAATCAGAGGTCATACCTGGGAGGTTATGGCCCGAACCGTCGGCGAAATGTCCAGAAAACTGCACACCGACCACCGGTACGAACAAGCGAAGACCCCTCCGGCCGGAGCCGAAGGGGTCTCGCGTCGAACGGGCCGCTCAGCCCTGAGCGGGCATCAGGCCGAGCTGGGTCAGGAAGCTGACGTTGTCCCAGTAGACACGGTGCTCGGATACCTTGCCGTCACGCAGGGTGAAGGTGTCGATGAGCGGGAATGTCACTGTGCGGCCGGACGGCGGAACCTCGCCGTCGGCGGTCGCCAGCGGTCCGGTCTGGACACCGGTGAAGACGATCTCGGCGATCGCGGTGTCACCATCGACCCACGTGTTGCGACGTTCGATCTTCATCCCGGGAAACGCCGTGATGAAGGCACCGATCATCCCCCGCAGCGCCTCGATCCCGGTGAGCGGGCCGGACGGGAACTGCGCCGCCACATCCTCGGTGAACGGGCGCGCGGCCAGTTCCAGATCGCCGGCTTCGAGGCCGGCGTAGTGCACGTTGACCAGGTCGAGCAGATCGCTCATTTGTTGACCTTTCGAAGAGGTTCGCATCCAGGACTAGGATGCCTGCATAATATATTGTGCGTTGCCGCGTCGCTCTGAGTTATTGTGCGCCTTCACAATTCACATCGGGAGCGAGCGAACCCCGGTGGTACTGGCCATGATGTATTCGAACAGGCAGACCAGCACCTCCTTGCACGACGCGCGATCACGTGCGTCGCACAGCATGATCGGCACATGGGTCGGCACGCCCAGTGCGGCGCCGATTTCCTCCGGCGCGTACCGATCCGCGCCGTCGAAGCAGTTCACCGCCACCACGAACGGAATTCGCCGGGATTCGAAATAGTCCACCGCGGCGAAACTGTCGGCCAGCCGCCGAGTGTCGACCAGGACCACCGCGCCGAGCGCGCCACGCGAAAGCTCGGGCCACAGGAACCAGAACCGGTCCTGCCCGGGAGTGCCGAACAGGTAGAGAATCACGCGGGGGTTGATGGTGATCCGGCCGAAATCCAGTGCGACGGTGGTTGTTCGCTTGGCTTCGATGCCGCGCAGATCGTCCACAGAACTACTCAGCTCGGTGAGCTGTTCCTCGGTGCGCAGCGGGGTGATCTCGCTGATCGCGCCGACCATGGTCGTCTTGCCGACCCCGAATCCCCCGGCCACCAGGATCTTTACCGCCAGTTCGGTGGAAATGGGCGCCGAATCGCGTCCGTCAGAGGTTGCGTATGCCATCCAATACCGCCTGCAGTAGTTCGGGGTCGGCGCCTGCTTCGGGCCTCGGTGGAGATCGGAAGATCACATAGCCGGCCGCGATGAGGTCGCTGACCAGCACCTTCACGGTGACCAGCAGGAGTTTCAAGTGGGCGGAGATTTCGGCGATCGACATCGGCTGATGGCGGCACAGCTGAAAGATCTGGGCGTACTCGCGGTCGAGCTGGATCACGTCCGAGTCGTAGCCGACCGAGATCACGAGGGTCAGGATGTCCAGCTCCGGCAGATCCCTGCCCGCTCGGCCGCGGGTCAGCGCGAACGGCCGAACCAGAGGCCCCGGGTCGTCGTCCTCGTAGCCCCACACCTCGTCCGGCCCCTCACTCACGGCACTCGCGTCGACATCGAGGTTCTCGGCGCCGCGGACAAATGCTCACGCACTTGGCCGACGATCACGTTCATCTCGTAGGCGATCAGGCCGAGATCCACGTCGGCGTCGGTCAGCAGGGCCAGACACGCGCCGTGGCCCGCCTCGGTGACCAGGAGATAGCCGTCCTCCAGCTCGACCACGGTCTGATGCAGCGCCCCTTTGCCGAACCGTGTGCCCACTCCGCGTGCCAGGCTGTGCAGGGCCGACGACATCGCGGCCAGGTGCTCGACATCCTCTCGCTCGATTCCATCGGATCCGGCAAGCGCCAGACCATCGGCAGACAGGACCACCGCGCGTTCGGCGCCTGATGTCGTTGTCACCAGGTCGGTGAGCAACCAGTCGAGTGTGCCTGCCGGTGCCTGACGAACCATCATGTCCTCGTTCATGTTCTGACCGTTCTACGGATGGGAATGGGGTGGGCGGACGCGTGCCCGGCGCGTGCCGTTCTGCAGCGAACTCATCGCTGTTCGCACCGTCTCGGGCGCTCGGGCGCGTGCAGTCGCTCCAGGAGCCGCGGAGTACGAGTCCTCTTCTCCTACATCGGTACTGAGTTGGGGAGAAAGGTGCGTGAGCCGTTCCCGTCTGGGCAGGGCGGGCCTGCGGTCCATTTCGGCGCCCGGATGCCCGCTTAGCCTGGCCGGCGGCTCCTGCCTCGCCACGTGGCGGCCGCTGCGCCCCACGGGGTCGGCCCGGCGGACCGGCTCCGGTTCGGCAGGCGCCGGAAGCGGGTCAGGCCTTGGCGCGCCGGGCGACGTGGCGACAGCAGGAACCCGGTGTACGGCGTCGCGGGTGCGCACGGGTTCGACCGCTGCGGTCGGGTTGTCGTCACCGGCCTCGAGCACGGCCCACGGCACCAGCACGATCGCGCGCACGCCACCGTACGGCGATTCCTGCAGGGTCACCGAAATGTTATGGCGCGCCGAGAGTCTGCTCACCACGAAAAGCCCGAGATGACGATGTCCCGCCAGCGCCATCTCGTGGAACTGTGGTGGCTCGGCCAGCATCGCGTTGAGGCGTTCCCGTTCTTCGAAGGAGATTCCGAGTCCCTGGTCGTCGACCTCGACCACCACTCCCCTGCCGACCGAGTTGCCGTGCACCGCCACCGGTGCGTCCGGTGGGGAGAACGCGGTCGCGTTGTCGATCAGCTCGGCCAGCAGGTGGATGAGGTCGGCGACGGCCGTGCCGAGCACGCTCACCGCGGGCAGTCGGATCGCGCTCACCCGCGCGTACCCCTCGGTCTCGGACACCGCGCTGCGCACGATCTCCTCGAGCGCCACCGGGTTGCGCCAGCGCCGTCCCGGCGCGCGACCGCCGAGGATGAGCAGGTTCTCGGAGTTGCGGCGGGCACGGGTGGCCAGGTGGTCGAGCTGGAACAGCAGCTCGAGGTCTTCCGGGTCGTCCTGGCGGGCCTCAGCGATGTCGAGGAGATCGAGCTGTCTGCGCACCAGGGCCTGGCTGCGGAACGCGATGTCGAGGAACACCTTGTTGAACCCGTTGCGGGTACTCGCCTCGCCCACCGCCGTTTCGAGCGCGGTCCGCTGAGCGACGGCGAATGCGGCGGCCACCTGGCCGATCTCGTCGCGACCGCGGTCGACCGGGGCTGTCTCGGCCTGCGCGTCGACCTGTTCGCCGTTGTGGATGCGGCGGATGAGGTCTGGCAGCCGGTCGTTGGCGAGCTCGAGGCTGGCTGAGCGCAGGATGCGCAGGCGCCGCAACAGCCGATTGGCCAGCACCAGCGAACCCGACACCGCGAGGATCGTGACGACGAGCATGATGGCCGAGACGAAGAGCAGCTGGTCGATCAAACGGTCGGCCGCAGCACTTGTCGCGTCAACCGTCACCCGGAACTGATCGCGGATCACCGCGATCAGGCGGGTGTCGACCGCGCGTTCGGCAGCCAGCCATTGCTGCACCGGCATCGACAACTCGCCACGTTCGGCCATCTCGTCCTCACCCGTGGTGCCGACACGCCAGTCGGCGCCGCCGGTCAGCGAGCGGACGCTCGAGCGCACCGCCGTCGACAAGCGGGTGTCGACGAGGTCGAATTGTTTGCGGTAGACACCGATATGTTGCGCGAGTACACGCCGCTCACGCGGCGACAGACCGTCGGCCGCCGCAGTCCCCGCGGCCACGAGACTCACCACGCGCGAATGGCTTTCGGCCGCGCGCAGCAGGTCGATCGCGGTCATCTCGGCGTCCATCGTCGTGGTGTCGGAGGACTTCGATCGTGCGGATTCCTGGCCCGCCCCGAGCATGGCGGCGATGAGGTCGCTGAAGTACAGGTCGACGTCGCCCGCGGTCGCCTTCCTGCTGTCGACCGATTCCCGGATCACCTGCATCCGCCCGATGAGATCCGAGAGCGCCTGGATGGACTCCGCGCCGGTGTTCTGATCGATATCCTGTGCCGCCGAGGCGATCCGGGCGGTCTCGGCGATCGCGCGGTCGGTGTCGTCACGACTGGTGCGCAGTTCCGCGTCCGTGCCGGGCGCGTGATCCTGCGCGGTGACGCTGGCGAGTCGCTCCGCCTGGATCGACGTCACGAACCGCAGCAGCGGGTCGATCACCGTTCCCCGGTAGTCGGACCATTCCTTGACCGACTGCGCGCGGAGCCCGACCAGCGTGACCGCGACGGCGCCCGTCGCCAGCAGCACCAGGCTCGGAATCAGGGCGATCGCCAGCACGCGGGTCCGCACGCTCGTGCCGAGACGGGCACGCAAGGGGTGACGTGAGCTGCCGGGAGGGGTGTCCTCGACGCTCGGCTCTGCTTCGGCCGACGGCACAGCGGTTCTCCTCGGGTGGACAGGCGTGGATGTCGCGGTGGGCCGGACGGCCCACCGCGATGCGTCATCGTGCGGGGGTCAGGTGGGCGGACGGGCCATCGTGGAAGATCACGCCCGTGTCGACGGCCGGCAGACCCGACGCGGCGACGCTGCCGTCGGCGGCGACATTGTAGGTGTGCACCCTGGCCGTGCCGTTCACGGTGAGGGAGTCGATGACCCAGAGCTCGTCCTCGTCGGCGCTGAGCACCACGCGGCCGGGGATCGTGCCGCCCGGAGCGGGGTAGGGGGAGCCGGGCAGCGGCGAGAGCGCCCCGTCGGCACCGATGCGGAAACCGTCGACCTGGCCGCCGCTCGATGCGGGCACGTACATGCGTTTACCGTCGGACGTGATCGCCGAACCGTGCGGAGTGTCACCGGTCGGGTACGGCGAGCCCGGCGCGTCCGACAGGCTTCCGTCCGGTGCGATCACGTAACCGGACAGAGTGGCACTGCCTTCGTTGCTGATGTAGAGGTAGCGGCCGTTCGGGGTGATGGCGGGCAACGCGGGGCGCTCGCCCGTGGCCAGGGTGGGCCCGACCTGGGTGAGCGAGGCGTCGGCATTGATGGCGTAGCTTGTCACGGTAGCGCCGATGAACGTGCTCACGATCAGGTTGCGCCCGTCGGGGGTCACCTGCGGCAGGCTCAAGCCGCTCATCCCGGGTACCGGGGTGGCGGGCGCGCCGGTCGGGACGAGAACGCCGGAGGCGCTGATGTCGAAGGAGCGGACCTCGGTGGTCAGCGAGCCTATGGTCGCGAACAGGCGGGAACCGTCCGGGGTGATCGTCACGCCGATCACAGGGGCACCGAAATCCATTCGGCTGCCGTCGATCTGGTGCAGTGAACCGTCGGCGCCGAGGTCGTAACCGATGATCGAGCCCGAGACCACGTGCCCGGTGTAGACCCGACGGCCGTCCGGGGTGATCTCGAGAGTCAGCGAGCCGGTGTCGCCGGCGAACGGCGCGCCGGGCACCTGGGTGAGCGCGCCGTTGTCCTCGACCCGCAGGACGCTGATGTTCGAAGAACCGGTGCCGGTGACCAGCAGATAGCGTGGCGCGTCGCCGGCGGGTGCCGAATGCGCGAGAGCCGGGGACAGCGACAGCGCGAGCGCGGCGGCCACGCCTGCGGCGACACGTCGCGGTGTGAATGCGTTCCTGAGCATCAGGATGCGGTACCTCCGTGTATCGGGCAGGCCACGTCGCCTACCAGATTATGCACAATATAGTGTGCAATCTCACTTGGGTAGTCGATTTGAAATAGCGCAAAGAGATTCCCGTCCGGTTGTCACGGCACACAACGATGGTTGCCAGATCATACACAAAATGTGATCGTTCCGAGTTGTCGCGCGATCCGCCCCCTGCCGATCGTTGGCTTCGAATCTCATCGAGGAGATCACCGATGACTTCCTACTCCGCACCCGGCCGATCCCGCCCTGGGAGCCTGCTACTCCGTTGCGCCGCAGTGGCTTTCATCGCCATGCTGCTCAGCGTCGTCGGCTGGAGCACAGCGCCGGCCCCCGCGTCGGCCGCGAATTCCCGCTTCCTGGTGGTCGCGGGCACCGCGTCGATGGGCATCAGCGTCCTGCGCGTAGCCGAGGACGGGACATTGTCGAGCGTCCCCAACAGCCCGTTCCCGACCGGCTTCGGCGTCCTCTCGCTGGTGCTCGCTCCGGACGGGCGCACCGTCTACGTGCCGCACGCCGGTGACCTCGGCGTCTCCGGGTACCGCCTGGACGACAACGGGACGCTGCATCCGATCCCCGGCGCGGACATCACCGTCGGCGGCCCGCCGACTGCCGCCGCGCTCAGCCCGGACGGCACCCAGCTGTTCGTGGTCGGCGGAGCCCCGGGGCACGTCGAGTCCTTCGCGGTGACGCCTTCGGGCGCGCTCATCCCCACGGGAGCGCCGACGGTGCCGGTGGACGGTTTCAGCGCCGTCGGCATGGCGGCTGTCGACCCGAGCGGGCGCTTCCTCCGGGTGGTCACCTACCTCGGAAACACCATGTCCAACTACGCCATTGCCCCGGATGGCACGATGACCCCGCTCGGCGCGACCGAGGTGAAACTCGGTCCGGTGGCGCCAGGGTTCAGCCCCGACGGTCGATACCTCTACGTGAGCAACGAGTTCGGGTTCGACCTGTCCGGGTTCGCGATCGGCGCGAACGGAGAACTCGCGCCAACGCCCGGTTCGCCCTATCCGACCCACGGGGTTCCCCATGGTGCGGTCGTGACCGCCGACGGCACCCGCTTGTACGTCCCCAACGCCATGGGCGGGTCCATCGCGGGGTTCGACGTGCACGCGGACGGGCGGCTGAGCGAACTGCCCGGGTCACCGTACGCGGCGCCCGCGGCCACACTGCCCGGCCAGGTGGCCTTGCACCCCGACGGCAAGACGCTGTATCTCATCGATGTGCTCACCGCGCAGGTGACCACGCGGGTGCACACCTACACCATCCGGGTCGACGGCAGCCTCGCACCGTCCGGCCGGCCTTCGGTCGACACCGGCGTCGTCATGTCCGACGGGCCCGTCGTCGCCATCACTTCCTAGACCCCCGAAAGGGGCTGGTGCGGTGACCATCTCGGTCACCGCACCAGCCCCTACCATAGAGATCCCGGATTCGGGATCAGGGCTGAACGCCCATCTCCGGGCCGATGTACTCACGGACCCGCGCGGCCTTGCCGTCGCGGACCTCCACGATCTGGACCAGATGCAGCTTCATCTCCTGTCCGCCTATCGTCACCTCGGTGGTGCACTCGTGGAAGAAGCCCTTCTCGGTGTAGGTGACGCCGACGGAGACGAAGGTCGGGATGGGACCGTCACCGGAGCGCTCGTACACAGCAGCGACGGCGTCGGCCACGGAGACCCACTTGTCGTCGGCACTGTGCCACACGAGGCAATCCTCATGGCTGATCTCCTTGAAGAGATCGATGTTGGTCAGGGCCTTGACCCAATTGTTCGCGAGGTCCTTGGTGGCCTGATCGGGGGTGCTGCTCATCGTTGAACGGTGCCTTCCTGTCCGGTTCGCTGCAATGCTGTCCTGCGCCACCCATGCTGCGCGCGAACCGGTGGACCGAGTGTCCAACTTTCTGGACACTGCGGCCTAGGCGGTGGACTTCTCCGGCGTGGACCACATACCCTGTTTCTCCAGCATCGCGATGAGTTCGTCGGCCCCGGACATGATGTGATCTCGCATCAGACTGCTCGCCGTCTTCGCGCGACGCTTCCGCAGCGCCTCGAGAATGGCCGGGTGGAAATCGAGCGACTCGTTGGCATGGCCCTCGATGTTGCCGTAGAACCGGTTGGGCAGCTGCTTGACGATCGAGCGCAACAGCAGCGCGAGTCGACGGGAATCCGCGGCCAGGTTCACGGTGCGATGGAATTCGTGGCCGAGCGCGACGATGCGGTCGAGGTCGGCTCCCTCGGCGACCGCCTGTTCGTGCTCGGCGACCACATCGGCCAGGTGGGCGAGTTGTCGCGGCGAGATGGATTTCGCTGCGCGCGAAGCCAATTCGCCTGCGAGCGTAGCCTGTGCCCAGAACAGATCGCGCACGTCCTGCCTGCTGAACGCCGACACCATGAACCCGCGCCGCGGGACCAGTTCGACGAACCCCTCACCGCTGAGCAGCAAAAGGCCTTCACGCACGGGCGTGTTACTCACTCCGACCGCTTCGGCGATCGGTTCGGCGCGCAGGAACTCACCGGAGCGCACCCGGCCTGAGATGATCAGTTCCCGCACGTAGCTCGCGACGTCCTCGGACAACTGCTGACGCTGCGAAGTCACCCGGCGGGGCAACTCCCGCGGCGAGGAATCGGCGTTCAGTGGATCTTTGTCGTTCGGCACTTACGCATTATGCGGCCCCGAAGCACGATCGCGCAGCACCGGCCCTTGGAAAACGACGTCGGTCACCGGAGGGACGGGCGCACGGATGTGACATGCGCGTCGGTGACCGACGCCGTGGCCCGAGGCCCCCCGCAGGGATCAGAAGGGCCTCCCGAGTTTCCGGCCGATCGCGTGAAGGAGGCCTTCAAATATATTATGCTGAATCACGACCACGGAGGAGTGAAACTCGACGAACTCGTCACCACTCGCTATTCCCTCGATGACATCACGAAGGGCTTCGCCGACACGAATGCCGGTCGGAACCTGCGGGGCGTCGTCGTCTACGACTGATCCCAGCAAGTCGAAGGACCGATCATGAACGTGCTGATCGAAATGACCGCGTTGTGCCTGACCCGCCCCGCCCCCGGCGCGGATGCCCAAGCGCTCGCCGCCTGGTACGCGGCGAAAGCCCGGTTGCACGACCACCTGGCCGGCCTCGGTGGACCCGACAGCGCACGCGAACGCGAGCTCGCCGCGGCGGCCCACCGGCGCGCGGTCGTCGTCGCAGGTGATCCCGCATGAGACCGACACGTGAGAAGCCGTTGCAGCTGCCCGCCCCGCGCGCGGAAGCCTGGGCCTGGCAAATGCACGCCACCTGCCGCGCCTACGATGTCAACGACTTCTACGACACCGGCCATGAATCACGAAAGATGCTGGCCGCCAAGAAGATATGCGCGGACTGTCCGGTGCTGACCCGCTGCCGGGATCACGCGGTCGCCGCCAACGAGCCGCACGGTATCTGGGGCGGGATGACGCCGCGCGAGCGGGCCAGATACCGCTGGGTGCACTACCGGCCGAATCGCCTGTGACACTGGTCGAACACCGGCATCGACAGAGTTGTCCTCGGTAGCGGTGAGCGCACCCGCGCACCGCTACCGGGGCAGTACCGAATCGAGCCGAGATGGCCGACATCGACTGGCCGCGGCGGGCTTCGAAGACGCCGAGGAGGCGCTAGCGGGCAGGCTCGATGATCCCGCCCGAATCCGGGTCGGGGGCCTGCACTTGCGCGACCTCGTCGTCGACCGTCGAAGCAGGCATCAGGATCACGATGACGGCAGCGATCACCGCCGGCATCGCGAAGGCATAGAAGTTCCAATGACTACCCAGCGAGGAGCCCACCAGCCAGCCGCCGATGGACGGTCCGAGGATGGAACCGACGCGACCGAGTCCCATGCTGGCGCCGACGGCCGATCCCCGGCACGAGGCGGGGTATTTGGCCGCGACGTAGCCGTAGGCGAGGGAGCTGCTGCCGATGGATCCGAGCCCGGCGCCCGCCACCGCGACCATCAGCACCGCGGTATCGAGCTTGCGGCTCAGCGCCAGCAGAGACACTGCACCGATGAGGAAGAACAGGGCCAGGATTCGCCGAGACCCGTACCGGTCTGCGAGCATCGACCCGCCGACCATGCCGATGATGGCACCGACCTGCAGGACCAGCAGGAATTGCAGTGAGGAGCCGAGCGGGTAACCCGCCTTTCGCATCAGCACCGGCAACCAGGTGTTCAGGCCGTAGGTGATCACCTGGGCGCAGAAACAGACCAGGACGAAAAGCAGCAGCGACGGCAGATACCGGCGGGTGAGGAGCATGCGCAGCCCACTCGTGCTGTCTGTGCTCGCCGCAGCGTCGACCTGGATGCGCTGCTCGGCCCGCACCGCGTCGATGTCGAGGCCGTAGGCGCGGGCGAGCTCGGCCGCCTCGGCGTCCTTGCCGCGGGTCACCAGCGAGTTCACCGATTCCGGCAACCAGAAGTACATGGCGGGCACCACGATCACACACAGCGCGCCGACCCCGTAGAGCACGCGCCAGCTATTGTCGGGCAGCAGGGCGATCGCAACCAGTGCGGCGACGATGCCGCCGAAGGAGTAACCGGTCAGCATCATGCCGTTGTAGATCTGCCTGCGGTTACGCGGCGCGAACTCCATGGTCAGGGCGACCGCCGACGGGACGACGCCGCCGAGGCCGATGCCGGTGAAGAACCTTGCGGCGCCGAGGAATTCGGGCGACGTGGCGACCGCGCAGATCGCGCACCCGGTGGAGAACCACACCACCCCCGCCATCATCACCTTGCGGCGTCCGATGCGGTCGGCCAGCGGACCCGCGAGCAGGAACCCGACCATCAGACCGACCAGGGTCCAGCTGCCGATCAAGCCCGCAGTGCTCGCAGACATCTCCCATCCCGGCTCGTCGAGGAGACTCGGCACGGTGGCTCCGTAGACGATGAGATCGTAGCCGTCGGCCACGATCGTCAGAAAACAGAGCATGACCACGACGAGGCCACTTCGTTCACGTGGGACCGGACCACCCATTTCGTACTCCTTCGACGTTCCGCCGCGGCGACACCACTGAGCGCCGTAGGTCAGAATATCGCACAATATATAATCCTGAGTACACTTCAAGCCGACGGCCTTGGGCGCGACCACAAAGGCCTGGGAACCACCAATGGTTCCCAGGCCTTGCGTAACAGTATGTTCAGCCGTCAGCGTTTACCGGGCAGCATGACCGCGATTGCACATCAAATCTCCGGAAGGTGACGGAACCCAGGGATCAGAGGTTGGCCTTGAAGAACGGGGCCAGGGCATCCATGGCCCGGTCGACGTACTGGGGGCGGTCGTAGAGGCCCACGTGGCCCGCTCCGTCGACCAGCACCAGGTCGGTGTTCTTCGGCAGCCGCTTGTGCAGGGCTTCGGCCTGCCACAACGAACCAGCGGCGGAACCGGCGACCAGCAGTACAGGCTGAGTCAGGAACTCGGCGCCGGCGAAGGCGTCGTAGTCGAAGATCCGGGTGACGCTGGCGGTGAACATCATCCGGTTGTCGGAATTCGGGTGCTGCGCGCGCGGGGTGCGGTAGTACTCGTGTGCTTCGACCATATCGGCGTGGGTGGTGTCGTCGACAGTCTCGGGCACGTAGGTGATCTCGGCGATCTCCCCGCCCGCGGCTTCGATCGCGCGCTGACCCGCGACGGCGTCCAGTGTGGCGATCTGCGCCTCCAGCGGCAGCGAGCCGTCCCAGCCGCGCCGGAAGGTGGCGCCGATGTCTACCGGGCTCACCGTGCCGACGGCCTTGATCCGGCGGTCGGACTTGGTTGCGTCGATCGCGTAACCGCCGCCGGCGCACACACCGAACGCGCCGATCCGGTCGGCATCGACGAAGTCGAGGGTCGATACGTAGTCGACCGCGGCGCGGACGTCCTCGACCCGAGCGAAGGGGTCTTCCAGACGGCGCGGAATACCACCGCTCTCGCCCTGGTGGGAGGCGTCGAAGGCCAGAGTGACAAAGCCGGCGGCGGCCAGCTTCTCCGCATACAGACCCGCGGTCTGCTCCTTCACGCCGCCGCCGGGATGAACACACACGATCGCCGGGTAGTACCGGTCGGCGGAGAAATTCTCGGGCAGGTACAGGTCGCCCGCCATAGTGACCGTGGCGTTCGGGAAGTCGATGTGCTGCACGATGATGTCCTCGGCTCGTCGGGGTTCTTTCCGGATGACATCAGTCTTCGTCATCCGGAAAGCCCCTGGCAGGACGACTCTGTTCCTGGGAAGGATCCTTCCCCCTCAGTGCACCGCCGCGAACATGAGCTTCGCGTCATCGGCCTCGACCGGATCGAACTCGGCCACGATGCTGCCCTGCTTGGCGACCAGGATCCGGTCCGAGAGCGCCCTGATCTCCGGCAGGTAGGACGAGATGACGATCACCGCGACACCGTCGTCGGCCAACGCGCGGATCATCGCGTGGATCTCGGTGATCGTCCCGAGGTCCACGCCGCGGGTCGGCTCGTCGATGATCGCCACCAGCGGCTGGCGGGTCAGCCCTTTGGCCAGCACCACCTTCTGCTGGTTGCCGCCGCTGAGCTCTTCGAGCTTCGCCCGGTCGGGTCGCAGCGTGCGCACATGGAAACGCTCGACGAAGCGCTGGGCCACGGTCTTGCGCTCCCCCGGCCGCACCAGCAACGGCAGACGTGGCGCGCTGCACAGGTGCCCGAAGTAGATGTTGTCGGCGATCGAGAAGTGACCGAAGAAGCCAGAGGCCTTGCGGTCCTCGGTGATGTAGACCAGGCCCGCGCGGCGGGCGTGCCGTGGTGTCCGGAAGCGCACCTTGCGGCCGTCGAGCCGGACGGTGCCGCCACGCAGACGCCGGCGCTTGGTCACCCCGGCGACGACCATCGCGGTCTCGCTGCGTCCGGCACCGACGAGCCCGTAGATGCCGACGATCTCCCCCGCGTGCGCGGAGAACGACATGTTGCGCACCCCCGGTAGCAGGGTGATGTCCTCCACCTCGAGCACCGGCGCCGGGTCGGGCTCCCGATTCGGCGGTACCCGTTGATATTCCACGCTGCGCCCTACCATCATGCGCACCACCTCGGCACGGTCGAAGGCCGGTTTGTCCAGCGTGCCCTGCACCTCGCCGTCACGCAGCACGGTGATGCGGTCGGCCTCTTCCAGCGCCTCGTCGAGCATGTGGGTGATGAACACGACCCCGATGCCCTGCTTCTTGAGCCTGCGCATCGAGAGGAACAGTTGCAGCCGTTCCTCTGGTGTCACCGAAGCGGTCGGTTCGTCGAGGATGACGACCTTGGCGTCACGGTGCACGGCGCGGGCGATTTCGACCATTTGTTTCTGCGCGATGCCGAGCGCACCCGCGGGTACCTCGGGCGGGATGTGGAAGTTGTGTGACTCCAGCACTTCTCGTGCCACCACATTGAGCTGGGAGAGATTGTTGAAGGCCTTCTCGGCACCGAGAAACAGGTTCTGCGCCACGGTCATCGACTCGACGAGCGATCCTTCCTGGTAGACCATCGCGACCCCGGCCTCGGCCGATTCCTTGGGGGTACTGAAATTGCGCATTCGGCCGGTAACGAGCAGGGTTCCCGCGTCGTGTTCGATCGCGCCCGAGATCACCTTCACGAGCGTGGATTTGCCCGCACCGTTCTCGCCGAGCAGGGCGTGGATCTCGCCAGGGGCGACCTCGAAGTCGACGTCGCGCAACGCGTAGGTTCCGTTGTAGTGCTTGCTGATCCGGCTGAGCCGGATCACCGGCTCGGCGGCGACGGCGGTGTCGCTCACGGTGCTCACCTTTCGTTGTCTGTCTGCGGCTCGAGCAGGTTGCGGAAACCACGCGCCGCCACCAGGATTCGGCCGTCACGTGACGACACGCCGGTGACACCGTGGCGGTCGCTGTCCGCACGCGAATGCACGCTTTCGGCGATACGCCCCCGCTGATCGATCCGGAAGGCCAGACCGTAGGAGCGTGCGGGTGCCCACGGTTTGATCACGCCGTGTACGCGCAGCTGCCCCAGTTGCAGGGTGTCGGTGTAGGGATCCGGGCACCGCAGCCGTGGCACGAACCACTGGTCCTGACGAATCGTCGTGGTCATCTCGCGCAGCAATTCTGGTTCGTCGAGCAACAATTCGGTGAAGCGGTTGCGCGCATACGGCGCGGCGACCCACCAGCCGTCCGTGGAGGCGGCGATCCGGCCGGGATACACCGGCAGGTTCGACCCCACCGCGTTTCCCGGCTTGCCCAGGGCCGCAATGGCACGACGTTCGACGCGATGGTCGAAACCCAGCGAGACCAAAACCTCACCATCCGACGCGGTTTCGATGCCGCCGGGCCAGCCGAGGCCTTCGGCGACCACCTCGGCTCGCGAGCCGTCGACCCGCACGATGCGCCCGCTCCGGTCGTCGGCCACCAGCGCGGCGGACCAGTCCGGTACGTCCCGGGAGCCGATGGTGGCCAGCACGACGCCGTCGGGCAGCAGTGCCAGATCGGTGACGCACGCGGCCAGTTCGGCGTCGGTGCACAGATCGGCCGCCGCTCCGCTCGCGTCGACCGTGACGAGGCCGACGCCCTCGACCGCGGCGACCAGCCGGTCCTCGGCGACCAACAAGCTCCCGACCTGCCCACCGAGCGTCACCAGCCGCGTGACGACGCCGCCGGTCAGCGTGAAAACGTCTTCACCGCTGGAGAAGACGACCTCGCCGTTGTCGCGGATGACCACGTCGTCCGGCTCGAACTCGGCATCGGGCAGCAGGGCCGCACCCTGGTCGAGCCGGCGATTGGGCCGCAGACCCGCCTCGAACGGCGGCACGCTGCGGTGCCGGGCCCAGTCCGGGTTCAGCCATTCCCGCAGTGCGCTGATCGTGCGGTTCATCGCTGCGCCTCCGCCATCGATCGGCCGGGCACGATGAGCCCGGGTACCGCGGCCGGATCGATCGAGCCGACCTCGCTCGGGTCGAGTGTGAGCCGACCGATGCGGTTGTTGCTGACGCCGCACAGATACAGCTGACCGGCGCGTTCCTTCACCGCGGTCACCATCGGGTAGTTCGCCAGCGATGAATCCCACAGCACCTGAAGGATTTCGCCGCGATCGCTGAACTTCATCACGCAGGAGACGTTGAGCTGCGGCACCACCCAGCTGTCCAACGGCACCTCCTTGGTCATCCGCCTGCGCACCGCCGGGTAGCGGTTGAGCAGGTCCGACATCGGCGTACGCATCGACACGAACGGCAGCCAGTAGTTACCGTCGGAGGAGCGGTTGAGATTGTCGGGGTTGCCGGGCAGGTTCTCCAGGACCGGTTCCAGCTGTCCCTGCTTGGGTCCGGCGATCCAGAGGCGGTCCACCCGGCACAGGCCGGTGCTGGCGATGAGGATCGACTGGCCGTCGTGCGCGGTGCAGATGCCGTTGGGGAACGCGCTGTTCGACACGACAACCTCGGTGCCGCCGTCGGGGTCGATGCGGACCACACGCCCGTTGGGCCGCGATTCCACCAGCTCCACCAGGTATTCGGCGGCGTTGGTCCGCGTCGAGAAGTCCGACACATAGATGGAACCGTCGGGTGCCACGTCCAGGTCGTCGACAGCACGCAGGCCGGAATCATCGAGCAGGGAGAACCGGCTGCGCCTGACCTTCGTCGCGATCGGCTCCGATTCACCGTCCGGGGAGATCCGATAAATGCCCATGCCGCCGACGGCGACGAGCAGCTGCCCGTCCCGATCCCACCCGTGCCCGAGCGGGAAACCGCCTGTGCGGGAGAAGATCTCACCCTCGTCCGGGTTGTCGGCACGGAAGCGCCACACCCAGCCGCGACGGTCCCCGCAGTAGACATTGCCCTCGGAGTCGACCGCGCAGTCTTCGGCACCTTCGATCTTGCCGAGGCCGATCGGGGGCGCGTCGGTGGTTCTATTGTTGATCGTCCACACCGTGCCCGGTTCGGTGACGTCGACGAGCGGGCCCAGCGCGATCCGGCCCGGATCGATCTTCAGCTTGTCGGCGGTACGTTGCCGATACTTGCCCCATTGCAGGTCGAGCACCGCGAACACGAGTAGCGCGGTCGCGAGAATCACTGTGTAGTAGGACCCTTCGAGTCGCAGCGCGACGGTGGCCTGCTGGATCACCTGCACGACGATGATGCCGACGGTGGCCCGCAGCACCGATCCCCGACCGCCCGCGAGGCTGACACCACCCAGCACTACGGAGGTCAGGGCGATGATCTCCCAGCCCTGACCGACGTCTGGGTCGGTGCGCCCGACCCTGGCCGAGGTGAGCAGAGCGGCCAACCCGGCCAACGCACCGGCGAGGACATAGACGAAGAAGGTAACCCGGTCCACAGGGATGCCGTTGCGCCGTGCGGAACGCCGATCGCTGCCGACCGCCGCGACCCACCAACCCCACCGCGACCGGGTCAGGCCGACATGCGCGGCGATCAGCACACACCCGAAGAAGAACCAGCCCGTCGGGATCAGCGCGATGCTGCCCTCGCCGAGGAAGTCCCAGACGATATCGGGCTTGGGCATGCTCAGTTCGAAACTGAACGCCGACTGCAACGCGGCGGCCGCACCGCCGAATGCGACCAGGGTGACCAAGGTCGTGATGAACGGCCGCATCTTGCGGTAGGCGATGAAGTAGCCGTTCACACTGCCCAGCAGAGCCCCGAACACGACGGTGCCCGGGGCGACGACCGCCATCGGCCAATCCCAGGCGCGGGCAGCGACCATCGCGCCGATCGCGGTCAGGCCGACCATCGAACCGATCGATAAATCGATGCCGCCGCAGACCAGCACCACGGTGAGCCCGATGGCGAGCAATCCCTTCTCCGACACCTCATCCAGGATGATCGGAGTGTCGGCTGGGCCGACCGGGGTGAGGAAGACGAACAGCAGGCTGAGCAGCAAGGCGAGCGCGAGTGGTACCGCGCCCTCCATCCAGCGCTTCTCGAACAGATCCGACAGGGTCCTGGCCGGCGCGAGCCGATCACGCCACTTCCCGCCGGTCAAGGGGAAGGCATCGACTCCCCGCGAGCGTGACTGGAGTTTCATCGCCGATCACTGCCCCTTGTAGCAAGCGATGGTGGTGTTGTCGACGTTCGCGCGGTCCACGATGGTGTGCGGCACGAACGCGACGGTGTGGCTGCTGCCCGCCGGTGCGCCGGTCTGCACGAGCTGCTGGGTGGTCACCACCGCGGCGGTGCCGACACCTTGGACGTCGTAGGAGGCCGAGGCCGTCACCCTGCCCGCGCGCAGCGCGTCGCACCACACGGTGTCGGCGGCCATCGTGTACGTGCCGAGGGAATCAGCGGGGATCACGCCACGCGAGACCGCGCTCTGCACGGCGTCACCGACGGCGACGGAGTTGAGGTCGTAGGTGACCAGGAAACCGCAGAAGTCGTTCTTCTGCTGCTGGATGATCGACTCGGCAGCCTGCTGCGCCAGCGAGTTCTGCCACTGGGTGTGGGCGGTGGTCACCACCTCGAAACCGGCGGGGTCGAGCACATTGCGCACCCCTTTGGACCACAGCAGCGAGGCCGCGTCGTTGCCCGGACCATCGATGATCGCCAATCGTTTGGGGGCACCGCGCTTTTCGCAGTCCTGCACGGCCCGCTGGGCGATGTCCTCGGCCGCGGCGAGGTTGTCGACACCGATGTAGGCGTCACCGAGGCGGCTCGAGATCATGTTGACCACCACGGTGTAGATGCCCGCGCGCTGGGCGTCCTCGATCTGCTTGGACAGCACACCGACGTCGGGGTTGTGCAGGATCAGCACGTCGGCGGCCTTGCGGGCGATCAGGTCGCTGATGATCCTGGTCATCTTGTCGGTGTCGAAATTGGGGTCGTAGACCTGGAAGTCGGCGCCGAGGTTGCCGAAGGCGCGCTCCATCGAGACACCCCAGTTCATCGTCAGGTTGTAGCCCTTGTAGAGGATCGGCACGAAGGCGACCTTCTTGCCCTGCATCGACTCGTGCACTTTCTGCGTCGCGTCGAACAGCTGCACGTTCTCGCCGAACGTCTGGCCCGCACCTCCGGCGGGTCCGGTGGCCGAGGTGCGACCTCCGGTGGAACAGCCTGCGAGTACGACCGCCGAGACCGAGGCAAGAGCGAGCGCGATCAATTTCTTCTTCATCGTTGAAGACTCCTTGTGTACGAAGGTTTTTCGAGGCGAGCGGAGTTACAGCTCGCCGCTCTTGGCGGTTTCCTCATCGCGCGGGTGCAGCCACGAGTCCAGCGCGATGGCCGCGATGAGCACGCCGCCGCGGATCAGGTCCTGCACCGCGGAGGTGAGGCCGTGCAGCACGAGCAGGTTGTTGAGCACGCCGATGAACAGCGACCCGGCGAGCACCCCGAGGATCGAACCGCGGCCACCGGCCAGCGAGATGCCACCGATGACGGTCGCGGTGAGCGCGGTGAACAGCAGCGGGTCGAACGAGGTGACGGTGGTCTGCACGCTGCCCTGGATCGACACCGTCAGGTATCCGGCGAGCAGGGCGAGCAGCGCGGAGATCACGTAGGTGAGCACCTGCAACGGCCGAACGGGGGCACCGGTGGCGCGGGCGGTGGCGAAGTTGTCACCCATCGCCCGCACCAACCGGCCGGCCGAGGTGTAGGTGACGAAGAGCCAGGCCAGCACGAAAACGGCCGCCGCGATGATGATCGGGCGTGGTACGCCGAGGACCGAACCGTTGCTCAACTCCGCGATCCACGAGCCGCCGGGCAGCGCGTAGTAGTTGCTGTCGAGCAGCAGCATGTCCACCCCACCGATGACGAGCAGACCGGTGGCCAGGGTGACGAACAGCGAGGGCACTTCGACATAGGCCACGAGCACGCCGTTGACGAGCCCGACGATCAGCGCGACCGCCGCGGAGATCGCGATCGCCTGCCACTCGGGCATGCCACTCGACATCAGGGCGAGTGTGGCCTGCGCGCAGCCGAGCGCGACACCGGCGATCGACAGATCGATGCCTTTGCCCAGGATGACGATGGCGACGCCGACGGCCAGAATCCCGAAGGCCGCCGACAGCCGCAACAGGCTGGCAAAGTTTCCGGTGGTCAGGAATCCCGGTGTCGTCGCGGCGCCGACGAAGCACAGCACGGCGGTGATGCCGAGAACGAAATAGGCCTGCTCCGAACGACCGAGCTGGTCGCGCAGGCTGGGGCGGGGCGTGGTGGCCGCCGCGGTGGACGTCGTCATGATGCTCCCCGCATGGGTTTCTCCTCTGAGACGCGAGTCACTCTCGCAGGCTGTGTGAAATATTAAATATGTGGTGCCGTGGCTCACAAGAAGATCGACCCGCGATCAGCCGAAGGGTCTACAGAGCTGCAACCGGCGGCTGATGCGGTACCGGAGTTTCGGACACGATTCGGACGCGCACCATGCGGTCACGGGATATATTGCATATTCTGTTCAGCAGTGGTATGAGGACTGGAGTTGACACGTGGTGATCGACATGAGGACACCCAACGGCGGCGTCGCAGTCGAGGCCGAGCTCATCGCCGTCGCCACCGAAGCGTCGGAGATCCTCGGACGCCGGATCCAGCCGCCCGGCACCCACTCCCCCGACGCGGCCAAACGGCTGCTCGCACAGCTGTGGGACGAGGCCGTCGCTGCACTGTCCGACATCACCGATCACGCGGACATCCAGCGAACGACCGCGCTACTGGCCCGCATTCGCACCGCCGAGACCGAACTCGCAGCGGTCGACGCCGCGAGTTCGGCCACTCACCTGCGGATGGCCGCGCAGGCGATCGCGCGATTACACGGCGCGCGCGGCGTCGACGACTTGCTGAGCCGGGCTGCGGAAGCGATGGGCGCGATGGGCTTCGACCGCGCACTCGTGTCGACCACCGAAGGGCAGCGGTGGCACCTGCACACCATGTTCGTCGTCGACGACAAGCCTTGGGCCGATGCGATTCTGGCGGCCGGTCGCGAGTCCTCACCGACCCTGGACGGCCACCTGGTCGAGAGCGACATCGTGCAGCGGGCCCGACCAGGACTCGTCTTCGACGTTCAGCACAATCCCCGTGTCGTCCGGCCGCTAGTGGAGATGACGCACTGCAGTTCTTACGCTGTCGCGCCGCTCACCCTCCACGGCGCCGTCGTCGGACTGGTGCACGGCGACTACTACTTCCAGCGGCGCGAAGCAGACGCCACGGCGCGGGCGATGCTTGCGGTCTTCGCCGCCGGTTTGGGCCACGCGCTGGCCGGTGCGAGCCTGCTCGACGGCGTGACCGCACTACGCAGTGGGCTGGATCGAATGACCGGCCACGCGGCGGCCGCCTACCAACCCCAGGGCCAGGGGCTCTCGTCGCGCGAACTCGAGGTGGTCGAGTTGCTGGCGGCGGGCCGAGCGAATCGCCAGATCGCCCGTGACCTGGCGATTTCTGAGGCGACGGTCAAGACCCACATCACCCATATCCTGCGCAAACTCGGTGCGGCGAACCGCGCGGAAGCTGTCGCGTACTGGCTGCGCGGCAGCGCAGCACGCTGAGTCCGGGATTGCCGGAAACCCGTTCACAATGCTTGCATAATATATAGTGCAAGCACTGGTGCGGGCAGGTCTGCTGTCCTCGCACCCCTGTGAGAGGACAGTCCATGGCCGACACCATCATCGAGCAACTGGCCCGGTTCACCACCGGCGCGAACTACGACACCCTCCCTCCCGAGGCCGTCGACGAAGCCAAGCGCCTGCTGCTCGACGCGATGGGTTGCGCGCTCGGCGCCGTCGAGGAACCCAAGGGCAAGATCGGTATCCAGTACGGCAAGCTCACCGGCGGCACCGATGGCGACGCCACGATCATCGGCACCGACGACCGGGTCTCGATCTTCGGCGCCTCCTTCGCCAACGGTGAACTGATCAACGCCCTGGACTTCGACGCCGTGCTGCCACCGGGCCACGTATCGCCCTACGTACTGCCGACCACGATGGCCATCGCCGAGAGCCGGGGCCGATCCGGCCGCGAGGTGCTCGCCGCCGTCGCGCTCTCGCACGAGATGTCCTACCGCTTCTACAAGTCGATGGACTACCTGCGCGACGTCCAGAACGATTCGATGGACTTGTCCCCCGTGATCGGCTACAGCGTGACCGTTTTCGGCGGCACTGCGGCGGCGGGCAAGCTCGCGGGACAATCCACCGAGACCCTGGCCAACGCGCTGGGCATCGCCGCGGCCACCGCCCCGGTGAACTCGATGCGGCCGTGGATCGAGCACGCCCCGAGTTCCACTCTCAAGTACCTGCTCGCGGGCACGCTGACCCAGGCCAGCCTGACCGCGGTCTTCATGGCCGAACTGGGCCACACCGGTGACCTGCAGATCCTCGACGACGCCGAGGTCGGCTTCCGCAAATACATCGGCACCCGCCGGTGGGAACCGCAGAACCTCACCGACGCGCTCGGCACCGAATGGCGCTTCCTGGCCGAACAGTCCTACAAGCCCTACCCGCACTGCCGCATCCTGCACGCGCCACTGCACGCGCTCACCGAGATCCTCGAGACCAACGACATCCGGCCCGAGGAGATCGACGCCATCCGCTGCTGGGGTGAGGCCGCAGTGATGCACCCGCTGTGGCAGAGCCGGGTCATCGAGAAGACCCACGACGCGCAGTTCGACATCGCCCACGGCCTGTCGGTCGGCGCGCACCGGGTGACCCCGAGCAAGGCATGGCACGCACCGGAACTCGTGTTCAGCGACTCGGTGCTCGGGCTGATGGACAAGGTCACCTTCGCACCGCACCCGGACTACTTCAAGGCACTGTCCGCGCATCCCTCCGCACGCCCGACCAAGGTCGAGGTCGACGCCCGCGGAACCACTTTCGTCGCCGAGCGGACCTACCCCAAGGGCAGCCCTTCCCCCGACCCGACCACCAGGATGACCACCGACGAACTGGTCGCCAAGTTCCGGATCAACGCGCGAGAAGTGCTGTCCGAGAACAGGATCGACCAGGTCGTCGAGACCGTGCTCGGGGTGGACAAGGTCGACGATTTCGGCACCGTGATGCGTCTGCTCGCGCCGAACAGCGCGCAGTCGTGAGGATTGCCCGTCCTACGAAAATCCCCGCTCGCCCCAACGCGCGCGGGGGCTTCTCGCATCCCGGCCGACTGTCCATCGACCGGTGCTGTCGACAGTAGACACGGCGGTGCCCGGGGCATGTCCAACATTCTGGACATGCCCCGGGCGCCGAATCACGCGATACGCAAAGCCCTGATCCGGTTGTAGAGCGTCGATCGGCTCACGCCCAGCGCACGCGCGGCCTGCAACTTGTTGCCACCCGCGGCTTCCAAGGCCGCCATGATGACCTCCCGTTCGGCCTCCCGAATCGGCGAACCGGGCAGCTGACCACCGCGGTGTGAGGCGGGCAGGTCGGTGGGGATGATGTCGCCGGCCGATCGGGCACTCGCCGCCACCTCCACGACGCGGCGCAATTCGGCGAGATTGCCGCGCCACGGTTGCGAGGCCAGCACCCGCATCGTCTCGGCGGTGAACCGTGTCCTGGTGTGACCGGTGACCTCGGTAAGCATCTGCTGGGCCAGCCCGGGCACCTCGTGCCTGCGCCTGCGCAGGGGGACCAGTTCCCTACGGTCGTTGCACAACGCGGGCAGCGGGGCGTGCACCGCGTCGAGGTGTTCGCCTGGCGTCGACGTGAGCACGACTGCGCGGGGAGTTTCCCGCAGTCGCTGTGCGACCAGCGCGGTGAGCTGCTCGCTGAGCAGTTGGATGTTCTCGATGATCACCGGAGGTCCGTCGCCCGCGAGCGTCTCGCCGAGCTGGGCGGCCCACGCGCTGTCACCGACGAGCACGATGTCGGTCGCGTCGAGGGTACGGGCCGCGGGGCCGACCACGCCGAGCGCCTCGGTGGTTCGGCCGGTCCCCGCCTCGCCGACCACGAGCAGCGGCCAGAGCGGCATCCGGTCCGAGGTCACCCTGGCACGTCGAACGCCGGACTCCTGGGTGATGTCAACGAGCACTCCGTCGGCTCCGTCGATCGACTGGCAGACCAATCGCACCGAACGGCCGGAGGTCAGGATGAGTTCCTGGCTGTCCTGGCCGCCGGCGGGCACGGCTTCGGCCCAGGCACGCAACGCGGCATGATCGGCCGGTTCGAGCAGGTCGACCGCGGCGGGGGTGGCGAGGACCAGTCCGTCGCCGATGACGACGACGGCCCGGCCTCGGCGACCCGCGGCGGCCTGGAAGGCGCTCATCAATCTGCTGTGCGCGCGGGGGGAGTCACGCTGGAGGCGTTCTTGGATATCGCGGACCATGCGGCGGGCCAACAGCGCCGACAATCGGTGGTCCGCACTGGTTTTCGCGCCGATCCCCAGCACTCCTTCGAGGCGGCGGGTGACCGGATGGAAGATCGGATGCCCATAGCAGGTGAACCCGCGAAACAGCGCCAGGTAGTGCTCGTCGGCGCGCACGAGCAGACTGCGCCGGGTCTCCAGCGGGGTGCCGAGCGCATTGGTTCCGATGCGATCTTCACCGAGTTCGACGCCCGGCACGATGCCGATATCGGCGACCGCTCGCCTGATCGATCGGGCGGCCCCGTGGATGTCGACCACCCGGCCCGACTGATCGGCGAGCACCAGCGCCACCGGCGTGCCTTCGAGCTCACTCGCGACCCGGCGCAGAACCGGGCTCGCCGCTCGCGCGAGGAAACTGTCGGCGTTTCTGGCCGCGAGATCGAACGGCGGCATCGCGTCTTCGCGAATGCCGTTGAGCCGCGATCGGGCCCACGCCGACTCGATGTCCGGTCGAGTCGAATCCCGGTACGCCTGCAACACAGTCATGGATACTCAACACCACCTTGTCCCGGCCGCCTGAACATGCGGTCGACGCCCAGTCCTCTGTGACCGAGCACACTTGTATTTTATACACAATATCCGCTTGGGTCCTCGGCCTTTGCCGAGATGCCGACCATTTTCCGGTCGGCATGGGAAGAATTTGTCCCAGGCGCGGCGACACCGACGGACATATCGTGGAGAGATGACCGAGAGAGCGCCCCACCTTCGCGAGCTGGGTGGATTCCTGAAAGCACGGCGTGCCGAGCTCAGTCCCGAGGAGGTGGGCTTGAGCGTGCACAGCGCAGCCGCGCGCCGGGTGGCAGGCTTGCGTCGCGAGGAAGTCGCCGACTTGGCCGCCATCAGCCACGACTACTACACCAGGATCGAGCAGGGCCGCCTCGCACCGTCGGAGCCGGTCCTGGAGGCGCTGGTTCGGATCCTGCGCCTGGACGACGCCCAGCGCGATTACGCCGAGAACCTGGCCCGCCGCTTCGATCGCCGTCCGGCCAAACGAGGCCAGAAATCCGTGCGGCCCCAGCTGCAGCGCCTGCTCGACCAGCTCACCGAGACCCCGGCCCTGGTGTTCGGGCGCTACCTCGACATCCTCGCCTGGAACCATCTCGCGGCGGCCTTGATCACCGACTTCGGCCAGATGACGCCGCGGCAGCGCAACTATGTGCGGATGGTCTTCACGGATCCGGCGATGCGCACCCTCTACGACGACTGGGAAAGCGTGGCGCGTACGTGCGTCGCCATCCTCCGCATGGATGCCGCGACCAATCCGACCGACCCTCAGCTCACCGCGCTGGTCGGTGAACTGTCCATCGCCGACGAACAGTTCCGGCAGTGGTGGGCGGCGCGGAACGTGGCCAGGCAGGAGTTCGGCTCGAAGACCCTCCACCACCCGGATGTCGGCGAGATGACCCTGAATTGGGACACTTTCAGCTCCACCAGCGATTCGGAACAGCAGCTGGTCCTCTGGTCGGCCGAGCCGGGCACCACCTCTCACGAGAAGCTGCGCATCCTCACCTCCTGGTCGGCACCGGTCCCCCACCAGGACGCGGCACACCACCCGAACTGATCCGCTCAGGCCCACCCTCCAGTCGCAACACTCCCACGGTTGTTTATATATTATGCGTAATCATCCTGTCGCTGCCGGCCGCGCGGACCCAGGTCCCCAGACTCACTCGGAACAAGCAGTGCCAGCGCCTGTCCGCACCACCGTCCACGAACTCCTCGACTACTTCGGACGATGTGGCGCCTGCGGCTACCCCGCCTCGACATCGAGAGTGGTCCAGCAATTCCCCGACGGCTCCGTCCACCACGAAGTGATCGCAACCTGCGGTCTCCCCTGCGGCTGGCGCGCCCCCGTCTCGATGCGCCGGATGACGGGCTCTCCCTGAACCGTGCCCGAATTCCTGGCTCCTCGCGCCCTGACCCACTCGTTGGGATATATTATATTTCACATAGGAGGAGCGGTCCGCCGCGGACGAAGGAGTAGCGCGATGCAGATGCCCGGCCATGTCGACCCTTTCCCGGCGGTGAGCACGTGAGCGGGCAGCCGCTGGCGGGCCTGCGCGTCGTCGAGTTCGCAAGTTTCGTGGCCGGACCGTCCGCGGGTATGACGCTCGCCCAGCTCGGCGCGCAGGTCATCCGGGTCGACCCGCTCGGCGGCGGACCCGACTACCGCCGGTGGCCGGTCGCCCAGCGCAACGGCGAGAGCCTGTACTGGAATTCGCTCAACCGCGGTAAGCAGTCGATCGCGGTGGACGTACGCAGCGAGCAGGGTCGGGAACTGGTGCTGGCGTTGGCGACCGCGCCGGGCAAGGGCGCGGGGATCGTCGTGGACAACGCGGTCGGGCGGCCGTGGTTCTCCTACGAGGCGCTCGCGGACCGGCGTGCCGATGTGATCAAGGTGCACATCGGTGGTCAGGCCGGTGGCGGTCCCGCGGTGGACTACACGGTCAACACCGAGGTCGGTGTCACCGATCTCACCGGGCCCGCCGATTCGCGTACCCCGGTGAATCATGTGCTGCCCGCATGGGATCTGGTGGCCGGTATGACCGCGACCACCGCACTGCTCGCCGCCCTGCACCGTCGGGAACGGTCCGGCGAGGGCGCGGATCTGCAGATCGCACTGGCCGATGTCGCGCTGGCCGGCGTCGCGAATCTGGGGTGGCTCAGCGAGGTTCGGGAACGCGGTGACCGTCCGCGCCACGGCAACTACATGTACGGCTCGTTCGGCGCCGATTTCGTCACCGCCGACGAGGGACGCGTCATGGTGGTCGCACTCACGCCGCGTCAGTGGCGGGCATTGTGCACGGCGACCGGTACGGCGAAGGTGATCGCCTCGCTCGAACAGACCCTGAGTGTGGACTTTGCCGACGAAACGCACAGGTACATCCACCGCGAGACGATCGCGGCGGTGATGCGGCCGTGGTTCGCCGGACTGCCCCTCGACGCGGTGGGTGCGGCGCTCACCGAAGCGGGCGTGCTGTGGAGCCGCTACCGCCAGATGAGTGATGTGGTGGCCGATTTCGAGGCGGGAGTCGGCAGCCGGGTGCTGACCGAAGTCGACCAGCCCGGTATCGGACCGGTCATCTCGGCACACAGCCCGATCCGTGAGGACAGCGAGTACGGACCGGTGAGCCCGGCCGCGGCACTCGGTGCCGATACCGATCAGGTCTTCGCCGAAGTCCTCGGTCTCAGTGACAGCGAACTCGGGAAATTGCGATCCGCGGGAGTCCTCGGGACCACCGAATAGCGTTGCGGCCCTGGTATCTCCGCACTACAGCAAACGGGCCGGTGCTCGAAGACGACATTGTCTTCGAGCACCGGCCTGACGACGCGGTCAGCCGTCCGCTGAGAGCACGCCCGCGGCCACGAGTTCGTCGACCTTCTCTGCCGAGTACACCTCACCGGCGACAGCACGGGTGTCCGCGCCCACCCGAGGAGCGACACCAGGGCGTTCGGGCCGCTCGCCGGCGAAGCGCCACGGCGGACGCACCAACGCGAGCCCGTCGTCCTGCGGCTCGATCATGCGCAGCCACCCGACCTGCTCGTGCTCGACGTAGCCTGTCATCGACAGCACCGGGGCGAAGGGCACGTCCTCGGCGGTGAGCCGCTTCTCCCACTCCGCGAACGAGCGCTGTTCGAATTCGGCCTCGACGATCTCGGCGAGCTCGAAATAGTTCGACTCACGCGGGCGGTATTCGGCGAAGCGCGGGTCGACGGCCAGATCGGCGCGATCCATCGCCCGGCACAGCGACTGCCAGAACTTCTGTGATGAGGACAAGTGCACGGCGATGTACTCGCCCGAGGCGGTCGGCGCGCAGAAGTTCTGCGCCTGCGGGTGCCTGCTGCGCCGGGTCGGGTCGGCGCCGAGTTCGAAGGCCTGGGTGATGCCGTCGGTGACGAGCACGCTGACGGCCTCCATGATGGAGGTCTCCACGTGCTGCGGTTCCCCGGTGCGGTACCGGCCGACCAGCGCGGCGAGCACGCCCGCGGCGGTACTGAGCCCGGTGATCAGGTCGGCGCTCAGGCCGCCGGTGAGCTGGGGATGTCCCTCGTCGCCGAGCAGGGAGTACAGGCCACCGAACGCCTGCCCGATGGTGTCGTAGGCCGGCCGGCTGGCGAGCGGGCCACCAGCACCGAAGCCGGTCACCGAGCCGTAGACGATGTCGGGGCGTAGTTCGCGGCAGACCTCGGGCCCCAGACCCATCCCGGCCACCTTGCCGGGGCGCATGTTCTCGAGGACCACATCGAAGCGCGGGATCAGCGCCTTGACCAGGGCGATGCCCTCGGGCTGCTTGAGGTCGACGGCCAGGCTGCGCTTGCCGGTGTTGTACTGGCGGAAGTACGGGCTGGCGTCGTTCTGGTGACGGCGGAAGTCCTCGCCCACGACGGGGCGCTCCACCTTCACGACTTCGGCACCGAGGGCGCACAACATGGAGGTGGCGAACGGGAGCGAGATGTAGCCCCCGATCTCCAGGATCCGAATTCCGTCGAGCGGCCTGTGCTGCATAGCCTGTCTCCCTCTAGTCACGTGCTCATATTATATATTATCTCCACAGCGCGGTGCCATGGGTCACATCCGGCGAAGGTCGATCGGCGCACGACAGCGACCGACGGAAGAGGCGCAGTGGCGGCGAGCACAGCAGTCCTGGCCTGTGAGCCACGTTATATCATATACTTTACATGAGCCGGGTCATATGGCCGCGAATGGTGCTGCGCGCGAAACTACCGCTGACCAGGGAAGTTCCCACCCGGACGCAATCGCCGACGAGGACGATAGGTCTACCCATGAGTGTTCAGACAGAGTTGTGGCAGGGACAGTTCGACAAACTGTTCATCGGCGGCGGGTGGGTGAATCCGGCAACACAGCGCACGTTCGAGGTCGTCTCCCCCGCCACCGAGGAACCCCTCGCCCGCATCGCCGAGGGCAGCGAGGCCGATATCGACACCGCCGTCGCCGCCGCCCGCGCCGCGTTCGATCGTGGCCCGTGGCCCCGGACGGAACTCACGGAGCGGATCGCGGTCCTCACCCGCGTGAGCGAGATCCTCGCCGACCGGCAGGACGAGGTCGCTCGCCTGATCAGCGCCGAGATGGGGTGTCCGATCACGCTGTCGACGCGGATGCAGTCGATGGGCACCCGCTTGTTGCTCGACGCGTTCCTCGAGCTCGCTCCGCGATACCTGTGGTCCGATATCCGCCGCTCGGTCACCGGCAACGCGCTCGTCACGCGCGAGCCCGTCGGTGTCGTCGCGGCGGTGGTGCCGTGGAACGCGCCGCTGCAGATCGCCATGATCAAGCTGGCGCCCGCGCTGCTGGCCGGGTGCACGGCGGTGCTCAAGCCGTCGCCGGAGACCGCGATGTCGGCGTATCTGCTCGCCGAGATCTTCGAGCGAGCCGGTCTGCCCGCCGGCGTGGTGAACGTCGTCGTCGCGGGGCGTGAGGTCAGTGAGCACCTGGTCCGCCATCGGGGCGTCGACAAGGTCTCGTTCACCGGCTCGACGGCCGCGGGCCGCCGGATCGCCGCGATCTGCGGCCAGGACCTGCGGCGGGTCACCCTCGAGCTCGGCGGAAAGTCCGCCGCGGTGCTGCTCGACGACGCCGACCTCGATGCCGTGGTGCCGGTGATCCGGGCGCTGTCGCTGCGCAACACCGGGCAGGTGTGCAGCAACAAGACCCGCATCGTGGTGGCCCGTTCGCTGCGCGACGAGCTCTACGACCGGTTGCGCGACATGGTGGGATCGATGCCGATCGGTGACCCGTTCGATCCGACGACCGAGGTCGGCCCGCTGGTAACCAGCGCTCAACGGGAACGCGTGGAGAGCTACATCGCGCAGGCCCGGTCCGAGGGCACCCAGGTGATCGTCGGCGGCGGTAGGCCCGAGGGTCTGGACCGGGGCTGGTACGTCGAGCCGACGATCTTCGGCGACGTCGACCCCGACGCGCGGATCGCCCAGGAGGAGGTCTTCGGTCCGGTACTGACCGTGCACACCTTCGACACCGAAGCCGAGGCGATCGATATCGCCAACAACTCCGACTACGGCCTCAACGGTTCGGTCTTCGCCGCCGATCCCGCGCACGCGCTGGCGGTGGCTCGCCACATCCGTACCGGCACCGTCGAGGTCAACGGCACCCCCGCCGGCTTCTTCGCTCCGCTCGGTGGCTTCAAGAACAGCGGCATCGGCCGCGAAGCCGGACTCGAGGGCTTCGACGCCTACATCGAATGCAAGTCCTACGGCCTGCCGCAGCCCCTGCTCGACACGCTGGCCTGACGCCCCCACTTTCCGAAAGGTTCTCCATGCCTTCCCTACCCCCGTTGGAAGCCGCCGTCGCCCGGCTGGTCACCGACCTGGAGTACGACTCGATCCCGGCCGACGCGCTGGCCGGCGCCCGTCGACTCATGCAAGACCAACTGGCCGTGCAGATCGGCTGCGCGTCGCTGTCGTGGAGCCGGGCAGTGCTCGAGCTGACCAAGGCCTCGCACGCACCCGGTTCCGCCCACGTCACCGCGTCAGGTGACGAAATGAGCGCCGCCGACGCCGCTTTCGTCAACGCGACCTATGGGCACGGCTTCGAGTACGACGACGCCCACCGCTCCAGCTCCAGCCACCCGGGCAGCGCGGTGGTCTCCGCGGCCGTCGCCGTCGGCGAGGAACTCGGTGCCTCGATGGCGGAGGTCATCACCGGCATCGTCGCCGGGTACGAGGTCTACACCCGGATCGGCATCCTGGCCGCGCCGCAGTTGCTCGAACGCGGTTTCCATCCGCACGGGGTGTTGTCCGCTTTCGGTGCCGCCGCCGTGGTCGCGAAGATGCGCGGATTCGACGCCGAGCGCACCGTGCACGCGCTGTCCATCGCGATGAGCCACAGCTCGGGCACCACCGAATACACCTCGACCGGCGGCTCGGTGAAACGGCTGCATTCGGGAATCGGCACCCGCAACGGCATTCGCGCCGCGGAGATGGCGGCCGCCGGCATCACCGGCCCGACCACCTTCCTCAGCGGCGGCAAGGGCTTCTACCGCACCTTCGTCGGGCGCCCGGTCGCCGACAACGCGGTTGAATTGTTCTCCCCGGCAGCCTCTTTCCAGATCACACGGGTGTGGATCAAGCCCTACTGCTGCTGCGGCATCAACCACGCCTACATCGACGGCGCACAGCAACTCACCGCGCGGGCATCCGAGGTCGAGTCCATTCGGCTCGGCATCCAGTCCGGCGGTGACGTGATCATCGGCAACCAGAACGCCAACGCATACGCCCCGCAGATCATCGAGCACCTGCAATACAGTCTGCCATTCCAGTTCGCCTTGGCGATCCTCGGCCGTGGCAACGGTTTCCGTACACACCACGACTACATGGACGGGCGTCTCGACCTCGGCGAGGACAGCGAGGTCGCCGAGATGGCGCGGCGGGTGAAGATCGAGGTCGACCCCGAACTCGACGCCGAATACGCGGGACGCTGGATCGCCGACATCACGGTCACCTACCGCGACGGCTCCACCGAGCACGTCTTCGTCGACAACCCCCGTGGCACCGCCGAGAACCCGATGACCGAGGCCGACCTGGACGCCAAGTTCCGAGACCTCACCGTCGCCGATCTGGGTGCCGACCGCAGCGAGGCCCTGCTGACATCGATCAACGCCGGGGATCCCACCACGCCGGTCAGTGAATTCGCCGCGTTGCTGCGCGTCTGACCCGCCGAAAAAGCCTGGCCCGGCTTGGAATTGCCAAGTCGGGCCAGGCTCTTCACATTTCAGGGCATCAGGTACAGGCGTTCGTTCGGCAGACGGGGCAGGTCTGCGTAATGCGCGGCTCCGACCGTGATGTCACAGATATGGCGGCCGGCCACATCCTGGACGAAAACCAGCGCGGCTGTCAGACACGCCACGAATTCCATCCGGATGGTGGCGAACTGGACCATCAACCGGACATCGGGCTCGTGTGGGCATGGTGATCGCTTGTCAGATTTCATCGCGTGTCGACCTGCTTGTACTTGTCGTTCCGAATGACTGTGCCCCGGCGGGCCTGTTCAGTTCGCCGGGGCACAATCGGTGCCTGAACGGTGATCAGGCGGTCTCGAAGGTGGCGGCCATACCTTGGCCGCCACCGATGCACATCGTGGCGAGGCCCTTGCCTCCGCCGCGTCGGCGCAGTTCGTGCAGCAGAGTGGTGACCATTCGTACGCCCGTGGCGCCGATGGGGTGTCCCAGCGAGATGCCGGACCCGTTGACATTGAGCCGGTCGTGATCGCGCCAGCCCCAGCCTTCCAGGACCGCGAGGACCTGCACCGCGAACGCCTCGTTGACCTCGACGAGATCCATCGAATCGAGCAGCGAAGCGGTATCGGTGCCCTGGCGCGCGGCGAGTTTGGCGACGGCGGGCACCGGCCCGATACCCATGCGGGAGGGCTCGCAGCCTGCGGCGGCCCAGCCGGTCAGGTAGCCGATCGGTTCGAGGCCGAGCGCGTCGAGCTGGTCCTCGGCGACGACGAGAAGTCCTGCGGCGGCGTCGTTCTGCTGGCTCGAGTTGCCGGCGGTGACGGTGCCGTCGGGCATGATCGTGCGTAGCTTCGACAGGGTCTGTGGCGTGGAGTCCGGGCGGATCCCCTCGTCGGCGGCGAAGACTACCGGCTCACCCTTGCGCTGTGGCACGGTCACCGGAACCACTTCGTCGGCGAATCGACCTTCCGCCCAGGCGGCGGCCGCCTTCTGGTGGCTGCGTGCGGCGAAGGCATCGGCCTCCTCACGCATCAGACCGTAGTCCGTCGCGAGGTTTTCGGCCGTCTCGATCATTCCGGAGATCTTGCCGAACCGGGCCACCGGTTGGGAACGTTCGCGCCCGCGGTCGAGCCGGTCGAACAGTTGCACGGTGCCCGCGCGGGCGCCCCAGCGCGTGCTGGTCGAGTAGTACTCGACGCGGCTCATCGACTCGACCCCGCCGGCCAGCACCACGTCGGCCGCACCGGTCTGCACCATCATCGCCGAGGTGGCCAGGGCCTGCAGGCCACCGCCGCAGCGCCGGTCGAGCTGCATGCCCGGCACGGAGATCGGCAGTCCGGCGTGCAGCGCCAGCCAACGACCGACGCACGGTACTTCGGAGTTGGCGTAGGACTGAGCGAACACGACATCGTCGATGCGTTCGGGGTCGATCCCGGAGCGCTCGATGACCGCGTTGACCACGGTGGCGCCCAAGTCCTCGACGGGCACGTCACGCAGGGAACCGCCGAAGGTGCCGACGGGGGTGCGGGTGGGCGCGACGATCGCGGCCCGGCGCAGGGTTGACATCCATCGACTCCGATCAGATCGCGTTGCGCGCGATGAGCTGTGCGGCAATGACATTGCGCTGGATCTCGTTGGTGCCCTCACCGACGATCATCAGCGGCGCGTCCCGGAAGTAGCGCTCCACGTCGTATTCCTTGGAGTAGCCGTAGCCGCCGTGCACGCGGATCGCGTCGAGCGCGATCTGCATCGCGGTCTCGGAGGCGAACAGCTTGGCCATGCCCGCCTCCATGTCGGCGCGCACCCCCGCGTCCAGCTTCTGGGCGGCGTCGAGGGTCAGCAGGCGGGCGGCGCGCTGCTTGGTCGCCATGTCGGCCAGCAGGTTACCGACGGACTGGTGCTTCCAGATCGGCTTGCCGAAGGACTCGCGTTCCTGCGCGTAGCGCACGGCGGCATCGAGTGCGGCCTGGCCGACACCGAGCGCGCGCGAGGCGACCTGGATGCGCCCGACCTCGAGGCCGCGCATCATGTGGCTCCACCCCAGGTTCGGCACACCGCCCAGGATGGCGTCGTCGCCGACCTTGCGGCCGTCGAACACCAACTCGCAGGCTTCCACACCGCGATAGCCGAGCTTGGGCAGCTTCTTGGAGATGACCATCCCGTCACCGGGCTCGACCAGGATCACGCTCATGCCCTTGTGGGCGGGCTTGGCATCACGATCGGTGACGCACAGCAACCCGATCAGCCCGGAATGCGCGGCGTTGGAGATCCAGGTCTTGGAACCGGTGATGGACCACTGGTCGCCGTCGCGCACGGCGACGGTGCGCATGGCTTGCAGGTCGCTGCCGCCAGCGGGTTCGGTCAGGGCCATCGTGGCGCGGATCGCGCCCTCGGCCATCTTCGGCAGGTACTTCGACTTCTGCTCCGGCGTACCGAAGGTCTTGATCAGGTAGGTGATCACCGAGTGGCCGCCGATCGCGCCCGCCAGGCTCATCCAGCCGCGCGCGAGCTGTTCGGTGACGCCGGCGAAACAGGCGGTACTCACGTCCACACCACCGAATTCGGCGGGCGCGAGCAAACCGAAGAAGCCCAGCTTCTTCATCTCCTCGATGAACTCCTCGGGATAGACATCGTCTTCCTCGAACTCGCGCACACGATTGCGAACCCGCTGGTCGACGAAATCGGCGACCAGATCGACCATCTGCTGCTCATCGGCTGTGAGGCTCATGCCCACCCTTCCCTAGTTCACGCATAAAATATTATATCATTTCCAGAAGCCACGGGATTCGAGCATGTGCACCGCCCGATCGCCACCGTGCAGGAAGTGCTCCTCGGTGACGGCACGCGTCGTTGCCACATCCCGGTCCCGCAGGGCCGCCAGGATCTCGCGGTGATCGCGATCGGCGGTATCGGACCAGTCGTCGTGAGTCTCGTAGAAACCGTGTGGTCCCGCGCTGCCGAGCACTTTGAGCTCGGTGAGCAGACGTCGGGAACCGCTCGCGCGGTTGATCATTCGATGGAACTCGAAGTTCAGCGTCTCACGGTCCCGGCTCGACGCCGTTGCCATCCGGTCGAGGATCCGGCCGAGCGCGTCGAGCGAGGACTCGGGAATCCGGGCGGCCGCACGGGCGGCAGCCAGCCCCGACACCACGCCCAGCAACCAGTAGTGATCGCGCACGTCGTCGCGCGTCATCGGGGCGACGAAAGCCCCACGCCGGGGCGGCATGTCGACGATGCTCTCCAGTTCGAGGGCGATCAGCGCCTCCCGCACCGGCAGCTTGCTGATTCCCAGCGAGTCCGCGATCTCGTCTTGGTCGATCTTGTCGCCGGGGCGCAGCTCGCCCGCGAAGATCCGCCGCCGGATCTCTTGCACGGCGGTGGTTTTCAGGCTGGTCGGCGGGGCGACGCGCGGCAGGTCCATCAGGTCCGCCTCGGCTGGGCGACCCGGGGCGCGAACTCGGCTCGGATCGCGTCGGTGTGCGCGCCGAGTGCGGGCACCGAACCGTTGGTCACCGGCCAGTGCCGTGCCGTGCCCGGCGGCAGCAAGGCCGGTACGGGTCCGGACGGAGTCCCGATCTCACGCCACCGGCCGCGTTCTCGCAGCTGGGGGTGCTCGGCGAGCTCACGCACGCCGTTCAGCCGGGCGTTGCCGATTCCGGCCTTGTCCGCGGCGTCCTGAATCTCAGCGAGAGTTCTGGTGGCACACCACTGTTCGACGACCGCGTCGACCTCACCGCGGTGTGCGACCCGGTCGTCGTTGTGCAGATAGCGCGGGTCCTCGGCCAGTTCGGGGCAGCCCATGAGCTCGGTCATCCGCCGCCACTCCCGATCGCTGGTGGTGCCGAGGACCGCTTTCTGCCCGTCGGAGGTCGGATACGCGCCGTACGGGGCGATCATCGGCGAACCCATACCGACCGGGACCGGCTCCGCGCCCGCGTGTAGCACCTGGTTGAGTGCGAAGCCCATCATCTCCGACACCACGTCGAGCATCGCGACCGGCACGACCGCGCCGCGACCCGTGCGCTCACGATCGTAGAGCGCGGCCAGGACCGCCGAGTACGCGTACAACGCGGTGCCGATGTCGGCCACCGGGATTCCGGGCTTGGCAGGATGGCCGGGCGTGCCGGTGATCGCGCACGAACCCCCCTCGGCCTGGATCAGCAGGTCGTAAGCGCGCTTGTGGTCGAGCGGACCGCCACGGCCGTAGCCGGAGATGTCGACGATGATCAAGCGAGGAAACCCGCGTGCCAGCTCGTCGACACCGAGACCGAGCCGATCCAGCGCGCCGGGGCCGAGATTGCTCACCAGCACATCGGCGCCGGCCAGCATCGCTTCGAGGACCGCCAGGTCATCGGCGGCGCGCAGATCCAGCGCCGCCGATTCCTTGCCGTGGTTGAGCCAGGTGAAATGCGCCGACAGGCCGCCGACGACCGTGTCGTAGTGCCGGGTCGAGTCGCCGTATCCGGGCTGCTCGACCTTGATCACCCTGGCACCGAGGTCGGCCAGGTGCCGGGTGCACAGCGGGGCGGCGATGGCCTGTTCGAGACCGATCACCGTCACCCCGGCCAGCGGAGCACACGTGGGGTCGGTGCTCATGAGAACCTCGGCTCCCGCTTCTCACGGTGTGAACCGACGCCCTCGACGACATCGGGGCCGCCGAAGTGATAGAACTCGAGGCCGAGCGAGGCGTCGAAGATCGGCATCGCCTGCCGGTACCAGCCGTTGAGCGCCATCTTGGTGCCCTGGATACCGGCCCGCGAACCGGCGGCCAGCTTCTGCGCGATCTCCATCGCGCGGTCCTGGACCTGGTCGTCGTCGACGCACAACGACACCATGCCGATGCGCTCGGCTTCCTCGCCGGTAAGCACCTCGTTGGTCAGCAGGTGGTACTTGGCCTTGGCCATCGAGGTCAGCAGCGGCCAGCAGATCGCGGCGTGATCGCCCGCGGCCACACCGAGGCGCACGTGTCCGTCGACGATCTTGGCGCGGCGGCCCGCCACCGAGATGTCGGCGAGCAACGCCGCCACCAGACCGGCACCCGCGGCCGGACCGTTGATCGCGGAGATGATCGGCTGGGGCACCTCGATGATGTTGCGCACCAGGTCCCGCGCCTCGCGCATCACCCGCGTCCGCGAGGTGTAGTCACCGATCATGGCCTCGACCAAGTCGAAGCTGCCACCAGCGGAGAAGGCCCGCTCCCCCGCCCCGCGGATGACGACGGCGCGCACCGATTCGTCGAGCGCGATCACGGGCCAGATGTCGGCGAGGTGGCGATGTGCCTCGGCACCGACCGAATTCAGGTTCGGTCCGTCGAGCACGATCCGCAGCACGCCGTCGGCGGGGCGGTCGATCGTCAGAGACGAGAACTCCTCGTAACCGGGCACTTGTTGTCCTTTCATTCGCTGATCGACACCGCGTCGACGCCGGTCGGCGCGGCGGCGGTCGCCCACCGCGCCAGGATGTCGTCGAGGTCGCCGATTTCGGTGGGCGGGCACGAGGGGGCGCGGGCCGGGGTCCGGTCGAAGCGCGGCGCGGGCGCGGGGTGCAATACTCCTGAAACCCGTTGGAACACTCCACGTTCCACGTTGTGAGGATCGTCGGCGGCTTCGTCGAAGGTGAGTACCGGGGACACGCAGGCATCGGTGCCCCGATACACCTGCCACCACTCGTCGCGGGTCCGCTTCGACACCGCTTCGGCGATGAGTTCGCGCAGTCTCGGCCACTGGTCGCGGTCGTCCTGGTCCGGCCAGCCGGTGGTGTCGACATCGAGCCGGTCCAGGAACTCACGGTAGAAGTCGGGTTCGAGCGCGCCGACCGCCAGGTACCGGCCGTCCGCGCACCGGTAGGTGTCGTAGAACGGGGCACCGGAGTCGAGGAAGTTGGTTCCCGGTTCGTCGGAGTACAGCCCGGCGGCGCGCAAACCCTGCAACTTGGCCGTCAGCACGGCGACACCGTCGACCATCGCCGCGTCGATGACCTGACCGCGTCCGGTCCGCCCGGCCTCCACCAGCGCGCAGGCGATGCCGAACGCGCCGATCGCCCCGCCACCGGCGTAGTCACCGAGCAGGTTGATCGGCGGTCGCGGCGCGCCGCCTTCGGAGGCGAGGGCGTGCAGGGCGCCGGACTGTGCGACATAGTTGATGTCGTGTCCGGCGTCCTTGGCACGGGGACCGGTCTGGCCGTAGCCGGTGAGCCGGACGTAGACCAGGCGGGGGTTGCGTGCGGTGGCGACCTCGGGGCCGAGACCCAGGCGCTCGGTAACACCGGGGCGATAGCCCTCGATGAACACCTCGGCCGAATCGGCAAGGCGCAGGACGGCTTCGCGCCCCTCCGGGTCCTTCAGGTCCACCGCCACCGACCCGACGCCGCGGTTGACCACATCGGTCTCCTCGGTCAGGCCGACGGTCTGGCTCAACTCACGCGCCGAGCGGTGCGGCGGCCGCACCACCCGCACGACATCGGCGCCCATGTCGGCCAGCAGCATCGACACATAGGGCACCGGTCCCATGCCTGCCAACACGACCACACGCACACCGGCCAACGGTCCCGTCATCGGTATTTCCCCTCCTAGTAGGAACGCGGTAGGCCGAGCACCTGCTGGGAGATGTAGTTACGCACCATCTCCTGGGAGAACGGCGCGTTGCGCAGCAGACGCACTTCCCGCCACAGCCGCTCGATGTGGTACTCCTTCGCGTAGGCGTACCCGCCGAGCGTGGAGAACGCACGATCGCACGCCTCGAAACCGGCTTCGGCACCGAGGTACTTGGCCGCGGCCGCCTCAGGACCACACGGCAGACCCGCGTCGAACAGTTCCGCCGCGCGCATGATCATGCCCTCGGCGGCTTCCAGCCGGATCCAGGAATCGGCCAGCGGGTGCGCAACGGCCTGGTTCTGACCGATCGGGCGGTCGAAGACCACGCGGTTCTTGGCGTATTCGGCACCGATCTCGAGGGCGGCGCGACCCAGGCCCACACCTTCCATGCCGACCACGATGCGCTCGGGGTTCAGGCCGTCGAGCAGGTAGTAGAAGCCCTTGTCGACCTCACCGACGAGTCGATCGTCGGACACCTCGAGGTTGTCGATGAACAGCTCGTTGGTGTCGATCGCGGCGCGGCCGAGCTTGTCGATCTCGCGCACGGTGATCTTGGAGCGGTCCATGTCGGCCAGGAACAGCGACATGCCCCACAGCGGCTTGTCCTCGCGTCGCGGCGAGGTGCGGGCCAGCAGCAGGATCTTGTGCGCGTTCTGGGCGTTGGTGATGAACACCTTCTGCCCGTTGATCAACCAGCCGCCGTCGACCTTGGTCGCCTTGGTCTTGATCCGCGAAGTGTCGACGCCCGCGGTGGGTTCGGTGACACCGAACGCCATAAGCAGCTCACCCGAGGCCAGCTTGGGTAGGTACTCGCGCTTCATCTCCTCCGAGCCGTACTTCACGATCGGGGCGGGCGGGAACACGTAGAAGTGGATCGCCGACCCGCCGCTCATGCCCGCACCGGAGGACGAGATCTCGCCGAGCATGACGGCGGCTTCCTTCAGACCGAGGCCGATGCCGCCGTACTCCTCGGGGATCATCGCGCCCAGCCAGCCGCCGGCGGCGAAGGCCTTCACGAAGTCCCAGGGATATTCGTGCTTGTTGTCCTTGTCGAGCCAGTAGTTGTTGTCGAACTTGCGCGCGAGTTCACGCGTGGCCTGTCGGACGACTTCGACGTTGTCGTCGGTCGCTGTAGCGGCAGTCATTGCTACTCCTGTTCGTCGCCCGCGGACACGGGGATCGCTTCGAGTGGGGTGGCGGGGTCGAGGGAGGACATGTCTCCGGTCGGGGCCCCGAGATACCGGGACCGAATGGCCCGGCGCATGATCTTCCCGTTCTTGGTCTTGGGCAGGCTCTCCACGACGACGACCGAGGGGGCGAACGAACGTCCCGCATTGCCGATCGCAGTGTCCTGCAGGTCTTCCGGCGCCTGACCGGTGGACCGCAGCACGGCGAAAGCGACCGCGCGCTGGCCGCGCCGTTCATCCGGCACGCCGATCACGGCGACCTCGGAGATCCGGTTGTCGCGCAGCAGCGCCGCCTCGATCTCCGCGGGACCGACCCGGCGACCCGACAGTTTGATGGTGTCGTCGGACCGGCCGTGGATGCGCCACATGCCCTGGTCGTCGATGCTGGCGAGGTCGCCGTGCACCCATACTCCGTCCCACTGGTTCCAGTAGGTCTCGAGATACCGCTCGCGGTCCTGCCAGAAGGCATGGGTCATGCCGGGGAAGGTGTTGCGTACCACCAGTTCCCCGATCTCACCGACGACCGGGTTGCCGTCCTCACCGAAGACCGCGGCGTCCACGCCGGGCAGGGCGCCGGTGAAGGCGGCCGGAGCGGCGGGCAGGAACGGGTACCCGATGAGGATGCCGCCACCGACCTCGGTACCACCGCTGTAGTTGACGATGGGCCGCGTGCCGCCGCAGACCTCGGAGAACAGCCACCACCAGGTAGGTTCGTCCCAGGCCTCGCCGGTGGACACGAAGGTGCGCAGGCTCGGCATCGCGTGGGTGACCGCCTCACCCGCCGCCTTCAGCGCACGCGCCGCGGTGGGCGCGATACCGGCGACGGTGACACCGTTGCGTTCGATGATCTCCCACATCCGGTGCGCGGTGGGGTGCGTCGGCAGCCCCTCGATCATCACGATCGTCGCGCCCAGCTGTAACGGTCCGGTCATCAACATGGGGCCGACGAGCCAGCCGAGGTCGGTGATCCAGGAGACGACGTCGCCCTCGTGCACGTCGAAGCCGTAGCCGAAGTCGACCGCCGTCTTCACCGCGAAGCCACCGTGGGAGTGCACGATGCCCTTGGGCCGTCCGGTGGTGCCCGAGGTGTAGACGATGGTCAGCGGATCGTTGGACTCGGTGTCGGCGGTCGGCACCGGGGACGGATCGGCGTCGAGCTCGTCGTAGTACACGTCGCGGCCCTCGCGCATCGCCACCTCGGTGCCCAGATGCCGGACGACCACGACCTTGGCCACGGTGGGCGCCGATTCCAGCGCCACGTCGGCGGTCGCCTTCAGCTCGACCCGCTTACCGCGCCGTGTCGTCCCGTCGGCGGTCACCAGCAGTACTGCCTCGGAATCCTGCAGACGGGTGGCGAGCGCGTCCGGCGCGTAGCCGCTGAAGGTGGGCACCGACACGGCCCCGATCATCGCGATCGCGAGGAAGGCCACCGCGGCTTCGGGCACCACGGGCATGAACAGCACCACTCGGTCACTGCGCCGCACACCCAACTGAACGAGGTTGGCGGCGAAACGCCGTACCTGCGTATCGAGTTCGGCGAAGGTCAACGTGCGCCGCTCACCCTCGTCGCCCTCGTAGACCACAGCCAGCCGGTCCGCGGCAGCGCCGTCCGCGTGCCGGTGCGCTGCCAGCCGCGCGATGTTGACACCGCCGCCGGTGAACCACCGGGGGAACGGCTTTCCGGCCGAGTCGTCGACGACGCGGTCGAACGGGACCGAGAAGTCCACGCCCAGGTCCGTCGTCGCGGCCCGCCAGAACCATTCGGGCTCGGCGATGGCTCGCTCGTTGAGCTCGGTGACCGCCGCGGCGTCGTCACCGAATCCCCAGGCGCGCATCGCCGCGAGCAGACGGCTGCGCTCACGGATCCGCGCGTCGGGCACCCATGCCGGCGGCTCGGCAGGCTGAACGTCCACCATGACGTGTCCTCCTCGTTGCTGGTTCGTCGTGGCCGGATCAGGCCTGTTCGGCCGGACGCTTCATCATCAGGCCGACGCGCAGGGCGTCACAGACCACCTCGTCGCGCTGGTTGATGCCGAGGTGCCGGAAGGTCACGATGCCGGAGTCGTTGCGGCTCTTCGATTCCCGCTTGGCCTCGATCTTGGTCTGCACGTGAATGGTGTCGCCGTGGAACACCGGCTTGGGGAACTTGATCTGCTCGAAGCCCAGGTTGCCCAGAGTGGTGCCCTGCGTGGTCTCCGGCACGGTGATACCCGAGACCAAGCCGAGGATGAACAGGCTGTTCACCAGCCGCTGGCCATAGATGGAGTTCTTGCTGTACTCGGCGTCCAGGTGCAGTGGGGCCAGATTCAGCGTCATCACACTGAACAGCGTGTTGTCGGCCTCGGTGACCGTGCGGCGGGTGGGGTGGTCGATGACCATTCCCGGCTCGAACTCCTCGAAATACAGGCCAGCCATGTCGCGTCCTCTCAGAATATATTATGCACTAGACGGCGTCGAACAAATCTTACTCCGCCGGTTCGGCTCATCGTATATTATATCATTGTATATTATATCTAGTATCAGCCTCAATCACAGAGGAGCCGAGAGTGTCCGAACTCAGTGCCGAGGACTTCGAGCCGATCCTGGCTCACGTCCGCACGTTCATCCGTACCAAGGTGGTCCCGCGCGAGCAGGAGATCCTGGAGACCAACGCGATCCCCGGCGACATCCGCCAGGCTGCCGCGGAGATGGGCTTGTTCGGATACGCCATCCCCCAGCGGTGGGGTGGTCTCGGCGTCGACCTCACCCAGGACGTCGAGCTGGCCATGGAGTTCGGCTACACCTCGTTGGCGCTGCGGTCGCTGTTCGGCACCAACAACGGCATCGCCGGTCAGGTGCTGGTCAACTACGGCACCGACGAACAGAAGAAGCAGTGGCTCGAGCGGATCGCCTCGGGCGAGGTGCTGGCCTCCTTCGCGCTCACCGAGCCCGGCGCGGGTTCCAATCCCGCTGGGCTGCGCACCCGTGCCCGCCGCGATGGCGACGACTGGGTGATCGACGGCCAGAAGCGGTTCATCACCAATGCCCCCCTCGCCGATCTGTTCGTAACCTTCGCCCGCACCGCCGAACGCGGCCCCGACGGACCAGGTATCGCGGTGTTCCTGGTGCCCGCCGACACCCCGGGCGTCATCGTCGGACCCAAGGACGCGAAGATGGGCCAGGAAGGTGCCTGGACCGCCGACGTCACCTTCACCGACGTCCGTGTCCCCGCCGACGCTCTGGTCGGCGGCTCGGAGGACGTCGGATACAAGGCCGCGATGGCCTCGCTCTCGCGTGGTCGCGTGCACATCGCCGCGCTGTCGGTCGGCACCGCCCAGCGCGCGCTCGACGAGTCGGTGGCCTACGCCGCCACCGTCACCCAGGGTGGTACGCCGATCGGTGATTTCCAGCTGGTCCAGGCGCTTATCGCCGACATGCAGACCGGGGTGATGGCCGGTCGCGCGCTCGTGCGCGACGCCGCCGCCAAGTATGTCTCCGGCGAGGACCGTCGCATCTCCCCCTCGGTGGCCAAGCTGTTCTGCACCGAGATGGTCGGCCGGGTCGCCGACAACGCGGTGCAGGTCCACGGCGGCAGCGGGTACATGCGCGAGGTGACCGTCGAGCACATCTACCGCGATGTCCGTCTGCTGCGCCTGTACGAGGGCACCAGCGAGATCCAGCGCCTGATCATCGGCGGCGGTCTCGTGCGCGAAGCGAAGAAGCGCGCATGAGCACCCGCACCGCGACGGAGCTGGCGACCCGGATCCGCGTCGCGTCGACCCTGCTGTTCGTCCCGGCCGACCGTCCCGAACGCTTCGCCAAGGCCGCCGCGGCGAATCCCGGTGTGGTCGTCCTCGACCTCGAAGACGCCGTGGCACCCGATGCCAAGGCGGCCGCCCGCGAACACGCCGTCGCCTGGATCGAGGCAGGCAACGAGTGCGCGGTGCGCATCAACGCGGCCGGAACCGTCTGGCACGCAGCCGATCTCGCCGCACTGGCTCCGCTGCGCTGCGCGGTCGTACTGCCCAAAGCCGACATCGGCAATCTCGACAGCGTCATCGATGCGCTCACCGAAGCACGAGCGAGTGCTCCCTATCGCCCGAAGGTCGCGAGCAGCCGACCCTTGCTGATCGCGTTGATCGAAACGGCGGCGGGGGTACTGCATTCCGCAGCCGTCGCGGCCACGCCGGGCGTGGACCGGCTCGCGGTCGGCACCTTCGATCTGGCCGCTGAACTCGGTGTCGACCCCACCGACCGCGAGGCACTCGCCGGTACCAGACACGCCTTGGTCCTCGCTTCCGCCGCTGCTGGGCTGCCAGGCCCGATCGATGGTGTCACCGGCGTCGTCGATGACGCCGACATGGTCGAGGACGACGCCCGCTACAGCAAGCGGCTCGGCTTCACCGGCAAACTCTGTATCCACCCGCGCCAGCTCGACCCGGTAGCCACAGCATTTCGCCCCACCGAGGCCGAACAAGCCTGGGCACGAAAGATTTTCGCCGCGATCACCGACACCTCCGGTGTCGTCGTCGTCGACGGCGCCATGGTCGACAAGCCCGTGCTCGACCGCGCCCGCCACATCCTGGCGCAGCTCGACGCCACCACCGACAGTGAGGAACAGCCATGACCGGACCACTTCTGGCCGACAAGACCGCCGTCATCACCGGCGCCGCCCAGGGCATCGGCTACGCCATCGCCGAACGATTCGTCGCCGAGGGTGCGCGCGTCGTCATCGGTGACATCGACGGCGCCGCCGCGCAGGCCGCCGCCGACAAGCTCGGCGGTGCGGCCGTCGCCCGCGGGGTGCGCTGCGATGTCACCGTCGCCGACGAGGTCCAAGCCCTGATCGACGCCGCCGCCGAATCCTTCTCCCCCGTCGACGTGATGGTCAACAATGCGGGCATCACCCGCGACGCGACCATGCGCAAGATGACCGAGGACCAGTTCGACCAGGTTATCGCCGTCCACCTCAAGGGCACGTGGAACGGCACCCGGCTGGCCGGTGCGGTGATGCGGGAACGCGGCGGCGGCACCATCGTCAATATGTCCTCGCTCTCGGGCAAGATCGGCCTGCCGGGTCAGACCAACTATTCCGCGGCCAAGGCGGGCATCGTCGGCCTGTCGAAGGCCGCAGCGAAGGAGCTCGCGCACCTAGGTGTGCGGGTCAACGCCATCCAGCCCGGCCTGATCCGCACGGCCATGACCGAGGCCATGCCGCAGAAGGTGTGGGATCAGAAGATGGCCGAGATCCCGCTCGGCCGCGCCGGTGAGATCGACGAGATCGCCACGGTGGCACTGTTTCTCGCCTCCGATATGTCCTCGTACATGACGGGCACGGTGCTCGAGGTGACCGGCGGGCGGTTCATGTGAGCACCACCCCCGCCTGGCAGCCCCACCTCGAGACCTCCACCGAGCTCCTCGATCCCGCACCCGTGGCAGCGCTGGCCGCGCTCCTCGACGACGGTCTCCCCACGCCGGGCCCCGGCGACACCCTGCCGCCGCTGTGGCACTGGGTAGCCCTGCCCCGCTGGGCCGCCTCCGGCGTGCTCGGCCCCGACGGTCACCCGCGGCGCGGTTCGTTCCTGCCCCCGGTGGAACTGCCGCGACGCATGTTCGCCGGTGGCAAGATCCGTTTTCACGCACCGCTTCTCGTCGGGAGCACGGTTCGCCGCGAAGCCGAAGTGGCGTCGGTGACCGAGAAGAACGGCCGCTCCGGTGCCCTGGTCGTCGTCGATGTGCAGATCCGGTTGTACAGCGAGACAGGGGAACTCGCGATCGAGGAATCGCAGAACCTGATCTACCGGGAGGCAGCGCCTGCGCCGGAACAACCCGCGCAACCGCCGTCGGCCGAGGAGACCCTGCCGCGCACTCCCCTGCACCGCACGGCGGACAACGCCTGGCAGCTGCGGACCGATCCGTCACTGCTCGCGCGGTTCTCCGCGGCCACCGCCAACGCGCACCGCATCCACTACGACTGGCCCTATGCCACCGGCGTGGAGGGGTACCCGGGGCTGGTCGTCCACGGGCCCTTCCAGGCCATCGCACTGGCCGAGATCCACCGCCTGATGGGCGGGGCACCGGTGCGGGAGCTGCGCCACCGAGGCCGGGCGCCGCTGTTCTGCGGGCAGCCCGCACGCCTGCTCGCCACCGAGGTACCCGACGGGGTGGCACTCGAATTGTTCGGTCCCGGTGGCGAATCCGCCGGACCGAACGCCACCGTCGAAGTCACCACCGACTGATCAGGAGAGACCGTGCCCCGCGTATTCACCACCCTCGACGAGGTCCGCGCCGCCGTGGGGGAACCGATCGGCCCGAGCGAACCGTATCCGGTCGACCAGGCGCGCATCTCGGCCTTCGCCGAGGTCACCGACGACGAGCAGTGGATTCACGTCGACCCCGAGCGGGCCGCCGCCGGACCCTACGGCGGCACCATCGCCCACGGGTATCTCACACTGTCGCTGATCTCGCACTTCCGGCCCGAACTGCTGGACTTCACCTTCGGTTCGGCGCGGGTGAACTACGGCGTCAACAAGGTTCGCTTCCCCGCGCCGCTGCGCGCGGGGTCGAACCTGCGGGCCACGGTCACGATCACCGATGTCACCGAGACCGCCGCGGGCGCCGTCGTGACGGCGAAGTACGAACTCGACGGCGGCGAGGCCAAGCCGGCCTGTGTCGCGGAGACGGTCCTGCTGATCGTGAGCTGATCGGCCGCACGGAAACGCGGGGGTGGCCACGGCCACCCCCGCTTTCGTCTGCTATTACGCGTTGGCCGCCACGGCATCGGCCAGGGCGATGACACCCTCCGCCGTCTTCACATGGGCGAGATCGATGTGCTGGCCTTCGAAGTCGACCGCCGCGCTACCGGCGGCCTCGGCTTCGTTGAAGGCCGCGATCATGCGCCTGCAGTAGTCGACGGTCTCCGGCGACGGCGAGAACACCTCGTTGGCGATCGCCACGTGCGAGGGGTGGATCGCCACCAGACCGCGGTAGCCGAGCTGCCGGTTGTCCAGGCAGAAGCGCCGCGCGCCCTCGAGATCCTTGATGTCCTGCCACACACCGGTCACCGGGTGGTGCAGACCGTTCGCCCGCGCGGCGAGGATGATCCGGCTACGCAGGTACAGCGTTTCCAGCCCGGCGGGGGTGAACTCGAAGCCGAGTTCGCGACCGACGTCCGCGTTGGGGCCGGTGGCGCCGAGCAGGGAAGCCACCCGGGGGCTCGCGCCCGCGATCTCCTCGCAGTGCGCCATCGACACCGCGGTCTCGAAGGACACGATCAGCTGCACCGTTCCGACCTCGATGCCCTCACGCTGCTCGATGTGGCTCAGCACCGCGTCCAGGCGCACGATCTCGTCGGCGGTGAACACCTTGGCCAGAAACAACCCGGCCAGCCCCGGCCGCACGATGGCTTCCAGGTCGCCGCCGAGCAGCCCGCTCACCTCCGGGTTGGCCCGCACCCACAGGTCGGGGCGCACGCCTTCGGCGGTGAGCCGGTCGATCGTGGCCGCGACCGTGCCGCGCGCCTCGACCTTGTCCGCGGCGGGCACCGAGTCCTCGAGGTCGAGGATCAGCGCGTCGGCCCCGGAGGCGACGCCCTTGTCGGCCCAAGAACCCTTGTGACCGGGGACGAAGAGCATCGAGCGGTACGGTTTCATCGTGTGCCTCCCTTGGCAGCTGTGCGAGTCTATTGAATATAATATATGTAATATCATCGCTGCTCTACCAGTACCGCGTTGGCCCCGTCGGCGAAGATCAGCCCCGTGTCGACTGCCTGCTCCCCCGTCGGCGTGAGCCGCCCGTCGGGTGCCATCGCATACGGGTGCACGCGCGCGGTGATGCCGACGGTGAGGGTGTCGATGAGAAAGACCCGTCGCGTTTCCGAGTCGACGACCACGCGGCCCGGCAGCGTGCCTGCCGGCGCCGGGTACGGCGATCCGGGCAGTGGGCTCAGCGACCCGTTCTCCGCGATCTGGAACCCGCCGATCTGGCCCGCCATCGCCTCGGCCATGTACATCCGGCGGCTGTCGGCGGTGAAGACCGCACCGTGCGGCAACGGCATCAGCCCGGTGCGGAAGGGCGACCCCGGCACGGGGCTCAGTTCGCCGTCGGCACCGATCGCGTAGCCCGAGATATCACCGCTGGCTTCATTACTGACGTACATGAACCGGCCGTCCGGCGTCACACCCGGCAGGGTCGACATCGAACCCGCCCCGACGGAATCGACCAGGGTCAGCCCACCGTCGGCCCCCACGGCGAAACTGAACGCCGTCGCCTGCAGCCAACCGACGGCGAAAACGAAACGGCCGTCCGGGGCGATCGCGAGCTGATTGAGCGCACTCACCCCGGGCACCTGAACCGCACCGGTGAAGACGAGCCCACCTGTCGCGGTGATCGAATAGGTACGGATTTCGTTGGTCACCGAACCAGTCGTCACGAACAGCCTCTTTCCGTCGGGCGCGACCACGGCTCCCACACCGGGTCCGCCCAGCTCGAGGTTGGCCTCGGGAATCGAGGTGAGAACGCCGTCGCCGCCGAGGCGGAACCCGTTCACGGTGCCCGACACCGTGTTGGTCGAGTAGACGTAGCGGCCGTCGGGCGTGACCGTCACCGCCAACGAACCGGTACCGGACGGAAAGGGCGAGCCTGGCACTGTCGACAACCTGCCCGCGTCATCGAGGCCGAGCACACTGATATTCGATGACGCCGCCCCGCTGATCACCAGAAACCTCGCACCGGGATCCGCAAGGGCGACCGAGGAATCAAGCCAGCCTCCCGAGGCGAGCGCGAGCGTCACAGCGAGACCGGCGGCAGCGCGCCGGTGACGAAAACGCTGGGTAGAGAACATGTGTGGCACCTCCGACCGATCGACGAGCACCGCTGCTCCCGATCGAATAGAACACGCGCGATTTGCGCCAGGAATGAATCGGGCGGCCGTGCACGCATGCCACCCTCCTCCCGACAGAGGCTAGGCAGATTTCCCGTCCCGCAATGTCCAAGAATGTGGACAGCGTAAATCTTTCGGGCAGCACAATTTCCGGATCACACCGAACAGCACAAAGGCCCCGCCGACCGAAGTCGACGAGGCCTTGTCCGGGGAAATGTCGGTAGTGAATCAGTTGCCGAGGCCGGAAACATCGGTCGGCCGGTTCTCGAGTACCAGCGTTTTGGTTTCCAGGAAAGGCAACAGCCCTTCCGACCCGCCTTCGCGACCCACACCCGAGAGCTTGAAACCACCGAAAGCGATCGAGAAATCGGTACGCGGACCGTTCTGCCCGACCGTGCCGGTGCGCAGTTTGCGCGCCACGCGGTAGGCGCGGTCGGTGTCGTTGGTGAACACCGAGGCGTTCAGACCGTACGGATTGTCGTTGGCCAGCGCGACGGCGTCGTCCTCGTCCTTCGCCGCGATGACAGCCAGAACCGGCCCGAAGATCTCCTCGGTGGCGATCACCGATCGGTTGTCGACACCGGCGAAAACCGTCGGCTCCACGAAGAAGCCACGCTCGAGCCCGGCCGGTCGGCCCCCACCGGTCACCAGCCGCGCGCCGTCGGCTCTTCCCGCGGCGATATAGCTTTCGACGCGTTCGCGTTGGCGCGCGGACGCCAGCGGCCCCATGCTCACGCCCTCGTCGAACGGGTCACCCACCCGGATCGCGCTCATCGCCGCCCCGAGCGCGTCGGCGAGTTCGTCGTGCCGCTTCTGGGAAACGATGACGCGCGTCAAGCTGTGACAGACCTGCCCGGCCAGGTAGCTGATGCCCCCGGCGAGGACCTTCGCCGCCGTGCCGATGTCGTAGTCGTCGAGCACGAGAGCAGGCGACTTGCCGCCGAGTTCGAGAGTGCAGCGCGCCATCCGATCGGCACAGATCGCACCGATCGTGCGGCCCGCCACCGTGGAACCAGTGAAGGTCACTTTGTCGACGCCGGGGTGGCGGACCAGCGTTTCCGACACCTGCCGGTCGGCCGTCACCACGTTGACCACCCCCGGCGGCAGCCCCACGCGGTCGCAGATCTCGGCGAACAGGTACGCCGAGGTCGGCGCCTCCTGCGGTGGCTTCAGCACGATCGAGCAACCGGCGAGCAGAGCCGGCGCGCACTTGTAGGCCATCAGGCCGGCGGGACCGTTCCAGGGCACGATGGCCGCGACGACACCGACCGGTTCGCGCACCAGCAGACCGGCGCCACCGGCCGCGGGGGTGTGCGACTCCCGGAACGGGAACTCTTCGGCCAGATCGGCATAGGCGTTGAACGCGCCCGACAGGAACAGCGGAAGCCTGGTCTTGGCCAGCGAATACACGATGCCCGATTCGATCGACCAGAGCCGGGCGAAGTCGTCACCCCGCCTGGTCAGTTCGGCGGCGATCGCGCGCAGAAAACCGGCGCGCTCGGTCGGCGACATCAACGGCCACGGACCGGTGTCGAAAGCCTTGCGCGCGGCTGCCACTGCGGCATCCACATCCTCGGCGGTCGCCGCGCCGACAGCGGTGACGACCTCCTCGGTGCTGCAGTTGACGACCTCGAAGGTCTCTGACGACGACACCTGCACCCAGTTGCCATCGATATAGGACGCCTCGGGGTGCGCAGGCAGCACCCCCGCCGTAACCGACTTCGTCATCGAAAGGTCCTCTCACCGCTGTGACGCACGTAACGCACTCGAATATATACTATATTCTGCGTCGGCGTACGAGGCTGTGGATCAGTCACAACATGGGTGAGCGAGGCTTTCCGATTCGGACCGGACGGTCAGGCAGTGGACTTGCGGGCCGGTTCAGCCCACAGGCCCTGCTTCTCCAGCATGGTGATCAGTTCGTCGGCACTGGACATGATGTGGTCGCGCATCAGGGCATTGGCGGCCTTCGGGCGACGCTTCTGCAGCGCTTCGAGGATCAGCGGGTGATCCCGCAACGTGTCCTCACCATGTCCCTCGATGTTGATGTAGAAGCGATTCGGTAGCTGCTTGACGACGGTCGCCAGCAGCATCGCCAACCGGCGCGAGTCCGCCGCCAGATTGATCGAGCGATGGAACTCGTGGCCGTAGGCGACGAGTTCCTCGTCGGCTCCGCTCTCCGCCGCCCGCGCGTGCGCCTCGACCACGCTGGCGAGATGGTCGAGTTCGCGGACGGAGATCGACTTCGCGGCCCGGCTCGCGAGTTCACCGGCCATCGTCGCCTGCGCCCAGAACAGGTCGCGCACATCTTGTTTGCTGAACTCCGACACCATGAATCCCCGCCGCGGCACCAGCTCGACGAAGCCTTCGCCGCTAAGCAGCAGCAGACCTTCACGTACCGGCGTGTTGCTGACACCGACGGCCTCCGCGATAGGTTCGATCCGCAGGAACTCACCGGGTCGCACCCGGCCCGAGATGATCAGTTCACGGACGTAGGTCGCGACATCCTCCGACAGCTGATGACGCTGCTTGTTGGCACTGCGAGGCAAACGCTGCAGGGCGGTTTCCATCGGGGTCCTTTCGGTTGCCTGCATGCATTATGCCTCATATGCGACTTCAACCCAGGCGTGACACCGAAGTTCTGGGCGATTGACCAGTTATCGGTGTCCAAATTGCTGGACACCGCCAGTTCGGACCCCCGCTTACGCTCGCCGAACGTCGCCCCGCACCCGGGCGAACACCCGGCAAGCTCCAGCGTGCCGGGCGGAAGAACGCAGGATGGGAGTTCACGAGGTGAACCAGACAATCACCCGGATGGTCGACTCCGCAGTGACCACACACAGCGCTTCCGGCGAGGTGCGTGAACAGCTACTCGTCCTGGCCTCCCGATCTTTCGCCTCGGTCGGCAAGCTCGGCGACGACGCCGAGGCGGTGGCAGGTCTGGAACGGGCCGTGACCACGTGCGTCCGGTTGGGCGTCGATCTCGACACGACGTTGTCGATCGTCATCGGCGCCATCGAGCTCGTCGTCGACGCCGCGCCCGCGACGTCCCCCCTCGCCGACGGCTCCGGGCAGATACTGCGGACGGTCCGCGTTGCCACGGGGCTCGTCGCGCGCGTCTACGGCCAAGCGGGTCCTCCGACGCACGACAGCGTCGAAGCGGCACAGGAAGTCGCTGCCGCACTGCTGCGCGGCGATTCGTCGAAAGTGCTTGGACAGTGCAACCAGATAGCTGTCGCCGACGCCTACGCGATCATGGCCGTCCATTTGCCCACACGGCGCGGCAGACCACACGACGCACCGCGCAGCCTGGCCGAACCCATTGTGGCGCGGCTGTATTCGGAGCTGCGTCGACGCTTCGGCCCGAGCGCGCTCGCACTGCTGGGCGAAACCGGCGCGACGGTCCTCGTTCCCGACACTGCGTTCGGCGAGTTCACCGCGCTCGCAGGCTTCGTCGAAGTTCTCCGCACCGCCGAGGGCCACATCCCGACCGGTGTGGTGCTGTGCGCGCCGACCGACGAAGTGCCTCGGGTGGCCGAACAGGTGCACGCCGCCCTGGACGTGGCCACCCGGCTCGGCATGACCGAGCGTCTGCACCGCTTCAGCGATATCGCGGTCGAATACCAGCTCACCCGGCCCGGCCCCGGCCGCGACGCCCTGTCCACCCTGCTCGACCCACTCGAAGACCATCCCGACCTGATCGAGACGCTTCGAACCTACGTGGAGACCGGCCACGACCGCCGGCGCACCGCCCGCCGACTGCATCTGCACCCCAACAGCGTCGACTACCGGCTCAAGCGGATCTTCCGGCTCACCGGCTTCGATACCATCGACCCTGCCCGGCTCTGGAACCTGCGCTCGGCCTTGGTCATTCGCGACCATCACAACGAATGCACCGCCGTCCGAGCGTGATCGAGCATCGGCGCCGCCTCGAGTTCGCCAGCGCCTGCCGACCACACGAAAACGTCTGCCCCGCACGAGGGTCACCCGTGCTGGGCAGACGTCTGCGTGGACGGTGACCGGGATCAGCCGGCCAGACCCTTTCCGAAGAACTCGTCGAGCTTGTCCACGGCCGGGGTGACGTACTGGTCCACGTCGTAGAGATCGACATGGCTGGCGCCGTCGACCACGAACAACTCCTTCGGCTCGGCGGCCTTGGCGATGGCCTCCTCGCTGAAGTAGGCGGTGTCGGCCTTGGAGCCGACGGTCATCAGCAGCGGACGCGGGGAGATCATCGCGATCTTGGCATACGCGTCGAACTGGGCGATACGGTCGATGCTCTGCAACAGCCACTTGTTCTCCGACCGCGGGTGCTGCGCGCGCGGAGTGCGGTAGTAGTCGTGCGCCTCGCGGTACAGATCAGGCGCACCCTCGAGACCTTCGGCGCTCGGCGGCGCCCAGATCTGGTAGGTCGGCTCGGCGCCCTGCGCTTCGGCGGTGCGCAGCGCGCCGGCGGCGTCGAGCATCTCCTGCAGCACCGACGGATCTTGGGTGCGGTGCAGGCCGTTGCTCAGGTAGTCGCCGATATCGAGACCGCTCACGGTGGCCACCGCCTTGATGCGGTGATCGGTCTGCGCGGCGAAGGGCACGTAACCACCGGACGCGCAGATACCGAGGGCACCGATGCGAGCGGGGTCGATGTCGTCACGGGTGGTCAGGAAGGTGACCGCGGACTTGACGTCCTCACTGCGCTGGAAGGGGTCTTCCAGGAAGCGCGGCTCGCCTTCGCTCTCACCCTGGTAAGCGGCGTCGAACACGAGTGCGGCATAGCCCCTGTCGGCCAGGCGCTGCGCGTAGATGCTGGCGGTCTGCTCCTTCACACCACCACCGGGGTGTGACACCACCACGGCGGGCAGGCGCTCTCCGCCGCGGTTGTCGGGAGTGAACAGGATGCCCGCCAGGCGCAGGCCATTGCTCGGGAAGGTGACGCTTGTGCGCATCAGGCACGATCCTTTCGATGAGATCTGTTCCGGCTCGAAGCCGATGCGACAACCTTCTCTCCGGCAGAACCTGCCGACAATGGGAAAGATTCTTCCTATGAACCCCCGAGCCCAGTAAAAACTGCACCTCAACCGCAACAAGCTCAACGTGGTGCTCGATCTCGAGTCCGCCGACGGCAACGCCGCACTCCAGCGCATGCTGGCCTCGGCGGATGTGTCGCTCTAAAGCGTGCGTCCGAAGTTCGACGGTCCGAATGCCCGTCAGCGGGCCGCTGCCGCTAGAGCCATTGCTGTTTCCGTTGCCGTTGGTGCCGGTTCGCTGTCCGAGAAGGTCGCGCAGCGGCGGATCCACCTCGCCACCGCGCGCGGCCGCGAATTCCGCCCGGCCACAAAGGTTCTCATCGAGCAGCTGCTGACCCGGCCGATCGACGAGGACGAGCGGACACCGGACCGATGAGCCGGGTCGGCGGGACAGTTGCCGCCGACCCGGCTCACACCGTCAGAGGTGGTCCTTGAAGAAGGGCACCAGGCGGTCCAATGCCCGCGATACCGCTTCCGGCTTGTCGTAGAGGTCGTAGTGCGTCACGCCCTCCAAGACGACGAGTTCCTTGTCCTCGGACGCGGCACGCTGGTATAGCTCGAACGCATCGCGGTAGGCGCCGAACGCGCCGGGCTTGTCGCCCACGACGATGCACAACGGCTGGGTGAGCAGGATCTCCGCGCGGGTATAGGCGTCCCAGCCGACGAGCCTGGCCTGCCGGGAGAACAGAAAGCTGGTGCGGCCGTTGGGTTTACGCCCACGATCGGTCTTGTAGTACTCGGTGGCCTCGACCAGGTCGACATCCGTCAGACCCGCCTGCTCGGCGGCTTCCGGTGACGGCGGCAGCAGATCGTTGACCTGCTCGTCCTGACCACGAGCCTCGGCGGTGCGCTGTGCGGCCATCGCCTCGAGCGCGCCGAGCGGGTCGTATTCGGTGAATCCCTCGAGCATCCGCCGCCCGACGTTGGCGCCGGTCACCGTGCCTAGGGCTTTGATGCGTCGCTCGGTCATGGTCGCGCTGACGGCATAGCCACCGCCACCGCAGATGGCCAGCACCCCCACGCGGTTCTCGTCGACCCACGGCTGGGTGACCAGGTAGTCGATGACGTAGCTGAAGTCCTCGGCACGGAATCCTGGGTCCTCGATCAGCCGTGGCTCGCCACCACTGTCACCCTGAAAGCTCGCGTCGAAGGCGATCGCGACGAACCCCCGCTCGGCCAGCGCGGTGGCGTAGATGTTGCCCGAGGTCTGTTCCTTACAACTACCGGTCGGATGGGCGCTGATGATTGTGGTGTACTTCTGCCCGGCGTCGAATCCGGGCGGATAGTAGATGTCGGCCGCGAGATCCCAGGCCAGTGCCTTGATTCGAACGTGTTCGATGTTGTCCGTTGTCATGAGCTTCCTCTCTCGTCGGGTCGAAGCTTCCGAGTCGGGCGCAGCGCATCGGTTGTCAGGCGGTACGCGTGCGGGCGGTCCAGCGTGTTCCCAGCCCGACGACCGCACCGGCCACCAGTAGGCGCCGGGCGGTGGGGTGGGTCGCCAGCCAGGTGTAGGGACTGAACGGCAGCGCTTGGTTTTCGAAGTCCCCCTTGACGCGTGCGTCTCCGCTGGGCTCGTAGAGATTGCCGTCGGTTTCGGTCGCCGCTTCCTTGGTTTGTTCCATCGGGATACCGAACTTGGCCAGCACGACGTCGGCCACTCGCGGGGTGAGGTGCTGGGTCACCTTCATGAGCTTGGCCGCGCCGCCCGCGTAGAGATCGCGGACCGGGTGCGTGGCGGCGTACAGAACGCAGTCGGCGACCACCGCCGGGTCGTAGAACGGTGGGGCGCCCTTCGGCTTCACGTCCATCTTGTTGCGGCCGTTGTTGAAGAACGGCGTATTGATCGCCGCCGGTTTGATGCTGGTGACCGAAATCGGTGTGCCCGCGGCTTGCAGCTCCCGCCGCAGCGCGTCCAGCATTCCTTCGACCGCATGCTTGGAGGCGGCATAGGCGCTGTTGAGCGGCATGGAGATCACCGTCTCACCCGATCCCACCGACACCAGCGAACCACCGCCCGCCCGCCGCAGATGCGGCAGCGCCACCTGGAAGCCGTGCACCTGTCCCATGAAGTTGACTTCCATCAACCGACGGAACTCCTCGGGTGTGGTGTGTTCGAAGTCCGCGTAGACCACCACGGCCGCGACGGCGACCCACGTATCGATGCGACCGAACTTCGCCACGGCCAATTCGGCAACGGACTCGACCTGGGCTCGATCACTCACATCGCAGACGGCATACACCGCCTCCCCACCGGCGCCCTCGATCTCACCAACGAGCGTCGAAAGCCCCGCTTCGTTGCGCGCCGCCACCACCACCTTCGTCCCCGCGGCGGCCAGCCGAAGCGCGGTCACTCGACCGATCCCGCTGGATCCGCCGGCAACGACGGCGACCTGCTGCTCGAGTGGTCTGAGCTTGATACCTGACATCCGTGATCCCTTCAGTTCGACTTCAAGCGAAAATTACGCATTATGCTTAGGCTGAGGCCAGGGTAGGTCTACCCGATTCGGCGACTCCGAATCAGCGGGCCGAGAATTTCCGAGGCGGCCTCCCGAACCGTGCAAGGGAGACCGCAGTCGCTCGATCTTTGACGGGTTGAACCCGGTGAGCGGCCCGTGACCAGCATCGACCGCGAGCACGGCGCCGATACCGCAGAGGCCAGCGGCGATCGACGCGGATCTGATGGCAGCGGTTCCATGACGCCGACTGATTTCGCCCCGCTCTTGCGTCGCCGCGCCACGAATGACATATACTATTAAATATATTCAGTCCGATGGGATGCCCTGCGGGTCCCGTCAATCTGCGTCCATGCGGTGCATGGAGGGAAGCGAGAGACCATGTTGCGTTTCGACGGGAAGGTCGCCATCGTCACGGGCGGCGGCCGGGGGCTCGGCCGCTCGCACGCACTGCTACTGGCCTCACGGGGAGCATCGGTCGTAGTCAACGACTTCGGATCGTCTGCCGCCGGGCAAGGGTCCGACACCTCCCCCGCCGACGACGTGGTCTCCGAAATCATCGCGGAGGGCGGCAAAGCCGTCGCGAACTACGACAGCGTGTCGACCGGAGCCGAGGCCATCGTGCAGACCGCGATCGAGGCATTCGGTCGTCTCGACATCGTCGTGAACAATGCCGGCATCAACCACATGACACCGTTCGGCCCGGAGGCGATCGAGGGTATCCGCCAGCACATGGAGGTCAACTTCTTCGGCACCGCAGCGGTCACCGCCGCTTCGTGGCCGCATCTCATCGCGTCAGGCGCGGGGCGCGTCGTCAATACCGCGTCGCCCACGCTGGTCGGCTTCGAACAGCAGAGCGCGTACGTCGCCTCCAAAGGCGCCATCTTCTCGTTCACCCGCACGCTCGCCATGGAAGCGCTCAAGGTCGGTATTCGCGTGAACGCGATCGCCCCTACCGCCTACACGCGGATGGCGGCGGAGGCGGAGATCCCCGACGATCTCAAGAAGATGCTCGAGAAGTCGATGACCACCGCGATGGTCTCCCCGACCGTCGCCTACCTCGCACACGAGGACTGCTCCATCACCGGCGAGACACTGCTCAGCCAGGGCGGCCTCATGCAGCGCTTCGCGCTCACAATGAACACCGGATACACCAACACCGAGCCCACTCCGGAGGATATCCAGGCGAACCTCGACGCGATCCTCGACGACGCCAGCAGCAAGCCGGTCGGAATCATCGGCTCGGAGAACGAGGGTTCGCTTCTCGATCTGTTCAACTGAGCCGAAGCGCTCGCACCCAACGACAGCGAGGACCACAGTCCTGTGGTCCTCGCTGTCCAACTTGACAAACCACGGCCGTCCACAGGCTCGAATCATCGAGGTCGTTGAGATTCTCGCCGGACCCGAAGGTCCGGCGCTGCCCTCATCGTGGCCGCGATGGTCGCACTCACCTCCGTAATGGCGAGGTGCTGGGTCACCTACACCACTTGCGCAGATGACCTCCCCACGCGATCGGCGATACGTCGCACCGGCATGCGTCCTTCGGCCGACGCTGTGGCCGGGCGAGGACGGCCGCGCTCGAGGACGCGGGCCACCGGCCGGGCGACGCCACCCCGCGAGGCTGGCCGTGGTTTCTGCGGCCGCAAAATGCAGCCTGGAGTAGTCCGAGGAGTCGTCTACTACCGCTGCCGCGCCAAGACCCTCACCCCCGGGAGCCCCGCCTTGGCCGAGCACCCCCTCACGGTCAACCTCCGCGAGGACCACCTAGCTGCACCGATCGACCGGTGGCTGGCCATCCTGTTCAATCGGGCCAATCGCGATCGGACCATTGCCAGCCTGTTCGCGGCCCAGAACGGCAACGACCACGACACACATCGGGCGTTGCTACGGCGACGTATCGCCGACGCCGATGCCAAGCTCGAACGCCGTGCCCGACGGGCCGGTGACGATCGCCGCCGATCGCGCCGACGTGCTGGCACAACTCACCGCCGCCGGTATCGACGAGGGCGGGCTGGCGCTGCGGCTGCTGTTCCCGCACGCGCCTCACCCACTCGATGCCCAGCCGGTGTGGGACGGGATCCACGCAACCCCCGGCGACTGCTTCCTGCACCTGAACACGGCAGGTCGGCCCGGGTGTGGTCCGCTGGTGGAATTGCCCGCCACCGGAGCAACCCTCGGCAGGCTGTGCCGCGCGACTGCGCGAGACCCTGCGCGCCTCGGTCGCAGTGCGCCTCGGCCCGGATCAGGCAGTCAGCGCCGACATGTCGGGCGGGCTGGACTCCACCAGCCTGTGTTTCCTCGCCGCCGAACAGGGACCGCTGTAGCGTTTCACCAGCGCAGCGTCGACCCCGGAAACGAGGATGCGGTATGGGCAAAGACCGCAGCCCGCGCCCTGCCTTGGGCCGAACAACTGGTCGCCGACCTGTCGGACCTACCGGGCAAGTACGCACCACCGGGCGACTGCGATCCCGAGGATGTCTACTTTTGGGTCCGTTCGTTGGCCGACCTGCGCGCCATCGCAGGCATGCTGGCGGCCACCGGTTCCCGCGTCCACTTGGCCGGACACGGCGGTGACGAGGTACTCACCGCGGCGCCGTCATATCTGCACATGCTGGTCCGCCGCCACCCCCTGACCGCCATAGGGCACATCCGGGGCTACCAAGCCGTCCGCCGCTGGCGGACCTCGACCCTGCTACGCGAACTGGCCGACAGGTCGAGATACGCGCAATGGCTGCGGCGGTGCACCGACTTGCTGCTGGAACCTCCGCCGGACTGCCTGACCCCCAACCTGTCCTGGGGCGGCACACCCCGCCTGCCGTCTTGGACCCCCCCCGCCGCCGAGTTCGTGGCCGACCAACTATCCGAGGCTGTGCGGTCGCAACCCCCCACCACTGGCCCCCACCCGCCACCAGCACCGGATGCTGTACCACGCGGGCGTGTGCGGCCGGATCGTCCGCCAGACCCGCCGAATCTTCCAAGTCGCGAACGTCGCCCTCGAGACCCCCTACCTCGACGACCGGGTGGTCGAGACCGCCCTCGCGGTGCGTCTACGAGACTGCGGCCACCCCGGGCGCTACAAGCCCCTGCTGACCGAGGCGATGACCGGCATCGTGCCGCACTCAACCTGGCACGCAGCACCAAAGGCGAGTTCAGCGCCGAAACCTACCTCGGGCTGCGCCGCCACCGGGCCAAGCTGCTGGATCTGCTCGACAGCTCGGTCCTGGCCGAGCGCGGACTGGTCGACCAGGACGCGCTGCGCCGGGCCGCTGCCGCCACCTACCCCCGAGCCGATCCCCTGTGGCGGCTCGACATGACCCTGGCCTGCGAACTGTGGCTGCGTGCCCAGCAGTCGATGGCGCTCACCCCGAACCGAAGGTCCCCGTGATGCCTCTGACACTGCGCCGCGATGTCAGCGCCGTCGCCGCCGGTGCCCGCATCGTCTTACTTGACGAACGGTCCGGCCGGTACTGGCAGCTCAACGAGACCGGGACGCTCGTCATGCGCGCACTGCTGGACGGGGCGCCGACAGCTGACGCGGCCCTGCTCCTGGCAGAGCGCTATCGGATTCCCGTCGAACGAGCCACCGACGACATCACCGCGCTGCTGCACGCCCTGGAAACTGCGGGACTGATCGGCGATGTCTGACCCGATGGCACTGGAGAACGCTCCAGCGGTGCACGGCTGGGAAAGGCTCCTCGCCCGGCTGGCAGTGGCGGGAGCGTGGCCGTTGACCAAGCTGTCCCCTCGTCGTCTGCGCCGCGTACTGACCCTTGTTCACCGAGGAGCCGCCCCGGCAACGTACGGTCAGGCGCTGGCGGCGCGCGAGTCCGTGGTCGCCGTCAGCGTCCGCTGCGCCGGGCAGGGCTGCCTACACCGCGCGCTGGCGACAGCGCTGCTGTGCAGAATGCGCGGGTATGGCCGGTCTGGTGCAGCGGGGTGCGTACCGAGCCGTTCCGCGCCCACGCCTGGGTCGAGGCAGAGCGACTGCCTGTGGGCGAACCGTTCCCCACCGGCTACTACACCGCCACGCTGACAGTTCCGCCGTGCCGGTGATCAACCGACCGCAAGGCACCACGAGATACGTCAAGACCCGTGAATCCCAAAGTTTCAGGCGACCTCCTGCCCCGCCCTGATCACCGCGGAAGCGGGATCACAGTCGGGAAAGGCCAAGTCGGCGGCCAGCTACGGCAAGCCGATATTCACGGCGAAGCAGTTTCTCGTTTGGACTCTGGGCGGCTGATCGAGGCAGCTACAACGAGCGTGGAAAACCTGGTACTGCTCGTCTCAGACAAGACCCGTTGCGGCTAGCTGTTTTTCATCAGAGGGGAAGTGCGAATGGTGCGTCCGTCTCGGTTCCACCGCACCACTGCTTCGCGCCCGGTGCTGCTGTGGCCATATCGACCGGCCACCAGGTGATTCGGCCCTGCTTGCAGAGCAGGCACGCCACTGACGCGTGGCCCACGGAGGTCGACCCGCGAGCCGAGCAGCGTCCGTCGATCAGGTGAATCAGCTTGGGTTACACAGCATCTGGAGTCGAGGTGGGAATTGCTGGTCGTCGATCCCACCGCGGGTGTATCGCCGGGACGAGAGTTCGTCGGCCGCTGGAGGTGGTGCCGATAACCGCAAACCGATGGACCGAGCTCAGTGGGGTGTCGGGAGACCGGTGAGGTAGTCGGGCGCCGCGCGGTTGGCCTGCTCGTTGTCGATGTATTCCATGTAGCCGCGGGAGTCGAACTCACGACCCTGGAAGTTGCCGTGGCATCGGTAGCCGAGGATGTAGCCGCGGCCGACACCGAAGCGTGGCGGCGAGTCGACGGTGCCGTGGACGATCAGGTCGTCACCGGCCGTCCAGGTGAACCGGACCGGGAGCCGCATTCGATTGCCGTAGGGGTCGACAGTCGTATCGGCGGCGTATTCGGTGACCTCGAACCGCACGCCCCTGTGCGATACCCAGGTTTGCTGACCGGCCGAGCGGTGATACGCCATGGTCACCAGGGGTTTTCCAGAGACATGGACATCGGCCAACAGCAGGTGCGTGCGGTCATCGATACCGATCACCTGGTAGGAGAAGAAGTCGAGCGGCACCTTCGCCGCGGCGCCGAACGGGCGGTCGACGAGGCCGTGTAGGCCGACGCAGGCGGCGTACTCGAAGGTGCCGACCCCGGAGACCTCGGTGCGTTCGCCGCCGTTGGCGATCCAGCCCTCGTATTCGACGAACAGGCTGAGGTGGTCGTACGCCGGTATGCGGGCGAACCAAGCGACCTGGCCGTTGGCGCGTAGCCGCAGGTCGGCGGTGAACCCGTCACGGTGCACCGTCACCCGGAAGTTGGGGTAGCCGCCTTCGATGATCACGTCACCGCCGAAGTCCAGCAACGACCCGTCCGGCTCCAACCGGCATTGTTCGGTCATGGAGTACGCCCGGTAGAACGCTGCGCCGGGCGCGGCCGTGGACACCGACACGGTGACGGTGTCGCGCGGGGTAGTGGTGACTGCGTGGTCGTTGTCCAAGGCGGTCGCGCCCGGCAGTCCGGCTATCACCATCGTGCTGAAATACCGATGCGGCTCGGGCAGGTCGGGAATCATCACCCCGTAGTGGGTCCACCCGTATCGATGTCCACCGACGTGCGGCTTCAGCATGCCGGGCCGGGTGAACGGTTGCCCGGTCGCGCGGATGGCCGACCCGGAAAACCGTGGAAGCACGCGGAATGCGGCAGGCTCCAGGGTTCGCCAGAACAGGTTCGGTCGCATGCGTCGAGACGCTACACAGGTGGAGGAAATATATGCAACTAACAGTTGCATATACCGTGCTTCTGCTATCGGCGACCGACAGTTCAGCGTCGACACCCCGGCCGGTGCGGCATACCTGCGCCGGGGTGCCGACTATCCGAGATCGCCGCCCGGGCAGCCACATGACTGCCCATTCGGCGACCGTGAGCCGACGCGAAGGATATCGGCTCACGCCCTATCGCCAAGTCGCACCAGGAAATTGGAACCTCCGCGACGACTGGCAAATCGGACCATACCAGCGTCGGCACGCGCACAGACCGTGATCCGAGGTGATATGTGTTACTCAAATTAACAGCTCTGAACAGAGCCGTCATCGGCAGCATCTGCCAGTAGCGACTCGGAGAGGCGACGAACAACTCATCGACCGTGACAGCGATCAGACAGCTGGGCAATCGACCAGCATCCCGATGGCTCATTCCGGCGCCTCACCTCGACCCACGGAGTCACGCCTCACTGGGCCGACGGTCGGGGACGAACAACACCGAGGAGAATCGTCGCTCGGCCGTTCAAGATCGAACCCATGATCCAGCCGGAACCGCCGCGGCAGGCAAGGCCGATGTAGTGCGGCTGTCAATCAACTTGGCCCCAGACGTTGCCGCTGTACTGCGTGACTGGGCCGAGCGGAAGAGGATCAGCGCGACCGAGGCTGTTCGCCGCGCGATCATAGTGTGGAACTTCATCGAGACAGAAAAAGCCAACGGCAATGGCTTCGCCGTCGTGGAGAATCTTCCCGGCGGCAAACAGCGCATCCGGGAAGTCGTCCTGATCGACTAACCACCAAGTGCGAGGGCGTTGATCACCGCCACCGGCGGGATGCTCAGGACCCCTTAGAAGTCATCTAGACGATCGAGGGGCAGGTGCTGGATTGGGCACCTGCCCCTCGACCACTGCAGCGCGTCGAGACCCGCAATCGCCGCTTATCGGCGCTCAGAATCCGTTGAGATTCTCGCCGGACCCAGAGGTCCGGCGCTGCCCTGAACGAGCTGTAGTTATAACCCAGCGGACGAAATACCGACGCATGAACGACAACTCATCGACACGATTTACCCACGTCGCCACTTCGGAACCCTCCAGGGACTTCCATTGCACCCCACGTTCCGAACTCACCACCAACCGGAAACCATCGCACCACCTAACCAAACAGCCCGTGCCCTTCCAGGGGTTGAAGGCGGCTCCGCTGACGCCTTCGCTGCAGTCAGTGTCGCCAGCGTCTGCCCTCGGAATCCTATTGGTAGCAGCGAACTTAGCGGCTCCGCGCGACGAAACAGGCTTTCCCCAATGGCTATCGACTCGCAACCTCGATACGAGATGGCGTACCACGCAGTCACCCAGATACTGAATGGTGGCGGCGACGGGGACTGCCTTCGCCCTTGTGGCTGTCGTGACCGCCGCCGCTTCGCTCGAACCCTTCTTCGCGTGGCAGCCGCTGTCGGGAGCAATGGTGGAAACTTCGCACCGATTCAACCGGATCAGACACGACCGGGAGCCTTAGGCCGCCACGACCACGCCGACTTAACTCGATCCCAACGAGTCCTTGAATCCGATGAGTACCAGCGAATGTGGAAGGATCAAAGCACTCGCTGGCTGAGTTTCCGTGACCACGCCGACAATTAGTACACGCGAGGCACTTTGGGAGGCACGTACTGCAGGTGGGTCATGTCTTAGGCGGGTGTTGTTCAGGGGGGCCGAGGTCTGCGACTCGGAGGATTTGAACCCCTGACCCTAGCTCCGAAAACACCCTGGTCAGCGACCTGAGATTGGCTTAGAACTGCTGCTCACCTGCCGTTTCGCGACACGTCAGTGCATTTCACGACCGAAAATAGCGGGTTTTTAGTGACGGCGTCAACATCGCAGGTCAGCGACTTCTTCCTGCACTAGTCGTGACACCGCTCCGACTGCTGTGGTGACGACGTCACCACACCCGGAGAACGCCCGAATGTCGATCGTGCGGGCCCTCTCATCGCCTGAGCGCTTCAAATCAGAGCGGTGTCCGCCTCCCGACGGCTGCCTGTCACGTGAGACGGACCGGGTTGCGCCGTGCAGCCCGCTCGCCTCATCCCCAAGCCTGAAGGAAGGAAACGCACCACATCTAAGAGCCCGCCAGACCGTTCCGACCCAGGGAGCTGGGTAGGGTCTCTTCAGCGACGGCTGAGGGAGTGGAGTGGCGTGGGGATTCGACGACTCGCAGTGGCGGCGGGATGGGCCCTTGCGGTGCTCGGGTGTTCGTCGGGCGGGACGACGGTTCCCGATCCGATCACGACGACGACCGCACCGGCGGCTGATTCTGCTCCTGCGCAGGCCTATTCATGCACGGCCGCGGCGGCATCAGGTCAGGTCTTCACTATGGGTCGGACTCCGGAACGTCCGTTCACGTTGTCGATCCCACGGCTCGCGGATTGGACCGAGCAGCCCGTCAGCGGTGGCGTCGGTGGTGGGTTGACGGTGTCGCGCAGTGATGTCGAGGCTGGGAGGTTCGGCAATCCGAACGGCACGGTGGCGGTGACCGTGCTGTCGCGGGAGCAGAGTGTGGAGGGCGCGTGGGCGCGGCTGGAGAGCTTGGCCCGGGCGGGGAGCGGATGGACTCAGGATGGGTTCGATCGGGTCGAGGTGTGCGGTCACCGTGGCTTGCGCGCGGCCGCAACCTCGACGGCGCCTGCGGGTGTGCGCGATGACCGCCTCGCGGTGGCATTCGAGATGGGTGGGGCGGTGTATCCGGTGATGGTCACCGGACGGACGAACGCTGCGGCGACCGAGGCGATTCGCGCTGATGTCGCCACGATTCTCGGCGGGGTGCAGGTGACCGGCTGATCTAGCCGGAGAGCTATCAGGCTGGGATCCGGTCAGCCCCACAGTCGTGGTGTGCCGACTGCGGCGTTCGCGGCGGCGAGACGGATGTCGAGGCTGTCGGAGGTGATCGCGTAGGGCACCAGCACGTCGATGGCGATGCCCTCGCGATGTTCGAGAAGGGCTTTGATCGCGTCGCCGGTGATGGGGGCGGTCGCGGTGACGTCGAATACCGCGACGCGGGCGCGGAGTCGTTCCCGATCGTTCGCCAGTTGGACCGCGGTGATGAACTGCTGCTCGGTGCGTGTGGCGGGGTTTCCGGGCGGGAGCTTGCGGATCACGGTGTTTCCGTCGATGTCGACGACGAGCATGAACGGGTCGAAGGAGTCGGCCGTTTCGAAGGTGCGGGCTACGGCGGTGACGCTGTCGCGCAGCAGGGTGTCGAGGTCGTTTTGAGCCTGCTGTGAGGCTGTGCTTCTCCAGCCCATGCGTGGTCCCCACCTTGCCGTGCGCGAGATACAGTGGCTACCGTTCGACAGGTGAAGGGGATAGCCGATGGCCGAGGGCAGTTTACAAGCCGACCCGGCGGCCTTGCGTCAAGCGGCGACCGATCTGCGAGGTCATCATTTCCGGCTGCATGAGGCCCTCTCAGCGATTCGAGCCGAGCAGAACAGCCTCACGCAGGTCTGGACTGGTACTGCGGCTGATTAGGCGTCGGCGGTGTGGGAGGAGATACGGCCCCGTCTCGGAACGCATTTCGACAAGATCAACGAGTTCGCGACCAGCCTGACAGCCACCGCCGCCGCGTTGACCGATCAAGACAGCCACAACGCAGGCGCGGTCACCGCAGTCACCTCGAGCCTGGATCTGCCGTGACCGCACGCGCTTACGATCTCGCGGCGATGCAGCGATTCATCGACGTGCTCGACAAACAGATCACCGCCCTCACCGACGAGGCCGCGGCGGTGAAGCGGACCGCCGAGCGGCTGCTGTCAGGATTCTCGGGCTCGGCAGCGATTTCTACACACCAAAGGATTCCAGCAGAGCACAGTTGCTGGAGGCCAAGGAGAATCTTCAGCGCATGGTGCCAACGTTCCACTCGCCGAGGACGAACAGGCCGCGATCGACGACGGCCGAGCTGCCCTCGATCGTTTGCTGGAACGCCTGATTGACGTCCCCACTACCGACGGCGCAACACCCCGCCAGATCGCCGTATCGGCCACCACCGGCCTGCTACCGATCATCGCGGTCAACCAGCGCAAATAGGGGGTCCGGGAACATCCACGAGAAAGTCACGCTATGCAGTTACCAGGCGGTTGTCCGGGCCGGCGGTGGGTCAACTCCGGAAACTATCTGCGGTAGTGGCCCGGACCGGGCTCTGCCGGACAGGAAGACCACGTCAAATTCGCTCCGGGATCCCGGAGGACTACTGGACGATTGCGTACCTCATGACGGAGTCGACCACTTCGTTTTGGCCAGGCGCAAATTTGATGAGTTCTACGGTGAGCTCGATCTTTTGGCCTTCCCGGTAGGCATCCTCTAGAAAAAGGCCGCCATCCACGGCGTCGCCGACTCGCGCAAACGACTCCACTGAGACCGTTGTCGTGCCGGGTTCGCCGTCACAGACTACGTCCGCCCATCCCCGACGCACCTCGCCGTCGAGGTTGCCGTTCTCGGCCTTGACCTCCAGGCGATTCGCCTGACCGGGATCACAGGCGTAGGTGATCTCGACATTCAGTGGCGACGCCGGATCACCGGGTGTCGCTATGCGTGCCGGCCCGACCGACAGCCTCGTATCAGCGGCGGCGGGCCCGGCCGCAGCGAGCATCAGGGCGCCGGTCAACGCCACAGTCGAAGCAAAAAATGTTCCACGAACCATAACCTCGAGCCCTTCGGTAGGGGTAGGCGCTGGGACAGATCCTTCGAGCGGACAGCAGCCTAGCCCACACCACACTCCAGTTATGCATAGTAACTAGGGATGACGGCATGGTGACGGTCGACCAAACCACCCCTACCTGGGCACTCCCGAATCAATCACATCGACATGAAATCGCAAGTTCAGCAACAGGATCCCGCCCATCTGCTCAGCGCGACTTTTCTTCCGGATGAGCCTCGAAAAACTCCCGTACCCGACAAGCGGTCTCCGTCCAGACCGTCTGGTTCACCAATCGGCGTAGTCCACCATGGTGAGCCGGTTGGCGTTGTTTTGCGCCTTCACTATGGTGCCCCCAGTCGTTCCGGTACTCGACAAGCGGTCTCCGTCCCAGACCATCTGGTCCACCAGCGGATTCGTGGCCACCTTGGCATTGACGACGACGTAGAGATCGTGAATTCCGGTTTGCCCCGTCGCCGGACTGACCAGAGTTATCTGGCTGTCGCTGTCCACCGTGTAGTCCACGACGTCGAATCTCTTGCCGTTGAGGTCTTTGAGGTACAGCGGGCCGGCACCGGTGAAACCCGACCCGTACACGGTGATCCGAGTACCGCCCCACATCTTGGCTTCCCTGGGGTCCATCCCTGTGATGAGTGGCATCGACCTGTCTCCTTCGGATGAGGCTACTTCGGTACTGGTGCGAGACCAGCGTGACAGTCAGTGGTGCGCCTGGCACGGCGCCGCGGGTTCGCCCCTACTCTTCAGCGGCCGGGGTGGCGTCCGTGGAAGAAGCAGAGCGTAAGCCGTTAGAAGTAGGCGTTGCGGATGCCGGTGGAGTTGTAGTGGGGTTGGGTGACCACGTCGAATGCCTCGGCTGTTGTGTACTGTTCGGGCCTGGCCAGGACGTTGTTGCTGCTCGGCGTGGCGAGCACGATGTTTCTGTCGTACTTACAGCGGACTTTCTTCTTTCTGGTGTGTTCGGTGGTGATGGTGAAGCTTTGGTCCGCCAGTCCGTCGTAGCGCCGGGCAGTCACACCGGCCGCGGTCATTCCGAGGGCCATGTTGGAGAACATGTTGCGGATGCCCTTCGATCCGTCGGCTTGGTCGACTATGACCAAGTGCTGCTCGGGCAGGTTGCCATACGGCCTGGCGGTCACCCGGCCATCAACCGTGATACCAAGAGTCAACCGATGCTCGCCCGACAAGGAGTCGGCATCACTGCCATCAGCAGAGGTGACTTCGGGCTCGGGGTCTTCCTGATCAGGTGTGAGATCGGACATGGCTTGTCCCCTTCGCTCGGCCGCGCGTAAGGCCCGCCGGCCCCCGCTCGGATGCGGTCTAGCCGGAAAACGCTCTGCTGAACAGGATAGTTGACCGGAGGCATCCCCGGGCTGATCCCGGCAAATCCCTAGCTCACGTCGGCCGCCGCGCGCGCCATGCCGCGAATCCCGATGGCTGTTCCCGGGCCGACGCGCTGGCCAGCCGATCCATCCCGAAACTCTCGGAGCCCTGATCAAGGCCCTCGGCATCCCCACCAGGCCGGGCCGGGTCGGCGCGCTGCACCAGCATGTCCTCGAACTGCCCGCACCCCCGACGCGCTCATCGGCATTACCGCGCGTCGGGAAGCACTGTGGCCCAAACAGTTTGGACTGCCGACCAACGCGCGGGTTGCGGCATTACCGTGCATTTCGGTCCACGGAAGATCCTGCGGCCGAGCTTGCCGCGGCTATCATGCGCCGCTCAGTCTTGCTCACGCGTAAACTCCCTCGGCGTCAACAGATTTCGTTCGGATGAGGATGGTCGATCACTGGTTTGTTCGGGTTTAGTTGCCGAGGTCAGATGTAGTCGACGAGTGAGTGGCCAAGTCCGGAGATAGTTGGCGCACAAGTGACGCCAGTTCAGAGATGGATGTTGATAGGTCATTCCGCCGCCGAACGGTATCGCCGCGGGTTAACCTCGCCGTTGGAGACTCAACGGATGTTGATACAGATCGCATCACCGGCTCTCGCGCAGGAGGGACACCGCTATGCACGCATCCGAGGTATTCGACTGCACCAACAAGGAGAACGGCAAGTATCCCCATCCGGAAGACAACACCAAATACATCACGTGTTCCAATGGGGTCACCTACGTGACTGACTGTCCAGCAGGTCTGCGCTTCGACCCCGAATCGCAGACGTGCGACTGGCCACACCTGGTTTGAGTCGGCAAAGTCCGGCTGGCCTGCACGCCGTTTTTGATGCTGCACCCAACGCCATCGTGCGAAGCTCGGCTGTCGGTCGACGGCAGTGAGGGCTGCCACTTTGACGTGGAACGGACAGTCACCACAGGGTCAGCGCGCCGTCGGCGTCGATGCGAGCGCGTGTGCGTCGTGCCGAGGCGGTCGGGGTCGCATCCTTCGCCGGTAGGCCGTAGTTCTGGCGCACCGATTCCTCGAGCGAGCGATCCGGGAAGAGGATTCCAGCGTCGACGAGCTGTTTGAGCGCGCCCGCGATTCGCCTCGAACCGCAGCGTCAGATCCTCCGGTTGCCAGCGGCGTATCAGTAGGTCCTCCAATTCGATTCGCTGCGGAGGGCGCACACCCGGCGCGAGAGCTGGAAGCAGTTCGACATCCATGCGGGCGATAGTGGCGGTCCAACCGGTCGTACAGCAACTCAATATCTGCGGTCCTGACGATGAACGATATTCCGCATGTGCGCGCGTTGGAAGGCCCTGCCGGGCAGCCATTTTGGACGGTCGACCAACGCGCGCCTCGCGGCATGAGCGGGTACATGAGCATCCGCTCTGGCGACTGCGGACCGGTGCGATCATAGAACTTCCGCGAGCCGCGCGACGAGGTCGTCTTCGCTGACCACGCCGTGAATCGTCTCGACCGCTTCCCCGTGGTCGAACACTATGGTCGTCGGGACCGCAGTCACCCTATACCTCTGTGCGGTCCGCGGATTCTGCTCGATATCGAGTTCCGTGAACTTCACTTCGTTGCCGTACTGCTTGGCGACGTTCCCGTACACCCGCTGGAAACGCTGACTGTCCCGATTCCCTGCGGTGTAGAACAGAACGGCGCACGGCCCTTCCTCACGGAGCACCGACTCAGCGAACGTCGTGTCGGTCACTTGCTCGACGCGCCCGCTCGGTCGCGGCGCCCTCACCGGCCGAACATCGGCGTCAACATTCGCCGCAGCCCGACCGGCCCAGAACAACTCCCCGCCACCCACACCGACAAGCCCCACGAGAGCGACAACCAGTACAGCTCGGAGCACGCGCACATTACCTCCAGAAGGATCGGACCAGGCACACGAGTTGAGCGCTCCGATCGTTGCACGCTCGTGGTCGCCGCGGAGCATCAACAAGAGGGTGTGTTAGGGGCGGGGCCCAGGGCCGACCGGTTGGCCCTGTGCTCTCGACCGAACCGCGGGGTCGAGCAACCTGTCATCGGCATTATGGCGCGTCGCCAGGTGTGAGGTCCCGCAGGATCGAGGAAGCCGGCACGTTCGAGCCGGCGTGTCGCCTTGCTTAGTGCAGTTAAGTTCGGCGAAGGCCAAGGGCGTGCCGCTGGATGTCTGGCGGGCAACGCATTTGGGTGATCAGCCGTATGTGCATGCGGTCGGCTACAACGCCGAAGAAATCCGGCGTATCAACGGTGATTCCTCGATCACACTCGGTGGGCGCCGTCAGCCGATCTACCCGCTGCACACCGCGGGGTGGTCCAGGGAGCGGTGTCAGGGGTATCTGTTCGGGTTGTTCGGGGTGTGGTGGCCGAAATCGTGTTGAGGTTCCCCCGCTAATCCGGAGAGCGGATTATCTGGTTCCAGCCGGAACCCGTTGATGGTAACCAGCTTCGAACTCATCCGGTGATCGCCAGCCCAGCTTCTTCTGAATGCGCTGTGTGTTGTACCAGCCATCGATGTAGGCGAACAGCGCGTTCTCGGCCTCGTCGCGGGTGCGCCAGGTTCTCCGGTAGACCAGTTCGGTCTTGAGGGTGGAGAAGAAGTTCTCCATCAGGGCATTGTCGTAGCTGTCGCCGACCGAACCCATCGATTGAGCGATTCCGTTGTCTGCCAACCGATTAGCGAACCGGATAGCGGTGTAGGTCGACCCGCGGTCGCTGTGGTGAATCAGCTGGCCGTCACGGATTTCCCGACTCCAGACCGCGTATTCCATCGCACTGAGCACCAACTCGGTGTCGCAGCGGTCGGAGGTCTTCCACCCGACGATCCGGTTGGAGAACGCATCACGCACCGCAGCCAGCCAGAACGCGCCCTGACCGCACGGGACGCGGGTGGCATCGGCCACCCACAACCGGTTCGGTTCGGCGGCGGTGAAGTTGCGTTCGACCAGATCCGGTGCGGGCCTGGCCCGCGGATCCTGCCGCGTCGAACCGAGCCGCCACTTCTTACGCAGGAAAGCGCCCTGCAACTGCGCGGCGCGCATCAACCGTTCCACCCGTTTGCGGCCGACCCGAATCCCTTTGCGCCGCAACATCGCATGCACTCTCGGTGACCCGTAGGTGCCGCCGGAACTGGTGTGGATATCGACGATCTCGCCCAGCAGTTTCTCGTCTTCAACCTTGCGGTCTGCTGGCTGTTGCGCGCGTTTTCGCCACTCGTAGTAGGTCGAGGATGCGATGCCCAAGACCCGTGGAAGGAGCTCGACCGGGTGCTGGCTGTTCTGTTCGATGAACCGCATGATCCCCGCCGGGTCGGGCCGAGCTCCGAGGCGAAATACGCACTCGCAGAACGCAATATGTCGTTGACCCGCTCCAACTCCGCGACCCGTTTCTTCAACGCGCGGTTCTCGGCCAGCATGTCGGTAGTCGGTTTGTCGTCACGTTCGCCGGCGTCGGCCTCGGCTTGGCGGATCCACAGCCGCAATGCCTCGTGATGCACCCCGAGCTGAGCGGCCAGCTTCCGGATCGTCGGCTTGGGATCGGACTCCCGATACAGCCGCACGGCCCGGGTCTTCAACTCGTCGGGGTACTTCTTCGGTGCTGCCACGAATGACTCCTTCCGGTCTCGGACCACAGTCAGAGCCCTCAGAGAAAGCGGGGGAACCTCATGTTGCCGCCAATGCTGTTTCGTGTCCCGGCCGAGCTGGCCCGAGCAGCTGGCCCGCTTCCAAGCCGCCCCGGCCGAGGCGTTCAAGCATCTGGTCGATGAGTACGTCGCGCTCGCCCTCAACCGCAACTCGGGGCTGTTCGGGCCGGGCAAGTCGCTGACCGATCGGTTGCGCCGCGATGGCGCACACCAGGTTCTGGCCTTGGCCGCCGCGGAGTTGGACCGCTGCCGGTGGGCGGCGTATCGGGTGCGGCGCTGCTACAGCGTTCCCGCCCGCGCGTGGCGCGCGGTCGAGGTCATCGCCCGCGGCGATCGCGCCCACACCACGGCGCTGCTGCATCGCCTCGCCACCGAACTGCGGGTCAGCCCGCAGGTCGACGGCGAGCACGTCCGTGTCTGGTTGACCACGCCGTCGACGAGCTATCCGCGGTTGGAGGAGTTCTTCGTCTCAGCCCCGGATGTGGTGGCCCCCAAGGCGCGCAAGGGGTTCGAAGCCCGCTGGTACGGGCACGCCGAGGATCGGCTCCTCGCCCTCGAGGACGCCGCGCTCGCGGTGGCGACCGCAGTGCCTGTGGCGGCCTAAACCTCGGCCTGCCTGCGATGTCTCGTCCTGCGCCGTAGTTGCTTTGCCTTTCCCGTCCCCGTGAACGCCAGGTCGGAGCGTCAGCTCCGGTCTGGCGTTCTTTCGTTTTCTGGAAGGTGCGCCCGTCATGCCTCACCCTTATCGGCGACGCGATCACCGAACTACTCTCCGCCACAGTCACTTTCGATCCATCCGAGCCGAAGCTCGATGTCGACCTGGCGGTGTCGTTCCTGTTCACCGTGGTCGTCGGCATGACCGTGCAACACGACAACGGCATCCAGGCAACGATCTCCGGCATCAGACCCCAGATCGAGCTCATCCTGCGCGCCGCCCAACTCGCCTGACGCCAGAACGCACTGCCGCGCGCTTCCGTGCACCGGCAGTTCGTCTACCACTCATCAGGAGCACCAAAATGGACACCGCCACCGAAACAGACTCTCCCGCCCGCCAGCGCGAGGACCCAACTATCACCGACATGCTGTTGAGCGAAACGGAAGTCCTGGCGATCCCAACCAGCGTTGACCTCGAACTGTTGCACGCGACGCTGTGTGGCCTGCGCGCCGAACTCGACCGTGCCGCCAACCACGGCCGCTCGGCGTAGCGGACGAGGAGACCACCAGTGCCCTACAGCGAGGACCCGTTGTGGGTCCGCATCGATATCCCGCAGTCGGCGCGGATCTGGAACTCCTTTCTCCGGACTAAGGGTGCATATGCCTGAACAGTTTCCGTGTCCGATGGATCAACGGCCGGGGGTCGCGACGAAGTGGTGGCGGTGCTCGCGGAGGAACTCGGTGAACGTCTGCGGCGTGCGGCCGAGGGCCTCGGTGAGCGCGGCGGCATCGGTCGGCGGGGCCGAGGGCAGCCGGGAGAATCCCGCACCGATGGTCGAAATATGCTGTGCCATCGCGAGGTTGACGGATGATTCGGCGCCGCTGTGTGCGAGGTCTTCCAGTTCGCTCTGCCATTGCCCGGCGGGGATGTGGGTGTATCGGACCGGCGCTCCTGTTTCGGCGCCGATGAGAGCTGCGATTTCGGCGTGGCTGTGCACGGCCGCCCCCAGCGGGTAGAGCGTGGCGCCGCGAGGGTATCGGGCCGGGTCGGTCAGGGCGGCCACGGCGAGATCGGCGGCGTCGAGACCGCTGATCCACGGCACCGCGGCATCGCCGAAACTGTTGGCGAAGCCACCGGTCCGGCGGATGGATCCGGCGTGCAGCAGCACGATGTTCTCGTAGAACAGCGCCCGGATCCGCAAGATCGTCGGTTCCAGTCCTGCCCAGGACAGCACCTCCTCAGCGGCCCATTGCGCGCGTCCCAGTCCACTGGGGCTGTCGGAGGCCGAGACCCCCATGGACATCACCACCAGTCGCGGCGTGGTCGCGGCGTGCCGGATCGCGGAGGCCAGATCGGCCGCGGCCTGCACGATGCCGGGAGCGATTGGGTAGGTGAAATACACGGTGTCGACGTCCTGCACGGCCGCGCCCAACGTCCGGTGATCCAGCAGATCGCCCACGACGATCTGCGCGCCGAGAGCGCGAAGGTGTTGTGCGCGTTCGTCATCGGTGCGTACCAGCACCCGCACCGTGTGATGGTGTTCGCGCAGACGCCGCACGACATGTGAACCGGTGCCACCGTGTCGCCCGCCCGCGCCGATGACCAGGGTGGTTGAGGGGCTGTCGGTAGAGGAAGTCACAGGTGCGCCTTTCGATCGTTCACCAGGGGTGAGATGTGGCGGCTCGAGATCCGGCCGCGGCGCCAACGCTAGAACTAGTGACTACTATTATGCAAGTTACTAGGGGCGTGAAAGGATCAGCGGGTGCGACGAACGAGTTTCCAAGCGATGGGGTGCCCGATAGCGGGCGCTCTGGAGTATGTCGGCGACTGGTGGACGTTGCTGATCGTGCGCGACGCGCTGGACGGGTTCACCAGATTCGACGAGTTCGAACACAACCTCGGCATCGCCCCGAACATGCTGACCAGGCGATTGCGCGCACTGGTCGAATCCGGGCTGCTCGAACGCAGGCGCTACAGCCAATCCCCGCCCCGCTACGAGTACCTCATCACCGACAAGGGCCGAGACCTCTCCCCGGTCATCGTCGCCTTGTACGCCTGGGGCCGCAAACACGCGGGAACGGACGCGCCGAGTGTTGTCCTGACCGATCGGGACACCGGGGACGAGATCGTGCCCAGCCTCATGGACCAGCGCAGCGGACGCCCGCTCTCGACCGTCAACCTCACCTTCTTAGCGGGCCCAGGGGCCGACCCCTTCATGCGTGAACGCCTGGACCCCGAGTTGCGAAAGGCGCGGCGCCGACGTGTCGACAACGGCGACTCCGGCCAGGGCACATAGCGCAGGACGCCCCACCGCGCGTGAAGCTGCTCGGTGAGGTTCCCGTAGACCTCCATCATGTCTTGCGCTCGATCGGCCGGAAAGACACAGGTGACGACGTCGAAGCGCAGCGATGTACTTCGCCGAGCCACGACGCCGGTCGGGGCCGGATTCGCGCGATACTGTGCGGCAATGCTATCCGGGGACAATCGAGCACCGGCTCACCGCAATAAGTTGCGAACAGTCGCCGGGCGCCGGCTCGTAACGATGGGAAGGCGGCTGCTGAGCGATCCCGTTTCCAGCGGAGACGTCGACACCGCGCAGAATAGCTCCGCCGGACAATTTCTGGCAGGGGGGACAAAACAAAGGTGAGGGAAAGTCAGCTCGCCCGAAGCCTCACATCGGATGTTGCCGCTTCTCTGCACCATGCGAGCGGACTCGCCGTCGGGTGTGTGACAGAGTTGCCCGTGCCCGCGCGGTGTCGCGACGGCGAAGGATGTGCCGAGCAGCGGCGTTATCGGCGACCAGATCGCGCGGCCTCGAATGAAACGGCATGGTGCCCAACAAGAAGGAGCGACGTGAACGGCGGCTGTCTCTGCGGCAATATCCGGTTCTCCGCGACCGGTGACCCGGATTTCCCTCACCTGTGCTCGTGCGAGCACTGTCAGCGGCTTTCAGGCGGCCCAGTGATGTCGTGGGTGTCCTTTCCCGAGGAAGGTTTCGCTTGGACGGGCCCAGGCGGGGAACCGATCTGGTTCGAGACGTTCCCGGGGATCGGTCGGGGATTCTGTCCGGCGTGTGGGTCGTCGGTTGCGTCCAAGGGCGATGAAGCAGGCTTGGTGGGAGTCACGATCACGGCGCTCGATGACCATTCCGACCTGGTGCCGGTCAAGCAGAGCTTCGCGAGCAACGCGGTCCCGTGGATGGCCCCGCTGGGTTGATGTGTCGCCTTGCGGGACAACCAATTTGGGCTGTCCCGCAAGGGCGTGAATGTGTTCTATCCGGTGCGCGGCGGCGGTGCCAGTGTGACCATCACCGGCCCGGCCGGCGCAAGCCGCGCCAATCGCTCTGTCTCTGTGCGCTGCTGCCGCAGGAAGGACAACGTCAGGTCGATCCCTTCGATCTCGCCGAGCCAGGATTTCTGTTCGGCGTGCGCCCGCTGTGCGACCAGGTCTTCTTCGATCTCGGCCAAACGAGTGAGCATCCTGGGGTTGATGTTGAGCATTGGGAGGACAACCAAGATCCCGAAACCTCGTATCGGTGGCAGCGGGGCAACGCCGAGAAGTTCGTCGCCGAGGACTCGATCGTCGAGGACTACTTCGACGTTGGCCAGTCGCGCTCGGTGCCATGGCATCGTCGTCCCGAGGCCGCGCGCCTGCTGGCAGATCTGAAGAGCCATACGCGCGGCTGGTCGGCGATCGTGGTCGGTGAGGGGACACGCTGCTGGTTCGGCAACCAGTTCAGCCTCGTAGCGCCCCGCATCCAAGCGCACAAGGTCGAAGTCTGGGTGCCCGAGCTCGGCGGCCGCGTCGACCCTCGCAACGTGACCCACTCGATCATGATGAGCATGCTCGGCGGCCTCAGCGAGTCCGAACGCCAACGCGTGCAACAGCGCACCGGAGCCAGCATGGATGCCCAAGTCCTCAACGAAGGCCGCCATCAAGGTGGCCGAGCACCGTATGGGTACATGGTTGTCGACGGTCCACCACACCCGAACCCGAACCGGGCCTCCGACGGGTCCCGGCTGCGAATCCTGTCACTCGACGTGGCCACCGCGCCTGTGGTCCAACGAATCTTCCGCGACTACATCGCCGGCCGAGGCGACAAGGCCATCGCCCACGAACTCAACCGCGAGGGCATCCCCTGCCCGTCCGCACACCGGCCCGAGCAGAACCGGCACCGATCCCAAGACGGCTGGCAAGCCAGCACCGTCTCCGCCATCCTGCAAAACCCCCGCTACACCGGCTACGCCATCTTCGGCCGCTGGAACAAACACGAAGAACTCCTCGATCCCGACGACGTCGCCGCAGGCCACATCACCCGCCTACGTCGCTCCCCCAACCACCGCATCATCCGATCCAAGAAGCCCGCACACCCCGCCATCGTCACGGTCGAAACCTTCACCCAAGCCCAACTCGTCCGCAGACAACGCGCCGGCACAGGCATCGGCGCCCGCGGCCGCCTGGAACGCACGAGGAGACCCTCGCCACGCGAATATCTGCTGCGGGGGCTGCTGCGCTGCGATGCGTGCGGCCGCAAGATGCAGCCCGAAGCGGTCAGCGGAATCGTCTACTACCGCTGCCGCGCCCCAAAACCCTGGTCCCCGCCAGCCCCGTCCTGGCCGAGCACCCACCCTCGGTCAACGTGCGCGAGGACCACCTCGTCGCACCGATCGACCGCTGGCTGGCCACCCTGTTCCATCGGACCCATCGCGACCACACCATCGCCAGCCTGCTCACGGCCCAAGACGCCAACGACCACGACACACACCGCGCACTGCTGCGACGCCGTATCGCCGACGCCGAAGCCAAACTCGAACGCCACCTCGCCGCCATCGAAGCAGGAGTCGACCCCCAGGTCCTCGTCACCGCGATGAACACCGCCCAAGCCGAGAAGGCAGCAGCACAAACAGAGCTACACAACCTGCCCACCATCCCCCGTCTGACCGAGACCGAGATCCGCAAGCTGATCGATTCCCTCGGCGACATCCCGGCCGTTATCGCCGCGGGAGCGCGATCCGACAAAGCGGACCTCTATCAGGCCCTCCACCTCGACATACGGTATCGGCCCCGACAGCAGCTCGCTGCTGTCGGGGCCGACCTTGGGTTTAGCACTGGTGTCCGGAGGGGGACTTGAACCCCCACGCCCGATAAAGGGCACTAGCACCTCAAGCTAGCGCGTCTGCCATTCCGCCACCCGGACCGGTGGTGCTCAGCAAGGTTATCGGATGTGGCGGCTGGGGCCAAATCGCGGTACGAATCGCTGGTCACCGGGTGGTTCGGGGGCGGATGGGGCGGGTCAGCGCAGCTCTTCGAAGGTGCGCTCGAAGGCGAGGGCGCCGTGGCCGTCGGCGACCTGACGGTCGATGAGGTTCTTGATCGGACCGATCACATCGAGCGCGACGCCTGCGTCGCGGCTGGCGCGCACGATGGCGTCCATCGCGGCCTTGTGGAAGTTCAGGTGCTGGACGTCGGTGGTGTAGTCGCCGCCGTCGATGATCCGGCCGTACTCCGGGATGAGCTGGGCCATCGCCGTCACCCAGGCGGTCGCCCGCTCGGCGAACGCGCTGACCGAGGCGCCCGCGGAGCGCGCGAGCGCCGCGCCGTGCAGGAAGCCGGCGAACATCCCGTACATGCTCGACAGCAGGGCGAAGTCCCAGGTGGACGCGAGACCCGCGTCCTCGCCGAAATAGTCTGCGGCGGCGGCGGATTCGAGCAACTCGCGGTTGTCGTCGAAGACCTTGCGCGATCCGCTGTACAGGATGGACGCGCCCGGCTGCCCGATCATCGGCGGCACCGCCATGATGCCGCCGTCGAGGTAGTCGATGCCGTGCTGCTCGGCCCATCGGCCGAGTTCGCGGGCTTCCTCGGGCGCGGTGCTTGTCAGGTTGATCACCTGCTTGCCAGACAGTCGCTCGGCGACCGGGTCGAGGGCGGCGTGCACCGAGGCGTGGTCGAGCAGGACGACCACGATCACCTCGCCCGCGTGCACCGCCTCGTCCACGGTGGCCGCGCCGACCGCTCCGGCCGCGACCAGGTCGGCGTCCTTTCCGGGGGTCCGGTTCCAGACGACGGTGGACCGTCCGGTCTTCAGGAAGGCGGCCGCGAGGGCCTGGCCCATCGCGCCGAGTCCGAGGACCGTCACCGGGTTCTGCTTGTTCTCCGCCATCGCGGGTCAACTCCTTTGGGTTGGAACGTTGTGGTCAGCGCGCTGGAATCAACAGTGCTCGAGTGGCGTTGGGTCGACAAGTACCTACTATTCGGTCGGGTACTTACCAACATGTGTGTGAGCAGCTAGCGAGGTACGGCATTGGGCGCGAAGAGATCAGGACCATATTTCTGCGGCATCGACGCGGCTATGGACGTGATCGGCGGCAAGTGGAAGGCGCTGATCCTCTGGGAGCTCGAGGAGAACGGGGTGCGCCGGTTCGGCGAACTGCGCCGCGGCCTGCCCGGCGTCTCCGAGAAGATGCTCATCCAGCAGCTGCGCGAGCTCGAGGAGGACGGCATCGTCACCCGCGAGATCTTTCCTGAGGTCCCGCCGCGCGTTGAGTACGAGCTCACCGATCTCGGCAGGGCCCTGAATCGTGCCCTCGAACCGCTCGGCGCATGGGGGCGCGACCGCATCGCGCGAATCGGCGCCGGCCGGGTGCAAGTTCCCGCCTGACCTGGCGATTTGGTGATCTCCCCCGCTACCCGTTTATGATCATGATCCGCTGGCGACGCCAAGTCGCCACGGACACAACAGAACACACCGGTCCGGGTGGCGGAATGGCAGACGCGCTAGCTTGAGGTGCTAGTGCCCTTTATCGGGCGTGGGGGTTCAAGTCCCCCTTCGGACACAAAAGCGCACACGGGTGGTCGTGAAAGCACTTTCGGCCACGACCACCCGAATATTTCCTGACATTCGACCGACCTTCTCATTGCCAGAGCCGCTGATAAGGCATGGGCTGCAATGCTTCACGCATATCCTGGTCGATTTGGATTGTTGCAACTCCCATTGCGTACATCGCCTTCGCGAAAGTGTGCGCTGCTACGGGGTCGGCTCGGTAGTGCATCGGCGGCCAACCCGGGAATCGAACTGTGACATGGCATTGCATCGCATTGCTTTCGGACGACACGGGCGGAGGGCATCCCGTTCATTCGCCGTTGAGGATCGGAAGGAGCAGGCGTGAGCTGGAGTGCACCGTGTTGACGCCCGCTATGCCGACGGTGGCGTGACGGAACAGCAGCATGGGCTGGAAGTCCTCGCGATTGTCGTCGCTGGTGAGGGTCAGCCGGATGCGATGCCCGCGCTGGAACCGGCGGGCATTGGCGACCAGCGGAATGCGGTAGTCGACCGGCTCGCCCGGAGGAATAGGGATACGCGTCCGCGCCGGGAGGACGGGCCTGCCGGTCTCGCTCGCGTCCTCGTCGATGTGGCGCATGCTGCCGCGCAGCCAGCCCTGGGTGATGTCGGTGGCCACGCCGTCCGGACCGACGTCTTGCAGGAGCAGGATCCATGCCGTGTCGGTCGCGCTGCTGGTGGCGGTGAGCTGTAGTTCTGGGTGGCCGACCATGTCGATGTCGCCGGGAAGAGGGTCGCTGATCCAATTCAGCTGTGCGGGCATGGCGTTCGCGCCGTCGGTCGCGTAGCTGCGCTCGCCGGGGCGCTCGCCGGGCGTAAGGGAGCCGTCGGCGTTGAGGGCCAGCGAGGTGTGCGTGGCCGGTGGAGGCCAAGAGTCGGCGGTGCGCCACTCTTCGGCCCCGGGCAGCCAATAGCGGATGGCGGGGCCTTCGAGAATGCCGGTGTCGCGTCCCTTCAGCCAGTGGTCGAACCAGGCGAGGGCCTCGACGTGCATGCTTTCCCACGGCCAAGGCAGACCGTAGTTCCCGAGCATGGCCATGCGGACGTGCCGGTTGTGGGCGAGAGCATCCCAGGCTTCGAAGAGGCCGGGCAGATGGAGGGGGACGTTGGACCACTCGCCGCCGAGGTAGACGGGTATGTCGACATCGGCGAGCTGTGCGGTCAGGTCACGCTCGTCCCACCACGCATCGCGGGTGGGGTGATCGATGGTCACTGCCTCGAGCAGAGCGTTCCATGGGTGTGCGTCGTGGCGGAAGCGGCTGACCTGCTCCAGGCGGCGGTGTACTTGGACGGCATCGCTCTTGCTGAACCGCCGATGGATGGCGGGGATGGCGAGTAATCGACGCAGAAGGCGAGACAGCGGGTTGCGATAGAGGCGGTCGCCGTGGGCGGACAGGACGCCCAGCGCACGGATCCACGGGGCAATGAAGGCCTCGCTCAGTATGCCGTTGTGGTACGCGGCTTCCCATGCCTGGACGGTGACGTTGAAGGGGAACAGGGCCTTCAAGTGGGGAGGACGCTGGGTGGCTGCCTCCAGCTGGCTCATGGCGTAGTAGCTGATGCCGATCATGCCTACGTTGCCGTCGCACCACGGCTGGTCGGCGACCCACTCGACCAAGTCGAACAGGTCCTTGCGCTCCTGCTCGTCGAAGAAGGTGTAGACGCCGCCGGAGCCGACCGTCCCCCGAAGGTTGGCGATGACATGGGCGTATCCGCGCGGCACCCAGAAATCGCTGATGCCGGCCTCGATGATGGCCGCGGGGGCGCCAAGGTCCTGGAGCTGGCGGGGGTATGGGGCGGCCGCGATCAGGGCGGGAAACCTGCCCGCCGCGTCGGGCCGGTGAATGTCGGTGAGGAGTTGCGTCCCGTCGCGCACCGGGACGGGGACGTTGTCCTCGCGGGTCGTCCTGTGGCCGGCCGGGGACAGGTTGCGGTATTGGCGACCTGTGGTCTGCGGCCCGTTGAGCCGACGCTGCCCGGGCTCTACTCCAGCGGCCTTGAATCGAGCCATAATGCTCTCATTTCCACGTGTACAGAAATTAACTGCCCCCACCGTACGCACGTCAGCTCGACGCGGGCAAGGTTAATTTCCGCATATCGTGAAAATTGGCAGACCCGAGTGCTGCCTGGTCGACCGCTGCCTGCCGAGCGCTCGTCCGAAGGCTCGCTGCCGCGGGTGCAGGCGAGCGCACAGTGATTCAAGTGCCGCCGACCAGCGGTCCTGTGCTGGAGATCGGCGGCCCCGGGCAGTCGCTCGCGGTCAGGCGTTCTCCGAGATGTCCCCGCCAAGGGCGCCCGTGAGATAGTGCTGCACGGTCGGCGCGATCAAGCGGACGACCTGCTCCGAGGGAATGTCGGCGAGGGGCTCGATCGCCCAGACGTACCGTGTCATCGCAAGGCCCACGATCTGCGTGGAGACCAGATTCGCGCGCACCTCGGCCTCGTCGCGGGCGAGGCTCGCCGACACGATCCGCAGAACGACCGCGGAGAAGACGGAGCGGAGCCGCTCCATCGCGAAGGGCTCATGACTTGCCGCGAGGATGATCGAGCGCAGGACCTCCGCGGTGGCCGGGTCGTCCCACATGCGCAGCGCCGCCTCCACGAAGGCTCGCCCGCGCTCCTCCAGCGGGACCTCGGCTGCCTCGGCGATGCGCTCGCCGAAGGCGGCCGGCGGCTCCAGCGCCGCCTTCAGCAGTCCCGCCTTATTGGAGAAGTAGTAGTTCACGAGGGTGGGATCCACATCGGCGGCCTGGGCCACCGACCGCAACGAGGTTCCGTTGTAGCCCCGCTCGGCGAAGGACTTGCGGGCTGCCGTCAGGATGCGGTCCGCCTGCGCGCCACGTTCCCCCCGCGGACCCCTTCCCGCTTGTCCCATGTCTCCGTCCCCCTCTTGCCCATGCCGTGAACTCACATGCTTGCCCGCTGGTGCCGCTTTCAGCGCCTGCACGAATTCAGCACCTGCACGAAAGGTATTTCAGCACCCTATGAAATTGCAACCGAGGCACTCCGGCAACGTTTTCGCGCCCCCTCACGGCTCGAGGTCGACAACGCCTTTGCCGGTGGCGATGTCGAGCGGCACCGAGACCTGGTCGTGCGCGATCAGCCAGGCGCCGTCGATCTTTCGCATGCCGTAGGTGACCCGGACCCACATCCCGCTCGTTGCCGCCCCGTTGTTCAGCGTGCCGCTGAGACGAGCGAACGCGTGCCCGAATGCCACGTCATCGCCCACGGTGAACGTCAGGTCGCGAACCTCGTAGCTCACGGTCTCGAAGAGCGAGAACACTCTCGCCCAGTTCTCGAGTTTCGCCGCGATCCCGACATGCTGGAGTGGCGGCTCGACATCGAAGGACACGACGTCGGTCGTGTAGAGCTGCTTCATGGCCTCGAGATCCTTGGCTCGCAGTCCTTCGACCACCTTGTCGATTTGCCTGCGAATCTCGGCTTCGGCGGCGCGTGACCGGAAGTCGTTGGCTGTCGGCATGATCGGTTCCTTACGAATCGACGAGAGCGGTTGCGGCGCCTGTCCGCAGCGGCGCGAGCGCGGCGCTCCAGGCGACGACCTGATCCAGCGTCTTGTGCAGGGCGGCGACGTGGTGGTCGCGCGGAGTGAAGGTCGTGTGGTTCTCGAAATCGGTGAGCACCGAGATCGCGACCTGATAGCTCACGTCGGCCATGCCCAGCGTGCCGCAGACCGTCCGCAGCTGCACCACGGCGCGGGCGCCGCCGCTCACGCCGTAGGAGACGAAGCCGACCGCCTTGTCGGCCCATTCCGCGCACAGGTGGTCGATGGCGTTCTTCAGCACCCCGGGCACGCCGCCGTTGTATTCCGGTGTCACCAGCACGAAGCCGTCGAACGGGGCGATCCGCTCGGCCCAGGCGCGGGTGGCTTCATGGACGGACGGGCCGAACATCGGCGGCGCGGGCTCGTCGAGATGCGGTAGCGGATGGTCGCGCAGATCGATCAGTTCGAACTCGGCGTCGCCGCGCTGCGATGCCGTGTCCAGGACCCACTGCGCGACCTGCGGGCCTTTGCGGTTGGGCCGGGTACTGCCGAGAACGATGCCGATTCTCATCATTTTCCGAACTCCTGCTTTGCTGACGGTGTCACGACCTTTCGACGGAACAGCCGTCCGGAATGTCAGGCCCTCTCGCCCCTCGAGACTGGTCCTCACATTTCCGGTCGCTGATTCGTCGGTTTCGGTGAGGGGGACAACCGAAGGAGTCGACCATGACCGACCCGCACCTGTCCGCGGTGATCAGCGAACGCCGTCAGCTGATCAATGTCGCCTACCGGCTGCTCGGCTCGCTGGCCGAGGCCGAGGATGTGGTGCAGGAGACCTACGCGCGCTGGTACGCGCTGTCCGAGCGGCAGCGGCGGGAGGTGGCCTCGCCCGGTGCGTGGTTGACCACGGTCGCCAGCCGGATCTGCCTGGATCTGCTCGGCTCGGCACGTGCCAGGCGGGAACAGTACGTGGGCGAATGGATTCCGGAGCCGGTGCCAGGGCGGTCCGAATGGCTCGACGGTCCCGCCCCCGCCGATCCCGCCGACCGGGTCACTCTCGACGAGTCGATCAGCATGGCGTTTCTCGTCGTGCTGGATTCCATGACGCCCGCCGAGCGGGTGGCGTTCGTCCTGCACGACGTGTTCCGCTATTCCTTCGCCGAGGTCGCCGAGATCGTCGGGCGCACCCCCGCGGCGTGCCGTCAGCTCGCCTCCTCCGCCCGCCGCCGCATCCGGACATCGCAGGGTCCGTCGGTGGCCCAGCGCGCCGATGTGGTCAGGGATTTCAAACGAGCTTGGGAGACACGCGACATCGAGGCGCTGATCGGCCTGCTCGATCCGCGGGCGACCGCGACGGCCGACAGCGGCGGCCGGGCACAGGCCTTCCGCGAACCGATCATCGGCGGCGAGCGGATCGCCCACGCCTGGATGGAGATCGCCGCCAACGGCCCAGCGGTAACCCTGCTGGAGCGCACGGTGAACGGTCAGCCAGGCTTGGTCGCGCAGCTCGACGGCACCATCGTGTCGGTCTATGCCTTCGACATCGCCGACGGCCGGATCACTCGCATCTGGGCGATCCGGAATCCGGAGAAACTGCGGCCCTGGATCGCGGGCTGAACCCCGCGGTCACCGACCGGTCGGCGTATTGGGTGCCGAAACGGTACCGCCAAGGGCCTGAGCTTTCAGCTGTTCGAATTCCGCGTCGGTGATGACACCGGAGTCGCGGAGGGCCTTGGCGTCGGCGATGCTCTCGGCGGGCGACTTACCCGCGACTTGCCGGATGTACTGATCGGTGGCTTGCTTCGCCTCGGCCTGCGCCTGTTGCGCGCGCAGCGCCATGCCCCGCCCGCGGACGATCAGGTACACGAGCGCCGACAGGTACGGCAAGAAGATCAGGGCGATCACCCACACGGCCTTGGCGATGCCGGAGGTTGTGTGGTCGCGGAACAGATCCACGAGAATTTGGAACAGCACGATCAGGTACGCCACGAAGGCGAACACGAGGATCGTGTACCACACGTAATCCCAGAACGAATCCATGCTGTGAACCTCCTCGGGCGGATCTCTTCCGTATCGTTGCCAGCCGTGGAATCCGACCGCGGAGCGAATTGGACCGCCGGTCGGCCTTCCGGGCGAAAACGAACTCCTGTTTTCTTTGCGGTTGTCCGTGCGTCGTCGACAGCTCACGAGTGTGGTTCGAAAATAGGCGCACAACGACGTCGGCGCCAGCGTTCGACGAAATTGCCGAGCAAATGGAACGTGAGTAGGAGCCATTGGCCGGGATGACCGCGTGCGGAGTGCGGGTACCGGCAAAGAGCACGATCGCAGATGATCATGACGGTAGAATCGCCGTGTGAATACCGCCGCGGGGCGGTCGGATCGGCCGTTGTGCGGACCACTTCTTCGCAAGCGTGCCGCTGGAGAGCGGTCTGCTTCTTCCCGCCCACATCGCTGGAGACGGAGGCGGATATGACCACAGGTGACGGGGATTGGTCCAAGCCTGCGGCGATGGCCATCCCGAAGGAAGGCTATTTCGATCTCGAGCAGGGCAGGTACGGGCCGATATTCCCACGCACACCGGCCAATTACGGCTTCTCGATCATCGCGAAGGTCAAACCCGGGCGGGAGACCGCGATCCGGGAGTACGGCAAACAGCTCGCGGCCACGGTCCAAGAAGACCCCACCGTTCTGGCGCCGCTGCGGCTGCACTACCTGCGGTGGGTGCTGTTCGACATCGGCGACGGCTTGTGTTTCCAGTACCAAGGGATCTTCGACACCGACTTCGACAGGTACGTCGAGGACGCCATCGCCTTGTTCCTGTCGACGGGTATCACGACCGTGTTCGTGAACCTCGAGGGGTTTCCCGAGGACTGGAAGACCAATACCGAAGCGGTCGTGAAGTTCTTCCGCGAGCATCAATTCCCGAGCTTCCTGGAGTACGGCGAGTACCCGTACGTGACCGCGGACGAGATCAAGAAGGCACTGCGCGTCAAGGCAGCGTTCTCCGGCATGCTCGACCAAATGCAGTAGCACCGCGAGGTTCGGTGATGCTCGAACTCGACGATATCCAGCACCTGGTGCTCACCCGCGTCCCCGCGCTGGCCGGACGCTACGAGTTCCTGTCCTTCGCCAGTGGTGACGGTGGGCGGGCGTGGTTGTCGGCGATGGTCGACCAGGTGGCCTCGGCGGCCGCCGCGCGGCGCTCCGTAGCCACCGAGCGCCGCTGGGTGACACTCGCGTTCACCTGGACCGGGCTGCGCGCACTCGGCGTGCCGGAGCAGTCGCTGGCGACGTTTCCCGAGGAGTTCCGGCAAGGCATGGCGGCGCGGGCGGGCATCCTCGGTGACACCGGGCTCGCGCACCCCGACCACTGGGTCGGCGGGTTGGCGGGCGACGACCTGCACGCGATCGCGATCCTCTTCGCCGTCGACGACGCCGAACGGGATCGCTGGGTGCGGGCGCACGATCGACTGGTCGCCGACTGCGCCGGAGTGACGGTGCTGTCGTCGCTGGACGTCGGGGCGGTCCCGCCGTTGGAGTACGCGCACGACCATTTCGGCTACCGCGATCGGTTGTCGCAGCCGGTGATCGAGGGCTCGGGCGAGCAGCCGACGCCCGGCTCGGGCGCACCGATCAAAGCCGGGGAGTTCATCCTGGGATATCCCGACGAAGACGGTCCCCCGGTGGAACTGCCGCGGCCGGAGGTGTTGTCGCGCAACGGCAGCTACCTGGCCTACCGGCGCCTCGAGGAACACGTCGGGCGATTCCGCGACTTCTTGGCCGAGCACGCCGAGACCCCCGAGGAACAAGAATTGCTCGCCGCGAAACTGATGGGGCGCTGGCGCAGCGGCGCTCCTTTGGTGCTCGCCCCCGAGAAGGACGATCCCGAACTCGGGGCCGATATGAAGCGCAACAACGACTTCGACTACAAACGGACGGACCCCTATGGCTATGCGGCGCCACTGGGTTCGCACATCCGCAGAATGAATCCGCGCGACACCGCGGTGAACGTGCGACGCAGGCGCCTTATCCGCCGCGGCGCCACCTACGGACCGCACCTACCGGACGGCGTTTCCGACGACGGCGCCGAGCGCGGAATCGCGGCCTTCGTGCTGTGCGCGAGCTTGGTGCGCCAGTTCGAGTTCGCCCAGAACGTCTGGGTCAACGACAAGACCTTCCGCGAACTCGGCAACGAGCGGGACCCGATCATCGGCAATCAAGACGGCACCCTGGAATACAAGATTCCCAAACGCCCGATCCGCCGAACCATCAAGGGATTACCGGCGTTCACGACTCTCAGAGGTGGCGCGTACTTCTTCCTGCCGGGTCTTCGCGCCCTGCGTTACCTCTGTACCCGAACCGACAGCGAGGTAGCACCATGACCGCGGCGCGCACCTACAACCAATCCCAGCTGCCACGCCTCTACACTCCCGGCAGACGCCGCCTGAGCATCTATTGGACCTGGAGCTATCCCTGGGAAGCCCAGCGCGACCCCGCCGCGCTGGACAACCGCTTCTCCACCATGACCGAAGTGCGCCAGGCGACTTGGCCCGCCTACGAGACACCCGAGTACGACGCCGCCCACTTCCTGCAGGGCATCGCGGGAACGTTGGAGCTGTTCCACCGCTCCACGCTCGCCTTCCAGGAGCTCGCCCAAGAGGCCACCGGCCATCCCGTCGCGGTCTTCCAGCGCATCGATCAAGCCGGGTTCGAGCTGCCCATCGACGAACGCGTCCTCGCCGACACCGACACCCTCATGGTCTTCGGTCTCGACCACGTACTCGGTCAGGCGGCGGCCAAGCCCGACGAGATCGCGGCCATCGAGCAGTGGTTGCGCCGCGAAGGCACCTGTCTGATCCTTGCGCCACACCACGACGTCGGCTGCACCGACGACCTCGGGCAACGCCAAGTCGAATACGAGCACCACGGCGACCCGCTGGTGCCGCGCCAACAACGGTTCAGCGCCTACACCCGCTCACTGATGGAAGCCCTCGACGTTCCGGTGCGCAACATGTACGGACTTCGTCCCGCCGTCGTCGAAGACACGAAATCCATTGCGCCACTTACCACATTCCGCGACCTCGACGCCCTGCACCTGCTCGACGACGTCACCACGTTCAACTTCCACCCCCACCTCCCGCACTATCACCTCACCGCGCCCGCGAGCGATTCCGTGCGGCTGCTCGCCCGTCAACCCATCGACCTCGACCGACCCCACCCCTTCACCGCCGAAGGCAACACCGAATTCAACACCCTGATCTGGTTGCCGCCCACCGACCACCGCGCGGGCGACATCGTCATGATCGACTCCACCAACTTCACCACCCTGTTCGGCGGAACCGAAAGCCTCGCCAATCTCTGGCGCAACGTCGCGCTCATGAAGTGAACGCACCGAACCCGCATGGAAGTGGTGACAACACACCGGGGTTGCGGTTGAGTCGAGATATGCGGTCGACGAAATTGTTCGGCACGCTGGCGAGGACCCTCGCCGCGCGCACGGAATCGGCGAGCGGTTGGCCCGGCACCGTCCGGAGAATTGTCGACGGGTGCGTCGAGATCGAGATCGTCGACCGATCGATGACCCTCGCGGCCCAGATCTTCACTTCGGTTTTGCCGGTGCTGATCGCCGGGTCTTTCCTCCCTTATTGGGATCTGGCCTCCCTTGCGATCAACGACCAGCTCGGCTTCGACACGACCATGCTCGTGTCCGGGGTGGGCACCTTCACGGTCACCGATCCCACTTTCGCGGCCTTCGGTGTCGTCGGATTGCTGATGGTCGTCATCAGCGCACTTTCGTTCGCCAAAGCGCTGGCGCGCGTATACGGGAAGATCTGGCACGTGCCGTCGATCGGCGTGCGCAACGCATGGCGATGGCTCGTCGTTCTCCTGCTCGTGGCCCTCTCGGTCGTACTGATCGGCGCGATTCGGGAACTGACCGGGCTGCGCTACGTGGGCGTGCCTCTCGCCATCGCGGGCGAGCTGGCGATCTGGATGATCGTCTGGACTCTCAGCCCTTACCTGCTCACGATGGGGAAGCTGTCCGGCCGTGTGCTGTGGATGACAGGAGCCCTCACAGCCTCGGGTCTGACCGTTGTCCGAGCAGCGGGGCGGCTCGTGCTGCCGAGGATCACGGAAACCGCGTACACGAGGTTCGGACTCCTCGGGCCGGTGTTCACCTCGATCAGCTGGCTGTTCGTGCTGTCAGCGGTCGTCGTCGGCGCCGCGACGATCACCAAAGCACTCGCCCTCGACGAGTCACCGCTCGGTCGGTACCTCCGCGGACCGGTCACCGACGATCGGCCACAGACGTAGCCGCCGACTCCCCCGCGATCCAGCGCATCTCCGCCATCGCCGAGGACGAGCCGCGCGGGTCACGCGTCGGATCGCGCCGTGGCCTCGACATGCTGCCAGCTGAGAGCGGGACGAATCAACAGTTCCAGCGCGAGCAACGCCACCAGCGCGCCGAGGACGACCCACACCACCACGAGTCCGGTGGGATAGGGCCAGAACACCAGCACGAGCGCGGCGATGCCGATGATCGTCCAGCGCAGCGCCGTGCGAGCTCGAAAAGCCCACCGTTCCACCACGTTCGGCGGCCGCGATCGCCGCAAGTGCCGCACCGCGTCCATGCCGCGCCCGGATCGACGGCGCAGCGCGATGGCCGAGGCCGAACCTCCGGTGAGGTAAGCGCCGAGCGCGATCGCCAGGCCGAGCACGGCGACTCCGCGCAGCGCGGTCCGCAGCGGTGCCAGCACGGTGTCGATGATCGCGGTGGCCGCCTCCGGTGAACGCACGTCGGCGGGCGTCCCTTCCAGATACAGTGCCCGGGCGACGATCAGCGCGATGGCGAGGATCAGCATGCCCACCGCGAGCGCGAGACCGATGAAGGCAAGGGCGCGTCTGCGGCCGCCCGCGGGCGCCGCGGCGATCGCTGCCACGGCGGCCGCGATCGTCACCCACGGCAGCACCGCCGAAGCTTTGTCGAGGTTGTCGACCGCACGCTGTGCCCGGACCAGCTCCGGGGAACGGAACAACACGAACTGTTTGTCGACCGCGGGGATCTTCTCGGCGAAGGTGAAGTCGCGATCGAGCAGCCGGGCCTTCACGTTCTCGATCGCCGTTCCCAGTGAAATGCTCACGGTGCCGTTCTCGTCGACGGTCACCGACTCGGGGCCGACCTGACCGGTCACCACCGCCACCACCGTCGTGTGGGCGGCGCGGTTGGCTCGCAGCCACAGATCCTCGAACTGGTCGCTGCGCACGTACGAAAGCACCGTCTCGTGGACGAAGTCGCGGGTCTGCTGAGCGATCACCGGCGCGAGCCCTTCGACCGCGCGGTCGACGCGCGGCCGGTTCTCGACCGCGGGTACTGCCTCGGTCAGGGCGGCGAGCGCGTCCGCGGTCATGCCTTCGATGTCGACGCGGGCGAAGATCTCGTCGGTGAGCGAGTTCGCGACCTCGTTCTGCACAGCCGGATCGGAGGCCAGGGGCGCCATCGTGGACACGTACCGGTCGGTGTCGAGGATCTGGCTGCGCACGTACCTGGCCAGCACCGTCGTGATCGCCAGCGCGGCGACCAGCACCGCCAAGACCGCCACGGCGGTCCAGCGCCACGCGTGGCGCCGCGGCCGTACGCGGCCGCGAGCCTCCGCTCGCAACGCGGCAACCTCCGCGCGAAGACGGTCGAGTTCGGCGCGTTCGTCGGCGCTCAGCCGCTCGCCGGGCGCGTTGGCATCCATCGGTATCCCCAACTCCTGGAATGGGTTCGGGCACAGGGGGCGACGTCGGTGCGGTCGCGATGCCTTTATCGAATTCACTGTTTCTCGGACGACAGGCAGGTTATAGAGTAACACCACGTACGTCGGTGAATTCGAGATCGATCTCGACCACGCACGTCGGCTCCAGCTGTTCGCCAGGTCGAGAGCGATCTGTAAGCGAGCCAGGCAATTACGGCTCTTTCTCGGACAGAAAGAGGATTTACCGTGACCGAAACCGATATCGACGCGTTAGGCCCGGTCGATTATCTCGTGATCGAATTTCCCGCCGATCGGCCTCCGGACGGTTCGGCGCTGCCCTTGCTGGCCGACCTCGTCGAGCGCGGCATCATTCGAGTGCTGGATCTGGCGTTCGTTCGGAAGGATGCCGACGGCTCCCTCGCCGGAATCGACATCGCCGACATGGGCCTCGAAGGGGACGTCGACATCACCCTGTTCGCCGAGGCGAGATCGGGACTGCTCGACGAGACCGATCACGCCGAAGCGGGCGCGGCCCTGGAACCGGGGTGCTCGGCCGCGATCTTGGTCTACGAGAACAGGTGGGCAGCGCCTTTCGCGTCCGCGCTGCGTCGCAACGGCGCCCAGCTCGTCGCTTCCGGGCGCATTCCGATGCAGAGCCTGCTGTCGTCGCTCGATCTGCTCGAGACGGAAAGTCGATAGGGAGAGTCTCATGCCAGGATTGCTGCGCGGCGTAGCCCGCACCGCCGTGATTTCCGGAACCGCGACCGCCGTATCGAACCGGGTCTCCCGTCGTCAGGGAGAGCGCTGGGCGGCGCAGGAGCAGGCACAGCCCGACCCGTACGCGCAATATGCGCCACCACCTGCCGCACCCGCACCGCCGCCGAGCGGCGGCGCCGACATGGACCGAATCACGGCACTGAAAGAACTCGCCCAACTCAAAGCGCAGGGCGTGCTCACCGACGCGGAGTTCGAAGCGGAAAAGGCGCGCATCCTCAGTGGGTGAGCAGGATCTTGACGATGACGACGGTCGCGGCGACCACCGTCAGGAAGGCCGCGGTCAACACGGATGCCCGGTTCGGGCGCTCGCCGTTGAGATGGCCGATGACGAACACGATGCCCCCGATGCGGACCAGCACGGCCAGTTCCGCGGCGATTTGGGCGGTTCTCGGCTCGAGCCACCCGAGCCAGCCGGTCGCCAGAACGACGCACGGCAGTACCGCCGAACTGAGAATCGGGACGGAATTGCGCAATTCGTGCACCATCTCGGCCCGCGTCGATCGACTTCGATGGCGCACGCTGTAGCCGACGGCTTCGGCGAAAACGTGCGCGACGAACGTGGACAACGCCGTTCCGAGAACCACCAGGATTCCGACGTGCTTGGCGCTGGTGGTGATCGGTACCAGCGCCGCCAGAACCAGGACGTTGCCGTAGATGTAGGCGCTGATGCGGCTCGCCGCGTTCTCGCGATCCAGCGGCCTGGTGCGCGAGAACAGCGGACCGTGTAGCAGCGCGTGCGGGCTCGACGACACGTTGCCCTCAGCCCGCACCGGACGCTCCGGCGAGATGCGCCGCGTCCTGTCGGGGCAGCGCCGTGGCGGCCAGGAATCCGGCTATGCCGATGAGCGCGAGGGTGGTCATCGCGGCGGCGTAGGCGTGACTCGACAGACCCGCGACCAGGATGGTGCCCGCGATGGCGGTACCGAGCGAGGAACCCAGATTCGAGACGCAGCGCGACAATCCGGATATCTCGCCCTGCTGGTCCTCGCCGAAGCTGGACTGGACGATATCGACCGACGGCGTCAACATGACGCCGAGGCCGACGCCGATCAGCAGCAGCCCGGGCGCCAACGCCCAGGGGCTTTCGAAGCGGCCCGCCAGCGCCAGTAGTGCGCCGATGCCGACGATGGTCACCAGGAATCCCGCGATGATCAGGGTGCGTTGCGCGCGTCTGCGCGCCAGCCGTGCCGCGCCGAGCGAGGTCACCAGCAGCCCCACCGTGGCCGCGGTGAAGATCACGCCGGTCTCGATGGCGTTGTAGCCGCGGACGACTTGCAGGTACGCGGCGACCACGAACGAGGTCCCCATCAACAGCAGCCATTGGATGTTCTGCGTGACGAGGCCGAGGTTGGATGTGCGGTTGCGGAACAGGCTTGTCGATATCAACGGCACGCGGCCTGCCCTTTCCTTCGCGCGGATCGAGACGAAGAACAACACCAGCACCACCGCGCCAGCCACGATCAGCACGAGCATGAGCCGGATGTCGTTGTCGGCGGCCAGGATTCCCATGACGAGCAGCACCAGCCCGACCGCCGAAAGCACGGCGCCAACGACGTCGAACGGCACGGTCGGGTCCGGGGGTACCGGGTCGACGATGCGGCGGCCGAGCAGCACGATCGTCGCGACCACCAGCGCTTGGAACGCGAAGGCCGCGCGCCAGCCGATCCCCGAGGTGATGAGTCCCCCGAGCAGCGGTCCGGCCGCGGCGCCGATCCCGCCCATCGCCATGATCGCGCCGAATGCCCTTGCGCGGGAGGTGGTTTCGGTGAAGAACAGCGTGGTCAGGATGTAGACGGGCGGAATCAGCAGCGCGGTGCCGATGCCTTCCAGGATCGAATTGCCGAGGATCAGCACACCGAGCCCCGGTGCGAGCGCGCTCAGCACCGCGCCGATGCCGTAGATCGCCAGACCCACCATGAAACAGCGTTTGCGACCGTACCGGTCGGTGATCTTCCCGCCGGGGATCATCAGGGCTGCCATTACCAGCAGGAAGATCGTGATGACGGTCTGCACACCTTGCACCGTGGTGTTCAGGTCGGTGCTGATGTCGTTGATCATCACGTTCATGTTGGAACCGGCGAAGCTACAGATGAACTGCGCCAGCGCCAGCGGAACCAGCACCCCGCGGGGTGGGCTGAGCGCACCGGTATCGGCCATCGGCCTGCTCGCCTATCCGGTCGTCGTCGCCAACCCGGCTTCGGCGCGGTCGAGTTGCTCGTCGAGCGCCATGGCCGCCGCGACGAGCGCCAGATGGGTGAACGCCTGCGGAAAGTTGCCGAGCTGCTCGCCGGAGGGACCGATCTCCTCGGCGAAGAGCCCAACGTGGTTGGCGTAGGTGAGCATCTTGTCGAACGCGTAGCGGGCCTGGGTCAACCGGCCCGAGCGGGCGAGCGCCTCGACGTAGAGGAAGCTGCACAGGTTGAAGGTGCCTTCGACGCCGCGCAGGCCGTCCGGGGACGCCGCCGGGTCGTAGCGGTAGACCAGGCTGTCGCTGACCAGTTCGCCGTCCATGGCGTCGAGGGTGCTCAGCCATGCCGGATCCCGGGGCGATAGGAAACCCATCCTCGGCATCAGCAGCAGCGACGCGTCGAGTACGTCCGTGGCGTAGTGCTGCACGAACGCCTGCCGCTTCTCGCTCCAGCCACGATCGACGATCTGGGCGAAGACCGCGTCCCGCGCCCGCGTCCAGTTCGCCACATCCGCGGGCCGGGAATACTCCGTGGCCAGCCGGATACCTCGATCGAAGGCGACCCAGGTCATCAGTCGGCTGTAGGTGAATTCCTGTTGGCCGCCGCGGGTTTCCCAGATGCCTTCGTCGGACCTGTCCCAGTGCTCGGTCAGCCAGTCCAGCAGATTCGCGAACACCCGCCATCCCCAGATGCCGCCGATGTCCGAGGACTGCGCCATGGCGTCGGCGGCCTCGCCGTAGATGTCGAGCTGAATCTGGTCGGCCGCCGCGTTGCCGACCCGCACCGGGGCGGATCCGCGGTAGCCCTCCCAGTGGTCGAGTATCTCTTCCTCCAGTCGCGGATCGCCGTCGATCCGGTACATGATCTGGAGCGGCTCACCGGAGGCGGTGTCGCCCGCGTCGAGACGGTCGCGCAGCCAGCGCCGGAAGGCGTAGGCCTCTTCGGTGAAGCCCAGATCGATCAGCGCCCGCACCGACAGCGAGGCGTCCCGGATCCAGGTGTATCGGTAGTCCCAGTTGCGTTCGCCGCCAACCTGTTCCGGCAAGCCCATGGTCGCCGCGGCGATCGGTGCGCCGGTCGGCAGATAGGTCAGCAGCTTCAAGGTGATCGCCGAGCGGTTGACCTCGTCCCGCCACCGGCCCCGATACGTGGACGAACGCAGCCAGGACTGCCAGAAGCGGCGACACCTATCGAGATCGGCGATGGTGTCGTCGCGCTCCGGGGCTGCGGGGGCGGGCCCTTCGCTCGCCGTGCTGGTCAAGACCACCACCGCGGTCTCGCCCTGGGAGAGCGTGAAACGTGCCGTGATGTCGCCGTCGTCGGCGTGCAACGTCACCGGATCGGTCGCTTGCAGATGCAGGTCGGTATCCGGCCCGTGGAAGACCGCCGCCTGTTCGCCGCGCTGTTCCAGCGTGTGCTCGGCCCTGCCGTAGTCGAACCGGGGGCGGCAGGTCAGCGTGAACGTCAGGGTTCCGCGCACCACGCGGACCACTCGCACCAGCCGGTGTCGGTCGGTGGGTACGGGCTCCCGGATCGGTTCCATGAAATCGCCGACTTCGCCCACCCCGTCCGGTTGCATGAATCGGGTGACGAGAATGGCCGTGTCCGGCAGATACAACTGGCGAACGTTCTCGGCGGCGGATTCCACCGCCAACCGGCAGAAACCGCCGCGCTCGCTGTCCAGCAGCGAGGCGAAAATGCTCGGTGAATCGAATCTGGGCGTGCACCACCAGTCGATGGTCCCCGCCGAGGAGACCAACGCCGCGGTTTGCAAATCGCCGATGATGCCGTGCTCGGCAATAGCTGGATACGCGTTCACAAGCGCTCCTTCGATCATGGTGAAAACGCGACACAATTCGCGGCTGCCTGTCCGCCCGCCGCCTGTCCATCCGGAAGCACTCCCCTTCAGTGTGCGCCGACACCGCACCGAACGGGAGAGAAGAGGCGAAACACATGGATGATATTGTGGTCTGGATCACACACAATGGCGTGTGTGATCCCTGGTCTCGAATACCGGCTCGAATTCGGAAAAGTATCCGGAAACACTCGAAATACCGTCCAGCTCATACCCTTTGGAATCGCCAAGCGGAGGTGTGACCCATGGCCAGGCCAACCGAAACCAACGACTATCCCGTCAGTCAGGCCGTCGCGGCCGGAACGTCGATCGGCGCGGCATTCCTGCTGATGATCACCGGCATCGTGTCGATCCTGCAAGGAATCTCCGCGATCGCCAAAGACGAGATCTACGTGACCGGGCCCGAGTACATCTACCAGTTCAACACGACCGGCTGGGGCTGGGTGCATTTGATCCTCGGCATCCTCTTGGTGCTCGCGTCGGTCGGATTGATGGCGGGCCAAGCCTGGGCCAGGGTGGTCGCGGTGATTCTGGCTGGGTTGTCCCTGCTCGGAAACTTCCTGTGGCTCCCCTACTACCCGTGGTGGTCGGTGCTGGTGATCGCACTCGACGTCGTGGTGATCTGGGCCGTCACGACCTGGCAGCCCAATCGCGTCTGATTCGACCGGATCGCGCCGCCGCCGAACCCGAGCATCGGGTGGCGGCGGCGTTTCTCGTCCGGTCTCCGGCGCCGCTGTGCTGGCGCGGTTCGGTCCAGCAGACTGAAGGGATGACGCGCCCCGAGCTGAATGCCCGACCACAGTGGCGACGGACGGGAATCGCGAAATTCGATCCGTGTGACGACCCGTTCTGTTGCGGTTGACGCAAATCCGCACGGCGTGCCGAGCATCGCGGCCCGCACCCGAGGCGCCATGACACCCGAACCAGGGGCCACACGATGACCGAGTGGATACCGCCGAACATCTGGTCGAAGTTCGATCCCGCACTTCAGCGGGCGATCGTGGACGGACCGCCCGCGGAGGTCGCGGTGCTGGTCGTCCTCGCGCCCAGCGCCGACCAGCCGCCCGCGGGGCGCGGCGAGATCGCCGAGGAATCGCGTCGAGCGTTCGACCGTCGGGCCGAGGCGGTAGTCGATACACTTGTCGCGGCGGGTGGACGTGAGATCCGTCGGTTCTGGCTCAACCATGCTGTCGCAGCTCGGATATCGATACCACCGCTGGTCGCGGTCGCCAATCATGCGGAAGTCCGGGAGATTGTGCTGGATTCGCCGCGAGACGCCGAGGTCGTGACCGGGCACTGAGAGGAGCCGGGATGTCCTCGCCGTTCGGGCAGGATGGTCTGTCCGCCGCTGAACGTAGCCGTGCGCAGTTCGACTGGTACGTGCAGACCAGACGCAAAGCCCAGCTCGAGGAGTTGATGGCGAGCGCGGGGGCGGCGGTGCGCAAGATCGATTCGTGGGTTGTCGGCACGATCCTCGCCGAGCGTGCGGACAACAAGCTGGCGACCTGGACCGGCGCGCCGGCTCCGAACGAAGAGCCGGTGCACGAGGTCATGATCAATCTGACGTCCGGCCGAGCCATGGCGCGGGGCGGTGCCGTCCCGAAAGCGGAACGGGCGCGGGCGATCGACGTGCGCCGCGCCGAGGCCGACATCGCGTTGCGGGGCATCCGAACGGAATTCGAGCGCCGAGGCATCGAGATCCAAGAGGAATTCTGGCTGACCCACAGCGTGCTGGCCACGCTCACCTCGTCCGAAGTGCTCGCGATCGCGGCGCGCGACGACGTCGGCAGCATCATGAGCAACAAGCTGCGCCATACCGAGACACTCGATGTCAGCCGCCCGCGTATCCGTGCGGATGTGGTGGTGCCCGCCGGAACCACCGGAGCCGGTATCTCCGTGGCCATCGTCGACACCGGTGTCGACGGCGCCCATCCCGCGCTCGCGGGCGTCGTTGGCCCGCAACAGGATGTGACCGGCACGGCGGTCAACCGCGACGACCGGGGCCACGGCACCCACTGCGCGGGAATCGTCGCGAGCCAGGACGCGACATTTCGGGGAATCGCTCCCGGGGCGGCCATCATCGACATCCGCATCATGGATACGACTGGCAGTTCGAGTCCCGCGTGGGCCACCGCCGGATTGACCGCGGCGGCGACCTCCGGGGCCGACATCGCGAGCAACAGTTGGGGATTCTCGCACCGCGACGGCGCGTGGTTCTGCCCCAGCGGCAACTGCGTGCTCTGCACCGCCGCCGACAATCTGGTGAACCTCGGCGTGGTCGTCGTCGCCGCGTCGGGCAACGAAGGCGTCGACTTCTGGGGGGATTACGCCACGAAGATCCGCTGTCCAGGCAACGCGCGCAACGTCGTCACCGTCGGCGCGACCGACGATGCCGACGTGATCGCGGACTTCTCCAGCCACGGCACGACGCCGGACGGTAGGCCGAAGCCGGATGTCGCGGCGCCGGGCGTGGCCATCGCATCTACCCGGGCGGCAGGCACCGGGAACCCGGCGGCCGTGGTCGCACCCGGCATCATCAACAAATCCGGCACAAGCATGTCGACACCGCATGTGGCCGGCGTCGCGGCGCTCATGTTGGACAAGAACGACACCGTGGCGCCCGGCACGGTCAAAACGCTCATCGTCACGACCACGCCGGGACCGATACCGATCGTCTGGTACGGCAGGGTCGACGCACGGGCGGCGGTCGATGCCACGCCGTCGCCGCCCTGACGGCGCGCCACACAACCGCTCCAACGACGAGAGGCGTTTCATGGAAGAGGATTTCGCGCCCCGCGCCACCAGCGTCACCGACCGAGATCGGACGCTGGCGAACGAAGTGCGGCGGGGTGTCACGAGCTTCCGTACCGAGAACCCGGCGGAGTTCCAGGAGATGGTCGGCGAGTTCGACGGCCGCAAGGCGAACGTCGCTGTGCTCGATTTCGGCCGGATCCACGTACGGGTCGGCGGCGGCGACGTCGTGATCGAACCGGGGCTCGGAGAGGGCGAGATGATCCACGGCGCGATCTATCGGGAGGCCGCGATGTCGATCGCGGGCGGCCGCCTCACCCCATTGCAGGCGTACTTCCGTGGCGACGTCATCGTCCGGGCTCCGGCCGGTGACCTGCACAACGGCTACGGCTTCTTCGTCCGATTCGCCGAACTCGCCTTTTCCTCGGCGCGGCTGCGCACCCAACTCGACGAGCTTCGCGACGAATTCCTCTGAGACCGTGTCGCTTTCGGACCACATCGGATGGGAAGGGCGGCTCGATGACGCCATGCGCGTCGCCGTGGCCGCGCCGGACCCCGGCCTGCACCGCATGGCGGGCGAGCTGATTCGGCACGGCGGCAAGCGGCTTCGCCCGCGGTTGCTCTTCCTCTGCGCGAGTCTCGGCTGTGCCGCCGAAGAGGTGCTCGTCGACTCGGCTGCCGCGATCGAACTCCTGCACGTCGCGTCGTTGCTGCACGACGACGTGATGGATGGCGCGGCGACCAGACGCGGAGCGCCGAGCGTGAATTCGCGCTGGGGCAACACCGACGCGGCGACGACAGGAACGCACGTGCTCGCGTGCGCGATGGCCGTACTCGCGCGCCTTCCGCAGGCCGCGGCCTCCGCCGTGACCGAAGCGGCCTTCACGGTGTGCCGCGGTCAGCTCCGCGAGACGGAGCACGTGTACGACACGAACCTCGACGCCGACGAACATCTCGAGATCCTGCGGATGAAGACCGCCACGCTGTTCGAGCTGCCGTGCCGGCTCGGCGCGGATCTGGCCGGGTGCGATCCCGCCCATATCCGTGGCCTCGCCGAGTTCGGGCGGGAGCTCGGCGTCGCGTTCCAGCTCACCGACGACCTGCTGGACCTCGTCGGAGACTCGGCGTGTCTCGGCAAGCCGACCGGCGCCGATCTGCGAGCGGGCGTGTTCTCGCACGCGGTTCTGCTCGCGCTGCGGCAGGACCCCGGTGGACGGCTGGCGGCGCTGTTGCGCCACGAGGAACTCACCGGTGCCGAGGCGGCCGAAGCGGCGGCGCTGGTCCGCGCGAGCGGCACCGTCGACTCGACGCGTGAGCTGGCACGGGAGCGCGCCCGTCGGGCGGCCGCTGCGCTGGCTGAATTGCCACCCTTTCCCGGTCGGGACGAGCTCGCCGATCTGGCAAGGCACACCCTGAGTCGGACGCGATGAGCGCACGGAGCCGGTACGACACGGTGGTGGTCGGCGCGGGACCCGCGGGATGCGCCGCCGCCTACCATCTCGCTGTTCGAGGACGCCGAGTCCTGCTGCTCGAGGCGCAGCGCTTTCCGCGCGCCAAGGTATGTGGTGACGCGCTGACGCAGCGCGCGGTTCGGATCCTCGCCGACATGGGCGTCCTCGACTCGCTGCCACCCGCGCAACGGATGCGCGGTGCGCGGATACACATGCGTGGTCGTGGCTGGCGCGATTTCGACTACGCCGCCTACCGGGGTGCGGACAGTCACTGCCTGGTCGTGCCGCGCGTCGTGCTCGACGAGGCGATCTGCGCTCGCGCCGTTGCCGTCGGCGCCGAACTCTGGGAGGAGGCCGCGGTCACCGCGCCGATCATCGAGAGCGGGCGGGTCGTCGGGGTACGGGTCGGCCGTCGCGGCCGCCTCATCGACGTCCGAGCGTCCGTGGTGATCGCGGCCGACGGAGCACGATCGCGGCTGGCACGCACGGCCGGTCTGCTGCGCGAGGGCGATCTCGGCATCGGCATCCGCGGCTATCTGACCGAGCTCGACGGGATGCTGGACCGGCAAGAGATCTTCCTGCCGCTCGACGACGTCGGCGGGCGAGACCTGTTGCCCTCGTACGGCTGGATCAACCCGACCGGCGCGAAGGAGGCGAACATCGGCGTCGGGTTGTTCGGCCCCGGCTATGAACACCGCGCGCAGGACGTGTTGCACAGCTTCGTCACTCGCCTGCGCGGGAGCCGGGCGGCGTTCGCCGACGGCCGGTTGCGCGGCGGCTGGGCCGCCGCGCCGTTTCGGCTCGACTTCTCCCCCGACCGCTGTGTCGCCGACGGGATCTTGCTCGTCGGTGACGCGGCGGGCCTGGTGAACCCGTTCACCGGCGAGGGCATCAGTTACGCGCTCGAGTCGGGAAGGACCGCGGCCGAGGTCGTCGACCGGGCGTTGGTCCGCGATCCCCTGCGACCCGATCTGCTGGATTACGCGCTACTGCTGGAACATTCGTATTCCGGGTGGCTCGCGGCGGGCCGCAGATCGTCGCATCGCTACCAATTCGTCTGGCGGGTGCTCGAGAGCACGTTCGACAGCGAGCGCGTGCCGTTCGCGCTGTGTCGCCGCGCGGTGCTTCTGCCGGAAGGGCTCGGTGAGCTCCGGGCTCACCGCTCGATCGATGACGTGGCCGCACTGATGGCCCCCGGTATGGATGTACGCGCCGATCTGCTCGGTGTCGGCGACCTCATGACGAGCGCCGTCCGTGACGAGTGGCCCTTCCTCGCCCGCCTGGTCACCTCGGGTCGGGGCGAACCGGGCGTGCCGTTGCGCCCCGCACTGTTGCTTTTGCTGACAAGCTGTTTCGGCGATCGGGGCGCCGGCGCTCGTATCGAACTCGGCGCCTCGGTCGAACTCGGCGCCTTGGCGGCGTTGGTCCAGCTCGGCGTCGAGAACACCTCGACACCGCATTCGAGCTGGGGAAACAGGTTCGCGATTCTGGTCAGCGACCTGCTCATGGCGAAGTCGCTGCACTTGGCCATCCTCGGTGGGCAACCGGCCCTCCAGCTGATCTCGAATGCCGTCACCAGGGTGTGCACCGGCCGGATTCGGGAGCGACGGCACGCGTTCGACGTGCGGATGACGGAAAACCAGCACATGTCGCTGATGGAAATGCAGACCGCGTCGGCGTTCGAGTTGCCATGCCGTCTCGGCGCCCTCACCACCGGAGCCGATCCGAAACATGCTGCGGCCCTTGCGGATTACGGCCGCGCGCTCGGTGTCGCGTACCGCTTGACCGAGGATATCCGAACCCTCACCGAGGTGACCGAACCCCGGGACGAAACCGCGCTCGCGGGGTTGCGCGACGGTGCGCTGACGCACTCGATGCTCGCCGCATTGCGGCACCAGCCGGATGGTCGGTTGGCGCGGCTGATTCGCGATGGGTCTTCGATCGCGGACGATATCGACGAGATAGCCGCGATCGTCGAGGAGAGCGGAGCGCTCGACGTGACCCGCGCTCTGGCGCGCGAGTACGCCGACCGGGCGGCGGACGCGCTCGCCGTGCTACCGGAACACCCCGCGCGCGCATCGCTTTTCGCGCTGACCGACTACGCGGTCACCCGGCACGTTCCGCAGCGACCGGATCTGATGTCCGCCTTCCGGTAACCATGTTACTGTACCGTCCGTCGTGGCTGTGACGGGTGTCATGCATCCGGCGCGGTGCGGCACAGGACACTCCGGCGACGGCGTCGGGGGGTGAACTTCACGGAGAGTTATCGATGCAGCGAGTGCACGGAAGGCGGTCGCTATCACGGGCCGCCCGGATGGCGGCGGCGGTGGCCGTTGCCTGCGCGACGGCGGTGGCCGGGGTCGGAGTGGATGTCACGGAAGCGGCGGCCGACGAGGTCAGCGCCTTCTACACCCCGCCCGCGCAGATTCCGCCGGGACCGGGCGCGATCATCAAAACCCAGCCGATGCCGCTGTTCGCGACCGCGCCGACCCTCGAGGGATGGCCGGGCCAGGCGCAGCACGTCATGTACACCACTCGATTCCAGGACGGTTCGCCGGTCGCGGTGACCGGAACGTTCATCGATGCCACCGGCCCGTGGCAGGGTCCGGGACCGCGCCCGACCGTCGTCATCGGTCCCGGTACCTCGGGCCAAGCCGACCGCTGCGCGATGTCGGTGGCGTTCTCGACCGGAATGGCGCTGTTCACCGACCCCTCGCCGGGACTGTCGGCGAATCAGGAACTTCCGTCGTCGGCGGTGTGGAGCTCGCTGGGCGCCCGGGTCCTGGTGACCGACTACATCGGCCTCGGCACGCCCGGTATTCACACCTTCGCAAATCGCATCGAGGGCGCGCACGCCCTGCTCGACGGCGCACGGGCGGCCAACCATCTGGCGGGCGTCGGACCGGAAACCCCCGTGGTGTTCTGGGGCTACTCGCAGGGCGGCGGCGCGGCGGCCGCGGCGGCGGAGATGCAGCCGAGCTACGCGCCGGAACTGAACCTCAAGGGCACCTGGGCCGGTGGTCCCGTCGCGGATCTCGCGAAGATCCTGGAACGCATCGACGGCGCTCTGATCGGCGGCGCCATCGGCTTCGCCATCAACGGCATGCTCGCCCGCTACCCCGATCTGCACACGGCGGTCGACCGGGTGACCAGCCCCGCCGGACACGCCATGCTGAACACGCTCAGCACCTCGTGCATCGGCGATGTCATCACCCATCACCCGTTCCTGCGAACCAACTCGATGACGATCGACGGCCGATCGCTCACCGAACACCTGCACGGGATCCCGGAAGCCGGTCCGGCGCTGAACGATCTGCGCGTCGGCACCATGAAGCCCACCTCGCCGGTCCTGATCACCAGCGGCATCAACGACGACACGGTCCCCTACAACCAGGCCCGCCAACTCGCCGAGGACTGGTGCGCCAAGGGCGCCACCGTCACCTTCCGCACCAACGATCTGCCGCCGATCTTCCCCGGCGCCACGGTCCCGAATCACTTCGGACCGGAACTCATCGACGGCTTCGGCCCCGACAACGCGATCACCTACCTCCTCGATCGCCTCGCCGACAAGCCCGTCTCCGGCTGCACGATCGACTGATTTCCCGGCGCCAGGGACATCGGCGTCCCTGGCGCCGCCCGAACGATTCCCGAAGGTCTTGTGATGACTGTAATTTCGCGCCGGTCGATGCTGACCGGTGCCGCCACGGCGGGCGCGGTACTGCTCGGCGTCCGCTCGCTCGGTGCGCCCGCCCCGATCGCCGCACGGGTCAACACCGTCCCGCTGACCTACGAAGACCATCGCGTCGTGGTGGTCGGCTCCGGTTTCGGCGGCGGAGTCAGCGCGCTGCGCCTTGCGGAAGCGGGCGTGCCGGTGACGGTGCTCGAGCGCGGGTTGCGCTGGCCCACCGGCCCGAACGCCGAGACGTTTCCTCGCGCCTCCGTCCCCGACAAGCGGTTGCTGTGGTGCCGGTCGAGTCCGAACCTCTTCGGCAGGCCGCTGGTGTTCGAGCGCTACACCGGCCTGGTGGAGGCGGTGCCGGGGGTGAACATGACGGCATTGTGCGCGGCGGGCGTCGGTGGCGGGTCGCTGGTCTACCAGGGCATGTCGCTGCAACCATCGGAAGCGGTGTTCGACACGCATTTTCCGCAGGAGCTCGACTGGGCGACCATGAACCGGGTGCACTACCCGCGGGTGGCGCGGATGCTCGGCCTCGCCGAAGCGCCCGACGAGTTGATCGCGACCGAGAACTACCGGGCGGCGCGCGTCTTCGCCGACCGGGTGCGCCGGGCCGGGATGCCGCTGTCGAAGATTCCGATGCCGATCGATTGGGATTTCGCGCTCGCCGAGCTGCGCGGGAAGATGAAGGCGTCCTACACCAACGGCGACGGCGCCATGGGCGTCAACAACGGCGGAAAGCACTCCGTCGATGTCACTTACATCGCCGCCGCCGAAGCCACCGGGCTGGTGCGAGTCGAAACGCTGCACGAGGTCACCGATGTCGAGCGCGCACCCGACGGTCGCTGGACGGTGCACGTGCAGCGCTTGGACACCACCGGCGCCGTGGTCGAGAACAAGATTCTCACCACGCGCGCGTTGATCATGGCCGCGGGCAGTCTCAACACCACGCGACTGCTGGTCCGCGCCGGAGCGAAGGGGCTGATTCCCGATCTGCCGGACGGCCTCGGTCATGGCTGGGGCACCAACGCCGACCGCATCTACGTCTGGACCGATCCGTCCGCGGAATTCGGTGCGCCGCAAGGAGGTCCGGTGATCTACGGCAGCAAGAACTGGGCGGATCCGCGGGCCGCCTACACCGTGATCCAGGCGTCCATCCCACCGCTCTCGCTCGATCCCGCCAGCACCATGATGGTCGGCTACGGCGTCAGCGACGGGCGCGGCGCGTTCACCTACGACGCGGCCCGCGACGACGCGATTCTGCACTGGCCCGAGCACGGCGACCGCGGCATCCAGGACAACCACATCGGTCCCGCGGTGCACAAGATCGCCGGACCCGACGGGATGCTGCTCGATACCAACGCCCTGTTTCCGTCGACCTGGCATCCCCTCGGCGGTGCGAGCATGGGCGCGGTCTGCGATCTGGACGGCCGGGTGCACGGCCAGCCCGGCCTCTACGTCCTCGACGGTGCGCTCATGCCGGGCAACACCGCGGCCTGCAATCCCTCGATGACCATCGCCGCCGTCGCCGAACGAGCATTGGACAACCTCGTCGCCCGCGACGTGGGCACGCGCATCTGACCGCGTTTCGCCGAGCCGCCCGTTTCGCGGCGGCTCGGCGGTGCGGCGCCCTCGGTCGTCCGACGACTGGATTACGGTTGGCGGGTGGCCAGGACTGGTGAAACCGAGACGGCAACCAAGATCATCGACACCGTGCTCTCGCTGCTCGACTCCGACGGATACGACGCGGTGCAATTGCGCCCTGTCGCGAAGCACGCGCACGTCTCCTTGGCGACGGTCTACAAGCTGTATCCGACCCGAGACGAACTGATCCTCGCGGCGGTCGAACAGTGGATGGCCACCAACATCTACACCGAGCTGGCGCCGCCATGCGAGAACGAATCGCTGGCCGACGGTCTGCTTCGGCTGGTCCGATACGTGTTCGAGCCATGGGAACGCAACCCTCGAATGCTCACCGCCTACTACCGAGCACGCTCCGGCCCCGGCGGTCAGCGGCTGGACACCCAGGGCTTCGACGCCGTCCTGCCCGCCGCGACCGTTCTCTTCACCGGGATCGACCCCGACTACATCGCCGATGTGGGGCTCGTCCTGAGCAATATGGTCTACGCCCTCGTCGGTCGCTTCGCCAACGAGGATCTGGCGATCACCGAGATCCTGCCCGCGCTCGAACGAACCATCGCGCGGCTCACCGGAAACAACGAGCCCTTCGCGGCGGCCGCCGGATCCCCCGCCCCCGACGCACCACCCTTCACCTGGAGTCCCTCGATCGTTTCGCCGTACTCCCCCGGTCCGGACGGCGCCGAGCAACCGTCGTAGCAAAGTCGAAGCGCGCGCCGGGCAGGAACGTGTTCTAGGGTGGGTCGACGCCCGCTGTATCGGAGCTTCGGAGGCACCCGTGCTGTCATTGCAGGAGATTTCGGACCGGCTCGAGATCCAGGACCTGATGGTTCGGTACTCGCACGCCGTCGACACGCGGCAGTGGGACCTGCTCGACGAGATCTTCACCGCCGACGCCCACATCGATTACACGGCGATGGGCGGACCGGCCGGCGATCTGGCTTCCACCAAGCAGTTCCTCGCCACCGCCATGCCGAACTTCCCCGCCTTCCAGCACCTGGTCAGCAATTCCTCGATCACAGTGCACGGCGACACCGCGACGGCCCGCACCATGTGCCACAACCCGATGCTCGTCGCGGGCGAGAACGGCACGCAGAGCCTCATGCTGTGTGGGCTGTGGTACCTGGACACCTTCGCCCGCGTCGACGGGCTCTGGCGCATCAGGCAGCGCGTCGAGGAGAAGAGCTACATGTTCCTCGCGCAACAGGTCAACGGCATCTGACCTACCCACTCGCGGCGCGTATTCGGGCGACCATGTCGTCGAGTCGACGCTGATGCGATCCCTGCCAGTAGACGCGGCCGCAGTCCGCGCACTGGCGGAAGGCGTCGTAGTAGCGGCGGGTGAGCGGTTCGAGCCGGTCGAGGACCTCCTCCTTGGCGACATCGGTGACGAGGCCGCCGCAGCGCAGGCAGCGACTGAACGGCGCGAGCCGATCGGTCAGGTCCAGTCGGCGGATCAGCTCGACGATCTGCTCGAACGGACGATCCGCGTGCACGAAGACGCCGTGCGTGACTGCGCGCCGCGCCAGCAGCCCGCGATCGCGAGTGAGCAGGATGCGGTGCTCGGCGGCCGCAAGCTCGGCGAGCTCGGCGTCGTCGGCGTCCCATTCGCAGCGGGCGTCGAGTCCCATCAGCCGCATGAGCCGCGCCAGCCCACCGAGATTCACGTCGACGACGAAGCGCGGATCGCGCAGCGGGCGGGCGCGCACCCGAGTTACCGGCCCGACGTCCAGCGTTTCGAACATCGGATACACCGCGAGCCGATCGCCAGGACGCGGGCGGTGGCCGAAGTCGACGGAAACGCCGTTCACCAACATCAGATCGATCTCGGTGTGCGGAATGCCCGCGGCTTCCACGATGTCCTTCACGGTCTGGTGCGGACGCATCGGCCGCCGCTGCGCCGTGTACCGGAGGTCAGGGTGCAGGAAGTCGTTCAGCTCGGCGTAGACGCGCAGCTCGACACCGGCGGTCATACGACCATTGTCGTCCAAGCACCGGCGCGGGCGGGCGCTCGATGATCGACAATGGTGGTATGCCGACGGTGCTGCTCGGCGGCGATGTCATGCTGGGCCGCGGGGTGGATCAGATCCTGCCGCACCCTGGCGACCCGCTGCTGTGCGAACGGTATGTGCGCGACGCGCGGATGTATGTCGAGCTGGCCGAGGAGGCGAACGGCGCGTTCGCCCGTCCCGTGGATTTCCGGCGGCTGTGGGGCGACGCCCTCCCGCTGCTGGCCAAGGCCGACGCGCGACTGATCAACCTCGAAACCGCCATCACCGCCGACGGGACGTTCGCACCCGCCAAGGGAATCCACTATCGGATGCGGCCGGACAACATTCCGGTGTTGACCGCCGTCGCGCCGGTCGTCTGCGCCCTTGCCAACAATCATGTGCTCGATTTCGGCGCGTACGGGCTGACCGACACCCTCGACACCCTCGATGCCGCGGGCATCGACCACGCCGGAGCGGGAACGGATCTCGACGGCGCCCGCACTCCGGCGACGGCCGAACTCGGCGACGGCAGCCGGGCGGTGATCGTCTCGGTCGCCGCCGGATCCAGCGGTGTGCCGGAATACTGGGCGGCGCGTCACGATCGGCTCGGACTGTGGCGGATCGGCGAGACACCGAGCGCCACCGCCGCCGACGAGGTGGCCGCCGTTGTGCTCGCGGCCACCCGCGACCAGGACGTCGCGATCGTCTCGATCCACTGGGGACCCAACTGGGGCTACCGAGTGACGCCGAGCGAACGGCACTTCGCGCACCGGCTGATCGACGCGGGAGTCGATGTGGTGCACGGACATTCGGCGCACCATCCGCGGCCGATCGAGATCTACCGCGGCAAACCGATTCTGTACGGGTGCGGAGATGTCGTCGACGACTACGAAGGCATCCACGGCCACGAGAGCTATCGCACCGATCTGCGCCTGCTGTTCCTGGTCGACCTGGACGCCGGAGCGGTGCGGCTGCGCATGATTCCCCTGCGAATGCGCCGCATGCGCCTGCAAACGGCCGAACCCAACGAGGCGCGGTGGCTGTGCGAGACGATACGGGAGATCAGCCGCGGCTTCGACACGCGCGTCGCTACGCGGGCCGACGGACTGCCGGTGGTGTATCGCGAAGACTGACGAATTACCTTCGGCGGCAACGACTATCGGCCGGGGATGCCGAGTTCGTTCAGCTGCTGCTGAAGACGATCGAGGGCCTCGCGCATGGCGTCGATCTGCGCGTTGAGCTCGGCGATCTTCGCCTGATCCACCGGTGGCGGTGCCTGCGCCTGCGCCTGCGGCGGTGGCGCGGGTAGCGGCTGCTGTCCCGGTGGCGGCGGCGCCGCGGGCCCACCGCCGGGTGCGGTGGCGAGCCGACCCGTTTCGGGGCCGAAGACTTGAACGAGCGCCTCGGCGATGGTCGGGGCGTAACCGACGAGGACGCCGCCGGTGCCCGGTTCGCGATAGCTGACCAGCACCCGCGCCAGCTGCGGGAACGTCGATCCGTTCGGCGCGTTCGAGATTCGCTCGGTGAACAGCGGTTCGACATAGAGCACACCGCCGTCGGCGATCGGCAAGGTCAGCAGGTTGCCGTACTGGATCCGGTTCGAGCGCTCCAGCAGTGTCCGTTCGGAGGCGACCCTGGTATCGGAGATCATCGAGTTCTGGATCTGCTGCGGCCCCTGGGTGAGGGTGTCGGTGGGCAGTTGCAGGACGGTGATCTTGCCGTAGTTCTCCGGATCGGAGTCGGCGGAGACGTAGGCGGAGAGGAATTCCCTGTTGAACCCGACCATCGCGGTGGCGAGCCGGAACGTCGGCTCGGCGCTGCCGGGCTCGCCGACCAGGACGTAGAACGGGGGCTGGTGCGGGTTGGTCTCGACGGTGGGATCGCTTGGCACCGACCAGAAAGCGTTGGTGGTGAAGAACTCTCGCGGTTCGTCCACGTGATACTTGGCCAGCATCTCGCGTTGGATCTTGAACTGGTCCTCCGGGTAGCGGAAGTGCGCGCGCAACTCCTCGGTGATCGACTCCTCGGGTTCGACCGTGCCGGGAAAGACCTTCATCCACGCGTCGAGCACCGGGTCGTCCTGGTCGACCTGGTAGAGGGTGACCGTGCCGTCGTAGGCGTCGACGGTGGCCTTGATCGAGTTCCGCAGGTAGGAGATGTCGTGCGAGCGGCCGCCGGTCTCGCCGGGCGGCTCGAGCATGTCGAGCGAGGTGTGCTTGGCGTAGGGGTAGCCGTCGATGGTGGTGTAGGCGTCGACGATCCAGACGATTCGCCCTTTCACGACCGCGGGGTAGGGGTTGTGGTCGGTGGTCAACCAGGGCGCGACGAGTTCGACGCGATGGCGCGGGTCGCGATTGAAGATGATCTTGGAGCCGTCGCCGATCGCCTTGGAGAAGATGATGTTTCGTTCGGCGTAGAAGATGGTGAAGGCCATCCGGTTGAACCAGTTCCCGATCGGCACCCCGCCCGCGCCGGTGTAGGTGTATTTCGTTGTGTCGGTGTCGTATTCGCGTGGTTCGGTGCCGCCGCCGACGATGGCGTAGTCGGGATCCGACTCGGCGATCACTTCGCCGAAGTAGATGCGCGGCTGATCGACCGGAATCAGCTGCTGCCCGGAGGATTGGGAGGCGATGTCGCTCACCGTGTAGATCGGGTAGCCACTGTTGCTGCTCGCGGCGTCGCCCGCGGCCTCACGCACCGCGGCGTTGACGCGGTTGGCCGGCGCGGCGACGAACCCGTTGCCGTGCGTGTAGACGGTGTGCCGGTTGACCCAGTGCCGCTGGTTGCCGCTCAGCGCGTTCGGCGTCAGCTCGCGGGCGGCCACCACGTAGTCGCGCGGTTCCCCGTCGACGCGGTAGCGATCGAGATCGAGATGCGCGGGGAAGCTGTAGAAGTTCTTCAGCTGTTGCTGCTGGGTGAAGGTGCGCGAGAGGACGTTCGGATCGAGCAGGCGCGCGTTGGCGATCGTGGTCACGTCCGCGGGTACTTCGGGCGGCGGCTTGGTGCCGATTCCGGGGTAGTCGCGGTATTCGACATGGTCGCTACCGATTCCGTACGCCTGCCTGGTGGCGGTGATATTGCGTTCGATGTAGACGCGCTCCATGTCGGCGGCGTTCGGACGAACCGAGAGCTGCTCGACGAGCAGCGGCCAGACCGCGCCGACCAGAATCGACGACAGCAGCAGCAGCGCGGCGGCCATCGCCGGGATGCGCAGGTCCCGCACCACGACGGCGGCGAAGACCGCCGCGGCGCAGATGACGGCGATCGCGAAGAGGATGAGCCGGGCGGGAAGCACCGCGTTGATGTCGGTGTAGCCGGGACCGGCGAAGGTGGGCTCCTTGCTCCGGGTGGACAGCAGCGAGTAGCGGTCGAGCCAGTAGGCGGCCGCCTTCAAAGTGATGAATGTGCCTGCCAGCACCGCGAGTTGGACGCGAGCCGCGTGGGTCAACCCGCTCGCTTTCCCGGAAAGGCGCAGGCCGCCGAACAGATAGTGCGCCGCGAGGCAGGCCAGGAACGCGAGGACCGTCGCGACGAACAGCCAGTTGACCAGTAGCCGGTAGAAGGGCAGATCGAAGACGTAGAAGCCGACGTCGTGGCCGAATTCGGGATCCGAGATGCCGAAGGATCCGCCGTGGACGAACAGCTGAACCGTCACCCAGCCCGACTGCCCGATCAGACCGCACAGCAGGCCAAGCGCGGCGGCGATGCCGAGGCCGAACAGTCGAGGCCGCCGCAGCACCGCGGTGCGGTAGGGGCGCAGGACGTCCTCGTCCCCGGTGTCGGGTAGCACGAGCGGACGGAACCGGTACGCCAGCCACATCGCCGCGAACAGCGCGCCGCCGATGAGCAGCGCGACGAGGACGAACAGCGCGAGCCGGGTGAGCAGCACGGTGAGCCAGACGCCGCGAAAGCCGACCTCCCCGAACCACATCCAGCTGACGTACGCGCCGACCAAGCGCGGAACGACGATCAACGCGGCGAGCAACAGCGCGGCCGAGATCACCAGCACTCGAGTGCTGCGCGGCAACCGCCGCAGGCCGAGACCGTCGCGTGCGCTCATCACCCACTCTCCCGTGGTCGCGCAGGCCGAAGCGGCACGGCCGACGCGAGACCGTCTGGTTCGATTCTACCGGGGTCGCTGCCCCAATCTGGGCGGAGCTCGGCGCTTGGCCTCAGGTCAGCGCGGTAACCTACCCACATGGACGTGGACTCGTCTACGGTCGGAGTCGAGGAGGAATTCCTCCTCGCCGATCCGCGCACGGGAGCGCCTACCGCCAAGAACGACGCGGTAGCCCGGACCGCCGAGGACCTCGGGCTCGACCTTCAGCTCGAGCTGACCCGCTGTCAGATCGAGACGAACACCGGCGTCCACACCCGCACCGGCGACCTCGCCCAACAGCTGCGCGATCTGCGTCGCGGCGTCGCCTCCTGCGCCGAGATGAACGACGCCCGCCTGCTCGCCGTGGCGATCCCGCCGACGGTCCCGCTGCACTACCCCGTCACCGACACCCCGCGCTATCGCCGCATCGCCGACGGTTTCGGGATGCTCGCCCACGAACAGGGGCTGTGCGGCTGCCATGTGCACGTGGCCGTACCCGATCGCGAGACCGCCGTTCAGGTGAGCAACTACCTGCGGCCGTGGCTGCCGCTGTTTCTCGCGCTGACCGCCAATTCGGCGATCTATCGCGGCGTGGAGACCGGATACAAGAGCTGGCGCAACATCTTGTGGCGGCGCTGGCCGAGCGCGGGACCGCCGCCCTACTTCCGTTGCGCGGACGACTACGACGATCTGGTCGCGATGATGCTGTCCAGCGGCATCATGCTCGACGAGAAGATGGTCTATTGGGACGTGCGCCGGTCGATCAGCTATCCGACCGTCGAGATCCGGGTCAGCGATGTGCCCGCGACGGTGGCCGAGACCACCCTGCTCGCCACGCTGGTGCGCGCGACGGTGATCATGGCGCGTCAGTCGCTGGACGAGGGCAGGACGGCCCAACCCGTCGCCGCGGAGATGCTGCGCGCGGCCTATTGGAAAGCGGCGCGAAGCGGGATCGACGGGGACGCGGTCGCGCCGATGGACGGCCGCGTGCTGCCCGCCCGCGACCTGCTCGGCGAACTGGTGGAACACGTCGAGCCCGCACTGAAGGAACTCGGTGATCGCGAGTTCGTCGCCGACACCATCGCTGCGGTGCTCGAGCGCGGCAACGGCGCGACGCGTCAGCTGCGCGCCTTCCGCGCGGGCGGTGACGTCGCCGCGGTGGTCGCCGAACTGTCCGAGGCCACCCTGGAGGGCTGTGCGCTGCCCGAGGAGCCGCCGCTCGGTTTCGGCGAGGCGGGCGCGGGTAGCCCGCTCAGGTAGCTGATCGTCGGCGAAAGGAGCCGGTGATGGGTGCCGGAAAAGCCAAGGGCGCCGAGGAATTCGTCCCCGCGGGCGCGGATCTGGACACGCTGCGCGCGGCCTCGTGCGGGTGTCACGGCTGCGAGCTGTACCACGACGCGACGCAGACCGTGTTCGGTGAGGGGCCCGCTGACGCGTCCGTCTTCGTGGTCGGCGAACAGCCGGGCGACCGCGAGGACATCGAGGGGCACCCCTTCGTCGGTCCCGCTGGCCGGTTGCTGGACAAGGCGCTCGAGGAAGTCGGCATCGACCGCGACACCGTCTACGTGACCAACGCGGTCAAGCACTTCAAATTCGAGGAGCGCGGCAAACGCCGGATCCACAAGACGCCGGGACGCACCGAGGTGGTCGCCTGCACGCCCTGGCTGACCGCCGAACTGGACGCGATACACCCGGAGCTCGTCGTGTGCCTCGGCGCGGTCGCCGCCAAGGCGGTGCTCGGCCCCTCGTTCAAGGTGAGCGAGGAGCGGGGGAACGTGGTCTTCTCCGACGACTACCGGGTGGTCGCCACCGTGCATCCCTCGGCGGTCCTGCGCGCACCCGACCGCGACGCGGCCTACAAGGGATTCGTCGAGGATCTGCGCGCGGTGCGCGCCGCGATGGACGCGGGCTGAGCCCGGCACGCTGGCGACCGACTCCGCTGACCGGTCATCGATGGGGCGATCGCCGGTGGCCCGCACACCCGGCGATCGTCCGCCGCTCGTCTCAGACGTGGTCGACGATCTTTCGGTGACCCGCCTGGTGCGCGCAGTGCGCGCAGCAATAGATCCGCTCGCCCGCCTGCACCCCGTGGCCGAGAATCCGGCACGAGCAGTGCTCGCAGGTCGGCGCCAGCGCGCTGACCGCGCATTCGAAGCTGTCGAATGTCGCCGTGGAGCCGTTTCTGGTGACCGTGAACGTCTTCTCGTAGTCGTTGCCGCAGGTATCGCAAACCGGCATCGAACTCGCCTCCTTTGGTGTCGTGGTTCCGGCGTGATCTGCTGGCGCGGTACCCGAGGTTGCCCCGGCGAAACCGCCGAACCTGGTAGGAAGGGTTGGTGAGCCCAGACGATTCCGATGCGGACAAAGTGATCGAACTGGCGGGCAAGGTCTTCGACCTGGCGCGGCACGGCGACGCCGACGCGCTGGCCGCTTACGTCGACGCCGGAGTACCCGCGGACCTCACCAACGACAACGGCGACACGCTCGTCATGCTCGCCGCCTACCACGGCCACCGCGACGCGGTCGCGACGCTGCTGGTGCGCGGCGCCGACCCCAACCGGGCCAACGACAAGGGCCAGACGCCGCTGGCGGGCGCGGTGTTCAAGGGCGAGGACGAGATCGTCCGCCTGCTCGTCGCCGCGGGCGCCGACCCGGACGCGGGCACACCGTCGGCACGCGACGCGGCCACCATGTTCGGCAAGACGGAGCTGCTCGACGCGCTGAACTGAGCCGGGCGGAATTTCCGCGGCCGACCCCGGGTTGGCCGTGGTGCGACCGCGACCGGACAGGATCGAGATGAGTGATTTCAACACACAGGTGATCGAGGAATTCCGCGCCAACGGCGGCCGCGTCGGCGGCATGTTCGAGGGCAGGACCAACATGGTTCTCATCACCACCACCGGGGCAAGGACCGGACGGCAGGTCACCAACCCGCTGGTCTACCTGCCCGACGGTGACCGGATGGTGCTCGTCGCGTCCAACGGCGGCGCCGACCGGCACCCCGCCTGGTACCACAATCTGCGCGCGAAACCGGAGCTCACCGTCGAGGTCGGCACCGAGAAGTTCAGCGCCACAGCGGAATTCGTGACCGGCACGGAACGCGACGAACTCTACGACCGGATGGTCGAGCTGATGCCCGCCTTCGGCGACTACCGAGCCAAGACCAGCCGCGTGATCCCGGTGGTCGCGGTCCAGCGTGGCGACGGCTGACTCAGCCGCGCCGCCGCACCTCCGTCATCGCCTTGCGGGCCGCGACGAGCACCGGATCCCACACGGGTGAGAACGGCGGCGCGTAGCCGAGGTCAAGGGCGGTCATCTGCTCGACCGTCATCCGGGCGGTGAGCGCGACCGCGGCGATGTCGACCCGCTTGCCCGCGCCCTCGCGGCCGACGATCTGGGTACCGAGCAACCGTCCGGTGCGCCGTTCGGCCAGCATCTTCACGGTCATGGGCGCTGGCTCGGGGTAATAGCCCGCGCGGCTGGTGGATTCGATCGTGACGGTCACGTACTGCAAGCCCGCCGCGTGCGCGTCCTTCTCGCGCAGGCCGGTCCTGGCCACCTCGAGATCGCAGACCTTGCTCACTGCGGTGCCGACCACGCCGGGGAAGGTCGCGTATCCCCCGCCGATGTTCGCGCCGATGATCTGGCCGTGCTTGTTGGCGTGGGTGCCCAGCGCGATGTGCCGCAGCCGGCCGGAGACCAGATCGAGCACCTCTACGCAGTCGCCGCCCGCCCAGATTTTCTCGTGGCCGTGCACCCGCATGGACAGGTCGGTCAGCAGGCCGCCGTATTCGCCGAGGGGCAGACCCGCGGCGCGAGCCAGCGCGGTTTCGGGGCGCACGCCGATGCCGAGCACCACCACGTCGGCCGGATACTCCCCTTCGGCGGTGGCGACGGCGCGGACCCGGCCGCTGTCGTCGATGCGGATCTCGGTGACCTCCGCATCGCTGACGATCTCGATTCCCAAGCCGCACATGGCCGTTCGGACCAGCGCGCCCATGTCCGGATCGAGCGTCGACATCGGCTCTGCGCCGCGATCGAGGACCGTCACCCGGTAGCCGCGATTGATCAGCGCCTCGGCCATCTCCACGCCGATGTAGCCGGCCCCCACGACGACGGCCCGCTTGCCCTCCGTCGCGACGAGCGTATCGATGAGCGCCTGCCCGTCGTCGAGGGTCTGCACGCCGTGCACGCCCGCGGCGTCGATGCCGGGCAGCGCGGGCCGGATCGGGCGCGCGCCGGTCGCGATCACCAGCTGGTCGTAACCGGTCCACGATTCGGCGCCGGATTCGAGGTCGCGGCTGCGTACGCGGCGTCCGGCCACGTCGATCTCGAGCACCTCGGTGCGAAGGCGCAGATCGATGTCGCGTGCGCGATGTTCCTCGGCGGTGCGCGCGATCAGCGAATCGCGTTCGGCGACAAGGCCGCCGACCCAGTACGGAATCCCGCACGCGGAATAGGAAGTGGAGCGGCCGCGCTCGAACACGACGATCTCCAGCTCCTGCGGACCGGCCATGCGGCGGGCCTGCGAGGCCGCCGACATGCCCGTCGCGTCGGCGCCGATGACAACGAGACGTTCGCTCATGACGGTCACGCTACGTGGCGAACCGTCGCGGGCGCGCTAGGTGTCGGCACGCTTGCGGGTCGGATTCGGGTGCGATAAATTGCCCGTCGCTGGGGGCGGGGTCGTCCGCGCGAGGCCGCCGCCGGGGGGTCGTCGCGGGTCGTCCGGATTCGCCCGGACGAAACAGGGGTGGTGACGATGGGTAGCGCGCGAGAACTGCTCGCGGGGGTGGGAATTCCGCTGCTGGTGTTCGCGGCCGTGGCGTTCGTGCTGGCCGCGAGCTGGCGAATCGCGAATCCGCCGGGCACCGACCCCGGGCGCTGGGACCGCAAACTCACCGACCTCGGCCTGGTACTCGCCGCGGTCGGCATCGTTGCCTCGGTGGCCGGGTTGGTTCCGGTGCGCTCCCCCGGCGACGGAGGCCCGAGCAGTTCGTGCTCGGCCCGCGCCGCGACGCTCGGCTGGGAGCATCGGTCGACGGATGCCTGCGCGCACGCCGAGGGTCGCGACGGCGACCGCTGAAACGTGTTACGCCGGGTTGTCCGTTTGCGCTGTGATCCACCCGGCTTTACCGCACACTGAGCTTCTGGCAAACGCTGTATGAGGGCAGCGTTTTCACTTCGGGAGCGATCATGACCGAAACCACGTCCGAGGACGAACGCAGGCTCGCCGAACTCGGTTACAAACAGGATCTGGCGCGATCCTGGTCCGGATTCTCCAACTTCGCCATCAGTTTCACCATCGTCTCCATTCTCACCGGCGGATTGGCCAGCTACGGCATCGGATTGGCGAACGGCGGCCCGATCACCATGGCGTGGGGCTGGCCGCTGGTGTCACTCATGGTGTTGTTCGTCGGCCTCGCCATGGCCGAATTGGCTTCCGCCTACCCGACTTCCGGCGGCCTCTACTGGTGGGCCGCGGAATTGGGCGGTCCGGTGTGGGGCTGGTTCACCGGCTGGTTCAATCTCATCGGCCAGATCGCGGTGACCGCCGCCATCGATTACGGCGCGGCGATTTTCACCACGGTGGTGCTGAACGTGATCGGCATCGATATCGGCACCGACCGCACGGCCATCTTCGGAGTCTTCGCGGTGATCCTGGTGCTGCACGCGGTGTTGAACGCGATCGGCCCGCATCTGTCGGCGGTCATCAACAACATCTCGGCGTGGTGGCACGTTGGTGGCGTGGCGATCTTCGTGCTCGTGCTCGGTTTCGGCGCGAAGAACCATCAGAGCGTCGGATTCGTGTTCACCGAGACCGTGGACAACAGCGCGGTCGGCTTCGGCGGCGTGGCGTTCAGTTTCCTGCTCGGTCTGCTGCACGCGCAGTACACATTCACCGGTTACGACGCGTCCGCGCACATGTCGGAGGAAACCCACGACGCGGCCCGCTCGGCGGCCAAGGGCATCATCAACACGATTCTCGTCTCCGCGGTCGCGGGCTACCTGCTCATCATGGCCGTCACCTTCGCCATTCCGAATCTCGACGACGCGCTGGATCCCGAGAAGAACAGCGGTTATCCGGTGATCTACATCCTGGAGAATTCGCTCGACTCGTTCTGGTCGGGGCTGCTGCTGATCATCGCGGCGGTCGCGCAGTTGTTCTGCGGATACGCCTCGGTGACCTCCGCATCCCGGATGCTGTTCGCGTTCTCCCGCGACGGCGCGGTGCCCGGTTCGGCCTATTGGGCGAGGCTGTCGGCGAAGAAGGTGCCGGTGCACGCGGTGCTGTTCATTTCGTTCTTCGCCTTCGTGTTGCTGATTCCGTCGATGCTGGTGCCCGCCGCGAACGCGCCGACGGCCTACGCGGCGGCGACGTCGGTCGCCACGATCGGTCTCTATATCGCCTACGGAATCCCGATCCTGCTGCGGCAGCTGCACGGTTCGCGTTTCCAGACCGGCCCGTGGCAGCTCGGGAAATGGTATCGGCCGATCGGGATCGTCGCGCTGGCGTGGATCGCGGTGATCAGCGTGTTGTTCGTGCTGCCCACCGACGACCGCGGCTATCCGTGGAACAGCGAATTCACTTGGACCACGGTGAATTACGCTCCGCTGACGCTGATCGGGGTGGTCGGTGCTATCGCGATCTGGTGGTTCGCTTCGGCCCGGCGCTGGTTCACCGGGCCCAAGCGCACGGTCGGCGAGCCCACCGATCCGAGCGGTGACGAGACGCCGGTCAGGGCCTGACACGCGGTGGTGGCGCGGTTTCGCACCGTGCCACCGTTGCCGATCGTTAACGGCAGGGTGAGCGAACTTTCCGCAGCGCCTAAAAACGTGTAAAAGTTTGTGGCTAGGCGTATTTCGGATATCGACGGGGGTGCGTCGGCGGCGCGGCGCGGCTAGTTTGGTTGCGTGAGTTACGAGTACGTCGTCGTACCCGCGGGGGTCGTCGCATCGGCGGTGGAAGTGCCGTCCTATTTCCGATCGCAGCAGGGGCGGCCCGTCGACGACGATCTACGGATCGTGGTGCTCGCCGGGTTGGCGGCGTGGAACGCGGCACTCCCGGCCTCGCGGCCGCACGCCGCCGTGCGGATCGAGGCGGCGGGCGACGCGGTGCGGGTCACGGCCGCCGACGATTTGGATCGGCGCCGGACCAGGGGCTCGGCGGTGGATTACGCGGCGGGGCCGGTGCGGCAGCTGCTCGAGGACCTGATCACCGGCTTCGACTACGAGCTCTACGACGGGCGGCAGCGCACCCTCACCCCTGCCCCGGGATTTCGGGTCGTCGACGTCGATATCGGTGGTGAGCGCAGCTACCGATCGATGACGAAAAGCCAACTGCTGTCCTGGATTACCAACCTCGCCCAGCTCGCGGCCACACCGTTTCTGATCGTCAGCCGCCCCGACGATCGGGAGACCTTCATTCAGACCTATCGCGACGGGTCGATGGCCTACACGCTGGAAATCCACGACAGCGCGCACACCGACCATTTCTTCGCGGCGGCGTTCTCGGATTCCGGCCTCGTCGCGCGGTTGATCTGGGAGTGGGCCAACGACGACTGGTCGACGCTGGACCGGGTGGAATGGATTCGCGAAGAAAAATAGCCCGGAATCAGGAGTGGCCGGGCAGCACGCAGGCGGTGTCCAGGCCGAGCACGTGATTCAGCCGACCGAACGCCAGCCAGGAACCGATGCTCATGCTGAGCTCCACGATCTCGGTCTGGCTGTAGTGCGCCTTCATCCGTGCCCAGAATTCCTCGTCCAGGTTGTGGTGGTCGGTGGCGTAGCGTTCGGCGTATTCGGCTGCGAGCCTGGTGCGTTCGTCGAAGGCGTCGGTGGTGCGCCACGCGGTCACCGCGTCGGCGAACTCCTCCTCGACCTTCACGCCGTCGCGCTCGGTGCGCCAATCCAGGCAGAACACACAGCCGTTGATCTGGGCGATGCGCAGCCGGGCGGCCTCGAACTCGCGCAGGCCGAGCGTGCTGTGTTCGTACACCGCGAGCGAGAAGCCGGACGCGGCGATCCCGATGCCGGGGACCATCTCGCCCCACACGTAGCCGATGGGATCCTTGCCCTGGGGAACGTCGACGATCATGGGTTCTTCCTTCCGAGTTTGCCGACCGCTGGGCGCAGCGGGACGTCGAGTGCGTCGTAGAGTCCTGGCTCGGCGGCCACCAGCCAGTCGATCGCGCCGACCAACCTGCCCACCGCCGTGGCGTTGCCGCCCGCGGAGCGATTGCCGCCCTCGTCGGTGGCCTCGACCGTCACCTCGATGCGCGGGCGGCCCTCGATGATCACCCGGTGCGCGCCGTCACCGTCGGGCGGTGTCGGCCAGTCCGGCGCGCACGAGGCGTGGATGCGGGTGACGTGCTCGACGACGATGCGCGGTTCCCCGTCGACGATGCCCTGCACCGCGAAACGCACCGCGCCCTGGGTGCCTTCGGCGAACTCGCCCATCTTCGCCGTCCGCACAGTGGTCTCCAGCGCGCGCCGGTCCAGGGTCTCGCGGATCTCGTCGAGTTCAACCCCGAGCGCGCGGGCCATCAGCCGAACCTGCCCGCCCCACACCATGGTCGGCACCGTCGGGGCGAGCATCGGCGGTTGGTAGTCCATCGGCTGGCCCATGCCGACCAGGTAGCGCACCGAGTCGGGCTGGTCGTAGGTGGTGTAGTCGAAGATCTCCTGGCAGCGCACCACGTCCACGGTGCTCGCGAGGCCGCTGATCAGCAGCGGCAGCACATCGTTGCCCCAGCCGGGATCGACGCCGGACACGAACAGCGAACCGCCGCCCTCGTCGATGGCGGCGAGCACGGGTTCGCGCAATTCCGTTGGCGCGCTTCGCGGGTCGTAGAGCGCGTAGAGCGCCGGAGTGACCACGACCGCGCCCGCGCGGATGGCGCGCACGATGTCGGCGAGGGCTTCGGCGGGACGGATGTCGCCCGAGGCGGCGTAGACGACGGCGCGCGGACGAGCCGCGAGGATCGCGTCGATGTCGTCGGTGGCCGCGATGCCCAGCTCGCGGTCGAGTTCGGCGAGCGCGCCCGCGTCGCGCCCGACCTTGGCGGGATCGTGGACGAGCACGCCGGTGAGATCCAGCGCCGGATGGGCATCGACGGCACGGATGGCGGCACGGCCGACATTGCCGGTGCCCCAGACGATCGTGGGGATCATCGCGCGAGCGTAGCAAGCGCTTGGTTCGGTGTCCGGGGGTTGACGAGATCGCCCTCACTTCGGTGGGCGGGATCGGGTCTCGTAGGGTAACGTGAGCGCTAGTCGCCGCCCCGTGGGCGCGCATTCGCCGTTCGGCATCTTCGAATCGAAGAGAAATTAGCTGTAACCCTGGGTTACATGTAACTGTAAGTTACACATATTTCGACCCTTCCCGCGCACCCGAAATCCCTTTCGGAGCGGGCAAAGAACTCATCTTCGTAACAGTCCTGCGCGGGATGCCTGATCTGCCCCGTATTGGACCGCCGACGGCCCGCGCGACTAGTACGGTATAGCCCGCCGCGAGGCGCAGACGTAGGACGAGCATCCGGCGGGAAGGCGGGACGCCAGCATATGAACGAGCCGTATTCGAAGTGGCATGCCCAGAATTCGGCCCCCGACCTCCCTCTCGCCGCGCTCTACAAGTCCGCCGACCCGATCCGCTGGAACGGCAGCATGGTCTATCCGATGTACACCGAGCAGTTCGGGCGTACCACCACGCTGCTCAGCATGACGCTGCTGTCCGCGGCGCCGCCCGCCGGACTACGCGGGCACGGAATCGGTCTCTCGGTGGTCGGTGGCTACATCGACCTCGAAGGACGCCGGCTCGCGGGCATCGACGTGTGGAGCGACGCGCTCGCCCGCGGCACCACCGTCACCCTCACGCCCACCGGCCCCGACGCGCTGTTCACGCTCACGCCCGTCTGGGTGGATCAGTCCGGCGTGCAGCGCTCGTGGATGGGCAACTACGGCATCCTCATCGAGGACACGCCGGACGGCCGGATCGCGCTGTGGTGCAGCGTCGGCGAGGGTCCGCCGAACTTCGCCAACCTGGTCGTCGGTCTCGGCACCGCGGCCGCTCCCGTTGTCGCTACCCCGAAAGAACCTGTGGCAGAAACGATTACGAACACCGAAGCGCCGACCGCCGCGACGCCGAGCTCGCCGCCGTACCCCAACGGCGCGCCGGCCGGATACGCCGCGACGTCGTCTCCCGCAGGCGCCGCCCCGAGGAGCGCCACAACCGCTGCGGCGCAGGCGTATTCGCCGACGGCCGCGCCGGAAGCGGGAACGGACGCGTCCGCCGAACAGAATGGTGGATGGTCGACCGGGGCCGATACCGTCGCGCCTTCGGTCGGTGAACTCGGCGAACAGCGGCCCGTCGAACGCGGCGCGGAGACCGGATATCGCGGCGCGCTCTACGATCTCGGCGTCGCCATGTTCGGCCGCGGCGAAGAAGAGCAGGCCTGCGGACTGTGGGCGCAGGCGGCCTCGGCCGGGCACCCCGGCGCCGGATACGACCTAGGCGTCGTGTTGTTCCGGCGCGGTGATCTCGCGGGCGCCGAGGGCTGGTGGCGCATGGCCGCCGAACTACGCGACCTGCGCGCGATGGCCGGGCTCGCCGAACTCCTCGACCGGCGCGGTGATCACGCGGAAGCGCGAATGTGGCGCGCACGCGCCGCCGACGAGCGGGCCGCCGAAGCGGGCCAGCCCGTCGGGCCCTACTGAACCGCTTCGAGTTCCTCCCGCACCCGCGTCAGCGCGAAACCGAGCGGGTTGGCTCCGTGCCAGCGCGTCGGTTCGATCAGGTCCGGATGATCGGCGCTGGGCACGCCATTCGATTCCTCGCGGCCGGGCCGCGAAAAAGAAGTGGCACCGGGTCCGGGTGGATCGCTAGGTTGGCGGCCATGGGAGGTCCAGGCATCAACGGAGCGTGCGCGGTGGGCGCGTACTTCATTCGGCTGCGCGCGGAGGCCTGGGCCTAGCCAGCGCACCGCTCCGGCATCACTTCGATCCGGCTTCTTCGGCGCCGAGCCGAGCCCGCTCTTTCGGGCTGAGCACGCGCCGCCCGACGACCGCGTCCGCGGTCCGTCGACTGTGCCCTGGCATGGGTCCGGGCGAATCACCTTTCCTGATTCGGCCACTCCGTTCGGAGGACACCCATGTCCCGCAATCATTTCCTGCCGCGCGCCCACGACGCGCGTGGCCATTCCGGCGTCGGTCCGCGCAAGCGGCTGAGCCAGAACTTCCTCGTCGACACGGGCACCGCCCGACTGCTGGTGCACGCGTCGGGCGTCGGCCCGGAGGACCTCGTGCTAGAGATCGGCCCCGGCGCGGGGATGCTGACGCGTCAGCTGGCCGCCGCGGCCGGTCGCGTGCTGGCCTACGAGATCGACCCGCGCTACGCGGCGCTGCTGCGCAAGCGCTACGCGGGCGACGCGACGGTCCGCTGCTTCCATGCGGACTTCCGGTCGGTGACACCGCCGCGCGAGCCGTTCGCGGTCGTCGCCAACATCCCGTACGCCAGCACCACCGACATCGTCCGCTGGTGCCTCGCCGCGCGGCATATGACCTCGGCGACCCTGCTGACCCAATGGGAGTTCGCCCGCAAGCACTCCGGCGACTACGGCCGCTGGAGCAAGCTGGCCGTCACACACTGGCCGACCACCGAGTTCGCGATGGGTCCGCGCGTCGACCGCACCCGCTTCCGTCCCGTCCCGCGGGTCGACTCGGCGGTGCTGCACCTGCGCAACCGGTCGCGGCCGCTGCTCGCGAAGGAGGCCCTGCGCGGCTACCGGCGCTTGGTGGAACTGGGCTTCTCCGGCGTCGGCGGGTCGCTGGCGGCATCCCTGGCGTCGGAGTTTCCGGCCCGTCGGGTGCGTGCGGCGTGCCGAAGCGCGGGCGTGCCCGCCGACCAACCGGTGGGAACCGTGGACCCGGATCGCTGGATCGCGCTCTACAAATCGCTGTCCTGACGCGGGCTATGCCGTCGAGCGGCTCGCAGAGGCTTGCAGGTCGCTCGAGGTACCACGCGGTCGGTTTTCTGGGAAGGGCCGCCCGACCAAGTCGATCTCGTTCCAGAATGCGCGAATCAGCGCCCCGCCCCGGCGTTAGTATGCGCACATGGCGCACCCCGCTACACCTGTACCGGGGGCGACGGTCGCAACGGGCTCGTCGCCCGCCGCGGCCGGGCGCGGTACCGGGGTCGCGGAGGTGGTCGCGCGGTTCGAGGAAGCGTGGCGGGACGCGCCGACACCGCCGGACCTGCCCGCCTTCCTGCCCGACTCCCCCGCCATCCGCCGGGTGTCGTTGATCGAGCTGATCAAGGTCGACCTCGTCAACAGGTGGTCGCGCAACACCGAACCCAAGCGACTCGCCGAATACGTCGAGGAACTACCCGAGCTGAGCACCTGGCCGTTGCCGCCGGATCTCATCTACGAGGAGTTCCACGTGCGAAGGCAGGCGGGCGGCTCGGTGCAGGTCGGCGAGTACACCGCCGCGTATCCCGCACAGGCCCAAGAGCTTTCGGAGATGCTGGCGACCGACGACTACCACAGCACCATGCTGACCGCGGCCACCGAACCGGTCCGCCTCGACGATGTCGACGTCGGCCAGCGCATCGACGACTTCGACCTGATGACCAGCCTCGGCCGCGGCGCCTTCGCCCGGGTGTTCCTGGCCAGGCAGCGGTCCATGCAGCGGTTGGTCGCGGTGAAGATCTCGCACGACAAGGGCGCCGAGCCGCAGACGCTGGCCCAGCTCGACCACGAGTACATCGTTCGGGTCTTCGACCAGCGCGTACTACCGGACCGCCACCTGCGCCTGCTGTACATGCAGTACGTGCCGGGCGGCACGCTGTTCTCGGTGCTGGAGCGGGTGCGCGCGACGCCGCCCGGCGAGCGCAGCGGAGCGCTGCTGCTCGAGGTCGTCGACGCGGTGCTGGCGGACAAGGGCGAGATCACGCCGGTCGAGTCATCGGTGCGCACCGAGCTGGCCACCCTGTCGTGGCCGGAGACCATCGCCTGGCTCGGCCGCCGACTGGCCGAAGCGCTCGACTACGCGGGCCGGCGGGGCGTGCTGCACCGCGACATCAAACCCGCCAACGTTCTGCTCACCGCGGAAGGCATCCCGAAGCTCGCCGACTTCAACATCAGCTTCAGCGGCAACGTGTCCGGCGCGAGCCCGGTGGCCTATTTCGGCGGTTCGCTGGCGTACATGTCACCGGAGCAGCTGGCGGCGGTGCATCCCGACAAGCAGGCCACTGCCGCCGATCTCGACACCCGCAGCGACCTGTACTCGCTCGCCGTTGTGCTGTGGGAGCTGCTGACCGGGCACAAACCGTTCCACGACGACGCGGTGACCGGCGGCGACCGCACCACTCTGGACGGCATGCTGGATCGCCGCGCGGCGGGCTCGGACGCGCTGCCCTACGAGGACCTGCCGCCGGATTGCCCCGCCGCGCTGCGCCGCGCGCTGGTGCGCGCCCTCGAACCCGATCCCGACCGGCGCTGGGCGTCCGGTGCGGAAATGGCCCAGCAACTGGGCGTCTGCCTGGACGCCCGCGCCCGCGACCTGGTCGATCCGCCTCCCGGCAGCTGGCGGTCGCGTGCCTGGCAGCTGATGATTCCGGTCATGGCGGGCGCGATCGGCGTCCCCAACTGGTTCGCCATCTGGTACAGCTACCAGCACAACCGGACGCTGATCATCGACAAACTGGACGAGAACGCCCAGGACCAGTTCCGCCAGATCGCGCTGAACGCCTACGGTTTGTGCTTCCTGATCGGCTTCATCGTCACCAACGTGCTCATCGCCGATCTGTTGCCGATCGCCTTCGGACTGCAAAGAGGACGCGAGTACGACGCCGCTCGGCTCGCCAAAGCGCGTTCGGACACTTTGCAACTCGCCCTGCGCAACGTGCTGACCTGCTTCGGGCTGTGGGTGTTGTCCGGCATCGTCGTCCCGGTGACGGTCCAGGCCTCGGGCAGTCAGCTCAGCGCGGAGGCCTACCTGCACTTCTTCATCACCCAGATCGTGTGCGGCGCCATCGCGATGGCCTACCCGTACTTCCTGGTCAGCTTCTACGCGGTGCGCGGCTTGTATCCGAGGTTCCTGCCGCACGGCGGACTCGGCATCGCGGACGCCACCCAGCTCGAGCAACTGGACCGGCGCAGCACGTACTTCCTCGCCATCGCCGCCGCGGTGCCGCTGCTCGGCGTCGCGGGCGCGACCTTCATTCCCGCCGAGGACATTCCGTCGGTCATCGTGGCGCTGCGGGTGCTGTGTGTCGGCAGCGCCGCGGCCTTCGTCGGCGTGTACTGGTTGTTCCGCATGCTGGAGAAGGATCTGGCCGCGCTGGAGCGCATCGTCGCGCGGTGATCAGCCGGGCCGGACGAGTGCGCGCTTGACGATCTTGCCCGTCGCGTTGCGGGGCAGCGCCTCGAGGAACGTCACGTCGCGCGGCACCGAGAAGCGGCTGAGCCGGTGCCGGATGTAATCGCGCACCATTTCGCGATCCATTCGGGAACCGTCCCTGGTGACCACGAACGCCGCGAGCCGCTGCCCGAATTCGCGGTCCGGCACGCCGATCACGGCGACCTCGCTGACCTGCGGTAAGCGCAGCAGCGCCTCCTCGACCGGGCGCGGGAAGACGTTCTCGCCGCCGGAGATGATCATCTCGTCGTCGCGGCCCGCGACGTACAGCAGGCCGTCGGCATCGACGTAGCCGAGATCGCCGGTGTCGAGCATGTCGCCCGCTTCGGTGGGCGGCGCGGCATCGGTGTAGCCGTCGAAGAGCATGTGGTTGTTGACGAAGATGCGGCCGGTCACCCCGCGCGGCACCGGACGCAGATCCGGGTCGAGTACCGCGACCTTCGTACCGAGCGGTGGGCGGCCCGCGGTGGTCGGCGCTGCGCGCAGGTCGGCGGGATCGGCGATCGTGGCCCAGGACACCTCGGTGGAGCCGTAGACGTTGTAGAGAACGTCACCGAAGTCGTCCATGAACCGCAGCACCGCCGAACCATCCAGTGGCGCACCGCAGCTGGCGACGATCCGCAGGCTGGAGGTGTCGTAGCGGGCGCGCACGTGCGCGGGCAGGTCGAGGATCCGGTTCACCATCACCGGGACCACGACCATCGCGCTGACCCGGTACTGCTCGATCAGGCGCAGACATTCCTCGGCGTCGAAACGTTCGGTGAGCAGCACGCTCGCCCGGATCGGCGTGCTGATCTGCAAGGCGGCCAGACCCCAGGTGTGAAACAGCGGCGCGGGCAGCAGCATCGTCTCGTCCATCCGGAACGGGATGCGCGAGAGCAGGGCGGCGACGGTGCCGAAACCCTTGGGCTGCGGTCGTCGTGCGCTCTTCGGTGTGCCGCTGGTGCCGGAGGTCAGCACGATCAGGCGGCCGGGTTGGGCGGGTCTGGTGAAGGGCGGAGTGTCCCAGGCGACCAGATCGTCGACCGTCGCCGGACCGCCCTGGTACGGGTCGGAGGTGGAGTAGCGCGGCAGCTCAGGCGATATCGAGCGCAGCAGCGGCTCGAACTCGTCGTCGCGGAATACCGCGGCCAGCTCGTGCTTCTCGATCACCTCCCGAATCTGGCGCGCGGAAAGCCCCGTGTTCAGCAGCAAGGCGTCGACGCCGACCTTGCCCGCGGCGACCATGCACTCCACCATCGCGGCGCTGTTGCGCGAGAGCACCCCGATCGCGCTGCCCTCCCCCATGCCCAGCGCCACCAGCGCACCGGCCAGCCGATGGGTGCGGCTGTGCACTTCGGCGAAACTGTAGGTGGTGCGGGCGTCGATGAGCGCGGGCCGCTGCGGGGTGTACGCCGCGGCGGCCGCGTAGCCGCCCGCCAGGGTGAAGCCCCATTTGGCCAGTCCGCCCAGCTGTTTCAGCCCGCGGTCGGGGCGGTAGCTGCGCACCACTCCCGTGCTGACCAGCTGGCGCGCGACGCCGATCTGCAACCGTGCCGGGGAATCCTCGCCGTTGACCAGCACCGAGGTCGGCGCACCGCGCACCGCGTCGGCGATCCGGTCCAATCCGGCGCTCGTCCAGGCGATCACCGCCGATTTGTCGAACGCGGCGATGCTCGGATGCACCCGCCCGAGACCGACGTAGGTCACGGTCACTCTGGTGCGTTCTTTGTTGCCGCGCAAGCGAACCGAGGCGAATCCGCCCGCGCCCGGACATTGGAATTCGAGAATTTCGCGTTCCCGCGCGACAACCAGATGAATGGGCGGTACCGTGATCTCGGTGTCGGGCCCACCGGCGCGAACTATCAGAATGGTTTGCGTTTCTGATGTTTCGGCGCGCTCACAGGATCCGACCCCCTGGAACATTCGCGCGTAGGTCTGCGTCTCGGTGAGCAGATCCCACAGTGCCGTGCGGTCGACTGCGTACTCGGCATCTACGGTGATGACATCGGTAACCAACTGTGTGCATTTCTGTCCGGCCCACCCGTGTGCGCGGGTCGGCGTGATCACGTATTTGTACCGACAGGTAACAGTTAGGTCAAGGCCCGGTCGATTCCGCCGGACGCGCCGGTGACTTTCCGGTCAAACGTCCAATTATGGGAATCCGTCCCGCATTCCGTGCGGACCTGCACAATGTGATCGAGAAAAGCCTTCGCGGCCCACTGCGGTCGAGGGGGCCGCACGACGGGAGAATAGATGACCGCCAGAGCCCACCTGGAGCACGAATTGGGTGGACCGTTCGCGGCCCTCGATCTGCTCACCGAGCCGGAGATCGACGAACTCGCCGCGACGGTCGACGCCGCGCTGCGCACCGAGACCGCAACCCTCGCCGACTCCGTGGACGCGGTGATCGGCGCGCTGCCGTGGCCGCTGCGGACGGCGGCGAAGAAGATCATGTTCGGAAACCGGCTCGGCTGATGACCGACCTGGTCACCAGGGCTCAGCTCGTCCTGCTCGCCCGCACGCTGCACGTCCCCGCCGAACGTCTCGCGCACCTCGAAAAGCTGGGCGCCGCAAGGCTGCACGAACTGCAACAACGCATCGCACGCCGGGTCTTCGACGAGCACACGGCCACCTTCCGCCGCGTCGGCATGCTGGTTCCGGTGATCCCGCTGAGCATTTCGCTACCGCTTGTCCAGCGCATGGTGCCGCCGATGATGGCGGGCCGCGCCGCGGGCGCGGTGGGCGTCGAGCATCCGAAGAAGGCCGCCGAGGCGCTCGGCATGCTGGACGTCTCCTACGCCGCCGACTGCGCGCCGTACCTGGATCCGCGCACGGTCGGCGAACTTGCCGATGTCGCACCGCCGGGGCCGGTCGTCGCGATCACCAACGAGCTGCTGCGCCGGGGCGACTACGTCACCGCGGGTCCGTTCCTCGCCTACGCCACGCCCGCGCTCATCCGTGCGGTCGAGGCGGGCGTGCACGACGACGAGGGCATGATCCGCTCGGCAGCCTACGCGTACTCGAGCGCGAGCATCAGCGCCGTCATCCGGCAGATGTTGCACGGTCCTGCGCAACGCATCCCGCGCCTTGCCGCGACCCTGCTGTCCGGTTCCGCGGAGCTGCGGCTGACGGCGCTCTCGGTCTTCGCGCGCTGCGACGAGGACGTGATCGCCGCGCTTGGCGACATCCTCATCGATGTCGGAACCGTCGAGCAGAACGGTGACCTCGTCCGGGTCGCGGTCGAGGCGGGCGCGATCCGCGAATTGCTCACGCTGGTCGGGCATCTCGGCCCTTCGGCGCTGGACACGCTGGCCGCCAATCCGGTGACCGCCGACCACGGCGTCATGTCGGCGCTGGTGGCGGCGACCGCTGAACGGCCGGAGCCGGCGACACTGCGCGGACTGGTGAATCTGCTGGAGCGCGCCGACACCGAGAGGACGCGTCGGTGGGGCAGGCGACTGTTCGAGTCGGCGGTGCTCGGAGAGTTGCCCGCGCTCGTCACCGAGGCCCGGCTGTGGCCCGCGCTGCTGCGGATACTGGCCGAGATCGACGGTGAAACACAGACCCGCCTCGGCGAGGAGTGGGCGAAACTGCCTCTCGCGGACCGCGAGACCCTCGAACGGCGGGTCAGCGAACTGCGCCTGGACACCCGCCTCGCCACGCTGACGGTCACCATGAACATCTACGGCTGACGCCGTCCCACACAACACCGCGCCGTGCGCATCCCATGAGGGACACGCACGGCACGGTATCGAAATCCCGCACGTCGCTGTGCGGGATCCCGCCGCGGTGCCGACCCGACATCACACACCGCGGCGCCATGTCACCGGCTACACGGGCGTGAAATCCCGGCTGCCGATGTAGCTGGGTCGCCGTCCCGGCGCGGCGAACGGTTCCTCCAGCGTGTTCTCCACGCTGTTGAACACCAGGAAGATGTTCGAGCGCGGGAAGGGGGTGATGTTGTTGGACGAGCCGTGCATGATGTTCGAGTCGAACAGCAACGCCGACCCCGCCCGACCGGTGAACTGCACGATGCCGTGCTTGCTCGCGAGGGTCGCGATGTCATCGGTGGTGGGAACGCCGATCTCCTGCTCCTGCAACGACTCCCGGTAGTGCTCGGCGGGCGTGCTGCCCTGGCACGGCACGAAGGTGCGGTGCGAGCCGGGCATCACCATCAGACTCCCGTTGACCGGATGGTTGTCGGTCAACGCGATCGACAGGCTCACCGCGCGCGGGCTCGGCATGCCGTCCTCGGCGTGCCAGGTCTCGAAATCCGAGTGCCAGTAGAACCCCGTGCCGCGAAAACCGGGCATGTAGTTGATCCGCGTCTGATGCAGATAGACATCCGAGCCGAGCACCTGCCTGGCCAGCCCGGCCACCCGCGATTCGCGCACCAACTCGGCGACCGCGTCGCTGAGCTTGTGCACCTCGAAGATGGACCGGACGCGCCGCGACGCCTTCTCCACGATGAGCCGGTCGTCGTCGGCCAGCGCCGGATCGGCGGCGAGCCTGCCGATCTCGGCGCCGAACAGGGCCACTTCGTCGGCGCTGAGCAGGTCCTCGACGACCGCGAATCCGTCGCGATCGAAGGTGGCCAGCTCCTCGGCCTCGATCGTCCCCCACACGGTGGGGTCGGGTCGCTCGATGTGCCGTGCGCGCGCACCGGTTCGGGTGGGGTACCGATCGATGCGCTCGACCTCGTCGCGCTCGATGGTCTGTGGCAACACTTCTCGCCGCTCCTTTCAGCCGATCGGCGCCGCGATCAGCGGGTAGACGCCGTTGCTGTCGTGAACCTCCTGCCCGGTGACCGGCGGGTTGAACACGCACATCATCCGCATGGTGCTGCGCACCTCGAGCCGGTGACGTTCGTTGCCGTCGAGCAGGTACATGGAACCGGGGCCGAGCTCGTAGGTGACGTCGTTGTCCAGGTCCGTGAGCGTGCCCTCGCCCTCGAGCAACCACACCGCCTCCACGTGGTGGCGGTAGTGGAACTCGTGCACGGTTCCGGCCTCGATGGTGGTCTCGTGGAAGGAGAAACCGACGCCGTCGCCGCCGAGCACGATCCGCTTGCTGCGCCAGCCCTCGCCGGCGACGTCACGTTCGGTGCCGGTGATCTCCGCGGTGCTGCGCACGATCACTGGAGCTCACCGCCCTCCGCCGGGCCGCGGTGGTGCAGGCGGCCCCAGCCGGTGCACACCGTGTCGATGGCGCCGGTGAGCAGCTGCAGGCCGTGGTCGAGCTCCTCGTCGCTGATCGTCAACGGCGGCAACAGCTTCACCACCTCGTCGGTGGAACCGGAGGTCTCCACCAGCAGGCCGCGCTCGAAGGCCACCTGGCAGACCTTGCCCGCCTGCGACGGATCGTCGAAGGCGATGCCGTGCACCAGGCCGCGGCCGCGGGTGGACAGGCCGGGGAAGTGCGCGGCCGCCTCGCCGAGCGCCGTCGCGATGCGCTCGCCCTTGGCGTAGGTGGCACGCTCGAGCGTGTCGTCGGACCAGTAGTGCTGCAGCGCCGTCTGCGCGGTGACGAAGGCGGGGTTGTTGCCGCGGAAGGTGCCGTTGTGCTCGCCGGGCGCCCACTGGTCCAGCTCGGACTTGAAAAGCACAAGGGCCATGGGCAATCCGTAGCCGCCGATGGACTTCGACAGCGTCACGATGTCGGGGGTGATGCCGGCGACCTCGAAGGAGAAGAACGGGCCCGTCCGGCCGCAGCCCATCTGAACGTCGTCGACGATCAGCAGGATCTCGCGCTCCTCGCACAGCTTCGCGAGGTGCCGAAGCCATTCGGCGCGAGCGACATTCACGCCGCCCTCACCCTGCACGGTCTCGACGATGACCGCGGCGGGACGGTCGAAGCCCGAGGAGGTGTCGTCGAGCACTCGCTCCATCCACTGGAAGTCGGCGGTGGTGTTGTCGAAATAGCCGTCGTAGGGCATGTGCGCCGCGTGCACCAGCGGCACACCCGCGCCCGCGCGCTTGGCGGCATTGCCGGTCACCGACAGTGCGCCGAGGGTCATGCCGTGGAAGGCGTTGGTGAAGCTGAGGATGGTTTCCCGGCCGGTCACCTTGCGGGCCAGCTTGAGCGCCGCCTCGACGGCGTTGGCGCCGGTCGGGCCGGGGAACTGGACCTTGTAGTCCAGGTCGCGCGGCGCGAAGACCGTATCGCGCAGGGTTTCCAGCAGCTTGCGCTTGGCCGCGGTGGACATGTCAAGGCCGTGCGTGATGCCGTCGCTCGCGATGTAGTCCAGCAGCGGCTGCTTGAGGATCGGGTTGTTGTGGCCGTAGTTCAGCGCGCCGGCGCCCGCGAAGAAGTCGAGGTAGTCCTTGCCTTCCTCGTCGCGCAGCCAGGCGCCCTTCGCGGTGGTGAACACGGTCGGCCAGGCGCGGCAGTAGCCGCGCACGTTCGACTCGAGCGACTCGAAGACGGTGGTTTCGGCGGTGATCATCGAAGCTCCTTCTCAGGCTTTCGCTGCGCGGTCGGCGCGATGCGATAGAGGTCTTCTGCGGCGTGGTTGTCGGGGAAGACGCCAGGATCGAACAAAGGGCGCTTGGTCATTCGCGCGCCGCGACGGCGGGCCACCGCCGCGAACATCGCGACCGAGGCGGGATTGTCCGGCGAGATGGTGGTTTCCAGCGCCGTGACCCCGTGCGGGGCGACGGTGTCGAGCAGGTGCTCGATGAGCGCGGTGCCGGTGCCACGGCCACGCTCGCTGTGCGAAACCGCCACCTGCCAGACGAATACGGTGTCCGGAGCCTGCGGTCGCAGGTAGCCGATGACGAAGCCGACGACCCTGCCGTCCACCTCGGCGACCACCGTCGTGCCGGGGAAATCCCGACACCACAGCAGGTACGCGTAGCTCGAGTTGGTGTCGAGCACGTGCGAATCCTTCGCGATCCGCCAGATCTGGGCGGCGTCGCCCAGCTTCGGCGGGCGCAGGAGTGGAGCGCCGATGCGGTCGGATCTGCGCCACGCCGTATCGGCGCGATCGATCGTTTCCGTGGACAAGGTTGGCAGTGACATACAACTCCCAGGTCGGGTCTGCAGTACTTATCCAGGCTTACGAACCAACTTTGAGCTGAAGTGGTCGATCTCTTTGCGGTTGTATTACGAACAGATCACGAGGCAAAACATAATGTGATCAACGTTGCACGTCGAGGCGATATCCGAGCCCGCGCACAGTCACCACGACGCACGGATCCGAGGGATCGCGCTCGATCTTCGTTCGCAGTCTGCGCATATGGACGTCTACAATGCGCTCGTCGCCGAAAAATCCGTCGTCCCAAACACGTTCGAGTAGCAGGGCGCGGCTGAGCACGCGGCCCGGCGATTCGGCGAGTTCGCAGAGGAGTCGAAATTCGGTGATCGTCAGACGAATTTCCTCGTCGCCGCGGCGTACCGCGCCGCCGTCTTTGTCGAGGACGAGCGGCGCGCCCGGATACGCGTCGAGCACCATTTCTCGTGGCGCTTCGCGTTCGGCGGCCAATCGCGCCCTGCGGCGCAGTGCGCGCATGCGCGCGGAGATTTCCTTGATTTCGAAGGGCTTGGTGACGAAATCGTCGGCGCCCGCCTCGAGCGCGGCGACCACGTCGTGCGTGTCGTCGCGCGAGCTGATCACGATGATCGGGACGTCGTGGTCGCGGCGGATCTCCCGGATGCAGTCGAAGCCGTCCATGTCGCCGAGCATCAGTTCCACGATCATCACGTCCGGGGCGCCGTTGCTGCGCAGATGCGTCAGCGCGTCCTCGGCTTCGTTCGCCTCGGCGACGTCGTAGCCTTCGTCCTCCATGGCCATCCGCAGCGCGCCGCGGATCTGGTCGTCGTCGTCAACGATCATCAGGTTCGCGCTCAAGACCTCATCCCTTGCAGACAGGCGGAAGCGCGGCGTGATGCGGAAATCGCATGCCCAGACGACGCGACAGTCCGCTTCGAGCAGCTTGCCGACCACACGAATACCCGTACCGACCGCTCGGTAAACATCGGGTGGCCCGACGGGTGCCGCTCCATTCGAGTACCCACCCTTACCCGCGGGCGCGGCGATGGCAAATCGGCAGTGATCCTCGCCACGTCGTTCCCGCGGCGTGAACCGACCGAACAGCGCCGTCGGGACCGCTTCCGAGCTGTTTGCCCGGTGCACTGCCGGGTAGCTGACCGGTATGGGCTTATCGGTGCGCAGAATCGTGTTCAACCCCCTGGTCTCCTCGGTCGCGGGCACGGCGGTGGACGTCGCACGATCCGGGGCTGGGCTCGCCTTCGACACCGGCATGAAAGCCGCGACAGTCCCGATCCGCGTCGCCGAGACCGGTGTGCGCGCCGCCGTCGCTGGCGCGGAGTTGATGCTCCCCGACGCCGCGGGGCACCTGCGTGACGACTTGGCCGACCTGGTCGACCCGCACACCGGGCGAACTCACCGCCGGATCGCCGTGACCGAGGACCGCGCGACCGTCGAGGTGCGCGGCCTGACCGACGCGGACAACCCGGACATCACCAAGGCACTCGCCAAGCGACTCGACCGGCTGCGCGCGGTGCGCTGGTGGGAGGTCAACGCGGTCACCGGACGGGTGGTCGCGGCGCTGGCCAACGGCGCGGCGGATCTGCCCGCGCTGCTCGCCGAGGTGGAACGGACCGAGCGCGAAACGGCGGTCGCCGACCGGGAGTGGAACCGCCGCGCCGAGTTCCCCTCGGATCGAGAACCCTTGCTGGTGGCCGGGATTCAGGTCGCCGGCGATCTGTTCGCGATGGCCGTCGCGACCACGAGCTGGCTGCTGCCGGTCAAGCCGCCGGTGCGCGTGCTGCGCTCGGTGGCCGCGTTCACCGACGCCCAGCCGCGGCTGCGGCGCGTGCTGGAAGATCGATTGGGCCGTCCGAGAACGGATCTGGTGCTCAGCACCGCGACGGCGATCGGCAACGCGGTCGGCAACACGCCCGCTGCGGGCATGGCGAATCTCTTCGTCGACACGGTGCAGCGGACCATGGTGCTGACCGAGGTCGTGGCACGGCGCGCCCAGTGGCGCGACTGGGAGTGCGAACTCACCAACCACGAGGCGCTGGCCGTCGACGAGCCCTTGCCGGAGCACTCCAGGCCCGTCGATCTGCCGCGCGGACCGGTGGAGCGGGTCGCCGACGAGGCCTCGGCGGGCGCGCTGCTCAGCGCGGCCGCGTTCGGCGCGTCCCGGCGCGGCGGCGCGGCGACGGAAGCGCTCGAGCTCGGCGCGCCCAAGGCCGCCCGCGCGACGCGGGAGGCCTTCGCCGCGGCTGTCTCGACGACCCTGTCGCGCGCTGGCGTGCTGACCCTGGAACCGGTCGTGTGGCGTCGATTGGATCGCCTCACCGCGGTGGTGGTGGACGGCGAATCCTTGCTCACCTCACGCCGCCTGGTGCTCGCGGCCGAGGCCATAGACCCGCGCTGGCGAGACCCGCGCAGGCGTCGGCGGCGGAAGAGCGCCGACCGGACGGACAGCTCGTCCGATACCGCGGGGCGGGTGTCGACGAACGGGTCGAGGCCCAGGCACGACGAACTCGATGAGCAGGTGAAGGCCGACGAGGAGCGGGCCGCGGCCCACGTGTGGAGTGCCGCACAGCGCCTGCTGCGGTCCGTGGACGGCTCGGACGACGAAGCGGGCCCTGGTGATGTGCACGGGTTGCGCTTGGTCCAGCCCAAGAGCGGAGCGCCGGACCGCGGCGTCACGGTGCGCCCGGTCTGGCGCGAGCTGCGCGACGGCGGCCGGCCGGTCGGCCGGGTCCTGATCGGGCGGGAGCTGGACCGTCGCGCGCACGCCGTGCTCGGCGCCGCGCGCACCGCGGGCCTGCGGGTGACGCTGGTCGGCGGCGAGGACGTCGCGGAATTGCGCTCCCTCGCCGACGAATTCGTCTCCGCGGGGGTGTCGATGAGCAAGCTGGTGAACGGCGCGCAGCAGGACGGTCACGTCGTCGCGGTGCTGAGTCCGCGCGCGCACAAGGCGCTGGCCTGGGCCGACGTGGCGATCGGTGTCTGCGCGGGCGACTGCGAGTCGATGCGGCCGCCGTGGAGTGCCGACCTGATGTGCCGCGATCTGAGCCAGGCCCAGCGGGTGCTTGCCGCGGTGGTCCCGGCCAGGCAGGCCAGCGAACGCGGCCGCGCGCTGGCGCTGTCGGCGTGCGCGCTCGGCGGACTGCTGCTGGCGACCGGTCCTGCGCGGCGCGGACGCAGCTCGCCGATGGTCACCGCGCACTTCGTCGGCCTGGTCAACGGTGCGCTCGCGGGGTGGCAGGCCGTGCGCGGCGAGCCGCGTACCACCCTGGCGCCGCTGCTGCCGTGGAACGCGCTGGAACCCGACGAGGTGCTCTCCCGGCTACCGGAACCGCAGGCGCTGGATGCGCGGGTCAGCGAGGCATCGCGCACGCCCGCGCTGCTCGCGCCCTTCGCGTCGGTGATCTCGTTCGCCGGGCAGCTTCGCCGTGAGCTGGCCGACCCGCTCACGCCAATCCTCGGTGTCGGCGCGGTCGCCACCGCCATCCTCGGCTCCCCCTCCGACGCCTTGCTGCTCTCCTCGGTGCTGACCGTGAACGCGCTGGTCTCCGCGCGGCAACGGCAGAAGGCGGAGAACGCGCTGCACCAGCTGATCGCCGAAGAAGAGGTGACCGCCCGGCTGCTGGATCGCGCCGTGGTCGGCGAGGGCGGCACCGAGCCGGACGCCGACGCCGACGAGCGGATCGTGCCCGCCCACCGGCTCGTGATCGGTGATGTCGTCGCGCTGCGGGCGGGCGACGTGGTGCCCGCCGACGCGCGCCTGCTCTGGGTGGACGACCTGGAGATGGACGAATCCGGATTGACCGGCGAATCGGTCACCGTGGAGAAGCAGCTGGCCGCGACGCCGGGCGCCGAGCTGGGTGACCGGGCGTGCATGGTGTTCGAGGGCAGCACGGTGGTGACCGGCGAGGCCTGCGCCGTCGTCGTCGCGGTCGGCGCCGACACGCAGGCCGGGCGCGCGACCGCGGGCGCGGTGCCGCCCGAAAAGGGCGGTGTGCAAGCGCAATTGCGGCGGCTGACCGAGCGGGTGCTGCCACTGACCCTGGCGGGCGGCAGCGCGGTCACGGCGCTGGGCGGTCTGCGCGGACAGCCGCTGCGCGTCGCGATCGCCGACGGCGTCGGCGTGGCCGTCGCCGCGGTGCCAGAAGGGCTGCCGCTGGTCGCCACCGTCGCGCAGTTGGCCGCCGCACGCAGGCTGTCCCGGTACGGCGTGCTGGTGCGAGCCAGCCGCACCGTCGAGGCGCTCGGCCGCGTCGACACGCTGTGCTTCGACAAGACCGGGACGCTCACCGAAGGCCGATTGCGGCTGACCACCCTCGCCGACCTGGACCAGCAGTGGTCGCACGACGCCGAGGTCTACAACGCGCGCCGACTGCTGCGCGCCGCCGCGCGAGCCTGCCCCGACCCGGAAGACGGTCCGGTGCTGCACGCCACCGATCGCGCGGTCCTCGATGCCGCCGACGTACTCGGCGACGACGACCAGTGGGACCCGATCGAGGAGATCCCGTTCGAGTCCAATCGCGGCTACGCCGCCGCGCTCGGGCACACCACCCGCAGGCTGCGCCTCGTGGTCAAGGGCGCCCCCGAGGTGGTGCTGCCCCGGTGCACGAAGGTGCGCACGGGCGATCAGGACAAGCAGACCCTCACCGACGACCACCGGGAGCGCGCCCACGCGGTGGTGCGTGATCTGGCCGAACAGGGCCTGCGGGTGCTGGTGGTGGCCCGCCGCGACCTGGCCGAGAAGCCGGCGGACGTCGAGGAGGCGGTCGGCGAACTCACCTTGCTCGGCTTCCTCGGGTTGGCCGACACGCCACGCCCGCAGACGCTTCCGCTCGTGAAGGCGTTGCGCGAGAACGGCATCGGCATCCGCATGATCACCGGCGATCACCCCGTGACCGCGGCGGCCGTCGCGCGCCAGCTCGGCATCGACGCGGAGTCGGTGACCACCGGCGCCGATCTGGACCGCCTCGACGAGACCGAACAGACGAAGCTGATCGAGCAGACCACGGTATTCGCCAGGGTCGCCCCCGAGCAGAAGGTGCGCATCGTCGCCGCGCTGCGCCGCGCGGGGCATGTCGTCGGCATGACCGGCGACGGCAGCAACGACGCGGCGGCGATCCGCAGCGCCGACGTCGGAATCGGTTTGGCCGCACACGGTTCCGCCGCCGCCCGCAACGCCGCCGACCTTGTGCTCACCGAACCCGACCCGACCGCGCTGCTGCACGCGCTCGTGGAAGGACGCGGCATGTGGCAGCGGATCAACGACGCCGTCGGCGTGCTGGTCGGCGGCAACGCGGGCGAGGTCGCGTTCACGCTGTACGGCACCGCCGTCAGCGGACACGCACCGCTCGGCACCCGCCAGTTCCTGCTGGTGAACATGCTCACCGACATGTTCCCCGCGCTGGCGCTCGCGCTCTCCCCCGGCCGTGCGGAGGAGGACGCCACCGATCCCGAAGAGCGCGCCAGGCAATTGTCCGAGATCCCGCCCGCGCGACTCGGGCCGGAGCTGGCGCACACCATCGCGGTCCGCGGCATCACCACCGCGGCGGGCGCGGCGACCGCCTGGACCATCGGCCGCTACACCGGGTCGCACCGCCGGGCCGCCACCATCGGTCTTGTCACGCTGATCGGCACCCAGCTCGGGCAGACGCTGGTCTCCGGACACCGCAGCCCGATGGTCTGGGTGACCACCGCGGCCAGCGGCGTGGTGCTCGGCGCCGTGGTCATGACGCCGGGAGTCTGCGGCTACTTCGGCTGCACCCCGCTCGGCCCGTTCGGCTGGACCATCGCGGCGACGACCGCCGCCGCGGCCACCGCGGGCTCGGTGGTGCTCCCCCGCTTCCTGCCGTCACCGGCGGCGACGGACTGACTCCAGACGCGAGAAGATCGGCGCGGCAGCTGTGCCGCGCCGATCGCTCGGTCGTGTGCGGTCAGGACTCCTCGGGCCCCGTGGTGAGCGGAGGCTGGTCCGGAACGACGTCCGGTTCCTCGGCGTCGAGACGCTCGCCGATCGACTCGCCTTGGCGTTGCTCGGCGGGCGATTGGGCGTAGCGTTCGGCGCCGGACCACGCGTCGGGCGGGTCCATCGCCTGCTCGAGCGGGTCGGCGCCGAGTTCGTCCTCGTCGAGCTGTTCGGTGGTGGACGGAATCTGATCGGTCCACGTCGTGTCGTCCAGCGGCTCCTCGCCTGTCGGTTCGGTCATGCTCGGAGGGTTGCCGCTGCCGAGCCGCCGAAACGGGCTCAGCGGTCCTCGCGGCGCGGCCGCTCAAGCCGGTTGAAATTGCTCGGTGAGCCGTCGGCCCGTTGCTCCTGGTAGAGGAAACGCAGCCGCCGGTCGTCGAAGGTCTCGAACCACTCGTCCCAGCCGACCTGGCGCAGCACCGCCCCGCCGTAGCCGGGGAAGTCGAAGCGCAGCACGCCGAGGCGGCCGTTGTACTCGCTGCCCGGCATGGTGGCGGGCCGAGCACCGCGCTCCTCGGCCCACCGCCTGATCACCTCGTGGTTGCGCGTGATCAGGGTGCGGCCCGCTCGGTCCGGCCGCTGCGTCGGCGACGTGATCTCCTGTGCCTGCTGCAGCGACCTCGAATGCCCCGGTCCGGTGTACGGAGTCCGGGTGGCGGGTCGTCGTTGATCGTCCATGACGACTCCCTCTGCGCCCTCGTATCTCTTTGTCCGGTTGCTCCACCACATACCCGAACCGGGTCGTCGGCAAACGAGAGTGAGGCGTACGCCGCATCCGATTCGTCCCGTGCTGGGTGGGTATCCGGCTCGGTGACCGGCCCGCCTCCGCCGCGCGATGCCTCGGCGCCGCGGGTCACCACCGAGGAGATGTCGCATGGACGACCACACGCCACAGCCGATACCCGATCCCATCCCGCCGAACCCGCAGCCCGACCCGGTGCCGACGCCACCCGAGCCGGAACCGATACCGAATCCGGATCCCGCGCCGCATCCGTTCCCGCCGCCGTTCCCGCCCGATCCGGGACCCTCGCCGCTGCCGCCGGAACCCGATCCGAGCCCGTCGCACCCGTTCCCGCCCGAACCGGAGCGGCCGACGCCGCCGGTGCCAGGCCCGGACCCGCGCGAACCCGGTACTCCGCCGTTGCCTGGCCCAGGTCGTCCGACGCCAGGACCCGAACCAACGCCCGGTCGTCCGACACCGGGGCCGGATCCCGCGCCTCCACCGCCGAATCCGGTGTGAGCCCCGCGGGCGCTGCGTCAGCAGCCAGTCGTGGGGGCGCTTCGTGAGTGCGTCCCGGGAGCGCCTTGCCAATCGCTCGGTCCGGCGGGCGCCGCGCGACTCAGTCGCGCAGCGCTTCCTCGCGCAACCAGCGCAGCGTCTTGGCCAGGATCCGGGACACGTGCATCTGGGAGACGCCGAGGACATCGGCGATCTGCGTCTGGGTCTTGCCCTCGAAGAAGCGCATGACGAGCACCTGCCGCTCGCGATCGGGCAGGTCGGAGATGAGCGGTTTGACCGCCATGAAGTCCTCCACCAGGTGGTAGGACGGTTCGTCGGCGCCGAGGCTTTCCAACAGGGGAAGCGGCGCGCTGTCGATGTCGTCGCCTGCGACGGCGTCGATGGACGACGATTGATAGGCGTTGCCCGCGATCAGGGCCTGGGTGACCTCGACCAGATCGACGTCGAGTTCGTCGGCGATCTCCCTGGCGCGCGGCATCCTGCCGAGCCGTTGCGAGAGCGCCTCGACCGTCGCGCCGATGCTGAGCTGAATCTCCTTGGTGCGCCGCGGCACCCGCACGGCCCAGGTGTTGTCCCGGAAGTGCCTGCGGACCTCGCCCATGATGGTCGGCACCGCGAACGCCAGGAACGACGAGCCGCGGCTGACGTCGAACCGGTCGGCGGCCTGCACCAAGCCGAGGCGCGCGACCTGCAGCAGGTCGTCGAAGATCTCACCGCGCCCGGAGAACTTGCGCGCGATGTGCTCGGCCAGCGGCAGGCACCGCCCGATCAGCTCTTCGCGGAGCGCTGCGCGGCGCGGGTCGTCGGGGCCGAGGGCGGCGATCTTCTCGAAGAGCGGCTCGATGTTGTCGTAGCTGTCGCCCGCCGATTTCGATTCACCCGCCATCGGCGCCCCCTCGCACCCAGGTGAAGTCGACAACCGTCGGATAACCCGACAGCGCTCCGTCGTAGGGCTCCTGCTGCGCCGCGATCGATTCGGTGAGGGTGCGCACGATGTGCCATCCGAAACCGGCCTGTTCCACTACCGATTCGGTCGTGGCCACCGAGGAGACATGCACGAACATGCGGTTCTCGTCGTAGGTGAAAGCGCAGTCGATGTTCGAGCCAGGCACCGCGTCCAGGATCAGCGCGGTGGCGACCTCGTCCAGCGCGAGGCGGATGTCGGTCACTTCATCGATGGCGAAATCCGCGATGAGGGCCACGGTTTCGGCGAGCGCGCGGAGCATCGTCAGCTGCTCGAGGCGCGCGGGCACGCGCACCCCGATGGTCGTCGTTTCCGTAGAGGACTGAGAGGTCCACTCCCCCATAACCCATCACCACCTTGTTTCGCGCGGCCGATCCGTCAGGCTACCGCGCAACAATCACCAAGCACCTCGAGGTCAGGCGACCGCGGCGTCCCTCATCGTTGCGCTTACCCGTCGGACACGAACTGAAACGTCGGCAATCAGCCGACGCGGGTACCCACCCTACCGCCGCACCCTTTCGTGGGCGGTCAGCAACAGGTGATCGAATTCCGTGCGCAGCCCGACGGCGACCCGCGTCGTGGCGCGCATGTCGGCGACCAGCTGGGCGGCGAGCGCGCGCAATTTCACGTTGGTTTCCTGGGAACGCCAGCTCAGCACGCGGAAAGCCTGTTCCGCGCTGATGCCGTACACCAGCATCAGCGCACCCTTGGCCTGTTCGATGATCGCGCGCGCCTCGTACAACTCTGGCAGCGTGTCGTCCAGCGTCTCCTGGCGGTGCTCCTCGAGCGTCTCGGTGACGTCGATGTAGTAGCCAGCGGTGCCGACGACCTCGTCCGCCTCGTCGGTCATCCGGTCGGCCACCACGATCATGTGGTGCACGGTGCCCCTGGTGTCGATGATCCGGTGCCTGCTGGAGAACGGCTCCCCGGTCTCGATGGAGTTGGCCAATGCCGTGGCGACCTGCTCACGGTCGTCGGGATGCTTGTGCGAGAGCAACAGTTTCGTCGTGGGCCGCACCGTCCCCGGCGAGTACCCGTGCATCAACGCCACCTCGTCCGACCACTCCCACCGCTGGTCCGCGAACCAGAAACGGAAACTGCCGACATTCTGCGGCGTTCCCATACCGATCACCCGGTTCAGCACGAACGCGTCCTCGGGCGGAACCGACCCACTCTCCGTCACACGGCAAGTATCCGTCCTCGCCGGGTGAGCGGCGAGCAGATCGATGTGGTCGAGGACTATCGGCCTCACGCGTCCAAAGCGGCTCGCATGGAGGGGTATCGGAAGAACAACGAGCGAACGCCCGCGACCTCGAGCGCCCGTTCGATCTCGGCCCGACCGGCCACGACACGCAGGTCGACGCCCGCGCACGCGGCTCGTTGCCGGAGCGCGCCCAACGTGCTCGCGGTCCGGATGCTGAGGAACCTGGCGGCGCGGAGATCGACGACCACGGTCTGGCAACGCGCCTGTGTCGCGCGTTCGACCGTCTCCTGGAATCGGTCGTGTACGAGCGCGTCGATTTCGCCCTCGACACGGACCACGACGCACCGTCGGCGCCGGTCGACCCGCTGCGACCACATGCGGCCCTCGTGCTGCGAGTGCGCGCCACTTGGACCGGCACTCGGATCGACTCCATCGATGCGGTGCCTTGGCAGAGCGGCATCAACTGGCATGGCATTCCTCCCTTGGCAAAGGGATGTCCGGCTCGGTGCGATCGGCTCGGTCGACGGACGTGCGCCGTCGATGGGAGGGGCACGGTGGAATGATCGCCCGTTGTCGGGGGTACGCGGTGCGCTCAGCCGCCGCGTGCCGGGTCTGTCAGCCACCTGGGGGCGCGCCCGGAGTTCGTCCCAGCGCGCCCGCCGATCGGCATCGATCGGCCGTTGCCGTCACGCTCCCGTCCGAATGATCGCGGTGGCCCGTCTTCTGGGCCGACCGCGTCGAACCGGGTTCGGCTGTAGTCTCAACCTCCCTACAGTCTGGCACGTCCGCCCTGCGGTGTCAGGGACTTGTCTCAGGCAGGCACCGCGGCGGTCGCCCGACGCCAGGTGCGGTGCCTGGCCAGCGCGTCGGCGAAGGCGTCCACGAAATCCCCAGGTAGCGAGCCGCCGTTCGACTCGGTGGTGACCACGCCCTGTTCGATGCCGAGCCCGCCGTCCGGTGGCGTCTCGGGGACGATCCCGGAGATGCGCAGCACCGAGACGCCGGCGCCGAAGGCAGCGACGGCCTTCGCGTGCTTGAACGCCTCCAGCACGAAATGCACCGCGGAACCGTTGCGCGCCAACGTCTCCGCCGCGCCGGGACCGCCGGGGACGACGACGCCGTCGTAGAGCACCGAGGCGGCGGTGGCCAGCGATCGGTCGACGTCGAGCTGGTCTCCGTCGGACCCGTCGCCCCTGACCCGTCCGCCGTGCAGGCCGAGCACCTCGACGATCGCGCCGCGTTCGGTCAGCGCCGTGCGCAGCGCGCGCACCCCGGCCGCGTCGACGCCGTCGGCGGCCAGCACCGCGATCTTGCGGGTCTGGATCGTGTCCATCGCGGTGTTGGCCTGGGACAGCGCCGGCGAGACGAAGGCGTCGGAGGTGTCGGTGTCGGACTCGGGAGCGGAAATGCCGAGCTTCCCCGCCACTCGCACCGCCAAATCGGTCTCGATGCGGACCAGGTGCTCTACGACCCGCTCGCGGATCTCCGGCCGGTCCACCTTGCCCAGCTCGAAGGCGAACGCGTCGACGATGTGCTCGGCCTCGGGCGGGGACATACTGCGCCAGAACATCCTCGGCTGCCGGTAGTACTCCTTGAAGCTCTCCGCGCGCTTGCGCTGCGCTTCGCCGTCGATCCGTTGCGAATAGTGTTGGTAGGCACCGGAATCGGCCAGGAACGGGCATCCGCCGCCGATGCTGTTCTTGGTGTACGAGGCGGGTCCGACCGGGATGGCGTGCTGGCCGTAGCCGTCCTGCTGGTGATTGCGGACCTCGGCCACCGGCCGGTTGATCGGCAGCTGGGCGAAATTGGGGCCGCCGAGCCGGATCAACTGGGTGTCCAGGTAGGAGAAGTTGCGCAGTTGCAGCAGCGGATCGTTGGTGAAGTCGATGCCGGGTACCAGGTTCGCGGTATGGAAGGCGACCTGTTCGGTCTCGGCGAAGAAGTTGTTCGGGTTGCGATCGAGCACCATGCGCCCCACCGGCCGGACCGGGACCTGCTCCTCGGGAATGATCTTGGTCGCGTCGAGCAGGTCGAAATCGAAGTCGAACTCGCGCTCCTCGGGCACCAGCTGCACACCGAGCTCCCACTCGGGATACTGGCCCGCTTCGATGCAGTCCCAGAGATCGCGGCGATTGAAATCGGGATCGCGCCCGGCGATCTGCTGGCACTCGTCCCACACCAGCGAGTGCACGCCGAGCTTCGGCTTCCAGTGGAATTTGACGAAGGTGCCTTTGCCCTGCGCGTTCACCAGCCGGAAGGTGTGCACGCCGAAGCCCTGCATCATCCGGTAGCTGCGCGGCAGTGCCCGGTCCGACATCAGCCACATGATGGCGTGCAGGGTCTCCGGTTGCAGCGACACGAAGTCCCACAGGGTGTCGTGCGCCGAGGCGGCCTGCGGAATCTCGTTGTGCGGCTCGGGTTTCACCGCGTGCACGAAGTCGGGGAACTTGATGCCGTCCTGGATGAAGAACACCGGGAAGTTGTTGCCGACCAGGTCGAAATTGCCCTGGGCCGTATAGAACTTCGTCGCGAATCCGCGCACGTCGCGGACCGTGTCCGCGGAGCCGCGGGACCCGGCGACGGTGGAGAACCGCACGAAGACCGGGGTGCGCACGCCCGGATCGGTGAGGAAAGGCGCCGCCGTGACGTCGGCCAGCGCGTTGTCGTAGGGCTGGAAGTAGCCGTAGGCGCCCGCGCCGCGGGCGTGCACCACGCGTTCGGGGATGCGCTCGTGATCGAAATGGGTGATCTTCTCCCGCGCGTGGAAGTCGTCCATCAGGGTGGGGCCGCGCTCCCCCGCGGCCAGCGCGTCGTCGGTGCTCTCGACGCGCACGCCTTGCTGGGTCGTCAGGTAGCCGCGCTCTCGATCGACACGGTGCGCGTCCAGCTGTCGCTGTTTGGGATCGGCACCGGATCCGCCGACGCCGTTGTCCGATCGCTCGTTCACTGGCTTCCTCCTGCCTGCCGTCAATCGCTCTCGTCCGGCCGACTGCCCGCATTCGGTGCAGGTAAACCGAGCTCATCCGGACGTTTCCGGCCGGAAACCCCGTGCAGCGCCGTTTGCGCGCCACGGTGGCGGGCATATCCCGCACATATCGCCGACGGCACGTCCGGCCATGGCCGCGCCGAGCATCGGCATGCGCCCGCCTTCTCGCCGGAACGGAGTAGCCGTGAAGATCGCCATGGTTTCCGAACACGTCAGTCCTCTCGCGGATCCAGGCGGCGGCGCGGGCGGTCAACAGGTGCACGTCTCGGCGCTCTCGGCGGCGCTGGCCCGCCGCGGCCATCGGGTCACGGTCTACACCCGGCGCGACGACCCGCACATCCGGACCGAGGTGGCGACCCGCGACGGCTACCGCGTCGTGCACGTTCCCGCCGGGCCGCCGCGGCCGCTCGACCGCGACCGGACACTTCCCCACCTCGGCGAGTTCGGCACTTTCCTGCGTAAACACTGGGCCATCGACACCCCCGATGTGGTGCACGCGCACTTCTGGATATCCGCGCTCGCCGCCGAGCTGGCGGCAAGGGCGCACGACATTCCGGTGGTGGTGACCTTCCACGCGCTCGGCACCGTCAAACGCCGCCACCAAGGACTTGCCGACACCAGCCCGCGCTCCCGGATTCGATTCGAGCGCCTCATCGCGACCAGGGCCGCGCACGTTCTGGCGACCAGCGCCGACGAGGCCGTCGAAGTGGTCAGGATGGGCGTGCCGCGCTTCCGTATCTCGGTGGCGCCCTGCGGAGTCGACCTCACGGCCTTCCGTCCCGAGGGCGGCGTCGCCGACCGCAAGGCGCGGCACCGGATCTTCGCGGCGGGGCGGCTGGTGCGCAGGAAGGGATTCGACCTCGCGGTGCGCGCCCTTCCTGACCTGCCCGACACCGAACTGGTCATCGCGGGCGGTGCGGTCGGCGACGACGACGCCGAAGGCAAGCGGTTGCGTCGCATCGCCGTGGAACACGGTGTGCACGAACGGGTTCGGCTGCTCGGCCGGGTCTCGCACAGCGCGATGCCCCGGCTGTACCGCTCGGCCGACGTGGTGCTGTGCACGCCCTGGTACGAGCCGTTCGGCTTGGTCCCGCTGGAGGCGATGGCCTGCCGCAAGCCGGTGGTCACCACCGCGGTCGGCGGCATGCTCGACACCGTGGTCGACGGAGTCACGGGCAAGTTCGTCGCACCACCCGAGCCGGATGTCGTCGCGCGTGCGGTGCGCCCGCTGCTCGAGGACGCGACACTGCGCGAGACCTGGGGCGCGGCGGGGTATCAGCGAGCGAGCAGCCGCTATTCGTGGGATCGCATCGCCGCCGCGACGCTGTCGGCGTATCGGCGCGCGGCGCCCGCGAGTGCCTCGGTGGTCACGGATGCGGGTGGCTCCGGGCGCGCCATCGCCACGGCGCGATGAGCCAGGCCGCCGCGAACAGCAGCGCGGCGGCGACGCCCGCGACAACTCCCGCCACGTCCCCCGCGACCACGTCGACCACCAGCACCAACGCGCCCGTCAGCGCGATGCCGAGCAGGGCGACACCAGCCATCGCGCACCGATGCGCGGCCGAGACGACGTTGCCGAGCCGATGCCTGCGAAACAGGATGCGATGCCAGGACACCGGCGCCACCAGGAACACCGTGGCACCGAACGCCGCGCAGACGGTCACCAGATACAGCGTGCGCATCTGCTGCGACACCACCGCGAACTCGGGTTGGAAGGGTAGGAGCAGCAGCGCGCCGATGAGGAACTGCACGCCCGTCTGCACGACGCGCAGCTCCTGGATCAGGCTGGCCCAGTTGCGGTCCAGTCGTTCGAGCTCGGTTTCGTCCCGTCCCTCGTCAGGCCTCGGCGGCCGCGCCGAGGTGTTCTCATCGTCGTGCACTTGCGGTCTTTCGGCGATTCCCCTTTTCGAGCGCCGAGATGAACTCGTCCTCGGTCATCTTCCAGCGCCCCTTCCCAGTGGTTGGCGACGGTCGTTTCCGGCCGGGGTGCACCTCGTCGCATACCCGCTCAGGCCCTGATTAACCCGGAATCCGCCGGGTACCACCGCAGCATGGTCGCGACGATGGACGAACTGCTGCACGCGCTGACCCGGGCCGCGAACACGTTGCTCGACGCGGAGATCAGGTTCGCGGTGGCGGGTGGCTGCGCGGTCTACGCCCGCGGCGGTCCCGCGTCGGATCACGATGTGGATCTCTTCGTCAAACCCGCCGATACCTCGCGCGCCATCCAGGCGCTCGCGCGGGCGGGTCTGCGGGTGTGCCAGCCGCCCGAGGACTGGCTGTCCAAGGTCTACGACGGCGACACCCTGATCGACGTGATCTACCGGCCCAACTGCCGTGACGTCACCGACGAGTTGCTGGACCGTGCCACGGTCATGCGCGTCGGGCCGACGGTGGCGCCGGTGATCAGCGCGACCGACCTGATGATCGACAAGCTCCTCGTCTTCGACGCGCACCGACTGGATCTGAGCCCGCTGCTGCACATCGCGCGCGATCTGCGCGAGCAGGTGGACTGGGCCGTCGTGCGCAGCCAGACGCAGGAATCACCCTATGCCCGAGCCTTTCTCGGCCTGGTCGACGACCTCGGTATCACCGACGCGGGCCGGATCGAGGCGGGCACTCGAGATCGAGAAGAAGGCTGAGCCGATGGAGAAGCCCCAGTACCTCGTGGCCCGTCTGCGCCGCGCGCTCGCCGAGGACCCGCGCACCGCCGAACTCGGCGTGCAGGTCACCATTCGCGGTGAGGTGGTGGTGCTCGACGGTGAAGTGACGAGCGACCAGCGCAAACAGCAGATGGAAGCGGTGATCCGCGAACAGCTGCCCGGCGTGGTCATCCACAACGACGTGCGCGTCTCGGTGCCCACCGCACCGACCGGAACCGAACACCTGTCGACGCACGAAGGGAGCTGACGCCATGCGGATCGCCGCGGTAGGCGACGTACATCTGGGAGCCGAGTCCTCCGGACAGCTGCGCCCCGTGCTGCGCGAACTCCCCATGCGCGCCGACGTGCTGCTGCTCGCCGGAGATCTGACCAGGCACGGCACGCTGGACGAGGCGCGGGTGGTCGCGACGGAGTTCACCGATCTCGGCGTGCCCGTCATCGCCGTGCTCGGCAACCACGACCACCACAGCGACGCCCAGGACGACATCACCGCCCTGCTCACCGACTACGGCATCACCGTGCTCGAGGGCAGCTCCACCACGGTTTCCGTCGACGGGCGGACGCTCGGTGTCGCGGGAACGAAGGGCTTCGGTGGCGGGTTCGCAGGCAAGTGCGCCAGCGTCTTCGGCGAGCGGGTCATGCGCGAATTCGCCTGCCACACCGTGATGTTGGCCGACTCGCTGCGCGCCGCGCTGGCCGAGCTGGACACCGACATCACCGTCGTGCTCACGCACTATTCACCGGTCAGCGACACTTTGCACGGCGAGCCGAGGGAGATCTACCCGTTCCTCGGTTCCTATCTGCTCGGCGAGCCGATCGACGAATTCGGCGCGGATCTGGCGCTGCACGGGCACGCGCACGCGGGAACCGAGCGCGGAACGACGCCGGGCGGCATCCGGGTGCGCAATGTGGCCGAGCCGGTGATTCGGGCGGCCTACGCGATCTACGAGCTGGAACCCGCCAGGCAGCGGGTGGTCAGCGCGCCCACGTGATCGTGCCGACGGGCTGAGTTGCGGTGACACCATCGTGCGCCGCGATGGACGGCGCACGATCGGTGCAGAGCACCGTGCGGGCCGTCCGACTCAGAAGTCCAGCGACACCGCTTCCACCATGTTCCCCGCCTGCGCGTTGCCCAGGGCGGTCGCGACATCGGCTTGGGCGATGATGCCGACCAGCCGTCCGCGATCGAGCACCGGAATGCGCCGCACTTGATGCTGGGCCATCAGCGACACCACCTTGCGCACGCCATCGGTGACATCCACCGTGTACGGCACGCCACCGGCCAGCTCCCCGGCCAACACACGCTGCGGATCCTTGCGCGCCGCAACGACTTTCACCACGATGTCGCGGTCGGTGAGCATGCCGTGCAGCCGGTTGTCCTCGCCGCAGATCGGCAAGGCGCCGATGTCCAGCTCGGCCATCTGATCCGCCGCCTCGGCCACGGTGTCGCCCGCGCGAATACAGTGCACGCCCGCCGTCATGATGTCGCCCGCCGTTGTCATCCCCGACCTCCCTGGTCCTGTGAGAGGCGCCACGGTGCGGGCGCCTCGGGGACCGTGTACCCGGGTCGTGCTCGGGTACACGGGTTCTCGGGTACCCAGGTTTCGAGCGGGCCCGCCGGGGCACACCGGGCATATGGAAGCTCCGACGATCACTTCGAACGGGGCGGCCGGACCGCTGAACGTCCTGGTGTGGCACGCGCACAGCCCGTGGATGACAGCTTTCGTCCAGGGCGGGCACCGCTATCTGGTGCCCTACGACGCACGCCGCGGCGAATGGGCGCGTGGTCGGTGCGGACGTCCCTGGCCCGCGAACGCGGTCGACATCGCACCCGCCGACCTGGTCGACACCGACATCGATCTCGTTGTCCTGCAACGCCCGAGGGAAATTGATCTCGCGCACGAATGGCTCGGCCGCGCGCCGGGCATCGACGTGCCCGCGGTCTACGTCGAACACAACACGCCGCACCAGCACGCGGCGCTGACCAGGCATCCCCTGGCAGGCCGCTCCGACATCCCGCTGGTGCACGTCACCCAGTTCAACCGGCTGATGTGGGACAACGGCCGCTGCCCGAGCATGGTCATCCGCTACGGGATTCCCGATCCCGGCCAGCGGTACACCGGTGAACTGCCGAGGGCCGCGACGATCATCCACGATCCGGTGCGCCGCTGCCGCATCACCGGCACCGATCTGCTCGCGCCGCTCTCCGAAGCCGCGCCGATCGATGTCTACGGCGCGGGCACCGAACGGCTGGCCGACGCGCTGCACCGCCCGCCCGACCGGATCGTCGGCGCCGGCGATCTCGAACAGGACCTGCTGTACGAGGAACTGGCCCGCCGCCGCGTGTTCCTGCACGTGCCGCGCTGGACCTCGCTCGGCATGTCGGTGCTCGAGGCGATGTATCTCGGCATGCCGATCGTGGCGCTCGGCACCACCGAGGTCTCCGCCTCGATCCCCGCGGAAGCCGGTGTGGTGTCGACCGAGCCGGAGATCCTGGCCGAGGCGGTCCGGCAGTTCCTGCACGAGCCCATGTTCGCCGAGTTGGCGGGCAAATCGGCTAGGCAGTGGGCGCAGGCGAATTTCGGTCTCGCGGAGTTCCTGCGCGAATGGGACCGGCTGTTCGCCGACCTCGTCGCGGGCCGTCGCTGATTGACCTGCGCTTCCCCGGGTACCCGTCGAACGGCATCCGTTCGATGGTTGCACCCGGAAGGAGACCACTATGCGTGCCGAGAACAATTTCCGACGCGACAAGAAGCCGGAAGGCGTATTTCCAGACCACCACCGGACCACCCGGACGCACGCGGGCGAGGCGATCGAGGACGCCAAGAACTGGCCGGGCATGGTCCTGGTCGGCGTCGGCATCGTGCTCGTCGCGCTGACGCTCACCGCCGCGGGCTACGGCTTCGAAGGCTGGGCGATCGTCGCGGGCATCGCGGCCGGGGTGAGCATCGTCGTCGGCGCCGCGCTGGTCTTCGCCGAACACAAGCGCGTTCAGCGCAAGCACGGCGACTCGCACTACGACGACCGAGGTCACTGATCGTGCACCACCGATCGAATGAAGCCGACGTGGTGGCGTGGAAGGGAAAAAGAATGCGACTCAGCCGAACTCGGCTGCCGGGCCGGAGTCTGGCCGTGTGCGCCGCGCTGGTGACCGCGGGCTCGCTCGTGGCGGGATGCGGCGGCGACGGCGACACCGACCCGGTGCCCGCCACCCCCACCGAGGGCACCGTCTCGCTGACCATCGCGGCACCGACGAGCGCCGATGTGCCGAATCCCGACGAGGTGACGCCCGCGGCCGCCGCGCAGCTGTGCGACATGATGCGCGCGGAGGTCGGCAACTGGAGCGAACAGGGTGAGGTGGTCGGCCGGGTCAGCTTCAACGGCACGGTGCACAACTGGGCGGTGCGCAACGGCGGACTCAACGACGCCGTGCTCGCCGATCAGTCGATCATCGACACAGCCACCATCCAGGAGTGCCCCGACGTGCGCCAGCAGGTGCTCGACGCGCTGAACCTCGACGACCTGGCCGCCGGCCTCGCCGGTTTCTGAGCCGCCCCGACACAGGAGAGTTTCGATGAGAATGCGTAGCCTCGCCGCCGCGGCGCTGGCCTCCACCGCGATGTTCGCGGCGGGTTGTGCGGAGGCCGAGAAGGCCGTCAACAAAGGCGGCGACACGCCGTGCAGCGAATTCGTCGAGCAGGACGCCGACAAGAAGCGAACCACCGTCACCAAGTTCCTCGAGCAGGAGCGCAGCGGGCAGGAGGCGCCGGACGACCGCATGGTCGACGCCGCCATCGCCTCGATCGAATTGATGTGCACCGCGCAGGCCAATCCGGACACCCCGATCCGGAAAGCGGACCTGACCGGCATTTTCGTTCCGAAGTAGTACGCCGAGAGTTCCGAATCCAGGACAACGAGAAAGGGGTGTCCGGCATTTGCCGGACACCCCTTTCGTCACCGTATAGGGCGGGTACGAGGGCTACTGCCCCCGCTGGTGGGCGCGCTGACGCTGCTCGTCGACCGCGGCCTCACCCCGCTCCTTCTCGGCGGCGGCTTCCTTCCGCGCGGCCTCTCGCTGCGACTCGGCCTTGTCCTGCTGGGCCTTGCCCTCGTCGCGCAGATCGTCGTTTCCGAAGACGCTTCCGACGGCCTCCTTGGCCTTGCCCTTGACGCCTTCGACAGCGCCTTCGACGCCTTCTCGGGGACCACTCTTCTGCTCGGACACGATATCTACCTCCGAAATATCGGTTATCAGGTGGACAGTGGCGGTCTACCCGGCCAAGGCGGGCTCAATCAGCGTCCCGGATATTCGCCGAAGTCGATCACGTGTGTCGACCGGGCTGGAAGATCGGCCGGTCAGCGCCGGGTTTCGGGTCGGGTCGATCGGCTATGTCCCGACTATGACGTCCCTGTGGATGAACGACGCGCAAGTACCCGCACGACTGCGGCTGACGCCCGGCTCGCGTTTCGACACCGTGGTGATCGGCGCGGGTCTCACCGGGCTCGTCACCGCGCTGCTACTGGCCCAGAACGGCATCCAGGTCGCGGTGGTGGAAAGTCGGCGCGTCGGGCTCGGGACGACCGGCGGCACGACCGGAAAGGTCAGTCTGCTCCAGGGAACTCGCGCGCAGAGCATCGCGGGACGGCACGGTGTCGGCACCCTCGCGCAGTATCTGGCGGCGAATCGGGACGGCCAGGATTGGCTTTTGCGTTTCTGCGACGAGCACGGAATCGCCTATCAGCGCGCCGCCGCGGTCACCTACGCCCAGTCCGAACGTGAAAAGCGCGCGGTGCGAGCCGAATTCGAGGCGACGCGGGCGGCCGGCCTGCCGACCGAGCTGATCGACGACCTGGAAGCGCCCTTCCCGGTGTACGGCGGTGTCCGGTTGATCGAGCAGGCCCAGATCGATCCGATGGCCGTGCTGGCCGCGCTGGCCGCCGAGGTGGAGTCGCACGCCGCCCCGATCTACGAATCGACCATCGCGCAGGGGGTGCACCACGCCGACGGCGAGCTGATCGTGCAGACCGAACACGGCGACCTGGCCGCGGGCACGGTCGTGCTGGCCACCGGGACCCCGATGCTGGACCGGGGCGGGTTCTTCGCACGTCTCACGGCGCAGCGCTCGTACCTCGCCGCGTTCCGGGTGCCAGGGCCGGTGCCACACGACATGTACATCAGCGCGGGACAGCCCATCCGCTCGCTGCGCTACCATCCCACGCCCGAGGGAGACCTGTTGCTGGTCGGCGGCAGCGGCCACGAGGTCGGGCGGACCGACGAGGCCGCCGCGCACGCCGACGAACTCCTGGACTGGACCGCCGCCTGGTTCCCCGGCGCGGAGGTTCTGCACCGCTGGTCGGCTCAGGACTACCACCCGGTCGGCGAACTGCCGTACGTCGGCCCGCTGCTGCCCGGCCAGGACGACATCCTGGTCGCCACCGGTTACGCCAAGTGGGGCCTGACCAACGGCGTCGCCGCCGCGCTCGCCCTGGCAGGCAGGCTCACCGGCAAGCCACCCGCCTGGTCCGGTACGTTCACGACGTGGCGGCCCGCCGAGCTGCGCTCGCTGCTCTCCGGTGCGAAAGCCAACACCGCCGTGGCCCAACAACTTTCGACGGGCTGGTTGCGCATGCTCGGCGGCGGATCGGCGAGCATGCCGGAGGAAGGCTGCGGGCGGGTCGAGCGCCACGGGCTGACGCCCTCGGCGGTCTGCACCGTCGACGGAGTCACCACCGAGGTGTCGGCCGTCTGCCCGCACCTGTACGGCATCGTGCGGTGGAACGACGCGGAACGGTCCTGGGACTGCCCGCTGCACGGCTCCCGCTTCGCGCCGGACGGCACGGTACTGGAAGGACCGGCGACCAAACCACTCGCCCGCCGCGCGGTCTTGCGCAAGGACGTCTGAGTGACAGCCGCGGCGAACGCGAGCGCCTAGCGACCCGCTCGGGATCGGTCAGGTTCCCGCACGATCGGGCGGGCGGTGTCGAGGATGGTGTCGACGGTCTCGGCGACGGTCAGGTTCGAGGTGTCGAGCCATAGACCGAGCCGGGGTGTGCTGTCGCGCAGCACGGCATCCAGGGCCGCCACGGTGAACGTGTCGTAGGCGTTCTTGTCGCGGGCCGCCTCGCGGGCGGCGATCGCGTCGCGGCTCGGCGCGAGCACCACCACGTACAGGGGGTCGGTGTGGATCCGGTCGACGGTGTAGGGCAGGAACTCGCCGAGCACCACGTCTTGCAGGATCGCGGTGAATCCCGCGGCGGCGTATTCGTCGGCGACCGACGCGGCGAGCCGGTGGCGCAACCGCAGCTGATCGAGGGCGGCCGCGGACGGTTCCGGACCCATCTCCGCGCGACCGTTGACCACGAACCTGCGAAAGGTGTCGCCGCGCACGTGCGCCGAGCGGGGCAGGCGTTCGGCAAGCGCCTGTGCCACCGACGATTTGCCCGCGGCTTGGATACCGGTGATCAGATAGACAGCGGAGGCCATCCGGCCATGATCGCAGACCTCAGGCGGGTTCCACGGTGAGGGTGATCGTGGTCCACGCCCCGACGTGGACGCGGTCGCCGCTGCGCAGCGCGACCGGCTGCTCCGCCGGGATCAGGTCGTCGCTGTCGTTGAGGCTGGTGCCGTTGGTGGAGCCGAGATCGGTGACGGTGAGGCCGGTCGGGGTCAGGTGCAGCAGCGCGTGCGCCCGCGAGACGCCCGCGTCGGCGGGCGCGATGCCGAGATCGATGTCGGGGCGCAGACCCTGCGAGACGCTGCGCTTGCCGATCAGGATCTCGCTGCCGTGCAGAATGATTCGGCGCGGCGGGTAGTACGCGGGGAACTCCACGCGATCCGCGTCGGGGCCTTCGCGCGCAAGCACGCGGTCGTAGAAGGCGCGATCGGCGGTGACGGTGGCGACCCAGGTGACGGTCGGTGGCCGCACGGTGGCCGAATCGGCGACCTCCGTATCGAGTTCGCGCGGAGCGGGTTCCGGTGCGGGCAGCGCCGAATCGTGCCCGCACGCCTCGCAGAAGCGGCCGCCGCTCGGCGCGCCACAGGCCGGGCAGCGGGGCGCGGCGACCGCTGTCGGCGCCGCGCCGATCGGCGCTCCGCACACATCGCAGTAGTCGGCCGCCGCCGACTCGTGTCCCTCCGGGCAGGTGACCATCAGGACTCCTTGCGTACCCGCGCCGTCTTGGTGGAGCGGGCGTCCAGTGCCATCTCGTCCTCGGCCGCGACGCGCGACCGCAGCCGCACCGTGCCGTTGTGCTCGTCCACCTCGACCACGCCGCGTAGCAGCTTCGCGGTGCTCTCGTTGCCCGACTCGGCGGCCAGCTCGACCGCGCGCCGCAGTTTGGCCGTCGCGGTCTCCACGTCACCGTTCTTGCGGGCCGCCAGTCCCTCCTGCACGGCGTCGGCGAGCTCGGCCTGACCGGTGTAATGCGCGACGCGCCTGCTGATTCGGGCCGACAACTCGGTCTCGGTGGTCCACACCGCCCGCACCAGACCCTGTCCGACGACCTCGTCGCCCGCGAGCACACTGACCCGCGCCGCCAGCTTCTCCCGACCCGGCGCGGCGGGCTCCACCCGCACCTGCACGTGGTAGTCGCGCTCCTCCGCGCCCCACGCGCCGAGCGAATACTCCCCCACCTGCGGGCCCGCTTCGACGCGGCGAGCCGTCAGGTCCTCGATGGCGGGCGCGACCTGTTTGACGAAGCGCACCGTCGCGCCGACCGGAGTCCAGACCCGCAGTGTCAGTTCGGGAATCGCCTTGGCCATCGAGGTGTGCGTCATGGCCGTGAAGTCCGCGGCCAGGTGCGCCGGATCGGCGACGATGTCGACGGTGCCGTGCAGCGCCGAGGCGATGGCCCGCAATTCGTCCACCCGCCAATCGGTTCCGACGCCGCGGCAGTCGCAAGTGAACATGCCCTCGGACTGGGCGATCTCGGCGGCGAGGGACTCCGGCGATTCGTGCTCGTTCTTGCCGTCGGTGAGCAGGATCGCGTGCACCATGGCGCCCTCGTGCTTGGTCGCCAGTTGCCGGGCCAAGCCGAGCCAGGTGCCCATGGCGGTGCCGCCGTCGGCGCGCAATTTGGCCAGCTTGCGGCGCGCCGCCGCGCGCGTGGTCGCGTCCGCGGGCACCGAGGGCACATCGGTGGGAAAGACCAGGCGGGCCATGGACGTGCCCTGCACGATCGCGAAGCGGGTGCCGTCGGGGAGCGCGTCGATGGCGGCCATGGCGGCGCGGCGGGCGCCTTCGAGCTTCTTGCCGTTGCCCATCGACCCCGAGCTGTCGATGATCAGGATCTCCACCCGCTCCGGCGGCGGACCGGCGGCGACGAAATCGGCGCCGGTCTCCACCGAGACCACCGCGTCGACCGTGCTCGCACCTTCCGCGAGGTACTCGTTCTGGTCGACGACCACCGAGATGCCGTTGGGGGCAACAGAATTCACAGTACTTCTCCTGGCTGGTCGATCAGGGCACCCGCGCGAGCGCGACGGTGATGTTGTCGCTGCCCCCGCTGCGCAGCGCGAACTCGGCGAGATCGCGGGCCGCCTGCATCGGCTCCGCGGCGGTCGCGAGTGCGGCGAGCGCGTGGGCGTCCGGCTGGTAGTTCCACAGGCCGTCGCTGCACAGCAGCAGCAAGCCGGGACCGCGGGTGCGGAAGACCCGCACGCAGGTGTCCGACCACGGCCGATCCCCCGAGTCCGCGCCGAGCCAGCGCAACAGGGTGTGCGCCCTCGGGTCCTTCATGGCGGCCTGCTCGTCCATGGCGCCCGCGTCGACGAGGGCCTGGGCCCAGGAGTCGTCCACGGTGAGCCGCTGCGAGGGCGGGATGTCGGGCGCGCCGGGCGCGGGGACGAGCCAATACCCGCGGCTGTCACCGACATTCGCCACCGTGATCTCGACCGTGTCGGCGTCGTAGCCGCGCACGATGGCCGAGACGTACGTGCAGGAGGGCGCGTGGCTCTCGTGCACCGCGATATCGCGCACCGCCTGCGCCGCAGCGGCGAGTCCGGCCAGCGCGGCGTCGGGGGCGTCTTGTCCTTCGGCCAGCGCGGCGAGCGTGGCGTCCACGCCAGACCGGGAGGCCGTGCCGGAGGCCGCCTGCGGATCCTCGGAGGTGGACACGCCGTCGCACACAACGATGACGACGGCACTCGGTCCCGCCCCGCCGTCCACCACGGCGGCGGCGACCGAGTCCTCGTTGCGCGCGTGCGCGACGCCTCGGTCGGTGACCACGCACACCGCGCCCAGGTCGGCCTCGAAACGATCACGCGGAGCGCGCAATTGGCCGCAGCCGCGGCAGTACCCGTCCGGGTCGTAGTCCTGCGCGCCGCAGGCGTCGCACGGCCGCGGTGTCGCCGACTCGGACTCCGGATGCGGCAACGCGACTCGGCGCGCGCCCAGTTCACGCCCGCAGGCCTCGCAGTACCGGTCGGTGCTCGAGACGCGCTCCCGGCAACCGGGGCAACGCGGCGAAACGCTCGGCGGTTCGGCGGGTTTCGCCAAGGGCATGGTCGGCACGGTGTCCGCCGGATGGGTCGGAGCTTCGCTCACAGGTGGGGTCACGTAGGCACTCACGGTCGAAGTCGGGTCGGGTGGGGTCGCGCTGGGGTCGGTGGGGCTTTCTGTCTCCGCCGAACTGCCCGGCTCCGTAGGGTTGGTCGCCCCGGTGATGGTTGGCGTGGCGGGTTGGTCGGGAGTGGGGGGATGGCCGGTCGCGTCGGATCGGACGGGCACGGTCGGTTGGTCAGGTGCGACCGGTTGGCGCGGCTCGGCGGGGCGGTCCGGCTCGACGGGAGGCCGATGCGGGGTGGACGGTGTGGGCTCGCTCGGCTCGGCAGGCTGGTCCCGGTTCACAGCGTGGTCCTCGGGCGAATGGCGTTGGCGCGGTCGACCAACTCGAAACGGGTCCACATGTCGTCGCTCTCGCGCGCCAGGTCGCGGAAGCAGCGCTCCAATCCGGTGCGCACGCCCTCCTGGTCGAACGGGACGCCTAGCAGTGGCGCGTGGTTCGTCGCCGCTCTGCCGCCGTCGAGCCAGGCCAGCGCGGCGTCCAGCACCCGCATCCGCACCTGTGCGCCACGGCGTTTGGAATCGAGCGCCAGCGCGTCGACCCGGCCGCCCGCGTCACGGAGTACCGCCTCGGTCAGCTCGGCGGGTCCGCGTTCGGCGAGCAGCGCGTCCACCGCGGCCACGCGCGCGTCGGTGTACAGCGACGAGGACCGATCCACTTGGTCGAGGGCCGCGACCGCGCCGTCTCGGTCGCCCGCGCGGCGGCGCACCCGCGCCAGACCGAACACCGCGGCGGCGAAGGCGCGGTCGGTCCGCCAGACGGTGTCGTAGTAGCGCCCTGCCCCGGCGCCGTCGGCGGTGAGTTCGGCGACGGCGGCCAGCGCGAGCTTGGGCGCCGGTTCCCCGGGCAGCGCCGCGTACACGGCATCGAATTCGGCTCGGGCGGCGGCGAAATCGCGGGCGAGCAGCCTGGCTTGTCCGCGATACCAGGCCAGCCGCCAGTCACCGGGCAAGCGGTCGGCGAGGTCGGCGAGCCTGCGCTCGGCCTCGGCCGGGTCACCGGTGTCGAGCGCGGCGCGCACCAGGCGCAACGGGATCTCCACCGATTCGCCGCGCCCGGTGACCACGGAACGCAGCCCGTCCGCGAAAGCGCGCTCCAGTTCGCCGGGCGTCGTTCCCGCCGTCGTGGCGAGCAGCGCGGCGCCGCTGTCGCCCGGATCGACCAGCGGCACCGGCAGACCGGCCACGATGTCCTCCGGCGCGACCGCCACGTCGACGCCGACACCGAAGACCGCGCGCGGCGGCCCGAAATACGCCGACATGCCGGGACGCGGTACCGCGTCGTCGGCGCTGAGCACCTCGCGCAGCACGCCGGTCAGCTGATCGGCCACCTCTTCCATCGAGGCGAACCTGGCCTCGGGATCGGCGTCCGTGGCGCGCGCCAGGAACCGGTGCAGCGAGTCGTAGCGTGCGAGCAGGGGCTCGGCGTCGGGCCCAGGTAGCGCGCCGAAATGCCCGTTCTCCTGCGGGACGTGCATGATCAGCACCGCGAGCGTGCGGCCGACCGTGTACACCTCGGTCGCGACGGTCGGACCGGTGGCGGCGATCTCGGGCGCCTGATACCCGATGGTGCCGTAGATGGCGCTGTCCTGATCGTCCATGGCGATCACCGCGCCGAGATCGATGAGCTTGAGTTGCTCGTCGGTCTGCATCACGTTGTCGGGCTTGAAGTCGCAGTAGGCGAGACCGAGCGAGTGCAGGTAGCCGAGTGCGGGCAGCATCTCCAGAATGTAGGCGATGGCTTGCGGCACCGGCAGGTATCCGCCGTCGGTGTCGCGCCGATCGCGCAGGATCTGCTTGAGCGAGGTGCCGCCGACGAACTCCATGACGATGTAGCCGACCGCGACGCCATCGGGCCCGGCGTGTTCGACGAAGTTGAAGATCTTGACGATGCTCGGATGCTCGACCTCGGCGAGGAACCGCTTCTCGGCGACGGCCGCCGCCATGGCGTCCAGATCGCCGGAGTTGAGCAGACCCTTGAGCACAACCCAGCGGTTGCCGACATTGCGGTCGGTGGCCAGGTAGATCCAGCCGAGCCCGCCGTGCGCGAGGCAACCGACCACCTCGTACTGGCCGCCGACCAGGTCGCCCGCGCTCAGCTTGGGGGCGAAGGAGAATCGGGCGCCGCAGTTCGGGCAGAAGCCCTCGGTGCGGCCGGGCACACCGTCCCGGCCGCGGCCGACCGGTCGTTCGCAGGCGCCGCAGAAACGCTTCGACTCGGCGACCATCGGGTCGGCGAGAACGGCCGAAGTGGGGTGGATCCTCGGCACCCGAGGCACCTCGACCATGCCCGCGCCGAGCCGTCCGCGCGCGCTGGGCTTGGACGAAGTCGACCGTCCGGTCCGCACCGAGCGCGCTGATCCCCGCGCGGTGCCCGCGGACGTGCGTGCCGAGGCGGCGACGGTCGCGGCGGGCGCGGTGCCGCACGTCTCGCAGTAGCCGCCGGATATCGTTCCGCCGCAGCCCGGTTCGGCGCAGGTGTTGGCGTTCCCGGGTGCCGTCGACCGCCCTGATTCGGGTGCCGTGGCAACCAGCGTGGCGCCCCCGGACTGCCCTGATACGGGTGCCGCGGCGCCCGCCGACTGCCCGGCCGTCGCGCCGACGGCAACCGGTGCGGTCCCGCACACCGTGCAATAACCGTCCTCGACGGCCCCGCCACAGCCTGGCTCGGTGCAGGTCATGATCTCCTCCCCGATTTCCGCGCGACGATGTGTTGGTAGTCGGCGACCGCGCGGGTGGCCGCCGCGAGATCGCACGGCCGGTGCGCGAGCAGTTCGGTCGCGATCCGATGGCTCGCCGAGAGCTCGTCGTCCTCGGCGAGCGCCAGCCTGGCCGCCTTTGCCCGATACGCGGAGAGTCGGCCGCGCAGCTCGGCGCGGCGGTCCAGCAAGCCCTGGGCGAGCTCGGCCGCGTCGGCGGCCGCGTTCGTCGCCGCGGCGATCCGGCGGCGCAGATGCAGCAGTTCCGCCGCCGCGCCGGATTGGGCGGCGAGGGCGGCCAGTTCGGCGTCGAGTTCCTTGTGTTCCGCGCCGGGCGACGGCAGCGGCCCGGTGCGGATCTTGCTTTCGGCTTCCGCACGCGCGCGATCGGCACGGGCCTCGGTCTCGGCGAGCACGGTCAGCCGGTCACGGGTCGCCGCCACGGCGGCCGCCCAGTTCGCGGTGATCGACGTCAGCTCGGCGAGCACGTCGGCAGCGCGGTCCAGGCGCGCGCCGATATCGGCGAGGCGGGCGTCGATCTCGGGCGGTGTCAACGCCAGCGGATCGGTGGCCGAGCGGCGCAACAGCTCGGCGATGGCCGCACCGATGTCCGGTAGTTCGGCGGTGGCGCCTGCGCGGTCCAGCCGGTCCTGGAGCGGCGCGAGCCCGGACAGCACCCGGTCGTTGACCGCGCCGACCTCGTCGAGGAAGGCGGCGATCCGGGGAAAGGTCGCGCGCATGCGATCCACCGTGTCGGCCACCCCGACGAACAACACCTGTTCGCCGGGTCCAGTGAGCGACCGCTGCGCCAACGGAATCGGTGTGCGCGAGGCCTCGTGCGGCCGCCCGTACAGCAGCGTGGTCAGTTCCGCGCGCGCCTCGGCGTCCAGCCGGGACCGGGTGCCGCGCACGGTGCGCGCCGAGTCGAGGATGGTTTTCAGCCTGGCGAAGTCCTGCCACATCAGGTCCAGCTCGGCGCGGATCGGCGTCCACCGGCGCTCGGTGAGACCGGTGGGCGGAAACCCGCGCAGCAGGGTCAGTCCGGGATGCCGGTCCAGTTCCAGCATGGTGGCGGCGATCGCGTCGAATTCGGCGCCGCGGGCGGCCAATTCGCTGTCGATCTCGGCAAGGGTGCGTGGCTGCATGATCACCCGGCTCACGTGGTGTACCGGGTTTCCGGCGGGCCTGGCGAGGGACCGAGCGCGCTGAGCCGCGCGGCGTAGATGCGCTGCCAGGTGCCGTCGGTGCGTATCCGTTCGAGCACCGCGTTGACGAAGCGCACCAGATCGGGTGCGCCCTTGGCCACGCCGACCGCGTAGGCGCCGGTCCCGATGGGTTCGCCGACCACCTCGAGGTTCCGGTCCTGGGCGACAAGGCCGAACAAGATCGGGTCGTCAGCGCTGATCGCATCCACGTGGCCCTGTTGCAGCGCGGCAAGGCAGTCGGTCCAGTTGGCCACGCCGAACACCGTGAGTCGCTTGGGCAGCGCGAACAGCGGCCCGGAGGCGGTGGTGCCCTTGGTGACGCACACCCGTTTGCCGCCGAGGTCCGCCCCGGACCGGATGCCGGAGTTCTTCGGCGCCAGAATCCGCTGCGCCGCACGGTAGTACACGGCGGAGAAGTCGACGTCGCGGCGGCGTTCGCAGGTGGCCGAGAAGGTGCGCACGATCAGGTCGACCTTGTTCTCGCGCAGCGCGGAGATGCGTTCCTCGGCGGTCACCGAGCGCAGTTCGATCCGGTTCGGGTCGCCGAACAGCGCCCGCGCGATCTCCCTGGCGATATCGATGTCGAAGCCCTCGATCTCGTTCGTGGTGGGATTGCGGAAGCCGAACAGGTAGGTGTTCTGGTCGACGCCGACCCGGATCCGGCCGTTGGCCACGATCGCGGCCATCGGCGAGCCCGCGGGCATCACGCCCGGCGGCGGCAGCGGGCCGGGGCGCAGGCTGGCCTCGGCATCGCACTCGTCCTCGGCCTGCCCGGGCGTGGTGATCTCGGCGAACTCGGGCGGGGCCGGATTCACCGCGGCCGCGGGCGGTGACGCGGGCACCGAGGCGTCGGTGCTGCACGCGACCAGCGGACTGAGCGCGGCCAGGGCGGCGACCAGCGCGAAGAGCCGTCTTGTCACAGGAACTCCTTCAGCCGCGGCCACAATCCGACGACCGCGGCGCCCGCCGCGAACAGCATCAGCAGCAATACACCGGAGGGGCTCCAGCTCAGCGCGTCACCGGCGGCGTCGACACCGCCGCGCAGGTCGCTGCGCACCCGCTGCACATCGGCGAGCAACGATTCGTCGAGTTGGGCGAACCGGGTCGCCGATGTCTCCGGGCCTGCGCCGATGGCTTGGTCGACGGCCGCCGGATAGTCGGCCGCCTGATACGCCGCGAGCTGGCGGCGATGGCCCGCGGTCCAGCCCTCGAAGCGCAGGGCCGCGGGCGAATCGGGGCCGGTGACCGTCACGAGTCGGTCGCGCAGCGCCGCGGTGTGGCGGGTGAACGTCTCCTCGCCCGCGGCTATGTCACCGCGGGTGATCAGCTGCAATGTCTCGGCCGTGCGGGCCTGCTGCGCCAGAATCCTTGCCTCGGCGAGGGTTTGGAAGCGGACGGCCGCGCCGTCGTCGCCGGTCTCCAGTGCCGTGGCGGCCACCGAGGTCGCCAGTACGGTCCACAGCAGCGCGACCCCGGTCGCCGCCGCCGCGGCGACGAGCCCGGGGTTGACTCGCCGGTTGGTGCGGCGCAACAGGACGAAAGAGCCCGCGCCACAGGCGAACAGCACCAGCAGCAGGGCCGTGATCGTGGTGAACGGCAGCGCGCCGATCGCCCGCTGGTCCTCGTGCACGGCCGCGAAGCGAACGGCGCTGAGCTCCTCGGCGTTCTTCAACAGCGAATCCTGCATCACCTCGGAGGCTTCGCGCAGGTACGCCGAGCCGACCGGGAAGCCTTGCCGATTGTTCGCCCGCGCCGTCTCGACGAGGCCGGTGTAGGCGGGCAATTCGGCGCTGATGGCCGCCACGATGCGGCGGGTGCGCTCGTCGGAGGCGCCGGCGGTGGCCTGGGCCAGCGCGTCGGCCGCGTCGGCGAGCGCCTGCTGGTAGCGCGCGCGCACCTGCGGCGTTTCGATGCCACCGGTCAGGAACGCCTCGGCCGCGGCGGCGTCGGCCGCCGAGAGCGAGACGTAGAGGTTCTGCGCCGCGTAGGCGAGCGGCTCGGTGCGAGCCAAGGCGGCGTCGCGGCGGTCGAGCTTCCCGCTCAACTGGTTCGCGCCGGTGAATCCGGCGAGCAGGCACAGCGCCATCGTCGCCAGTGCGAGCGCGCCGATCAGTCCCGGTGTCGTGCGCGCGAAGCGCCGCACCCACGCCGCCCCGTCGCGCGCGGTCGCCGGAAGGCGAGGTCCCACACCGTCCCCCCTTCATCTACCCGGCCGGTGTCTCCGCACGCGATAGTACGGTAGGCCGCTGCGATCCGCTCCCCCTTGCCTTTCCGGCCTCGCGACCGCACAGCAACAGGCCGCCGATCCAGCTCGCTCGCGAGTGTCAGTCGCCGCCGAACGCGCGGAAACTCAGGTAGCTCGGACAGTCCGGGCGCAACAGGATGCGCTGCCCCGCGATCTGGCGCCGCTTCCACGGTGGAATCAGATGGCGCGGGAAACTGGTGGGGCTGACCGCGACTCGCAGCCGATGCCCGGCGCGAATCAGCGCCTCGGTGGGGTTGATCTCGATATCGATCTCGAAGGCCTCCCCCGGCGTCACCGGAAGCGCGGAATCGGCGGTCATGGGGTGCATGGCGAAGAGCAGTTCGCCCTCGGCGTAGTAGCTGTCGGCGGCATCGATCGCGCGCAGCGTCGACAGCAGCGCGCCGCGGGTCAACGGCGCCGACACGCCGTCGGGGCGCACATCGCACACGGTGACCGACCAGAAGGCGTCCTCGCCGTCGACCGCGGCGAGCAGGTGCAGATTCATCGGACCGGAGAGCACGGTGTCGGTCTCGAACGGCGCGCTGGTGAAGGTGAGCGCGGTGGCCTCGCTGCGCCGGTCGTCGTTGCCGAAACGGTCACCGAACAGCAGCGCGACGCCCATCGTCATCACCGCGGTGTTGTTCGATGCCGCGCTGACCCGGCCCGTCGGCACCGTCAGTGGGTACTCGGTATCCGTTGGCGCGGTGGACAATCCGCCGTCGGCGGCGGCGTGCGACGCGGTGCCGCTGGGATCGGTGGTGAGGTAGAGCCTGCGCACGCGCGTCGCCGGATCCGGGTATTCGTCGCGCCGGATCCAGCGTCCGTCGCCCTGTCGGCGCACCGTCACCGGTCCGTACCGGTCGATTCCGTTGTCGATGCCCTTGACCCAGCGGTCGAAGAACGCGCACTGGAGTTCGTCGAGCGCCTGCGGGTTGCCTGGATCGCCGAAGCCGGAGCCGGGCGTGAGGTGGTAGGAGTCGTCCACCAGGATCTGCTTGGCTCCCGGCGCGACCGGAATCCGTTCGTAGATGCGGAAATTCGAGCGGTTGTAGACGTCGTGCCAGCCGCCATGGATCCAGGTGGGGACGTCGATCTCCTCGAAGTGCGCCAGCCGGGCCGCCCACTCCGGATTGAGGTAGCCGTCGGGGTGGTCGATGCTGACGGCGATCCGGATGGCGCGGCGCACCCAGTCCGAGCGCGCGGTGATCCGGTCGCGCAGATAGTGGCCGAGCAACCCCTCGCGCACGAGCCCGGGCAGTGCCGGAATCCGTCCCGCTCCGTGCACGAACAGGATCCACGCGAGCATGCCCGGCGTTGGCACCCCGCCGGTCAGCCCGAGTTCGCGCACCGGGTTCTCCCCCGCCTCGATGGCGAAGACGGCGGCGAGTCCCTCGGGGCGCAGGCCAGCGGTGACGAGCGCCGCGATCGCGCCGTAGGAAAGACCCGTCACCGCAACGCGGCCGTCGCACCAGGGCTGTTCACGGACCCACCGCAGCACCTCGAGATAGTCGCGCTGCTCCCGAGGGCCGAAGAAATCCCAAGTGCCCGTGGAACTTCCGGTGCCGCGCACGTCGACCATCAGCCCGACGTACCCGCGCGACACGGCGGTACGGTTGATCGCGAAAGGCTCGAGGACGCCGCCCGCGGGTGTGCGCAGCACGTCCCGTGCGGTCATCCTGGCGCGGTCGGACGGCGCGATGCGGCCCGCCAGCGCGCGCAGTGCCCGATTCGCGCGCATGCCGTGTCGGTTGAGCATCTTGTTGTAGGCGGTGAAGTTGATCAGCGCCGGGAGCGGTTCGTCGGTCGGCCGGGAGCGGTCGCCGGGGCGCAGGATGTCGGCGCTGAGGACCGCCCCGTCGGACATGGGGATCGGAACCGTCACGGCCGCGTGCAGTTTCGGATAGCGCTCCGGTCCGATGTCGAATCGTGCGTCCGGCGGCGCGCCCGCAGTGCTGGTCAGCGGCTCGACCATGGTGATCCTCTCTCCGAGGTGGGTGAACGGTCAGCGGTCGCGCAGCACCCCTGGCTTGTCGACGTATCGCTGCATACCCCAGTTCAACCCGCGCATGGCGAGGTTGTAGGCGGGCGGGAAATAGCGCTGGGCCCAGTGCCCGATGCGAATGTCCTGCGAGGTGTAGATCAGATACCTGTTCCGCTCGACCCCGCGCACAATGGATTTCGCGGCCTGCTCGGCGGTGACGGCGTGCCGCAGGAACAGTTTCAGCCCGCGCTGCACCGCCTCGGCCTCCCGGTCGACGCCCGCGATGTCCACCCGGTTCACCATCGGAGTCGACATCGCGCCAGGGCACACCAGGCTCACGCCGATGCCGTGCCTGCGCAGGTCGAAGCGCAGCACCTCCGAGACGCCGCGCAGTCCGAATTTGCTCGCGCTGTACGGCGCGTGCCACGGCAGGCCGAACAGGCCGGCGGCCGAGGACACGTTGACAAGGTGGCCGCCGCGTCCTGCCTCGATCATCGGCGGCAGGAACTCCTCGATGACGTGGATAGGGCCCATCAGGTCGATGTCGATGGTGCGCCGCCACTGGTCGTGGGTGAGCCGGTCGACGGTGCCCCAGGTGGCGATGCCCGCCACGTTCATCACGATGTCGACGCTGCCGATCTCGTCGTGCACCTTGGCGGCCAGCGCGACGACGGCGGTGTGGTCGCTGACGTCGAGCGCTTCGGCAACGCGCACGGTGGCGCCCGCCGCGCGCAACTCTTCGGCGGTACGCCGCAAGCCTTCCGCGTCGATGTCGGTGAGAATCAGTGACGCGCCCTTGGCCGCCACCGCGTGCGCGGTGCCGCGGCCAAGACCGCTGGCCGCCCCGGTGATCAGGCAGCTCTTGCCGTCGAACTTCGTCATGGCTAGACCATAGTGTTCACGAACATCATTGTCTATGAATCGGACACGATCCGTCCCAGACGGAACCGACCGCTCGACCGCGCGGCCGGCCAAATCCCGACTTCGGAGCAGTTGTAGCTCAGCGTTTTTCGTACAGCAGCAGATCGACCACCCGCAGGATCCGGTCGAGGTCGAAGCGCTCGGGTTCGGCGAGCATCTGCCGCGCGAGGGTCTGCACGGCACCCTGCACGATCTCGACGAAGACATCGAGATCCACCTCGTCGGCGCGCTCTTCGACAGGACGGCTCGTCAGCCAGTCGCGCAGCAGCCGACGCAGCGGTGCGCGCAGTTCGTCGCGAGCCCGCTCGATCGGTGCGCGCAGTGCGGCGGGCACCCCGTCGATCGGGTAGTAGACCAGCCGCCAGCTGTCCGGTACGGAGCGCAGATCGCTCAGGAAGCACGTCAGTGCCGAGAGCAGCGCCGCTTTGGGATCGGCTGGCGCGGCGCCGCTCTCGGTGACGTGCGCGGTGGCGGCGACCATGCGGGCGGTCTCGCGCGCGATGAGGTCGCGAAGCAGGTCGTCGCGGTTGGCGTAGAGGTCGTAGACCACCGGGCGGGTCACGCCGCCGCGCTCGGCGACCGCCGCGATGGTGACCTCGGCGAATCCCGACTCGGCGAGGATGCGTAAGGCCGTGTCGAGCAACTGTTCTCGCCGGTCGGCGGGTTGCAGGCGCTTGGCGTATCTGCGGCGCGGCCGCGCGGCGTCGCTACTGGCCCGCGCCATCGGAAGCCTCCCCGTCTCCGGTCATCGCCACCGCTCGGCGCGCGACCCAGCGCAAGGTCGAGGCGATCGCGTCGCGGCGTTGCGTTCCGCCCTCGGCGAGCAGCAGGCGTGCGGCGGTCTCGCTGGTGCTGATGGTGGTGTAGCTGACGAGTTCGGCGTCCAGTTCGCGGTCGGTCATGGCGGCGATGATCCGGATCATGGCTTCGGAGCGCTCGCGCAGCGCCATCCGGCCGCGGGCCACCCGTTCGTGCGCCGAGGGCGGCAAGGCTTCGTCGCGCATCAGCACGAACCGCCACGTGTCTGGCGCGGCGAGCACCATGTCCAGGAACAGGTCGGCGGCCTTGGCCGCGATCTCGGCGGGATCGGCGCCGGGCTGGATCTCGGGCAAGGCCGCGGCGGCCATCGTCAAAACGCGCTCCTCCTCCCGGTCGAGCAGGGCGGTGAAAAGGCCTTCGCGATCACCGAATTCGGCGTACAGGGCGGGTCTGGTCAGGCCCGCGGCTCGTGCGATGGCGTGCATGCTCGCTTGGGCGTAGCCCTCGCGGAGGACGAGATCGCGTGCGGCGTCGAGGATCTGGTCGCGTCGCGCTGACACCTTCGCCTCCATCGTGGTCGGTCGTCGAGCGTCAGCACTCCCCCAGCGAACTGGTCACTCGATTGAAACAGTGTACGCAGGCGGTGGCTCGCCGGGTGGACCACTCTCGAACGTCACGCTTTCGCACCTCGGCTTGCCTTCGGGGACAACCGGTTTCGTCGAATTCTACGGCGGCGATGTCGGCTCGGAGGTAAATTGACGTCGTTGTATTTGCGTGTGACGTGCGTTACTTCCAGCCAGTAGAAGCGCCTGTCGTCACATGTGAACGTGCCGTCGGGCTACCGGTTTCCGGGGGCCGGCGGGCGACCAGCGCCGAGGCGGATCGGCGTGCGCAACGGGGGACGCAGGGAGGAACCATGAGTGAGGCGCCGCCGAGCGTCACGGACGCGGGCGCGATCCGGATCGCGCGAGAAAACGTCACCGGCACAGCGGTTTCCAGCGTGCGCACCTTCGGCCGGGCCGTCGATCTCGGCATCGAGTCGGTGCGCGGCGCGTTCGCCGATCTGATCGGCCTGCGCTTCCAGTGGCAGGAGATGCTGCGCCAGGCCTGGTATCTGGTGACCGTCACGGCACTGCCCGCCGTGCTGATGGCGGTGCCCTTCGGCGTGGTGGTTTCGGTGCAGGTCGGCAACCTGATCCATCAGCTGGGCGCCGACTCGATGATCGGCGCGGCGGGTGGGCTCGGCGTGATCCAGCAGGGCGCGCCCATCGCGACCGGTCTCCTGCTCGGCGGGGCGGGCGCCTCGGCCATCGCCGCCGATCTCGGCGCGCGGACCGTGCGCGAGGAGATAGACGCGTTGCGCACCATGGGAATCAGTCCGGTGCACCGGCTGGTGATTCCACGGGTGGTCGCCATGCTTTTCGTCGCGCCCCTGCTCAACGTGCTCATCATCTTCGTCGGCGTGGTCTCCGGCTACGCGGTGGCGATCAGCGCGCAGAACGTCACGCCGGGCAGCTACTGGGCGACGTTCGGCTCCTTCGCGGTCGTCGCCGACGTGTGGATCTCGCTGGCCAAGGCCATGCTGTTCGGGTTCCTGGTGGTGATCATCGCCTGCCAGCGCGGGCTGGAGGCCAGAGGCGGTCCGCGCGGCGTGGCCGACGGCGTCAACGCGGCCGTGGTGATCTCGGTGGCCTCGATCATCGTGGTCAACCTGGTGATCACCCAGATCGTGACGATGTTCCTACCGCTGCGGGTGGCCTGAGATGACCGCGACACCGTACGCGCCAAAGGGTTTGGTCTGGGCCTATCGCGCCGTCCGCAACCGCGGCCGGATCCTGGCGCCGGTCGAGAACACCGGCTTCCTGCTCGGTTTCGTCTTCCAAGCGCTCTGGGCGATACCGCTGACGCTGCGCCGCTACCGCGCCCAGACGTTGCGCACCATCACCGACATGACCTGGGGGCGCGGGTCGGTCATCGTCGGCGGCGGCACCGTCCCGATGCTGGTGGTGCTCGGCGTCGCGATGGGCGCGGGCGTCGGCATCCAGTCCTTCGCCGCGCTGGACCTGATCGGACTCGGACCCGTCACCGGTGTGGTGTCGGCCTTCGCCAACACCAGGGAGCTCGCACCGATCGCGGCGGCGGTCGGGTTCGCGGCGCAGGCGGGCTGCCGGATGACCGCCGAGATCGGCTCGATGCGCATTTCCGAGGAGATCGACGCCATCGAATCCCTCGGGCTGCGCTCGGTGCCTTTCGTGGTCACCACGCGGGTCATCGCGGGCGCCGTCGCGATCGTGCCGACCTTCCTCATCGCGCTGATCCTGAGCTACCTGGCCTGCTCGGCCGTCATCGTGCTGCTGCACGGTCAGGCGGGCGGGGTCTACAACCACTACTTCTTCCAGTTCACCAGCGGCTACGACGTGCTCGCCGCGGTGATCAAGATCCTGGTCTTCGGCGTCACCGTCATCCTGATCCATTGCTACTACGGCTTTTTCGCCTCCGGCGGGCCCGAGGGCGTCGGCATCGCCTCCGGTCGCGCGGTGCGGGCCAGCTTCGTCGCCATCATCGCCCTGGACATGGTGCTGACCATCGTGCTCTGGGGCGTCGACTCCGCCATCGAATTCCCGGGGTGAGCAGATGCCGAACTACGGACTTCCCGGCGTGCCGATGAGCAGGCGCGGTTCCCGCGCACTCGGCGCGGCCGCGCTGGCGCTGACGGTCGTCGCGGGTCTCACCTGGCGCGCGGGGCTCGACGACCGGCCACCGGACCGCTTCCAGGTCCAGCTGCGCACCGAGCAGATCGGCGAGGGCGTCATCGAGGGCACGCGGGTGCGCTACGACGGCGTCACCGTCGGCGAGATCACCGAGATCGCCGCCGTGGGCGAGGGACGCCAGCTGATCACATTGGACCTCGACAAGACGCAGACGGCAAGCCTGACCGACGCACTGACCGTGGACTACGCACCGGAAAACCTGTTCGGTATCAGCGCTCTCACGCTGCGCGCGGCCGAGGGCGGCGCCCCGCTCGCGGAGGGCGCTCTGATCGATCTCGCCGGAGCGCACGCGGACAAGGTCACCGACGTGACCATGGGCAGCCTGCTGCGCGCGCTCACCGAGACCTCCACTGAGGTGCTCACCCCACGGCTTTCGGAACTGCTCGCCACGGTCAACAGCGAGATGAGCTCGTTCGCACCGCTCTGGGAGGCGATCATCACGCTGTCCCGCGCGGTGGCCGACACCCAGCGCTATCCGGCGCCGTACCTGATCGACCAGTACTCGGCCTTCTTCGGCGGCGTCGGCGATTTCGCCTCGGCGACCTTCCGGCTGCTGCACTCGGTGATGAACATCGAAATCTTCCTCAACGATCGCCCGCGCTACGACGCCACCATCACCATGGTCGTGGACGGTGCGCTGCCGTCGATCGGAACACTCGGTGACGCCGCCAACCGGCATTTGTCCCCGTACACAACGGAATCGACACCGCTCGTCGCCGCGCTCGCCGCCACCGTGCCCGCGCCGGGACGCTCGCGTGCCGAGGTGACGGAACTGATCGATCGGTTGAACCGCTTGTTCTCCGACACCCCCGACGGTCCCGCTGTGAACGTGGCCGTGACTCTGCGTGGGATGCCCGGGCTGGCGGTGCCACTGCTCGGGACGTCCGGCTTCGCGGCGCTCGACGGTTCGGGAGGTGCGCGATGACGACCCTGCCGATCCGAGCGGTGATGTGGCGACTCGGTCTGTTCGCCGTCGCGATGCTCGTGCTGTTGGTCGTCATCGTGCAGGCGATCACCCGACCGGTGGACGGCGAGACCGGTTCCTACACCGCGGAATTCACCGATGTGAGCGGATTGAAGACCGGCGACGACGTCCGGATGTTCGGCGTCTCGGTCGGCAAGGTCGCCGCGATCGAGCGGGCGGGCACCAACGCTCGGGTGACCTTCACGGTTCAGCGCGACCGTCCGATCTACGACTCCAGCGTCCTCGCCATCCGCTACCAGTCACTGACCGGACAGCGCTACGTCGATGTGCGGCAACCGGATCGGCCGGGCGCCACGCTGCCGCCCGGCGCGGCGCTCGGAGTGGCCAACACGGTGCCCTCCTTCGACATCACCCAGCTGTTCAACGGGTTGCAGCCGGTGATCGCCGAATTCTCCCCCGGCGCGCTCAACCAGTTCACCGAAAGCGTGCTGGCGGTGATCGAGGGCAACGGCTCCGGCATCGGTCCGGCGCTGGACGCCATCGAGGAACTCAGCCGCTACACTTCCGATCGCCAAGCGGTGATCGCGACCATCGTGGCCAACCTGCACGTGATCTCCACGCAGGTCGGCGGGCGCTCACCGCATCTGGTCACCCTGATGGAAGGCCTCGCCGACGTCGTCAGCGCGTTCCGGGTGCAGCTCGACGGGTTGCTGGACTTCGCCGCCGCGGCCCCCTCGGCGATGGGACCGCTGAACCGGCTGATGGAAACCCTCGGCTTCACCGAACGCGCCAACCCGGATCTGATGACGGACCTGCGGCTGCTTTTCCCCGACCCGGAGGCCGCGATGGAGCTGCTCGGCAGGCTCCCCGGTCTGCTCCAAGCGCTGAGCAACGTGCTGCCGCCCGCACCCGGCGCGGCGGGACCGGTGCCGATGAGCTGTTCCAAGGGCGCGGTCCAGCTCCCCCAGGTGCTTTCGGTGCTCGTCGCAGGGCAGAGGATCGCGATATGCAACGGATGACCCAACGCCTGCTGAATCGGCTGGCGCCGCACGGTCTTTCGCACGACCGGCACCAGGAGGCGAAGAACGCGAGGGAGTTTCGCCTCGGCATTCTCGGCGGGCTGTTCGTCGCGGCGCTGCTGCTGGCCACGGCGGTGATCTATCTGGTCCCGTTCGGGAAGGCGAGCTACACCGCCGACCTGGTCGAGGCGAACTCGGTGAAGGTCGGCGACCAGGTGCGCCTGGCGGGCATCACCGTCGGCTCGGTGACGGCGCTCGAGCTGGGCGAGACGAAGGTTCGGATGACCTTCACCGTGGACCGCGACGTGTTCCTCGGCGACGCGACCAGGCTGGAGATCCGCATGCTGACCGCGGTCGGCGGCCACTATGTCGCGGTATTCCCCTCCGGCACAGAGGCTCTCGGCTCGCGACCGATTCCGCCCGACCGCGTCCGGCTCCCCTATAGCTTGGTGCGCATTCTCCAGGACGCCGCCGCGCCCGTCTCCGAGGTCGACGGCGAGACGCTGCGCCAGAATCTGGCCGCCCTCCAGCAATCCCTCGACACCAGTCCGGACGCGCTGCGCCAGCTGGGCGCCGCGACGCAGTCGTTCGTCGACATCCTGCGCAGGCAGAACCTCGAGGTCTCGCGCGCGCTCACGGTGATGGACGAGTACCTGCGCACCATCGACGGGAACAAGTCGCTGATCGGCACGTTCGTCCGCGAGCTCGGCACACTGATGACCGTCGGCCTCGGCAAACGCGCCGAGATCGCGTCGGCGCTGACCATCGCCGCCTCGCTGCTGTCCAGGATCGCCGCCGTCGAGCCCTCTTGGCGCGAGGTGCTCGCGCCGCTGGCCGGGAAGCTGCGCGAGTTGCTGCCGCAGCTGGAACAGCTTGCCGCGCAACTGGATGTGGCGATACCGCAGTGGCAGCAGTTGCGCGAGCGACTCGTGGCGATGACCGCTTCGGAGGACGGTGTCGTCATCGATCAGTCGGCGCTCACCGCGCCGGTGTGTATTCCGCTGCCCGGATGGGAGTGCTGAGCGATGAAACGCATTCTGCGGTCACAGGGTTTCGTGACCGTGCTCGGTGCGCTGGTGCTTGCTGCGGTCGCCGCGGTCGCCTACCTCGTGGTGTTCGACCCCGTGAAGAAGACGGTCGCCTACTGCGCCGTGATGCCCGACGCCGTCGGCCTGTATCCGGGCAATCACGTGACATCCCTTGGCATTCCGATCGGCACGGTCAACTCGGTGCGTCCCGAGGGCACGGGTGTGCGGGTGGACTTCGAGGTTCAGCAGGAGCGGGTGTTGCGCGGCGAGGTCACCGCGACCACGGTCTCCGACACGCTGGTGGCCGATCGCAACCTGGCGGTCCTCGGCGAGCCCGGCGCCGCGCCGTGGGACCGGTCGACGTGCATCACCAAGACCTTCACGCCGAAGAGCATCAGTCAGACCCTCCAGGGCTTCTCCCAGCTCGCGGGTCAGCTGACCGGCGGCGGAAGACCGGGCGAGCAGACCAGGATTCGTGACAGCGTCGTCGCCTTCGAAGCCGCCACCTCCGACACCGGACCGGCGCTCAACAAACTGATCACCGATCTCGGCGACGCGCTGCGCGCGCCGGACGCGGCCATCGGACACATCGGCGGGCTGCTCGATTCCTACGGCAGGCTGATGTCGAGCATCGCGATGAACTGGGACGACATCAGGATCGTGCTGCTCGAGGCGAGCGAGGGCATCGCCTTCATCAACGAACTCTGGGGCCGGGTGGTGCAGCTCATCGACTCGCTGCTGGTCATTCTGCCGTGGCTGAACAGCATCGCCCGCGAATACGGCAGACCGATCCTCGGGGCGCTGGACGGCGCGCTGCCCGGCCTGCGGCTGCTCTCGGCGAATGTCGCGACGCTGCGGCAGCTGGTGGAGATGATTCCGCCGATCGTGCAGTTCTTCGAGGAGGTGATCGATCCGGCCACCGGCAGGCCCCAGCTGACCTACGTCGCGCCGAAAGTCGGACTGCCCCGCGAGCAGGCCGACCAAGTCTGTGCCGCGCTCGACGCGGTGCTGCCGGGTCACTGCGATGGAGCCGAAAACGGTTTGGCCGACGTGAATCTCGTATCCCTTGTGCTCGGAACGGTAGGTGCCCGATGACCGTGCGATCCCTCCGCCGCGCCGCGCTGGTCCCGGTGCTGGCACTAGGGCTGCTGTCGGGATGCGGATTCGATCCCGCGCAAGTGCCGGTACCCGGCGCGACGGTGTCCGGCCCCACCTACCAGGTGCGGATCGAGCTGGCCAACGCGCTGAACCTGCCCGCGCGGGCGAAGGTGGTGGCCAACGGCGCGCAGATCGGCAGCCTGCGCGAGGTGAGCGTGGTCGATCCAACGCTCGAGCAGCCGGGACGGGTGGAGGCCGTCGTCGAGATCGCCGAAGAGGTGCGGCTGCCGGTCAGCACCACGGTCCAGCTGCGCCAGAACACCATCCTCGGCGACATCTACATCGGACTCACCACGCCGACAGGCGATTTCGATCGCACCATCCCGCCGGGCGGAACCATCCCACTCGCACGCACCCGGCCCGCGCTCCAGGTCGAGGATCTGCTGGCCGGCATGTCCACCTTCGTCGGCGGCGGCGCGATGCAGCAGATGCAGGACATCGTCAACCGGGTCAACGCGACCCTGCCCGAGCAGCCCGCCGAGACCGCGCGGATCTTCGAGGTCGTCGGTCGCGACGTGGCCGACGTGGCCGCCGACATGGCGGTGGTCGACCGGTTCCTGGACACCATTCAGCGGGATCTGGATGCCGCGCTGGACAATCCGCGCGAACTGGAGGCACTGCTCAGCGAGCGCGGGGCGGTCGAGATACCGGCCGACGCGAAATCGCTGGTTCTCACGCTCGGCGTCGTCGGCGGGCTCGGCATCGTCGGGCACGCGATCGCCTGGCTCGGCCCGCTGCTGGAGGCGAGTGACGCTGCCGCGAAAGCCTTGGTGCCCTTGCTGTTCGCGGATCGACCGCTGGATCTGACCGCGCCGTCGAACCTGAACCGGGTCGTTTCGCTGGTTCGCGACAAGATCATTCCGTTCGTCGAGCGCGGGCCGAAGGTGAAAATCGGCGCGGTGGCGGTGGACGGGGCCGCGACTCCGGTCGCCACCGACGAGCAGGTGCAGCGGATCATCGCCACCCTCAGGATGATCGGAGTCGTGCGATGAACGTCGCGTCCGAGCCCTATCCCGGCTACGTCCCCTCGACGTCCGCGAACGACGAGGTGCTGCGGCGGCTCGGCCCGCTCGCCTCGCTTGGCGCGATCGCGGCGATTCTGCTGATCGGCGTCGGCTACCTGAGCTTCGGCGTGGTGCGGGTCGGCTGGTTCACCGAGCACACCGAGGCCAGCATCACGGTCCCGGATTCCGGCGGTCTGCTGCCGCGCTCCAAGGTCCTGCTCTCCGGCGTCCAGATCGGGCAGATCACCGCGGTGACCCACACCCGCGACGGCATCGAGGTCGGCTTCCACTACGACGCGGAATACCGTGTGCCCGCGAACAGTTCGGTGCGCATCGAGACGCTCTCCGCGCTCGGCGAGCCCTACCTGGAATTCCGGCCGACCACCGCGGACGGGCCGTACCTGCGCGACGGTGACCGGCTGACGGCCGCCTCGGTGCAGCGTCCGGTGTCGATTCCCGAGGTCGCCCGCACCGCGACCCAGCTGCTGGAGCAGGTGGATCCGGCGACGGTGGCCGCGATCATCGAGAACTTCAGTACCGGCCTCGCGGGAACGGAGGCGGTGATCCCGCAACTGTCCAGGGCCTCCGATCTGCTGGCCGCCACACTCATGAGCCGAACGGATCTGATCCGGCGACTGCTGATGGACATGCAGGCGCAGGCCACCGAGATGACCTGGGCGGGCGGCGAATTGACCGCTGCGGCCACGCCGTGGGCGGACTTCGGACCTCGGGTCAGTGAGGTCGCCGCGGCGATCGCGCGCGTCGTGCGGATCGGCGACACCCCGGGCGACTACCTCACCGACACCGAAGACGTGATCGGACTGCTGCCCTTCCTCGACGCGCTCACCCAGAAGCTGGACCTGCTCGGACCCGAACTGCGCGAACTGTTTCCGGTCGTCCAACCGCTGCTCGCACTGACCACCGGCGTGCTCGGGAAGGTCGACCTGGGCAGCCTGATCTCGCAGGCGCTGCACGCCACGACGCCGGACGGCGCTCTGCAATTGCAGATCACCGTTCGCTAGACCGGCCTTGCTGGGCTTCCGAGTCAGACCGTCCGTTCTTCGAGCGCTTTCACCAGGGACGCGGCGAGGATGGCCACGGCCCGATCATCGTCGGAGGCAAGCTGCCGCAGGACAGTGAGCGCAATGGTGCCCGGCATCTCGGCGAGCGCCTGGGTCAGCCGCATTCGCACCGCCGAATCCGCTGTGGGAGCGGCGAGTTCATCGGCCATCGCGCCGATTATCCGATCCGCCAACTCGGGGTCGTTGGCCAATGTTCCCAGTATCTCGGCTGCCTCGACATCGTTCGGCCCTTCGACCACTGTGGCGACGAGCGCCGGCACAGCTCGGGCGACGCCGCGCGCACCCAGTGCCAGAGCGGCATGTCTGCGGACCGTCGTGTCCGTATCCCGGAGCGCGTTCGTGAGCGCCGCCGTCGCCTCGTCATCGGGGAGCTCGGCGAGCGCCACTACCGCGCGCCGCCGGATATCGACGTTCTCCGAGCTCAGGGCACGCGTCAGGGTGGCCACTGCGTCACCGTCGGCCCTCGTGAGGGCCCACCGCAGGGCACCGGCGACGTTCGGATCGGATTCGGTGAGCAGCGCCTCGACCAGCAGCTCGGCGGGCATCGCCAGGTCCTCGGCCGGGGCCAGTACGGCTTGCTGCCGCCGTGCGGCACTCGGCGAGGTGAGCCCGTGCAGGAGCTCGATGACGCGCGCGACGTCCTGCCAGCTGGCGGGCTCGACCGTATCGACCAGGCGTAGCCGCTCGAGCAGTTCCCGGTCCCGGTCGAGTCGTGCCTCGGTCTTTCGGATGAGGTCGCCGACCAGTGCGGACGGGACGAATCCGGGATCGTCGAGAGCGGAACCGATCTGGCGAAGTGACAGTCCCAGGGATCGCAGACCCTCCACGTGGAAGATTCGCCGGATGTCTTCGGCAGAGTATTCCCGGTAACCGCCCACGGTGCGGCCCGTCGGTCGTACCAGCCCTAGGTTGTCGTAGTGCCTGAGCATTCGGGCACTCACACCCGAGCGCCGCGCCACCTCACCGATCAGCACGCGGCTTCCTCCTTCCGTTCCGGGCCGAGGGCGACGACCCGGCGTGCCTCGTCGACGGCGAGGTCGAATCCTGCTTCCGGGTCGTGCAGCAGCCGCTGCGTGGCGCGCGCATGCGCACGCACCGTCGGGTCGTGACTTGCCATCGCCGCCTGCAGGATCGGCTCGATCACATCGCCGAGTGCGACGAGGGCACGGCTCAGACTCAGTCGTACGTCCCGATCACCGCGGCCCCATTCGGCGGCCAGCTCCGCGGCCAGCCCTTGCTTCTCCCCATCGGGCGCGAGAACGACGGCAGCACGCCACGCACTACGCGCGACCTCGTCGTCGGCATCGTGCAGCAGCGACCGCGTGATCGCGGGCCACGCGTTCTCGTCCCCGATCTTCGACAGTGTGTGCAACGCCTGGCTCCGGGCCTGTGCGCGTCCGGAACCCAACTCCGCGCGGAGTTTCGGAACCGTGATCTCCGCCGGGAGGCGGGTCAGCGCCCACGTGAGCATGTCCCGCACGAAGAAGTCCGGCTCGATCGCGCACCGCTCTACGAGTACATCGACGAAAGCGGGTGCGGCATGCGTTCCGATCGCCAGGGCCGCCTTCAGCCGCGTCGACGAGTTTCCATCGGCCAATGCGTCGAGCAGCCGCGTGTCTTGTGAATTCCAGTGTCTCGTGTTGATGGGGACCACCTCCGAACGCCAGTGAACGGCTTCGCACAGTGACAAGGTCAAGTTCACAGGCAGGAAGTCATCCACATTTGCGGCGGCGCGGGAATCGACCCCGGCACGCGGGATTGCGCGACGGACGCCGAGCCGAACCAGTGCGACAGCGCTTCGCGCAGCGTGGGCGCGGCGGTGTCGGCCGGTTCTCCGATTCTCGCGGCCCAGGCGATGTGGCCGTCCGGGCGGATCAGCATGGCGTCGGCCGGGTGACCATCGGTCTTGGCCGTGCGAATGTCGATGCGGTGCGCCCATTCCCCGCCGATCTCGCGGAGCTCCGGGCGGTCGGCCAGGTCGAGGAAGACAGGCCGCCCGGCGTGCATGAGTTCCGCGACGCTCGTCGCGCCCTGGTCGGTGTGCAGGGTGAGGTCGGTCGCGAAGACGCCGGTCAGTGCGTGCTCGCCGGGCATCGGATAGCGGATGTCGGTGCCGCCGACCAGCGCCCCTATGCGGCGCAGAGCCGGTTCGTCGCTGAGTAATTCCTGGAAGATCTCGCGCAGCGAGTCGGCGGCCTCGTCGTGTCCGCGCCGCAGCGCCACCTGCGCCCTGGTCTGCAACCGCGCCCGCGCACCGGCGAAGTGGCGTTCGTCGTGGTACGTATCCAGCAGTCCGGCCGGAGCCCAGCCCTGGACGTCGGCGGCCAGCTTCCAAGCAAGGTTGACCGAATCGAGCATGCCGACATTGAGCGCGGTGCCGGTGGCGGGCAGCAGGTGCGCGGCATCGCCTGCCAGCAGGATCCGCCCTTCCCGGTACCGTTCGGCCTGCCGATCCTTGAAAGTGAAGCGAGACAGTCGCTTCGGATCCGACATAGGGAGATCGACGCCCAGCACGCGGCGCACGCTGTCCGCGAGCTCGGTCAGGGTCAGTGGCTCGTCATCGTCGTAGTCGGCGGCCTCGTCCTCGACGGTCTGCAGGAACAGACCCCCGGGATTGGGCGCGAACGCGAACATACCGCGGTCGGTTCTGTTGAATCCGAAGGGAAGCCGGCCCAGCCCGGGGACCTCGATGTCGCCATTGTCGTGCACGGTGACCGAATCGCCCACGCACACCTGAGCGACCCGATTGACCTCCGGATAGGTGGTGCCGGGGAATCCGATACCCGCCATGTCGCGGATCCGGCTGCGGCCGCCGTCGCAGCCCACCAAGTAGCGGGCGGTCAGCCGGTACTGTCCATCGGGCCCGCGCACCTCCGCGGTTACCGTGGCCTCGTCCTGGCTCACCCCGACCACCTCGTGGCCGCGATTGATCTCGGCGCCCAGTTCGCGGGCGCGTTCAGCGAGTAGTCGTTCGATCTCCATCTGCGGAAGCGGCACCGCCCGCATCGGCGGATCCGCCAGCTGCGTGAAGTCCACATGGGTTCCGCCGAAGGGGAATCGGGCGGCCACGTGCGGGTCGCTGCTTGCCGCTTCGAAGCGATCCAGGATGCCGCGGTAGCGCAGCACGTCCAGGATCCGACCGGCGATACCACTCGCCTTCGGGACGTCTCGGGGAGCCAGATGCTTCTCCAGCACCAGCGGCCGCACACCGGCCAGGCTCAATTCGGCGGCCAGCGTCAGCCCGGCCGGGCCGGCGCCCACGATGATCACGTCGATGTCGGTCACGCGTTACTCCCAATGTCCGCAGATTCTGGCTCAGGTCGGCTATTCTGCGGCACACCCGGGGTCTTGCCGCAAGGCCCCCGGTCGGCTATACCTTGAAGAGGGAAAGCACCGAGTACCCTCCGATGTTCACGGGGCGATACCGTTTATGAAGAGCCGGTGCGGAAAATTGTTCGCTTACCAGTGATCTGGTGGCCGTCGTCCGCTCAGGAGTTCGGCGGAAGGATCGGGGGCGCGAACACGTCCTCCAACGGAGTCGGCCCGTTGTACCGACGGCACTGACAACCGACCCACTCGCGCAGACCGTGCACGCCCTTCCGGCGGATCTCGGCGTGACACTTCCCCGTCTCGCGATCGTGCAGCGCCAGATCGTGCCCGCAACCGCAGCGCGCGGTAAGCACCTTCTCCCCCGACCGGGCTCGCCGCCGCCCGATCCGACCGCATACGAAGCCGACACCGACCAGCGCGGCACCGACCGCAAGGCTCAGGGGATCCATATTTGCAGTATATGTATACGCATAGCGGCCGTGGTCGAGATGGCCTCCACGGTCGACCGTGCTCTACTTGCTGTCGGTGCGACCGATCGGGTCGGCGGCCTGCGCGAGCGCGATTTGCGCTTGCTTCCATGCCGTGTCGTCGATCCCGAGTGCGCTGCGGAGATACGCCCACGTGGCCTCCCGGATCATAGCCACGCGTCCGGGGCTCTCGTCGGTGGTGTCCTTGGCGTTGTAGCCGTGGATTCCGCCGAGCGAATGGTCGCCCCCGAACACGGTGAGCAAGCTCTGGGCGCCGGGGCTGTAGGTGTAGACGTCGGTGAACCAGTCGGGGCCGCGGGTCGAGAGGTGGGATTGGTCGTGATCGCCCGCGACCACGAGGGTCGGCGTGGTCAAGCCGTCGAAGTCGGGGTTCATGAAGGGGAAGTTCGTTGCGGCGAACGGTGTCAGGTCGTCGCCGCCGATGCCGGTCGTGGCGAGGAGTACGCCAGCCTTCACACGGGCATCGGTCATGTCGGGTCCCGGTCGCCCGTCGGCGCCGAGTACGCGCGCGCCGAGCAACATGCCGACAGTCTGACCGCCCCAGGAGTGTCCCGCGACGGCGATGCGGTCATGGTCGACGCGGTCACCGAGACCCGATATCGCGGCGACGACGTGGTCGAGATCGTCGAGTACCCGCGTGACATCCCGGACCCGGACGCGCCAGATGTCCGGGTAGCGGGGGTCGGCGGCGGTGAGACCGAGAGTCTGTGAATCGAGGAATGTGGGCTGTACGACGACGAAGCCGTTGCTCGCCCAGAAGTCGACCAGCGGGTCATACGAGGACATCGACTTGCCGAAGCCGTGGGCGAACACGACGACCGGAAGGCCAGTGCCGGTCGCGGGCGCTGACACGCGCACCTGCAGGTCGTCGCCACGTTCCGGTGCGGGCAGGACGACCGGCTTGACACTGATGATCGGTGTGGTCAGAGCGGGTACAGCGCTCGGGATGGGTGCGGGCATGAGATTTCCCTTCGATTGCGGCTAGCGCTATACCCGTGGCGGCGTGGCTTCGGCCGCGTGAACGGCGGATATGCTTTGAAGCGGAGCGCTGCTCCGAATATACGGAGCATTGCTCCGCTTAGCAAGAGGGTTGCGAGAAGGGAGTGCGGCGTGGACGCGAGCAAGCGAAGGATGCCGACCGCTGCGAGTTCGGCCAAGCGTGCCGACGCCCGGAGGAACGAGCGGGCCCTGCTCGATGCCGCGGCGTCGGTGTTCGTCACGCATGGGGTGGACGCACCGGTACGCCGGATCGCGACTGCTGCGGGCGTCGGCATGGGCACGATCTACCGACACTTCCCCACAAGGGCGGACCTCGTAGCGGCCGTCTATCGGCATCAGGTCGACGCCTGCGCCGAGGCTGGGCCCACGCTGCTCGCCACGGAAACTTCACCGTTCGCGGCCCTGCGTCGGTGGGTGGATCTCTTCGCGGACTTCCTGGTGACCAAGCACGGGCTCGCCGCCGCGATGCGCAACGATCCCGACGGGTTCAGCGCCCTGCACGCGCTGTTCCTCGATCGACTCGTGCCGGTGCTCGATGACCTGCTCACTGCCGCCCGAAACGCGAGCGAGGTCACCCCCGACCTCACCGCCTACCAGTTGATGCGCGCCATCGGCGACATCTGTGCGGGCGCGGAGATGAGCGATCCGAACTACGACGTGCGTCTCACCGTTCGCCTACTGCTCGACGGTTGCCGTCGATAACGGCGGGGCGCCGCAGATGCACTGGCCGCAACTCTGTGTCGCCAGTGCTCAGCGGTTTCACTCGACGGCGATCTCGCCCGCGGCGTTACACGAAGCGGCCCCGCTACGGGCAAAACAGAGGGCTGGTGACTCTCGAGATCGGTGGTCGGTGTCAGAACTCGTCGGCGACGGTGATGCCCAGGGCGCTCGCGAAACTCGGTGCGAGGTCCATCAATTGCAAAGGCGTGATGGTCGCGCCGCGCAGCCCGTCGAGTCCCTCGGCGACGCCGATTCGGGTTGCCCCGCGCAGGTCGACCTTGCGCATCCGGGTCTTGTTCAGCGCGAGGTCGGTCAGCACAGTTCCCGGAAAGCTCACCGTGTTCAGCTCGGCGTCGCCGAAATCGGTGTGGCGCAGTACGCAGTCGGCGAAGGTGACCTCGCGGAGTTTCGCGCCGCGGAAGTTGACCGAGTCGAATTTGCAGCCCTCGAATCGGACTCGGCGCAGCACCGCGCCGCCCGCGTCGACGCCCGAGAGCGCGCCCTCGACGAATTCGGCGTCCTGCCAGGAACTATCGGCGAGCTCGGTGCCGACGAACGCGACGGCACGCAACCAGACGTCGGCGAACCGGCCGTAGCGGAAACTGCCCCGGGTGATGGTCAGCGAGCTGAACGCGGACTGTTCGAAGCGCACATGCTCGGCGGCGGAGTGCTCGAGCTGCCGGTCCTCGACGTGCACGCAGTCGTAATCGCCCTCACGCTCCGGTTCTCCCTCGAACGGCCTCAGGTATCGCGCGAACGGCAGATCCGCCAGCTCACGTGCCACGCCCCACCTCCCAACCTCGGTCGACAACGTCGGTCCTGTCTATCAGAACCCACCGACACGACCCCGGTCACCGCAGCGTGCGCAGCCAGCGGCGGGTGTCGGCGGGGTCGATGACGTCGTCCAGTTCCAGCACGGTCGCCGCGGTGAGCGCTTTGCCGTTGGCGTAGGCGAGTTGCACGAGGTTGTCGAATGCGGTCTGCCGTTCGGCGGGGTCGTCGATGGCGGCCAGTTCCTTGGCGAAGCCGAGCCGCACCGCGCCTTCCAAGCCCATGCCGCCGATCTCGCCTGTCGGCCAAGCGATCACGAACCGTGGCGCGCGGAACGAGCCCGCCGCCATCGCCTGCGCGCCGAGGCCGTAGCCCTTGCGCAGGATCACCGTGCCCCACGGCACCGACAGTCCGGCGGCCTCGATGAACAGGCGGCTGAACTTGGTCACCGTCGCGTGCGTCTCGGCCTCCGGTCCGACCATGAAACCCGGGGTGTCGCACAGGGATACGATCGGCAGTCGGTGCGCGTCGCAGAGCCGCAGGAACGCGGCGAGTTTGTCGGCTGCGGGCGCGTCGATGGCGCCGCCGAGGTGGTGGCAGTCGTTGGCGATCAGGCCGAAGGGCCTGCCCTCGACCCGAACCAGGGCGGTCACGATGCCGACACCCCAGTCGGCCCGTAGCTCCAGTACGGAGTCGACGTCCGCGACCGCCGCGATGGCGGCACGAATGTCGAAGGCGCGCAGGCGATTCTCGGGCACCACGTGGCGCGCCAGCCGGGGATCGGGCGCCGTCCATTCGGCGGTCTCGCCTTGGAAGTAGCCGAGATAGCGGCGCGCGAGGGCGACGGCTTCGGCTTCGTCGGCCGCGACCAGGTGCACCACGCCGTTGCGGCGCTGAACCTCGATCGGCCCGATGTCCTCCGGCGCGTACACACCGAGACCGCCGCCTTCGATCATCGCGGGCCCGCCCATGCCGATGTTCGCGTCGGGGGTGGCGATCACGACGTCGCACATGCCGAGCAGCGCGGCGTTGCCCGCGAAGCAGCGGCCGGAGACGATGCCGATCAGCGGCACCCGACCGGACAGCGCGCCCATCGCACGGAAGGTGGTGACGTCCAGGCCCGAGATGCCCGGGTAATCGGTGTCGCCCGGCCGCCCGCCGCCGCCTTCGGTGAAGAAGACGACCGGAAGTCGTTGCTCGCGAGCGAGTTCCAGCATGCGGTCGGTCTTGGCGTGATTGCGCATGCCCTGGGTGCCCGCGAGGACCGTGTAGTCGTAGGACAGGACGACCGCGCGGCTCGCGTCCGCGCCGAAGCGATCGGCGTTGATCGTGGCCACGCCGGTGATCAGGCCGTCGGCGGGGGTGTTGGCGATGAGGTCCTCAGGGCTGCGGCGCAGCCGTTGGGCGGCGACCGCGAGCGCTCCGTACTCGACGAAGCTGTCCGCGTCGACCAGATCGGCGATGTTCTCGCGGGCGGTGCGCCTGCCGAGCCGATGGCGTTTGGCGACGGCCTCGGGCCGGGTGGCGTCCAGACCGACGCGGTGACGTTCCTGCACCTCGGCGAGATCGGCGCGGATCGCGTCCAGGTCGACGGCGGTGACGTCGGCGGTTTCGCCGTCGTGCTCGGCGGCGGCCCAGACCAGCAGCGCGGTGTGCGGGTCGACCGTGTCGCCGGGCGCGACAAGGTGCCGCAGCACGCGCAGTGCCTGCTCCGCGCGCAGCACGTGCTGCATCTTCATGGCCTCCAGCACGGCCACCTCGTCGCCCGGCGCGACGACGGAGCCCGGCTCGACCACGCTCACGACCGTGCCGCCCATCGGTGCCAGCAGCGCGATCTCCCCGTCGAGCAGCGGATCGGCGACGCGCGTGGCCGAATCCTCGATCGTCGTGTCGACCACGGGCAGCGCGGTCGCGAGATCCGCTGCGCGAGCGGCGAATTCGGCGACACGCTGCTCGAACCAGGAGGTGCTGACCGTGCGCCCGTCGGCGAGCTCGTCGAGCGCCGCGCGCAGCACCGTCGCGTTGGTGTCCACGCCTGCGACCACGGTCTCGGCGAGCGCGTCGGCGCACCGACGCAGCGCGGCCGGATAGGTACCGGCGCGCGCGATCACCTTGGCCAGCAACGAATCGAAGTGCACGCCGTGCCGCATACCCGCGTACAGGCCGGTGTCGACCCGCACGCCGACGCCGGTCGGCGCGGCGAACCGCGCGACGGTACCGGAGGCGGGCAGCACTTCCCCACCGACCGTGACGGTTTCGGCGTTCACCCGAGCCTGGACCGCGTAACCGCGCGGTGCGGGATCGGGCAGTGCGAGGTCGGTGAGCGACGCGCCGCGGGCCAGCTCGAACTGGATCGCGACCAGGTCGATACCCGTGACCTCCTCGGTGACGGTGTGCTCCACCTGAAGTCGCGGATTCACCTCGAGGAACCAGTAGTGCGCTCCGCTGACCAGGAATTCGACGGTGATCACGCCGCGACAGCGCACCGATTCGGCGAGCGCGACGGCGTCGGCGTGCAGCCGCTCGCGCAGTGCGGCGTCGAGTCCGGGCGCCGGCGCGATCTCGATCAGTTTCTGGTGGCGGCGCTGCACGCTGCAATCACGGTCGCCGACCGCCACCGCCGCGGTGCCGTCCGCGACGACCTGCACTTCGATGTGCCTTGCCTCCGGAACCAGCGCCTCGGCGTAGACCGTGTCGTCGCCGAAACCAGCCCGCGCCTCGGCCCGGCAGTGCTCGTAGGCGGCGGCCACCTCGCCGGGGTCGCGCACCACCCGCATGCCGCGTCCGCCACCACCGGCCGCGGCCTTGACCATGACGCCCTCCGGATAGCGGGCGAGCAACTCGGCGATCTCCGCGACACCGGACCCGGCGGGCGTAGCAGGCAGCACGCGTACGCCCGCTCGTTCGGCCGCCGCCCGCGCCGCGGTCTTGTCGCCGAAGATACGCAGCACCTCCGGCGCCGGCCCGACGAACACCAGCTCCGCCGCGGCGCAAGCGGCCGCCAAATCGGCGCTCTCGCTGAGGAATCCGTATCCGGGGTGGACGAGCGCTCCGGTGTCCGCCTTCCGCGCCGCGGCGACGATGCCCGGCACGTCGAGGTAGGCGGCCGCGCCGTGGCCGGGTAACGCCACCGCGTCGTCGGCCAGGCGCACGTGCATGGCCTCGCGTTCGTCCTCCGTGTACACCGCGAGCGTGGAGTATCCGTGCTCGCGCGCGGTCCGCAGGACTCGAACCGCGATTTCTCCTCTGTTGGCCACGACGACGCGCATGCCGCCCAGTGTCGTTGACATTGACGTCAACGTCAATGACCATGGTGCCGTGACCTCCTCCGCCTGGTCGGTTCGCGCCGCACGCGAACGCTCGCACACCGACCGCCACCGCGACCTGCTCGACGCCGCCGCAAGGGTCTTCGCCGCGCGCGGCTACGCCGAGACCACCGTCGCGGCCATCACCGCCGAGGCCGGTGTCGCGCGCGCCACGCTGTACGTGTACTTCGCGTCGAAAGAGGAGATCTTCCAGGCTCTTGCCGCCAGGGTGCGCGACGATTTCCTCGCCGCGCAGGAGCCGGGCCTCATCGGCGACGATCCGCGAAAGACGTTGCGCGCCACCATCGAAGCCTTCGCCGCCGCGGCCCGCGACGCCGGTCCGCTGCTGCGGATGATCGAGGAGCGCGGCGCCATCGAGCCGGCTCTGGCCGGTCTGGCGACCGAGATCGCCGAGCGTCCGATCCGTCGCTTCGCCCGGTGGATCGAGCGCCAGCGGCAGGCCGCGGCGGTCGCACCGGTCGCCGAGCCGCGCGTGGTCGCGGAGACGATCGGCTATGCGCTGGCCAGCGGGGCACTGACCCGTCGTGACACGGACGCGGCGGCATGGGGGAAGTACCTGCGCGGCATGCAGACGGTGGCGGAGACGCTGCTCGGCATGAGCTCCGCAGCGGCTCCCCGGTCCTGAAGTCGGCCGCCGGTTCCCCTGCCACCGGGGCGGGTGGTCAGCTCACGGCCCGCCGCACGAGCTCGCCGATCTTCTTCTCGTCGGCGGCGGTCAGCTTCGTCAGCGCGAAAGCCGTCGGCCACAGGGTGCCGTCGTCGAGGTTCGCCGAGTCGTTGAAGCCGAGCGTCGCGTACCGGGCCTTGAACTTCTCCGCGCTCTGGAAGAAGCACACGACCTTGCCGTCCTTGGCGTACGCGGGCATGCCGTACCAGAGTTTCGGCGCGAGGTCCGGTGCGTCGGCCTTGACGATGGCGTGGATCCGTTCGGCGAGAACGCGATCGGCGTCCGCCATGTCGGCGATCTTGGCGAGCACGTCCTTCTCCCCGTCGGCCTTGGTGGCGCGCGAGCCGCGGCGGGCGGCCGTCTTCAGCTCCTGGGCGTGCTCTTTCATCGCGGCCCGTTCTTCGTCGGTGAATCCGACCGCGGTCTTGCTCTTGGTGGCGGTGCGGGTGGTGGTCTTCTGGGCGGTCATTGTCGGCTCCTTGGTTCGGGTGTGGATGGGGGTCGGGGGCGCTCAGCTGTCCTGAAGCAGCCCGAGGACGTTGCCGTCGAGGTCGGTGACGGTGGCCACCAGGCGACCGGCGCCGACGTCGCGCACGGGCTCCTTGACCGTGGCGCCGGCGGCGGTGACTTCGGCCAGCTTCGCCTCGATGTCGGGCACGTGCCAGTACGCCACCGGGGCGGTCATGTTCTGCGGGCCACCGCCGGGCACCAGTCCGATGTGCTGGCCCTCGACTTCGAAGCCGACGTAGTAGGTTCCGTCGGTCTGCGGCTCGATGCCGAGCAGCGCGGCGTACATCTTCTTGGCCGCCGCCAAGTCGGAAACGGGATGCAGGACGGTCTTGATTCCCGCGGTCATGATCACTCCTGATGTGGTCGAGATCGTCTCGGATGCGGAACCGGAGGGCACTTGCGCCGTCTCGGCCGTTCCTCCGATGTCCATGACAATTACGGTAGGCACGGCGCGGGGCCCCGACATCCGTGCCGACCACGGAACGCACCACTGAACGTGCCCGTAGCTTTGCCCGTGCGACCCGGGGTCGAGACCCGTACGGGAAAATGGCGAGGTGTCGAAGCAGAAGGTTGCCGCCGGGATCTCCGACCGGGAGGCCGAGGTCCTGAGTCTTGTCGGGCAACATCGCAGCAATGCGGAGATCGCCGCCCAGTTGTTCATCTCGGTGCGCACCGTGGAGACCCACGTGTCCTCGCTGCTTCGCAAGGTCGGCGTCCCCGACCGGCGGGCGCTCGCCGCCCGCTCGGCCGAACTCGCCATGGCGGAGCCGGCGAGCGAGCCGATCGTCGCCCTACCCTCGCCCTTGACGTCGTTCGTCGGTCGCGCCAGGGAACGCGGCGCACTGCGCGAAGCCGTCCGAGCGCACCGCCACGTGACGGCCCTCGGTCCCGGCGGGATCGGCAAGACCCGGTTGGCGTTGGCCGCCGCCGCCGACCTGGCAGGCGACTTCGCGGACGGCGTCTGGTTCGTCGACCTCGTGCCGGTCACTGATCCGGCGATGATCGGCTCCGCGGTGGCCGTTGCCCTCGGCCTCGGCGAGCACCAGGGTCGCGGCCTCGACGACTCGGTGCGGTCCGCGCTGGCCGATCGCCACACCCTGCTCGTGCTCGACAATTGCGAGCACCTCCTCGACGGCGCGGTGCCGTTCATCGAGCGACTGCTCGCGCACTGCCCGCGGGTGACCGTCTTGGTTACCAGCCGGGCTCGGCTGATGGTGCCCTTCGAGCACGTCTACGCGGTGCCTCCACTGTCACTCGACGGCGACCGCGACAACGACGCCATCGCGCTGTTTCTGGAACGCGCCTCCGCCTTGGGCTGGCCGGTGGATCCGGAGCAACGCGACCGGGTCGCCGAGGTCTGCGAGCGGCTCGACGGGCTGGCTCTGGCTATCGAGCTCGCGGCCGCCCGGCTGCCCACGCTCGGTCTCGACGGCCTCACCGCGAGCCTGGCAGACCCGCTGCGGCTCCTCGTCGGCGGACGTCGCGCCGACGACCGGCATCGGTCCGTGCGCGCCATGCTCGACTGGAGCCAGGCGTTGCTCACCGATTCGGACCGGTGCCTGCTGCGCCGCGTCGCGGTCCTGGTCGCGCCGTTCACCGCCGCCGACGCCACGGTGGTGGCCGGTCATCCGCCGCTGGCCCCGGATGCGGTGGCGGACGGGTTGGCTCGCCTCGCCGAGCAGAGCCTGCTGACCACCGTGGTGTCCTCGGCGGGCATCCGCTATCGGGCGTTGGAGACGATTCGCCAGTACGAGACCGAGCAACTCGTCGCGACCGGCGAACTCGCCGAAGTGCTTGCCCGCCACTTGCATTGGTGTTCGAAGAGCGCCGCCGACCTGGTCGCGGAACTACCCGAGGCGACCGGCGGGTGGCGCACCAGGTTCGACGCGGCGGTCGACGATATCCGGGCGGCGCTGGCCTGGGCCGCGGAACAGCGCGGTCACCGCGCCGAGGCGCACGAGCTGGCCTTGCTCCTGGCCCAGCTGACATTCGCCAGGAATCTGGTCGGCGAGTCCCAACAGCGCTACGAACAGGCGGCCGCGCTCACCGACGACCCAGCGGCCGCGGCCGCGGCGCTACGGAGCGCCGCCGCGGTGGCGGGTTGTCGCATGCGCGGCGAGGACATGTTCCGCCTCTATCGCGCCGCCGCCGACACCGGCACCGGCGACCCGGCCGCGGCCGCGCGCGACTTGGCCACGGCCGCGATCACCGTCTATCGGATGACCGACACCTTCACCCAGCCGCCACCGTCGGGTGCGGCCGCGATGCTGTTGGCCGAGGCACGTGAGCTGGCGGGTGCGGATCCGGCCGCGCAGGCCGCGATAGCGCTGGCCGAGTGCGGGGTACTCGCCGACGCCATCGATCCGGATCAGGGTGGGCTCGGCGCACCCGAGGCGATCGCGCTCGCCGAGCGAGCTGTCGACCTGGCGTATCGGACCGGCGATCCGCTGGCGCAGAGCGCGGCGCTCGACGCACTCGCCGCTGCCCAGTGCTGGGCGGGCGATACCTTCGCGACCGCGGCGACGGCCCTTCGACGAGTCGAGCTGCTCGCGTCGGTGCCGGTGACGTCGGCCTGCGCGCTCGAGCGGGTCAACGCGCTCGCCGAGGCGGCCGAAACCTGCGTCGGGGTGGGCGATTTGGCGGGCGCCCTGCGGTGGGGTGAGCAGCTTCGCGACCTGCCGCTGCTGGCCGAACGCGGTGACTTCGCCACGTCCCGGCTGCTGGTCGCGGACGCGCTGGCGGGCAATGTCGCCGACGTGCTCGCGGGCAGCGGGCGGTTCCTCGACGCGTGGGAGCTCTCCGGACGCCTGCCCGCGCCCCACCTCGCCACGGCGGCGGCCGCGGTAGCGCTGGTCCACGGTTTGCGCGGTGACGACACGGCACGAGCCGAGTGGCTGGCCACCGTCGACGCGCTCGGTGTGACGCGCGAGCACAAGGCCGCCTACAGCGCCGTGTTCGACGCGATCGTCCTGCTGCACCACGGACAAGCCGACCGGGCCTTGGCCGGGCTGGCGGCGGACCCGGACGAGATGGACGAGCGAGTCGTCTGGGTATGGCGCCATTGGTATCTGGCACTGCGCGCCGAGGCCGCGGTGCTCGCCGGTCATCCGGACGCCCGCGACCACCTCGCCACAGCGCGCACCTCGGTGGCAGGCAACCCGATCGCCGACGCGATCGTCGACCGGGCCGCAGCCCTGCTCGACAACGAGCCCGACCGCCTACTCGCCACCGCGGCCGCCTTCGAAGCGGCCCACTGCCCCTACCAGCGGGCCCGGACGCTCGCGCTCGTCGGCGGCGACTCCGCCGAGGTCGGCAAGACCGTTCTCGCGGACCTCGGCATTACCTTTCCGACGCCCTGAGGGCTGACAAACCGCCATGAGCGCCTCCGCATAGCAGCGGCACATGTGCCCTCGAACGACTTCAGCCCGCCGACGTATCGGCGGGCTGAAGATCGACCGGTGTCGCCGAGATCAGGCGGTGCGGCTGTCGAGCAGTGCGACGGGCCGGTCGGCGGCGGCGCTGAAGGTCAGTACGCCGTCCTCGAGCGGCGCCTTGCGCAGCAGGGCGCGGTCGCGGAAGTAGTTGTTGACGACCTGCCACGGCCCGTTGGTGCCCTGGCGCGGCATCACCGCGTCGCCGCGCTTGATGTAGCCGGAGGTCAGCGCGCCGCCCATCACCGAGTCGACGCCGCGGTCGCCCTCCTTGGCCACCGCGACGAACTTGGTCAGGCCATTGGACTTCAGGTGGTTCAGCAGGCGGCAGAAGTACTCGGCGGCGAGATCGGCCTTGAGCGTCCACGAGGCGTTGGTGTAGCCGAGCACCATCATCGCGTTGGGAACGCCGTCGAGCAGGGCGCCCTTGTAGACGACACGGTCGCGGGTCGCCACCGGTTCGCCGTCGATCTCCAGCGACGCGCCGCCGAGCATCTGCACGGTGAGGCCGGTCGCGCTGATCACGATGTCGGCCTCGAGCTCCTCGCCGGAGGCCAGCCGGATGCCGGTCTCGGTGAAGGTATCGATGCGGTCGGTGGCGATCGAGGCCTTGCCGCTGCGCAGAACCTTGAACAGGTCGCCGTTGGGCACCACGCACAGGCGCTGGTCCCACGGGTTGTAGGTCGGCGTGAAGTGGCGCATGTCCAGATCCGCGCCGACCTGGAGCCGGACCGCGGCGAGCAGCAGCTTCTTGGCTGCCGCCGGGTTGGTGCGGGACAACTGGAAGCTGGCGCGCTGCAAGGCGATGTTGCGCGCCCGGCCGATCCGGTAGGCCAGTTTGGCGGGCACCTTGGCCGCCTTCATACCGACCGCGACCGGGTCGTCGGCGGGCAACGCGGTGATGTAGGTGGGCGAGCGCTGCAGCATGGTCACGTGCGCGGCGTCGTCGGCCATGGCGGGTATGAGCGTGATCGCGGTCGCGCCGCTGCCGATGACGACCACACGCTTGCCGCGGTAGTCCAGGTCCTCGGGCCAGTGCTGCGGGTGCACGATCTGCCCGCGGAAGTTCTCCTCGCCGGGGAAGTCGGGGCGGTAGCCCTTGTCGTAGTCGTAGTAACCGGTGCAGCCGACCAGGAAGTTGCTTGTCCACTCCTCGGTCTTGCCGGTCTGCTCGTCGAGCGCGGTCACCGTCCACAGTTCGGTCTCGCTGGACCAGCGCGCGACGGTCACCTTGCGGCCGAACCGGATGTGCTCGGTGACGCCGTACTCGGCGGCGGTGTCCTCGACGTACTGGCGGATGTGCGGGCCGTCGGCGAGCACCTTGGTGCCGTGCCAGGGACGGAAGCCGTAGCCGAAGGTGTACATGTCCGAGTCGGAGCGAATGCCGGGGTACTTGAACAGGTCCCAGGTCCCGCCGATGGCGCTGCGCCGTTCCAGGATCGCGTAGCTGCGGCCGGTCCGCTCGCGGGTCAGGTGGCAGGCCACGCCGATTCCGGACAGGCCAGCGCCGATGATCAGTACGTCGACATGCCGCGTCATTGGGGTACTCGTTTCGTCTGGTCTCGCACCCGGGCGCCGTCGTCCGAGCGTGGTAATCGAGGGTACATGTTATTCAAAGTAACGTCTAGAACGCCAACCGGCCGGTGCGTGCGGTCGCTGCCGATACGCACTGCCTGCAAACCCCCGGTTATCGATGCCGCGACGGCACCCCCGAGAATGGATCCTCGGCTCGGGCCCACGAAGGCCGAGCCGAAGATCCCTATCTCGTACTGGGGCGGGTGAACCGCGTCCCGAGAGGAAGCCGATGACCAGCGCAGAACAACGGTGGCGCCGCCGCACGCCCGACGACGCGAGCCGGCCCGGCGCCGACTCGTCGCTGAAACGCAGCCTCGGTCGGGTCGACCTGACCGCCATGGGCGTCGGCACCATCGTCGGCGCGGGCATCTTCGTCATCACCGGCGTGGCGGCCGCGGAGAAGGCTGGACCGTCGATCGTGCTGTCCTTCGGACTGGCCGGTCTGGTCTGCGTGCTCGTCGCACTCTGCTACAGCGAGCTCGCCGCGATGGTCCCGGTCTCGGGCAGCGCCTACACCTACACCTACGCCACCCTCGGCGAAGGACCGGCGTTCCTGGTGGGCTGGAACCTGCTGCTGGAGTTCGTCATCGCGGGCGCGGCCGTGGCGATCGGGTGGTCCGGCACCACGGTGTCGGCGCTCGATTCGATGTTCGGCATCACGATCCCGCACGCCATCACCGCGGGGCCCGGCGAGGGCGGTGTGGTGAACCTGCCCGCGGTGCTGATCATCGCCGCCATCGTGGCCGTGCTGGTCGGCGAGGTTTCGCTGACCGCGCGCATCACCAAGGCGCTCGTCGGGGTGACCATCGGCGTGCTGGTGCTGGTGATCGCCGTCGGCGCCCCGCACGTCGACCCGGGTAACTGGGCGCCGTTCGCTCCGTTCGGCTGGAGCGGCATCATCGGCGGCGCGGCGATCGCGTTCTTCGCCTTCCTCGGTTTCGACGTGGTCGCCGCCTCCGCCGAGGAGGCGCGCAACCCCAAGCGCGACGTGCCCTTCGCCATCATCGGCACGGTGCTCATCGCGACGGTGCTCTACGCGCTCGTCAGCGCCGTGCTCACCGGCGTCGCCCCGTTCCCGACGCTCGACAACGGCGCACCGATCGCCACCGCGTTCGGCGCGCTGAACATCGGCTGGATCGGCAACGTCATCATCGTCGCGTCGATCATCGCGCTCACCAAAGGTCTGCTGCTCATCGTGTACGCGCAGGTGCGGCTGAGTTTCGCGATGTGCCGCGACGGCCTGCTCCCCCGCAGGCTCGCCGCCACCGGCCGCCGCTCGACACCGGTGCGGCTGACGCTGGTGCTCGGCGCGGGCTGCGCCGCCATCGCCGGGCTGCTGCCCATCGACATCGTGGTCGAACTGGTGAACATCGGCGCGCTGTCGGCGTTCGCGGTGGTGTGCGTCGGGGTGCTGGTGCTGCGCAAGCTGGAGCCGAACCGGGAGCGTCCGTTCCGCACCCCGCTCGTTCCGCTGGTGCCGATTCTCGCGCTGATGGGTTGTGCGCTGATGGCGTTCACCCTGGACGAGCTGACCTGGGTGCGGTTCGCGGTCTGGGTGGCGATCGGTGTCGCGGTCTACCTCGGCTACGGACGCAAGCACTCGACCTTCGCCGCGACCCGCGTCCCCGTCGCGCCGAGAAGTTAGCCGCGGCCGCCGGGCCGCACCCAGCGCAGCAGTGCGTCCACCGTCGTTTCCGGCGAGGTGTTGAAACACAGCCGGATGCCGGGCGACGCCTCGGTGAGGACGTTCACGATGCGCTCGAACAGCAGCGTCTGCTCGGGCAGCATCCGCACCCCGCCGCCGATCATCGCAAGCCCGTAGTCGGCCTCCGCCAACCTGTCATTGATCAGCTTCTCGGCCGCGTCGGGATCGACCGGAACCGAGCACGACACGACGTCGAAGCCCGAATCCCGCAGCATCGCCGTCCCCGCCTCGACCCGCGCGCTCAACTCGGCCTCGTCCAGACCGGGGTGTTTGCCGTAGTCGAGCTGACTCGGATGCAGGCCGATGGAGAGGATCTTGGTATCGGAACCGAGGGTCATGGAGTCCACACTGCCAGCGCTCACCGAATCACGCAGATCGACAGGTCATGCGGGTCTGCACTCAGTGCAGATTGCACTGCCACGCCGGAGATTTCGGGTCCCGGCATCGAGTGCAACCGGAGTTCCACGTGAATCACACCGGTTTCCAACAGGACTCGCTGATACGCCATCGGCGGCCCATCCGCGACGAACTGGCTCGCCTGCGACCCCTCGCGTCGAATCTGTCGCGGACGCAAGGGGTGACGACCCGCACGCTACGACAGCTGGATTCGATCGACTGCCCTCTGGCTACTGTTGATCCGTATGGCACACAACGAGTTCGAGATCACCGCGGAGTTGGTGCGGGAGCTGCTGCGTGACCAGCACCCGGATCTGGCCGATCTCCCGGTGCGGCTCGGCGCCCGTGGCTGGGACAACCAGCTGTGGCGGCTCGGCGACGACCTCGCCGTCCGGTTGCCCTGGGCGACCGAGTCCGCGGACACGCTGCTGCGCAAGGAGCACACCCGGGTGCCCACCCTCGCCCCGCGCCTTCCTCTGCCGGTTCCAGTACCGCAGCGCTTCGGTGAACCCTCCGAACGGTTCCCGCGGCCCTGGATCGTCACCACCTGGGTGCCTGGGGAACCTGCCGACCGCAGCCCGGTCACGCGCGGTGCGGAGGCGGCCACGACCCTGGCTGCCTTCCTGACGGCACTTCACCAACCAGCCCCCGAAGAAGCGCCCACCGGACGAGGCCGCGGAGGGCGGCTGGCCGACTACACCGAGGGGTTCGCCGAGCAGCTTGCCGCGGCCACCGAGTCGGGTCTGATCCCCGACCCGGACGCCGTCCGCGCGGTCTGGGAAGACGCCGCCGCCGCACCCGAATGGGCCGGTCCGGCGCTATGGCTGCACGGCGATCTGCATCCGGCGAACGTCCTCACCGCGGACGGCGCGATCTGTGGCGTGATCGACTTCGGCGACCTGTTCGCGGGCGATCCGGCTTTCGACCTCGCCGCCGCCTGGATTCTGTTGCCGGACGGCGCCGCCGAAGACTTCCATGCCGCCTACCGGCCGGCCCCGGACGCCGCCACCCTGCGCCGCGCCCGCGGGTGGGCGGTGCTGCGCGCCCTCGCCGGCATCTTCATCGGAGACGCCGGCGTCCACGGCCGCCCGGGCGGCAAGCCAACCTGGGGCCCTCCCGGCCATGCCGCACTGCGACGCCTCATCGCAACGAGCCGTCGATGATCTGCCCAGGTCAGTGTCCGGTTCCCCTTCCGGGGCAGCGGCCGGTTCAGAGAGGGAGTCCTGGTATGTGGTTCCGAAACTCCCTCGCTCGTTACAGCGCCGGGATGTGGCCGGGTGCGGTGTCGGCGAACAGTTCGGGGGCGGTGGCGCGGACTTTGCCGAGGGCTTTGCGGGTGCGGGCGGAGTCGACGGTGTGCAGGATCGGCAGGACGGGTCGCCACAGGTTGGTGGCGTCGGTGTGGTTGCCGAGTTTCCACCGCAGGAGCCCGGTTTCGGCGGCGGTGAGCGCCCAGACGCGGGCGTGGGTGGCCGGGTTCCAGATGCTGGTGCCCAGGGTGTAGTAGCGCTCGGCGTTGGTGAGGTCGCCGAGGGCGAGGAAGGTTTTCGCGGTTTGGTCGACGACGGTGGCCTTGTTGGGGCACCACATCGACACCCAGCGGGGTTGTTCGCTGGTCATGTCCGGGTTGATGGCCGACTCGGCGGCGCGTAGCGCGGCGAGGGCGGCGGGTTTGTTGCCGGTTTCGGCGTGGGTGCGTGCGACGGCGACGGTGAGCAGCGCGTTGGCGTCGGGTCCGAGTTTCCCGGCGGCGCGCGACAGGGCGGCCTCGGCGAGGTCCGGGCTGAATCGCGGTTGGGCGATGTCGGTGCCTTGCAGGGCGAGGATGCGCAGTATCCACGAGTCTTGGCCGGGGATCTGGGCGTGTTCGGCCAGTCGGAGCGCGGTGAGGAAGTAGCGTTGCCCGACGCCGTCGGCGCCGGCGTCGTGAGCCTTGAACCCCGCCAAGTAGGCCAGCTCGGCGGCGGCCGAGAATGCGTGTGCGCGAACGTCTTCGGCGGCGAAGCGAGAGCGCAGCAGGGCGGCGATGTCGGTGGAGAGGAATTCGGCCACCGCGGTGCGGCCCATCCCGCCGCCGCGGGCTTCGTCGAATTTCAGGAACGCGTCGGTGATCGTGCGCACGGCGTCGACGTCGGCGGCACCGACCACACGGGCCTCGGTGACAGTGGCGATGCGCGCGGTTGCCTCGACGGGTAGGGCGAGGGCGGTGGCGGACAGGGCCGCGGAGTAGGCGGCCTTGCGCAGGAACGAGCGGCGGTTCACGTCAGCCTTTCCGAGGGCGGTCAGGGAGGTGACAGTATCGGCGGCGGTGTCGCCGAACAGTCGCTCGTAGCAGGCTATGACCGCGGGAGTTGGTGTGCGGGTTCCGGTTTCGAAGAATCCGAGCGCGGACTTGCTGTAGGGGACGCGGCGGGCGAGGTCGGCCAGTGACAGTCCGGCGGTTTCCCGCGCTGTTCGCAGGCGTGCGCCGATGACCGCGTCACCGGTGCGCGGAGAGCCCTGCTGTGTGGGTGTGGTTGTAGACGGCTGCAGCCGGGAAGCTGCCGCGCGGGTCGCTGGACCGGGAGAAGGCTGGCCGGTGTCGGTCGATTCGGGAGGCGGTGCGTTGGTGGTGTTCGACATGGTGTTGGTCTTCGCTCTCGGGGTGCTGTTGGGCGCGGTGACCTGCTGGTGTGTACGTGACCTGCGGTGCGGGCCGCGCGAGTAGATCAGCTTGCGTGCTGGCTGGGGTCGGCTCGGTACGCACGGGCGGCGGCCAGCTCGTCGCGGGTGTTGGCGACGATCAATTCACGCTGGAACTCCGCGAGAACCGACAGCATGCCGAACATAGCGCGGCTTCGGCGGTGTCGATGTGGATCGCGGCTTCGGCGACCCCGGCGCGGCGCAGGGCGTCGATCTGGTGGGCGGGGTTCTGCTCGGCGGCGGAGACCCGCCCGTAGCCGATCAACATGCGTCGAAACTACACCGGACCGACCGTTTGCCGACCCTGTTCTCCGGCGCGGGTTTTCGACACGTGTGTCCTGGCGGTTCGTTCCGGCGGTGGCGAGTGTCGGCAAATGTTTGCCGACGTTCGAGACCGTGCGGCTTGTAGACGGCTGTAGCCACGAAACCACCGGAACGGCGTCGCGCACCCGCCCACGCTGAGCACAGGCATCCGGCGACCGGCCTTGCACCGCGCCAACTTTCGAGGCCCGTCACCGGATGCCGCTCTCGGATCGGGGACTCGAACGCAAAGGGGTGTTGGGAATCATGAAGGAGCCCGAACGGGTCGGCCGGGTGCTGCGCCTGGTGATCGACGCGGTGAACGAATGCAATCTCCGCTGCCTGTACTGCCATCCCGGAGAGGTGTGGAGACGGCAGCAGCTTCCACTGCCCGCGCTGCGGTCCGCTCTGGAGGCCGCCGACGCCGCGGGCGCGCTCGAGGTGGTGCTGACCGGCGGGGAGATCACCCTGCACCAGGATCTGCGCGCCCTGCTGGCGGCCACGCATCTGCTGCGCCGGGCGGCATCGACGCTGATCACCAACGCCACCAAGCTCACCCCCGAGACGCTGGGATGGCTGGCGGCGTCGAACCTGACGCGCATCTGCACCAGCGTGGATGGTGTCACCAACGACCTGCACGGGTCCGCACGCGGGAAGAACCTGCCGAAGGTCCTCGACGGCCTGCGGAGGCTGACCGACACCGGCAAGCCGGTCACGGTGATCACCGTTGTGCACCAGCGCAATTGGGCGCGGGTGATCGAACTCAGCGAGTTCCTGGCCGGGTCCGGGCTGGCGACCCAGCATCATCTGTGCGCGCCGAGTTTCTCCGGGCAGGCCCGCGCCCACTACCCGCAGCTCGCGCTGCGCGAGTACGAATTCCATGGCGTCCAAGACCTTGTCGACGCCCATCACCAGCGACTGGCCGAGGCGGGGCTGTATCTGACGTTCAATTCGATCTGGCCAGCGACGGGCGCCCGGCCGTTGGCGATCAACCCGTCGCGGACGATGACCTTGCAGCAGCTGTCCGAGCAGGTCAAGGACACGCTTTGCAATATCCGTCCCAACGGGGAGTTCCGTTTGCAGGCCGCTACCTGGGGCCGGGAGATGGTCGGCAACGCCGCGCTCGGCTCGGTCCACGCGCAACCGGCCGCCGCTCTGCTGGCTCGCGCGGAATCCCTGCTGGCGGGCGGAACAGCTCGGCAGCTCCCGCGAGATATCGAGGCCCAGCACAAGTTTCAGCTCGGCGCTGCCGCGGACCGCTCGACCACCGAGCAGCTGATCGGCCGCACCGGCAGCCCCGCCCCGGAGGTGGATCTGATTGCGATCGGCAGTGTCGACCGGCATTGGGTACTGGACAACCCCGTCGACACCGCCGCTGTCGCCGCCCAGCTCAGCTCCCGCCCGGGTGAGCACCGGACGGTGACCCATCCCAGCGGCACGGTGCTGGTGTTCGACCGCACCCGCTCGCTGGTGACCTTGCTGCGCCCGACCGAGTGGGAACAGGTCGCAGCCAGCTCCGAGACAGCGCAGGTGATGTCATGACCACCGCCACCCCGCACGAGGAGGCGCAGCAGCTTCTCTACTGCGATGACGGACTCGCGGTCCTGGTCACCGAAGCGCTCGAGTACGCGCCGGCCGACCCGGCGATGCGAGCGGCGCTGGCTTGCCATCTGGCCGCGCCGCACACTCCGGCGGCGGTGCTCGCCGCGAATTCCGGGGTGGACCTGGCGGCGGTGATGCAGGTCTACCACCTCGCCCGCACGAGCCCCCCGGTGCGGCGGCTGGTCGGGTCGTCGTATTACCCGCATCGGTTGCGGTGGGAATTCGCCGCGGCCACGGTCGCCGAATGGCAGCGCCGCCCCGATATCCCGCGACGGATTCTCGCGCGCGAGCCGGTGCTGGCCGAGACAATGGAGATCCACCCCACGCGCGGCACCTGCAACTACCGGTGCCGGATGTGCCTGTGGTCTGACCAATCCGAACTCACCTACGCCACACGCCAACTCGACACCGGCGGCCTCATGACCGCCGCCGATTGGTGCCGCGTGATCGGCGAACTGGCCGACGCCGGGGTGCGTCGGCTGGTCGTCTCCGGCGGTGGCGAGGCACTGATCAATTCGGACCTTCCGGCCATCCTCGACCACGCCGCCGATCTCGGGTTCGAAATCCACGTCTACACCACCGGTTTCAGTATTCGCCCCGGCGGTGCGCTGTTCGCGGCGCTGCTGCGCTGTCACCGCATCCGGTTCTCCATCCACTCACCCGACCCGGCCACCTACGACCGCGTCGCGGGGACCAGACCCCGCCAGCGGGCGTTGGACAGGGTCAGCGACAACCTCGCCGCGCTGCTGCACGAGCGCGGCGACCTGCCCGCGGTGGGCATCGGCATGGTGATCCAGCCGGACAACTACACCCAGGCCGGGGCCATGGCCGACTTCGCCGAAACCCTCGGCGCGGACCGGCTGGACCTGCGCAAGGACGAGGTCGATGTCACCGCCGGACTCGACCCGGCCGGCCTGGCGGTCGTCCGCGCTCAGTTGCGGGCCCTGCGCGCTCGTCCCTGGATTCAGACCCGGATCGACATCGGTGACGAGCTGGTCGCGCTAGCCAACGGGGTGACCCCGGACCGGTCGCGCACCCAGGAATGCCGGGGCCGCTGGTTCCGGCCGACGATCGGCGCGTTCGGGCACCTGACGCCCTGCGATTTGAAGGCCGAACCGCGGTTCGCGGCCACCGGCTACGACCTGGGCAACGTCAAACGCTCCCGCATTCTCGACGTGGTCGCCACCACGGCTGGGCGACCGATCGCCGACGACTGCGCCCAATGCATGCCCAGTTCCCGCACCGGCAACGCCATCGTCGGCAAGCTCCTCGACGATCTACAGGCAGGTGTCGGACTGGCCGAACAGCCCTTCGATTAGCGGGTCTTCGTCCGCTCACGCAGCGCGGTCGCCGCCACGGCGACCGCGCCGCGCACGATCAGCCCGGCCGCGACCAGCGGCGCGAACACGATCCACGGGCTGCCCTGGTGGTAGTCGCAGTAGAACCGCAGGGCACTGCGGTGGTGGGTGCGGACCTTTCGGTAAGGCGCGGACCGCATGCTGCCGCCCTCGCGGTGGCGAATCTCCACGCTCGGGTCAAGCACCACCCGGTAACCGGCGCGGTGCATGTCCAGCGCCATCTTGGTTTCCTCGAAGTAGAGGAAGTAGCGGTCATCGAACCCGCCGACGGCGTCGAACGCCGCGCGGCGGAACAGCATGCAGCACCCTGAAATCCAATCCACATCCGATACCTCGGTGACCGGGGTGCCGAAGTAGCGGCGCGTGGCCGGGTTGCCCGGCCACACCCCGCCCAGCAGGGCGTGCGCGATACCGACCGCCAGCGAAGGGAAGCGCCGACCGCTCGGATAGGGGGTGCCGTCCAGGCGCGCGATCCGCGGCCCGATCATGCCGATCCGCTCGTCCGCCTTCGCCGTCTCGACCAGTGCCGCGATCGAGCCCGCCGTGAGCTGGGTGTCGGGGTTGGCGACGAGAATCCATTCCGCGCTCGTCGCGGCGGCAGCCTGATTGATCGCCGCCGCGAGCCCGACGTTGCGGGCGTTGCGGATGACACGGCCACCGAACTCTTCGACAATCTCGGCGCTGCGGTCGGTGGAGACGTTGTCGACACCGATCACATCGACCGCGTACGGCTCCACCGCGGCCGTAAGCGTCTCCAGGAATCCGGGCAAATCCTCGGCACTCTGGTAGGTCACCAGGGCCAAGCCGACGGTCTTGTCATCCGTGCTGGGCATGACGGGGAACCTACCACCGGTCGACGGCCTCCACGCCACCGATCACAGCACCGACCATAAGGTCTGTCACCGGGCGATGCGCTCCCGGCCGACCAGCGGACGCACCAACTCCTCAGCCGCGAACACCGGCGTTGCCACGAACCCGACCTCCACCACGCCGATCAAACTCCTCGGCAGCCAAGCAAAGCGCCAATCACGCTGCCCCGCAGCCCGAACCGTCCATCGCCGCTGGTCAAGTCACTTCGTTGCTTTTCGTGCGATTACTACCGGAACCCCGGCCCGGCCATGCCGCACTGCGACGCCTCATCGCAGCGAGACATCGATGATCGGTCTTCGCGGAGGGCGTGGATCACCGTCAGTCGGCGACGATGACTGACCGGCCTCAGCGCGTATACCGATGCTTGACGCCCACCGGGAAATAGTCCGGATCGCCTGTCGGTCGTAGCTCCACATGCGGCGTCTGACGCTCGGCCGGTACGTAGTTCGCGTATTCGCTGTTGTGTGTCAGCAGCTCGTCTCGAACGGCATGGGCGACGAGGCGGGTTCGCTCGGTGGTGTTCGGTTCGTCGGGGCCGAGTTCGACTGTGATGCGTAGCAACCGGTTGCGGTCGGCGTCCTCCCAGGCCTCGAGCACGAACTTGCCGGTGACCCAGTCGCTGATCTCCGCGCGCTCCAAACCGAGCGACACCGTTTCGGGATAGACATTGGCCCCGAACACCGACACCGCGTGGATGGAGCGGCCGAAGACGAAGACGAAGGGCAGGTCCGGGCCGGTCTCCTCGTCCGGTTCGAAGCCGTGCGCCCGGCAGAACTCCACCATGCGCTCGTGCGGGATGACACCGCCGTCGTCGGCGAGGTGGTAGCGGATCAGCGGCACACCGGAGTCGGCGGTGAACACCAATGTGCCGTCGACGGTTTCGAAGAAGCGGTCGGCCGGGTTGTACTGCATCAGCGTCGGCAGCCGCTGACCGCCGAACAACTTGCGCGCCGCCGCCGGATGCTCGGCGAGGAACCGCCGGATTCGCACGCTGAGCGGGGTCTCGTTGCCGAGCACGCCGCCGTCGGCCGTACCGTAGAGCGCGGCGACATCGTGCACCGGATCCAGACCAGCCCGCTTGCCCATGAGATCCCGCCACTGCTCGCTGAACACCTCCCCCGCGCACACCAGTTTCACCGCGTAGCGCGACCAGTCGACGCCCTCGCGCAACCCCGTGTCGATGACGTCCTTGAGGAAGGGCGGATACCCGAACAGCACCACCTGGTCGAAGTGCGAGCCGAGTTCCGGTACCACGCGCAGGATCTCGGCCTTGTTGTTGCCGGGGGCGACGATCGTCATGGCCAGTTCGGCGGCCAGCCCGCGCAGGCAGGACAGTGTGTAGAGGCCGCCGACCCAGGTGCCGAGCGGGAAGCACACCACGGCGAGGGTGCGCCGATGCGCAGCGTCGAAGCCGTGCACGAGGACCTGTTCGAAGCGGCGGGTCGCGGCCGCTTCGTCGGCGGCGGAGCGCGGCCAGAAGGTCGGTGCGCCCGTCGAACCGGACGACACCGCGATCAGATCGCAGGCCCCGAGATCGCCGTCGCGGCAGCGCTGCGGCAGCGAATAGCGTTGGTGGTAGTTCTCTTTCGTGACGAGCGGCAGTCGCGCGAATCCCGTGTCGTCGACGACCGAGGCCGCGTCGACGCCGTGGCTGTCGAGGAAGGCGCGGTAGGCGGGCACCGTCGCCGCCGTCCGCTGGAACAACGCCACGAGCCGCTGCTGCAGATCCGAATCCATCTCCGAGGTGGCCCTTCCGCGAGGCGAAACCTGCGTGGGGTCCAAAGTACCGCCGGTCCGTGCGGCGCGCGGCAATCCGCGCGGATCGCCACTTTCTCGCTATCTTCGAAGTGGACCCGCTGCGAACCTTCGGCGGGCGCGGCGCGATGTTCCCGTGGGATGTCGTGGAGGATCGGGGGACGACGGTGCGGTCGAGTCGGTGGGTACTGATGAGCGTCATCGCGGTCGCGACCTTGGTCGCCACCGGTTGCTCGATCACACCGACCGTGGAAGGCAGCGCGCGACCCTCCCCCGCCCCACTGCCCACGCTGCGGGATTACGAGGCCCAGCGGGTCGAGTGGGCGCCGTGCCGCGAGCAACGCGAGGCCGAGTGCGGCGAGATCCGCGTGCCCGTCGATTACGCCCGCCCGGAAGCCGCCGCCCTCACCATGCCGCTGGTGCGGTTGCCCGCCACCAACCCCGCCCAGCGCATCGGGGTGCTCACCACCAACCCCGGCGGCCCTGGCGAATCCGGTTACGAGGACGTGCTTTCCGCGCTGAACCCGGACGACACCGGCCTGCGCAAATTCCGCATCCGCTACGACCTCGTCGGTTTCGACCCGCGCGGCGTCGGCCGCACCGCGCCCGTGCGGTGTCTCGGCGACCGCGCGATGGACGAATACCTGGCCACCGACTTCACGCCGGTGGACGACGCGGGTCGCCGCGTGGTCGCCGAGGCGCACCGCCGTTACGCCACCGCGTGTCTGCGCAACACCGGCAACCTGCTCGGTTTCGTCGGCACCGAATTCGTGGTGCGCGACATGGACATCATGCGCTCGGCGCTGGGCGAGCCGAAGCTGAACTTCTTCGGCTTCTCCTACGGCACCCGGCTCGGGCAGCTGTATGCCGAGCAGTTCCCGGATCGGGTCGGGCGGATGGTGCTGGATTCCGTCGACGACCCGAGTCTGACACCGGACCGGTGGGATTCGCTCGACGCTTCCGACGCCCCCGCCCCCGGTGCGATCTCGGCGCGAGATCGCTTGGTGCACACCATTCTCGAAGCTTGCGCACGCCGCGAGGACTGCCCGCTCGGCAACGACCCGGACGCGGCAATGCGCCGGCTGATCGAGCTGATCGACCGGGTGGACGCCGAGCCCATCGCGGCCTCCGACGGCCGCCGCGTCGGTTCCAATCTCGCCCTGCTCGGCATCTTCATGGCGACCTACGACGAGCGCTACTGGCCGCGGTTCGAACGCGCCTTCGCCGACGCGCTGCGCGGCGACGGCACCGGGCTCGCGGAACTCGCCGACTTCTACGTCGGCCGCGAGGACGGCCGCTACAGCTCCTCCGATCCGGCGTTCTGGGCCGTGGAATGCATGAACGACGACCCGGCCGCCTGGCGCTCGAAGGCCGAGGACGTGATCCTCCGCGACCTGGCGCAGGAGGCCGAGTGGGCGGCCGTGCGCTCACCGCTGTTCGGCGCGAACCGGGTGTTCAGCACCCCGCTGTGCCTGTTCTGGCCGGTCCGCCCGACCCAGAAGTCGGCGGGCGTGGACGCGGCGGGCGCACCACCCATCCTGCTGCTGAACAACAGCGGCGATCTGGCGACCACGATCGAGGACGCCGAGCACGTCGCCGCCACCCTCGCCGACGCCGTGCTCGTGGTCAGCGAGCACGACGGTCACATCGCCTTCGACAACGGTTCGGCCTGCGTGGACGCCATCGTCATCGCCTACCTCTACGACGGAACCCTCCCGCCGGACGGGACCCGCTGCGCGGACTGACCGGCCGGATAGAGTCGAGCGGTGACCTGGACCGTCGGCTTCGACCTCGACATGACCCTGATCGACTCGCGACCGGGAGTCTCGCACGCCATCGACACCGTCGCCGCGGAATTCCAGCTCCCGCTCCGCGGGGCCGACTTCGTGCAGCGGCTCGGGCCACCGCTCGATCTGCTGCTCGCCGAGGCGGGTGCGCCCGACGAGCTCATTCCCGCACTGATCACCCGCTACCGCGAGCTGTATCCCGACGTGGTGCCGCGCATCCCCGCCATGCCCGGCGCGGAGGCCGCGCTCGCCGCCGTGACCGCGCGCGACGGGCGGCTGATGGTCGTGACCGGCAAGCATCAGCCGCTCGCGCAACTCCATCTCGACGCACTCGGCTGGCGAATCGACCACCTCGCCGGTGACGTGTGGTCCACCGGCAAGGCCGAGGCACTGCGCGCGCAAGGCGCGGCGATCTACGTCGGCGACCACGCGGGCGACATGCGTGGCGCCAAGGCCGCCGCGGCGTTCGCGGTCGGCGTCACCACCGGCCCCTGCGACGCGGACGAACTGCTGGCCGCCGGCGCCGACGTCGTCTTGCCCGGCCTCACCGAATTCCCTTCCTGGCTGGCCGAATTCGTGGCGGCCTCCGCGCCTAGCTCGATGTAGGCGTGCCTCCGCTCCCGCCATGTGCGGGCTCGACCGGACTCCATCCCGCGTCATCTCGGCGAGCACCGGTATTGATGTGCAGGACCGCGTCGGCCGTGTCGAGGATCGCTCGGTCGAGCGGGGAGTAACCCTGCCGCGGGGAGATGTCGGTGCGCGGGCGCGCGGAGGTCACCGCATCGGTCGATGTCAGACCCCAGTCGGCGATGCGACCTTGGAGGACGCTCTCGTAGGTGCCGGGCTCGGGCTCGCCGAGTCCGAGGACCTCGCTGCGGCCAAGGCTTCCGGCGATGAAGGCGTATCGCTCACCCACCAGGGACCCCACGATGGCGCCCGCCGAGAACCACCCGAAGTCCATTCCCGCCATCTGGATGGTGCCCCGGTTCCGCTGGAGGTGGGCGTTGTGCGCGCCGATCACGGTGCCGCCGCGCCGGGCTTCGATGTTTCGGATGTCGAGAAGGTTTTTGGCCATCGACGTCTCGCGGATGTCCAGCAGGCCGGACAGGCGGGCGCGCTCGTCGCCACGGTGGGCCGCCTGCCGGTGATAGCGCAGCAGACAGCGGCCTGCGGTGAGGTGGATTTTCGCGTTCAGCCACGCGGCGCGTGATGTCGCGGCGATCAGTTCCGGTGCGCGCGCGTAGAGCGCGAGGAGCATGTCGTCGGCGATCTCCCGCAGGCGCTCGGCCTCGGCCGTCGCGCCGATCGATTCGGCCGGATCCATGATCGCCTCCGCGCGATCCCAGCGTTCGTCGTCACCGAGGAGTTCGCCGAGGTCGAGATCCAGCCGCAGGTAGTCGCGGGTGTGCTCCAGAAAGCGGCGCGGACTCGGTGCGTCGGGGTTCTCCATCGGGGCGTCGAAACCGTGAAATGCCAAGCGCTCCGAAGGTGGTCGGTTGTGGTTGTATTCGCGCATCCAGGCGACCAGTTCCCGGTTCGCGGCCAGGTCGCCGAACCCGTGCGAGAAGCCTTCGCGCATCGCGGTGTCGAGGCTGCCGACACCGTCCCGGACGTAGTCGTCGACGACGAGCGCGGCGACGCGGTCGGTTTCCAACGCGATCGAGCGGAAGCCGCGGTCGATCAACCGGACGAACAGCTCGTTGCGGACGAAACCGAAGGACGGTTCCCGGTGCGTCGGCTCGCCGAGCGCTACCAGCTCACATGACGCGGATACGAAGTCTCGAATGTCCTGACTCATGTGTTTCGATCGTATCGTTGAAAGATCGGTTGAAAGTTCCGTCGGGCTGAGCTTGGTGAGGCGCGGTAGAGTCTCGAACCGGTGAAAACTTTTCGGCCCTCCGATCTGGCCCGCGAGCACGGCCTCTCGACCCAGGCGGTCCGCAACTACGAGCGCGACGGGTTTCTCCCGCCCGCCGAGCGCACGCCCAGCGGCTACCGGATCTACACCGAAGTGCACGCGGCGGCCTTGCGCGCCTTTCTCGGTCTAGTCGCGGCGTACGGGCACGCGACCGCGGGCCGGATCATGAACGCGCTCCACGACGACGCGCTCGACGACGCCCTGAGCGTCATCGACGGCGGCCACGGCCAGTTGCTTCGCGATCGAGAAACCCTCGCTTCTGTGCGGCGCGCGGTCGATCACCTGGCGGCGGAGTCCCACACCACCGTCGCCGAGGACGCCGACAGCCGAACCATCCGCGAACTCGCGCACCGACTCCGCATCACCCCCGCGACGCTGCGCAAGTGGGAGGGTGTCGGCATCCTCGCCCCGGCGCGCGACCCGGCCACCGGATACCGCCGCTACAGCGCGAGCGATATCCGCGACGCCGAGCTCGCGCATCTGCTTCGGCGCGGCGGCTATCCGCTGGAGCGGATCGCCACGGTCGTCCAGCAGATCCGAAGTGCCGGTGGCACAGCCGCATTGGCCGCCGCCCTCGACGACTGGCAACGAAAACTCACCGCCCAGGGGCTTGCCATGCTCGACGCGGCCGGTCTGCTCGGGAACTACCTGCGCGTGCTCAACGCTCTGCCGCAACGAGTTTCGGCGTCGGCCGTGCCGGTCAGTCGGCGATGATCTCCAATTCCGGCCGGTGCTCGCGCATCGCCTCGGTGACCTTCAGCAGCGGGACCGACAGCGAGGTCATCGGAATGGACGGCGCGGTGGCGATCGCGTACTCCCGATCCGGGTGGGTCAGCACAAGATCGATGGCGTCCCCGCTCTGGCACCGGCGCACCCGCACGTGATCCACCGTCGACCACGCGATACGGCCGAACGCACGGTGCTCCACGGCGTCGTCGGTGATCACCAGATCCGGCCTGCGCCGCAGTCCCGACCACGCCATCTCCGCGCCGATCGCGAGAAACACCAGCGCCCCGATCTTCCCCGCGATCACCGCCGTATCCGTGACGATCGCGAGCACGCAGATCGCCGCGAGCCCGAGACACGCGACCGCCACTCCCACCGTCGTCCGCCAAGAGCGAAACACCGTATCGGCGCGCCGCCCCGCCCCCTTCCGCACATGCATTGGCGCATCCTAACGGTGGGCCACGAAGGGGTTGTCCGCACGTGCGCGACGATCCACGCCAACAGCCCGCGCGGCAATGCGTCGCCGAAGGCGCGATGGCCCAACTATTTTCATTCCGGTGGGCGCCATCCAGGCTGCGCGACATCATGCCGTTCGGTGCTATCCGAATGACGTTGTCGCGCAACCAGGTCGCCGCCGGTGCCGACCACTGTGCGACGGTGCCGATGCGGTGGGACTGGCGTGCGACGGTTCGAGTGCGGGTGCGCCGCAGGCGGTCGTAGCCGGTCAAGGCGGTCTGGATCGGATGCCTGCCGAGCATGACGGCGAGCGTGACGGCGTCCTCGAGTGCTTGATTGGCGCCCTGCCCGAGATTGGGCGTCATCGCGTGTGCCGCGTCGCCGAGCAGGACGACCCGCCCGCGGGCGAAGGTGTCCAGGGCGGGCAGATCGTAGATGTCGTGACGGAGGACAGCGTCCGGGTCGATGGCATCCAGCACCGCGGGAATCGGATCCGGCCACGGCCCGAAACGGCGCTGAACTTCGGCGAATTCGCCGATCACGCTGTGCTGACCTGCCGGTGCATTGGCGGCGGCGAACAAGTAGGCACAGCCGTCGGCTGTAGTTGCACGTACTACAGTAGTAGTGCAGGACCGAAGAATGGGAAGCGACCGTGACCGACACCGCAGATCGCCGCACCCGGCTGGCCGACGCCGCGGTCGAGACCCTCGCCAGAACGGGAATGCGCGGTCTTACACATCGGGCCGTCGACCAGGCCGCGGGATTGCCGGAGGGCTCTTGTTCGAACTGCTTCCGCACCCGGCAGGCGTTACTGGAGGCGACCGTCGAACGGCTCGCGGAGCGCGACGCCGCCGAACTCGCCCTCCCGGTGCCTGCCGTCCCGGATCCCGACGAACTTTCGACGCTGCTCGCCGACATCATCGAGCGATGGCTGACCACCGACCGGGACCGCATGCTCGCCCGCTACGAGTTGGCGCTCGAGTCGACACGGCGACCCGAGCTTCGCAAAGCATTGCGTGACAGCGGAGCACGATTTCGCACCATGGCTACGGAGTTGTTCGCGGCGCTGGGCGCCCCGGATCCGGCCCGGCGCGCCAACGCCTTCGTCGGCTGCCTGGACGGGGTGATCTTCGACCGGCTGGCGGGGGCAGGCGGCGGGGAGCCCGATCGACAGCAGTTGGCGGAAACCGTGCGAATCCTCTTCAGGGGCTTCCTGGCGTGAGCGGCGACCAGCGCGCTGTGACCTGGAAAGCCCGCGGCCGCACCGATCCTTGCCGCTGCGGCCGCGGGCTTTGGTTCAGGCCGCCTTATACTTGCGCAGGTATTCGCCGGTCAGCGAGGTGGAGTGGGTCAGGAGGTCGGCGGGGGTGCCGGTGAAGACGATCTGGCCGCCGTCTTTGCCGCCGTCGGGGCCGAGGTCGATGACCCAGTCGGAGTGGGCGACGACGTCGAGGTTGTGTTCGATGACGACGACGGTGTTGCCGCGTTCGACGAGGCCGTCCATGAGCGCGAGCAGGGTGTCGACATCGGACATGTGCAGACCGGTGGTCGGCTCGTCGAGCACATAGATCGAGCCGGTGTTCTGCAACTGGGTGGCGAGCTTGATGCGCTGGCGTTCGCCGCCCGACAGCGTGCTCATCGCTTGGCCGAGGCTCAGGTACTCGAGACCGACCTCGTTCATGGTGCGCAGCTTGGCGTTCAGCACCTTCTCCGTGAAGAAGGCGAGCGCCTCCTCCGCCGACATCTCCAGCACGTCCGCGATGGACTTGCCGCGCAGCGTGTGGCCGAGCACGTCCTCGGAGAAGCGGCGGCCGTCGCAGGCGTCGCAGTGCGTGGTGACCGGATCCATGTAGGCGATCTCGGTGATGATCACCCCGCGCCCCTCGCACTGCTTGCACGCACCGTCGGAGTTGAAGCTGAACAGGCTCGGTGATTCGCCCGTCGCCTTGGCGAACAGCTTGCGGATGGGGTCCATCAAGCCCAAATAGGTCGCGGGAGTCGACCGGGACGACGCCGCGATCGGCGACTGGTCGACGAACAGCGCCTCGGGATGTCGGCGCACGAACACGTCCCGGATGAGGCTGCTCTTGCCCGAGCCCGCTACGCCGGTGACGGAGGTCAGAATGCCGGTGGGAATGCCGACCGTGACATCGCGCAGGTTGTGCACACTCGCGTGCTCGATCAGCAACTCGCCGGTGGCCGGGCGGAAGCTGTCCTTGACGGTGAAGGGCCTGCGCAGACCCGCGCCGGTTGGCGTATCGGCGGCGCGCAGTTCGGCGAAGCTGCCCTGGAACACCACCTGCCCGCCGTGCACACCGGCGCGCGGACCGACATCGACCACGTGGTCGGCGATCTGGATGACATCCGGGTCGTGCTCGACGACCAGCACGGTATTGCCCTTGTCCCGCAACGCTTTCAGCAGATCGTTCAGCCTGCCGACGTCGCGCGGGTGCAGCCCGACGCTCGGCTCGTCGAAGATGTAGGTCATCCCGATCAACGTGCTGGACAGATGCTTGATCATCTTCAGCCGCTGGCCCTCACCGCCGGAGAGGGTCGAGGTGGGTCGGTCCAGGCTCAGGTACCCGAGTCCGATGTCGGCGACGCGGCGCAGCGCGGTGCGGATGGCGTCGGCCAGGCCGAGCGCGGCCGGGTCGGTGATCTCGTCGAGCACCGCCATCAGATCGGTGATCTGCATCCGCGACCACTCGGCGATATTCCGGCCGTCGATCTCGGTGGCCAGCGCCGCGGCGTTGAGGCGGGCGCCCTGGCAGGTCGGGCACACGCCCTCGGTGAGGAACTTCTGCATCTGCTCGCGGGTCTTCTCGCTGAGCGTGGAGGTGTCGCGCTGCAGGCGGGTACGGGTGAACTTCGCCGCGAGCCCCTCGTAATTGGCCTTCCAGGTGCCCTTGGCGAAGGTCAGCTCCACCTTGCCGCCGCTGCCGTACAGGAAGTCCTGGTACTCGGCCTCGGTGTAGTCGGCCAGCTTCTTGTCCGGATCGAAGCGTCCGGAATTGCCGTAGAGCTGCCAATCACCGCTGCCCACACCGTGACCGGGGAGCAGAATGGCGCCTTCGTTGAGCGATTTGGTGCGATCGACCAGCCGGTCGGGGTCCGCGCGAACCGTCATGCCCAGCCCGTCGCAGTCCGGACACATGCCCTGGGGCACGTTGAACGAGTAGTTGTAGACGAATCCGGCCGAGGGCGAACCGAATCGGGCGAACATGGCGCGCACCATCGAGTAGATGTCGGTCATGGTGCCGACCGTGGAGCGCGGGCCGCCGCCGACCGGCTGCTGGTCGATGATGACCGGCGCGGTCAAATTCTCGATCGCCTCGGCGTGCGGTCGCTCGTAGCGCGGCAGGAAGTTCAGCACGAACGCCGGGAAGGTGGCGTAGAGCTGCCGCTGCGACTCCACGGCGATGGTGTCGAACACGATGGACGACTTGCCCGACCCGGAAACGCCGGTGAAGACGGTGATCTTGTTCTTGGGGATCTCCAGCGAGACGTTGCGCAGGTTGTGCTCGCTGGCCCCGAGCACCCGGATGACATCGACGGAAACGGCCGAATCGGTAGAAGGCATACCGGACACCATGCCATCGCGCACCGACAAAAGGCCCAGTGTCGAGTGGCCTAGATCACATTTCGAACGGATCGGTATCACCGTCGGCTGGAAGGGCGTCCGTAGAGTCGTGAAGTGAGCCGCGACCCGTACTGGAACCACAACACTCGTTACCACCCCTGGCTGCTCGCCAAGGCGCCGGCGTCCGCACGAACCGCGCTCGACGTGGGCTGCGGCGACGGGCTTCTGGCAAGGAAATTGGCGACGCCCGGCCGCGAGGTCGTCGGGATCGACGCGGACGCGGACGCGCTGAAACAGGCGTCGGGCGCGGACGGCGTGCGCTTCGAACAAGCCGACTTCCGCGATTTCGCAGGCGCTTTCGACTACGTGACAGCCGTGGCGGCATTGCATCACGTGCCACTCGACGAGGGCCTGAGCGCCCTACGCCGCCTCGTCGCCCCCGGCGGCACGTTGGCCGTGGTCGGACTGTGGAAGATGACGCCGGTCCGCGACGCGGGCTATCTGCCCTTGCTGCCGCTGATCTGGGCCATCGATCGCCTCCCACCGCGCCCGAGCGGTCCTGACGTGCCGATGCGGGATCCCGTGGACACCATCGACGACATTCGGAAATCCGCGGCCGCGATCCTGCCCGGCGCGCGGATCCGGCGTCGTCTCATGTGGCGCTACACATTGCTGTGGCGGCGGCCCGCGTAGACCGGTCCCCGCTCAGCGCAGGCGGGCGAGGACCGGGGCGAATTGCTCCATACTGTGCTCCAGCACGGTGAAGTAGCTGATTCCGTAGCGCTCGCGCAGTTCTCGGACGCGGTCGGCGGCCTCGTCCGGCGAACCGATGAGCAGGGTCGGGACCCGCTCGGGATTGTCGGCGGCAGATGGCGGCAGCGCCGGTGCGTACGCATCGGCGAGCGCGGCCCATTCGTCTCGCGAAACAACGCGCTGCACAAGGAGATTGAGTTCGACCTCGCCCGCGCGATCGCCGAGCAGTTCGTTGACGTAGGCCACCCGCTCGGCGGTTTCGTCCTCGTCGGCGAGTAGCACCGGGCCGCCGGGCGTGGCCGCTCCCCCGCCCGCGAAAGCGACGATGTCCGCTTGCTCGGCGGCGAGCTTCAACAGTCGGTCACCCCACCCGGCCACCAGCAGCGGCGGGCCCGAGGGCTGCGCGGGGCGCGGCTGGTACTCCGGGTCGGCGAACAACTCACGCAGCGTGGTCACCGTCTGCTCGAGGTGCCGCACCCGCTTGCCACCGCTCTCGAAAGGGATTCCCGCGGCGTCGAACTCGGCGCGGACATAGCCGGCGCCGAGCCCGAGTTCCACGCGCCCGTCGGTGAGCTGGTCCGCGCCCGCCGCGTCGCGGGCCAGCAGCACCGGGTTGTAGAAGGCGGTGTTGAGCACGAAGGTGTTGAGCCGCACCCGTTCGGTGGCCTCGGCGGCCACGATCATGGCGGGAAACGGCGCTGGCAGGCCGAGGTGGTCGGCGACACCGATGACATCGAAGCCGAGTTCCTCGGCCCTGCAGCACTTTTCGACCCACCGGAACCTGGACTCCGGCGTCACCATGTTCACGCCGAAACGAAGAGGACGCTGCACTGTCACCAGAACTGTCTACCCGTCAGCTCGGCGTGCCCGCCACCCGAGGCCGGCGCGCGGGTTCAGCACTGCGCGATCGCACTCGTCGCGACGGCCACGCCGAGCAGCGCCACCGCCGCACTCAGCGCGGGCACCGGGCGCTGGATCACATTGCGAGCGAACCGGCGCAGCGCCTCCTTGCGGCCGAGGCGACGCGGTGCTCCGTCGCCGCCAGAGTGGCGCAGTGTTCCATCGCGGCCGAACCGCAGCGTTCCCGTGCCGAGGCGGCGGAGCGCGGCGGTGTCGAGGCGAAGCGGACGGCGCGCCTGTCCCTCGGCGCCGGAGCCGGCGGAATCGCGGCGGAACCACCGGCGGACGAACCCGAGGATCGCGAGGACGATAGTGGCGGTCACCATGTCCGAACCCCTCAGGCGCCGAGCGCGTTCGGCGCCGGGCGCGGCGCGGCCGTCTTCGGCAGCACACCCGGCGCATCGACGATGCCGAAGGTGAGCAGGCTCTCGGCGGTGTCCAGCACCGTCTCGCGGACGGGGCGCATGGTCCAGCCGAGCTCCCTGCGCGCCTTGTCCGCACTGACCAGTTCGGTGCGGCCGAGAACCGGAACGGCCAACCGCACACCCTTGTCGAAGCGGGCGATGAACCGGATCAGCCAGTCGGGCAGCACCCGGGTGGGCACCCGCAGGCCGCGCGGGTTGTACTCGTCCGCGAGGATCCGGGCCAGGTCGGCCATCCACACCGGATCGGCCGCGCAGATGTACCGATTGCCCGCGGCCTGCGGCAGTTCCATCGCCAGCCGGTGCGCCACGGCGAGATCGCGCACGTCGACCGGTGTCCAGCCGGTGCGAATCGAGCCGGGCACGTCGCGCGCCAGCAGCCGTCGGATCGGCTCGTGGGAGGTGCTGGTGACCGCGGTCTGCAGCGGGCCGAGCACCATGCCAGGATTCACCGCCGCCAGCTCGAGTCCGCGCTCGGCGGGCAGGCCGCCGACGAAGTCCCACGCCGCGCGTTCGGCCAGCGTCTTGCTCTTCTGGTAGGGCGGAATCCGTTCCACCACCGACCAATCCGCCTCGGTGCGCACCTCGTCCACGTCGTGGCCGTAGGCGATCGCGGCGATCGAGGAGGTGAGCACCACTCGGCGGACCCCCTGCTCCGCGGCGGCCGCGCGCAGCACCCGCAGCGTGCCCTGCACGGCCGGTTCGACGAGCTCGCGCTCGTCGTCGGGGATGTACGGAGGGAACGGCGAGGCCACGTGCAGCACGTACGCGCAGCCCGCGACGGCCTCGGACCAGCCCGCGTCGTGGTCGAGATCCGCGGCGACGAACTCGAGGTCCGCGCCGAGGCGGCGCGCGAGCTCCACGAGGTGCGCGCGCTTGCCGGTGTTCGCCAGGTCGCGCACGGTGGCGCGGACCCGATAGCCGTGTTCGAGAAGTTCGGCGATGACGTGTCCGGCGATGAATCCCGTTGCGCCGGTGACGAGTACCTGGTTGCTCATGTGTCCCACCTGTCTGGGGAAAGAGGGAGACGGCCGGAATCTAAGCGCCGCTCAGATAATCTAAGCACCGCATAGATAGGTTGTCCAGCCCCCGTCGCATACGCTCGGATGGTGAAGCGGACCAGTTACCACCACGGCGCACTGCGTGATGAGCTGATCGCCGCATGCTTGCGCCTGATCGAAACCGAGGGCATCGCGGCGGTCAGCCTGCGCCGCGTGGCCAGAGAGGCGGGCGTCAGCACCGGCGCGCCGTACCATCACTTCGCCGACAGGGCCGCGCTGCTCGCGACCCTGTCCACCAAGGGTTTCGAGCTGCTCGCGGCCGAACTCACCGCCGCGCGGGCGGCCGCGACCGGCTCACCGCTGGACACCCTCGGCGCACTGACCGTCGCCTACGTCCGCTTCTCGCGCGAGCAGCCCGCCTACTTCCGCCTGATGTTCCGGCCCGAGCTCTCCCAACCGGAGAAGCACCCCGATGCCGTCGCCGCGGGCGACGCCGCGTTCGCGGTCCTGGCCGATGCCATCGGCGACTGCGTTGCGGCCGGTCTGCTGCCCGCCGACAAAGCCGACATCCTCGGCATCACCTGGTGGGGCATCGGCCACGGACTCGCCTCGCTGTGGCTGGACGGTCAGCTGGAGAAACGAAGCAGCCAACTCGGCACGACCGCTCCCGAACTGGTCGAAGAAGTACTGCGCACGGTGTCTTCGTTTCTCACGCCCGGGCCTTGACCCGGTTAAGCACTTTCTGCCCTAGAGTGGGCGCCAGATGTTTGCTGTTCCGTCACTGCTCAACCCGAATACCGTGAGCCGAGAGGGATGACCGGATGTCCGCACAGCAGCTCGACCCCGTCGTCCAAGAGTTCGTGGACGCGCTCAACGCCAACGACCTCGACCGCTTCCGCGCGGTGCTCACCGAGGACGCGACCATGTCCGACGACGGCGTGGAGCGCGATGTCTCGCAGTGGACCGACGCGGAGATCTTCGCGAGCAACGGCCGGATGCAGGTCGAATCAGTGACCGACGGCGGCGTGGAACTGCTCGCCGACTACACGAATTCGCGCTGGGGATCGATGCGCACCGCGTGGCGGTTCATCGTGCGCGACGGCAAGATCAGCCGATTCGAGACCGGACAGGCCTGACCCCTTGCCGTGGCCGCGCCGATCTTGACATTCTGACCTCGTGTTCGACGCGCCGCCCTACGGCTCGGGTTCCCTGGCCGACCTGTTCCCCTCCGTCCTCGCCTGCCTCGGTGTGCCCGGCGAAATCGATCGGCTCGGCCTCGGCCTGTCCGCCCGCCGGATCTGCGTCCTACTGGTGGACGGACTCGGCGCGGAAGCGCTCGCCGCGCACCAGCGGGAGGCGCCGTTCCTGTCGAGCCTCGCCCCCGGCCAGCTGTCGGCGGGGTTCCCGAGCACGACCGCGACCAGCCTGAGCTCGCTCGGCGTGGGGGTGCCGCCGGGTGAGCACGGCATCGTCGGATATCTGATGAACGTGCCCGGCTACGACCGGTTGGTCAACGCGCTGCGCTGGCGCCTGCACGGCGAGGGTCCGAAGGTCGACCTGCTTCGCGAACTCGTGCCTGAGCAGTTCCAGCCCGCCGCAACGGTGTTCGAACGCGCCGCCCGCGCGGGGATCAGCGTCTCACAGGTGGCTCCGATGTATCAGGCGGGCTCCGGACTGACCAGGGCCGTGCTGCGCGGCTGCGATTTCCGCCCGAGCCTGTCGTTCGGCGATCTGGTCGACGGCGTGTCCACCGCCTTGCGCGCGGGCGAGCGCTCGCTCGTCTACGCCTATCACGGCGACCTGGACACCACCGGTCATGTGCGTGGTCCGTCCTCGGACGCGTGGCGGCTGGAACTCGCGCACGTCGACCGCCTTGCCGCCACGATCGCCGAACACCTGCCGCCGGACGCGGCACTGCTGGTGACCGCCGACCACGGCATGGTGGAGCTGACCGGAACGGTGGATTTCGACGCGGTCGAGGCCTTGCGCGCCGGTGTCGACCGGCTCGGCGGCGAACCGCGAGCCCGGCACGTCTACACCGTCGACGGCGCGGTGGACGATGTCGCGGCGGCGTGGCGGGAGACCCTCGGCGCCGATTTCGCGGTGCTGCCGCGCGCCGAGGTGATCGAACGCGGTTGGTTCGGGCCGACGGTGGAGTCGTCGGTGGTCGAGCGGATCGGGGATCTCGTCGTCGCGGCGCGCGGACCGCGCGGTGTCATCCGCACCGGCGCCGAACCGCTGCAATCGGCGATGCTGGGCCACCACGGATCGCTGACCTCGGCCGAGCTGAACGTGCCGCTGCGCACCTGCCTCGCCTGATCGACACACCGGACCGCCTCGACACACCCGAAGCAGGCCCGCTTACCCTCGATACCGATCGCGGCGGCCCATCCGCTCGACCAGGTGACCAGGAGGAGCAGATGAACGCCACCGTGCGCAGGACCGTCCTCGGCGCGGCGGCCGCCGCGCTGCTGCTGGCCGGATGCACCGACATCGAGCGCGCGCTCAACAAGGGCGGCGACACACCGTGCAGCGAGTACGTCAAGCAGGACGCCGACACCAAGCGCATGACGATCACCAAGTTCGTCAAGCAGCAGACCGGCGACGAGCGCGAACCCGCCGGCACCGCCGTCGACGCCACCATCATCTCCGTCGACCTGCTCTGCGCAGGCCAGCGCAATGCGGAGACGCCCATCAAGAACGCCGACGTAGCGGGCATCTTCCTCAACAAGTGAGGTGCCAGGGCGTTCACCGCCCAACGGGCGGATGGGCGGCCAGCCAGTCGGTGGCGCGCTTGCGGGAGGCGCGGGAAAGCCAAGCGTCCTGGATGATCTCGGTGAGCTCGCCGACGGTGATCTCGTGCAGGTGGCAGGCGCGCACCAGCACCGAGGGGTGTCCGTCGAAGTGCGGTGTCGTGAAGAACGGCGAGTCCGGATCCTGTACCAGCGCTTGCTTATCCGACTCCGAGGGCACCCAGATGACGATCACGTCCCTGTAGCGCTCGCCGGTCCGCGGGTCGAAGGCATCGGGCCGTGGATTGCGGAAGAACACGAACGACTTCCCGCCGACCTGGTAGATGGCGTTGCCGAGCGGGCCCGCCGCGTTGGTCACGTGCGGCATGCCGCGCGCGATGGTGTGGACGTCGGAGGGCCGGGCTGGTCGCTCGCGTTTCCCCATGCCAAGAGGGTAATAAACGGCGTGTCGTCTCGTTGCGTCCGCCATGATGAGAGCACGAAGAGGCGATTTCACTCGACGACAAGGGTTTTCCGCGGTGGCACCGTCGCGCACCCTCACCCGGCAGCGGGCAGAACTGGAGAAGGAGTGGACCCGGTGGGCATCGACCGCCGGTCCTCGCGCACGCGTGCGCCCCGAGTCCAGTGTCCTACGCAACGACGTGGCGCAGTCCTGGCAGCGTTCGCTGCACACCGTCGATCCCGACCGCACCGTCGCGCCGGGGCTCGACCGGATCGATGACCGATGGGCGGAATCCCCGCTGCGCGGACCGGTCACCGAACTGGCGGGCCAGATGCGCAGCATCGCCGAGGACGCGAAATACCTGGCGGTGGTCAGCGACGCGGCGGGCACGATCCTGTGGTCCGGCGGTGACCGCAGGCTGCGCCGCCAGGCCGAGGACGTGAACTTCGCGCCGGGCGGCTGCTGGGACGAAAGCCATATGGGCACCAACGGGTTGTCCCTCGCTTTGCACGACGACCGTCCGGTCACCGTGTTCTCCGCCGAGCACTTGGTCGCCGCGCTGCACGGGTGGGTCTGCTACTCCGCGCCGATCCACGCGCCGGACGGCAAGCTGCTCGGCGTCCTGGATCTGTCCAGCGTCTGGAGCCGCTCGCATCCGATGGCGATGGCCTCGGTGCGGTCGCTGGTGACGGCCGTGGAGACGGTACTGCGCACCAGCGCGCCGCCGCCCGCCGCGGGGGTCCGGCTCGAATGTCTCGGCACGGCAAGGCTGTTGCGCGACGGCAGGCCGGTGCCGCTGCCGCCGCGTCAGCTGGAGATCCTCGCGTTGCTCGCGCTGGAACCGGAGGGCTACACCCCCGAGCAGCTACACGCGGCGGTCTACGGCGACCGTCCGGTCTCGACCAACACCCTGAAAGCCGATGTCTCGCACCTGCGCCGGGCCACCGGCGGTGAGATCGCCAATCGCCGCTACATGCTGACCGGCCCGCTGTCCTGCGACGCGGTCGACCTGCTCGCCGCGATCACCGCGGGCGACACCTCGAGCGCGGTCTGGCACTACCGTGGCCCGCTGCTTCCTGGTTCCGACACCCCCGGCGTCGTCGAATGGCGCGACTACCTCGATGTCGGCATTCGCACCGCGGTCCTGGCCAGCGACCGTCCCGAGCACGCGATCGCCTTCGGCGAGCGCGCGGCGGACGATATCGCCGTGCACGAACACGCGTTGCGGCTGTTGCCCGCCGACGACGTCCGCCGCGCGGTGGTCGCCGCCCGGCTGCACAACGCACTGCACGGCTGACACCGCGCGCACGATCGAGACCGCGCGGTCACCAACCTCGCGCCAACCTTCGCCGTCCATAGTGGCCTCGTCGCTGGGTTTCGCGCGAGGAGTGATTGCGATGATCTACGCCAAACCGGGTTCCGACGCCGCGATAGTCGGTTACGCAACCCGCTACGACAACTTCATCGACGGCGACTGGGCCGCCCCGATCGAGGGACGGTACTTCGACAATCCCTCCCCCGTCGACGGCGAAACCTTCTGCTCGGTCGCCCGTTCCACCGCGGCCGACATCGACCTGGCATTGGAGTCCGCGCACCACGCCGCCGCGGCATGGGCGGCGACCTCGCCGACCGAGCGCTCGAACATCCTCCTGAAAATCGCCGAGCGCCTCGAGAACAGCCTCGAGCCGCTCGCGGTCGCCGAGACCTGGGACAACGGCAAACCGGTCCGCGAAACCCTCGCCGCCGACCTGCCTTTGGCGGTGGACCACTTCCGCTACTTCGCCGGCGCCATCCGGGCCCAGGAGGGCAGCATCGCCCAGATCGACGCCGACACCGTCGCCTACCACTTCTACGAGCCGCTCGGCGTGGTCGGACAGATCATTCCGTGGAACTTCCCCATTCTGATGGCGGCGTGGAAGCTGGCTCCCGCGCTGGCCGCGGGCAACTGCGTGGTGCTCAAACCGGCCGAGCAGACGCCGGCCTCGATTCTGCTCGTGGTGGAGCTGATCGCGGATCTGCTGCCGCCGGGAGTTCTCAACGTGGTCAATGGTTTCGGTGTGGAGGCGGGCAAGCCGCTGGCATCGAGCCCGCGGGTGGCCAAGGTCGCGTTCACCGGTGAGACCACCACGGGGCGGCTGATCATGCAGTACGCGAGCGAGAACATCATTCCGGTGACGCTGGAGTTGGGTGGCAAGAGTCCCAACATCTTCCTGCCCGATGTCATGGCCGCCGACGACGAATTCCTGGACAAGGCCGTCGAGGGCTTCGTGATGTTCGCGCTCAACCAGGGCGAGGTGTGCACCTGCCCGTCGCGCGCGCTGATCCACTCGTCCATCTACGACGAGTTCCTGGCCCGCTGCCTGGAGCGGACCGCGGCCATCGAGGGCGGGAACCCGCTCGACGACACGACCATGATCGGCGCCCAGGCCAGCAACGACCAGTACGAGAAGATCCTGTCCTACATCGATATCGGCAGGCAGGAAGGCGCCCGCGTGCTCACCGGAGGTGAAGCGCGCAAGGTGGACGGACTACCCGGCGGGTACTACATCCAGCCCACCGTGCTCGAGGGCGACAACACCATGCGCGTCTTCCAGGAGGAGATCTTCGGACCCGTTGTGGCGGTGACCCGTTTCGACACCGTCGACGAAGCGGTCCGGATCGCCAACGACACCCTCTACGGCCTCGGCGCGGGCGTGTGGACCAGGGACGGCGCCACTGCCTACCGAATGGGCCGGGCCATCAAGGCGGGCCGGGTGTGGACCAACTGCTACCACGCTTATCCCGCGCACGCCGCCTTCGGCGGCTACAAGAAGTCCGGCATCGGCAGGGAAAACCACAAGATGATGCTGGGCCACTACCAGCAGACCAAGAACCTGCTGGTGAGCTACTCCCCCACCAAGCTCGGATTCTTCTGATGCGGAATCGAATCACTCTGATGTCGAACCGGATTCATCGCGTCGGCATGACCGACGCGGCGCAAGTCGTCTTGCGCCGGTTGATCGAACACCACGGGCCGGTGCTGTTCCACCAGTCCGGCGGATGCTGCGACGGCAGCTCCCCCATGTGCTTCCCGGCCCGCGAGTTCCGGGTCGGCGCCGCCGACGTGCTGCTCGGACAGCTGCCCTGGCACACCGAGTTCTGGATGAGCGGCGATCAGTTCCAGCTGTGGAAACACACGCACCTGACGGTGGACGTGGTGCCGGGGCGCGGCTCGGGCTTCTCCCTCGAGTCGCCGGAGGGCGTGCGTTTCCTCATCCGATCCCGCCTGCTGACCGACGAGGAAGCGGCAGCACTGGCGGCCGGTCCGCCGCCGCGCACCGGAGCCGAACGGCTCACCTGAGGCCCGGCGACGGGACGCCTGGCCGGCTCGCCCGCAGACCGAGCCGGCCAGGCCCCGGGCTCAGCGACCGGGAAGGAGCCGCAGGCTGCGCGCGACGAGCATCAGGAACCGCTGCCACAGGTCTTGCGAAAGGAACGGCGGCGGGTCCAGATTCATGAACCGGGTGACAACGACCGTCTGCGGTTCGGTGAACTTCAGCAGGCCGTCCGCGCCGTGCCTGCGCCCGACGCCGGAGATACCCATGCCGCCCATCGGCGCGGCGGTGGTGCCCCACGCCGGTGCGTAGCCTTCGTCGACGCACACGGTGCCGGCGTGCAGTCGCTGCGCGATCTTCTCGCCCGCCGACTTGCTCTCCGCCCACACGCTGGCGTTGAGGCCGTACTCGGTGTCGTTGGCCAACCGGATGGCGTCCTCGACGGAATCGACAGGATAGATCGACACCAGCGGGCCGAAGGTCTCGTTGCGGCCGCACTCCATCTCGTCGGTGACGTCGGCGAGCACGGTCGGTTCGAAGAACAGCGGACCGAGGTCGGGGCGCGCCTTGCCGCCCGCGAGCACCGTGGCGCCCTTGGAGGTGGCGTCGGCGACGTGCTTGGTGACGGTCTCCAGCTGCGACTCCGAGATGAGGGAGCCGATGTCGGCCGAATTGTCGTAGGCGGCGCCCAGTTTCGCGGCGCGCACCGCGGCGAGGAACTTCTCGGTGAACTCGTCCGCGACCGCCTTTTCGACGTAGAGCCGCTCGATCGAGATACACAGCTGGCCCGCGTTGGAGAAGCACGCGCGCACCGCGGCCTTGGCCGCCTTGGCCAGATCCGCGCCGCGGGTGACGATCATCGGGTTCTTGCCGCCCAGTTCGGCGGAGAACCCGATTAGCCTGCGCCCGCACTGTTCGGCGAGGGCGCGGCCGGTGGCCGAGGAGCCGGTGAACATCAGGTAGTCGCAGTTGTCGACGATGGCGGTGCCGACCTCGGTGCCGGGACCGGGGACGACGGCGAGCAGGTCGCGCGGCAGTCCGGCCTGGTAGAGCAGTTCGGCGGCGGCCAGCGCGGAGTACGGCGTCTGGCTGTCGGGCTTGACCACCACCGCGTTGCCCGCGAGCAACGCGGGGATGGAGTCGCCGATGGACAGCACCATCGGGTAGTTCCACGGCGCGATCACGCCGACGACGCCCTTGGGGTGGACGTGCACCGCGGCGCGGTTCAGCACCGGGAACGCGCCGGGCACCTTGCGCGGCGCCAGCAGGCCGGGCGCGACCTTGGCGAAGTAGCGGGCCGCGAACATCATGCCCATGATCTCTTCCTGGGCCGCCCAGCGCGCCTTGCCTGTCTCGGCTTGGATGACGTCCATCAGGGCTTCGCGGTTCTCGATGAGCAGCGTGCGGAAGCGATCGAACACCGCAGAGCGATCCGCGGCGGGGCGTGCGGCCCAACGCGCCTGCGCGGCCCTGGCCTTGGCGAATGCCGACGCCACATCCTCGGCGGTGCCGACCGGCACGGAGCCGAGCGGTTTGCCGGTGAACGTCTCGGCGATCGTCTTGCGCGAGCGAGCCTCGGGGCCATCGATCGCGGCGAGCGCGCTCAGACGGTCGAAGACTCCGGCTTCCGGCGCTGGCATCCTTGCCTCCTACTTGTGAGTAACTTCGGGATACACACAATCTACGCTGTCGCGCCGCCCGAACACACGCGGTCGACAGACTCGGTCCCGAAATCCGGCGCGGCAAGGCAGTCGTGGATCAGCTTTGTTTCGGGTTGTCAAATCGAGTCTCGTTCAGCGGGACCGGAATGACAGCGGTGTAGTTCGCTGAATTACGTTGTGCGGATGTTCAGAGCGAGGCTCGGTGTCCGGAGCCGGATACTGGCGATCGCGCTCCTGCCGAGCCTGACTCTGCTCGTGATCGGCGTGGGTGCGGCGGGATACCTGGTCGACCAGGGCAACACCGCGAAAGACTGGGCGGCGCAGATGCAGGCCGCGATCCCCTCGACCAGGGAACTGATGGAGGCGACGCAGCAAGAACGCCACCTCACCCTGGCGCATTTGGCGGGCGACGATTCGACCGGCCCCGCGCTCACAGCGGCGCGGGTGCGGCTGGACGGCGCGCTGCGCAAGCTGCTGGAGGCCTCCGCGGGGATCCGCGCCGTGGACGACTCGAAGATCGGCGACGACCTGGCCGGGTTCAACACCCTCGCCCAACACCTGGCAGGCGTTCGCGCGCAGACGGATTCGCGCCAACTGCCGATGGCCGAGGCCTACGGCTTCTACAACCGGCTGCTCGATGTCGTCTCGGTGGGCTCGCAGGTCGCCCAGCAGTCCGCGCCCGACGCCGAGATCGGTGTCGAGATCACCGAGGGCATGCGGTTGCTCTACGCCGCCGAGGCCATGTCGCGCGGTCACGCGTTGGCCGTCGCGATGGTCACCGCGAACGGCGACCTGCCGATGCCGGTCGAGGAGTATCTGCGCCAGATCGGCTTCTACCACACCGAGATCGCGCTGCTCGCCAGCGAGATCGACATCGAACAGCGCGAGGCGGCCGCCGCGTTGACCGGCTCCGGGGCCTGGCAGCGGCTGTCCGCGATGGAAAACGCCATCGCGCGGCGCTACGTCGCGCCGGTCGAGGACGAATCGTCCACCGGCGGCGCGAGCCGTGACGAGGCCGCGCCGCTGCCGCTGTCCCCGCAGGACTGGCAGGCCGCCGCCGCGGAGATCAACCGCGGCCTGCTCGATCTGTGGATCACCCAGAACAAGCACACCCAGCGGCTGGCCGAGGAGAAGTCGTCCGATTCCGCGCTCACCTCGCTCTTCGGCGGTGGTGGCGTGCTGCTGGTCAGCGTCGCCGCCATCGTGGTCGCGGTGCTGATGGCGAATCGAATCATCAAGCGGCTCAGGCGGTTGCGCGGCGAGACCCTTGCGCTGGCCGACAACCGGCTGCCCGACATGATGCGCAGGCTGCGCGCGGGCGAACAGGTCGATCCCGCCGAGGAGACGCCGCGCCTGGACTACGGCCACGACGAGATCGGCGAAGTGGCACAGGCTTTCGAACACGCGCACGCGGCCGCGGTGTCGGCGGCGGTGGACGAGGCCCGCACCCGCGAAGGCGTCAAGGCGGTCTTCCTCAATATCGCCCACCGCAGTCAGATCGTGGTGCACCGGCAGCTGGAGATCCTGGACGAGGCCGAGGCGCGCCAGGAGGATCCGGCCCTGCTGGAGACGCTGTTCCGGCTCGACCACCTGGCGACCCGCGAGCGCCGCAACGCCGAGAACTTGATCATCCTCGGCGGCGGCCAGCCGGGCAGGCAGTGGCGCTACCCGATTCCATTGATGGATCTGGTGCGTTCGGCGGTCGGCGAGACGCTCGACTACGCGCGGGTGCGGGTGACGCGGCTGCCGGAGGTGCGCGTGCTCGGAACGGTGGTCGCCGACCTCGTGCACCTGGTCGCCGAGCTGGTGGACAACGCCACCGCGTTCTCCCCGCCGCAGTCGCGGGTGGAGATCTTCGGAAACGTCGTCGGCCGCGGTGTGGTCGTCGAGGTCAGCGACCAGGGCATGGGCATGCCCGAAGCCGAGCTCGAGCGGGTCAACGAGATGCTGCGCAACCCACCGGACTTCGGTGTCGCCACGCTCTCGGCGGATTCGCGCCTCGGACTGTTCGTCGTGGCGCAGCTGGCCGTCCGGCACGGCGTCGCGGTGCGGCTCGCGGAGTCGGATTACGGCGGCATCCGCGCCATCGTGCTCCTCCCGACCGCGCTGCTCGTCACCGACACCGCGCCCAGCGCGCCGGAGACACCGGCCGCCGATCAGGCGCGACGTCCACGGCATCCGGTGCCGTTCATCGAGGCGCCCGGAACCGAAACACCCGGCGGCGCGACCGAACCGACGGCCCCGGTACTCACCATGGACCCGCCCGCCGCACCGAAACCCGAACCGACGGAACCGGATCCGAACAGCTCGGCCGCCCCGCCCGCGACCACCGCAGACGGCAGGCCGGTGCTGCCCAAGCGCAACCGCCAGGCCAATCTCGCGCCCCAACTGGCGCAGCCGTCGACCCAGGAACCCGTCGCCGAACGTGCGCGTTCCGCCGAACAGGCCCGGGATCTGATGTCCGCCATCGAGAATGGAACCCGGCAGGGTCGCCGTGCGCAGCCCGCCGACGAACAGGAAGGCGTGTAGTGACCGCTCCCAAACCCGGTGATCTCAACTGGCTGCTCGACGATCTGGTGGATCGGCTGGCCGGTGTGCGGCACGCGGTGGTGCTGTCCACCGACGGACTGCTGCTCGGCCGCTCCACCGCGATGACCCGTGACGACGCCGAACATTTCGCCGCCATGTCCTCGACCCTGTACGGACTCGCGCGCAGCGCGGGCAGTCGATTCGACGGCGGCGGCGTGCGCCAGGCGGTCATCGAACTCGACCGCGCCGTGCTTTTCGTGACGTCCGCGGGTGACAACGCCTGCCTCGCGCTGCAAGCCTCCGAGAGCGCGAATCTCGGCATGGTGGCCTACGAGATGAACGTGACCGTCCAGCGTGTCGGCTCCTATCTGTCCACCCCCGCCCGGTTGCCATGACGCGCCGGGGTGAGCCGTGGTTCGACGACGCGGCCGGACCGCTGATCCGGCCGTACGCGCTGACCCGTGGACGCACCATGGGCGCAGGTCACGATTTGGACATCGTGACGGTGGTGGTCACCGCCTCCCCCGCACCGACATTGCGCAGGCCGGAGCCCGAATACGCGGAAATCGTGCGCCTGTGCCGTGATCCGCAATCGGTCGCAGAGGTGGCGGCCAACTTGAAACTTCCCCTTGCGGTGACCAAGATTCTCGTCGGCGACCTGATCGGCGAGGGACAACTGATCTTCCGGGCTCCGGTGCAAACGGAGGCCGGCCCCGGCGATCTCAACATATTGCGAGCGGTACTGGATGGCATCAGAAAACTTTGACCCCGCCCGGCTCGATCCCGACGGGGCCCAGCACTTGGCCGCGTCGGTCAAGATCCTCATCGCCGGCGGCTTCGGCGTCGGCAAGACCACCATGGTGTCGTCGATCAGCGAGATCGCGCCGCTACGCACCGAGGAACTCATCACCGAAGTCAGCAGCGGCGTCGACGATTTGTCCGGCGTGGAGTCCAAATCGACCACCACCGTGGCATTGGACTTCGGGCGCATCACCATCGATCGCGATCTGGTGCTGTACCTGTTCGGCACGCCGGGACAGGACCGGTTCTGGTTCCTGTGGGACGAGCTGTCCCGCGGCGCGCTCGGCGCGGTCGTGCTGGCCGACACCCGGCGCCTCGGCAATTCCTTTGCCGCCGTGGACTTCTTCGAACGCCGCGGGCTGCCGTTCATGGTCGGGGTGAACTGCTTCGACGGAGCGCCGCGCTACACCGAGGACGAGGTGCGCGACGCACTCGATCTCGACGCGGACACCCCGGTGATGCTGTGCGACGCCCGCAATCGCGAATCGGCCAAGAACGTGCTGCTCACGCTGGTGCAGCATCTCATCGAGCTGGCCGGACGCGAGCCCGTCACCACCTGAACCGCACGTCCGATGGGCGCTGCGCACGGCCGGAGCGAAGGCGAGGTCCGCTTACCCGGACCGCGAGCCGAGGTAGCGGCCGAGCACGCCGTCGACGGTGAGGTCTTCCAGGCAGCCGACGAGGCGGCGTTCGGTGTGCTCGCCGAGCGCCGGGGTGAGCGTCACCGCCCATGCGTCGCCGTCGGCCACCGGGCCTGCGACCACGCGCACGTGGTTGACGTGGCTGGCGCACTTGTCCCACAAGCGAAGTGCGGGTTCGGTCGACGCGCCCGCGTCCTTGGCCCGCGCGTCGAAGCGCACCACCTGCGTGCTCGCCGCCGCGCCCCGATCGGTTTCGAACTTCATCTCCTGCGCCATGGCGAGCAGCACCGTCGCGAGGCAGGCCGCGCCCAAGGCGACCAGCAGAATTCGGCGCATCGGATCACCGCGGCGATCGGACCAGGGGGCCGTGCAGCAGATGCAGACGGTCCGCGCGCGGAGCGAGGAAACCGTTGGGCGGCAGGTGCAGCCGATCCAACCGGTCCATGATGTGGCGTTCGGTGGTGGGGCCCGCGGTGGCTTTGGCGAGCCGCTCCACCAGCCAGGCCACCCCGGTCAGCAGCACGCCGCCCGCCAGCAGCACCGGAACGAACACCCCGAGCCGATCGGGTCTGCTGAGCCAGGCGAAGGTGACCCGCGGCGCGGGCGTTGCCGCGTGCACGATCCTGGCCGTGCGCGCCCGGTCCCCCGCCGCGCCGAGTTCGCGCTGCACCTCGCGCAGGCGTTTGGTCAGCAGCATGGCGACCAGCGCGATCTCGGCGGCGATGAACAGCGCCGCGGTCAGAATGGCGCGGTTCCACTCCCACCGGTACAGGTAGACGAAAACGTAAGCGCCCGTGGCGACCAGCGTGCCGACGGCGAGCAGCACGCCGAGCCCGCGCGCACCGCGATCCCGAGTCATCGGTGTTCCTCCGTTTCGATCGATGGCCGCACTTCGCCGCTGCGCCCGTCCACCTGCACCACCGCGCCGTCGGGCAGTCGCCGGGTGGCGTCGGGATAGCCGACCACCACCGGGACGCCGTACTCGCGGGCCAGAATCGCCAGATGGCTGAGCGGGCTGCCGGTTTCGGCGATCAGGCCGGACAGCCGCGGCACCACGACGGCGAGCCGCGGATCGAGATGACGGACGACAAGCACCGATCCCGCGGGCGGATGATCGCCGATGTGCACCATGCCGCGACCGACGCCGCCGCCCGCGCCGATGCCGCGGTCGGCGCGGCCGCGTCCCCTCGACACGGCGATCGGGAAACCATCGGTGGCGAGCCGGAATTCGGCGGGGAGCGCGAGCTCGTCCGGCGTCGTACGCTCGGCCAGGTCGTCCGGCAGCCGCCGGTAGCGCACGGCGGTGCGCAGTTCGTCCAGCGACAGCAGTGTCGACGTGCCTGGGTCGTCCAGCAATCCGGTCGCGGCGAGCCTGCCGCCGAGTTCCCACGCCGCCCTTGCCCCGAGTTCCTGCACCCAGCGGGCGCGCAGCCGCAGCGCCTCCCTGGCCAGCGCGAGCTCGCCCGCGCCTTCGCCGACGGGCAGCGGGTCGGTGTCGACTTCGGGCACTCGCGGCGGCGGACCGATCCGCGGCGGGATCAGCGCGAGCACGACGGGTAGTTCCTCGATCACCCGGTCCTCGGGCAGACCGGTCGCGCGTGCGGCGGCGAGCGCCGAGAGCGCCATCTCGGCCGCGGTGGGCGCGGATTCGCCCTTCCCGCCGAGCATTCCGGCCAACGCCTCGTAGCCGTGCAGCGCGGTCAGCGCGGTGCGAGCGTTGTCGAGCACCGCGAGCAGGGCGAGGTCGGTGAGTTCGGCGAGCGGCGGCACCTCGGCCAGATCCGTGTCGACACGCTCGCAGATCTGCTGCGCCAGCTCGGGCAGCGCCGCGGCGAGCCTGCCGACCCGCATGGCCGCGCCGAGCCGCCGTGCCCCCGGCCGCGGATCGAGCAGCCGCGCCAGAGTGCGGCGCGGGCGCACCACACCGAGCAGTTCGAGATCGGCGACCGCGATGCCGCGCACCGCGGTCGCGACCGGTGACTCGTGCAGCGCGCGCGGCGTCGCGGCTCCGGTCATATCGATCGCGACCCGGAGGCCGTCGGCGAGCGGCGAAAGCCACAGATCCTGCTCGAGCGGGCGCAGCGGGTCGGGAAAGGTCTCGGCCAGCGGACCTGGCCCGAGCACCGGGCCGCGCACCGGGCCGTGCAGGGCGGTGACCGGGCGGGCCTGTAGCAGGATCACCCGGCCGCGCGCGTCGATGGCCCATTCGATGTCCAGCGCACCGCCGAACACCCGCTCCGCACGCAGCGCCAGCCGAACGACCTTGCGCCGCAGCGCGTTCGGCAGCGGATCGGCGTCGGGCGTCGCGACCGAGGTGACCCGTCCGCGCCGGGTCGTGGTCGCGGTCCACCCGCCCTCGGCGCCGCCGACGACCGCGCTGGGTCCGCGGCGCGACGCGGTGATCATCATGCGGTCGGTGCGACCGGTGACCGGGTCGGCGGTGAAGACGACGCCGCCCCAGCCCGCCGCGAGGAACGGCTGCACGAGTACCGCCATCGCGGCGTCCACGCCCGTGCCGAGGTCGGCGGGCGGCCCGGAAGCGAGCACCTCGTCGACGGCGTCTCGAAAGCCCTGCCAGTCGCGCACGTCGAGCACCGAGGTGAACAGCCCGGCCATGGACTGGTGCGCGCCGTCCTCGGAGACCGAAGAGGACCGCACCACAAGGGCTTTCGCGCCCGCGCCGGACAGGCCGCGCCATTCGGCTTCGGGCGGGTCGCCGCGGTGCGACCACGCGGTGGTCAGGACGAAGCCTTCCAGGACGGGCAGGCCGTGCGCGGCCGCCGTGGCGAGGGCCGCGGCCTTGGCGCCGGTGAGCTCGGCATCGCGCGCTCGCGGATCGCGCAGAGCGACGATGCCTGGCCGGTTCGTGGTGGTTGTCGTGATGGTCATCGAACCGCCTTCGACGGAAAACAACGCTGTTTCGGGGGCCGACCGGTCGGACCTAAGGGGAGATGGTCTCTCCACTTAGGCGTGTTTCCAGTGTTTCCCCGGAGTCCCGTGCCTGTCAAGGAATGAACGTTCGTCTTGCGAGTCGCGCAGTTCACTGCCCCGTGGCCTGGCGGTCCCCTACTGTTCACGGTACGATCCGCCGCCCGCTTCGAGTGTCCCCCGCGCACAACGTTATTCACCGGCAACGCGCTCGCGACCACGGAACGAGTGCCCCGGCAGTTCGGGGCTGTCGGGACACCGCTCGCTGCTTCGATACTTGCCGCGAACGAAAGGAAGATCCCGAATGTCACTGTCTCCGAACATCAGAAAAGCCCTGATCACCCTCGCCGTCTCCGGCGCGCTGGTGACCTCGACCGGACTCGCCACCGCACCCGCCAACGCCGGGCCGGCACCTGCACCCGCGGCTCCCGCCGCGGTCGCGGATTCCGGATCGGCCAGCGGCTCGGCCACTTACGGCCGCGACTTCGTCGAGTTCATCGTCTGCCTGCTGAAGGGTCAGTTCATGGGCTCGAAGTACCCGCTCTGCTGAGGGGGTTGTTCACACCTGGCTGAGCCAGGACAGGAAGACGAACACCCCCGCGATGGTGAAGACGAGCGCCGCCGGGACCGGCCACGCCGGCCCGGCGCGTTCGAACAGCTTACGAATCAGCCGCAATTGCAACGCGCCCAGCCCGGCGAGCATGGCCAGCCAAACCGGAAGCAGCCCGACCCCGAGCGCCGCGTGCACCGCCCACGCCCCCGCCAATGTCGGCCCGCCCCAAGAGTTCTCGTAGTCGTTCGCGGCGACCAGCGGATATCCGACGCCCCGGACGAAGGCGATGGTCGCGAGCAACCCCAGAAACCAGGCCAGCAGGCCGACACCCGCACTCAGCGCCGAATGAATCACGACCCGCACAGGCGTGATGCCGCGCCGACGGATCGGCTCACGCAGCCGCCTGCGCGGCACGCGCATTCGAACCGCGACCGGCGCCGCGGCGAGCGGAAGCGCCGCCAGCGCGTAAGCGGCCCAGCGGGCGAGCGAGCGAACCGGCCTCATGGTGCGACCGTATCGCGCGGCCGCGGACGCCGCCCGGTCGCGCGTCGCGCGCCGGGCGGCAACTCGACAGACCCGTCCGCCCCTTCGTCAGCGCGGCCTCGCCCGCACGGCGTCGTGCGCGTCGTGAAGCAGCCCGGGCGCCAGGCTCCGATGGATGGCCGACAACCGCGTCCAGATCGGCTTGGCGATCCGCCGGTCGTAGTCGATGATCGTGGCCAGCGACAGTCGGTCGCCGTCGATGCGGACTACCAGATTGCCGGTGAGCATCCAGGAGCGCGCGGCCAGCGTGATGTAGCCGTCGCCCCGATCCGCGATGTCCCAACCGGCCACATGCGCCGGTGACCGCCGCGAGGCGAGGCGCATCCCCAACAGCACCCGCCAGATGAACTGCCCCTGCAACCCCGCGACGTCTTCGAAGGCCGCGCGCGCCCACTGCTCCGGCGACCACACCGCGGCGTCGGGGGTGACGAGCGTGAACAGGTCGATGTAGTCCGGGTCGGCGATCGTCGCGAGCGCCAGAATCGCCTCGGGAATCTCGTACTGCTGGAAGACGGGCGCCTCGGCGCCGCCCGCGGTCGCGCCGCTCTCGTCGGCTCGTGACAACTCCTGCATCGTGCGGCCTCCTCCGCCAACCGGACCGTCTTATACGGTGCCGTATATAACCAGGCTAGACCTGCCATACGGTCGCGTATAGATGGTGGGAATGTGAGAGCGGGCACCCCTCGGCTACGCCCGCGCACCCGCCGTGGCCGACAACGCCACGAAACCGTCGACAGCCCGGTACTGTTGGCACATCTACCGAACTGGCAGTGGGGACAGTTGATATGGATCCGATCTCGATCACGGCCGCGGCGCTCGTCGTCAAGGCGCTCGATGAATTCGCGACAGAGACGGGCCGGCGGACGTGGGCGGGCCTGGGGAAGCTGGTGGAGCTCATCCGGTCGAAATTCGCTGGGGACGACGAAGCGGCAGCGACACTCGCCGAGGCCGAGGGCGTCCCGGCCGATCCAGAGCGAGTAGACGCGCTGGCGTCGAGCATCGATCGTCATGTGCAGACGGATCCCGCGTTTCGCGCGGCGGTGACCGAGCTCGTCCGCACCGCGGAAGGTGATCCGATGGTCGGCTCGATCGTGACGAAGGTTTCCGGAAGCGCACAGGTCGGCAAGCTCGTCAACATCTCCGAAGTGCGTGGTGACGTGTCATTCTGAAGCCGCGTCGAGCGCACGCCGCTCCCACAGCGGTGCTGGGAGGGCGGCGAATTGCGTTGCGGCGCTGTGAAACAGCTCTATGCGTCGCGGTGCGGCGGGTTCGACAGCGCGGCCGAGGTGGTAGGTGGCCAATGCGGCGCCGAACGCGTCCTCGACGTCGCGCAGCATCGTCGCCGCTTGCTCGAGCACTGTCAGTGCTTCGTCGGCCCGCGCGGCGGCCAACAGCGCTTCACCGAGGCGAACCATCGCTTGGGCGCTGGCGCGCGTGTCGCCTTGTATCTGAAACCCGTCCACAGCCTCGGCGGCGGCCTTCAAGGCTCCGTCGACCGAATCGGTTGCGAGCAGAACGGTCGCGTCGGTCATCGCGGCCCACGCCGTTCCGCTCGCGCTCCCCATCTGATCGAATAGACTCCGGCTGCGTGCTATGTCGCGCTGTGCGTTGGCAAGCGCGCCCTGTGCGACCTCCAGTTCCGCGTGACGGCGTAGTGAATGCGCTTCCCCGAAGCGGTCGCCAAGCTCGACGAACATTTGCAGGGACCTGTTCAGATGGGTTCTAGCGGCGCTGAATTCGCCCTGACACAACGCGATGTAGCCGAGGTTGTCCACCGTGTAGGCGTAGCCCACTTGATCGTCGACCGCCTGCCAGTCGGGTAGACAGCGGGCGAGGCAGTTCACGGCCTCGGCGAAAAGCCCTTGGACCATTCGCGTCTCACCGAGATTGCATACGGTCGCGGCACTACCCAGGCGGTTGCCGAGTTCGGCGAAGATCTCCGACGCCTCGGTGAAGCAGGCCGCCGCTTCCGCGTAGTGGCCTTGGTCCTGGTGTGCGTTGCCCAGATTGCGCAACGTCCAGGCCTCGGCCCTGCGATCGCCCGCACTGCGGGAAGCCGCGAGGGCCACTTCATGGGTGCCGATCCAGTCTTGCAGATGTCCGCGGACGCGGAAGTAGTAGTGCAGTTGTTCGGCGAGATCGTAACTCAGCCGCCACAGCGACCGATCGTGCGCGAGCGTCACGGCTGCGACTAGCGCGTCGTGATTGTCGGTGAACCACTCGTACGGGTCGGCGGTCAACTCGTCGACCAGATCGGGCGGGGCGTCCCACGGAACATGGAGAGCCGGCACCGGGTCTCGCTTGCTGTGCGGCGACATGAGATACAGCCCGCGTCGCGCCACCGTGAGATAAGCGCCGATCATCCGCTCGACAGCCTGCTCCCGCTCGTCGGGGTCTTCGTCCTCGCGCAGATGCTCTTTGGCGAAGATTCGCAGCAGATCGTGAAAGCGGTAGCGGGGTCGGCCGGAACCGTCCACCCGAGCGATTTCCAGCAGTCGCAGGTCCGTGAGGTGATCGATGAGATCTTCCGCATCATCGATGGTGTCGTCGGTCAGCGCTCCGACCACCCAGGCCGGCATGGTCTGCCCTGGGATCAGCGCGGCCAGTCGAAACGCTCGACGACTACGCTCCCCTAAGCTTTGGTAACTGACTTCGAAGGACGTACGAACGGCGAGATCACCAGTCGCGAGTTCGGTGAGCCGGCGGTTCTCGTCGGCAAGCCTGTCGACGAAACCACGGATCGTCCGATGTGGCCGCGAGGCGAGCCGCGCGGCCGCGATCCGCAGGGCCAACGGCAGGTTTCCACACAAGACCGCCAATTCGTCGAGGGCTTCAGGCTCCGCCTGCGACCGCTCCGCGCCGATGATTCGGCTCAGCAGGTTGGACGCGTCTTCGGCCTCGAGGACATCCAGCGAAATACGTTCGAAACCCATGAGCGCGACCAGCGGATCACGGCTGGTCACCAAGACAACGTGATCGCCCTCGCCGGGCAACAACGATCGTAGCTGGGCAGCGTCGGCGGCGTTGTCGAGCAGCAGGACGCATCGGCGTTGGCTGAGCATAGCCCGATACAGTCCGGCCCGCTCGTCGGCGTCCTCCGGTATGGCGTCGTATTCCGCGCCGAGCGCACGCAGCATCGCCTCGAGCACCGCGAGCGGTGCGCGCGGCGCGGTGGTGCCTCCCGCGAGGTCGACGAAGAGTTGCGCGTCGGGGAATTCGTTCGCGAGCCGGTGGGCCACGGTCACCGCGAGGGCGGTCTTGCCGATCCCGCCTCCGCCGAGGATCGCGAAGTGCCGGGAGTCGTTGGCCGCAAGTGCTTTCAGGATCCGGTCGACGGCCCAGGTTCGGTCGGTGAAATCCGGGATGGCAGGCGGCAGCTGCCGAGGTGGCGTCGTCTGTTTCTGGACCGCGATGTTGACGACCCCCGCCTGCGCGATGTTCACCAGCCTGTCCACCGTGCCGCCCGTGATGATCGTGCTGAGCCCCGGCGCGACGACCGCCGCGTCCAAGTAGCGGCGCAGCAGTTCAGCGCCTTCGGTGGGAGCGGTGGCCAACCGCAGCAGGATCTCGCGACCGTGGGCGTCGCCGGCAAGATGCGCGCGCACGACCATCCATGCGACATCGTCGGGAGAACCTTGAGCGGGTGATTGTTCCGTATCCATCACAGCCCCAGTCGATTTGTGTGGGCGTAGATTATCGGAGTGATCGCCGATCTCGGTCGTGATGGGGCAATTGGCATCTACGCGTGGTGTACGGATCTGGACCAGACGCCCGGTGGTCTCGAATCGTATGTCGCGCATCTCGCCCGGTGGCTCGCGAGTATCGGGAGGTCGGTGGTCGTGCACTGCATGGGGGACGCAACCGGCGGCTGGCACGTCCACAACAAGGAATTTCGACTCGGTGGCGTCGTGACCGAGGTGGCCGATCGGCTGTTCACCTTCAAACCGATCCACGGCCCTGGCATGGCGGGCGCCATCGCGGAGCACCTGATGACAAGTGAGATGTACAACGAGACGCTCGTGCTCGCCGTTGGTACGCGTGACGGGTACGTCTTCGATGTCGCAGCCGCGGTGGCACGCGAGCGGAACCTACCGGCGGTCGCGTCCTACAACCATGCTGCGGACGAGCGCCGTTTCCGAGCGCAGTTCACGATGCGCGGCGCAGGGGTTCCGGGTCTGGCGGACGCTGACGAGGCGGCCGCGTTCGATCGCGACGTCGTGGAAGCGATCCAGCGAATGGGCGCGAGCTTCGATGCCGTCGTGGTCCCGACAGAGTATGTCCGCGGCCAACTCTCGGCGGTGCTGTCGCCCGCGGACCTCGCGAAAGTTGTGGTGGCCTACCACGGACCAAGCGCCGAGGTGTTCAGGCCCAGGCAGCGCGCGTGGACGGGAGAAGGGCCGTGGCTGCACGTTTCGCGGTGCGCCGTGCCGAATGCGCTGCACAAGAATTTCCTTTGGTCGTGCGAGCTCGTCGCCGCCGCCCGCTCGGCCGGGGAGCCGCTCGCCGAAGCGGCCGAGCTTCGCCTGTGCGGATCGGGCAATGCCGAGTCGCTCATCACCGAATACGCCGTGCGCAACGGCTTGACGGATCGAATCACGGTGTCAGGCGTGCTCCACCAGAAGGATCTGGCCGGACTGTATCGTGAGTCGTCGTTTCTGCTCGTGCCTTCGATGATGGAGGCGGGTAGTACGACCATCGTCGAGGCGGTGCTCAGCGGGTGTGTTCCGGTGGTCGTCGACTTCGCGGGCAGCGGCGAGGTCATGCGCCGGCTCGGTCTCGGCGACCTGATCGTTCCCGCGGAGAGCAGAAGAGCTCCCGTCTCAGGGCCGGACGGCCAAGTCTGCGGACATGTCGAATTCGTGCAACCGAACACCGAGGCCGCCCTCGCGGTCATGCGCCGTTGTCTCCGCGATGCGGAGTCCACGAACGAGGTCATGGAAGCGGCGGCCGCGATCGCGCGCGCATCGTTCACCATCGAGCCGTCGGTGCGTCTGTTGGACCGCGCGCTCGGCAGGATGTCGGCCGATATGAGGTTGCTTCCCTCGTTCAGCTGATGGTGAGCAGATCGGACAGCCAGCGGAGGTGCTCGTGAGCGGGGGACGCCACATCGCAGTCGCCGTAGGGCACATAGTGCAGCGGACGGATTCCGGCAGCGAGCGCGCCTGCGACGTCGGCACCGACGGTGTCACCCACGTGCACTGCTTGGTTGGCGTCGACCCCGAGCTCCGCCAGCGCCAGAACGAACAACGTCGGGTCGGGCTTCGCACTTCCCACGATCGCCGAGTCCAAGATCGCGTCGACCTCTACGCCGACCCGGCACAGGCCGAGCGCGCGGAGATGACCTTCGAGATGACCATCGGCGTTGGATACCAAGGCGATTCGCATCCCGGCCGAGCGCAGCCTGCGCAGCAGCACCGCGGCGCCAGGCACGATCCGGGTCCAGACCTGCTGGGCGAATGCGGCCCGTAGTCCTGCCGCGGCGCGCGGCACGAGCATCTCGTCCACCCCGCAACTCGCGGCATAGACGCGGAAGTAGGTTTCCCAGTCGGGGGCCGGCGTCGCGTGGGCGACTGCGAGGGCGCGATAGTGCGCACGGTCGAGGACGGCGACCGATGGCGGCGGAATCGGTAGCGCTGGACGCACCAACTCGGGTCCGGGCAGCAGGAGGACGCCACCGACATCGAGGAGCACGGCCTTGATCACCTTCACCTCCCGTTGCCGGCGAGCGGGTTGAACAAGTGCGCCGTCAATACCGCGGCCGCCCACCCAGGCGGGATCACCGACGCGGCGGCGAGGGCAACCGCGGGTGCCGCCCATTGATAGAGGCGGGCCGTGTTGACCGCAACGACCAACTGCCCATACCCCAACAAGAGCGATAGGACGAGCAACAGCGCGATCACGGGGTCGGTGACGAATACCGCCAGCATCCCGGCGCCCCAGGGTAGGAGCATCACTCGGGGATCGAAGACGTGCTCGGCGTGTGCCTTCCGTGCTGACCCGAGAGGGTCCGCCAGCGCCTTCGAATTGTGCGTATCGGGTCCCGCCTTCGCAGTCGCCCTTCGTACCACCGGGGCCGCCACCCCGATGAGCAACAACGGATTCAGGCAGAACGCCGCCGCGAACACCGGCGCGGTCTCCTTCATACAGGCGGCGATCAGCGCGACGATCAGCGCTGCGAACCACCATCCCGCGAGGCTCAATACCGCCGAGCCGAGCGCCCAAGTCAGCGCCGTCGGGTCGACGAGCACCGGGCGGCGAATGTTGTTGTACCAGATTCCCGGAAACCCGCAGATCAACAGCGATCCAACGATCACCCGGGCGGGTGACGACTCCCAATGAGCGATGTAGAGGGATGCGATGACCGGCAGAAAAACAGGTGCAGGTTGGTGCACAACTGCCACCTGACCATCGAGTCGCGACACAGTCGGGGAACCAGCCAGCGGAACATGAACGGATACGGAACACGGCCGCCGCGGCCGAGTGTCAGATAGCGGTCGCCGTCGGAGCTGACTTCCTTCTCGGCCTGGCGATAGTGCCCGAGCGCGAGCAACAATCCGGACCCGACGCCCACCGCGGCCGCTTCCAGTAGCACCACAAACCCCCGCACGGCCAGCCAAGGTGGCGACGACAATTATGATCACGATAATCGCTTGTGGCGGATTCCGACACGGGCACAACGGAATTCAGATCTGCGTCCGTGCCGCGACGCGGCCTGGTGGAGGAAGTCGTCGCGCACTGGCCTCGGTTACACCGAGGGCGGGCTTCAGCGCAGCAGACCGGCCGCGGCGAGATCGTCGAAGAGCAACTGGTCGACAGGTGGCACGGAATCTCGATCGGCGTAGCCGAACCAGGCCATCTCGTCGATCTCACTGCTGGCGGTGAGCGTGCCGCGATAGTCGGCGGTGTAGCAGCTCATGCGGACGGTCACGCCGTCGGCCGGTCCGTGCACCGCCGCCTCGTAGGTGCCGACGTGCCTGGCGGTTTCGGGCACCAGCGCGACGGTGAGCTCCTCCTGGATCTCGCGCAGCAGCGTCTGCAGATCCGTCTCCGCGCCTTCTCTTTTGCCGCCGGGAATGTAGAAGATGTCCTTGCCGCGCGGTCGCGCGCACAGGATGCGACCGTCTTCGATGCGCACCCACGCGACCGTATCGATTACCGTCTCCACCCGCGCGTCCGTCACGCGCGCAGCCTATCGCGGCGGCGCGCTGCGGGCCGCGTCCTGGGCCAGCGCGGCCGGGATCAAGCTCTTGTCGCGGGCGCCGGGACCGTACACCGGCCGCAGTTCACGCCCCTTGACGCGCTCGCCGCACTCCGAGCACACCGGTTCGATCGTCGTCCGATGGCCGCAGGTGGTGTGCACCGTTTCCAGCGGCGGGCCGTCCGGAGCGGCCCATTCGTCGCCCCACTGCCGCATCGCGGTGACGACCAGCCACAGCGAACGCCCCTTCGGCGTGAGCCGGTAGTCGTGCCGCGGCGGATTCTCCTGGTACGGAACCTTTTCCAGGATCTCGTTGGCCACCAGGTGCTCGAGGCGTTGGGTCAGCACATTGCGTGCGATGCCGAGCCTGGCGCGGAAGTCGTCGAAGCGGGTCACGCCGAACAGGGCGTCGCGCACGATCAGCAGCGTCCACCATTCGCCAACCACCTCCAGACACTGGGCCAGCGAGCAGTTCATGTCCTCGAAGCTCGTCCTGCGCATGCGGACAGCCTAGTTGGTTGCTTCAAAGAACTCACTACCCTATGGTGCGTTTCATGAAGCAACTCACTGACCGGTCGCCCGCCGAGGAGTTCGCGCTCGGCGCGACCGGCCCCGGCTCCTGGCAGGCCCGGGTGGATCGAACATGGCGGGGCTGGACCGGACCGCACGGCGGAGTGATCGCCGCACTGCTCGTCGAGGTGGCTCGACGCGCGGGCGGCGACGAACTTCCGGTGCGCGCCGTCGATCTGCGTTTCCTCGGCAGGCCCGTCGACGGCGTATTCACCTTCTCGGCCACCGTGCGGCCGCTCGGGCGGAGTACCGCGATCGTCGACGTGGTCGCGCGCCAGGAATCGGGCGAGGTCGCCGCCGCCTCGATCACGCTCGGCCGCACCGCGCCGAGCTCGGTACCGGACCGTACCGAACGTCCCGCTCCCGAGGTCGCCGCGTCCGATGCCTGTGCGGCGTTCCGATTGCCGCCCGAAATCGTCCCCGTCGGAGCGCATTTCGAGATTCGGCCCGCCGCAGGACCGCTGCCGTTGACCGGCGCGGCGCAGGCGTGGATGTGCGCGTGGATCGCCATGAATCCGCCGATGATCATCGATGCGGCCACCCTCGCGATCCTGGCCGACGCGCTGCCGCCCGGCATCTTCCCCACCCTGTCCGCTCCGATCGCCGTCCCGACGGTCGCGTTCTCGATGCACCTGCACACCGACTTCGCCTCGCCCGCCGGGCAGCCGGTGTTGGTGCGCGCCGCGAACACCGGCACCGGCGGCGGCTGGTCGGTCGACGACATCGACATCTGGGACCCGACCGGGCGGCTGCTGGTCTCGGCCAGGCAGACCCGCCGAGTTCTCGGCTGAAGCGGAGGAACCTGTGAAAATCATTGCGCCCGCATCGGATCGGCCCGCAGTCGATCCGCGGCTCGTGCTCGGCATCGTGTCGGTCGGCGTCCTGCTGTCGAGCCTGGATCTGTTCATCGTCAACGTGGCGCTGCCGGATATGGCGCGTGAGTTCGGCGGTGCCGAACTCGCCGGACTGTCCTGGGTCCTGAATGCCTACGCCATCGTGTTCGCGGCGTTGCTGGTGCCCGCGGGACGTCTGGGCGACCGCGGCAGCAATCGGACCACCTTCCTGCTCGGCTTGGCCGTGTTCGTGCTCGGTTCCGCGGCGTGCGCGGCCGCGTGGAATGTGGCCTCGCTGGTGGCTTTTCGGGTGTTGCAGGCGGTCGGCGGGGCCATGCTCACGCCCTCGTCGCTCGGCCTGGTGCTCGCGGCGACACCGCCCGAGCGGCGGGCAACGGCGGTGCGTCTGTGGGTGGCGTTCGGCGGACTCGGCGCGGCGCTTGGTCCGGTCGTCGGCGGGTTGCTCGTCGAGATCGATTGGCGCTGGGTGTTTCTGGTGAACGTACCGATCGGGCTCGTCGCCCTCGCCGCCGGTCTGCGCAGGTTGCCCGATCCGCGCGGCGACGGTGGCGCGCTGCCGGATCTGTTCGGCGCGGTCGCGTTGGTCGGGGCGATCGCCGCGCTGGTGCTCGGACTGGTGCAGGGCGAGGAATGGGGATGGGCATCGCCGCAGGTGCTCGGCGTTTTCGCCGCTGCGGTGACGTTCGGTGTCGCCTTCGCCGTTTCCTCGGCGCGCCACCGCAGTCCGGTCGTCGACGCCGGGTTGTTGCGCGCCCCGAATTTCGCGCTGATGGCGGCCAATTCGGTGCTGTTCCAGGTGGCGTTCGCGGGCATGCTGCTGTCGGTGGTGCTGTGGGCGCAGAACGTGTGGGGGTGGTCGGCGCTGCGCACCGGGCTCGCCATCGCGCCGGGGCCGCTGGTGGTGCCGATCGTCGCGGTCCTGGCGGGCAGGCTGATCGTGCGCGTCGGCGCGGGTCCTGTGATCGCCGCGGGCGGTGTGGCTTTCGCCGCTGGCATGGTGTGGTGGGCGCGCGCGATCGAGCTCGCGCCGGACTATCCCGTTGGTCTGCTTCCCGGCATGGTCGTCAGCGGCCTCGGCGTCGGCCTGACGCTGCCGACCGCGTTCGCGGCGGGCACCGCCGGCATACCGCCGCAACGGTTCGCCACCGGGTCGGCGGTGTTGAGCATGGCGCGCCAGATCGGATTGGCCGTCGGTGTCGCCGTCCTCGTCGCGGTCCTCGGCTCGCCGGACGACCCGCTCGCGCCTCTGGACGCCTTCCGTCGCGGGTGGTACGTCGTGGCTGGGATCGCGCTCGCCGCGGGTCTCGTCGGACTCGGCGCCAAGATGCCGCGTCCGGTGCCGGACGCTCCCGTGCTCGAAACGGCACGGCCGTAGCGAACGTTCGCTGCCCGGCACTCCGAAATGCCGGGCAGCGAACGTTTTCGTCAGCGGCTCAGTCGCTGGAAGCGGCGCACCGCGAGCGGCAGGAAGATCGCCGTCAGCACCACCGGCCACACCACCGCCATCAGCACCGCGTGCTGTTCGATCCACGAATCACCGCTGCCCACCGGCGTTCCGAACAGTTCGCGGGTGGCGGCCACGGTCGAGGAGATCGGATTCCACGCCGCGATGTGCCCGAGCCAGTTCGGCATCAGCTGCGGGGCGACGAAGATGCTGGAGATCATCGTCAGCGGGAACGCGACGGCGAACAGCCCGCCCGCCGCCTCCGGGTTCGGCACGATCAGCCCGAGCCAGACGCCGAGCCAGATCAGGGCGAACCGCAGCCACAGCAGCAGCGCGAACGAGGCTGCCGCGCCGAGGATTCCGCCGTCCGGCCGCCAGCCGATCGCATAGGCGGTGATCATCAGGATGGTCAGCTCGGCGCAGGCCACGATCAGATCGGTGACGCCGCGTCCCGAGACCACCGCCGAAGGCGACATCGGCATGGAGCGGAATCGGTCGATGACGCCGTTGGTGGCGTCGTAGACGACGAGTGTCGCGGTGTTGATGAAGCCGAACGCCATCGTCATCGCGAACATGCCAGGCATCAGGAAGTCTCGGTAGTCGCCGCCGCCGGGCACCGTCATGGCGCTGCCGAAGACGTAGCCGTAGAGCAGCACCGACAGGATCGGGAAACCGAGCTGCCATGCGATGTTCACCGGCTGACGCTGATAGTGAGTCAGCCCGCGCCGCACCACATTCCAGCAGTCGGCGAGCGCCCAGTAGGCGCGGGAGCGGGTCTGCACCAGATCGATGGTGGTCATCAGGCGGCCTCCTCTGCGGTCGTGCGGTGTCCGGTCAGCTGCAGGAACACGTCGTCGAGGCTCGGCCGACGCAGGCCGATGTCCTCGACCGCGATGCCCTCGTCCTGCAGGGTGCGCGCCACGTCGGTGAGCGCGGCGACGCGGTCGGTCACCGGCGCGTACACCCGGCGCTCGGCGTCGTCGGTGTCGGGCTCGCCGGTGCAGACCCTGGCGACCACCTTGGCCACCAGCGGCAGATCGGCCGCCTCCGTGGCGACCACCTCGATCAGGTCGCCGCCCACGGTGTTCTTCAGACCGTCCGGGGTGTCGTCGGCGATCGCGCGCCCCTGATCGATGACCGTGATCCGGGAGGCGAGCCGGTCGGCCTCCTCCAGGTACTGCGTGGTGAGCAGCACGGTTGTGCCGTCGGCGACCAACGCGCGCACCGACTCCCACACCTCGCCACGGCTGCGCGGATCCAGTCCGGTGGTCGGCTCGTCCAGGAACAGCACGTCCGGGGCCAGGATCATCGAGGCGGCCAGATCCAGCCTGCGGCGCATGCCGCCGCTGTACTTGCCGACGCCGCGGTCGGCGGCGTCGACGAGATCGAAGCGCTCGAGCAGTTCGTCGGCCCGCTGCTTTGCCCTGCGCCCGCCGAGATGGAACAGCCTGCCGAACATCTCGAGGTTCTGCCGTCCGGTGAGCACCTCGTCGACGGCGGCGTACTGGCCCGTCAGCCCGATGCGCGCCCTGACCTCCCTTGGTTGCCGCACGACGTCGAGTCCGGCCACCGTCGCGTGGCCGTCGTCGAGCCGGATCAGGGTGGACAAGATGCGCACGGCGGTCGTCTTGCCCGCGCCGTTCGGGCCGAGCAGGCCGTGCACCGTGCCGCGTCGCACGGTGAGCTCGAAGCCGTCGAGCGCGTGCTTGTCCCCGTATCTCTTGCGCAAGCCCTCGGCCCGCACCGCGTAGTCGTTCACCGCATCCTCCCTGTCGAACCCTTAACTGGGTACGTTGTACCCAAATTAGAGTACAACGTACCCAGTTCTGCGCCAAGCGTTTAATCTGAAGTCATGACGACCACCGAGACCAGCGGCAGCGGTGACCTCGCGCGCACACTCGACCTGCTCTGGGACACCGGCCACCGGCCGAGTCGCGGGCCCAAACCCACGCTGACACTGGACCGGATCGTCGAGGCCGCGATACGCGTGGCCGATGCGGAAGGCTTGGCCGCGGTCACCATGCGGCGGGTCGCCACCGAATTGGGCACCGGAACGATGTCGCTGTACCGGTACCTGCCCGGCAAGGCCGAACTGCTCGACCTGATGCTCGACCGGGTGCAGCAACCGCAGGAGACCGCGGCCCCGCCGGACGGCTGGCGCGCGATGCTGCGGGAGTACGCGTACGAGATGCTCGAGATGTACCGCCGTCATCCCTGGCTGATCCAGGTCAACCAGACTCGACCGGTCCTCGGCCCCGGCGCCCTGGCGGGCATGGAACACCTCGTCGGCGGGATCAAGCCGATGGGCCTTTCCGACCCCGAACTGATCTCGGTCCTGGTGATGATCTCCGGCTACGTCTGGGGCGTCGCCCGCACCCAGATGTTCGCGGAGGAGGCCGAACGCACCACGGGCATGACCGACGCCGAATTCTGGGAAGCGCAATCCCCCGCTCTCGAAAAGGCCATGGCCACCGGCAACTACCCCGTCATGGCGTCACTCTCCGCATCGGCCTTCGACTCCTCCTTCGACCACTTCGACTTCGGCCTCGAGCGCATCCTCGACGGATTGGAAGTCTTCGTCGCCAAGCGCGGGTAGGCGATCGTCAGCGGTTTCGGTTTGCCCGGGGCGAACCGACCAGGGAACCCGAGCGGGTCCTAGCGACGACTGACCGTGTGGCTGCCTGCCCTCAGGCCGCCCGCACCGTTACCGCGTCCAGACCGGCCGCGCGGGAAACGCGGTCGGCGGCCTCGTCGAGGTTCTTCGGGAGCGGTGCGCTGTCGAACATGCTGATGCGGATTTCGGTTCCGTCGAGTTCCCAGGTGCCCGCGATTCGGCCGTCCACCACGACGATTGGGGCGATCCAGCCCGCGGTCTTGCTCACGAGTGCGCGGTGGGCTTTCGGCAGCAGTTCGGTGTCTCCGGTGCCAGGGCCGAGGACGTACTGGTCGAAGGGACCGAGCAGATGCACCGACGGGGTCGGCTCGGTCGCGGCGAGTTCGTCGGCGTGTTCGGTGCGGAGGTAGCCCGTTCGGCCCTCGACCTCCACCTTCGTCAGCGCGTCGCCCAGCTCGGCGAACCAGCCTCGCACGGTGGTCTTGCGGAGGCTGTTGCGACTGAGCCAGGCGTCGAAGGTCTCCGGTGCGGCGGGGCCGTAGGCGCCGAGGTAGGCGGTGATCGCGGCGGGCGCGGCGACCTCGGGCTCGGCGAGCCCCGGCCAGTCCGCGACGAGTCGCGCCGGACTGGTGAAGGTGACTTTGTTGCCGCGCGCAGGTCCGTGACAGAGCGCGCCTTGCCAGGCCAGCGGCTTGAGCAGCGCGCCCCAGCCCGAGCGCAGCTCCTCCCCCAGCTTGTGGAAGGCCCGGTCGGCGAGCAGCGCCTCGACCAGCTCTTCACGGGTGAGTTCGGCGTCGGCCAGAATCCCGCCCACCGCCTCGGTCAGCGCGGCGACCTCCGCGGGCGTCGCACCGAAAGTGCGCTGCCACGAAGGCTTCTCCCAGGTGCGGGCGGACGCGATGAGCGGAAGCACGGCGGCGGCGCCCGCGGGCGTCATGGCGTGCAGGGTGCCGCGCATGGCCCAGGTCTTGATCAGCGAGCCGTTCGCCAGCGCGGCCACCACCGCCCCGTCCTCGGGCTCGGCGCTGCGCAGCGCGACCGCCGTTTCCGCCGCGGAGGTGACCTGCGCTTGTACGCCGCACAGGCGACCGACGAGCTCGGGCACGGACGCCGCGGTGGGCCGCGCGACATGGTGGCGGGCGAGCCGCCAGGCGAAAACCTGATCCCAGGTGACGCGCACCCGATCCTCCTGTGTCAGCCGATGATCGTGCCGCACGCTACACCGAGGCTCCGACAAGCGCGCCACGTGCGGACTCGGTCAGTTGATCATCGTGCTGCAGAACAGGATTCCGACGGCGATCTCGAACAGCCCGATGACGGTGGCCGCGATGACGCCGAGCAGCGCGGTGCGGTTGGTCGCGCGGTGCACGCCGCGCACCGGGTCGACGAGTCGTTCGGCGCGGGCCAATACCGCGGTTCCCGCCGCGCCGAGCGCGCCCACCGGCAGCGGGGCGCCGGCGCCGACCAGGGCGAGCAGCCCGCCGAGCAGGGGTTCGCGGCCGTGGACGCGGGCCGCGCGATCGTCGGCGCACATCTCGAGCAGCCTGCCGATCTCCACGCTGCCCTCGGTGAGCAGCCGCAGTCCGGGCAGGGTGGTCGCCATCGCGCGCAGCGTGGCGGTGAGCGCGGCGTGGCGGCCGCGCAGGTGGGCGTGTTCGTGGGCGAGCACCGCGGCCAGCTGGTCGCGGGTCAGCGCGTCGAGCGCGGCGCTGGTGACGACGATGGTCTCGGGCCGGCCCGCGACGCAATAGGCTTGCGGCTCCGGCGAATCCAGCACGACCGCGCCGACACCGGGCAACTCACGGCCGACCATCCGCACGGCGCGCCCGTGCGCGAACGTACGGCGGCGCAGACGCAGCGCGACCCGCGCGGCCTGCAACGACACCGCGGCGACACCGGAGGCGAGCACCGCCGCCAACGAATAGGTGGCGAGCTGGGCGGCCCAGCCGTGCATGTGCAGCGGGAAGGACAGCACCGAATAGCAGGCGCGCAGCGCCTCGCTCGGATGCCGCCAATAGGTGGCGAACTCGACGACCAGCAGGCCGGCCGCGAGCACCCAGGCGCCGAGCGCACCGGCGATGGCGACCAGCCAGGCCAGCACCCCCAGCCGCGGCGCGACGCCGCGGCGGGTGAGCCGGTGCAGCACCGGCGGTCCGAAGACCGCGACGGTGCTGCCGTAGGCCATCAGGCACAGCGCGACGTTCACGGGGCCTCGGGAGTTCTGCGCGTGGTCAGTCGTCGCAGCGCCGCACGCAGACCCGCCGACTCCTCGGCGCTGATCCGGTCCACGAAATGGCTGAGCACCAGATCGGAGCGACCGCCGGAGCCGAGTGCCTCGAGCATCAGCCGGGCACTGTGCTCCTCGCGGGTCAGCGTCGGCCAGTACCGGTAGGCCTTGCCCGCCCGCTCCCGCGCCAGCCATCCTTTGCGGTGCAGGTTGTCCATGGTGGACATCACCGTGGTGTACGCGATGCCGCGCTCGGCGGAGAGTTCCTCGAAAATCTCCCGTACCGTCGTGAACTCCGCGTCTCTGTCCCAGATGCGGTCCATGATCACCGCCTCCAGGTCTCCGAATCCACGCACCGTACCGACTCCCTCATCGTCGTCCGATCTACTGTCGCGCAAAGAGTACCGAGAATCGGCCCCGTCTACGGAGTCGAACCGTAGATCGATGCGGATCGCCGCCGCGTATGCGAACATATGTTCGTGTCCGATCGCCGCGTCTCCCCCGTCGTCGCGCCACCGCGCGGCCGGGAACGCCCGCGCATCGAGGCGCGCGCCGAGGCCTCGATCCTGCACGCCGACCTGGACTCCTTCTACGCCTCGGTCGAACAGCGCGACGATCCACGATTGCGCGGCAAGCCGGTGATCGTGGGCGGCGGGGTCGTCCTCGCGGCGTCCTACGAGGCCAAGGCGTTCGGCGTGCGCACCCCGATGAACGGCGCCCAAGCGCGGCGGCTGTGCCCGAACGCGATCGTGGTGCCCCCGCGCATGAGCGCCTATTCCGAGGCGAGCAAGGCGGTGTTCGAGGTCTTCCGCGACACCACGCCGGTGGTCGAAGGCATCTCGATCGACGAGGCATTCCTCGACGTCGGCGGATTGCGCCGGATCGCGGGCCAGCCGCTCGACATCGCCCAGCGGCTGCGGGCACGAGTGCGCGACGAAGTGGGTCTGCCGATCTCGGTCGGCATCGCGCGCACGAAGTTCCTCGCCAAGGTCGCCAGCGCGGTCGCCAAGCCCGACGGACTGCGCTTGGTGCCGCCGTCGGCCGAGCTCGACTTCCTGCATCCGCTTCCGGTCGAAAGGCTGTGGGGCGTCGGCGATGTCACCGCCCGCACGCTGCACGAGCACGGCGTCACCAGGATCGGGCAGCTGGCCGATCTCGGCGAGAACGCGCTGCGCGGCTTCCTCGGTCCCGCGGCCGCCCGCCACTTGTACGCGCTGTCGATGGCGAGGGATCCGCGTCGGGTGGAGACCGGTCGCCGCCGTCGCTCCATCGGCGCACAACGGGCCCTCGGCCGCCGCGCCCGCCCCGCCGACGAGATCGAGGCCTACCTGCACGGGCTCACCGACCGCCTCGGCCGCAGGCTGCGCACCGCCGACCGGGTCTGCCGAACGGTCGTGCTGCGCATGCGTTTCGACGATTTCAGCCGCGCCACCCGATCCCGCACGCTGCCCGAGGCCACCGACCACACCGACACCCTGCTACGCACCGCGCGGCAATTGCTCGCCCACGCGATGCCGATGATCGAGGAGCGCGGCCTCACCCTGATCGGCCTCGCGCTGACCAACCTCGACGACGCGGACGCGGTCCAGCTCACCCTGCCGCTGGAGGCACGCGCCACCAACACCCTCGACGCCACCCTGGACGATCTGCGTTCTCGCTTCGGCTCGGCCGCCGTCACCCGCGCGGCGCTGATCAACCGCGGCGAGGGTCTTTCGGTGCCGCTGCTACCGGACTGAATCAGCGACTTCGCTTGGGCCGCTTGTCCATCAACCGCAAGATCAACGGCGTGAAGATCAGCTGCATCGCCAACTCCATCTTCCCGCCGGGCACCACGATGCAGTTCGGCCGCGACATGAACGAATCGTGCAGCATCGACAGGAGATACGGAAAATCGATGACCTTCGGATCGGCGAAACGGATCACCACGAAGCTCTCGTCGGCGGTCGGAATGGTGCGGGCGGTGAACGGATTCGAGGTGTCTACGGTGGGCACCCGCTGAAAGTTGACGTAGGTGCGGGAGAACTGCGGGCAGATGTAGGTCACGTAGTCCGGCATGCGACGCAGGATGGTGTCGATCACGGCCTCGCTGGAGTAGCCGCGCTGGGTCTTGTCGCGGATGACCTTTTGGATCCACTCCAGATTGATGATCGGCACCACCCCGACGAGCAGGTCGGTGTACTGCGCGACGTCCACCGTCGAGGTGACCGCGGCGCCGTGCAGCCCCTCGTAGAACAGCAGATCGCTGCCGGGAGCGAGCTCTTCCCACGGGGTGAAGGTGCCCGGCGGCTGACCGTACGGCTTGGCCTCGGCATCGTCGTGCAGGTAACGGCGCACGGTGCCGACGCCGGTCTCGCCGTAGTCGCGGAACAGCGACTCGAGCTCCTTCAGCAGATTCGCTTCCTCGCCGAAATGCGAGAACCGCACATTGCGGTTCTGCTCGGCCTCGGCCATCGCCAGCTTCATCTCGTTGCGGTCGAAGCGGTGGAAGGAATCGCCCTCCACGATCGCCGCGTTGATCCCCTCGCGGCGGAAGATCTCCTGAAAGGTCCTGGTGACGCTGGTCGTGCCCGCACCGGACGAACCGGTGATCGCGACCACGGGATGTTTGACCGACATGGCCTCTCCTGACTTAGCGACCGGCCGAACGGAACAGCGACCGGTTGCCGAACAGCGAGCTGTCGAAGCTTGGCCCTTCGTCCGGCTCGCGGTGGTATCGCTCGATGCGCTCGACCTCGTTGCGGGAACCGAAGATCAACGGCACCCGCTGGTGCACGTCGTCGGGGGTCACCTGGAGCACCCGCTCCACGCCGGTGGTCGCCGCGCCGCCCGCCTGCTCGACGATGAACGCGATCGGACTCGCCCCGTACAGCAAGGCGACCCGCCCTGGCCGTGCGGGCGGGCGGGTGTCGTGCGGGTACAGGTAGACCCCGCCGCGAGTGAGGATGTGAAAGGTGTCGGCCACCAGCGAGGCCACCCAGCGCATGTTGAAGTCGCGCCCGCGCGGCCCGTCGACCCCATCCAGGCATTCGTGCACGTAGCGCCGCACGGGGCGTTCCCAGAACCGCTCGTTCGCGGCGTTGATGGCGAAACCCGCGGTGTCCTCGGGGATTCGCATGCGCGGGTGGGTGAGCACGAACGCGCCGATCTCGCGGTCCAGGGTGAACCCGTCCACGCCGCGGCCGGTGGTCAGCACCAGCATGGTGGCCGGACCGTAGAGGGTGAAGCCCGCGCACACCTGCTCGGCGCCGGCTTGGAGGAAGTCCGCCGCCGTCGGCTCGCCGCCTTGCCGTCCCCACACCCGCTCCGGCGCGCGCAGCACGCTGAAGATCGTGCCGACTGGCAGGTTCACGTCGATATTGCTGGAACCGTCCAGCGGATCGAACGCCAGCAGGTACTTCCCGCGCCGGTGCGTGTCCGGCACCGGGTGGATCTGCGGCATCTGCTCGGAAAGCAGCGCCGAAAGATGGCCGGTCCATTGGGTTTCCGCGACCATGATGTCGTTGGTGATGGCATCGAGCTTGCGGTGCACGGTGGGCGGGAGGTTGTCCGGTTCGGAGGCGCCGAGCGACCCGACGATCGCGCCACGGGTCACCTGGTTGGCGATGATCTTCGTCGCGGTCGCGACGACGTTCACCAGGGCGGAGAACTCACCGGACGAACCGGGGTGCCGGTGTTCCTCCTCGATCGTGTAGCGGGTGAGGGTCTTCAGTCCTTCTGGCATCGCGTCTCAATCGGTCATGCGGGGGCCCTCGCGGTCGGCCCGTCCGGCTGCTCGGTGGTGCTCGACGCGCGGCGCTCCGCTGCCCCGTCGCGCGCACCGCTGTCGGTGAACACGCTGCTGCCGTAGACATCCCGGTCGGTCAGCGTGATCAGATCGTTCCTCGTCAGCGGTCGCCGCAGCTCCACAAGGCGCTTGGCCTGGCGCAGCCGGCACCGGTCCAGCGCGTTGCGGACGCTGCGGGCGTTGGAGAAGCGCGGGCGGGTCATCCGCAGCTCCAGATACTCCGCGAACGCCGCTGCCGCGGCCGGATCGAAACGGAAGTTCTCCCGCGCCACCATCAGCTCGGCGATGGCCACCAGCTCGGCGTGGGTGTAGTCGACGAACTCGAGGTGATGCGCGACCCGCGACGACAGACCCGGATTGGCGGAGAAGAACCGCTCCATCCGATCCGGATAGCCCGCGAAGATCACCACCAGGCTGCCGCGTTCGCTCTCCATCTCCTGGAGCAGGATCTCGATGACCTCCTGCCCGTAGTCGCGCTCGTTCTCCGGCCGGAACAGGTAGTAGGCCTCGTCGATGAACAGCACCCCGCCCGCCGCCTTGGCCAGCGCCTCCTTGGTCTTGGGCGCGGTGTGCCCGATGAACTGACCCACCAGATCGTCGCGGGTCACGGTGTGCACCTTGGGCTTTCGAATGTAGCCGAGCGCGTGCAGCATCTCGGCCATGCGCAGCGCCACCGTCGTCTTGCCGGTGCCGGGGCCGCCGGTGAAGCTCATGTGCATGGTGGGTCGCGAGGCGTCCAGACCGAACCGCTGCCGCGCCCGGTCGATCAGCAGCAGCGCGGCGATCTCGCGCACCCGCAGCTTCACATTGGCCAGGCCGACCAGTTCGGCGTCCAGCCTGCTCAGCGTGTCCTCGACATCGTTGCCCGCGATGTCGGTCGACAGATCCAGCGTCGCGTCCGGCCCGAGGACGGGCGCCTCCGGCTCGGGCACGGACGCGACCGGCCGGGGGTCGTCGACACCCGGCCGGTGCAGGCGGAAACCGGAGCCGTTCCGATCAGCCGGCATACCGCTGTCCCCGTGGGCGATCGGCGGCGTAGGCGTGCAGGCCGTAGGTCTGCACGCGGTCGGGGCCCTCGGTGCGGGTCAGGGTGAAGCCCGGCTCGTCCGCCGGACGCTGCACAAGGAAGCTCAGCGCCGTGGTCTGCTTGGTGTAGCTCGCGTTGTAGGCGAGCACCCGAATGTAGTGCCGAGGGAAGGTCGCCCGGCACGCGTCGATCTCGGCGAGCACGCCGTCGGGCTCGTCCAGATCGAACAGCGGCAGACCCCACATCTCCCAGTACGCGTTGCGCGGGTGCGGGTCGTCGGTGTACTCGATCGACACCGGCCACCCGTTCAGCAGCGCGTAGCGCACTTGCGCGGCGATCTCGACATCGGTGAGATCCGGCAGATACGAGAAGGTTCCGTGACGCAAATACATGCGAACGCCTTTCAAACGCTGGCCGTCGGCACCGCGTCGGGTGCGTCGGTGGAGGTGTAGTCGAAGGTGACATCGCCCCAGGTCGCCAGCGCGACATCGAGCGGTCGGCAGATCTCGGCCGCCTTGCGCAGCACGTCCGGGCCTTCCTTCAGCAGATCGCGGCCCTCGTTGCGCGCCTTGACCACCGCTTCCAGCGCCACCCGGTTGGCCTCGGCGCCCGCCGCGATGCCCAGCGGATGGCCGATGGTGCCGCCGCCGAACTGCAAGATCACGTCGTCACCGAACAGGTCGAGCAGCTGATGCATCTGGCCGGCGTGAATACCACCGGAGGCCACCGGCATCACACCGGGCAGGCTGGCCCACTCCTGATCGAAGAAGATGCCGTTGCGCGGCTCGGTGCGAATGTGGTTCTCCCGCAACGTGTCGTAGAACCCCTTGGTCGTCGCCGGGTCGCCCTCCAGCTTGCCGACCACGGTGCCAGCGTGCAGATGATCGACGCCGATGAGCCTGCACCACTTGGCAAGCACGCGGAAGCTGACGCCGTGCGTCTTCTGGCGGGTGAAGGTGGCGTGGCCCGCCCGGTGCAGGTGCAGCAGCACCCCGTTGCGCCGCGCCCAGTGCGACATGGACTGCATCGCGGTGTAGCCGACGGTCAGGTCCATCATGATGACCACGCTGCCGAGTTCCTTGGCGAACTCCGCGCGTTCGTACATCTGCTCCATGGTTGCCGCGGTGACGTTGAGGTAGTGGCCCTTGATCTCGCCGGTCTCGCACATGGCGCGGTTCACGCCCTCCATGGCGAACAGATACCGGTCGCGCCAGCGCATGAACGGCTGGGAGTTGATGTTCTCGTCGTCCTTGGTGAAATCCAGCCCGCCCCTGCACGCCTCGTAGACCACCCGGCCGTAATTGCGCGCGGAGAGCCCCAATTTGGGCTTCACCGTCGCACCGAGCAACGGCCTTCCGTATTTGTTGAGATATTCGCGTTCCATCACCGTGCCGTGCGGCGGACCCTGGAAGGTCTTGACATACGCGACCGGAATGCGCATGTCCTCCAGGCGCAGCGCGAGCAGCGGCTTGAATCCGAACACATTGCCGATGACCGAGGACGTCAGATTCGTGATCGAACCCTCCTCGAACAAATCGATGTCGTAGGCGATGTAGGCGAAGTACTCCCCCTGCCTGCCGGGAACCTCGTCGATCCGGTAGCACTTCGCCTGATACTTCGTGTGCGCTGTGAGCCGGTCGGTCCACACCACAGTCCAAGTGGCCGTGGACGATTCGCCCGCCACCGCGGCCGCCGCCTCGATCGGATCCACGCCACGCTGCGGTGTCACCCGGAAGACGGCGAGCACATCGGTGTCCGACGGTCGATAGTCCGGGGCGTAATACCCCATCGACGCGTAGGACTGAACGCCCGGATCCCACCGATCCCGTTCGATCTCTTCGGCCATCGTTCCTCCTGGAGCGTTGTGGGCGTTGCGAATTCCAGGATGACGGGGCCACCGACCACAAACAATTTGAATGTTTCTGGTAATCCTCAACCTTTTCTTTGGGTTTGCTACCGTCGGTGGATGGGTATGGTGAGTGCGGCGCGGATGGAAACATTCCTGATCGTCGCCCGCCAGGGCAGCATCCGGCGCGCGGCGACCCAGCTGCACGTCACCGAGGCGGCGGTATCGGCCGCGGTGGCTCACATCGAGAAACAGTTGGGCGCCAAGCTCATAGCGAAGGCGGGGCGCGGCATCGCGCTCACCGAGGCGGGGCGCGTCTACGCCGAATACTGCCGCAGCATCCTCGGGCTGATGAACGAGGCCCAAGCCGCCGTGCGGCAGGCCGAGATCGGACGCTTGCGCATCGGCGTGGTGGCCACCGCGGGCGAGTCCGTGCTGCTGCGCCCGCTGGCCAAGTTCCGCAACCGCTATCCGGATATCGAGCTGAGTCTGTCCATCCATCCGCGCGACGTGCTGTTCGTCGAATTGCTGCACCACGAAACGGATCTCGTCATCGCGGGCCGCCCGCCGCGCGACGCGGGCCTGGTCACCCGCGCCCGGCGCGCCAGCCAGCTCGTCGTCGTCGGCGCACCCGACCGCTGCCGCGACCCATTGCGCTCGACCTGGCTACTGCGCGGGCGCGGCTCCGGCACCCGCGACGCCACCCTCGCCCTGCTCGACCAACTCCAGATCTCGCCGCCCACCCTCACCCTCGGCTCGCACGGCGCGGTGCTCGCGGCAGCCCGAGAAGGCTTGGGCGTCACCCTGATTCACAACGACGCGGTCGAACACCACGTCGAAACCGGAGCGCTGCGCGTCCTCCCGGTGGACGGTACGCCCCTGGACCGCGCCTGGCACGCCATCACCACCCGCACCCCCACCCCCACCACGCGCCTGTTCCTCACCCACATCATGGACCCTGCCGAGGTGGGCGAAGACGCCTTTCACACGCCGACGACGTTCTCGTAGCCGGACAGCCGGTTCACCACGATTCGATCAGCGGGGCATCGTGTTCCTGCCGCCGCCATTCCTCGCCGATGCGACCGAGTCGATCCTGCGCGGCGATGCCGCGCAGGCCCGCGATCTTGTCGTCGCGGATCTCCAGGACTACGACGCCGAGGACGCGGTCGTCGAGCGTGGCGAGCATGGCCGGGCAGCCGTTGACCACGGCGGCATGGATCGAGGGCGAGCCACCGGCGAGTCTGCGTTTGGCCGGAGTCGGTTTGAAGCCGGCTCGCATCGCGGCGGCGATCCGCTCCGGGGTCGAGTACCGGATCAGCTTCCCGGCGAGCCCGAGCCCGGCGCCGTCGGAGATGCCGGTCGCGTCGTCGGTCAACAGCGCGACCAGCCGTTCGGTCCTACCCGAGGAGGCGGCATCGACGAACGCCTCGACGATTCGCCGCGCGGAGGCACGGTCGATATCGGTTCCGTTGCGGGCGGCGGCGATTCGACGCCGGGCTCGGTGGGCGTGTTGCTGACTCCCCGACTCGGTGATGCCGAGAATCTCGGCTATCTCGCCGTGGCTGTACGCGAACGCCTCGCGCAGCACGTAGACGGCCCGTTCGACCGGCGACAGACGCTCCATCAGCGTCAGCACCGCCAGGGTCACCGATTCGCGCTGCTCGACGGTGTCGGCCGGGCCTAGCATCGGGTCGCCGTCGAGGAGCGGTTCGGGCATCCAGGTGCCGACCGCGCGTTCGCGCCGCACCTTCGCCGAACGGAGGCGGTCGAGCGCCAGGTTGGTGACGATCTTGGTCAGCCAGGCCTCCGGCACCTCGACGTACTCCCGGTCGGCGGCCTGCCACCGCAGGAACGCGTCCTGCACCGTGTCCTCGGCGTCGGCGGCCGAGCCGAGCAGACGGTAGGCGAGCGAGGCCAGCCGATTCCGGCTGGCCTCGAAACGCGCCACGGTGGCAGTGTCCATGAATCCGACTCTAGGCGGCGACCACATCGAACGAGGGCTCTCGGGTGGTGGCCAAGCGGTACCGATGATTCGGCCTTCCGAAGGTCGGGTGACTCAGGGTCCAGGCGGCGGTGGTGAGGATCGCCGACTTGACGCGCGCCGCCGTCCGGCCACACAGCGCCCCCGATTTCGCCCGCGCGTCACCGTCGACCAGCTGGAAGATCGCGTCCTTGCGGCCGAGGCTGATGTGGTTGCCGACGTACGCCAGCGAGGTCGCCTTGATCTTGCGCCCGGTCCGGTCGCCGATGATCGCGGCCGTCGCCTGCTGGCTGGTGAATCCCGCCGAAGCGCACGACATCGGCAACGGCAGTCCGTTCTCGCCGATGACGAAGACGCTGTCGCCGGCGACATAGACATCCGGGTGCGAGACCGACCGCATCTGGCGGTCGACGGTGATCTGGCCGTTGGGCTGCACAGCGAGGCCGCTGGCGGCGGCGATCGGGTGGACGGCGAAGCCTGCGGCCCACACCGTCGCGTCGGCGGCGAAAACGGTGCCATCGGCCGAGATCGCCGCACTCGCCTCGACGCGCTCGACAGCGGTGTGCTCGTGGACGGTGATATCGAACCGGTCGAAGGCACGCAGCAGATGGCGACGGGCCTTCGGACCCAGCCAGCCGCCCAGCTCGCCGCGGGTGACGAGGCCGACCCGAAGACCGGGACGGGATTCGGCGATCTCGGTGGCCGCCTCGATCGCGGTCAGATTGCCGCCGACCACCAGCACGTGCCCGCCCTCGCCCAGCTCATCCAGGCGTGCGCGCAGACGCAGCGCGGACGGCCGCGTGGCCACATGGAAGGCGTACTCGTCGACGCCGGGAACACGGTGGTCGGCAGCGGTGCTGCCGAGCGTGTAGAGGAGGGTGTCGTATCCGAGCCGGTCGATGCCCGCACCATCGGAGACCGTGACAGTCCGATGCTCGACGTCGACGTCGGTCACCCGCGCCACCCGCAGCCGGATGCCGGTGCCCGCGAACACCTCCGCCAGCGGCCGATGACGCAGCTCCTGACCGGCGGCGAGCTGATGGTTGCGCAGCCGCTCGACGAAATCGGGTTCGGCGTTGACCACGGTGATCTCGAAGTCGTCGGAGTGCAGTTGACGGGCCAGGTATCCGGCGGAGAAGGCTCCGGCGTATCCGGCCCCGAGAACGACGATGCGGTGCTTCATGGTTCGCTCCTGTCTGGTTCGCGTGTTCTCTGAACGAGACAGCCGCCGAATTCCTGACAGCAGCGAACGGTGACGTGGATCACCCGTTGCTTTACAGCTGACCGTGCTGGGAGTCGAAGGTGGCGGTGCGGCCGCCGAGGAGGATTTGCGCGCCGGGTTGCAGGATCACCGGGTGGCCGGGGAGAGCGCGGGTCCAGTCCTGGTGACCCGGTTGGCGGATGTGGGTGCCGTTGGCCGAGCCGCTGTCGACGACGGTGACATCCCAATCCTTCAGACGGATCTCGGCATGGGTGCGGGACATACCGCCGGAAGCATCGTCCACGCGGATCGGCCGGGCGCCGCGCCGCGCCGCCTCCGAATGGTCGGGTTCGCGGCCGAGGACGCAGTCGGCGTCGAGGATGTAGGAGGTGCCGTCGTCGAGCAGCAGCAGGCCGAGCGGCGGGCGCTCGCCGTCGGTGAGAACGCAGGTGAGCTGATCCATGCGGATGCCGCAGACCGCGCAGAACGACACCCGCGGATCGTTGTGGTGCTGACGCGCGCACTTGTAGCCCTTGACGATCACCCGCCGCGGGTCCGCACCACCCGGCACCGCCGGTTCGGACGCGCGGCCCGGCCCGGATGCCGCACGTTCACTGTCGATCGGGCGCGACGGAGGGCGGCCGAGCGTGTGCTCCGGTCCGGTGTCGCGCCGCGAACTCGCGCGTCCGTGTCCACCGTCGACAGGTTCGGAAACGCGTCGATCCGGTTCCGGGCTGAGGGTCCGCGGAACCGCGGTCTCGTCGTCGACCGGCGCGCTCGGCGCCAACGTCTCCTGGAGGTCGATCTCCGCGGTCGGCTGCGCGGCAACCGGACGATTCCCGGTCTGCCGTCGGTCGTGCCCGCCTCGCGCCGCAGGCGTATCACCCTTCACCACGGCCACTTTCGGCACCGGCCGCCCGTACCAGAGCACCGCGCCCGACCCGGGAACGGCACCGTCTGCCAACGTGCACACGCCGCGAATCCCCGGCAGCTCGAACTCCTGATCCGCCTCGTCCACGAACAGTCCGGCACCGATCGCGGGCGCCGGGATCACCACCCGGTCGACGGTGAAACCGGCGTCGCTGCCGCGCAGCACCTCCGAGCGGTCCGCACCGGCCAGCACCGCGCTCACCCGGCCGTGCAGGAACACCGCGAGCCCGCCAGCGGCCGGTGTGAGCACACCGAACTCGACGGCGTCCTCGTCGTCGAGACCCATCAGCCAGGTCGTGGCAAGGCGTGCGAACATGCGCCCGGTGCGCTTCTGCTCCTTGGCCGCCGCCTCGTCCACCAGGTCGCGCAGCGCGAGCAGGGCGGCGCCCGCGGCGGTGTCCTCGGTCGCCGTCTCGTCGTCCCGGTTGGCCACCACGAGGACCACCCCGCCGTGGCACGCCACCAGGTGCGTGCCCGGCAGCACCTCGACCCGCGGATCCGTCACCGCCGTCCTCCTTCGCGGCGCCCGCCCCGGCGCGGACGGCACACCGCCCCGCTCACAGGAACCTGCCTCCGTTGTACCGCCAGCGGTGGAAGAACAGCCGGATCGGCCCGTTCACGAAGAGCCAGAACACGATCCAGGTGACCACGAAGTGGATCAGGAACGCCACCGCCGAGGGCCGCAGCTGCTCGGGCAGCACGATGGTGGTGGTACGCAGCAGCAGCCACATCAGCAGCCCCTCGTTCACCATCGTCAGCAAACCGAACAGCGTCGGCCAGTCCTTCTCCCATCGGAATTGCTGGAGGAAGTGGTACAGCAGCTCCCAGAGCAGGCCGACCAGAATCACCGCGAGCAGCACCGACAGCGTCACCCGATAGGACTGGCCGAGCGAGAGCGAACCCGTCGGCAGCAGCGGCGTGATGAACAACGCGACCAGCAGACCGAGCGCGCCGAGCACGAGAACACGGGTCTGGATTCGCCCGTTCAGAGTGGGAGTCATCGCTCAGATCTTCTTGTCGTTGACCCACAGCCACCACTGCCGCGCCGAGCGCAGCGGGCCAAGGCGTCGGCAGAAGCCGAGCGCGGCGAGGTCGTCGGCCATTTCCAATGCGGCGTACTGGAGCCCGAGGAACGAGTCGACGCCCGCGTAGTAGCCGCCGAGCGTCGCGCTGCCCGCGGCGTACATGCGTCCCGTGCCGCTGCGGGTGCCGATCAGTTCGAAGGTGCGGTCCACGTCGAGCCGGCCGACCGGGTTGCGTCCGGCGCCGGTGTGGTCGAGCAGATCGGCGAGCAATCGGTGTTCGCGGATGTCGGCCTCGAGCCCGGTGCAGTCGATGATGTAGTCGGCGTGCGTGTCGAACGGTTGGGTGGGCGGCGGAAAAGGCAACGGCGCCTGCGGATCCGGATCGATGGTCGTCACCACACCGGGCCTGCCCTCGGCGGGACGCAGGTCGCGTGCGGTGCCCGCCATCACCTGGTACCAGCCCTGGGCGCGGCCGCGCTTCAACTGCTCCTGCCAGCTCTTGCGCACCGGAGTGTTGGTGCCGCCGAGGACCTTGTACAGCGCGGCGCGCTGCTCCCCCTCCAGGCCACGCAGCTTCGCCTTCAACTGGCCGCCCCAGGCGCCCTTCGGCCAGTTGAAGCCCTGGTAGGCCCAGCCGTCGGCGCCCTTGCGGCGCATGAACACGCTCGGTCCGTGCGGGCCTGCGACGTAGGTGCGAAACAGATGCAGGATCTGGGTGTTGAGCCGATGGTTGTCGCGATCATCGATCAACCGCTGCAACACCCGGCTCGCCACGATCCCCGCCCCGCGGATCATGACCGTCCCGGGTCTTCGCTGCAACGCCTGATAGACGTGTTCGTGCGGTTCGTACGCGTTCACGACGCGGGTGGGGTCGCGGAAGCGCTCGCGATAGGCCTGGAGGTCGGGCAGCAATCGCAGCCCCGGATAGCCGACGGCCACGTGGACGTAGGTGCTGCGGAAGGCGACGCGCTTGGTCGGCGTCGCACCGTCTGGCGGTGTCAGGATCGTGTAATAGCCGCCGCCGTGGCGCCTGCGTACCATCCGGACCTGCCCTTTGTAGAGCGAGCCCGCGTAGTCGACGCGGTGGTACTCGCGCTCCATCGCGGCGAACGCCTGACCGGCGCGGGGCGTGTAGTAATTGGTGAGAATCGGCTCGGTGAGCACATTCCACAGCGGCGCCAGCGACTTGTCGGCAATCGCCTCGCGCACCGCGTACGACGGGAAGCCCCAGATGTTCTCGGGGGTGCTGCCGGAATCGCTGCGCAACCGCTCGCCGCGCGGAATCTGCGACACCCTTGTCAGATATTCGTAGCCGGACCACGGCACGTCCTGTGGGCCGAGCACCGCCATCGAACGCGCGGGCACTCCGTAGATCCGGAGCGTGTCGAAGGCGGCGAACGACCCGATTCCGCTGCCGATCGTCACGAACGGTTTATCGATGACCGGTATCCCGGCCCTGTCGAGCATGTCGTCGGTCCATACGTCGGTGTCGACGAGGACCGGGGTGAGATCTCCCCGCATTCGCCGGATGCTACCGGCTAATTCTTATGGGGCGCTTGCGATCACCTTGTACTCACGCGACCCGCGCGCGACGACGCGCGCACCGATCTGCGCCAACCTGCCACGCCACCGACCGCAGCGGACGTACCATCCCTGCGTGGCCGACTCGACTCGTTCCACCCCGCTGCGGGTGCTGGTCTACAGCAACGACGCCGATACCCGGCGCCAGGTGATGCTGGCGCTGGGCAGAAACCCGCACCCCGAGCTACCCGAACTCGACTACCTCGAGGTGGCCACCGCACCGGTGGTCATCGAGCGGATGGACGAGGGCGGCATCGATCTCGCCATCCTGGACGGGGAATCGACACCCGCGGGCGGACTCGGCATCGCCAAGCAGCTCAAGGACGAAATCGACCAGTGCCCACCGATTCTGGTGCTCACCGGCAGGCCGGACGACGCCTGGCTGGCGACCTGGTCGCGGGCCGAAGCCGCCGTCGCGCACCCGATCGATCCGATCCGGCTGACCGAGGCCGTCGTCGCGCTGCTGCACGATCGCACCGCCGCCTGATTCATAGCTAATCGTCATCATTGGACGGTCCGGTCGCGTCACGAAGTCGATCCGCGTTCGCCAGCGACCGATGAGCAATCGTCACGAATAGCTCTCCGCGCGCGCCGCAGCGCGATACCGGCCCGTACGACTGGGTGATCATCGTGGGCAACTCATCGGTAGCAAAGATACTCGGCGGTAGCTTCACGTCGTTATCACAGCCCGAACGACATGCCGGTTCGTCACATGACGGACGGTGGCGATTACCCCACATCAGTCATAAATCGCAGTTCCGAATTCGATCAAACATCCGGGAGCAAAGGAGTGGCGGCCAGTCCTATCGGTTGTAGGCTGTGCCGTAGCTCACATGGGCGCGAGCACGGGTATGAGACCCGCTGTGTCTGATCTCCCTGGCGCACGCCCCACCGAGCGAGGCCATGGGGCGAGTCTGGCCAAGGCGGACAACGACGTCAGCCCGCCTCGGAAGCTGCCACCAGCCGCCGTAGAGGAGCCCCTGGGGCTCGCAGGAGGGGAAGTGCAGTCGTGAACATGGAGTTGCCGACCCTGGTACTCGGCGCGGTCGCCGCGGCCTTCGCGGTCTTTTCCATACTCTTGGCGGCCCTCATCGGGCCGAAGCGCTACAACAGGGCCAAGCTGGAGCCCTACGAGTGCGGCATCGAGCCCACTCCGCACGCCGTCGCGGGCGGGCCGGGAAACACTGGCGGACAGCGATTTCCGGTGAAGTACTACCTCACCGCCATGCTGTTCATCATCTTCGACATCGAGATCGTGTTCCTCTACCCGTGGGCCGTGCACTTCGACGCGCTGGGTCTGTTCGGTCTCGCCGCGATGGCGCTGTTCATCTTCAACGTCTCGGTCGCCTACGCCTACGAGTGGCGCCGCGGCGGACTCAGTTGGGACTGATCGCCACCAAGGTTTCGCCCGCACAGTGGAAGTGAGAGTTAGTCGGAAATGGGTCTCGAGGAAAAACTGCCCAGCGGCTTTCTGCTGAGCACGGTGGAGGACTTCGCCGGATATCTGCGCAAGGGCTCGTTGTGGCCCGCCACCTTCGGTCTCGCCTGCTGCGCCATCGAGATGATGGCCACCGGCGCAGGACGATTCGACATCGCCCGCTTCGGCATGGAGGCGTTCCGCGCCTCGCCGCGCCAGGCCGACCTGATGATCGTCGCGGGCCGGGTCAGCCAGAAGATGGCGCCGGTACTGCGACAGGTCTACGACCAGATGACCGAACCGAAATGGGTGCTCGCCATGGGCGTCTGCGCCTCCTCCGGCGGCATGTTCAACAACTACGCCATCGTGCAGGGCGTCGACCACGTTGTGCCGGTCGACATCTACCTGCCCGGCTGCCCGCCCCGCCCGGAGATGCTGCTCAACGCGATTCTGGCACTGCACGCCAAGATTCAGGAGATGCCGCTCGGCGTCAACCGCGAGGAGGCGGTCCGCGCCGCCGAACAGGCGGCGCTCGCGTCGACCCCGACCATCCGGATGGAGGGTCTGCTGCGATGACCTTCGACTCCCCAGAGAACACCGAAACCAGTTCGCCCCAGTCCGAAATCGACGCCGCGGCGACGGCGGGACCCGAGGGCACGCTGCCGCCACAGGCCGAGCCCGAGCCCGCCGGCGAGGAAGTCATCGGCGTGCGGCGCGGCATGTTCGGCATCTCCGGCACCGGCGACACCTCCGGATACGGCCGCCTGGTCCGTCCGGTCACGCTGCCCGGAAGTACGCCAGCCCCCTACGGCGGCTACTTCGACGAGATCGTCGACGCGCTGCGAACGGCGTTGGCGCCCACCGGCACACCGTTCGAGAGCGCGATCGAGAAGATCGTCGTCTTCCGCGGCGAGCTCACGCTGCACGTGCGCAGGGAACATCTGCCGCTGGTCGCGCAGGCGTTGCGCGACGACGCCGCACTGCGTTTCGAGCTGTGCCTCGGCGTCAACGGCGTGCACTACCCGCACGACACCGGCCGCGAACTGCACGCGGTCTACCACCTGATGTCGGTCACCCACGGCCGCAGGCTGCGCGTCGAGGTGTCCGCGCCCGACGCCGACCCGCACATCCCCTCGCTGTATTCGGTGTACCCCACCACCGACTGGCACGAGCGGGAGACCTACGACTTCTTCGGCATCGTCTTCGACGGTCATCCGTCGCTGACCCGCATCGCCATGCCCGACGACTGGCGTGGCCACCCGCAGCGGAAGGACTACCCGCTCGGCGGGATCCCGGTCGAATACAAGGGCGCGCGCATCCCGCCGCCCGACGAGCGGAGGGCGTACAGCTAGTGAACGACATCGATACCCAGCCCGGCGTCGACACCACCGACTCCGGGCGCGAACCCGCTGCGCACCGGCGGGAGCACACCGCGAACCCATCGGAACCGACCGTTGTCACCGTCGCCGGTCAGGACTGGGACACCGTCACCGAAACCCTCGACGGCGCGGGCGAAGAGCGCATCGTCGTCAATATGGGCCCGCAGCACCCGTCCACACACGGCGTGCTGCGGATCATCCTGGAGATCGAGGGCGAGACCGTCACCGAGGCCCGCTGCGGCGTCGGCTACCTGCACACCGGCATCGAGAAGAATCTCGAGTTCCGCAACTGGACGCAGGGCGTCACCTTCGTGACCCGGATGGACTACCTGTCGCCGTTCTTCAACGAGACGGCGTACTGCCTCGGCGTGGAGCGGCTGCTCGACGTCACCGAACAGATTCCCGAGCGCGCCACGGTCATCCGGGTGCTGCTGATGGAACTCAACCGCATCTCCTCGCACCTGGTCGCACTCGCCACCGGCGGCATGGAACTCGGCGCGCTCACGCCGATGCTGTTCGGGTTCCGCGAACGCGAACTCATCCTCGACGTCTTCGAGACCATCACCGGCCTGCGGATGAACCACGCCTACATCCGGCCGGGCGGCCTCGTCCAGGACCTGCCCGACGACGGCGTCACCAAGGTCCGCGAACTGCTCGCCCTGCTGCCGAAACGGCTGCGCGACATGGAACATCTGCTCACCCAGAACCCGATCTGGAAGGCACGCACCCAGGACATCGGCTACCTGGACCTGACCGGTTGCATGGCCCTCGGCATCACCGGCCCGGTGCTGCGCGCCACCGGCCTGCCGCTGGATCTGCGCAAGGCCCAACCCTATTGCGGTTACGAGAACTACGAATTCGACGTCCCCACCACCACCGGCTGCGACTGCTACGGCCGCTACCTGATCCGAGTGGAGGAGATGAAGGAATCGCTCAAGATCGTCGAACAGTGCCTGGACCGGCTGCGGCCCGGACCGGTGATGATCGAGGACAAGAAATTGGCCTGGCCGGCCGACCTGCAGCTCGGCCCCGACGGACTCGGCAACTCCCCCAAGCACATCGGCCGCATCATGGGCACGTCGATGGAGGGCCTCATCCACCACTTCAAGCTCGTCACCGAGGGCATTCGGGTCCCGGCCGGGCAGGTGTACGTCGCGGTCGAATCGCCGCGCGGCGAACTCGGCGTGCACATGGTCAGCGACGGCGGCACCAGGCCCTACCGCGTGCACTATCGCGACCCTTCGTTCACGAATCTGCAGGCGGTGGCGGCGATGTGCGAGGGCGGCATGGTCGCCGACGTCATCGCCTCCGTCGCCAGCATCGACCCGGTGATGGGTGGTGTCGACCGATGACCGAGATCCTGCTCAAGCTCTCCACCCGGCCCGAACCGTTCCCGCCTTTCGTGCGGGAGCGGCTGGAGGTCGACGCGGCGGCGATCATCGCGCGCTACCCGCACCCGCGTTCGGCGCTGCTGCCGCTGCTGCACCTGGTGCAGGCCGAGGAGGGACACGTCTCCGGCACCGGCATCGAATTCTGCGCCGAGCAGCTGGGTCTGACCGGCGCCGAGGTGACCGCCGTCGCCACCTTCTACTCCATGTTCCGGCGCACGCCCACCGGCGATTACCACGTCGGCGTGTGCACCAACACGCTCTGCGCGGTCATGGGCGGCGACGCGATCCTCGCCGCGCTGGAAACCCATCTCGGCCTGCGCCACGGCGAGACAACGGCCGACGGGTCGATCACCCTCGAGCACATCGAATGCAACGCCGCCTGCGATTTCGCGCCGGTCGTGATGGTGAACTGGGAGTTCTTCGACAACCAGACGCCGGAATCGGCGCGAGCCCTCGTCGACGCGTTGCGCGCCGGGCAGCAGGTGACACCCACCCGCGGCGCGCCGCTGTGCACGTTCCGGGAGACCGCGCGAATCCTGGCCGGCTTCCCCGACGAACGTCCCGGCGCGCTCGACGGCGCGGCGGGGGAACCGACCGTCGCGGGTCTGCGGGTGGCCAAGGAGCACGACATGCAGGCGCCGCGGGCGAACGGGGAGGGCCTCCGATGACGACGTTGACGCCGGTGCTCACCAAGTACTGGGACGATCCGCAGTCCTGGACCATCCACACCTACCGCCGCCACGACGGGTATCAGGCCCTGCGCAAGGCCCTGCGGATGGAACCCGATCAGGTCATCCAGACGGTCAAGGACGCCGGACTGCGCGGTCGTGGCGGCGCGGGCTTCCCGACCGGCATGAAATGGAGCTTCATCCCGCAGGGTCCGGGACCCGACGGCACGGAGAAACCCCACTACCTGGTGGTCAACGCCGACGAGTCGGAACCCGGTACCTGCAAGGACATTCCGCTCATGCTGGCCACGCCGCACGCGCTGATCGAGGGCGTGATCATCGCCGCATATGCCATCCGCGCCGCCACCGCGTTCATCTACGTGCGCGGCGAAGTGGTGCCCGTGCTGCGCAGGTTGCAGGCGGCCGTCGCGCAGGCCTACGAAGCGGGCTACCTCGGCCGCGACATCCTCGGCTCCGGCTTCGACTTGGAGCTGATCGTGCACGCGGGCGCGGGCGCCTACATCTGCGGCGAGGAGACCGCGCTGCTCGATTCGCTGGAGGGCCGCCGCGGCCAGCCCAGGCTGCGGCCGCCGTTCCCCGCCGTCGCGGGCCTCTACGCCTGCCCGACGGTGGTCAACAACGTCGAGTCCATCGCCAGCGTGCCGCCCATCATCCTCAACGGCACCGGCTGGTTCCGTTCCATGGGCAGCGAGAAGTCCCCCGGCTTCACCCTCTACTCGCTGTCCGGCCATGTGGCCAAGCCGGGCCAGTACGAGGCGCCGCTCGGGATCACGCTGCGGGAGCTGCTCGACTACGCGGGCGGCGTGCGGGCGGGCCACCGGGTGAAGTTCTGGACGCCGGGCGGCTCGTCCACCCCGCTGTTCACCGAGGAGCACCTGGACGTGCCGCTCGACTACGAGGGCGTCATGGGCGCGGGATCCATGTTGGGCACCAAGGCTTTACAGATCTTCGACGACACCACCTGCGTGGTGCGCGCGGTGCTGCGCTGGACCGAGTTCTACGCGCACGAGTCCTGCGGCAAATGCACCCCGTGCCGGGAGGGCACCTACTGGCTGGTCCAACTGCTGAAGCGGGTCGAGGCGGGTCGAGGCACCGAATCGGATCTGGACAAGCTGCTCGACATCAGCGACAGCATCAACGGCAAATCGTTCTGCGCGCTCGGCGACGGCGCGGCCAGCCCGATTCTCTCCTCGCTGAAGTACTTCCGCGAGGAGTACATCGACCATCTGCGCTCGGGCGGCTGCCCGTTCGATCCCGCGCGCTCGACGGCATGGGCCGAGGCAGGAGAAGAGGTTCGATGACAGCGACTGTGAGTACCAATACCAGCGGGCTCGCGCCCGCCGATCTCGTCACCGTCGTCATCGACGGCACGCCCGTCAGCGTGCCCGCGGGCACCCTGGTAATCCGCGCCGCGGAACTGATCGGCATCCAGATCCCGCGCTTCTGCGACCATCCGCTGCTCGATCCCGTCGGCGCCTGCCGCCAATGTCTGGTGGAGGTGGAGGGCCAGCGCAAACCGGTCGCGTCCTGCACCCAGACCGTCGCCGAGGGCATGATCGTGCACACCCAGCTCACCTCGCAGGCCGCCGAGCGCGCGCAGGAAGGGGTGATGGAGCTGCTGCTCATCAACCACCCCCTGGACTGCCCCGTCTGCGACAAGGGCGGCGAGTGCCCGCTGCAGAACCAGGCCATGTCCTCCGGCCGCCCGGAGACCCGGTTCGACGGCGTGAAACGCACCTACCCCAAACCGATTCCGCTGTCCTCGGCCGTCCTGTTGGACCGGGAACGCTGCGTGCTGTGCGCCCGCTGCACCCGGTTCTCCCAGCAGGTGGCGGGCGACCCGTTCATCGAGCTGATGGACCGCGGCGCGCTCGAACAGGTCGGCACCGCACAGGCCGAACCGTTCGACTCCTACTTTTCCGGCAACACGGTGCAGATCTGTCCGGTCGGCGCGCTCACCGGAACCAGCTACCGATTCCGCGCCCGGCCCTTCGATCTGGTCTCCAGCCCCAGCGTGTGCGAGCACTGCGCCTCGGGCTGCGCGCAGCGCACCGATCACCGCCGCGGCAAGGTGCTTCGCAGGCTCGCGGGCGACGACCCGCAGGTCAACGAGGAGTGGAACTGCGACAAGGGACGCTGGGCGTTCGCCTACGCCACCGAACGCGACCGCCTCACCACCCCGCTGGTCCGCGGCTGGGACGGCACCCTGCATCCGGCGTCCTGGTCCGAGGCGCTCGCCGCCGCGGCCGAGGGTTTGGCCGCCGCGCACGGCAACGCCGGTGTGCTCGTCGGCGGACGGGTGACCGAGGAAGACGCCTACGCCTACTCCAAGTTCGCGCGAATCGCGCTCGGCACCAACGACATCGACTTCCGAATCCGTCCGCATTCGGCGGAGGAGGCCGATTTCCTCGCCGCCCGTGTCGCGGGACAAGGCGTTACCGTCGACTACGACGGTCTGGAGCGAGCCCCGATCGTGCTGCTCGTCGGGTTCGAGCCCGAGGAAGAGTCGCCGATCGTCTACCTGCGGTTGCGCAAGGCCGCTCGCAAGCGCGGCCTGCCCGTCTACTCGCTGGCGCCGTACGCATCCCGTGGCCTCGAGCGCATGTCGGGCACTCTGATTCCGGCGATGCCGGGGGCCGAACCGCACCTGATGGAGACGCTTCGCACGGGCGAGATCCCGTCCGACGGTAGGGAATCCGACACGTTGGCCGCGGCCGCGCGACTGTTGCGCAGTCCGGGCGCTGTGATCATGGTCGGCGAGCGCATGGCGGGCATCCCCGGCGCGCTCTCGGCCGCTGTCCGGCTGGCCGAGGAGACCGGCGCGGCGCTGGCGTGGGTGCCGCGACGGGCGGGCGAGCGCGGCGCGGTCGAAGCCGGGGCTCTCCCCGGCCTGCTGCCCGGCGGCCGGCCGGTGGCGGATCCGCTTGCCAGGCACCAGGTTCGCGAGATCTGGAACGTCGACGAACTGCCGGTCACGGCGGGACGCGACACCGCGGCCATCCTCGACGCCGCGCCGACCCTCGGCGCGCTGGTCGTCGGCGGTGTCGATGTCGCCGATCTGCCCGACCCGAACGCCGCGCTAACCGCCATCGACGCGGCACGCTTCGTCGTCAGCCTGGAACTGCGGCACAGCGCCGTCACCGAGCGCGCCGACGTCGTCTTCCCGGTGGCCGCGACCATGGAGAAGTCCGGCACCTTCCGCACCTGGGAGGGCAGGCCGCGCCGGTTCGACGCCGCGCTCGGCGAATCCACCGTGCGCCGCACCGCCGCACCGCTCTCCGATCAGCGGGTGCTGCAAGCCATCGCCGACGAGATGCGGGTGCGCCTCGGCCTCCCCGACACCGCGACGGCGCGCGCCGAACTCGCCGCGCTCGGCGCGTGGGACGGTCAGCCCGTCGCCGCGCCCGCGCACCGGCCGCATCCGATCACCCAGCCCCGTGCGGGCTCGGCGGTGTTGGCGGGCTGGCGGATGCTGCTCGACCTGGGCCGCATGCAGGACGGCGAACCGAACCTGGCGGGCATCGCCCGTCCGCCGGTGGTCCGGCTCTCCCCGGCGACCGCCGCCGAGATCGGCGCGGCCGACGACGATCCGGTCACCGTCACCTCCGAGCGCGGCATGCTCACGCTGCCGCTGCTGATCACCCAGATGCCCGACCGGGTCGTGTGGCTGCCGCTGAATTCCCCCGGCAGCTCGGTGCCCGAGCAGCTCGCCACCCAGCCCGGCGGCGTCGTGCAAGTACGCCACGCCGACGAGAGGATGAAGGAACATCGCCATGAGTGATCTCTCCCTCTTCGGCCACGACCCGCTGTGGCTCGTCATCGCCAAATCCCTGGCGATCTTCGTCTTCCTGCTGCTCACCCCGATGATCGCGGTGCTCGCGGAACGAAAGATCGTGGCGCGCATGCAGATGCGCGTCGGCCCCAACCGCGTGGGCCCCAAGGGCTCGCTGCAGAGCATCGCCGATGGCGTGAAGATGGCGCTCAAAGAGGACATCGTCCCCGCCATCGTGGACAAGCCGATCTACATCCTGGCGCCGATCATCGCGGCCATCCCCGCGTTCATGGCCTTCGCGGTGATCCCGTTCGGCGGTGAGGTCTCCATCGCCGGCCACAACACCGCGCTGCAGCTGACCGATATGCCCGTGGGCGTGCTGTACATCCTCGCGATCACCTCGATCGGCGTGTACGGCATCGTGCTGGCGGGCTGGGCCTCCGGCTCGACCTATCCGCTGCTCGGCGGCCTGCGGTCGACGGCGCAGGTCATCTCCTACGAGATCGCGATGGCGCTGTGCTTCGCCGCGGTGTTCCTGCACGCGGGCACGATGGCGACCTCCGGAATCGTCGCCGCCCAGGACGGCACCTGGTACGTCTTCCTGCTGTTGCCCTCGTTCCTGATCTACTGCGTGTCGATGGTCGGTGAGACCAACCGGGCGCCGTTCGACCTTCCTGAGGCCGAGGGCGAACTGGTCGGCGGCTTCCACACCGAGTACTCCTCGCTGAAGTTCGCCATGTTCATGCTCGCCGAATACGTCAACATGGCAACGGTTTCGGCGCTGGCGACCACGCTGTTCCTCGGCGGCTGGCACGCGCCGTGGCCGATCAACATGTGGTCGGGCGCGAACACCGGCTGGTGGGGCCTGCTGTGGTTCACCGCCAAAGTGTGGACGTTCCTGTTCGTGTTCATCTGGCTGCGCGGCACGCTGCCGCGGCTGCGCTACGACCAGTTCATGAACCTGGGCTGGAAGCTGCTCATCCCGGTGTCGCTGCTGTGGGTCATGCTCGTCGCCGCGGCCCGCGTGCTCGACAACGAGGGCTTCGCCTGGGCGACCGCCGCCATGATCGTCGCGGGCGTACTGATCACGGCGCTGATGATCGGGATGTTCGTGCGCGCCGGACGCCGACCGGGCGCCCCGCCGCTGGTCGACGAACCCGCGGCCGACGAGCACGCGCCGGGCGGCGTCTTCCTCGGCTTCCCGACACCGCCACTGCCCGCCGACGTCCGCCACGTGGACGCGACGAAAGGTCATCCGCTGGAACCGCTTTCCGGTTTCGCGGTCACCGCGCTCACCATGTTCAAGAAGCCGAACACCGAGTTCTACCCCGAGCACAAGGTGCCGACCGCGCCCCGCTATCACGGTCGCCACCAGCTCAACCGTCATCCCGACGGCCTGGAGAAGTGCATCGGCTGCGAACTGTGCGCCTGGGCCTGCCCCGCCGACGCGATCTACGTGGAAGGCGCGGACAACACCGAGGACGAACGCTTCTCCCCCGGCGAACGCTACGGCCGCGTCTACCAGATCAACTACCTGCGCTGCATCGGCTGCGGCCTGTGCATCGAGGCTTGCCCGACGCGAGCGCTCACCATGACCAACGAGTACGAACTCGCCGACGACAACCGCGCCGACCTCATCTACGAGAAGGACCGGCTGCTCGCACCGCTGGAACCGGGCATGACCGCTCCGCCGCACGCCATGTACCCCGGGACGACCGAGGGCGACTACTACCGCGGCACCGTCCCCGGCGCGGACGCCGAATCCGACGAGAAGCAGCCCGCGACAGCAGGCGCGGAAGGAGTGAAACGGTGACGCTACTGATGGCCGCCGAGCCACTGACCCGCACATCCACCGGCGAGGCCGTGCAGTTCTGGATTCTGGCCCCGCTCGCCGTCCTCGGCGCGCTCGGCATGGTGTTCGCGGCCAAGGCCGTGCATTCCGCGATCTGCCTTGCAGCCACCATGATCACGCTGGCGGTGTTCTACATCGCCCAGGACGCGCTGTTCCTCGGCGTGGTGCAGATCGTGGTCTACACCGGCGCGGTGATGATGCTGTTCCTGTTCGTGCTCATGCTGGTGGGCGTCGACTCCGCGGAATCTTTGAAGGAGACCCTGCGCGGCCAGCGCTTCGCCGCCGCCGCGGTGGGACTCGGTTTCGGCTTCCTGTTCGTCAGCGGTATCGCCACCGGCGTCCGCGACTCCGGAATCCGCTTCCCCGCCACCGGTTTCGCCGGTCGCGACGTGATCGGCGAACTCGCCGAGCTGATCTTCGTCCGGTACGTGTGGGCCTTCGAACTCACCGGCGCGCTGCTCATCACCGCCACCATCGGCGCGATGGTGCTCGCGCACCGCGAACACTTCGGCCCGCGGATGGATCAGCGCGAAATGTCGCGCAGGCGGTTCCGCGACGGCAAGAGCCGCGCCACCCCGCTGCCCACGCCCGGCGTCTACGCCAGGCACAACGCGGTGGACATTCCCGCGAGGCTGCCGGACGGCTCGTTCGAGGAGCTGTCGGTCAGCACGATCCTGCGGCACCGCCGCACCAGGGCGCTGACCGAGGCGGCCGTCATCTCGGTCGGCTCCGGCGACGGTGACGCGAAGACCAACGGCCACGAACCCGCCGACGAGGAAGGCACCCGGTGAACCCCGAGAACTATCTGTTCCTGTCCGCCCTGCTGTTCACGATCGGCGCGGCCGGAGTGCTGTTGCGGCGCAACGCGATCGTGGTGTTCATGTGCATCGAGCTGATGCTCAACGCGGTGAACCTGGCGTTCGTCACCTTCGCGAGGATGCACGCGAACCTGGACGGCCAGGTGTTCGCGTTCTTCACGATGGTGGTCGCCGCGGCCGAGGTGGTCGTCGGTCTCGCCATCATCATGACCATCTTCCGCGCCCGCCGCTCGACCTCGGTCGACGACGCCAACCTGCTGAAGTTCTGACGTGGATACCGCGATCCTGACGCTGCTGCCCGCGCTTCCGCTGGCCGGGGCCGTCGTACTGCTGCTGCTCGGGCGTGCCGCCGACAAGTGGGGTCATCTGCTCGGTTGCCTTGCCGCGCTTGCCTCCTTCGGCGTGGCCGTGTGGGCTTTCGTCGTCATGCTCGGACGCGACGGCGCCGAGCGGGCGGTGCACGCCGACCTGTTCAGCTGGGCGCCGGTGAGCGGCTTGCACGTGGACTTCGGTCTCCAAATCGACCAGCTGTCCATGTGTTTCGCGCTGCTGATCACCGGTGTCGGCTCGCTGATCCACCTGTACTCGATCGGGTACATGAGCCACGATCCGGATCGGCGGCGGTTCTTCGCCTACCTCAACCTGTTCCTCGCGGCCATGCTGCTGCTCGTGCTGGCGAACAACTACCTGGTGCTCTACCTCGGTTGGGAGGGCGTCGGTCTCGCTTCCTACCTGCTGATCGGCTTCTGGTACGGAAAGCCTTCCGCCGCAACGGCCGCCAAGAAGGCGTTCGTGGTCAACCGGGTCGGCGACATGGGTCTGGCGCTGGCCATGATGATGATGTTCGCGACCTTCGGCTCCATCGGATTCGGCGAGGTGTTCGCCGCCGCACCTGGCGCGAGCGAGGGCACGCTCACCGCGATCGGCCTGCTGCTGTTGCTCGCCGCGTGCGGCAAGTCCGCGCAGGTGCCGCTGCAATCCTGGCTCGGTGACGCGATGGAGGGCCCGACGCCGGTGTCGGCGCTCATCCACGCCGCCACCATGGTGACCGCGGGCGTCTACCTGATCGCGCGGTCCAACGTGATCTTCGACCTCGCGCCGAACGCCCAACTGGCCGTGGTGCTGGTCGGTGCGGTGACCCTGCTGTTCGGCGCGATCGTCGGCTGCGCCAAGGACGACATCAAGAAGGCGCTGGCCGCGTCCACCATGAGCCAGATCGGGTACATGGTGCTCGCGGCGGGCCTCGGCCCCGCTGGCTACGCCTTCGCGATCATGCACCTGCTCACCCATGGCTTCTTCAAGGCGGGCCTGTTCCTCGGGGCGGGCTCGGTGATGCACGCGATGGACGACGAGGTCGACATGCGCCGCTACGGCGGACTGCGCAAGCTTCTGCCGATCACCTACGTCACCTTCGGGCTCGGCTACCTCGCGATCATCGGGGTGCCGCCCTTCGCCGGGTTCTTCTCCAAGGACAAGATCATCGAGGTGGCCTTCAACCAAGGCGGCGCGGCGGGCTACGCGCTGGGCACGGTCACCCTGCTCGGCGCGGGTCTCACCGCGTTCTACATGACGCGGGTGATGCTGATGACGTTCTTCGGCTCGCCACGCTGGAAGCCCGACACGCATCCGCACGAGGCGCCCGCGGTGATGACCGGCCCGATGATCCTGCTTGCCATCGGCTCGCTCGCCTCCGGCCTGGTGTTCGTGCTCGGCAACGCGCTGGTGAACTGGCTGGAACCGGTGGTCGGCGCGCACCACGGCGAGGAGGTCGTGCCCGCGGGTGTGGTCACCGCACTCGCGCTGGCCGTGGTCTCCGTCGGCGTCACCGTCGCCTACAGCCAGTACGCGCAGCGTGACATCCCGGAAACGGCGCCGCAGGAGGTCTCGGCGCTCACCGTCGCCGCCCGCAAGGATCTCTACGGCGACGCGGTCAACGAGGGCGTGTTGATGCGCCCCGGCCAGCACCTCACCCGGTCGCTGGTGTTCGTCGACAACCGCGGCATCGACGGGATCGTCAACGGTACGGCCGCGCTGATCGGCGGGCTCTCGGCCCGCGTCCGCCGGGTCCAGTCCGGATTCGTGCGGTCCTACGCCCTGTCCATGTTCACCGGCGCGGCCCTGGTGGCCGCCGCCCTGCTGGCGGTGAGGATCTGGTGACTACCTACCCCTGGTTGACCACCCTCTGGCTGCTTCCGGTCGCCGGCGCGGTCGTCGTGCTTGCGTTGCCCGCCGCGCGCCGGGTGCTGGCACGCAGTGTGGCGCTGATCTTTTCGGTGGCCGCGCTGGTGCTCGCCGTCGTGCTCGCCACGCGATTCGAGCCCGGCGGCGAGCAGTACCAGTTCATCGAATCCCACGAGTGGATCCCCGCTTTCGGCGCCGGATACACCCTCGGCCTGGACGGCATCGCGCTGGTGCTCGTGCTGCTCACCACCGCGCTGGTGCCGCTGCTGATCCTGGCGGGCTGGCACGACGATCGCGCGGCAGGCTCCGGCAGGCGGGTGGCGCACACCTATATGGCGCTGATCCTGCTCGTCGAGGCGATGGTGCTCGTCTCCTTCCTTGCGCTGGACATCCTGCTGTTCTACGTCTTCTTCGAGGCCATGCTCATCCCGATGTACTTCCTCATCGGCGGCTTCGGGCCGAAGACGGCGGATGTGCAGCTGCGCCAGCAGCGCTCTCGGGCGGCGGTGAAGTTCCTGCTGTACAACCTGTTCGGCGGACTGATCATGCTGGCCGCAGTCATCGGTCTGTACGTGGTGACAGCGCGCGAGGGCATCGGCGCGGACGGTGCGGGCACCTTCGATTTCCGTACCGTGGTCGCCGCAGCCAACGCCGGTCAGCTCGGCGCGGGTCCGGCGGTGCTCAACGCCCTGTTCCTCGGGTTCATGTTCGCCTTCGCCGTGAAGGCGCCGCTGTGGCCGCTGCACACCTGGCTGCCCGACGCCGCGGTCGCCGCGACACCGTCCAGCGCCGTGCTGATGATGGCGGTGGTCGACAAGGTGGGCACCTTCGGCATGCTGCGCTACTGCCTGCTGCTGTTCCCCGACGCGTCGGGAACCTATGCGCCGCTGGTGATCACGCTCGCGGTGGTCGGCATCGTCTACGGAGCGCTGCTGGCGATCGGCCAGACCGACGTGATGCGACTGATCGCCTACACCTCGATCTCGCACTTCGGCTTCATCATCCTCGGCATCTTCGCCATGACAAGTCAGGCGCAGACCGGGGCGACGCTCTACATGATCAATCACGGCATCTCCACCGCCGCGCTGTTCTTGATCGCCGGGTTCCTGGTCTCGCGGCGCGGCACCCGGGTCATCGCCGAGTACGGCGGCGTGCAGAAGGTGGCGCCGGTGCTGGCCGGGACGTTCCTCATCGCGGGACTCGCGACGCTGTCGCTACCGGGCCTCGCGCCGTTCGTCAGCGAATTCCTGGTGTTGATCGGTACTTTCAGCCGCTACCAGGTGGCCGCGATCGTCGCGACCAGTGCGCTGGTGCTCGCCGCGGTCTATGTGCTGTGGATGTACCAGCGGATGATGACCGGTCCGGTGAAGAAGGGCAACGAGAACCTCCACGATCTGGTGCCCCGCGAACTGCTCGTCGTCGCACCACTCATCGCGGCCCTGCTGTTCCTCGGCCTCTATCCGAAACCGGTACTGGACTTCATCGATCCCGCGGTCGGCCAGACACTCACCACCATCGGCCGCCACGATCCCGAGCCGACGGTTCCCGCGCCTACGGCGGGCGCGACGAACCTCCAGGAAGGAGGGCACAAGTGAGCACGCACTCGATCCCGCTCGCCGCGTCCGTGCCCGCGCCGAGCATCGAATACGGGGCGCTCGCACCGATGCTCATCGTGTTCGGCGTCGCGGTGGCCACGGTCCTGGTCGAGGCGTTCGTCGCGCGGCGATACCGCTACGGCACCCACCTGTGGCTCAGCCTGATCGGTCTCGCGGCGGCGTTGGCGGCCGTCGTCCGGCTGGCAGGCACCGAAACCACCGCGGTGGCAGGGGCCGTCGCGATCGACGGGGTGACACTGTTCCTGCAGGGCACCATCCTGGTGGTGTCGATCCTCGGCGTGCTGTTCATCGCCGAACGCGGCGCGCAACCGCGGGCGCGTTCCGGGCCTGGCACCTGGAGCCTGGCCGCGGCGACCGTCGGTCGCGGCGCGGACGCGTTCACCCCGCAGGCATCGGCGGTTCCGGGCAGCGCGGACGAACAGGCCGCGATCCGCGCGGGCATCGCGACCACCGAGGTCTTCCCGCTGACGCTGCTCGCGATCGGCGGCCTGCTGCTCTTCCCCGCGTCGAACGATCTGCTGACCATGTTCGTCGCGCTGGAAGTGCTGTCGCTGCCGCTGTATCTGCTGTGCGGGCTGGCGCGGCGCAAGCGACTGCTCTCCCAGGAGGCGGCGCTGAAATACTTCCTGCTCGGGGCGTTCTCGTCGGCGTTCTTCCTGTACGGCGTCGCGCTGCTGTACGGGCAGGCGGGCACGGTGCGGCTGGCCGGGATCGCCGACGCCATCGCCGCGCAGCCGTCCGACGCGATGCTGGCGCTGCTCGGCGTGGCGATGCTGGCGGTCGGGCTGTTGTTCAAGATCGGCGCGGTGCCGTTCCAATCCTGGGTCCCCGACGTGTACCAGGGCGCGCCGACCCCGATCACCGCGTTCATGGCGGCCGCCACCAAGATCGCCGCGGTCGGCGCCATGTTGCGCATCCTGCAAGTAGCGGTGCCGGGTCTGCGAGACGACTGGCGGCCGGTGCTCGCCGCGGTCGCGATCGCGACGATGGTGGTCGGCGCGGTACTCGCGGTGACCCAGACCGACGTGAAGCGGATGCTGGCGTATTCGTCGGTGGCGCACGCGGGCTTCATCCTCACCGGTTTGGTCGCCGCCAACGACGCGGGCGTCGCGGCGGTGCTGTTCTATCTGGTCGCCTACGGGCTTGGCACACTCGGTGCGTTCGCGGTGGTGAGCCTGGTCCGCGAGCCCGACGGTGACGAGGCGACCGCGCTGGCGCAGTGGGCCGGACTCGGCCGCCGCTCCCCTTGGCTCGCCGCGGTTTTCGCGCTGCTGCTGCTCTCCTTCGCCGGTCTGCCGCTGACCAGTGGGTTCGTCAGCAAGTTCGCGGTGTTCGAGGCGGCCGCTTCCGGTGACGCCGTCACGCTCGTCATCGTCGGCGTCATCTCGAGCGCCGTCGCGGCGTTCTTCTACGTCCGCGTGATCGTGTTGATGTTCTTCACCGATCCCCCGACGGATGCCCCGGTGGTGGTCACGCCCGCGCTCACCCAGGCGATCGTCTTGCTGACCGCCGTGGCGACCCTGGTGCTCGGTGTGTTCCCGCAGCCGCTGCTGGACCTGGCCGAACGCGCGTCGACCTTCGTGCGCTAGGCTCGCGAGCACACGCGCTGGCCCCGACCGGAACTCGGTCGGGGCCATCGCTTTTCGCGCTACTTGTCGAGTTTCGCCCGGAACGGGCCGCCGACGCTGTTGAACAGCAGGTCGCCATTGGGGAACGCCTCGATGATCGCGTACGCGCCGTTGCCGTAGTTCGACTGCCCGAAGATGGTGCGGTGCACGGTCTCTCCGGTCTCCCAGTCCAGGCCGGTGACCTCCCAACCGTCGGCCTTGCTGTAGCCGTTGACGAACACGATCCCGGCCTCGGTCGACACCGCGGGCACCATCGAGGTGGACACCACGTCACCGCGCTCCCACGCCGAGGTCCACTTGTCCGCGGTCGGATCCCATTCGAAGCGTTGCATGCCGTGCGGCGGTTCCTCGACCGGACCGTTGGCGAGCACGTCGACCAACCGGTCCGGGTCGCCGCCCGCGCCGATGTTCTGCACGACGAACGCGCCGTAGTCGTGCACGACCACGGACTGCTCGCTCTGGATGAACTCGGGCTTCGGCTCGGGAAGGCCCGCCGTCACCTCGATCTGGTCGGCGATGCGATTGGACTCGGCGCCGGCCTTGGGCTGGAAGCCCTCGGGGATCTCGTTGCGCCAGAAGGCGACCAGCTTCATGTGGTCGGCGCCGTCGGTGATCACGACGAGTTCGTCGGAGTCCTCGCCGAAGCCCATGAGCGTCGGCGTCGATCCGGTGCCGATGCCGAACTTCACCGCGGGTGGCTGGCGGCCGAAATCGTAGGGCGCGGACCAGGCGCCGTCGGCTTCCTCGGTGGACAGCTTGGATCCGGTCCACGCGACCTTGCGCATGATCTTGTCGGAGGCGACGTAGATGCCGCCCTTCTCGTCGACGGCGATCGAGTTGGAGATGGTCTCGTCGTCGCCGAAGCGGATCTGCTGCGGTTGTCCCGACAGTTCGCGGTCGATGGCGATCAGACCGCGCGAGGAGACGACGATGAGGTGGCCGTCGTAGGTCATGTTGACGCCGACGATGTTCTCTGGGATGCCGAGCGAGGTGCCGCCCGCGCCGAGCAGCGGTTTGAAGTCGAAACTCTTGACGACCCGGATGCCCTCTTCTGGCTTGTCGTTGTTGTTCAGGCCGAAGATGACGAGTTCGGAGTTCTGGGTGGTGTAGTAGACGCGATTGTCCTTGTCCACCAAGCCGTAGACGCCGTTGGCGATGCGCTGCCAGGTCGCCCCGCCCCAGTAGTCGCGGATGGCGTTCTGGATCTGGGCGGTGTCGGTGAACGTCTGGCCGAGCACCTCGTCGAGCGCCTGCGGCGGGATGGGTTGCACGCCGGGCGCGTCCATGGCAGCGACCTCGCGGAACCCGCGATCCGAGACGTCCACGTATCGCACGCCGGCGCTCGACGAGATCCACATGTACTTCTCCGACGGCGAGGCCAGCGTGATGATGTTGACCGGGCCGGTGGCCACCCGCGGCATCTGTTGCGGGTCGACACGGAACGTGCCGCGCGGCACGGGATCGGCGAAGCTGTCGGACTGGCCGGAGTCCAGGTGCGTCACGGCGTATTTCTCGGCCGCCAGGTACGGGTTCTTCGCCGGGCCGTGCCCCGTGCTGCTGACGGCCGGGCTTGGGGCGGACGAGTTCGACGTGTCGTCGCCGCAGCCGGGTACCGCGCAGGCTAGTGCCGCGGCCAGGACCGCGATACCGAGGGAAGATCGATGCTTGCTCACAGCAGTGCTCCTGTTCTCGCGACGGGTACTGCGTTCGATGTCGAGCTGACGAACGGAGCCGTCGGGCGGAACAGCGCCGACGGCGATCAGCGGAACCACACGAACTGAACAAGATGCTTCGGCTTCGCGACGCTAACACGGCGCGCGCTGCCACAAGATCACTTCCACCGAACGGGCTCTGGGCCTCGACCTCCGCGGTGACGCGGTCGGCCACCCCCTCGGTGGCGACGAATCCGGGGCGACCGACGCGACGGCGATGCCGTGCGGCGCCAACGACACCGCCAGCGACTGGCCGGCGGCTTTGGTTGCGCCGTAGGCGAGGTGGGCGCGGCGCCTCCCGCGGTGGGCGCTGTAGGCGCCGCGCCCACCGCGGCCGATCTCATGCGGCGACGCGCCGGAACAGTCGGCCAGCGAGGTCGACGCCGACGATCCGGCCGTGCTCGTCGCGGGAGAAGTAGCCGAGCTGTCCGCGCAGGCCGCCGTCGGTGACGATGTATTCGTCGCCTGGCAGCAGACCGATGGCGGCGGCCGGGTAGTCCGGCGGCATCTCCTGATCCGAGGCCGCTCGGATCTCCGGCTTGATGCCGACCGCGAGGCTGAGGCCGGTCGCGTCGGCGGCGATGACGAGTGTCATCGCGTCGATGTCGTAGGTGCCCGTCAGTTCCGCGGCGCGTGTCGCGTCGTAGGGCAGCGGTTCGGCGTCGCGGTCGATGACGTTCAGGTAGTGCTCGAGCGCCCAGCGGACGATCGCCTGGTTGCAGGCGATGCCCTCGGGCCCGGCGTTGGACATCACGACGATCGCGAAGTCGCGTTCGGGGACGATGAGCAGTTCGGCGAACTGTCCGTTGCCGGACCCGCCGTGCCCGATGGCCCGCACACCGTCGATGTCGCGCAGGAACCAGCCGATGCCGATGGCGTCGCCGAACGAGCTCGCCCGCAGCGCGACGGTCGGACGACGCATCGCGAGCAGACTCTCGGCGGGCAATACCGCGCCGCCGTCGCCGAGATGGAAACGGGCCCAGCGTAATTGGTCGGCCGCCGAGGATGCGAGGCCGCCGCCCGGGTTGTTGGCGCGCGAGGGCCGCCATTGGCGCGCGACCGTCAGCGAACCGTCCGCCTCGGCGTTGTGTCCTTCGGCGAACCGGCGGGCGGTGATCTCGTGCTCGGCGAAGAAGCTGTGCGACAGGCCGATCGGCGCGAAGACGAGCTCGGCGACGGCCTGCTCGAACGACTGCCCGGTGACCTTCTCCACGATCCGCCCGGCCAGGTTGTATCCGGCCTGACTGTAGGAGGCTCGCTCGCCGGGCGCGGCGATCAGGCCGAGTTCCGGGAGGCGGGCGACGAATTCGGCCAGCGCGTCCGCGCCGTCGCCGGTGTCGACGGCGAGGTTCCAGTCCAGTCCCGCGGTGTGGTTGAGCAGGTTCGCCACCGTGATCGTGTTGGCTGCGTCCTCGTCGGCGAGTGCGAGCTCGGGGACGTACTCGCGCACCGGAGCATCCAGTTCGACGCGCCCTTCCGCGACCAGTCGCATCAGCGCCGTCGCGGTGAAGGTCTTGGTGATCGAGCTGTGCTGGAACAGCGTGTCGCTGTCGACCGGCTGCGGGTCGTCCAGGCTGGTGACGCCGTGGCAGGCGAAGACTTCGCGGCCGTCGACCAGCACGCCGACTGCGAGACCGGGAATGCCGTACTTCATGGCGGCTGCTTCGACGAATTCGGACAGGGTGACATCGGACATCGGGCGTTTCCTTTCGTGTTCGTGGAACGCCCATGACGATGCCGACCGCCGCTGACAACGCACTGACAGCGCACTGATCGCCCTGCGGGGTGACGCAGGTCATTACCGCCGGGGTGTCACAAAACGGTGGGGACCGGCATCTGGTGGGTGACATAGTCGAGAGCGAAGAGACAGGAGCCACCCATGGCCAGCACGTTGCCGGAAACCGAGGACGGCGGACCCGACGCCGCCACGGCGGCGTTCGTCGCGCACCGCAACCTGCTCTTCACCGTCGCCTACGAGATGCTCGGCTCGGCCGCCGACGCCGAGGACGTCCTGCAGGAGACCTGGCTGCGGTGGGTCGGCGTCGATCTCGACGAAGTGCGGGATCGGCGTGCGTATCTGGTTCGGATCACCACCCGTCAGGCGCTGATCCGGTTGCGTACGCTCGGCCGCCGCAAGGAGTCCTACGTGGGTCCGTGGCTGCCCGAGCCGCTGCTGACCGCGCCGGATGTGGCCGAAGACGTGGAGTTGGCCGACAGCGTGTCGATGGCGATGCTGTTGGTACTGGAGACGCTCACGCCGACCGAGCGTGCGGTGTTCGTGCTGCGCGAGGTGTTCGACGTGGGGTACGACGAGATCGCCGCAGCCGTCGACAAGAGCCAGGCCGCGGTTCGCCAGATCGCCCACCGCGCGCGGGAGCACGTCGCCGCGCGTCGGCCGCGCGGTGTCGTTTCGCCTGCCGAGACCCGCGGTGCGCTCGAGGCGTTTCAGCGGGCGATCGAAACGGGCGATCTGCAGAGTCTGGTCGACATTCTCGCGCCGGACGTCGTGCTCCTGGGTGACGGTGGTGGCGTCGTTCAAGCCGTACAGCGGCCCGTCGTCGGGGCGCACCGGGTCGCTCGTTTGCTCGGCGTCGGCTTCGGTCGGCTCGACGCCGAGGTGTCGGTCGAGCAGGTGCAGGTCAACGGCTGGCCCGCGCTGATCGTCCGGTTCGACGACGAGCTCGACAGCGTCGTCGCGATGCGGATCGACGACGGGTTGGTCACCGGGCTGTACGTCGTGCGCAATCCCGAGAAGCTGTCGCATGTGGAGCGCGAGAACGTGGTGAGTCGTTGAGTCGCTCGGGGTTCGTCCGCTTCATCGAGAGCTGAGGCGTGGTCGACACTCTCGTCCTGCTGCGACGGTTCGGCGGATTGCTCTAGTCGGCGGCCACCGGTAGTCGGTCTCCGAGCCTCCGCAGCGCCCGCTCGGACGGGGAGCCCGGTTCGGCGGCGAACAGGTCCAGGCCGCAGCACGACGGCGCGTCGGGTAGTGAGACCAGTTCGCGGTGCAGCGTGAGTTCACCCGCGATCGGATGGTCCAGCACGTATATCCCGGACCGAAACCGTGCGACCTGGTGTTCCGCCCACATGCGCGCGAAATCGGTACTGAGATCACGCATTCGGTCGATGTGTGCCGCGAGTTCGCGGTCGCCGCGATACCGTCCGAGCAGCACGCGCAGGTGCGCCACGTGCTCGCGTGCCGCCCGCGCCCACTCGGCGCGGTGCAGGTCGCGCAGGTAGGGCTCGGTGAACAGCAGGTGCGATAGCGTGCGGCGGTCTTCGGGCAGTGCGGGAAAGTCGCCGAAGACCGCAACGGCGAGCTCGTTCCAGCCGACGATCTGGGTGTGCTTGCCGATCAGCAGCGCCGGTGTCATCACGAACGACTTCAACAGGTAGCGCAAGCCGGCGAGCGCGTCCGGCGAGGGGGTGTCCTGCGCACACGGCGTGGGGCGCCGTGCGATCCGGTGCAGGTAGGCCAATTCGTCGGTGTCCAAGCGCAGTGCCGCGCCGATCGCATTCAATGCCTCGTTCGAGACACTCTCGCTTCTGCCCTGTTCCAGGCGCGTGTAGTGCGCGATGCTGACGCCCGCGACGCGCGCCAACTCCTCACGCCGCAGACCGGCGACTCGGCGCACTCCCCCGTAGTCGCGCAGTCTGACGTCTTCCGGGCGCAGGCGCGCGCGGCGCGACTTGAGGAACTCGCTCAGCTCTGTCCGGTCGTCCACGTGACAACGCTACGCCCGAGCGCGGTGGGTGATCACGCCGTGAGTATGCAAAGTACTGGCCTGGTTCGGTGATCGCGGCGGTTCCATGCTGATGGACGCGCGTCCCTGCGCTCGCCGGTTCCGGCATCCACACGAACGAACGGAGAAATCTGTGCCGCACACACTCGGATTGATCGGCAGCGGAATGATCGGGTCTTCCGTTGCCCGCCTTGCCGTTTCGGCGGGGCTCGAGGTTGTCCTGAGTAATTCGCGAGGCCCCGAGACCCTCGCCGACCTGGTCGCCGAACTCGGCGGCCGCGCCCGAGCGGCCACCCCGGCAGAAGCGGCGCGCGCCGCGGACCTGGTGGTCGCCGCGATCCCGCTCACCGCCTTCGCGCAGCTCCCCGCCGACGCGCTGTCGGGCAAAACGGTGCTGGACACCGCCAACTACTACCCCGAGCGCGACGGCCACCTGACCGAACTCGACACGGGCACACTGACTTCCAGCGCCCTCCTGCAACGCCACCTCCCGGAAGCACTGGTGGTCAAGGTATTCAACAACATCACCCCGCACCAGCTGCTCTCCCTCGCCCGCCCCGCGAACGCCCCGGACCGCAGCGCCCTACCCATCGCAGGTGACCACGCCGAGGCCAAATCCGAGGCCACCCGGTTGCTGGACATGCTCGGCTACGACGCCGTGGACATCGGCCCCCTCGCCACCAGTTGGCGCAGCGAACCCAACACCCCGGTCTACATCGAGCCCTACCTCGGCGCCCGCCCCGCCATGAACCTCGACGAATTCTTCCGCTGGACCCTGCAAACCCCCGGCGTCCCCGTCCCCGCAGCACGTATCTCCGAACTCATCGAGAACGCGGACCGCCAAAAGCCGGGCGAGGCCAGGTTCCCCAGCGCCGACTAACCGTCGACCGCTCCACCGTCGGGCGGAAACCGGCCAGTCTACGTCCGGGATCCCGTGCGACGGTTGGTCCTGTCGTCGCAGCCTGAGGTTGGTCGCTGAGGTCGGTAATGTCTGTCCGGTGACCGACGCCAGCGACCTGATGCGGATGTATCTGGTCGATCCAGACCAGCCTTTCCCACCTGTCGAGTTCGCGGATCCGTCCGGACTGGTCGCTTTCGGCGGGGATCTGTCGCCAGAACGGCTGTTGGTCGCCTATGCCGCGGGCATCTTTCCCTGGTACAACCCGGGCGAAGTTATCCACTGGTACTGTCCGGACCCGCGGAGCATTCTGGTGCCGACCAACCTGCGGGTGACCAGGTCCCATCGCCGATCTGTCGCCAACGCCGATTACGGGGTGACCATGGATCGCGCCTTCGCCGAGGTGATGTCGAAATGCGCCGAACCGCGTGGCAAAGAGGCCGGAACCTGGATCGGCTCGGACATGCTGGCAGCCTACCTGCGACTGCACCACCTCGGTCATGCGCACTCGGTCGAGGTATGGCGCGACGGCGACCTTGTCGGCGGCCTCTACGGCGTCGCGTGCGGCCGCTCCTTCGCTGGGGAGTCCATGTTCTCCCGCGCCCGTGACACCTCCAAGGTCGCGCTGTATTGGCTCTGTGCCCAACTGGCCGCCTGGGATTTCGCCCTGATCGACTGCCAAGTCACCTCCCGTCACCTCACCTCCCTCGGCGCCATCGACGTCCCCCGTGCGGACTATCTGCACCTACACACCCAGGCCGCCGCCCGCCCGGGCCTCCCCGGCCCCTGGCAGTTCGACATCCCGGTCCCCAACTCCCCCAACCACCTACCGACGTGAACGATCACCGTAGATGCCGCGAAGATTTCGTCGGGAAATTCGGGACATGTACCATCCCTATTCATGATGATGGGTGAAGGGGTGGAGTGGGGATTGCACTGTTGCATGGTGCTGGCCTGGCTCGACGACCATGCGCCGATCGCCACCTCTCGGCTCGCGGAGATGTTCGAGTTGCCGCCGGAGTATCTGAAGAAGCGGCTGCAACCGCTGGTGCGGGAAGGGATCCTCGAGTCCGCTCCTGGCGCGCGCGGCGGATACCGGCTGGCGAAGACGCCAGAGCGCATCACGTTGATGGACGTCGTCGCCGCGGTCGAAGGCCGCACGGGCGCGTTCCGCTGCACCGAGATCCGTCGGCGCGGAGCCGGCGAGACCGCGGCCAAGTCCGAATTCGCCGAACCGTGCGGGATCGCTACCGCGATGCGCCGCGCCGAGCTGGCGTGGCGGCGCGAGCTGACGAGTCAGACCATCGCGGATCTGATCGCCGATGCCCCGCCGAACGCGCCCAGACGGGCGCGGCGGTTCTATGAGCAGCTGACCGCCTGAAGCACACCCGAGGAACACCTGCCCGGCCACCGGCCGGGCTTCTTTCGAAAGGAATTCGGGATGTCAGATATCCTGATTATATCTCGCGAGACCCGGTCGAATGGGTTGCGCCGCACGCTGATTCTGGCGTTGGGCACCTTCGCCGTCGGCACCGACGCGTTCGTTCTGGCCGGATTCCTCCCGGACCTGGCCGCCGATCTGGAGGTGTCCACCGCGGCGGCCGGTTCGGCGGTGACGGTCTTCGCCGCCGGATACGCGCTGGGCTCGCCGGTGCTGGCCACGGTCACCGCGCGGGCGCCGCGGCGGGGGTTGTTGGTCACCGCCTTGCTGGTGCTCGCTGTCGCCAACCTCGGATCGGCTCTCGCGCCGACCTTTTCGATCCTGCTGCTGACCCGGGTCCTGGCCGCTGCCGGCGCGGCGGCGTTCACACCGACCGCGGGCGCGGTGGCCGCGGCACTAGTGCGTCCCGACACGCGAGCGCGGGCGCTGGCGGTGGTCGTGGGCGGACTGACCGTCGCGACCGCGCTCGGCGTCCCCTTGGGGAACGCGCTCGGGCAGTGGCTGGGCTGGCGCACGGCCTTGGCCGGTGTCGCCGCGCTGTGCCTGCTGGCGGCGGCGGGGGTGGCGGCATGGGTGCCGTTCGTGCCCGGCAGTCCTGGCGTGCCGCTGACCACGCGATTGTCGGTGTTGCGCGACCGAACCGTCGCGAAGGTCCTACCGCTGACCGTGCTGGGCATGGCCGCGGCCTACGTCGCCTACGCCTACGCGGTGCCCGCGCTCGGCGCACTGGGTATCGGCGCTTCGAGCATCGCGTGGATGCTGTGCCTCTACGGAATCGGCGCGGTCGCGGGCAATCTGGTGTCCGGCTACGCCACCGACCGCTGGGGCTCGACGCGCGTGCTCACCGCCGGTTACTCGACCATGGCCACAGCCTTGGGCGGCATGGGCGTCCTCGCGGCCACCGGCACGCGCGCGCCGATGCTGGTGGGGGCGCTCGCGATGGCGTGGGGTGCGGCCAGTTGGTGCCAGACCCCTGCCCAGCAGCATCGGCTCATCGACGCTGCCCCGCAGGAGTCCGGACTCGTGGTGGCGCTCAACGCCTCCGGCATCTACCTCGGCATCGGAGTCGGCACCCTGCTCGGTGGCCTCACCACCGATCACGGCGCGACCACCATGTTCGCCACCGGCACCGTCCTGGCCGCGAGCGCCCTTGTCTACCTTCGGCTCACCGCGACAGCGACCCGACCTGTGTAGGTGTCGAGTTCGGCGATCGCACCCCGGAGCACCTTCAGGCCGCGAGCGCACCCGCCGACATCTCCATTCGGTTGCCGCCGAAGCGGTTTCGCATGGCGCGGTCGTGGGTCACCACCACGACCGCGCCGGGGTAGTCGGCCAGCGCGTCCTCCAGTTCCTCCACCAGGGCCGGGGCGAGGTGGTTGGTCGGCTCGTCGAGCAGCAGCAGGTCGGCGGGTTCGGCGACGAGCCGAGCCAGTTCGAGCCTGCGACGCATCCCGTAGGACAGTTCGTCGAGACGCAGCCGCAGTTCCGCGGGGTGGAACAGGCCCATGGACAGCAGTGTGTGGGCGTGTTCGTCCGGGTGTCCGGGGCGACCCAGCGCGAAGGCCTCCAGCACCGTCAGCCGCGGCGGCCACGGCAGTTCCTCCTGCCGAAGGAAACCGACGCGCCCCTCGACCCGCACCGACCCTCGGTCGGGAGCGAGCTCACCGGCGAGGACCCGAAGCAGAGTGCTCTTGCCCGCCCCGTTGGGTCCGGTGATGAGCAGCCGTTCCCCGTCGGCGATGCGCAGCCCGTCCAGCCGCAGCCTGCCCGCGACGGCGATGTCGGCGAGTTCCGCTACCGCACCGGATATTTCGGGCTCGCTCGCCCTGGCGAGGTCGGCGCCGAACCGCAACGGATCCGGCGGCGCGCAGACCGGGTTGTCGGTCAGCCGCGCCACCCGCTCCTTGGCGTTGCGGATCCGCGACATCGCCCCGTGGTCGCGCCCCCGTGCGCGAAACGGTCCCGCGGCGAACACCGCGAGCGGCAGCTTCCGCGGAATCGCCTCGAGGCGAACGACATTGGACTGCGCCAGGCGACGGTTCCTGGCCAGCTCGGACTTCCAGTCGGCGTACTCCTGCTCGCGACGACGACGCTGCGCGGCCTTGGCGGCGAGGTAACCCGCGTAGCCGTCACCGTGCCGGGTCACCGCGCCTTCGGCCACCTCCAGGATGGTGGAGGTGATGCGCTGCAGGAACACCCGGTCGTGGGTAACCGCGACGACGGTGCCGCGATGCCCGCGCAGGTGTTGTTCGAGCCAGGCCACGGCCCGGTCGTCCAGGTCGTTGGTCGGCTCGTCGAGCAGCAGCAGTTCCGGCGCCGCCGCGAGGGTCGCGGCCAACGCCAGCCGGGATCGTTCACCGCCGGACAGGGTGTCCAGCCGTCGCGAGCGATCCAGTCCGGGCAGGCCGAGGCCGGTGAGCGCGATGTCGACCCGGTTGTCGGCGTGGTAGCCGCCGCGCGCCTCGAAACGAGCGAGCAACTCGCCGTAGGCGTCCAGCTGTTCCTCGACGGGCCCGGGTAGCGCGAGCGCCGCCTCCGCGGCACGCAAGCGGTTCTCGAGCTCGCGCAGGTCGGCCAGCGCCAGGTCGATCGCGTCGGCCACCGTCGCCGATCCCGGGAGTCCGAGAGTCTGTGCGAGATAACCGATTCCGCCGGGAGCGGTGACGGTCACCGTCCCGTTGTCCGGGCGTTCGCGCCCGGCGATGACCTGCAACAGTGTCGATTTGCCCGACCCGTTGTCGCCGATGATGCCGACGGTCTCGCCGGGCTTGACGGTTAGCGAGACGCGGTCGAGCACGATTCGGTCGTCGTAGCGTTTGGTGACGTCGGAGAGGGTGAGTTGAGCGGTAAGCATGGGCGATCTCCTGTTCTCGGCCGACCGGCCGGATCGATGGGGAACCCGCACACGAGAAGACGACCGCGGCAGCGGCGTGGAGGGTGCGGGGATTACCGACGCGGAGCGAGGCTCGACGCGTGCGGCGCGATCAGGAGAACAGGAAAATCAAACCCATGAGGTCTGCCAAGTTAGCGGCCCAATCCCGCTGGCGTCAACCCTCTTTCGCCGGGACGTGATCCGGATTACGCCACGCGGGTACGCGCAGGTAGGTGACCGCCCGCAACAGCCATTCCACCGGACCGTACCGGTGCTCGCGCAGCCACCACGCGCTGAGCGCGAGCTGAGCCGCGTAGGTCAGCAGCGCCAGCGCGATCACTCCGGCGGGCGGCACCTTGCCTGCGAGCGCGAGTCCGTACCCGGTGTAGAGCGCCATCAACACGATCGACTGCCCGATGTAGTTCGAGGCCGCCATCCGTCCCGCGGGCGCGAGCCGGGCGATCGCCCGCCCCGTGCGTGGTGCGCGGGCGAGCAGCACGATGCCCGCGATGTAGGCGAAGGTCATCACCGGATTCACCAACTCCTGCACCCCGATCCACCACCACGGCCCATCCCCACCGACCGAGATCGCGAACGTCACCGCCGAGATCGGCACACCGATCCCCAGCCCGATCGCCAGCACGCGCGGCGCCCATCGATCCAGTGTCTCGCCGTCCTCGAACAAACCCCGTTTACCCGCCGCCATGCCGATCAGGAACAGCCCGAGGCTGGTCATTCCTTGCGCGAGCCAGGTGAGCAGCAGAAAGAGCGGCGCGTAGGACAGCTGGGTGTCCAGGGTGTCGGCGAAACCGCCGGTGTAGCCCTCGCGCATCGCGGGCAGGTCGATGAACTGGGCCAGCGCCTGGTACGGGTCGGCGCCGCCCCCCGGCACGAACGCCCACAGGCACCACAGCGCGTACAGCACGCCACCGGTGATCAGCGCGGTGCGCGGCCGCAGCTTGCGCAACAGGATCAAGACCAGGCACAGCATCGCGTACAGGGTCAGGATGTCGCCGATCCAGAGCAGAAAGACGTGCGCGAGCCCGATCGCCATGAGCGCCGCGCACCGACGCAGCAGCCGCGCGTTGGCCGACGCGCCCGCCCGCTGCGCCGCCGCGATCTGCAAGGTGAACGAGTAGCCGAACAGGAACGCGAACAGCAGGTAGAACCGTCCGGCGAACAGCGCGTCCACGACGCCGGTGACCAGGTGGTCGACGGCGCCCTGGTAGTGCTCGCGCGGTCGGTCGCGGGTTCCGTCGAACGACCACAGCGCCGTGGCGACGGTGACGTTGGTGATCAGGATTCCGAACAGCGCGAAACCGCGCAGGATATCGAGTTCCGCGATCCGCCGTCCGGTGGTCGCGGCGGGCAGCACGGATTCGGTGGCACCGGACATGTTTCGACGCTAGCGGCCGCACCGGCCCGCACGCGTCCTCCGTCGGAGCGATTCGCGAACCGGGCGAAGTCGGGGCGGTCCGCGACCTCCGGCGTATTGACCACGCGGATCGGCGGGCGTCAGCCCAGATCCGCGACCTCCAGGTAGATCTGGCGTTCGACCGCGAGTTCGGCGAGGAAACCCTGCGCACCGCCTGCCGACGGGGTTGCGCGGAACGCCGCCACCGCGATCTCCCCGGTCCGCAGCCGCTGACCGTGGAACTCGCGCTGCCCCAAAATGATCGGCTGCGCAGTGTCGAAACCGCGCTCGTGCACGTCGTCGGACAGCGGCCTGCCGAGCATGTCGGTGACGGTGCCGGGGATCAGGCGCACGGCCACGATCTGATCGAAGCTTGGCCGCCGCGCGATGCGGTGCGCCAGATACAGCCGGCCGGGACGGCCGAAGCACAGGTGCGTCAGCAGCTCGTCATCGCCGTACGGCTGGAGTTCGGCGAAGTAGACGACATTGCGGACCGTGGCCACGACATCGCGACCGACGATCGGCCCGCCGCGTTCCAGGTGCCCCCGGTACAGCGTGCCGCGCAGCTCGGTGCGCGGCCGATCGCCGTGCGGATCCAGCTCGGTGAGCGGGAAGAACTCGGGTTCGAAGGTGTGGAATCCCTCGTAACCGATCCTGCGGTCGGCGCCGAGCGCGCGGCAACCGTGCTCGTCGAGGTCTACCGCGAGCAGCACCTGGAAATTGTGCCGCGCCTCGAACGTCGGCAGATACGAAAGGTAGCAGTCCACGCCCGTGCCGAACACCAGCATGGCGTGCGTGCCGGTGGCGCCCTCCGTGGCGCTCGATCGCTCGATCGCGTGGGTGTGTATGCCGAACATCGTTGGGGCTCCTCTCTCTCCAACCCCTATAGATAGGGAGAGTGGCACCAAACCCGGTCACAGCCACGAGTGCCGGGCTACTCGATTCCCCGCGTTCCGGCTACTCGCCGGGGCCGATCCGTGCGCTGCGCGCTCGGGCCCTCGGTCACACTTCCGTTTACACTTGGATCATCGTCACGATACGCCCGAACGCAACACTTCAGTTATACGACTGAGTGACCCCGTCGAGCAGGTGCTCCATGGTCTCGAACGTCGGCGCGTCGACCACATCGATCAGATTCGCGGGCACCGGCACTTTGTTCTCGGCGGTGACCTGCGCGAACTGTGCCGCGTCTCCGGTGCGGAAGCCGTGTTCGGCGGCCAGCCGCTGCAGCTCCGGATCGGTGGACAGCAGGCGGCCGAGCCGATCGCCGGATTCGTCCAGCGGCACCAGCGTGTGGGTGGACAGCACCGTCGGCGACGGGTAGGTCAGCACCATGTCCGGCTTCAGCTGTCCCTGCACGGCGGCCTCGACGAACTGGGCTTCGTAGATCATCACCAGCGGCGTCGGGCCCATCCCCGCGGTGAGGTACTCCTGGAACGGGCCCGCGCTCGAGTTCTCCGCGTAACCCTGGCCGGTGAACAGTCGCGAGACGATCGGCAGCACCCGCTTCTCGGCCTCCGCGCCCTGCACGACCGCGCGGTCGTTGGCCACGAACCCGGCGATGGCCAGGTACATCGCCGCGGAGTTGGAGGTCCGCGGGTCGGTGGTGGAGACCAGGATGTTCTTGCGCACCGGATAGGCGGTGTTGTCGGGCAGGTGCGCCCACTCGGTGTTGCGGCCGACCAGCTCGAGGTAGCGAGCCATGTCGAAGGTCGACACCGGACCCGGCCGGACCACGCCCGCCGCGGTGAGCAGGTCGGCGATCGGACGGAAGGTGGCGATCGCCATCGGCGAGGCGAACGGCGTGTACTTGGTGGCGACGTTGCGGGCGCGCTGGATCCGCTCGGCGGCGGGTGCGCTGGAGGGGAACGCGAAGCTGTGGTTCGCCAGGTCGATCGAAGCGATCTGGCGGGAACCCGCGGGCTCCACCTCGGCCTTCAGTCCGTGCCGGGCGAGGGCTTCGACGACGCGGGGGTCTTCGAAGAACGCCATCTTCTCCGAGCCGACGACGCCGTGCACGGTGGTCAGCGCCGGAGTCGAAGCCGCGGAGGGGGCGGGATCGGGCTGACGCATCACCAGCACGACGACCAGCAGTGCGACGACGGCCAGCGCGCCGCCGAGCAGCGCGAGCTTGCCATTGCGCGGGAACTGGCGTAGCCGAGCGGTGAGATCCGGACGCTCGCTCGTCGCCGGAGCGACCGCGACCCGCTCGGTCGGGGCCTCCGCCGATTCGGGCTCGAGCTCTCTGCGCACGATCCGTTCGACGAGGATCGGCACGAACTCCCGCACGGGACGCCCGTCGAAACGCTGCCGAGCCGAGCCGATCGCGGTCTGGATCTGTTCGGCGGAGTGGGTTTCGGTGTAGTTCTCGACCAGGCTGTCGGTCAACCGGCGGATCGCTTGTTCTTCGCGGACGGTGTCGACAGCCACCAGCTCTCCTCGATGTGCTCGGTCGGATCTCGCGACAGCATTCGGGCACCTGCGCGCGCCGAAACCATACCGGCATTTCGGCGCCGCCGACACTCCGCGCAAACCCGGCGAGGCGGCAATTCGGCTGCGGGTGAAGGCATCTCGGTGGTTCGGCCCTGACCAGAAGTCCGGCCGTTGCGGTGCAGGTCAACGGGTATGTCCTCGTCTCGCAAGTCTCTTGCGCACCCAATGCTGAACCGCCACAAGGCATGCCATGCGGCAGGCACGGCAAACACAGAGTTCAACCCGACATCGGCTGCACGCCATCGAATGTTGTGCCGCGGTTCACCGACCGACCGCGGCGTGAACCCGGCCGTGATGCCCCTTCCCACACACCGTCTGCACTCCTCACATAGGCACCGACTATGTGAGGCGTACAGAACCTATGTGGGACAGGGCCGTATGCGTGGGGTCTGCGGATGGCCGGGTCACCTGCGTCGGTCGGCCGTCGTGGGTCGTCAGGGCTCGCCCACCATGGCGCGGATATCGGGCAGGTTGCCGATGCGCTGGGCGACGGTGCGGCCGGGGGCGTCGGTCTGCGGGGAGCCGGTCGCGCGCAGCAGTTCGCGCACTCCCGCAGGGTCGCGTAGCCCGGACTCGGCGGTGATGCCCAGGTAGCAGGCGAGCGCGCCGACGACGATCGGTGACGCGCTCGAGGTGCCGCTGAATTCGTCGGTGTACCAGTAGTCTTCGTCGCCGCCGCCCTGCAGGTCGCCGTATCCGGTGGTGGTCACCTCGCGTCCCCAGCCTTGCGCGTCCACGCGGGAGCCGTAGTTGGAGAACGCCAATCGGGACCGGGCCGGGCCGTGGTCGCGGCCGTGCGTGCCTGGCGGCGGTGCGCCCGCGCCCACCAGCACCGCGCCGGAATCGGCGGCGCCGCCGCGGAACGGGTTGCGCCACGTCTCCGGGAAACCGCTCGGGCGGGTGTCGTAGAGCGCGGCGTCGAGGTCCTCGCCGCCATTACCCGCCGCTTCCACCACGATGACGCCGCGTGCGGTGGCGTAGCGGATGGCGGCGAGGTCGTCGGGCCACCATTCGATGGCGATGTAACCCAGCTGGTCGGGGCGGCCCTGGTAGTTGCGGCGCGGTCCGGGCCGGTGCAGTTCGATGAGGATGATGTCGCCGGGGTGCAACGCGTCGGCGGCGGTGCGGATCGCCGTGGCCGATCCGGGGCCGAACACCGAGACCGCCCGGATGGTGGCCTCGGGCGCGATCCCGGTGATGCCGAAAGCGTTGACGTCGCCGCTGATTTCCCCCGCGACCGCGGTGCCGTGGTTGCGCCAGCCTTCGTCGGCGGACGGTTCGCCGCCGATGACGCCACCCTGATTCTGGGTCAGGTCCTCGTGGGTGAACCGCCACGCGCCTTCGACGTCGATCACCCGCACGCCCGTTCCGCGCCCGCCGGGCCTGCTCCACGCCCAGCGCGCGTCGATACCGGTCGGCGCGGCATCCAGATATCCTTGCCTGCCTTGGAAATCCGGCGTCACCGCGGGGGCCGCGGCCATCGAAGCGGACACCGCGGACAGCGGCGCGATGGGCGGTTCCGCCGGTGGCTTGACGTAGGCGCCGGCCACCGCATCGTCATCCCGCAACTGTTCGGCAACCACTTCGAGGTCGTCGGCGACGCCGAGCACGGCGAAGTAGTTCAGGTACTGCGCGCCGATCGATTCCTGGTCGGTGCCGCGCAACCGCCCCGGCAGCCGGTCGGCCGGACCGAAGATCGGGGACAGCCGGGCGCCGCCGGGCAGCGTCGCCTGGAGATGGGATCGACCGGCGGCGCTGTCCCGCAAGGCGATCGGGCCGATGGGACGCGCCGCGCCATGGGTGACGACGATGAGTTCCGCGGGCGATCGCGTCGAACCCGGTACCGGTGGCCGTGCCGAACTACGCCGCTGATCCGTGGGTGCCATAGAGACAGTGAACCGGTTGCGCGGGCGTCCCGCCAGTTCAGCTGCGTGGCATGGGCACTCGCGTCAGGCCGGGGACCCGCACCGTGGCGCCGCGACCGACGCCGGACAGTGCGATCTCGAGTCCGCCGAGCACCGCGAGGCATCCGCCGACGAGCACTCCGAGGGTGTCGAGTTCCTCGAGCGGCAGGACGAGCACGACGATGCCGACGATCATCGTGAACACCCCGAACAGTTCGTGCCGGCCGCTGTCGGAGAGCTGCTCGTCGTCCCAGGCCGCGACGGTGGCCTGGGTGATGCCGCGGATGGTCCAGCTCAGTCCGATCCACATGGCCAGTAGCAGCACGGAATTGCCTCCGCGCAGGCATGATACGGCCATCAGTACCGAGAGGAGTCCGCTGACGAACACCAGCGTCCGCAGCGGTAGCGCGAAGCGTGCGCCGACCGCGAGCCACAGCTGCGCGGCTCCTGAGGCCAGCAGATACAGGCCGAACAGCAGCTCCAGGGTCGGCACGGACTTCTCCGGCCAGACCGCGACAAGCACGCCGAGGGCGACGGAGCACACACCCACGACCAGAATCGCCTCCCGTCCCCCGCGGACCCGCGACTCCACACGCCCCTCACCATCGTTTCCGGGCATAGCTCCATGATATGACCGCGGAACACGGTTAGCCTGAAGTTTGCTATTTGTGGTTCACCTTGCAACGACCCGCTGGCGACTTACCCGAATCAGCCGGTGAAGGACTCGGGGGCGAAACGTCCCCAGGCCACGAAGGCGGCCAGCGCGAGGTAGACGAAATTCAGTGCGACATATTTGTACTGGCCGTAGCGGGCGTGGGTGATCATCGCGCCGATCATCAGCAGGACCCAGCAGACGGCCGTCACCGGCACCAGCACCGGCGCGATGTCGAGCACGGCGGGCAGGATGAAGCCGGCCGCGGCCAGGATCTCCAGGGCTCCGAGAGTTCTGACGAAACCGGCGCTCGCGTGCTCGGTCCATCCCCCGCCGGACTTCCTGCCCAATTCGTCCAGCTTGGCTTTGGGCATGAACGCTTTGGTGGCGCCACCGAAGAGGGCCAGGGCGGCAAGCAGTCCGGTGACGATCCAGAGGGCGAGGTTCATTTGCTTCTCCTGAGGTGCACGCGACTCGGGCTCGTCCTGGATCCGGTCGAGCCGTTCGTCGCCGTCGGGCTGCCGGATGCCGTTCGCGGGCATCACCGGTCGGCTTCCCGACGGTGTAACTGGTCGAGCATCAGACACCGCCGACCCTGGACGTGTGACATCCCCGCCGGCGTGACCTCCGCCACCGCATGGACCGCCCTTCCAACCGAGCATCGATACGCACCCGGCGACAAGCTGGATCGCCACTCGCGCCGCGATTCCGTCAGGGGCTTTGGACCGGTTCCGTGGTGGCGCCGGCACGGGAGGCGGCGAGCAGTTCGTCGAGTTGGCGTTCGGCGCGTTCGGCGCGGGCGAGGGTTTGGGTGCGGGCGTCGTCGAGGGCGGCGATCCGTTGGGCGGCCTCGGCGCGGGCCCGTTCCAGGGATGCGGCCGCTTCGGCGCGGTAGGCGGCGGCTTCGGCGGCGGCGGTGCGGCGCAGGTCGGCGAGTTCGGTTCGGGTGGCGTCGAGTTCGGCGCGCAGGCGGGTGAGTTCCTCGCGGGCCTCGGCGAGGGCTTGGGCGCGTTCGGCGGTGGCCTGTTCGGCGCGGTCGATGGCGCGGTCGGCGTCGGCGGCACGTTGCACGGCGAGGTCGCGTTCGGCGCACGCCGCGGTGATCCGCTGGGCGGATTCCCTGCGCACCTGTTCGATCTCGGCGGCGGCTTTGCCTCGCGCCTTCTCCACGTCCTCGCTCGCCTGCTGACGCGCGCGTTCGACGTCGTCGGCGGCTTCGCGGCGCACCGCGCGGATCTCGGCCTCGGCTTCGGTGCGCGCGGCGAAGACGTCGTCGGCGGCCTGCTTGGTGACCCGCTCGACCTCGCGGAGCGCGTCGTCGCGGGCGCTATTCGCCTCGGCGACCAGTGTTTCCGCCCGTTCGGCGGCAGCGGCGGCATCGTCGGCGGCCGACTCCGCGATCCGTCGTGCCTCCTCGGCCTCGCGCCGCGCCTGCTCGGCGGCGACCGTCGCGACCTCGGCCTCCGCGATGCGCCGGGCGGCGTCGGCTTGCACAGCCTGCACCTGCGCTTCGGCGATCGAGGGATCGGCAAGGGTGGAGAGCTCGACGACGGCCGCGTTGAGGTTGTTGCTCAGCTGTTCGGCCAGGCCACGAAACTGGGCGAGCAGCTCGTCGGCGCGCGCCCGCGCCGCGGTCACCGGACCCTGTGGCGTCACAGTGACGGAAGCGGCGGGAGCCTCCGACTCCTGTTGCAGCCGTTGCCTTTCCCGCCACGCCCGCCATCGCGTGTGGTCGGGGTGCTCGCAGTATTCCGACGGTCGCCCGGGACCGCCGCCGCGCGTGATGGGCCGGGTGCATCCCGGATAGCTACAGGTGCTGGACACCGGAGAATCGTAGCGTTGGTTTCGTCGTTTCCGACGTATTCACACGAAACGAAATCCGTGTCGGCACAAGAGAAGACAGCGGCCGTGTGCCGCTCTCTGACCTCCGATAAGTGAACATTATCGGCGGTCAGGATCTGTAACTCCCCCGGTCGACGCCAGATTCGATTCGTTTACGTTTGGTCGCAACCAACGCAACGTAACGGCTACGAAACCTTTTGAAAACTAGGGCCGCTGGCACACACGTACCACTTACGCCCGAGCGAGCTGCTGTATGGGTGGGGGTGCCCACGCGCACTCCCCTGTGCGGCTGCGCCGTCGATCGCACGGCGAGCCCAACAAGCCGAACCGCCACTGTGATCTGCCTCATAAAGTGTCAGATTTTTCGTCGCTGCGGTGTCTTGTGATCGACCCACTCGGATCGAAGGAGACACCATGGGCAAGAACATCGAGGTAGTGGTGGTCGGCGGCGGATACGCCGGAGTGATGGCGGCCAATCGGGTGCGGCAGCGCGACGACGTGGCGGTGACCCTGATCAATCCGCGGCAGGTCTTCGTACCGCGGCTGCGGCTGCACCAGCTGGTGGGTGGGACCCACGATGCGGTGGTCGACTACCAGGAGGTGCTCGCCGAGGGCGTCGAGCTGGTGGTCGACAACGCGACGCGCATCGACGCGACCGGGCGCACCGTCACCCTCGCCGAGCGTGGCAGCATCGGCTACGACTACCTGATCTACGCGGTAGGCAGCTTCACCGGCGGACCGCGGGTACCGGGTGCGGCCGAATTCGCTTATCCGGTCGCGACTTTGGAGGCCGCGCAGCGGCTGCGGTCGGTGCTCTTCGACACGCCTGCGACGGCGACGGTGACGGTCGTCGGGGGCGGGCCGGTGGGTATCGAGACCGCTGCGGAACTCGCGGAACAGGGTCGCAGTGTCAGGCTGGTCTGCGGCGCTGTCGTCGGCCCGTACCTGCACCCCAGCGCGCGGCGCACAGCACGCAAATACCTCACCGAGCTCGGCGTCGAGGTGATCGAAGGCCCGGATACGTCGGTCGCCGCGGTGGGATCGGGAACCGTGGAACTCCGTGACGGCCGCACCCTGGCGAGTGGGGTCACCATTTGGGCCGCGGGTTTCGATGTGCCCGATCTGGCCGAACGCAGCGGGTTGCGTACCGATGCCGCCGGGCGGCTGCTCACCGACGAAACGCTGACCAGCATCGACAGCGATCGCATCATCGCGGCGGGCGACGCGTCGGCGCCCTCGGACCTGCCGTTCCGGATGAGTGCCTACGTCGCAGGCTGCATGGGCGCCCACGCCGCCGACACGGTGCTGGCCAGGATCGCGGACGAGCAACCGGCACCGATCGACTTGGCATTCCAGGCCATGTGCTTCAGCTTCGGCCGCGGTGCCGGGATCTTCCAATTCCTCAACAAGGACGACACGGCGAAGCGGTTGTACTTCACCGGGTTCATGGGCCGCAAGCTCAAGGAATTCTCCTGCGCCGCCAGCGTCAAGCACCTGGTGACCGAAGCCAACAAGCCCGGCTCACATCACTGGCCGAAGGACGGTGCACACCGGCCCGCCCTGCTACGAGCCCGGAACGAGAACGTGACGACACCGAGCGCGTAGACGCCGGTTTCGCCGCTGCCATCAGTGGCACGGTGTGCGGCAGTCGGCACCCCGACGGTTCCAGGGGTAGACATGACCGAGTGGCTATCGAATCTCGAGTCCGCACGGCAGCCGGAGTCGTTCGTGGCAGGTGGGAGGACGGCGTCGCGGTATTTCGCGGAATCCCCTACGCCGCCCCACCATTCGGCCCACGACGATTCGCGGCACCCGTGGCGGCTCAGCGCTGGGATGGCGTTCGTGACGCGGTAATGTTCGGTCCGGCGGTTCCCCAAGCGACGAACAGGGGTTCGGTGATGTCTTCGGTGTCCGGCCGCACCGAGGACGGTTCCGAGGACTGCCTGACCCTCAACGTCTGGTCCCCCGACCCCGGCGCCGCGCACCTACCGGTGATGGTGTGGATCCAGGGCGGCACGTACCTGGAAAACAACTGCGCCAACCCGCATTACGACGGTGCGAAGCTCGCCGCGTCCGGTGTGGTGCTGGTGAGCATGAACTATCGCGTCGGCGCAGAAGGTTTCGCCCACATCGCCGGAGCCCCGGACAACCGAGGCATTCTCGACCAAATCGCCGCGCTGCGGTGGGTCCGGGACAATATCGCCGTCTTCGGCGGCGATCCGGACAACGTCACCGTCTTCGGTCAGTCCGCCGGTGGCGCGTGTATCGCCGCGCTGCTCGTCATGCCGTCGGCGGCGGGACTTTTTCGTCGTGCGATCAGTCAGAGCATGCCGGGCACTTACTTCTCCGAACGGCTCGCCGCCGCGATCTCCACGACTATCGCCGCGCAACTCGGCGCCGAGGCCACCGTCGACGAGCTCGCCCGAATCCCGCCGCGGGCACTGACCGACGCGACGGCGGCGGTGATCCGGAAGATGCCGGACTTCGTCGAATCGTGGGGCCCCATGGCGTTGACACCGACGCCGTTCTCTCCCGTCGTCGACGGCATCCTGCTCCCTGAGGCACCGTGGGGCGCATTCGCCCGCGGCGCCGCGCGTGACATCGACCTGCTCGTGGGACACACCCGTGACGAATTCCGGCTCTACACTTCCCGTCCCGGCGGCGCGCCGACCGATGCGCGAATGACCGCGGCCTTCGACCACCTCGCGCCGACCGCGGACCGCGACTACCGCACCGCCTATCCCGACGCCACCCCGAGCCAACGGTATGAACTCCTCAACACCGACTGGCTGTTTCGCATGCCCAGCCTGCACCTCGCCGACGCCGCCCACGCCGGCGGCGGACCCGTGTGGCTCTACGAACTCCACTGGAGCTTCAACCGGGAGCAGGGCGCCTCGCACTGCCTCGACTTCCTGCTCGTGTTCGGCACACTCGGCGCCGACGAGGTGCGCGCCCACCGGTCCGCCCACCCGAACGCCGCGAACGAGATCACCCACGTCTCCGCCGACATGCGCACCGACTGGGTGAACTTCGCGACCACCGGCGAACCCGGCTGGGCACCCTACGATCCGCACGCCCGAACCACCCGCGTCTACGACGCCACACCGACTGCTCGGCCCTATCCCGAGGAACGCTCCCGACGCATCTGGTCCAGCCATGAGTTCGGCACCCTGGACCTGCGTACCGGGTAACCGCGTCAACAGACGTCTCCGTATTCTGCTGCGGTGCACGCGATTTCGCCCGCTTCGTCGGTCGGAAATACGGCCATGAGGGATGCCGCGAAGCGGCGATCGCGGGGTCGCGAGGAGCGGACCGGCGACGACTCCGCGACGGATGTACTGGTCGCGCGGTCGACCGAGGCTGCGCGCCGGGCGGTTCGGCCGTGTACGACGATCGCCAGAGTTCGCCGCGATCATCCAGGACGCGGCGCGCTCCAGCTGACCTCGGCGGCCGAATAGGGCTGTGGCGCAATCTGTTCGGCGCATCGCAAGCACGAAGACGATTTCGGTTCGACTCCATTGCTCGGTCATTGGCGCGAGCAATGCAATGGCGGCGAACGTCGTGTCGGGGCCGCGACGGGTGGTCAGCTATTCGCAGGCGCGACAAGGGAGCGCGTGCCCATGACCACCTCGGTCGCGGCGGCCAGGTCGAGGTGGAGTTCGAGGTCCGGCGCCTCGGCGGGGCCGTCGTGGTGGCTGATGCCCGCGCCGGTCACCACGTAGTGGAAGGTGGTCTCGCCGATGTGGACGGTGACGACTCCTTCGGCGATCAGCTCGGCGACCGCGCGTCCCAGCGGCAGGGCGAACCAGTGCGCGCGCACGGCGTCGGTGGCGCCACGTTCGCCGAGCAGCGGTGCGCCCCAAGCAGAGAGCGCGGCGAGTACGGGGCGCAGGCCGCGGCCGGACTCGGTGAGTTCGTAGACGGCGGTGGCCGCGCGGGGGCCGACGCGGCGGCGGGTGAGGATGCCGTCGCGCTCGAGATCCTTGAGCCGGGCGGCCAGCACGTCGGTGCTGATCCCGGGCAGGTCCGCGAACAGATCGCTGTAGCGGCGCGGGCCCGAGGACAGTTCGCGGACCACCAGCAAACTCCACCGGTCGCCCACGACGTCGAGTGCGCGGCTCACGGCGCAGAAGTGGTCATAGCTTCGGCGTGGCACCATCCCACTGTAACGAATCACTTGGAAAATCCAAGTGCATACTTGGAAAAACCAAGTAGAGTGTGCGGCAATCGCACTGAAAGGGATGTTCATGCAGGTCAAGCAGTCGAGCAAGCTCTCTGGCGTGTCGTACGAGATCCGCGGCCCGGTGGCCGAGCACGCCGCGCGGCTGGAAGCCGAAGGCCATCACGTCGTGAAGCTCAACACCGGCAACCCGCTGCCGTTCGGTTTCGAGGCGCCGGCGGAACTCCTGCAAGACATCGTCCGCACGCTGCCCGCCTCGAGCGGCTACTCCGCCTCCAAAGGTTTGCTTTCGGCGCGGCGCGCGGTGGTGCAGTACTACCAGACCCTCGGTGTCGACGACGTCGATGTCGAGGAGGTGTTCCTCGGCAACGGCGTCTCCGAACTGATCATGATGGCGCTGACGGCGTTGCTGGAGAACGGCGACGAGGTGCTCGTTCCCGCGCCGGACTTCCCGCTGTGGACGGCGGCGACCACGCTCAACGGCGGGCGTCCGGTGCACTACGTCTGCGACGAGTCCGCCGACTGGTTCCCCGACGTGGACGACATCGCCGCCAAGGTCACCGACCGCACCCGCGCGATCGTGATCATCAACCCGAACAACCCGACCGGCGCGGTCTATCCGCCGGAGGTGCTGCGCGAGATTCTCGAGATCGCCCGCCGCCACAATCTGGTGGTCTTCTCCGACGAGATCTACGACAAGATCCACTACGACGAGCTGACCCACACCGCGACCGCCGCGCTGGCCCCCGACCTGCTGTGCCTGACGTTCTCGGGCCTGTCCAAGGCGTATCGGGCCGCCGGATTCCGGTCCGGCTGGCTGGTGGTGTCGGGTCCCACCCACCACGCGGAGAACTACCTGGAGGGTTTGACGATGCTCGCCGGGCTGCGCCTGTGCGCGAATGTGCCCGCGCAGCAAGCGATTCAGGCCGCGCTCGGCGGACATCAGAGCATCAACGATCTCGTGCTGCCCGGCGGACGGCTGCGCGAGCAACGCGACCGCGCCTGGGAAGCGCTCAACGCGATTCCCGGCGTCTCCTGCGTCAAGCCCAAGGGCGCGATCTACGCGTTCCCGCGCATCGACCTGGACATGTATCCGATCCACAACGACGAAAAATTCGTGCTGGATCTGCTACTCCAGGAGAAGTTGCACATCGTGCAGGGCACCGGGTTCAACTGGCACCGGCCCGATCACTTCCGCATCGTCACCCTGCCGCACGCCGACGACCTCGAAGCGATCATCGAACGCATCGGGCGGTTTCTGGCGACTTACCGGCAGTGATCGCCGGGGGCCGCCAAGGCGCCTGCGTCAGCTTCGCCCGGCGATGAATCGTTCGGCGAAGCGTGACAGTTCGTCGAGTTGTTCGGCGGGGTCCGGTGCGGTGGCGCTGATGACCACCCGGGTGACGCCTTGGGCGGCGAAGGCGGCGAGGCGTTCGTCGGTCATGTCGATGCCGCTCCACCGGGTGTATTCGAGTGCGTCGGGGTCGCGTCCGGCTTCTTCGGCGGTCGAGCGTGCGAGCTCCCATTGCGTCATGCGTTCCTGGGGGACCAGCGCGCCACCGGCGAAGTACCCGTCGCCGCGCAGGCCCACCCGGCGGGCGGCCGCCTTGCTCGATCCGCCGACGTGGATGGGAAGGGTCGTCGCCTGGTAGGGCTTGGGGTACTGCACGAGGTTGTCGAAGGTGAAGAACTCTCCGTGGAAGCTGACGCCCTCTTCACCGCCCGCCCACAGCAGACGCAACACGTCGATCGCTTCGTCGGCGCGTCGCCCGCGGGCGCGGTAGTCGACGCCCGTCGCCGCGGCCTCCTCGGGTACGACACCCAATCCCACTGTCAGCAAACGCATTCGGCCTTTGGACAGCACGTCGATGGTCGCCAGCTGCTTGGCGAGCACCACCGGGTGCCGGTACGGCAGCAGCAGCACGCCGGTGCCGAGCAGCAGCCGATCGGTCGCCGCGGCGACGTAGGCGAGGGTGTCGAGCGGGTCGAGGAACGGCAGCGTCGGCAGGACCTCGAAGTCGTGCAGTCGCGCGCCGGGAAACAGCACCAGGTGTTCGGGCAGGTAGAGGCCCTCGAATCCACATGCCTCCGCGTGGCGGGCGTAGGCGACGATCCGATCCGGATCGGTCCCGAAGTGGGCGCTGCTGTAACTGACGGCGAACTTCATACCCGTTCCCTTCCGGCCCGAAATCCGTTCGGGCGGCTGCACTGTTGTCCGCGTGGACACAACCTCTGATCGCGCCCGACAATTCCCGGGGTCGGCGTTCGCCGAATCCTTTGCGCCACGATGCACCGGGTGTGTCACGGAGCCGGTCGCAGCGCATAGGCTGGAACGATGAATTTCGGTCGGCGGCAGTCTGTTCTGCGTGGTGGCGCGTGAAAGAGGACAGTGTCGTCGCGCTGCCGGAGGTGGTGCGCAGCGAGTTGCGGCGCGGTGTGCGCAGCGTGCTCGTCGACGCGGCGGCGTTGCGGTTGGTGCGCGAACGTTTCGACGACGTCCAGGCCGGTTCGCTGCGCCGATATCTGGAGGCGTCGCAGTCGGCGAACACCGTGCGCGCCTACCGCACCGACTGGATCGCGTGGGCCGGATGGTGTGCGACCGAGGGGCGCCAAGCGCTTCCGGCCGACGCGCTCGATGTCGCGGTCTACCTGGCGGCCGCCGCCGACGCGCGACGCCCGAACGGCGAGTGGGCCTTCGGTCCGGCCACGCTGGAGCGCAAGTCGGCCGCGATCGCCGCGGTGCACGCCGCCAACGGGCTGCCCTCCCCCACCCGCTCCGACGTGGTTCGCCTGACACTGCGTGGCATTCGGCGCACCCGGCGCACCCCGCCGTCGCGCAAGCGTCCGATCCTGCTGCACACACTCGATCAGTTGCTCGCCGGTCTGCCCGAGCCGGGCTGGCCTGCCGAACCCGCTCGCCGCCGCGACGCGCTGGTCTTGCTGATCGGCTTCGCGGGCGCGTTGCGCCGCAGCGAACTGGCCGCACTGCGCGTTGCCGACGTCGGGGTGAGCGTGGATCACGCGACCGGCGAACCGGTCCTGCTCGTACACCTGCCGACCACCAAGACCGATCCGACCGGCGCCGCCGAACAGCGCGTCGCCCTACCGCGCGGGCAACGCCCGCACACCTGCCCGGTCTGTGCCTACGCCGCCTGGGTCCAACTCCTCGAAATCCACACGGCCGCAGGCCCACTCGCCTTGCGCGACCATTGCGCCGCACCCGCACCGAACACCGCCGTCCACCGCTGCCACAGCTTCACCGGCACTCCCCTCGCTCAGCGCCCCGACCTACCGTTGTTCCCCACCATCACCCGCCACGGCGGCATCGGCGACCGCCCGATGTCGGGTCGGGCCGTCGCCGAACTGGTGAAACGCTATGCCGCCCGCGCCGGTCTCGACCCGAACCTCTTCTCCGGACACTCCTTACGCGCGGGTTTCGCCACCCAGGCCGCCCTCGGCGGTGCCAGCGACCGCGAAATCATGCGCCAGGGACGCTGGTCCAACCCACGCACCGTGCACGGCTACATCCGCACCGCAAACCCGTTGGAAGACAATGCCGTAACCAAACTCGGTCTGTGAGTGTCGGCCCCGAACGCGCGCATTGTCGGCCGGTTGGGAGCGTCCGTATCGTACGCCCTTCGGGCTACGTCGCCGCGAAGCCCAGCGTCTGGACCTGGTGTGTCGGTGGCTGATGAAGGAAAGAACTGGAAGTGGCGTAGGCGCAGGTGAGAGCGTGGTCCCATGAACACGATCGATGACGTCATCGCACTGGCCGCCACCCACGGCCCGCGCCTGTCCGCGCAGGACGCCACCGTGAACGAGGCGGGCCTGGACTACCGCGTCGTCATGGCCTCCGACGCGACCGGCCAGAGGTGGGTGCTGCGCGTACCGCGTCGCGCCGATGTCTCCGAGGGCATGGCCGCCGAGGCGCGCGTTCTCGACCTGGTCGCCCCCGTCCTGGCCGAGGATGGCGTCGCGGTTCCCGACTGGCAGGTCCGCTCTTCCGAGCTGATCGCCTACCCGGCGCTGCCCGGCGCCCCGGGCCTGACCCTGACCGACGCCGGGGAGCCCACCTGGCACATGGACCCTGCCAGCCCGGACTACGCCGATCGCCTGGGTCGCCTGCTGGCCCGTCTGCACTCCATCACCCCGGAGCAGGCCGCGGCCGCGGGCGTCGAGGTCCGTACCTCCGATCGGGTACGTCAGGCGTGGCGGGACGACATCGCGCGCGTGAGCGAGGCGTTCACTGTCTCACCCGCCCTGACCGAGGCGTGGCAGGCATGGCTCGAAGACGAAACCTGCTGGCCCGAGCGGACTGTGCTGACCCACGGCGAGATCTACCCCGCGCACGTGCTGTTCGACGAGGCGGGCGCGATCACCGGAGTCCTGGACTGGAGCACCGCCCGCGTGGACGATCCCGCCCGTGACCTGTCCGCCCAGTACGGCGCCGCGGGCGAGGGGATGTTGCAGGTCACCCTCGCCGCGTACGAGCAGGCGGGCGGGCACGTCCACCCCGGCTTGGCGGCCCAGGCGGCGCACCTGTGGGACGCCTCCCCGATCGGGTACGCCCTGTACGCGCTGACCACCGGCGCCGAGACCGACCTGGCCACCGCGGCGGCGATGCTGAACCCCGATGCTGGGGCGCGCCCCGATTAATTCCCTCGCGCCCGCTCGGTGCCTACTCGTAGACTCTCGGCCGTGTCTTTCTGTATGAAGCCCTGGTTCCGCCGCTGACGGCGGCCGAACCCGACTGATCTCGCCCGCCGTCCTGGCCTTGTGCTGGGCGGCCTCGCGTGCTGCCCGGCTCCATGACGAGCTGAGAGAACACGCATGCTTCGTACTACTTCCCCTGTTTCTGTCCTGCCTCGAGAACTTCCTGTCGGCGCTGCTGCGCATGTGCGCGCCGAGGGCGTCGTGGTCCGTCGGGGAGAGCGCACGGTCCTGTCCGGCGCCGACGTGACGGTCTCGGCCGGTTCTCGCCTGGCCATCGTCGGCGAGAACGGACGGGGCAAGACGACACTGCTGCACGTGCTGGCAGGCACTCTGACGCCCGACGCGGGCACGGTCTCGCGCACCGGGACCCTCACGCTGGTCGAGCAGACCCTGCACGTCGCGGACGAGCGCACCGTCGGTGATCTGGTCGAGGAAGCCGTCGGGGACTCCCTGACCGCCTTGGACCTGCTCGAGAGCGCCACAGAGGCCCTTGCCCAGGGCAAGCCCGGTGCAGCGGACGCGTACGCCCAGGCGTTGGAGGCCGCCACCGCGCTGGACGCCTGGGACGCCGAGCGGCGCGTCGACGTCGCCCTGGAAGGTCTGGGGGCCTGCACCGACCGCGGCCGGCGCCTGGCGACCTTGTCGGTCGGGCAACGCTACCGGGTGCGCCTTGCGGTCGTGCTCGGCTCGAGCACCGATCTGCTCCTGCTGGACGAGCCAACCAATCACTTGGACGCCGCCGCCCTGGACTTCCTGGCACGCAGGCTGCGTGAGCACCCCGGAGGTGTGGCGGTGGTCAGCCACGACCGAGCGCTACTGCGCGAGGTCGCGACGGCTTTCCTGGACCTGGACCCGAGTCGGGACGGTCTGCCTCGCCTGTACACGGGCGGCTACGACGGCTGGGTCGAGGGCCGTCGCCGTGAGCGGGAGCGGTGGGAGCAGGAGCACGCCGCCCAGCAGGTCGAGCACGCCCAGCTGACCAGGGCCGCCGAGGAGGCTCGCAGGCGCCTGCAGACGGGCTGGCGCCCGGACAAAGGCACCGGCAAGCACCAGCGCGCGACCCGCGCCGCCGGGGTCGTCCAGGCCTTCAACCGGCGCGTGGATGACCTCGAGCGGCACCGCATCACCGTGCCCGAGCCGCCCCGGAGCCTGTCGTGGCCCGACCTGCGAACCCGGGCCGGACGTCCGGTCCTGCACGGGCAGAACCTCACTGTCTCCGGACGGCTGCGCCAGCCGGTCGAGGTGACGATCAACGGTGGTGACCGGCTGCTGCTGACCGGCCCGAACGGGGCGGGCAAGTCCACCCTCCTGGGCGTGCTGGCCGGACAGGTGCGCCCCACCGGGGGCAGCCTGCGGATCCACCGCGACGCGCGGGTGGTCCTGCTGTCGCAGGAGGTTCCCGCCTGGAACCCGGAGCACACCGCCTACCGGGCCTACCAGGCGCACGTGGACCGGCTCCAGTCCCGAGGCATGAAGGGGCATGCGCCCTCGCTCAGCAGGCTGGGCCTGCTGGACGCGGCCGCTCTGCACACCCCGGTGACACGCATGTCCCAAGGCCAGCAGCGGCGCCTGCACCTCGCGATGTGCTTGGCCGAGCAGCCCGACCTGATCATGCTCGACGAGCTCACCAACCACCTGTCCGCCTCCCTGGTCGACGAGCTCACCCAGGCACTGAACTCCACGGCATGCGCAGTCGTCGTCGCCACCCACGACCGGCAGATGCTCGCCGACCTAGCCGACTGGCCCCGCCTGGAGCTCCGGACTTCGAGCCGGCACCGACTTCGCCGCACGTCGCCATGACCAGCGGTCGGTCGAACAGTCGGCGGCTGGACCGGAACACGGTAGCCATTGTGACGTCTATCCCGTTGTGCGAAACGGCATTTCATGGCCTGCGCGAATCGAGTCGATTATGCCGACACCGTGACCTCGGAAATGACTGAACGAGTGCGTCGATTTGCACTGAAAGGTCATTCGTTCGACTTTTCCGTTTGCGCGAAGCGGCATTTTATGTCCGCTGCGGCGGAGCAATAGCGTCGAATTCATGGAGTGGAGTTTTCGGTCGGCCGAAGAGCTCGCGGCCGCATTGCGTGCCGGTGACGTGACCTCGGTGGAACTGACCGAGGAAGCGATCGCCCGTATCGAGCGCGACGACAAGGTGATCAACGCGATCTGTGTGCGGACCTTCGACCGTGCGCGGGCCGCCGCACACCGTGCCGACCAGGCGCGCGCCCGCGGCGAGGACCGGCCGCTGCTCGGTATCCCGGTGACGGTCAAAGAGTCCTACGACATCGCCGGGCTGCCCACGACCTGGGGCATGCCGATGCATCGGAACCATGTGCCTGCCGAGGACGCGCTCCAGGTGTCGCGGCTCGAGGCCGCGGGCGCGGTTGTGCTCGGCAAGACGAATGTGCCGTTGATGCTGCGAGATATCCAGAGCTTCAACGAGATCTACGGCACCACCACCAACCCGTGGGATCACGCCCGCACGTCGGGTGGTTCCTCCGGCGGATCGGCGGCGGCCCTTGCGGCCGGGTTCGGCGCGCTGTCGATCGGCTCCGACCTCGCCGGTTCGCTGCGCACTCCCGCGCATTTCTGCGGTGTCTACGCGCACAAGCCGACACTCGGGCTGGCGCCGACCCGCGGCATGGTCGCGCCGCCCGCGCCGGCCTTGCCGATCGACCTCGACCTCGCCGTCGTCGGCCCGATGGCGCGCACCGCCCGCGACCTCGCGCTGCTGCTCGACGTGATGGCCGGACCGGACCCGCTGACCCACGGCGTCGCCTACGACGTCGCACTGCCGCCCGCGCGCCATGAGCGGCTGTCGGACTTCCGGGTTCTGATCATCGAGGACCATCCGCTCATTCCGACCGGATCGGCGGTGCGGGCGGGTGTGAACCGGGCCGCCGAGGCGCTCGTCGACGAGGGCGCTCGCGTCGAACAGCGCAGTCCGCTGCTGCCCGATCCGACCGAAGCGGCGACGATCTACATGCTGCTGATGCTGTCGAACGCCGCCGCAGGTCTTTCCGTCGACGTCTACGAACAGCTGCGGACCCGCGCCGCCGCCCTGAGCGCGGAGGACCGGAGTCTCGATGCGGCGCGGCTGCGCGGCATGGTGCTCAGCCACCGTGACTGGGTCGAGGCGAACAGCCGCCGCGAACTCCACCGCCACCGCTGGCGGCAGCTCTTCGCCGAGTTCGATGCCGTGGTGTGCCCCATCACGCCCACTCCCGCCTTCCCGCACGACCACAACGGAGGTCTGGAGGACCAGCACATCGACATCGACGGCGTCGAGTACCCGTACTTCGACCAGCTCGTCTGGGCCGGCGTGGCGACCATGCCCGGCCTGCCCGCCACCGCCATACCGGCGGGCCGCTCACCCGAGGGCCTGCCGGCAGGAGTGCAGCTCATCGGTCCGATGTTCGAGGACCGCACCCCGCTACGACTGGCCGAACTGCTCGAACAGAAGATCGGTGGCTTCCAGGCACCGTAGTGCGCGCACCGAATCAGATCGGTGCGTCGGGCGCCCGACCTGCGCATTCGAGTTCAGGAGGCCACTCTGGAAAGCGACTGCCAGGACAGCCAATTCGGCGGGACCGCTAATTGCGCATTTCGCTGCGTTGCCCGGTGAGATCGGAGAGCAGATCTTCGGCGAAATTCGCGTTGTGGTGACGACCGTAAGGTGTTTTCGATTCCATCAGTTCGACAGTGAGACTGCGAGCCAAGGTCTCGAACTCCGCAGTGCTGATGGGTCCGCGAAGTTCGGCGACATCACTCACAAGATCGAATTGCCACGTCCAAACGATCCGTCGGTATTCTGACGACGGCCCTCCGGTGACGTTCTCGCCGACAAAGGTCAGGGCCGAGGCAGGCCGGTCGGACGGCGGCGCGATATTGCAGGCGACAACGATGCGAACCGCACCGTCGGGCCCGATCACCTCGCGAACATACAAGACCTCTTGTGGGCCACAGCTTACGGTTAGTAGCCTGCGGTTTCCCTTGGTCCGATTAGTGATAGGGAGGGCACAGAGGCTCCAACGATTCTTCTGCGTGGCCCGCGGGTCGGCGATGCACTCGCGGACGTATCGGCCGACCAGGCTTCGGATCATCGGGTAGGCGAGGTGCCGGGAGAGCTCGTCGAATCGGCGTGCTGAGGGCATCGATTCGTCTCCTCGCTCCATGGCATTCCCACCTCGACGGAGAGAGACTATCACGCAGAGTTACGACCCAAGACTCAAACATGTTGCCTGCCAAGCCATTCGAATCTTTCGCGCACTATCGCTCCGGGGTCGCCCGACCTGATCAGCCCCTCGCAATGTGGTAGGCGCCGCATCCGCACCGGTAATGGATGGACTTCAGTTTCCGCTGGGTGAACTGCCGGGCCGCGTAGATGGCGGATCCAGGAGAGACGAATGCGCGTTTGCTGGGTGTCGGGCAAATGAGTACGGGTCGCCCGCGATCTCGGAGTCGCTTCCGTTCTCGCCGCCGCCGACAACGCTTGTCGCAGTAGGCGCGCTCGGAATCCGTGAGCGTGTTGCCGCACCACTGACAGTGCGGGTTCTCCGTGGACACCAGATGCCATGCGCCGCAGACGCATCGGCGTGGCACAAGTCCGGTATCAGCGCGGTCGTTGAGAGCTGCGCCGCGGTCGGGATAGGCGGTGTGCCGCCGAACCGGGCAGGGCCCGTTCTCAGCTTGTCGGCGCCATTGGCGCCGGTTCTGCGTCTTGTGGCTCGGGCGGCAGAATCGGGCATCGGGGTTGTCGAGCGGGCGCCCGCACCATCGGCAGTAGGAGGCGGCTGAACAGCGGCGTTCCATCGCAGCAGCGTAAAGCACCCAATTCCTCGCCACCGCAGGCGATCACGATCTCGGCACCATCGGTGCGGTCTCGGAAAGCAAGGCCGCACATCTGATCTCGATGTGGGTGGTCCCGGAGGCCCGCGGCACCGGCGTGGCCGATCTCCTCGTCCGCTCTGTCGTCGACTGGGCCATCGCTACCGGCCACCGCGGTATCCACCTGGAGGTCTCCGACGGCAACACCACCGCTGAACGCCTCTACTACCGCCACGGTTTCCGCCGCACCGGCGTAGCAGGCGCTATCTCCCCCGATGACCCGCGCCTGGAATTCGAAATGCGGCTGACGCTACCGAGGAACCCGTACCGCACTACCGCGTGAATCGTGCCCTACGTGGGCGATTCCGGTCCCTGGGGTCGCCCCTCGGGTCCTGACTCGTTCAGCCGATCCTCGTAGACCGTCGCGAGGTCCCGTAATGCTGTGGCGCAGTCCCCGCTGAAGCTCGAGCCGTGCATGATCGCCAGTGTGGTCGGTCGCAGCTGCGCCAGCCTGTGCAGAGCGGTAGGCACGGCAGGTCCGAGCGAGGTCGCGTGGAAGACGTCCTCGGCGACCGTGGCCGGTTCCACCAGGTCGGCGCCGGTCAAGGCAGGACCGTTGCCCAGTTGCGTCATCAAGTCACCGCAGAACAGCACACCGGTGGTCTGCTCGTAAAGCACCCGCGCCTCCCAATTGTGCGGTGCGTGCGGTGTGTCGAGATGCTGTACCCGCCGGTTGCCCAGGTCGATCACCTCGCCGTCGGCAAGCCGACGCGGCGGCCGGTCGGCCATATCGTCGATGGAGACCATGCACCCGAGTACCCCATGCGCCACCTGCGCCCGTGGTGCGGCCGCGAGGAAATGGTTCATAGATCCGCATTCGTCGGCCTCCACGTGACCGAAGGTGATCCAGCGCAGCTGCTCGACCGGCCGGATCCGCGCGATCGCTGCGGACACCACGGGGAACAGGGCCCGCATGCCGGTGTGGAACAGCAGCGGTTCGTCGGCGTCGACGAAGAACTGATTGAAGGTGAACCCGGTCGGTCCGATCTCCGGCATGTAGGTGGAGATGCGATAGATACCGTCGGCGATTTCGTCGGTGTGGGTTTGCATGACTCGATCCCGTGCTAGTGCCGACCCCCGCGCAAAACCATCAGCAACCTCGCAGTTTACTCGTGACACTCCTGCGGCACCGGCAGCTCAGGGCAAGGGCATTGGGCCGCTTTCGCGATCGAGCGCGCGAGAATAGGGTTTCATCGGTATCCCGAGCACGAAATCACCAGCGCGATTCGGACGACGATTCGGTCCTGCGGCCGCGAGGTCGGTGGGCTCCTTCCGAGAGAAGTGAGGTGAGCGAGGTGGCGGATGCCGATGTGCCCGCGCGCAGCGGTGCGAATTCGGTGGAGCTCGGGGGTTACCGGCAGGAGCTGAAACGGACGTTGGGTCCGTTTCAGGTGTTCGCTATCTCGTTCGCGTTCATCTCGGTGGCGGTCGGCATCTTCGCGACCTACGACGACGTGCTGCTGAACGCGGGGCCGGTCGGGATCTGGTTGTGGATCGCGGCCGCGGTCGGGCAGGCGCTGGTGGCGTTGGTGGTGGCGCAATTCGCCGCGCGGATACCGCTCAGCGGTTCGTCCTACCAGTGGGCCTCGCGGCTGGCCAACCCGAAGATCGGGTGGGGGTTCGGTTGGCTGACCTTCTGTTATCTGGCGGTCGCCGTGGTGGCGGTGGACAACGCGCTGGCCAGCCAGGCGTTCATGCCGCTGCTCGGTATGCGGCCGGATGAGGGCACCGCTCGCCTGATCACGCTCGCGGTGCTGCTCGTCCAGGCGGTGCTGGCCATCGCTTCGACGCGCATCGTCAGCATGATCAACGCGACCGCGGTGGGCTTGGAACTGGTGCTCGTCGTGGTGGTGGCGATCGCGCTGGTCGTCGCCGTGGCGGTCACCGGCGACGGTACGACCGACAACCTGACCTCGCGCGGTGTCACCGAGAACGCCCCCGACTATTTCGCGGTCGGCGGTGGCCTGATGATCGCGATGATCATGGGTCTGGGCACCCTCGTCGGTTTCGACGCGGCGGCGAATCTGGCCGAGGAGGCCAAGGATCCCTATCGCAGCGTTCCGCGCGCGATCGTGGGATCGGTCGTGGCGGCGGGGGTGCTTGGCCTGCTGTTCGTGATCGCACTCACCGTCGCGATCGACGACATCCCGAGAGTCAGCGCCAGCGGTTCGCCGGTCGCGGCGATCATGCGCGATCAGCTGGGGCCGGTGATGGAGCGGGTTCTGCTGGTCGCCATCACCTTCGCGTTCTTCGGCGCCGGGATGGTGGTGATGGCCGCGTGCTCGCGCCTGGTTTTCGCGATGTCGCGCGACGCCCGATTTCCCGCGCACCGGCTGATGCGACGGGTCGACCCGCGCACGCGTACGCCGGTCCCGGCGACAATCCTGATCTTCTGCCTGGGTGTCGTCCTGATGGTCGCGCTGCCTGGCAACGCGCTGCTCGAGCTGATCACCGCGTCGACGATCCTGCCCGCCCTCATCTACGGCTCGACGATCGTCCTCTATCTGACGGTGCGTAAACGATTGGACCGCAGGAAGGGCGCGTTCGACCTCGGGCGCTTCGAGCTGCCCGTCGCGGTCGCCGCGCTGCTGTGGGCGGCCGTCGCGCTGTTCGTGCTGGTGACGCCCGAGGACGCGGTGGTGCCGGTGTTGATCGTGGCCGGCTTGCTCGTCACCGGCGGGCTGTTCTTCCTCGCCCTGCTGATCTTCGACCGTGAAGCGCTCGAGACCGAGCCCGGCGACGTGAGCGTCTTCGAACACTGACCGAATCAGCCTGTTGCCGAGCCGATCGACTGCCGGTGGCGATCAACGGCCTTGGCCGAGAACAATTGTCGCCATTCGCCTGCCTGATTGCCTTGTGGCGCAGCGCCTTCGCGACCGGTTCAGCGGAAGATCTGCGCGAAGTGTTTCGTCAGGTCCTCCGGGGTGGGGTCGTGTTCGGCGAAGCCGAGGTAACCGTCGGGCCGAATGACGTAGGCGGCCAATCCTTTTGCGCCGTAGGCGCGGGCGAAGCCGCCGTCACGGTCGCGGATGACCGGTAGCGTCGAGGCTTCGGGATCGGCGGTGGGGGTGGTGATCAGGTAAAGGTCGACTTTTCCGTGGGTGGCGCGGCGTGCGGCGTCGGTGAGGGCGCACACGGTGGTGGGCGACTCGGGGCCCGCGGTGTCGTCGAGGTAGAGCAGCACGGTGTGGTCGGTTCGGCCGAGCAGGGAGAACAGGCGGATCGGGTAGGCGACGGCGTCTCGGGTGAGGCCGTCCGCGTCGGGGGCGCGGTGTCCGGGGCGCGGGCCGGGCTGGTCGTCGGGCGGGTGGCTGGTCAGCGGACTGCCGGAGTAGTCGATCAGCAGTTGGGCTTCCCTGCGGAGGACGTAATCCGGGTCGGTCTCCCCCGCGCCGATGCCTTCGCGCGCGCTGCGCACGGTGCGGCCGACCACCTCCTCGCCAACCGGTCTTCGTTCGGCGTCGTAGCTGGCGAGCAGGTCCGCGGACCCGACCCCGCCGAGGGTCAGTGCCAGTTTCCAGGCGAGGTTGTGCGCGTCCTGGATGCCGGTGTTCATGCCCTGCGCACCCGTTGGCGGATGGATGTGGGCGGCGTCTCCGGCGACGAAAACCCTTCCGCGCGAATAGGAATCGACGATGCGGTGGCTGATCCGGAACACCGACGACCAGCGCAGGCTCGACGCGGTGACCGGTTCGGGCGCCAGCCGGTCGAGCACGGCTTGGATGTGGTGCAGTTCGGGTGCGTGCGCGCCTTCGAAGCCGTGCTCGACGGCCGCACCGGTCCGCGGCGCGGTCGCGAGTTCCTCGGGCACCAGCATCGACACTCGGTACCGGCGTTGGCCGGGCAGCGGGACGCACACCAGCAGATCGTCGGTGACGCCGTCGGTCCGGTGCATCGATCGGATGCCGTACCCGCGCGGCATCGACCAGTCCAGTTCGACATCGCCGAGCATGTATTCCTCGGCGAACGCCGCGCCTTCGAAGGCGAGCCCCAGCCCTTTGCGCACGACGCTGTGCGCGCCGTCGCAACCGATCAGATACTGCGCCTGCACCCGGCGCTCACCCTTCTCGTCGGTGAGCACCATGTGCACGCCGGAATCGTCCTGCTCGAAATGGGTGAGCGTGGTGCCGCGTTCGATGCGCGTTCCGGTGGTCGCCAGACGTTTGCGCAGAATCCGTTCGGTCTCGTATTGCGGCAGCCCGACGAACCGGTACGGAATATCGGCGGGCAGCGCCAACGCGACGCGCTCGACCTCGGCGCCGTTGACGTAGACGATCTGGCCGCGCAGCAGGATCGACGAGTCGAGCACCTGGCGCAGCACACCCATGCCCTCGAAGACTTCGAGCGTGCGCGGCTGGACGCCGACCGCTTTGGCGTAGCGCGGTGGTTCGACGGCCGCGTCGATGATCCGGCATCGCACCCCGCGCCGGGCCAATTCGATGGCCGCGGTCAGTCCGACCGGACCGGCGCCGACGACGAGCACCTCTGTGTCGACCATGTGACATCACCTCGCAGTGGATGTTCACGGAGCGATCCGGCGAGTCTACGCCCGGCCATCGGCGCCCATCCCCGGTTCTCGGCAAACACCCAGCATTCGCAGGGTGTGAGTCCTACGGGGCCACCAGGCGCCGAGCGGCCAGCACCACCGCGGCGCGGCGTTCGGCGACGCTGTGCGGTTGCTCGGCCCGCGCGGCGTGCACGGCGGCGGTGCGGACCAGATCGGTGAGCATGACGACGAGCGTGACGGGCTGGAAGTCGGTGGTGATCAAGCCTTCGCGTTGTCCGCGTTCGATTTCACCGATCTTGGTGGCGATGACGCGGCGCACCGCGTCCTCGGCCTCGGGAATGCGGGTGTGTTCTATCTCGGCCCAGGTTTGCAGGCGGGCGTTGTCGGGGTGTCGCAGGTAGTGATCGAACAATCGGCCCGCGTATCCCGGCAGGTCCGCGGCGTCGAGCGCGGTCTCGTCGGTGGTCTGACCCGCCCACTGTTCGGTGACCGCCGCGTAGAGCTCGTCCTTGCTCGCGAAGTACGCGTAGAGCCGGTCCTTGCTGGCGCGCGCGGCGGTCGCGATGCGGTTGATCCTGGCGCCCGCGACTCCGTGGCGGGCGAATTCCTCCTTGGCCGCGGCGAGGATTCGGTCCCTGGTGGCGTGGCCTGCTGCGCGCATGTCCGGAATCCTATCTTGCCGAACCATTTGGTTCGGGATATGGTTCGCGAACCAGATGGTTCTGCAACTTCGAAAGGCGACCGACGATGAGCACTGCGTCCTGGCAGGATCTGGCCGCGCGAGAATCCGGGGTGTCGACCCACGAGCTGGACGAGTTGTGGGCGGGTCTGCCGACGGTGCGCGCCGAGCAGATCCTCGGCGAATGGCGCGGCGCCGCGTTCCAGACCGGTCATCCGCTCTGCCGCGCACTGCCCGCGAGCCGCTGGTACGGCAAGCGATTCCGCTCGCTGACCCACGCCGAGCCGCTGATCTGCCGCGCCGAGGACGGCTCGCTGTTCTCGAACAAGACACTCGGCAACGGCGAGGCGTCGCTGTGGAACGTCGAGTTCCGCGGCGAGGTGACCGCGACGATGGTCTACGACGGCAAGCCGGTGTTCGATCACTTCAAACCACTCGACGACTCGACGCTGCTCGGCATCATGAACGGCCACCCGGACCTGGTACTCGCCGACGGCGCGCACTTCTACTTCCTGCTCGAACGGGTCGCCGCGTGCTGACCACCTCCGCGGTCCTGTCCCGCGACCCGGCCGCGCCGTTCTCCATCGAAGCCGTGCAGATCGACGCGCCGCGCGCCGGGGAGATCCTGGTGCGGGTGCAGGCGGTCGGCATCTGCCACACCGATCTCGTCACCCGCGCCGCGGGCGGACCGGCGCGGCCGCTGTTGCTCGGGCACGAGGGCGCCGGAGTGGTCGAGGCGGTCGGCGCGGAGGTCACCACTGTGCGGCCGGGCGATCGCGTCGTGTTGACCTTCCGCCATTGCGGAAGTTGCGCCAACTGCCGCGGCGGTCGACCCGCCTACTGCCATCGCTCGATCGCGTTGAACCAGTTCGGTTCTCGCGCGGACCGCTCCCCGCGCGTCACCGCGGACGGTACGCCGGTGCGGGACGGGTTCTTCGGCCAGTCCAGCTTCGCGGGCTACGCGCTGACCACCCCGGACAACACCGTCGTCGTCGATCCCGCGACCGATCCGGTCGTCGCCGCGCCGCTCGGGTGCGGATTCCAGACCGGCGCGGGCGCGGTGCTCAATGCCCTGCGACCCGCGCCCGACGACCAGTTCGTCGTCTACGGCGCGGGCGCGGTCGGGATGGCGGCCCTGCTCGCCGCGCGCGCGGCCGGTGTGGAGCGCATCGTCGTCGTCGACCCGAACCCCGCCCGCCGCGCACTGGCACTCGATCTCGGCGCCACCGCCGCGCTGGATCCGACGAGCGACGACACCGTCACCGCCGTGCGCGAAACCACCGGCGGCGGCGCGACACACGCCCTGGACACCACCGGGCAGCCCGGCGTGCTCGCCGACGCGGTGGCGGCACTGACGACCGGCGGCACGGTCGTCGCGGTCGGACTCGGCGCGGGCGTCCCCGACATCGACGTGCGCGATATCGTCCTGGGCGGCAAGACGATCCGCGGCTGCCTCGAGGGCGACGCCGATCCGCACACCTTCATCCCCCACCTGCTCGAACTCCATGCCGCAGGCCGGTTCCCGATCGATCGGCTCGTTGTCGACTACCCGCACACCCACATCGACACCGCACTCGAACACCAACGCGACGGCCGCACCGTCAAACCCGTCCTCACCTGGTAGTCCACTACGGCAGAATCGTTGGGGTGAAACTCACCTGACTCAGCGCGCGGCTTCGCTGGACGCGGCGGCGGAGACGGTTGGTGGGATCGCGTGCCGGTACACGCCGAGGGTCCAGGTCGGGTCCGCGGAGACGACGGTGACGGCCAGTGGGGTGCCGAAGACGTCCTGGCACGCTTTCATGACGCCCGGCGCTTTGGGTTGCGCGACGGCGCGGTCGGGCGGGGAGGCGGGGTCGGCGTAGTCGTCGAAGACCAGAATCGCGCCCGGCGCCAGCCGCGGCAGACACGCACGCAGGCACAGCAGCGTCGACTCGTAGCGATCGCCGTCCAGGTAGGCGAAAGCGATTCGGGCGGGCAGCTGTTCGGGCACGGTGTGGGCGAACCAGCCCGCGTGCAGGTGCGGGCGGCGCAAGCCGAACTGTTCGTGCAGCGTCACCACCTCGCCGATCGAGGCAGCGAACTCGCCCTCGGCCAGATAGTCGCTGTCGTGGCGACCCGGCGCAGGCAGCCCGCGAAACGAATCGTAGGCGTGCACCGGAGGATCCGCGCCGACCGAGTCGAGCACCGCGCGCAGCCACGCGGTCATTCCGCCTCGGTAACAACCGAATTCGACCACCGCGCCGGGAACGCCTGCGCGCACGACGCGGGCGAGCTCCCGTTCCACGATCGCCATCCGCCCCCGATCGACGGTCCGGGGCTGGGTCCGCAACAAGTATTCCTGCAACGCGCCGCGACGATCGTGCACAACGCCCTCCGCTCCGTGCGGTTGCCACACCGGACTCCGCCAGAATAGCAATCGGCTATCTCCGGCGACGGCGAACGACGTGTCAGCCGCCCCGACCGCGAAACCGAGCGCACCGCCCCGACCCGCTGATCTATCGGGCAACCAGCTCCGGCACCGCGCCCAGCGCCGCCAGCGCCCGATCCACCGATTCCGCCGCGGCGGGCAACAGCGGCAACCGCACCGCCGGGCTCGGAATGCGTCCCAGCGCGTGCAGCACGCCCTTGATCACAGTCGGATTCGGCTCGGCGAACGCCGTCGTAGCAACCCCGGCCAGCTGCCCGCCGATCGCCCGCGCCGACACGAGATCTCCGGCGCTCCAAGCATTTTCGAGAGCGATGAAACGCTCTGTCGCCAGTTGCGCGGTCGCCACGATGCCGCCCGCCGCGCCCAACGCCAGCAGCGGCGAAAGGAACGCGTCGTCCCCGGCGAGCACCGCGAAGTCGCCGGGAGGATCGGCGAGCAACTCGACCGCGTCGGCATCCACACCGCCGACCGCGTACTTCACACCGACGACGCCCTCCAGGGCAGCGAGCTCCCGCAGTGTGCTCGCGCTCAACGAACGACCGGTGCGATACGGAATGTGGTACACGATCAACGGAACCGGCGAGTTCGCCGCGAGGTGAGCGTAGTGCGCGACGACCCCCGACTCGGACGGCCGCGTGTAGTACGGCACCGGCACCAACGCCGCGGCCACCTGCGGCCACGCCGCCAACTCCATCAGCCCGGCGAGGCTGGCGCGGGTGTCGTTGCCGCCCGCCCCGACGATCAGCGGCGCGCCCGCCGACGCACAGACCCCGGCGCACACGTCGATCACCCCGCGCCGCTCCTCGGCGTCCAGCGTCGCCGCCTCGGCCGTCGTGCCCAACGCCACCAGACCCGCCGCGCCCGCGTCGAGCACGGCGCGCGCCAGCGATTCCAGCGCGTCCCACGCGACGGCGCCGTCCTCGGTGAACGGCGTGACCAGCGGTACGAAAATTCCTCGGAATCGGTGCATACCGCCAGCGTGCCGCACCCAGAGATTAAGAACCAGTTCGCATTTGTGCTGCTGAACGTAAGCTGAACTGATGCTCGACGTGCGCAGGCTGCGGCTGCTGCGGGAACTCGCCCGGCGCGGCACCATCGCCGCCGTCGCCGAGGCGCTCGCCTTCACCCCCTCCGCGGTCTCCCAGCAACTCACCGCGCTGGAACGCGAAGCGGGCGTCGCCCTGCTGGAACGCACCGGACGTCGAGTCACGCTCACCCCGGCCGGACACACCCTCGTCGCCCACGCCGACGCGGTGCTCGCCCGGCTCGAAGAGGCCGAGGCCGACCTCGCCGCCGCCAGGGCCGGGCTCACCGGACCGCTGCGCATCGGCGCCTTCCCCAGCGCCACCCAGGCCTTCATCCCCGACACCCTCACCAGGCTCGGCACCGCCCACCCCGGCCTGGAACCCCTTGTGACAGAACTCGATCCGGCCCGCGTCGCCGCCGCACTGCGCGCCGGAGAACTCGACGTCGCCCTCGTCCACGACTACGACCTCGTCCCGTTCCCACCCGAACCCGGCGTGCACACCGAACCGCTCTACCGCGAAGCCATGTTCCTCGCCGCCGACACCGCTACCCCCGACGCCACCCTCGACACCTGGCGCGACGCACCGTGGATCGTGGCCACAGCGGGCACCCGCTGCCACACCATGACCCTCCGCGCCTGCCAAGCCGCGGGATTCACCCCGCGCGTCCACCACCAGGTCGACGACTTCACCACCGTGCTCGCCTTCGTCGCCGCCGGACACGGCGTCGCCCTCGTCCCCGAACTCAGCGCCACCGAACCCCCGCCCGGCGTGCACCTCGTCCGACTTCCGATCGCCCGCACCACGACCATCGCGTGTCGCGCGGGCGCGGGCAGGCATCCAGCCGTCTCCGCTTTCACTACAGCCGTGCGGGCCGCACTGAGCTGAATCCCGGTCACTCCCTGCGCAATTCGAAGATCCGGAACTCACGGCCACCGGAGAGCTCGTACTCCATCTCGTAGCCGGGCCAGAACTCCACGGCCAGATCCCAGACGCGTTTGCGCTCGACGCCGGTGATCTCGGTGACCCGCACCGGGAACCGCTCGCCCCGATGCCCGACGGTCGCGGTGCTGGCCGCGCGCAGGTTCGCCGACCACGCCGGATGCTTCGCACTGCCCCAGTTCGACCCGATCACCAGGAAATCCGCGCCGCGCGGCACATACAGCAGCGACGTGGTGCGCGGCATCCCCGTCTTGCGTCCGGCCACCGTGACCTCGATCGACGGCAGCCCCACCAGATCGAGCACGCCGAATCGCCCGCGAGTCACCCACCGGATGAACCGCTCCAGCGGCAGCACGAGCGGCGCCGTGCGCATCACCCACCGCTGCTGCGCGAGGCGCCTGGCAAGAGTCGGCAACGGATTCGAGACCATAACCGCATGGTGCCACGCCGCGGCGGCCGCGTCCGCCCGCGAGCGCCGAAGCGGCCCACTTCACACCGCACGCGCGCCGGTCGACGCCGAACTCCGGCATTCACCGCACAGATGTGCGAACCACGGACCCACGGATTCAATTGTTAAACGCCCTCATTTCATCACCGTATGTATTTTTGATGACAGACATCCACGCAAACCCACGGAAGGGACACGGCCCCTTGGTCTTCCGCGCAGCAGGATCGGCACACCGACCGCACCCGGCCACCCACGCCCACACCTGCCCCAGCGGAGACCGCTGATGTTCGCGCGATGGGGGGAACTCGTCCACCGATACCGATTCGGCGTACTCGGCATCGTCGTCGCCGGACTGCTCGCACTCGCGGGCTACGGCATCGGCATCGAAAACCACCTCAGCTCCAGCGGATTGGAAGACCCCAGCGCCGAATCCGCCCGAGCGAGCCGCCTCGCCGACGAAGCATGGGGCCGCGACCACGAATCCGACGTCGTCCTGCTCATCACCGCCCCCGACGGCAAAACCGTCGACGACCCCGAACTCAGCCGCACCGTCGTCGACCACCTCAACGCCCTAACCCGCGACCACCCCGACGAGATCACCGGAATCAACGGCGCCTACTGGGCCACCGAAACCGGCAAAGCCAGCGGACCCCTCTTCGCCAGGGACGACCGCCGCCACGCCTTCGTCCTCATCGCTATCCGCGGCGACGACGACACCGAAATGGCGCGCAACTACCGAGAGGTCAAGGACGAGTTGCCCATTCCCGGGGTCGACGTCCAAGTCGCCGGCCTGCAACCCATCGCGGGCACTCTCACCGACACCCTCACCGACGACGTGCACCGCATGGAAGTCGTCGCACTACCCGTCGTCGCCGTCCTGCTGTTCTTCGTCTTCGGCGGACTCGTCGCCGCGGCACTACCCCTCGCCATCGGCGCCCTCACCGTCGCAGGCGCCAACGGCATCATGCGGATCTTCACCGACTTCACCGACGTCCACTTCGTCGTCACCGGCGTCGTCTCGATGATCGGCGTCGGCCTCGCCATCGACTACGGCCTGTTCATCGTCAGCCGCTTCCGCGAAGAACTCGCCGCGGGCCACCACACCCGCACCGCCGTCCGGCGCTCGGTGATGACGGCAGGCCGCACCGTCGTCTTCTCCGCGACCATGATCGTGGCCAGCCTCGGCGGCCTGCTGATCTTCCCGCAGGGATTCCTCAAATCCCTCGCCTACGGCGCCATCGCCACCGTCCTGCTCGCCGCGCTCAGCGCGATCACCATCCTGCCCGCCGCCCTCGCCGTCCTCGGACCACGCGTGGACAGCCTCGGCCTCAGCCGATTCCGCCGAACCAAGACCGCCGCCGAGATCGAGAACGGATTCTGGGGCCGCACTACCGACTGGGTCATGCGCAAGCCACTGCGCGTCGCCGTCCCGCTCGTCCTCGGCCTCGGCCTGCTCATCATCCCGATGAAGAACCTCGCCTTCGGCGGCATGAGCGAGACCTACCTGCCACCGGACAACCCCACCCGCCTCGCCCAGCAGCACTTCGACGAGTTGTTCCCCAAACGCCAACCCGACCCGCTCCAGCTCATCGTCGTCTCCGACGACCGCACCGCCATCGGCGCGCTCTACCGCCAGGTCAACCAAGCACCCGGGCTCGCAAGCGAATTCAGCGTGCCCGCCTCCGCACCCGGCCGCACCGACCTCTACCGCATGCGCGCCACCCTCGCCGACTCCAACAACGCCGGACCGACGATCGACTACCTCCGCGCGCTCGACGTGCCCGACGGACTCACCCTCCTCGTCGGCGGCCAGCCCGCCATCCAAGAGGACAGCATCGACACCCTTCTCGAACGCATGCCGTACATGATCGCCGCGGTCGTGCTCGTCACCACGCTGCTGATGTTCCTGACCTTCGGCTCCCTCGTCCTCCCCATCAAGGCCGCGCTGATGAGCGCGCTCGGCCTCGGCTCCACGCTCGGCATCCTCACCTGGATCTTCATCGACGGCCACGGCGCCGGGCTGCTGAACTTCACACCGCAGCCGATCATGTCCCCGGTCCTGGTGCTCATCATCGCCATCGTCTACGGCCTGTCCACCGACTACGAGGTGTTCCTGCTGTCCCGCATGGTCGAAGCGAGGGCCAAGGGCGCCGACACCACCCAGGCCATCCGCGCCGGCACCGCGCACACCGGCGGCATCATCACCGCCGCCGCACTCATCCTGCTCGTGGTCACCGGGGCGTTCGCTTTCTCCGACCTCGTGATGATGCAGTACATCGCCTACGGCATGATCGCGGCCCTGTTCATCGACGCGACGATACTGCGCATGCTGCTGGTCCCCGCGGTCATGAAGCTCCTCGGCGACAAGTGCTGGTGGGCGCCCTCCTGGATGCGGGGGATCCAGCGCAAGATCGGCCTCGGCGAACCCGTCCTGGACGACGAACCGCAGGCCCGCGCCGCACCCGAGGCCCGTCCGATCTCCGCGACGGTGTCCGCGCGGAGCTGATCGGCGGGCCGAGTCGCCGGGAAAAAGCGCGGTCGCCACCTTCTCCCGGAGTACGCTCACCGCCAGAAGGGAGCGTCACCACCGCCGACCGGACCGAAGGACGTGCACCGATGAGCAGCCGTCTCGACGCCGAATACGCCGATCCCACGCCGCTGCGGGTGCGGATCGACACCCACGAACGCTACTCGGAAAAACCCCACGATCCGGGCGGCGAAGTGCTCGCCGCACTCGCCCTCTCCGGCGCGGAGTACCTCGCCGACGTCGGCTGCGGTGACGCGCGATTCCTCGCTCGGCTCGTGGCGTACGGCCACCGCGGCCCGCTGCTCGGCATCGACACCTCCCCCGCCATGGTCGCCGCCGCCCAGGCCGTCCCCGGCGTGCGCGGCGTCCGCGCCGACGCCCGCCGTATCCCGTTCGACGACAACACCTTCGACGTGCTCACCGCACGCCACATGCTGTACCACGTCCCGGATCCGGCGGCCGCGCTCCACGAATTCCGGCGCACCACCAAACCCGGCGGCACCGTCGCTGTCGTCGTCAACCACCCCGAAACCTGTCCGTACATCGGCGAACTCGTCGACGCGCACGCCGCGAGCTACGGCATCGAACCCGACGCCGCGCCGCCGCGCACCGTGGACTCGGAGACCTTGCCCCGGCTCATGTCCGACATCTTCGGGGACGTGCGCGTCCAGCGCTGTGACAACGCCCTCGTCTTCGACAGCCCCGCGCCGCTGATTCGCTTCGCGGAAGCCATCTTCGGCTGCCGCGGTATCGAACCCGACCATCCCGACCGCGACGCGATCCTCGCCGATCTCAGCGCCGACGTCGAAGACTGGTTCGTCCATCACCCCGGGCGCACCTGGCGCGATCCCAAGGGATACCTCGTCGCCACCGCACTCGTCGCGGAGTGATCGTCGAGCCGACCCTTGCCGTAAGTGCTTGGTGATTGGGTGTATTCGGATGTTTGTTGGTGTACGTGAGTGGTGCCTTCCCTTTGCCAAAGTGAGCTTATATAGTTAGATGCGCATATCTACGTATCAGCATTTTGTTTATCAAGTCCTGCCAGCTGCTTCACGTCCGACCAGCGGAACCTTGCGCAGCCCGAGATCGCCTGGCTAGCGGCCTCGCCTCCCCTGCCGTTCGTCCAGCCCGTTCCGCTTCTCCCCTCCCCCGCCGAGAATCCCCACCCCACTGCGCGATCCTCCCCCGATACGGACGGGTGACCAGTTACAGTGTTCGCCGTGGTCCCACCCGACCCGGCGCCCTCCTGCGCCGGAGGTCCACGAGCGCCGACCACCCCGTTCGGAACAGGAGTTCGATGCGATCCCCCAGTCGCCGCCACGTCCTGGCCGCCTTCGCAGCCACCACCGCCGCTCTGGTCGTCGGCGGTAGCGCGCCGGCCTACGCCCGTCCCGCTCCGCCCGCGCAGGTGCAGCCGTTCGGCAGCGACTTCCTGTGGGGCGTCGCCGCATCGGGTTATCAGTCGGAAGGTGATGCACCGGACAGCAATTGGTCGCGGTACGTCGCCGCGGGCAAAACCGAGGACCCGTACGAGAACGCCATCGACTTCCACAGCCGCTACCGCTCGGATATCGCGCTGGCCGCCCAGCTCGGCGTGCGGGTGTATCGGATCGGCATCGAATGGGCGCGGCTCCAGCCACGGCCCGGCGAATGGGACGAGGCGGGATTCCGCTTCTACGACAACGTGATCGCCGCGATCCGCGACGCGGGCATGCGACCGATGCTGACCATCGATCACTGGGTCTACCCCGGCTGGGAGGTCGACCGCGGCGGCTGGCGCAATCCGGCGATCGTCGAGGACTGGCTGGCCAACGCCCGGCGAGTGGTCGACAGGTACGCGGACGCGGACCCGCTCTGGGTCACCTTCAACGAGCCGATGATGTACGTGCTCAACGAGCTTCGGCACGGTGGCATCGGCCCCGCCGACGTGCCCGCGATGCACGACCGAATCGCCCGGGCGCACAACGCGATCTACGACCACATCCACGCGGCGCAGCCCGGCGCCATGGTGACGAGCAATGTCGCCTACATCCCCGCGGCCGAGGACGCGGTCAACAAGCCGCTGATCGACAAGATCGCCGGCAAGCTGGACTACATCGGCATCGACTACTACTACGGCCTCTCCCCCGACAACCTCACGGGGATGACGAACTTCACCGAGCTGTGGAAGAACCCGCTCCAGCCCGAGGGCATCTACTATGCGCTGCAACACTATTCGCGCGCGTTTCCCGGCAAGCCGCTCTACATCGTCGAGAACGGCATGCCCACCGAGAACGGTCTGCCACGCTGGGACGCCTACACCCGCGCCGACAACCTGCGCGACACCGTCTACTGGCTGCAGCGCGCCAAGGCAGACGGCATGAATCTGATCGGCTACAACTACTGGAGCCTGACCGACAACTACGAATGGGGCTCCTACACACCGCGTTTCGGCCTCTACACCGTCGACGTGCTGACCGACCCGACGCTGACCCGGCGCCCCACCGACGCCGTCGCGGCCTACCGCGCCATCACCGCCAACGGCGGCGTACCGGCCGACTACCTGCCGACGCGACTGCCGAAGGAATGCTCGTTCGTGGACGCGCTCGCCAGCTGCGCCGATCCGGTGACCGTGCCCCGCTGACCCATCCGCCCGGCGTGCGGCACGGGCCGCGCGCCGGAGTCAGGGGCGTCGTCCGCGCGGGGGCGCCGCGATGTCGTGCACCACGGCTTCCCGTTCGCCACCAGCGTTTTCCGGCTCACCGAAGCCGACGGGCGGGGGCACGTCTCCGGTGCGGTGCGCCCTGGCGACCAAGGCCGAGCGCAGATACCACAGGCCCGAGGCCTGGGTGGGATCGAAGGCGATGAGCTGGCCGATCCGCTTGAGGCGGTAGTCGACGGTGTTGGTGTGCACGTGCAGCAGCCGCGCGGTGCGCTGCCGGTTCAGGTTCGTACTGATGTGCACCTGAAGGGTTTCCAGCAGTTCGGGGTAGTCGTCCAGCGGATCGAGCAGCGAGCCGAGGAAGTCGCGCGCCGGGCCCGGCCGGGTGAGCTGGTACTCCAGCGCCAAGTCGTTGAAGCGATACAGGCCGGACACGCTGTGCATCCGGTGCACCATGTCGAGCAGCTCGTGCGCCTGATCGGCGGCCTGCGGTATGCGTTCCGGGGTCGCCTCCACCGCGCTGGCGCGCACGGGAACCTGGGCGGCCCTGGACAATTGGGCGACCAGCTCGTCGAGCTCCGCGTCGTCGAGGGTGGTGGTCGGGATGAGGATGGTGCCGCCGTCCACGCTCAACAGCGACAGCGCGCTGTCGCCGCACCGGGTGGCCAGCTCCGCCTGCAACCTGCGTAGCTTGCGGCGGGCGACCACCTTGCTGTCCAGCGTCGGATTCCGCTCGTCGCGATGTGGCGGCACCGCGAGCGCGAGCACGTGGTAGGAATCCGCGATCTGGATTCCGCATTCGCGGGCCATGGTGGAGGTGCTGTTGCCACCGAGCAGGGCCGAGGTCAGCGTGTGCACGGCCGTGTGGTGTTCGCTCACCACGGCGCGTAGTTCCTTCACGTACGCCACCGAGACCGTCGCGATGATGGTGTCGAGAATGTCCATGAAGCGGCGGGCCACGTTCACCAGGCTCTCGTGGTCCTGGGTGGTGGCGTTGGCCAGGATCAGATCGAAGCCGAGTTTGAAGCCCTCGTGGATGGCGTGCTGGATCGTATCGATCGGAATGCCCTCGCGCGCCCAGCCCGCGGCGGCGGCTCCGACGCGCTCGATGTCCTCGCCGACCTCGTTGCCGTCCAGCATCCGCACGGCCAGTTCCAGACACACCCGGGTCACGGCGGTTACGTCGCCGCTGAGCGCCTCGCCGGGCAGCGTGCCGCACGGCACGACGTTCTTCACGAAGTGCCCGACCATGCGCTGGGAGAGGGTCCTGGTGTCCTTGAGATGCGTCGAGACCGGACGGCCCGAAACGATGAGATCAGGATCGGCCATGTTGGGAGCGGTCACGAGCGGGTCCTTCCGGCCGGAATTGCACAGCGATCAAACGTAACGGGATTCGCGTGCGCCGTGGGCCGTGTCGAACGTGGATTGTGACACTTGAGTCAATCGGTCCCAGATATTTGTGACTCGCCACAAAATGCGAGGGCTCAGTTTTGAAATGTCGGCTCCCCCGCCAAGTACGTGGCCCGCACCTCGATGTCGGCCAGTTCCGCAGGCGGCACCCGCCGGGGATCCCGATCCAGGACGACCAGATCCGCGTACTTGCCGGGAGTGAGGGACCCGGTGATGTCGTCGGCGAACAGCTGATACGCCGCGTCGATGGTCTGAGCGCGCAGCGCTTGGTCGACGGTGATCCTTTCCGCCGGTGCGAGTACGCGTCCGCTGCGCGAGGTCCGCGTCACCGCGGCGGCCATATTGCGCAACGGCTCCTCCTCGGTGACCGGGCAGTCGTTGTGGAACGACACGCGCATGCCCGCATCGAGTGCCGATCGGGTGCGCACCCAGTTCGCGCCGCGCTCGGGGCCGAACAGGTCGTCGACGAGCACGTCGCCCCAGTAGTAGACGTGATCGACGAACAAACTGCACGTGATGCCGAGTCGCGCGGCACGCCGGAACTGTTCGGGGGTCATCGCACCGCAGTGCTCCAAGCGCAGCCGGTGATCCGGGCGCGGGTACCGAGCCAGCGCGTTCTCGTAGACGTCGAGGATCGTGTCCACGCCGTGATCGCCGTGTACGTGGCAGGCGATCTGCCAGCCCACCGGGTAGTAGGCGCCCACGATCTGGCGCAGTTGGTCCGCGGTGTAGTTGGCGTGGCCGCGGTGATCGTGCCCGAGTCCGAGGGCGGCCGTTGCGGGGGTGTTCAGATACGGGAACGAGGTGTCGATGTTGCCGACCCACGGTGATCCGTCGACCCAGATCTTGATGCCGATCTGGCGGAACAGGTCGTCGCCGTTCTCCAACGGGCAGTACGACTCCCCGCCCGGATCGGCCATCTCGTAGACCCGCATCCGCACTTTGGCTTGCCGCTGCCGATAGAGCGCGCTGGTCAGCGGGCGCATCTGCTGGGAGAAGGCCATGTCGCTGCACAGCGTGACACCGCGGCTCGCGAGGTCGGCGTGTTCGCGGGCCAGCAGTTCGGGGCCGGAAAGCTGCTCGGCCAGCATGGGTCCGATCACCGACAGCACGGCGGGCGCCTCGTAGACCTTGCCGGTGAGCCGGCCGTAGTCGTCCCTGACGTAGTGCCCGCCCGCCGGATCCGGCATGTCGTCGGAGAGGCCTGCGAAGCGCATGGCCGCGCCGTTCGCCCACGCGAGGTGTCCCGAGTTCTGCCAGATCACGATCGGCCGGTCGGGGCCGAGCTCGTCCAGCCACGCCCTGGTCGGCTCCGGAAAACCCGTCTGCAACAGCACATCCAAGCCGTAGAAGATCAACGGACGGCCCGCCGGAGCCGTGGCGACAGCGCGCAGAATCTCCGCGTGCGCGTCCTCGGCGCTCGGACAGGTGGTGACCGGGCGAATGTCGATCACGGTGTCGGAGTACAACATCTGATCCTGGGTCGGATGGGTGTGCGCCTCCACGAAGCCCGGCATCAGGCAGCGATCGCCCAGCTCGATCATCTCGGTCCCCGACCCGCGCATGGCCAGCACGTCGTCTCCGCCGACCGCGGCGATGCGCCCGTTGGACACCGCGACCGCGCGGGCACCCTCCCGCTCGGCATCCATCGCGAGGATCGTGCCGCCGGTGAAGATCAGATCGGCTGTGCTCATCGAAACCTCCGTGGAACGGGTCGGGCAGCGGGCGGACCGCTTTGCCACTCGATTGCGAAGAGCGTGCGATCTATGACGATAACAGTTGGTACAGGTACTTCGAGGGGACAAATGGTGTTTGCTGGTCGCCCTCTGCGGTACCGAGAAACGCGGGAACCCAGCTGAAACACGTTCTAGACAAAGTCGACCGTTTGTCTTACCGTCGATATATGCAAGCAGGTTTGTCACACAACGGCGTGTTCGAGCTTCGGTCCGGCGACACCTGGCGCGATCCGTGGCCGATGTACGCCGCGTTGCGCGAACACGATCCGGTCCACCATGTGGTTCCGGCGGATCGTCCCGACGAGGACTACTACGTGCTGTCTCGCTTCGCCGACGTCTACGACGCGGTGCGCGACGCCGAGACCTTCTCCTCGGCCTCGGGCATCACGGTCGACTACCACGATCTGGAGAAGATCGGCCTCGGCGAGAACAAGCCGTTCGTGTTCACCGACGCGCCCGATCACACGATCTTCCGTCGCCGGGTGGCCAAGGGCTTCACCCCGCGCCAGGTCGAGGAGATCCGGCCCGCGGTACGGGAATTCGTCGTCGAGCGCATCGAGCGGCTGCGCGAAGCCGGTGGCGGCGACATCTCCGTCGAGCTGTTCAAGCCGCTGCCCACCATGGTGGTCGCGCACTACCTCGGGGTGCCCGCCGCGGATCGGGCGAAGTTCGACGAATGGACCGACAGCATCGTCGCCGCCTCGGCCACCGGCAACGTCTACTCGGCGCAGGCCGCCGTCGGCGAGCTCACGCAGTACTTCACCGCGATGATCGAACGCCGCCGCCTCGAACCGGCCGACGACACCATCACCCACCTGGTGGCCTCCGGCCTCGGCGAACCCGACGACATCCCCGGCATCCTGCAGATCATCGGCTTCGCCTTCACCATGATCACCGGCGGCAACGACACCACCACCGGCAATCTCGGCGGCGCGGTGCAGTTGCTGACCACCCACCCCGACCAGCGCAAGCGGCTCGTCGACGATCCGAGCCTCATCCCGGATTCGGTCAACGAGTTCCTGCGGCTGACCTCGCCGGTGCAGAACATGGCCCGCACCGTGACCAGGGACGTGGAGATCGAGGGCGTCACCATTCCGGCGGGCAGGCGGGCGCTGATGCTCTACGCCTCGGCCAACCGCGACGAACGCGAATTCGGCCAGGACGCCGCGGAATTGGACGTCACCCGCAGGCCGAAGACCATCCTCACCTTCGGCCACGGCAACCACCACTGCCTCGGCGCGGCGGCCGCCCGCATGCAGGCCACCATCGCGCTGCAAGAGCTGCTCGCCCGCTGCCCGGACTTCACCGTCGACCTGGACGGCGTCCGCTACGCGGAGGGCAACTACGTGCGCTGGCCGGTGAACGTCCCGTTCGTGGCGAGCGCGTGAACACCGACTGGCTGGCCGAGCAGCGCACCGAACTGGCCGCGCAACGGATCCTGGACGCGGCCGCGCGCCTGTTCGCCGAGCGGGGCGTGGCCGATACCCAGATGGCCGATATCGCCAAGGCGGCCGGATGTTCCCGCGCGACGGTCTACCGCTATTTCGAGAATCGGCACGCGGTGCGGCTCGCTTTCGTGCACCGGGAGGCGCGGCGGGTCGGTGCGGCGGTGGTCGCGGAGGTCGACGGGATCGCCGATCCGGGCGAGCGGATCGTGACCGCCATGCTCACCGCGGTGCGCGCGGTCCGCGCCGAACCGCTGCTGATCGCCTGGTTCCGGCCCGCCGACGCGGGACTCGCCGTGGAGATCGGCCAGTCCTCGCAGGTGATCGAGGCGCTCGCGGCCGCCTTCCTGCCGGATTCGATCGGCGGCGACCGGGCGCGGCTGGCGCGGTGGCTGACCCGGCTGATCGTCTCGCTGCTCACCGTCCCCGGCGTCGACGATGCCGACGAACGCGCCATGCTCGAGCATTTCGTCGCGCCGCTGTTCAGCCGCGCCTGACGCACGAAGGCCGCGGACACCCGTGCGGTGTCCGCGGCCTTCGCGCTGCGATCAGACCTCCCGGTCGGCCCCGGCCTCGGCGGTTTCGCCGACGGCTTGGCCGTGCCGCGGCGCACCCCAGCCCACGTGCGCCTCGGCGCGCATGCGATCGATCATGTGCGGGTAGTGCAGCTCGAACGCCGGACGCTCGGAGCGGATGCGCGGCAGCTCGTAGAAGTTGTGCCGCGGCGGCGGGCAAGTGGTGGCCCACTCCAGCGAGTTGCCGTAGCCCCACGGATCGTCCACCGTGACGGGTTCGCCGTACCGCGCGCTCTTGAAGACGTTCCAGACGAACGGCAGCAGCGAGGCGCCCAGGATGAACGAGCCGATGGTGGACACCGTGTTCAGGCCGGTGAATCCGTCCGAGGGCAGATAGTCGGCGTAGCGGCGCGGGAAGCCCTCGTTACCGAGCCAGTGCTGTACCAGGAAGGTCATGTGGAAGCCGATGAACGTGGTCCAGAAGTGCCACTTGCCGAGCCGTTCGTCGAGCATGCGGCCGGTCATCTTCGGGAACCAGAAGTAGATGCCCGCGTACGTCGCGAAGGCGATGGTGCCGAAGAGCACATAGTGGAAGTGCGCGACCACGAAGTACGAGTCGGACACGTGGAAGTCCAGCGGCGGGCTGGCCAGGATCACGCCGGACAGGCCGCCGAACAGGAACGTGACGATGAAGCCGATCGAGAACAGCATCGGCGTCTCGAAGGTCAGCTGACCGCGCCACATGGTGCCGATCCAGTTGAAGAACTTCACGCCGGTGGGCACCGCGATGAGGAAGGTCATGAACGAGAAGAACGGCAGCAGCACCGCGCCGGTGGCGAACATGTGGTGCGCCCACACCGCGACCGAGAGCGCGGCGATGCCGAGGGTCGCGTAGACCAGCGTCGTGTAGCCGAAGATCGGCTTCCGGGAGAAGACCGGGAAGATCTCCGAGACGATGCCGAAGAACGGCAGCGCGATGATGTAGACCTCGGGGTGGCCGAAGAACCAGAACAGATGCTGGTAGAGGATCACTCCGCCGGTGGCCGGATCGTAGATGTGCCCGCCGAGGTGGCGATCGTAGGCGATCGCGAACAGCGCGGCGGTGAGGATCGGGAAGGCGAGCAGGATCAGCACGCTGGTGACGACGATGTTCCAGGTGAAGATCGGCAAGCGGAACATGGTCATGCCCGGTGCGCGCAGCACGACCACGGTCGTGATCATGTTGACCGCACCGAGGATGGTGCCCAGACCCGAGACAGCCAAGCCGAGGATCCACAGATCACCGCCGACGCCCGGCGAGTGCATCATGTCGCTGAGGGGCTGGTACGCGGTCCAACCGAAATCGGCCGCACCGCCCGGCGTCACGAAGCCCGCGGTCGCCATGCTCGCGCCGAACAGGTACAGCCAGTAGCTGAAGGCGTTGAGGCGCGGGAAGGCCACGTCGGGCGCGCCGATCTGCAGCGGCAAAATCAGATTGGCGAACGCGAACACCACGGCCGTCGCGTAGAACAGCAGCATGATCGTGCCGTGCATGGTGAACAGCTGGTTGAACTGCTCGGTGGACAGGAACTGCATGCCGGGCCTGGCCAGTTCGCCGCGCATCAGCAGCGCCATCAGGCCGCCGATCATGAAGAACGACATCGACGTGACGAGGTACATCTGGCCGAGCACCTTCGGGTCGGTCGTGGTGACCAACTTCAGGACGAACGAGCCCTTCGGTCCCACCCGCCTCGGGTACGGCCGGACGGCCTCGAGTTCCGACTCCGGCCTGGGAGCTACGGCAGTCACCACATCCTCCTCGCGCGTCAGATTCCGGTCCGTAGCTCGTGTCTCCGCTGCGGATCCCCACGATCGAACGACGGCGAGCATACGCCGGGCAATTACGCAAGAGTGGAGTTTCGGGCACCTTGTTGCCGTGTCGTTGTGTGCCGTCCGACCTGCGTAAATGTGAACCGCATACTTTTGTCTCGCGGCGCGGTTCCCGGTGACACACCGCGCCGACCGCGATTCACCAGTGAACCGCGCGCCACTCGGTTAGGGTCGGCACGTCATGACCGCCGGGCTCGGTGCCCTCGCGACACCACCCTGCGGGTCCGGCGGTCATGACCATCCCCCGCCTCGCGGTGTCGAGATCCGCGACACCACCCGGGATCTCGGCCGTGTTCTAGACTCGAGCCGTGCCGATGTCCTCGTCACCCGCCCCGCAGCCCACCGGTGGCAGGCAGGCGCGCTGGCAGCCGCACAACACTCGGCGGCGCGAACGCATCGTGACGGCCCTGATCGAGTTGATCGAAGAGACGCCGATGGGCGTCGAGGTCTCGATGCAGCGGATCACCGAGCGCTCCGGATTGTCGAAATCGGTGGTGTACCGCCAATTCTCGGGCCGCGACGAACTCGACCGGCGAACCAGGACGACGATCGGCGATCGGTTCACCGACGACATCGACGCCGCGCTCGACATCTCCGACGGCTCCATCCACGCGATCCTGCGCCGCACCATCGCCGCGGTCGTGGACTGGATCGACCAGCACGCGCGCCTCTACGACTTCCTGCGCCGCGGTCCCGCGCTCGGCGACCCCGACGACGTGGACGGCGTGAGCAGCCTGAAGGACCGGATCGCGGCACGCACCCGTCAGCTGGTCTCCGGCCTTGCCGGGGTCGTCGGCGTGGTGGACGAGGCGGCCGCGGACACGATGACCTTCGCCATCGTGTCCATGACGGAGGCCACCGTGTCGCGCTGGGCGCGCGCTCCGGAACGCTCGATGAGCCGCGACGAACTCGTCGCCGAGCTGGCCGGTTACACGTGGAGCGTGCTGGACGGGGTCGCGCGGGCGCACCGTCTCACGCTGGACCCCGACGAACCGCTGCTCGCCGCGCTCACCCGGTTGGCGAGCGCCGACAGTTCGTCCTGACGCGCCGCGAAAAGCCTTACGCGATACGGCGTTCGGGCTCGCTCCGGTAGCGCGCGGCGTCGCCGTCGATGTGCAGCATCGACCACACCCGCTTGGTGACCGGGTTCATCAAACCCAGCTCGCCGGCGAGCTTGCGAATGTCGCCGAAGTAGCCGGACAGGATCCTGCGCGACTGCGGCCCCTGCCAGAACGCCTCGCGGAACACCTCGCGCGGGATGCCGAACTCCTTGGCGAACGAGCGCGGCGGCACCATTATCTCCCCGGCCAACCAGCGCATGGCCAGCGGAAAGGCCAAGGCGCACACGGCTTTACCCGCCGGGCTCATCCGTTCGATGTGCGCCTCGAGGAACTCGTTGGCGAAGGAGATGTGCCGCGCCTCCTCGGCGATGTGGATCTCCATGGTGCGCAGCACGGCGGGCGGGATGTTGCCGCCGTCGCGGATGATCGCCTTCTGGTAGTGGTCGATCGGTTCCTCGCCGCCGAGGATGCCGATGAACAGGATGACGTGCGCGTAGCCGCCCGCAACGCCGATCAGCGGCGACAGCGCGCGGAAGACCGGCCGCATGCCGGGCACATCCACACCGATCCGGTTGACCAACTCCTGGAACATCTGGATGTGGTTGCACTCTTCGGTCATCTCGTGCAGGCAGTAACGGAACTCCGGAGAGCCGTTGGGCAGCTTCATGATGTACTGCATCATTCCGCGGATCAGCACGCTCTCGAAGGCCGCGCCCACCTTGATCACGTTCGCCGTGCGCCACCGGCCGATCTCGATCTGCCGCTCCTGCGGCAGGTTTCGGTACCAGTCGGTCGCGCCGAGCGGATCGAATTCCGGGGACAGGATCCAGCGCGGATCGTCCTTGTCGATCGCGAATTCGGGCCCGTCCCAGTCGATGTCCAGGTACGGGTCGAACTTCCGGTGCACCGAACCCTCGGACAGGGTGTCCAGCGTCTCCCAGTACTCCCGATCGAACAGTCCGGTACGAACCGATTCGGACAGCGTCATCGATGCCTCCTCGCTCCGGCCGGCGCTGGGCGCCGGCACTGCGCACGCTCCTCGCGTGTTGTGATCCAGAATATATGGGACTGGCGGTCCCACACAATGGGGCGGGAGGGGTTTGTTCGACGGTCAGGCGGGGAAACCGAGCAGGTCCAGCAGGTTGTCCAAGACGAGCTCGAACAGCTCGGTGCGGTCGGCGAAGGTGTCGCGGCCGTACATGTCGAACACGTCGAAGCTCACCGCGCCGAACAGCGCGCTCCACACCGCGACGCCGCGCACCACCAACCAGTCCGGCACGTCCAGGTCGAATTCGTCGCGGACTCCGGCGAAGCTGCCCGCCAACGCGGTCGATACGCGCACCGGGCGGGACGGCTCACGCAAGCGGCCCGCCCCGTACGCGTCGGCGAAGATCCGCAACAGCGTGGCGATCACTCGCACGCCGGGATCGACGGTCTGGTCGGCAGGTGCCTCGTATCCCGGCACCGGCGAGCCGAAAAGCAGTCCGTACCAAGCGGGTTCGGCCAACGCCCAGGCGCGCACCGCGCGGCCCGCCACCCGCAGCCGCTCCGCGGGATCGGCAGGCGCGGCGGTGAGTGCGTCGTCCACGGCGTCGCCGAGGGCGTTGTAGCCGTCCACCACGAGCAGGGTCAGCAGTTCGTCACGGCTGCGCACGTACCGGTACACCGCCGAGGAGACCACACCGAGATCGCGGGCCACCGCGCGCAGCGACAGCGCCGCCGCGCCGTGCGTCGCCAGGTGCTCGCGGCCGATCCGTTTGATGTCCTCCATCGTCTGGGCTCGTGCCCTCGCGCGCGGCGTCGTCATGGGTGTCACTTTAGTGAACACCGCTCGCGGATCCGTCAGCCGTCCAGTTCGCGGACCGCGCGCTCGATCTCGTCGGCCAAGGTCGCGCCGCCGACCTCCCACGCGGCGGCGCGGAAACGTTCGCGGAACCGGCTCAGGTCCGTGCCGATGCCCTCGCCGCCGTAGCTCGTCGCGGCCGCGTCGCGGAACGTGCGCACCATCTCGTCGGCGAGATCGGCGATCCTGGCGCGGATGAGTTTGCGCAGCGCACCGCTGAGCGTGATGTCGGTGCCGACGTCGTAGAGGATCAGCGCACCCTTGAGCATCGGCTGGTCGGGAATGCGCCAGCCTTCCCCGCACCGCTCGACGTATTGGGCGGCGACGAGTTCGTCGAGGATCTCGGCCCGCCGATCGCCGAGCAGGGACGACAGTTCGTCGTCGTCGATCACCACCGACTGATCCGCCGCACCCGGATACCGCGGATCGAGCACCGAGCGCCAGTCGGCGTTGGCGCCGCGCTGGGCTTCGGCGTCGAACACCTCCCGGATCGCCTCCAGGCGCAACCCGCGCGCCTGCATACCGGAGATGTCGCGCAACCGATCCAGATGCTCGTCGGTATACACCGCCTCCTTGCCCGCGCGGCCGGGTTTCGGCAGCACACCGAGCGAGTGGTAGTAGCGGATGGTGCGCGCCGGTACACCGCTGAGATCGGCCAGCTGAAGACGGCTGTATCGGGACACGCGACTCAGCATAGATACCCCGGTCGACTCCTCGTTGACAGCTCCTACTGTCCGCATTAGCGTAACGCGGGTCACTGCCGACCGTTCGAGGAGTCCCGCGCATGTCCCAGCGAGCAACCGACTTCGATGTGCTCATCGTCGGTTCCGGTTTCGGCGGCAGCGTCACCGCGCTGCGCCTTGTGGAGAAGGGGTACAAGGTCGGCGTGCTCGAGGCGGGTCAGCGCTTCGCCGACGACGAACTGCCCAAGACCAGCTGGGACCTGCGCAAGTTCCTGTGGGCGCCCGCGCTCGGCTGCTACGGCATTCAGCGCATCCACCTGCTGCGCGACGTGCTGATCCTCGGCGGCGCGGGTGTCGGCGGCGGTTCGCTGAACTACGCCAACACGCTCTACGTTCCGCCGGAGCCGTTCTTCCAGGACCCGCAGTGGCGCGAGATGACGGACTGGCGCTCGGAACTCACGCCCTACTACGAGCAGGCCCAGAAGATGCTCGGCGTGGTGCGCAATCCGCACATGACACCCGCCGACGAGGTCTTCAAGAAGGTCGCCGAGGACATGGGCGTCGGTGACACCTTCGTGCAGACACCGGTCGGCGTGTTCTTCGGTGAGCCGGGCAAGACCGTGGCCGACCCCTACTTCGGCGGTGTCGGGCCCGAGCGCACCGGCTGCGTGGAATGCGGCGACTGCATGGTCGGCTGCAAGTTCGGCGCCAAGAACACGCTCGTCAAGAACTATCTGTACCTGGCAGAGCGGGCCGGCGCCGAGGTCGTCCCGATGACCACGGTCACCGCGCTGCGGCCGCTGCCCGACGGCACCTGGGACGTGGAGACCAAGCGCACCGGCAAGCTGCTCCGCAAGCAGCCCAAGACGTACACGGCCGCGCACGTGGTGCTCGCCGCGGGCACCCGAGGCACCCAGAAGCTGCTGTTCGACATGCGCGACAAGGGCGTGCTGCCCGGGCTCTCCCCGCGGCTCGGCGTGCTGACCCGCACCAATTCCGAGTCGATCGTCGGCGCGGCGACCAGGAAGGTCACCCCCGGCGTCGACTTCACCAAAGGCGTGGCGATCACGTCCTCGATCCACCCGACGCCCGATACCCACATCGAACCCGTCCGCTACGGCAAGGGCTCCAATTCGATGGGCCTGCTGCAGACGCTGATGGTCGACGGCGGCGGCCGCATCCCGCGCTGGCTGCGGTTCCTGTTGCTCGTCCTGCGCCACCCGCTGCACCTGTTCCAGTTCCTGAGCACCAAGAACTGGAGCGAGCGCACCATCATCTCGCTGGTGATGCAGCACCTGGACAACTCGATCACCACCTACACCAAGCGCGGTGTGTTCGGGCGCAAGCTCACCTCGAAACAGGGCCACGGCCAACCGAATCCGACGTGGATTCCGGTCGGCAACGAGGTCACGCGCAAGGTGGCCGACGAGATCGGCGGCATCGCGGGCGGCAGCTGGGGCGAGATCTTCAACATCCCGCTCACCGCCCACTTCCTCGGCGGCGCCACCATCGGCGCCGACCCGGAGCACGGCGTCATCGACGGCTACCACCGCGTCTTCGGCTATCCGACGCTGAGCGTGGTGGACGGCGCGGCGGTCTCGGCCAACCTCGGCGTGAACCCGTCGCTGACCATCACCGCGCAGGCCGAGCGGGCCGCGGCCTACTGGCCGAACAAGGGCGAGGTGGACACCAGGCCGTCGCAAAGCGAGGGGTACCAGCGGATTTCGCCGGTCGCCCCGGTCAAGCCGGTGGTGCCTGCCGGCTCGCCCGCCGCGCTCGTGTTGCCGATCGTTCCGGTGCGCCCGGCCAACCAGGAGACCCCGGCCGCGGGCTGAGCGGCGCTACCAGTCGGTCCAAGCGACGGCGCGCACCGGGAACGAGCCGGTTCCGTGCACCGGCGCGGGCAGCGCGACCAGCTTGGCGCCGATGTCGGGCACCGCGTCGAGGTTCGTCATCTGCTCGATGATCGGGATTCCCGCGCCGAGCAGGGTGTGGTGACACGGTCGCGTCGGCAGGGACGTGTCGTCGATGTCGAGCGAGTCGATGCCGACCAGCGCCACATTGGCGGCCACCAGCGCGTCCGCGACCTCGCCGACCAGGAACGGATGCCCGGGCCCCTGATACGAGGCCGAACCCCAGCGGGACGACCATCCGGTGTGCACGAGTACCGCCTTGCCCCACAGCCGGGCGGGATCGCCGAGCAGATCCGGCCCCACCGCACGGATCCCCGTCGCACGGATCATCACGATCGGCACATCGAACAGCCGCTCCAGTGGTAGCTCGGCGATGTCGCCGCCCTCGGCGTGGAAATGGAAGGGCGCGGCGAGGTAGGTGCCGGTGTGGCCGACCATGTCCACGCGGGCGATCTCGTAGGCCATGTCGATCAGCGGCGATTGCGTACGCGAGATGTCCGGGGTGACTCGCGGACGCCGCAGGCCCGGGTAGGTGAGCATGCCGTCCGAGATCGGATGGGACAGCTCCACGACCGACTTGCTCATGCCGGCGACGGTACCGGCCGGGAGCCAGGGCCTCGAGGCAGCGCGGTCGAAACGCGATTTTCCGGCGCGCTCCGGTCCACTGCGGCGTGTCGCTGGGAGTTTGCCGACAAGGGCATTTGAATGCTGGTTGCTCGTCGACGTATCCGTGCTCTCCCCTGGAGGTCAGAGGTCGTGACTCGTAGGTTTTCCCTGTTACCCGGCCATGGATGCAACCGCGTGACCCACGTCCTCGGCACGCTCGGCGGTATGGCGCTGGGTGTACTGCTGGCGACGACGGCGACCGCGGGACCGCTGTATCCGATACCCGATCCGGACCCGTTCTACGCCGCACCGGCGAACCTGGCCGCGCACCGCCCCGGTGACGTGCTGGACGTGCGGGGCTTGCCGCCGCTGCCGCTCTTCCCCGGCGCCACCGTCCGGCAGGTCGAGTTCCGGTCCACCGACTCGCACGGCAACCCGATCGCCGCGACAACGACGATCCTCACCCCCCTCGGCAACCGGCCGGACGCGCCGCTGCTGTCGTATCAACACTTCATCAACTCGCTCGGCAGCCATTGCGCGGTGTCACACAGGCTCTACGACCACGATGTGAATCTGACGCTCACCATGCCGATTCTCAACGTCGCGTTGCAGCGGGGCTGGAGTATCGCGCTGCCGGATCATCTCGGTCCGCAGTTCGCCCTCGGCGCCGCTCGCCTCGGTGGCCAGATCACCTTGGACGGCATTCGCGCGGTCAAACGACTACCCGAACTCGGTCTGGCGAACAGCCCGGTGGGAATGGTGGGCTACTCGGGCGGCGGCATCGCCACCTCGTGGGCGGCGGCGCTGCAACCGACGTACGCGCCCGAGTTGAGGCTCGCGGGCGCCGCCATCGGCGGCGTGCCGATGAACTTGTGGACCATGGCGGAGGCGTTGGGCTACGACCCGCACCCGGCCTTCGGGCTGGCCATGGCGGTGGCGATCGGTCTGGAACGGGAGTACCCGGACCGGCTGCCGCTCGGCGCGCATCTCAATCCCCGTGGCCTCGCGGTCCGCGATGCGATGGCCAACAGCTGCACCAATGAACTGCTCGCCATCGGCGCCAACACCGGTGCGCGCGACTACGCCTCCAACCCCTTCTTCGACATGCCAGGCGATGCCAGGGCGGTCGTCGAGGAGAACAGCTTGGAGCTGTACCCCGGCGTGCCGGAAATCCCGATGTTCGAATGGCATTCGCCGAGTGACCCGCTGATTCCGGTCGGCTCGATCGTCAACACCGACCGTCGCTGGTGCGACGCGGGGGTGCAGTTGGAGACGCTGCGCGTAGACGTACCCGAGCATCTGTCCGCGGCGTTGGCAGGCGCGCCGCAGGCGATGACGTGGCTGAACGCCCGGATCGAGGGCGAGCCCGCCCCGAGGAACTGCTGACCGTCGTCAGTGAGATCGTCACCGCCGGTTGCCATTCGATCGGCGGATCGCGCAGCGGCCCGCGTGGTGAGTCCACCTCGCGGGCCGCTGCGGCGTTTGCCCAGGATTACATCGTCCGCACCGCCGAAAAGGAGACGACCATGACCGGCGACACGTCCGCTGCGAACAAAGTCCCGCCCGAGGAAGAGCCCTTCCAGCGCCAGAGCGTCGCAATGGGGATATCCCTCATCGCCGCGTCCATGCTGCTGATTCTCGCGGTGACCTCGATTCTGGAGGGCATCTCCGCACTGGTGGACGACGAGCTCTACGTGGCGGGTGTCGACTACGTCTACAAGTTCGACACGACGACATGGGGTTGGATCCATCTGGTGCTCGGCGTCCTGGCGCTGATCTGCGCTCTCGGAGTGATTTTCGGAACCGCGTGGGGTCGGTACAGCGCGCTGGGGATCGCGGCGTTGGTGATCCTCGCGAATTTCCTCTCCCTGCCCCACTACCCCTGGTGGTCCATCGTGGTCATCGCATTGAGCGTGGCGGTCATCTGGGCTCTCACGACCTGGCAGCCCGAACACTGACCTCGTCCGGAGCATCTCGATACGATCGCGCCGGTGATCCACGCGCGACATCGACGCGCGGACAGCGACCTGAAAGGATCGCGTTATGGCCACCGTGGAGCACCGCTGCGGTCGGGGATGATCGGCGGGCCGAGCGATGAACGATGACGCCGGCGCAAGTACCCGGTGCTGGTCGGCCCGGGCGGCCTTCTTCTTCGCCGCGATGGCGGCCGCGGTGCCCGTGCTGTTCGCGGGTGTCCTCGGCACAGTCGGGCTGCTCGTCGTGGGCAGCGGCGGTGTCGTCGTCACAGTTTCCGCGCTGTACTGGTTCCTGACCACGCACGGCCCGCTCCGCTGGGTGTCGGTGGCCATCGCGGTACTCACACCGATCGTCGTCTTCGTCCTGTTCGTGCGCGCACACCTGCTGTGGGTGGTGCTGGTCGCGTGCGCGGCGACGCTGCTGACTGTCGTCTGCGCACGCGCGGCGCTGCGCGGCAGAAACCCGCAGGAGACGGCGACCGAATACCCTGCTCCGCCCGCGTTTCACCCGTTCCTCATCATGAATCCGCGTTCCGGTGGGGGGAAGGTCGCGAAGTTCGATCTGCGCCGCAAAGCCGAGGAACTCGGCGCCGAAGTCGTGATGCTGGAAGGGCCGGACACCATCGACGTCGTCACCGTGGCGCGGGAGGCGGTCGCCCGAGGCGCGGACCTGCTCGGAGTGGCGGGCGGAGACGGAACACAAGCCCTCGTGGCGGGCGTCGCGGCCGAACATCACCTGCCGTTCCTGGTGATCAGCGCGGGTACACGCAACCACTTCGCGATGGACCTCGGTCTGGATCGCGCCGACCCCGCAGCCTGCCTCGACGCACTCCGCGACGGTGTCGAGTTGCGCGTCGATCTCGGCAGGATCAACGGTCAGCCCTTCGTCAACAACGCCTCGTTCGGCGTTTACGCCGAGATCGTGCGCAGCCCCGCCTACCGTGACGACAAGACCGCAACCGTAGTGCGACTGCTTCCCGATCTGCTCGCCGGGCACACCGGCACCCGGCTCCGTGCGCGTATCGGCGATGCGACAGTCGAAGGGCCGCAGGCGATCCTGGTGAGCAACAACCCCTATGGCAACAGCGATCTCGCGGGACTCGGCCGCCGCGACCGGCTCGACCGTGGCGTACTCGGCGCCGTCACCCTCTCGGTCTCCAGCACCCGGGAAGCCGTGGGTCTGATGCGCCGCACCCGCGGTCACGGACTGACGCAGCGAACCGCGATCGAGGTCGTCGTCGACGCCGATACCTCCCAGATCCCGGTCGGAGTCGATGGCGAATCGCTCATCTTCGACACCCCCGTCCGGTGTGTCGTCGAACCTGTCGCCCTGCGAGTCAGGGTTCCGCGAGACAGGCCCGGAATACGGCTTGCCGCACCGGCAATCGACTGGACACAACTGCTCGACATCGCGCGTCGCCCGCAGGCCGGATCCATCGCCGGAAACGCGAGGAGACCCGATTGAGCGACGGGCGGAGCCCGCGTCATCCGCTTCAGTCGGTTCGCCAGGCATTCCGCGCCGCGCCAGCTACGGTGTAGTTACACATCCACGCTGCGAAGTGAGGAGTCGTCGTGCCGAAGCTGGAGATCAAGAGGAAATCCGAACTCTCCCGCCAAGAGGTGTCCGAGCGGCTGATCGCGATCGGAACCGCGCTTGCGAGCGGCGCCGAGTTGACATTGGGATCGGGTGACGATTCGGTCGAGATCGGCGTCGCCGAGCGGGTCCGTTGGGAACTCGAGATCGAGGTCGACGGTGCCGAGACCGAGATCGAAATCGAGATCAGCTGGCGCGATGATCCATCCGGCCAATCGGAGACCGAAACGCCGTCGGAGTCGGAACCCGCGGTTCCCAGCGAGGCGGGGCAACAGTAGCGAGGTCCCGAACGGACGCGGCTCACCATCGGTAGCCGCGACGGTCGTCCGAGCCGGGTGGTCGACCCATATCGCGTGCCGAGGCGAGACAGCGGTTGCGAGAAGGTGGTGACGCCATGACGTGGGCACTACCCGCGATCGCCGCGGTGCTGCTTCTCTTCGCGGCGATCTCCGGGCGGGTCGCGGGCACCCCGATCACCGGACCGATCGTCTTCACCGTCGGCGGTGTCGTCCTCGGTGGCACGGTGTTCGGGCTCGTCGAGGTGGAAAGCACCGCCGAAACCGTCAAACTACTCGCCGAGATCACCCTGGCACTGGTGCTGTTCTCCGACGCCGCCCGCGTGGACCCGACCGAACTGCGCGCCGAGATCGCCCTGCCCGCACGGCTGCTCGGCATCGGCCTGCCGTTGACGATTCTCGCGGGGTTCGGCGCCGGGCTCCTCGTGCTCGACGACCTGACCTGGCCCGAAGCGCTCCTGCTCGCGGTGATCCTGGCCCCCACCGACGCCGCGCTCGGACAGGTTGTCGTCACACTCAGGGAGGTGCCCGCACGCGTCCGGCAAGGCTTGAATGTCGAAAGCGGTCTCAACGACGGAATCTGCGTGCCCTTGTTCCTGGTCGCACTGGCGCTCGCCCAAAGCGAGGCTGGTGCGATCGGCCACGGCGCTGCCGCCCAGTTGGTCGCCGAGCAGATCGGGTACGGCGTCGTGGCCGGTGTCGGGACCGGAGCGATCGCCGCCGCGGTTCTTGTCACTGCCGAGCGGCACCACACGATCGAGCGCGCCTGGGCGCAGATCGTTCCCGTCACGGCGGCCGCGCTCGCCTACACCGTCGCCGTGCCGGTCGGCGGGTCCGGTTTCATCGCGGCCTTCGTCGGCGGACTGACCTTCGGCGCGATCGCCCGGCGCTACGCGCCCCGTGCCGCCCCGGACGGCCTGCTCGAAGAGGCCGGTGACCTGTTCAGCGCGGTGACCTTCATCGTGTTCGGCGCCGTCCTGCTCGGCACCGCGCTGGATCACCTGTCCTGGACCGTATTCGGCTACGCGGTGCTCAGCTTGACCGTCGTCCGGATGATCCCCGTCGCGTTGTCGCTGATCGGCACCCATGCCCGTGCCCCGACCATCGCCTTCCTCGGCTGGTTCGGTCCCCGCGGGCTGGCCACCATCGTCTTCGTCATCCTGGTCCTGCAGGAGAACCGGGAACTGCCCCACCAAGATTCGCTCCTCACCACCGCTGTCGTCACGGTCGGACTTTCGGTGCTGGCGCACGGACTCAGCGCGGCGCCGCTTGCTCGGCGCTACGCCGACTGGTTTCAGCGGAACCCGCGCGTGGAAAACCGTCCGGCGCCGGATGCGGCCAACTAATCGAGTCGGAGCCCGGCAGGACTGGCCGGTACCAACGTGAATCGCCTTTGACTGTCGATGGGCAGCGTCCATGATCAACCGATTGTGCCGCCGGAGCCGCGCGGAAATCCGGATGGCGAAATCCCGCTGATCGATGAGGGCGGACGGCACAATGTGGGCCATGCGCACATTTGCCCGATTGTTGCAGGCTGTCGTCGCCGGAGCGTTGGTCGTGGCAGCCAGTCATGGTGTCGCGACGGCACCCGCGGCGAGCATGCCCCATATTCAGTTGCCCTGGCTGACTTCCGGGCCGGACGGAGTGCAGGCGACGGGGGCGGTGCTGGCAGACGGATTCACCGGTACGGCACTGTGGTCGCGACAGCCGGACACTCCCGTCCCGATAGCCAGCATCACCAAGGTGATGACGGCTGTGGTCGTGATCGACGCGGGCGACCTCGATCGGGCGATCACCGTGCCGCACGAAGCGATCGGCTACTGCGTCAGGCACGACGGCAGCACTGCGGGCCTTGCCCCCGGCGAGGTGCTCACCGCGCGACAGCTCCTCTACGCGCTGATGCTGCCCTCGGGCTGCGATGCCGCCTACGCCCTCGCCGAGGAATACGGGCCCGGCCAAGACGCCTTCATCGGAAGGATGAACGATCTCGCGCGCCACATGGGCTTGGCGGGAACACAATTCACCGACCCCAGCGGACTGCCCGTCCCCGACGACCACTCCAACCACTCCACACCGGCGGACCTGGTGACCCTCGGCCTGCGCGCGATGCGCCTGCCGGTGTTCCGCGAGATCGTCAGCGCGCAAACCCATCACGTGCCCGCGGGCCCGAACAACCGCGAACACTTCTGGCGGACCACGAACCGGCTGCTGCGCGACTACCCCGGCACCATAGGGATCAAAACCGGATGGACCGACGCCGCGGGAACCTGCCTGCTGTTCGAGACAGTCCGGGCGGGAATACCGCTGATCGGCGTGGTCCTGCACAGCTCGGCCCACAGCGACGTCATCGCGAAAGACGACGCCGCGCGCATGCTGAACTGGGCTTACGACCCGGTCCTGAGCGTGCTGCCGATTCGGTAGCACCGCCGCGGCGGGCCGGTCGGTCCCGGTGCATCACACGGGCGGCTCGTGCGGTTCGACGTCGAGGACGTAGTCGAGCGCCCGCAACTCATCGGCGAGAACGCCGGTGCAGGAGACGACGACGCGGTCCGCGCCGCAGAGCTGGACGACCTCGGCGGACGCGGTCTCGAGCCAATCGAAGAGCCTCGCCCGGTTTCCTCCCGCGGCCTCGGTGTGGTGCGCGGGATCGAGTCGGACGAGGTAGGTACGGCGCTGCGCTGGCATGGACCCACTCCTCGGTCGTTGGACAGACGTTGGAAGGTGATGCGGTTGGGTGGCCGGGGCCACTACTTCACGCTAGTCCCCCCGCCGTAGCACCGTGGCACAAAGCGGCGTTGCCTCCTGCCATTCGCCCTGTGATACGCGGACGTCCGCGCGAAACCTGGCCGGGGCGGCGTCGTTGGCCGTATCTTTGCCCTAAGCGGTGTGGATCGGAGTGGACAGTGGCAGCAGGGCAGCTCTCGGCCGATTACGTGGTCGTCGGATCGGGGTCGGCGGGCGCGGTGATCGCCAACCGGCTCAGCGAGGATTCCGGGACCCAGGTGGTGGTGCTCGAGGCGGGCCCGCCGGACAAGGACAAGTTCGCCCACATCCCGGCGGCGTTCGCGAAACTCTTTCGCTCCGAACTGGATTGGGACTACCTGACCGAGCCGCAGCCGCAGCTCGACAACCGGCAGGTGTACTGGCCGCGCGGGCGGATGTACGGCGGCTCGTCCTCGATGAACGCCATGATGTGGGTGCGCGGGTTCCGCGCCGACTACGACGAATGGGCGCTGCTGGCCGGTGAGGAGTGGGGATTCGCCGCGGCCGTCGAACAGTTCCGCAGGATCGAGAACGTGGAGGACGCGCAGTACCCCGACGAGGGCACGGCCGGACCGCTGTACGTCTCGCACCAGCGCAGCCCACGCTCCTCGACCGCGGCGTTCCTGACGGCGGCGCAGGAGTCGGGGTTCACCGTCGAAGCGCCGAACCGCCCGCAGCCCGACGGCTTCAGCCAGACCATGGTGACCCAGCGCAACGGCAGGCGCTGGAGCACCGCCGACGCCTATCTGCGCCCCGCGCTACGCCGCGACAACCTCACGGTGCACAGCGAAGCCCTCGCCACCCGCGTGATCTTCGAGGGCAAGCGCGCGGTCGGCGTGGAATACCGCCAGAACGGCGTGACCCACACCGTCACCGCTCGCCGCGAGGTGGTGCTGTGCGGCGGCGCGATCAACAGCCCGCAGCTGCTCATGCTCTCCGGTATCGGTGACGCCGACGAACTGACCCGCCACGGGATCGAGGTGGTGGAGCACGCGCCCGAGGTCGGGTCCAACCTGCAGGACCACCTGGTCGCGGCCATCGGCTACGGGGTGGCCGAGGATTCGCTGTTCGGCGCCGACAAGAAGCCGCGGCAGTTGATCGACTACCTGCTGCGCCACCGCGGCATGCTGACCTCCAACATCGGCGAGGCCTACGGCTTCGTCCGATCCAAGCCGGAACTGGAACTGCCGGACCTCGAGCTGATCTACGCGCCCGCGCCGTTCTACTACGAGGGTTTGGTCGATCCAACCGAACACGGCGTCGTCCTGGCGACCGTGCTGCTGCGCCCGCACAGCCGCGGGCGGATCGCGCTCGGGTCGGCCGATCCGACCGCCAAGCCGGTCATCGATCCCCGCTACCTGTCCGACTCCGCGGGCGCCGACCGCGCCGCCCTGCTCGCGGGCCTGCGCACCTGCGCGAAGATCGCCGACGCGCCCGCGATGAAGGCGGTGCTCGGCAGCCTCATCTATCCGCCGAACGCGCCGGACGAACTCGAGGCCACCCTCGAACTATCGATCAACGGCTACTCGCACACCCTCTACCACCCGGTCGGCACCTGCCGGATGGGCACCGACCCGGCCAGCGTTGTCACGCCGCGGCTGGAAGTGCGTGGCGTGCAAGGGCTTCGAGTCGCCGACGCGTCGGTGATGCCGCTGCTCATCCGCGGCCACACGCACGCGCCGAGCGTGTTCGTCGGCGAGCAGGCGGCCAAGTTCCTGCGGGAGGCCTGACCTTCCCGGCGGGGTCCGGCCGGGCTAGAAGACGGGCACGCGGTCGAAGCCGAGCGGTGGCGTGGGGGTTGGGCCGGTGCCGAGCACCGGCTTGAAGTCGGGCAGCGCGGTGAGCACGTCGATGTTGCGGGCCGCGTAGCAGCGCACCTGCGGCAGCGCGCGGGACACTTCGGCGCGCTCCACCGGCTCGTCGTCGACGAACGCGATGGTGTCCAAGCTCAGGCCGAGGGTTCGGGCGATCCGCACGATGCTGGCGGACTTACGGCCCCAGCCGATCTCCAGCGCCGAGAACATCTCGTAGAGGCCGTGCCGGTACAGCCGGTCCAACGTGAGAGTGCGGTCGCTGCGGCTGGCGACGGCGTGCCAGATGCCGCGATCGCTCAACGTCCGCAACGTGCGCAGGGCCGCGGGCCTCGGCGCGGAGCTGGTCGCGTCGCACACGACACCGTCCCACATCGTGTTGTCCAGTTCCCAGACAAGACATCTCAGAGCCGGTCTCATCGCCTGCCCCTATCGTTTCGTCAGCACTGCCTTCCCTGCCGTGGCGTGCCCGGCAGACGGGCTAGTGCAACCATCGGGGCACGACACGTGCCGGGCAAGCCCCAGGTTTCTGGGTGGCCGGTCCGGCCCGGGTGATACTACCGGCAGGCCGGCGGCGCGCCACCCGATCCGATGAGGCAAACCGTCAGCGCTCGGCGCCGCGCGAACGACGTTGTCGCGCTTGCCCGGTCGGCACGGTAGGTCGTTCCGGTACCCGGACCTTCGCCCGCACAAGCGCTCGCTTGGGACGAAAGTCGTTTGCAGGGGGCGGTACCGTGCCGCTGCTCCCCCATGCTCGACCTCGGTCAGTGGCCATGCGCGCCAGGCGGTTTCGTGCCCTGGGTCGCCGAGTAGCGAACGCCGAGCGAATCCGGGTGGTCGGCTCGGCGTCACGGTGAAGTGTGGGCTACTCGGCCATCCGGTCGACCTTCGACAGTTCCCGGCCAGCAGCCGCGCGATGGACGTGCATCCGCTTGCCTGTCAACGCTCTCGGGTCCGGGCTCTGGATGGCGCGAACCGCATTTCGACTCTCCGTTCTGTGAGCGCTCACAAGGCCGCGAATTCGGCCGCGTCGTCATCTCACAGAACCTGACGAATCGATCCGCGCCGCTGATCATGCGGTTAGTGTGAATGCGCCGCACAGCAAAATCCCGGGCGGAAGGAGTCGCCAATGACCGTCGACAGTGGGGCCAGGCCGAGCTTGACTTTGTCCGGCCGACCGATGTCTTCGCCGTTGCAGGACGTCCGGAGCCTATCGCGCCAGATGGTCGGACATTTCGTCGAGAACGTGGTCCCCTGCGGCACCCTCCCCGGCGACGCCATCACCGGTGACGTCACCACCATCACCCGGCTCTGCCTCGAGTTCGCCGTGAGCATGCTCGACGGCCAGGACATTCCCGCGAAATTGCAGCGACTGCAGGACGCCGCGGCGGGCTGGGCGCGCGAGGGCGTGCCGATCGACACGATCCACCACTCGATCCACGAGGGCTTCAAGATCGGCCTGGATCTGGTGGTCTCCAACGCCACCATCAAGGACTACGGCAACCTCGTCGACGGCGCGAAGATGGTCGTGGAGATGCTCGACCAGATCACCTCGGCGATCTCGGTGGCGTATGTGCGTGAGCTGCGCGCGGTGGTCAGCGAGCACCACACCGCGGTGCACACCCTCACCTCCGCACTGCTCGGCGGGCACAGCACCTCCACGATGGCGCGCGAATGCGGCATCGCCATCGCGTCGTCCTACGCGGTGATCGCGGTCGCCATTCCCCAGCATCGCGACGAACGCAATCCGGCCGTGGACGGTCAGGTCGTCGCCAGGCGCAAGCTGCGCCGGGTGCAGGCCGAGCTGGCCACCCGGTGCGGGAACACCGCGCTGTCCTTGCTCAGCGTGGACGGCGGCACCATCCTGATTCCCTCCGGCGCGCTCGACAAAGGGCAGTTCGACGCGCTGATCACCGAGCTGTCCCGGTCCGCCCAGGTCGGCATCACCGCGACCATGGTCGAGGCCTCCCCCGAGCAGATACCCAACGCCGCCGATCAGGCGCATGAACTGCTCGACATGGTGCAGCGCCTCCAGGCGGTGGCCGGTCTCTACCGATTCGACGAACTCGCGCTCGAGTACCAGCTGACCCGCCCGGGACCCGGCCGCGAATATCTCGGATCGCTGCTCGACCCGCTCGACGAGCACCCGGAACTGCTGGAGACGTTGCAGCGACACATCGCCAACAACCTCAACCGTCAGCGCACCGCCCGCGTGCTGCACGTGCACACGAACACCGTGGACTACCGGCTCAAGCGAATCGGCCAGCTGACCGGCTTCGATCCGTCGCAGCCCTCCGGGCTCTGGTATCTGCGTTCGGCGCTGGTAGCGCGCACCTACCGGACCGCGTGATTCCCGGGAACGCCGTCACCGAAAGTTGCGTTCGCACAGAGGGTTCGGCACGTCATGCGCTTCGAGGGCATCCGCACCACGAGTTCGATACGGGGCCTTGGGTTTCGACGGATGTACCACGAATTCGACACCTGCCCTTGTGTTTCGACGGCGTCCGTCCCACTGAGCGGGAAATACCGAGCGGGACAATGTGAAACAGCTGCGCGTCTGTTTCAGTGGCGATAACGTCCCCTGCTCATGAGACGCTCTGTTGCAGGCATCGCCCTCGGTATCACCATCACCGTCGCCGCCCCGCTGTCCGCCGCGCAGGCCGATACCGGCTCGTCCTCGCTGTCAGGGGGTTCCGGCTCGTCGTCGCTGTCGGGCGGCTCCGGTTCCTCCTCGCTCTCCGGTGGCGGCGGCCTGCCCCCGTACGCGCAGTGGATCACGGAGGTGCAGACGGTCGCCGCGCAGGCAAGGGACTACCTGGCCGGACGGCTGCCCGGCGCCACACGACCGGCGATCGTCCTCGACATCGACAACACCTCGCTGGAAACGCAGTACAACCCCGGCCCCATCACCCCCGCCATCGCGCCCATCCTGCAACTCGCCACGTGGGCCGAATCGCAAGGCGCGGCGATCATTTTCGTCACCGGCCGCCCCGCGCTCATGAACCTCTACACCCAGACCAACCTGACCGCCGTCGGCTACCCCGTGGACGGCCTCTACGGCAGTCCCCTCACGACCCTGTCCGCCGGCTCGTCCGGGCTCGAGCAGTACAAGACCAACGCCCGCATCGACATCGAGGGCGACGGCTACACCATCGTCGCCAATATCGGCAACAGCGCATCGGATCTCGCGGGCGGGCACGCCGAGCGGACGTTCAAGCTGCCGGACTACGACGGCAAGTTGTCCTGAGACCCGAACGGAGTCGGCATCGCCGCGACGATGGCGCTGGAAGAAGCGGTGTCACCGTGTGTTCGAATGCGTCTGCACCGCCTCGACTCGGCGCCGGAGCAGGCAGAATTCGTTTCCCTCCGGGTCGGCCAGCACGTGCCACGTCGCGGCGCTGGTCTGGCCGATGTCGACCGTCCGCGCACCCGCGGCGAGCAGTCGCTCCAATTCCGCGTCCTGATCGCGATCGGTGGGGTTCACGTCGATGTGCAGTGGCAGCTTGCCGCGCTTCGGCTCGGTGCTCGGGATGAACATCAGCGTGGGCTGCGGCCCGCCGAACCCGATCCCGGGCGGACCGATCTCCAGTGCGTCGTCCTCCCAGCCGAGTTCGACGTAGCCGAGGACTTCGCACCAGAAGTCCGCCAGCCGTTGCGGGTCGGCGCAGTCGAGTATGAGTTGGGTGATTCTGCAAGCCATGCGCGCGACGGTACCTGGGCGGGCGGTTCCGAGCGGGGCGCCGCCAGGCCCGTGGCATGCCGGGAGGTGGCGGTGGGAGCAGATGGCGGTGACCCGCGCCTGCTGGTACGTTCAGCGCCGTCATCGGTCCGAACCCGGCGGATCCGAGCGCAGAACTCCGAACGCCAGCGAACGAGTGGCAAACGGGTGGAGAATGGGCGAATGCGAACCGTGCTCATTCTCGGCGCCGGGTTCGGGGGTTTGGAGCTGGCCACCCTCCTGTCGCGTTCGCTGGCCGACGAGGTTCGGGTCGTCTTGGTCGACCGGAACGACTCGTTCACCTTCGGCTTCGCCAAGCTGGAGATCCTGTTCCGCGATGTTCCGCCGGAGGCCGTTCGGGTTCCGTACGCCGACCTCGCGCATCCGGGTGTCGAGTTCCGGCGCGAGGAAGTCACCGCGATCGATCCGCGGACCCGCCGCGTCGTCACCGATCGGTCCGAGTACGAGCCGGACATTCTCGTCGTCGCGCTCGGCGCCGACTACGACCCGGCCGCGACCCCGGGCTTCGTCGAGGACGGCCACGAGTACTACTCGATCGACGGGGCCGCCAGGCTGCGCGACCGACTCGACAGCTTCGACGGCGGCGACATCGTCCTCGCGATCCTTCGCGTCCCCTTCAAGTGCCCGCCCGCACCGTACGAGGGGGCGATGCTCTTACACGAGAAGCTCGCGCGGCGCGGACTCGGCGACAGCACGCGCATCCGGATGATCAGCCCGATGGATTCGCCGATCCCGGTCTCGGCGGACACCTCCGCCGCCCTCGTCGAGGCGCTGACCCGGCGCGGGATCGAGTACACGCCCGGACAACTGGTCCACGGCCTTGACCCGGACCGCCACGTCGCGCTGACCCGTGCGGGCGAGATCGCCTACGACCTCTTCATCGGCATCCCGGCGCACCGCGTGCCCGCGGTCGTCGAAGCGTCCGGGTTGACCGTCGGTGGCACGGACGGCTGGGTCGCGGTCGACCCGGGCACCCTGGAGACGCCGTATACGAACGTCTACGCGCTCGGCGACTGCGCCGACGCGCCGGTGCCACGGGCGGGGGTCTTCGCCGAGGACGCCGCCCGCACGGTGGCCGCGGGCATCGCGGCGAAAGTGCGCGGATCCGACGCGACCGACCGGTACCGCGGCAGGGGCGCGTGCCACATCGAATTCGGCGGCGGATTGGTCGGCAAGGTCGATGCCGATTTCCTGTCCGGTCCCGCGCCGCGCGCACCCTTCACCGCACCCTCGGTGGAACTCGCGCGCGAGAAGGCCGAGGCGGCCGCCGCGCGAATCCAGCGGTGGTTCCCGGGCCGCGTTTCGGAATAGCCGGGCGACGCGCACAGCGACCGCGCGCTCGAAATCCGGGCGGCCGGTCGGCTCGATGAGAATGTACGCGGCGAGCGCGCTGCGATGGCCGAAGCGGCGACCGAACGAATTCTGTTCCGACACCGATTTCCGTCCGTGGCGTTCACTTCCGCCGCTATTCCGTTCCCGGAAACGAAAATTCCGCGGAAATATTGTGATGCGCTACGAATTCCACTCGCACCGCAGCCACCCCACCGCGGGCAGGGCACAACGGGGCGCGAAGCGAGGGCGGAGTGCGGCGACGGCGTCACTCCGTGCGCGAGATCACCTCGCGCCGGGTCGCGCGCTCGGCGGCGGCGGCATAGTTTTCTGTGAAACCTCCAGCAGGTCAACAGCTTCCGCGCTCCCGACACGCACCGCACGGTCGTGCGGTCGGGCTCATGCGTCACGCGGGATGGGAGACGGCCGGTCCGCGTCTGCGGCGCAGGGGGATACGACAAGGGAGGCACGCGTGACCAAGACGTTCGCACGACACGATCGGACCGAAAACCTACACCGCTACGGCGATTCGAAGCTGCTGATCGTCCCGCTCGACCACACCGTCGGCGCAGGCTCGCTGTTGCGTGCGCACCGCCTGCGCGAGGTGCTCCACGCACTGCGCGTCGGCGGCGCGGACGCCACCGTGCTGCACAAGGGCGCGCTCGATCACGTGGACCCCGCGGTCTTCGACGACCTCGCCCTCATCGTCCACCTGTCGGCGAGTGCCCACTCCGGCACCGATCCCGATCACAAGGTCCTCGTCACGACAGTCGAGGAGGCGTTGCGGCTGGGTGCCGACGCCGTCAGCGTGCACGTCAACCTGGGCTCGCGCACCGAGTACCAGCAGCGGGAAGACGTCGCGCAGGTCGCGCGAGCCTGCGACCGTTGGAGTGTTCCGCTGTTCGCGATGGTCTATCCGCGCGGTCCGCGCGTCTCGAATCCCACCGATCCGGAGCTGGTCTGCCACGCCGCCGAGGTCGCGGCCGACCTCGGCGCCGACGTCGTGAAAGTGCCCTTCACCGGCGACCCGGTGAGCATGTCCGAGGTCGCGGCCTCGGTCGACATTCCCGTGGTCGTGGCGGGTGGACCCGCGCTGCGCGCCGAACGGGCGGTCGCCCACGCGGAGCGCATCCTCTCCAGTGGCGTCGCCGGTCTGGCCTTCGGCCGCAACGTCTTTCAGGCCGACGACCCCGCGTCATTCGTCCACCGCCTGCACACCGCGGTCCACACCGATCGCACGCTCGCCGCCCCTACTTCGTACACCCCCGCACTCGCGCGCTCGTGACGAGATCGCCCGAAAACCGGCCGAAGCGGCCCGCAGCAGATGCTTCCGCGGGCCCGGCGCGCGATTTTCGGAATGGGGACGACGAACCGATTCCACGGCTTCCGCGGATATCCCAACGGACCGTACGATTTGTGACACCCATTACAGACGTTTCTGCTACCAGTCGGTAATGAAAGCGGTCACATTTTCCATCGCCGATGAAGGTTTGCCGAGCTCTCGAATAGCGTGCGGCACATCCGGCGTCGAGTAAAAACATCGTAAATCGAGTGGGATTCGACAACGAGATGTGGTACCGCCCAATTCAATAGGAAAGTACCGATGGGTTGGTTTCGATTTCCATCCGTCCGTCCGGTGAACCGATCGTGAACAGCGAACTTTCCGGAGAGCGACCGACCGATGATCTACCGCGGCCGATACGCACGCATATCTGTAACTCGCGATCGCAGCTTCTATGGTCCGCGCCGAAACGCTGTCATGCCCCGTTTCCTATGGGTGACAACACGTTTCACACACCTCGCACACACTGATTTGCCATTCGATTGCTCGCCAGCGAGAGCCGCTGCGGGACACCGCTTTTCACATTGCAGCGCGCAGAGTAGCGGTGTACAGATTGGTCGAAAGCGCGACTGTGATCGGTGACAGTTGTGCACAGTGACGAGATATGAGGCATAACAGTCTTGGTTGTCGATATCGGAGGGCAAGTGATCGCGGTCTCGGCAGTCGCCGAACCCCATGCTGACCAGGGAAAAGCCAAGCTCTGGACGGGAAGGGCACACACTGCGGCGGTGGTCGCGCCGCTCGGGGACGGGGAAGTCCCGAGCGCGACGGGGGGCTGGAAATGAGCGCGCGGGAACGGGTGCCCGAGCGCGTGCGAGAGCTGTTCCGCGCCGGTTTGCAGGTGCCCGATATCGATCTCGACACGCCGTTGCTGGATTATGGCTTGGACTCGGTTCGATCGGCCGAGATCATCATCGAACTCGAGCGCGCCTTCGGCGTGGAGATCTCCGACGAGGAGGCCTCCGAGCTGCATACCGCGCGTGACGTGATCGAGTGCGTGACGACCAAGACGGCTCACCGCACCGGGGTCGGTGCGTAACGGCATGGCCCCGAGAGCGCAAGACCATGCCGCGGCGATCGGCTCGGACGCCGCGGCGCCGCCGCTGTTCGACGACTTCGCACGGCACAACCGGCCCGGGCTGGCGCGACTGTTGCGCGCCTGCCACCTGGATGTGGTGTACGTGGGGGCCGAGGGCGACCATCTGATCCGAGCGGACGGCGCCCGCGTGCTCGATCTGGTCGGCGGATTCGGCGCGGCGCTGTTCGGGCACAACCATCCGGCACTGGTGCGGGTGGCCACGGCGCGGTTGAACCAGCAGACGCCGTTCGTCTCGCAGGGCAGTGTCCGTCCGGGCGCCGCCCGGCTGGCCCATCGGCTTTCGGATCTGGTCGGGGCGAGCACCGGGGGTGAGTACGTCGTCACCTTCGGGTCCACCGGCGCCGACGCCGTCGAGGCGGCCGTCCGGCACGCCGCTGTCGCGCACAACCGCCGCCTCGCCGAGTTGCGTACCGAACTGCGACGGACGCTGCGGCGGCTGCGCCGCGACGGACTGCACACGGTACGTCCGGTCCAAGGGCGCGCGACCGAGCCGGTTCACGAGGAAACACGTTCGGCGGCAGCCGTTCTCGAAGACTCGCTGCGTGTGGTCGAGGACGTCGCGCGGCGCGGGCCCGTGTACGTCTCGCTGGCGAACGCCTTCCACGGCAAGACGGCGGGCGCTTTCGCGCTCACCGAGCAGGCCGATACGCCCGCGGACTTGGTGGTGCCCGGCCCCGAACGACGCAAGCTCGACACCTGGGCGCCCGACGAAATCGCCGCGGCCTTCGCCGACGAGCTGCGACCGATCGACCGGATCAGCGTGGACGCCGCAGGACGCCCGGTACTGTCCCGAACCTTCGTCTCCCCCATCGCCGCGGTCTTCGCCGAACCGATCCAGGGTGAGGGCGGTGTGCGTGAGGTGCCTGCGGCGACGTTGCGCGCCCTGCGCGAACTCACCGACCGGCACACGGCCGCACTGGTTTTCGACGAGATCCAATCCGGGATGGGCCGCACGGGCACCTTCTTGGCCTCGGCGCCGTCGGGAGTCGCCGCGGACTACTACCTGCTGTCCAAATCGCTGGGCGGCGGACTGGTGAAGATCTCGGCGCTGCTGGTGGAGCGCGGCGGGTCGGTCTCGGACTTCGGCAGGTACCACACCTCGACCTTCGCCGACGACGACCTGTCCTGCGCGGTCGCGGAAGCCGCGTTGGACCTGTTGCGCGACAACCAGATCCGGATCTCCGATACCGGTGTGCGGCTGCGAGCCCGCCTGGAGGCTGTGGCGCGGCGCTGGCCGCGGGTGCTGGCGGGCGTGCGCGGGCGCGGGCTGCTGCAGGGCATCGAACTCGTCCCGCCCGCGACGGAATCGGCCCTGCTGCGGGAGATCTGTGATCCCGACATGTTCGGCTACGTCGTCGCGGGCTATCTGCTGCACACCCACCGCATCCGGATGCTGCCGACGCTGTCCGCGCCGACCACGCTGCGCATCCAGCCTTCGGCGTTCCTGGCCGAAGCGGATCTGTCCCGGCTGGAATCGGCGCTCGACGAGCTCGCGGCCGTGCTGCACCGCGGCGACTTGGCCACGCTGCTCGCCCATCTCGCGACGCCGGTCACCACGAATTGGCAAGTGCCGGAACCCAAACCACTCCCCGACCGGCACGCCGCCGTGGTGGCACGGGATTTCGGCGCACCGAACCGGGTGGCCTTCCTCGCCAACCTGCCCGAGGCGGCCGATCTGCGCCGATTCGCGCCGGAGCTGGCCGAGTGGTCGGACGCGCAGTTCGCCGCGCTCTTCGAGCGGTTGCGCGGTGTCGCCGAGCCCTTCGAGCTGACCAGGCAACTCGTCACCTCGCCCACCGGCGCCACGGTCGAGGTCTGCCTGATCGCGGTGCCGATCTCCGCGGAACAGATCATCGAATGCCAGCGCGCCGGGCATCGGGCCTGGCTGCGCGATCTGGTGCTCGACGCCGTCGAACAGGCGATCGCCCTGGGCGCCACGGTGATCGGTCTCGGCGGCTACACCTCCATCGTGACCAACGCCTCCCGCGACGTGGTGGAGGACTCCGTCACGGTGACCTCCGGGAATTCGCTCACCGCCGCCTCCGCCTACGAGGTGGTGCGCGGGGAACTGACCCGGCTCGGTCCAGGACGGCGGCGCGTCGGCATCCTCGGCGCGCTGGGCAATATCGGCGCGGTCATGGCGGAACTGCTTGCCCCGCACGCGGATTCGATTACCCTGGTGGGTAGGCCCGGATCGGCGAGCCGACTGCGCCGCGTGGCGGACCAGCTCGCCTCGGGCTCGGTCGAGGTCAGCGAGGATCTGGCCGCGCTGCGGGACTGCGATGTCGTGCTCACCGCGACCAATTCCGCGGCGCCGCTGGTGACCGCGGACCTGCTGGCCGCGGACCATCCGGTGCTGGTGTGCGATCTGGCGGTCCCCGGCGATGTGGACCCCGCCGTCGCCGAGCGGCCGAACATCACCCTGGTCTCCGGCGGACGTATGGCGCTGCCGCTCGGCCAGACACCTCCCTTCCCCGAAACCGGACTGCCCCCGGGCATCGTCTACGCCTGCATGGCCGAGACCGTTCTGCTCGGCTTCGAGCCCGACACCGCGAGCCCCTCGTACGGCGGGCTCACCGCCGCGGGGGTGCACGCCGCGCGCGAACTAGCGGCTCGCCACGAGGTGCGCCCGGTTCTGCTTCCGACAGGAGCTTCCACCGTGTCCGACAACCCGACACCCGCGCCGATGTTCCTCGGCGCGGCGGACTTCGTCCCCGAACGAGCAGGCGGCAAGGCCGCCACCCTGCACGAGCTGATCGTCGCGGGATTCGACGTGCCACCGGGATTCGTGGTGCCCGCCGAGCTCGACCTCGACGCGATCGGCGACGACGACCTCACCCGGTGGGTGCAGGCGCTGGGCGGATTCCCGGTCGCCGCGCGTTCCAGCGGTGTGCTGGAGGACCTCGACGACGCCAGCTTCGCCGGGCAGTACGAGTCCTACCTGGACATCACCGACGTCTCGGCGCTGCGCGACTACATCGGGCAGTGCCGCGCCTCGGTCCACAACGACCGGGTGCGCACCTACCTGGCCAAGCACGGCTACACCGAGGCGAAGGCCACCGTCGCGGTGCTGGTGCAGCGGATGGTCGACGCGCGGTACGCCGGTGTGGGTTTCAGCATCGACGCGCTCACCGGCATCGAGGAACACGCGGTGGTCGAATGCTGCGTGGGTCTCGGCGAACGACTGGTCTCCGGCCAGCTGACGCCCACCCGGTACACGCTGCGGCTGTTCGACGGCACGGTGGTCGAGCGGGACGCGGGCGGCGAAGACGTCGAACTCGCGCCGACCGACACCGAGGGACTGGCCGCGCTGATGCTGGCCGTGCAGGCACACCGGCACCGGCCGCAGGACATCGAGTGGGCCATCGACGGTGCGGGCAAGCTATGGCTGCTCCAGGCAAGGGCCATCACCGCGATCGCCTGGCGCACCGACATCGACCAGTTCTCCGACGCGGATCTGCGCGACGGCGGTGTCTCGGCGCGCGTCTGCACGCCGATGATGTTCTCGTTGTACGACAACGCTTTTCAGCACTCCATGCAGCGATTCTTCGAGCGGCTCAAGCTCGCCGATCCCGGCGTGGAACCGGACTGGATGGCGATGTACTACGGCCGCGCCTACTGGAACGTCAGCGCGGTGAAGAACTGCTTCTTCAAGATCCCCGGCTTCGACGAGCAGCACTTCGACGACGACCTCGGCGTGCTCAACGAATACGGGCCCGAGGGTCCGCACCGCACCCCGACCAATGCCAAGACCATCGCCAAGGCGCTCCCCGCCGCGATGGCCGTCCAGCAGAGCTATCGGGACCAGCTGGCGGCGGTGGACGCGTTCGCCGCGGAATGGCCCGCGAAGTACGCGCTGTGGCGCGAGCGGGTCGCCAACCTGTCGCAGACCGACGAGGCCACCTTCGCCGCCGACCTCACCGACTGCCTGCTGACCTTCCACGCCGCCACCGAACGCACCTACTTCACCACCATCTACAACAACTCGAGCGTGCAGACCGACTTCAAGCAGCTGCTCGACAAGGTCGACGCCGCCACGCAGGGGTCGACCTCGGCCATCGATCTGATGGGCGGTCTCGCCGAGATCAGCCACATGCAGTTGCAGCGCGGCATCGTCGAATTGCACCGCGTGGCAACCGAACACGGGCTGGACAGCGCCGCGTGGGACGCGGCGCTCGCCGAATTCGTCAGCGAGCAGGGCTTCCACGCCGACGCCGAGCTCGATCTGACCTGCCCGCGCTGGTCCGAGGCGCCCGAGCGGGTGCGCTCGATGATCGCGGTCATGCTCCAACACGGCACCGCGCCCGCGGATCCCGAGGTGACACAGGTCGAGCAGCGCAAACGCTACGAGGCCGAGCTCGCCACACTGCGGGCCAGGGTGCGGGCCAAGCCGCTCACCCGAGTGAAGTACGCCAAGGCGATCGACAAGCACGTCGACCGAATCCGGCGCTATCTCGTCGCGCGCGAACGGATGCGGGAGTTCTCCTCGCAGTGCTACGCGATCGTGCGGGCCTACGTGGTGGAAGCGGGCGTCCGGCTGGCCGCGGCGGGCACGCTCGAGCACGCCGACGACGCGTTCCAGCTGAGCATCCACGAGTTGAGCGATCTCGTCGCGGGTCGCGTCGAGATCGCCGAGCTCGCACCCCGAATCGCTTACCGCCGTGCGATGTACGCGGGATACCGGGATCTGACGCCGCCGCACGAACTCGGCGGCGGGGTCACCGTCGGCGCGGTCCGCGAGATCGGCGACGGCGACCTGACCGGCCTCGGTTGCAGCCCGGGCGTCGCCGAGGGCACCGCACGGGTGATCACCTCGCTTGCCGACATCGATCAGCTGCGCGAGGGCGACATCCTGGTCACCCGCTTCACCGATCCGGGCTGGACCCCGGCGCTCGGCCTGGTGGCGGCCGTCGTCACCGAGGTGGGCGGCATGCTCTCGCACGCCGCCGTCATCGGCCGCGAATACGGGATCCCGGCGGTGCTGAACGTCGCGGGCGCGACGAGCGCGGTGCGGTCGGGACAGCGCATCCGGGTCGACGGCAGCGCCGGGGTGATCAGCGTGCTCGATGCGGCGACGGACGGGGGTCCGGGCGACGGCGCGCCGACGGCGGTGACGGAATCCGCGCTGGCGGCGACCGAAACCGCACCAGCGACAGCCGATTCCGCGGCAGCGACGGCCGATTCGGCACCCGCGGCGACCGAGCCCGCGCCAAGCGCGGTCGACCCCGCGACCACAACTGTCGAAGAACCACTCCGCCAGGCACCCCCACGCCCGGCGCCTAGAAGGGATGGACCACTGACCGCACGTAAACGCCTGATCTGCATCGCGGGGGGCGACGGGTCGGGCAAGACCACGCAGGTGGCGCGGATCGCCGCCGAGTTCGAGGCCCAGGGACAGAGCGTCGCCGCGGTCACGATCTGGGACGCCTTCCTGGATCCGAAGGTCTCCTCGAAACTGCCGTGGCAGAGCCCGTCCGAGATCTACGGCTACCTGAAGCTGCTCACGCCGTTGAGCCGCGCGCACTTCCTGTTCCACGCGATGCAGCTGTCGTTCGATCTGGCCGCCGCGCGCGGCGTGGACATCGTGCTGGCGAACGCCTACTGGTACAAGTACTACGCCACCGAGGTCGCGCACGGCGGCGATCCCGCGGTGTTGCGTCAGCTCACGGCGGGCTTCCCGGAGCCGGACCGCACCTTCTACCTGACGGTGAGCCCGCAGGACGCGTTGGGCCGCAAGCAGTTGCGCAGCGACTACGAGAGCGGCTACGGGGACGAGAAGGCGTTCCTGGACTTCCAGCAGCGCAGCCACGACGCGCTGGAGTCGCTGTCGGAGGAGCTGGGCTGGGTGCGCCTTGACGGCACCGCCGCGCCCGCCGAGATCACCAAGGCCGTGCTGGCCCAGCTGCGGGAGGACGAGCAGTGACCCGCCGCGTCGCCATCGTCGGCATCGACGGCGCGGGCAAATCCTCGGTCATGGCGCGGCTGCGCGAGCTGGCGCCGAGCGGGGATCACGTCTCGTTCGCCTCGATGACCTGCCCGGACTTCCACAACACCCGCGACGTTCCGCTCACCGATCTGTCCAAGCAGCTCAGGGCATTCAGCGTCGGCTGTGACGAGATCTCCAGCCTGGAGATGAAAGCCACCGCCATGTACCTGCAGATGACCCTGTTCGGTCCCGTGGAGCGGCACTTCCTCGACACCTGGGCGCCGGATGTCCTTGTCTTCGAACGGCATCCGCTGATCGAGCTGCTGGTCTACGGCCCCCTCTACGTGGCGCTCGCCCGCCCCGAGTGGAACGGCCACGACCGCGAAGCCGAGATCGCCGAGGTGCTCGAACGGCACCGGCCAGGCACCTTCGACGACATTCTGGCCTGGCACCGCTGCGAGTCCACCCGGCTCGGCAGCGCACCCGACATCTGGCTGCTGCTCTCCGAGATCGCCGACCTGGTCGGCCGCGACATCACCAGCTCGGTCGCGGGCTTCGCCGCCCGCTTCCGCACCACGCTGCCGGACGCCGTGCTGTGGCTCGACGTCCCGCCCGAACAGGCGGCCGCCCGCTGCGCGGAACGCTCCGGCGACGATCCGACGGAGGCGCACGAGACCGCGGAGCGCCTCGCCGCCCTGCGCGACGGCTACCTACGGGTGCGCGACACTCTGGCCGCCGCCTACCCGGAGGTCGGCTTCCATCGCATCGACACCGGCGACGGCGTCGACCTGGACGAATCCGTCCGCGCCTGCGTCACGGAAGGAAAACTCTTCGGATGAGTGCACAAACCCGTTCCACCGCCGAGATCGAGGCGCGCGTGCGCGGCATCGTCGGCGAGGTGCTGTGGGTCGCGGCCGACGACATCGACGCGGGCACGCAGCTGATCGACTACGGACTGGACTCGCCTACCGCCATCGAGCTGACCATCCAGCTGGAGCAGGCCTTCGCCATCGAGATCCCCGAAGACGTGGCGGCACAGTTGAATACGGTCGCCGAGATCGTCGAGTACGTGCGGAGTGAGTCGTGAACGCGCCGCTGACCCCGCGACACCCGAGCATCGTGCACGCGCTGCTCGCGAACGCCGAACGCGGAACCGACGGCCCGTCCACGATTTTCGTGCCGGAACGCGGCACCGACGGCGAATTCGCCTGGCGGCACGATGATCTCGCGCTGGCGGCGGGACGCGCCGCGGCCGCGCTCGCCGACGCGGGGGTGCGACCCGGCGATCGGGTCGTGCTGTCGCTGCCCACCTCCCCCGAGTTCGTCACCGCGTTCTTCGGCGCGCTGCTGCTCGGCGCCGTGCCGACGGCGGTGGCGACACCCGGTGGATTCGGTTCGGCGGAGCTGTTCTACGAGAAGTTCCACCGCCTGATCGGCTATCTCGAGCCGAAGGCGGTCGTCGCCACTTCGACCGTACTCGCCGCGGCGGAACTCCCGTCGGGGATGACCGGTCTCGACGGGACGGCGCTGCACCAGCTCGCGGGCGATCCGGACGCGCCCACGCTGCCGCCGCGGCTCCCGGAACCCGGCGACTTGGCGTTCATCCAGGCCACTTCGGGCTCCACCGGGACACCGAAGGGCGTGCAGATCACCCACGCCAATCTGGCCGCGAACTGCGAGCAGATCGCGCTCGCCGCGTCGATGGGCCCGGGTGACACCTGGGTGGGCTGGCTGCCGCTGCACCACGACATGGGGCTGATCGGCGGCTTCCTCACCCCCATGTTCCGCGGCATCGACGCGGTGCTGATGCCGCCGAGCCGGTTCCTGCGCAGTCCGGGCGACTGGTTGCGCGCGGTGAGCAAGTACGGCGGAACCTTCACGGCCGCACCGAACTTCGCCTACGGCTACGCGGCGGCGCGAGTCACCGACGCCGAACTGGCCGGGGTCGACCTGTCGAGCTGGCGGTTCCTGTTCTGCGGCGCGGAGCCGATCCACCCGCCCACCGTGCAGCGCTTCGTCGATCGTTTCGGCGCGTGGGGACTGCCGCCGGACGCCCTTGTGCCCTGCTACGGCATGGCGGAGGCCTCGCTGGCCGTGACGGTCGCGCGCCCGCACGCACCGGTCGCCTACGACTCGGTCTCGCGGCGCGCGCTGACCGGAGACGGTGTTGCGCTGGATGTTTCGGCGGGAGACGCCGACGAGATGCAGATCGTGGACTGCGGCGCGCCGGTGCTCGGCACCGAGGTCCGTATCGTCGACGGCGACGGCGCGCCCTGCGGGGAGGATACAGTCGGGCGGATCCAGTTCCGCGGTCCGTCGACGACCGTCGGCTATTTCCGACTCCCCGACGCGACGGCCTCGGCGCTGTCCGACGGCTGGTGGGACACCGGCGATATCGGCTATCTGCGGGCGGGCAGGCTGCGCATCACCGGCAGGCAGAAGGACCTGATCATCATCCGCGGCGCGAACTATCTGCCCACCGATTTCGAGATCGCCGCCGAACAAGTGGACGGCGTGCGGCTCGGCGGGGTGGCGGCGGTCGGTCACGCGGATGCCGCAGGCCTGTCGGAGGAACTGCACCTCGTGGTCGAAACCGCCGTCGCCGCAGGCGAACACGAGGCGCTGCGGCGTGCGGTGCGGGTCGCGGTGAGCAAACGCACCGGCGTGCTGCCCGCCGATGTCCACATCGTGCCGCCGCGCAGCATCCCCAAGACCACCAGCGGGAAGGTGCAGCGCGCCGAAGCACGCCGCCTGTTCGTCGAGCGGCCTGCGCGCGAACTCGTCGACGCGGGAGGTGCGGTATGACGGCACGCGTCCTCGCCGGTCCGGCGCTGCGACATCCACTCGGCGCCTACCTCGACTACCGCGCCGACCCGCTCACGCTGTTCTACGAGCAGGCCGTGACGCACGGCGGCAGCGTCCGGCTGCGGCTGGTGCATCAGCAACTGCACCTGCTGGTGAATCCCGACCACATCAACCAGGTGCTTGTGACCAACGCGGCAAAGTACGCCAAGGGCATCAGCTACCAGAGCCTGAACTATCTGCTGGGGCCCGGCCTGCTGACCAGCGGCGGCGAACTCTGGAAACGCCAGCGCGCGTTGATCAAACCGGCGTTCGCGCGCAGACACGTCGACACCGAGATCCCGCTGATGATCGCCTGCGGGCAGCGGATGCTGGACCGGCTGGACAAGCGCGCCGCCGACGGCGCGCCCTTCGATCTGGTGCCCGAGGTGATGGGCTTCGCGGCCGACGTGGTGTGCCGCGCGGTCATGGGCGCGGACATCGACGGCGTGCTGCCGCAGATCGAGGACGACGTGCGCGAGGGCGTCTCCTGGGTGATGCGGCACATGGCCGCGCCGATCCAGATCCCGCCGAATGTGCCTACGCCGGCCAATCGGCGCTTCCGCGGCGTCCTCGACCGCTTGCACCGGGTCGTCGACGACGTCATCCAAGGGCATCGCGCCGCCGCGGCGGGCCCGGCCGATTCGCTGCTCAGCCGCCTGCTCGCGGCGCGCGACGACGCGGGTCACGCCATGGACGACGAACAGCTGCGGCACGAAGTGCTCACCTTCCTGCTCGCCGGGCACGAGACCACCGGCGGCGCGCTGGCCTGGACCGTCTACGAGCTCTGCCGCAATCCCTCGGTGCTGCAACGGGTTCGGGCCGAGGTCGACGCGGCGCTCGGTGCGGGCGACGTGGCGGGCGCGTTGCCCGCGCTGGAGTTGACCGGCCGGGCCATCGACGAGTCGATGCGGCTGCACCCACCGGCCTGGGCGTTCAGCCGGACCGCGCTCGAGGCCGACAGTTTCGACGGCTTCGATCTGGAACCGGGCGCGGTCGTGGTGATCAGCCCGTTCGTCAACCACCGCTTCCCGGACTTCTGGGACTCCCCCCTGACCTTCGACCCGGACCGGTTCACCAAGGAGCGCAACCGGGCTCGTCCGCCGTTCCGCTACTTCCCGTTCGGATGGGGCGCGCACCTGTGCGTCGGCCAGCACATGGCGCTGACCGAACTGCGCGTCGGCCTGGCGATGTTGCTGGCGCGGTACGACATCGAGCTGGTGAACGGCCTTCGAGTGCGGGAGAACCCCGAGATCTCCAACACCCCCGACCCGGTGCTGGTGCGACTGGCGCGGCGCGAGCCGGCGGTCCCGGTCGGCGGCAGCCTGGCGGAGCAGGCCCGATGAGCGCACGCCCCCTTGCCCTTTCGATACGCAGAGGCACAGATCTATGAAACCGACGAACACCGGCGCGGTGGTGCCCGCCGCGACGCTGGCCGCACGGCCGGACGCGGCGCCGGAGCACACCGCGCGTTTCGGGGCCAAGGCCGCGAATCTCGGCCGCCTGCTCGCGGCCGGTCATCGGGTGCCGCCGTTCGCGGTGGTGACCACCGAGGCGTGCGCGGAGATCCTCGCGCCCGTCACCGAGGGCATCGCCCAGCTGTTGGGGACCCTCGACCACACCGACCCCGCGTCGCTGCGGTCGGTGTCGGCGGCGATCCGCGGCTTGATCCTCGGCCTCGCGCTGCCCGCCCAGGTGGCGGCTGAGCTCGACGCCGCGGTCGCGGAGTGGTCCGACGTGCGGCTCGCTGTCCGTTCCTCGGTCAGCGGCGAGGACTCCGCTACGGATTCCTTTGCGGGACAGCTCGATACCATCCTGAACGTGGCACCGGCCGGGGTTGCCCACGCCCTGCTGGAAGTGCTGGCTTCGGCCTACTCGGAGCGTTCGCTGTTCTATCGGGCACATCGCGGCCTCGACAACAGTGGCGTCGAGTGCGCGGTCTTGGTCCAGGTGCTCGTCGAGAGCGTGGTCTCCGGCGTGGTCTTCAGCTGCAATCCGCAGACCGGTGACCCGGCCGAATCGGTGGTGTCGGCGGCGCTGGGGCTCGGCGAAGGCGTGGTGGCGGGCACGGTGGAGTGCGACACCTACTTCGTCGACAACGCCTCGGGCTCGATCGTGTCCCGCAACGTCGTCGACAAGCGGAGCCGAGTCGTCGCCGACGCGGGTTCCGGCACCGCCGTGGCGGAAATCGCGGGCGGCAGCGCCGATCCCGCGCTCACCGACGAACGAATTCTCCAGCTCACCCGGACCGCCGCCGCGCTCGCCGACGCCTTCGGCGCGCCCCAGGATGTCGAGTGGGCCTACGACGCGGACGGCACGCTGTTCTTGTTGCAGGCCCGCCCGGTCACCGCGACGGGCGCGCGCGAGACCATCTTCGACAATGTCAATGTCGCCGAGTCCTATCCGGGACTTTCCAGCCCGCTGACGTTCTCGATCCTGCGCGCGGCCTACGAGCAGGTCTTCCGTGCCTGCCACCGGGATTTCGGCGCGACCGGCGCGATCGTGGATCGCAATGCGGCAAGCCTGTACCCGTACCTGGTCGGCACCGCGCACGGACGGATCTACTACAACATCAGCAACTGGTACCGGCTGTTCCTGCAGATTCCCGGCATGGAGTTCGCGATCGAGGGGTGGGAAGCCGCCCTCAACATCGAGAACCGCTACCAACGCCCCGCCACACCGAAACGCGGTCTGGCGAGGCTGCGGATGTACGCGCTGCGGGTGCGGGTCTTCGCGATCATCGGCGCGGGCTGGCTGCGGCTGCCGCGCAGGCTGCGGGCGTTCTTCACCGAGCTGGCCGCCTTCACCGCCGACCTCGACCGCCGCCTCGACCCCGAAACGCCGGAGCGGGAACGCGATCCGGAGGCGCTGTTGCAGTGGATGGAGCGCTGTCTCGGCGAACTGGTGCCCGCGTACTCGGTGCAGATCTTCAACGACTTCCTCGCCCAGCAGCTGTTCCACGTCGTCGGACTGCTGCTCGAACGGCAGGGGCTCGACGAGACCGAGGCGATCACGCTGCGCAACGAATTGTTCTGCGGCGAGGAGGGCGTCGACAGCGTCGACCCGGTGCGTTCGGCGCTCGCGTTGACCGCGACGATCCGCGACGATTCGGCACTACGCGCACTGTTCACCGGCCCGCTGGACGCCGCCACGGTGTGGAAGACGTTGGCGCAGCCCGAATTCGCGGCCTTCCGTGCGGCCTGCCTGCGTCATATCGCGCTGTTCGGCGATCGCACCGTCGACGAGCTCAAGCTCGAAACCGATCCGCTCGGCGAGCATCCCGAACGTCTGGTGCCGATGCTGCGCAACTACCTGCGCGGCGGACAGAACATCGACGAGATGGCGGCGCGGGAGAAGGCGATCCGCCGCGAAGCCGAGCGGACCGCGGCCGCGCTTTTCCGCGACAGCTTCGCCCGGCGCCTCGCCTTCCGCCTCGCGCTCGGCCGCGCCCGCGAGCACGTGAAGCAGCGCGAGAACATGCGATTGGGCCGCAGCCGTTCCTTCGGCCTTGTCAAGCGGGTGTTCCGGGAGTTCGGCAAGCAGATGCACGGCGCGGGGCTGCTCGACGATCCGCGCGACATCTTCTGGCTCACCTACGAGGAGATCGCGGCGCTGACCCGCGGGACCGCCGTCGACACCGACGCCGCCCGCACCGTCGCCACCCGCAAACGCGACCACGAGCGGTGGCGCGACACCGAACTCCCCACCCGGATCGTCACCACCGGCATCGCCGCGGCGAGCATCGACGACCCCGCCTTCGACGCCGCGAATTCGGCAGTCGACGCGACGGCGCAGACCGTGCTGCGCGGCATCGGTTGCGCGCCAGGGCGTGTCGAGGCGCCCGCGCTGGTGCTCGGCACCCCGGATCCCGAGGTCGAGATCGACGGGCAGATCCTGGTCGCCTCGACCACCGACCCCGGCTGGGTCTTCCTGATGGTCGCCGCGGGCGGCCTGGTGAGCGAGAAGGGCAGCGTGCTCTCGCACACCGCCATCATCGGCCGCGAACTCGGCATCCCCACCGTCGTCGGCGTTCCCGGCGTCACCCGCCTCGTCGCGACCGGAGACCGCTTGGTGCTCGACGGACGCGCGGGCACCGCAACGATCGTGCGCGAGGACGAACAATGAGTGCATCACCAGCTACGACCGCCGGTCACGGCGAGAACTTCAGTCTCGAACACTATCTCGACCCGGCGGCGCACACCTTCGAACAGCGCTTCGAGGAATTCCGGCCGTACGTCACGAACGCCAGGGGCAGCGGTTTCGTGTTGCGCGAGATCACCGGCCCGGCCGGACCGGTCGTCCAGGTGCGCGACCCGGACGGCGGCGAGACTCGCGAGCTGATCATGCTCGGTTCCAACAACTATCTCGGGCTCGGCAGCGAGCCGGAGATCATCGAGGCCGCAGTCGCCGCGACCAGGGAGTTCGGCGTCGGCTGCGGCGGACCGCCGTTGCTCAACGGCACCACCTCGCTGCACCGGCGACTGGAGGAGCGCCTCGCGGAGACCAAGGGCTGCGAATCGGCGATGGTGTTCTCCTCCGGCTACGCGGCGAACGTCGGCTGGGTGACCGGTCTGCTGCGCAACGGCGACACCCTGCTCTACGACGAGCAGAGCCACGCCAGCCTCTACGACGGCATCCAGCTCGGTCGCGTCCGGTCGATGGCCTTCCAGCACAACGATCTGCGCCACCTGCGGCACCGCCTGATGCAGGTGCGCTGGCGCAATCCGGGCGCGAACATCGTGGTCGCGGTCGAGGGCGTCTACTCGATGGACGGCGATATCGCGCCGCTGCCGGAGATCCGCGCGCTGTGCGATTCGTTCGGCGCGTGGCTTGCCATCGACGACGCGCACGGCACCGGCGTGCTCGGCGCGAAAGGCCACGGCACCGCCGAGCATTTCGGTCTCGGTGACGGGTCGGTGGAGCTGTACATGGGCACCTTCTCGAAGGTGTTCGCCACCACCGGCGGTTTCGTCGCAGGGTCCAAGGACCTGGTCGACACGCTGCGCTTCTTCGCGCGCTCGTACATGTTCTCGGCGTCGCTGTCGCCCGCGGTGGTCGCGGCGGTGCTCGCCTCGATCGATTTCATCGACGCCCATCCCGAGCGGGTCGCCCAATTGCACGACAACACCGCCTATTTCGCGCGGGAGCTGCGCCGGATGGGTTTCGCGGTGGATCCGCAGACGGCGATCATCCCGATTCTGGTGCCGCAGCGTCTGGCCGTCGCCGAGGTGGTCGCGGCACTGCACCGGGCGGGCGTATTCGTCAACGGCGTCGAGTTCCCCGCGGTGCCACGGGAACAGCAGCGTTTGCGGGTGTCGATGATGGCCACCCTGACCCGCGATCAGCTCGACTTCGCGCTCGAACAGATTTCGACCGTCGCGAGAAGCTTCGGTTTTCATCCAGAACAGGAGGGTGCGGCATGACCGGAACCGCGATCGCCGCGGGCGGCACCGCCGTCGAACGGCTGCTGGTGCACGCGGCACTGGCCGCGCCCAGCGCAGACGAGCGCGCCGAATTGGCCAAGCTGGCCCACGATGTCATCGATTGGGCCGAGTTCTTCGCGCTGGCGAAGCTGAACGCGACGGTGCCGCTGGTGCAGCGCAGGCTGGCGGCCGAGGGACTCTACGAGCTCGTACCGGACGCGGTCCGCGCCGAGTTCGCCGCCGTCACCGACCACATCGCCGCGGTCAACGAACGCAGGCTGGCCGGGGCGCTGGAGTTGTTGCGCCGCTTCGACGAACGCGGCGTGCGCTGCGTGGTGCTCAAGGGGATGCTGTTCTCCACCGAGATCTACGGCGACCCGCGCTACAAGCGGATGAACGATCTGGACATCCTGATCGAGCTGGATCAGGTCGACACCGCCATCGAGATCTACCGGGAGCTGGGCCTTTTCGCGACCTCGGAGCTGCTCGGCAAGGCGCCGAAGGTGCGGTCCGAGCGCTCGCACCATCTGCCCTCCTTCGTCTCGCGCGACGGCGCGTTGGTGGTCGGCACGCACTGGGGACTGATCACGCCGCTGGCTCCGTACACCATCGACTACGGCGCCATCTGGAACCGGGTGCGCCGCATCGACTTCTACGGTGTGCCCGCATGGGCCATGGCGCACGAGGACAACCTGCACCACCTCGGCGTGCACCTGCCGTACTACAAGACCGGCGTGCGCGAACTCGGCGATCTGTGGAACCTCGCCCGCTACGCCACCGACCTCGACTACGACCTGCTCGCGGGCGAGATCGCGAAGGCGGGCACCGAAAGCCTGATGTACCACGCGCTTTCCCTGAGCCACCGGCTGGTGCCGAACCCGGCGTTCGCCGACCTCGTCGACCGGGTGCGGCCGCGGATCAACCGCTTCACCCGCTACGACACGGCCCGCAAGACCGCCGACATCCACGCGCTGCTGCGCAGCCGCTCCACCCACACCTCGCGCATCGAGAAGGCCTACACCGAGTTCAACATGACGGCGCAGGCGCACGAGAAGCGCGCCAGCTTCGGGCGGCTGTGGTCGGATCTGCTGCTGGTGCCCGCCGCCGAGGCGGAGCGGATGAGTTCGCTGCGCGAGCCGAAGGCGCTCGCGGCGCTCGGCGCGCGGGTGTCCGCCCCCTACCGGTTGACCCGGGTGTTCCAGCGCGATCTTGGCCGCTGGCTGTTCCCCGCGGCGCTGGCCAAGACCGTCGTCGACCTCGGCGCGGCCTACGGCGCCGAGCTGGCGCAGCGCGCTGGTGTGCGGGCGGCCACCGCCCGGCCCGGGATCGACGAGTACGCGGCGGAGCTCGGGCTGACCCGCGCCGACCTGCAAGCCGTGCTGGACAGTCAGGAATGACCGCGGCGCACCGCACCGTGCTGTGGGACCTGGACGGCACTCTGGTAGGCCTGCGCAAGCGCGGCTTCAAGACCTTGATGCCGCTCACGGCGGCGCTGGCCTTTCGCGACCTGACGCCGCCGCACCGGTTCCTCCGGGTGCTCGCCGGGGTCCTCCCTGAGGTGCGCCGCAACGAAACCGACCGCACCAATACCGAATTCATGGTCGACCTGCTCGCGGATCGTCTGGATATCGGACGCGAGCGGGTGGACGAGCGACTACGGCGGCTGGCCGAACACGATTTCGTCCGGCTGCGGCGCTGTTTCCCGGCGCTGCCCGAGGCCGTGTCGACGGTGCGCGATCTGCACGACGCGGGCGTCCCGCAGATCGTCGCCACCAATCCGCTCTGGCCGCTGAGCACCGCGACCACCCGATTGCGCTGGGGCGGCCACGATCCCGGCGTCTTCGAGTTCATTACCAGCGGGGAGACCATGCGGCGGTCGAAGCCGCGCGTGGAGTTCTATCGCGAATTGCTCGACAGGCTCGGCCTCGCGGCGCGGGACTGCGGGATGATCGGCAACGACGCCGCCAACGACGCGCCCGCCGCCCGGATCGGCATACCGGTCTTCCTGCTCGGCGTCGCGGAAACCGCTGTGCCGCAGGAGTGTTCGCGAACCGGTCTGGTCACCACGGGAGATTGGACCCGGCTGCGCGTGTGGCTGGGCAACGAGGAGAAGTCATGCTCGTCATCTTGAATCCGCAATCCAACGCGGGTACCGCCCTGCGTCGCTGGCAGCCGGTGGAACGTGTGCTGCGGGAACGTCATCCGGACATGTCCGTCGAACTGCCCGCCGACGCCGACCAAGCCGTGAAGCTGGTGCAAGCCCATCTCGAAAGATCGGACGGCACAACACCGGAGGCGATCGTCGCGGCGGGCGGCGACGGCATGGTGAACCTGGTGCTCAACGCGATCATGGATACGGACACCGATCGGCCGCGCCCCGGCGCGGAGGAGATCGCGCTCGGCGCCATCGGACTCGGCAGCTCCAACGACTTCCACAAGCCGGTCCCGCCCTCGGCCACCCTCGCGGGCGTCGCGGTGCGGGTCGACGCGGCGCGGGCGGAGGCTGTCGACGTCGGCAAGGCGACGATGCTGCTGCCCGACGGCACCCGCGCGGTGCGCTACTTCCTGCTCAACGCGAGCATGGGACTCGTCGCGGCGGGCAATGATTCGTTCAACAACGCGACCGGCGCGCTGGCCTGGCTGAAGTCGCGCAACGTGGAGGCCGCCATCGTCGCCACCGCGCTGCGCAATATCGCCACCCACCGCCCGCTGCGCCTCGAGGTGCGCGGCACCGACTGGTCGCACACGGCGCCGATCACCAATATCGGGGTGCTCAAGAGCGTGCACTTCGCGGGCGGCATGTACTACGACACCCCCGTCACCCGGACCGACGGCCGGTTCGACGTGAACATCTGGGCTGCCGCGGGACGACTGCGCGTCCTCGGCCTGATCGCCGGGCTGTACCGCGGCGCGTTCACCGGATCGCCGCTGGCGATCTGTCGTCGCGACACCACCGTGGAGCTGCGGCCCGAACGGCCCGTCCCGCTGGAGTTGGACGGCGAGATCACCGTGGTCGAATCCGCGCGCCTGGAAGTGCTGCCGCGAGTGCTGAAGGTGTGTGCGGCATGAGCAAAGTCGTACTGATCACCGGCGCGGCCAACGGCATGGGCGCTGCGACGGTGCAGCACTTGGCGCGCGCGGGGTACATCGTGGAAGGGTCCGATCTCGTCGCGGGTCCCACCCACGCGACAGTGGACGTCCGCGACGCCGATGAGGTGTGCGCGTGGGTGAAGGAGGTGGTGGCGCGGCACGGTCGCATCGACGCCGTGGTCACCTTCGCCGCCTACGGCGTGGTCGGCTCGGTCGAGGAGACCGAGCCGGAGGAGGCCGCCGCGCTGTTCGACACCAACGTCCTCGGCACCCACCGGGTGGTGCGCGCGGTCCTGCCGATCATGCGCGCACAGGGCGGCGGACGGGTGATCGTGGTCAGCTCCGGCGCGGGCGCCATCGCCGAGCCCTACGGCGGCTGGTACTCGGCCACGAAGGCGGCGGTGGAGCGGATCGGCGAGGCGATGCGGATGGAGGCGGCCGGGTTCGGCATCGCGGTATCGGTGCTCGCGCCGGGGTGGACGGTGACTCCGATCATCGAGTCGGCGACGCGCGTGTCCGCGCCGCTGCCGGAGTACGACGCCGATCGGCAGGCGGTGCTCGAACGGGTCAGCGGGTACCTGGCCGACGGCCAACCGGCCGCCGCGGTCGCCCGAAAGGTGCAGCACATCCTGGAGACCTCGCGACCGCGCCAGACCTATCTGTGCGGCAATGACGTTCGACTGTCCTTCTGGACCCGCCGCCTCGTTCCCGGCCGCTTGTACGAGCGATTGGTCCTCGACTATTACGGGCTCCGCGCGGGCAGGTGAACCTGCTCAGGTTGTGCGCGTACGCGCGGGCTCGGTTCGGACGCCGCCGGTCGTGCGCGATCCGCGGTGACGTGGGACGATCGCGGAGGTGAGCAGCAATTCGTCCTCGGAGCCGCACCTGCGCGACCTCGCGCGGTTGCGCCGCGTCCGCGATCGTATCGACCGCGAGTACGCCAAACCGCTGGACGTCGAGAAGCTCGCCCGTGACGCGCACATGTCGGCGGGACACCTGAGCCGCCAGTTCAAGCTCGCCTACGGCGAGTCGCCGTACTCCTACCTGATGACGCGGCGCATCGAGCGCGCGATGGCGCTGCTGCGGCGCGGCGATCTCAGCGTCACCGAGGTCTGCTTCGCGGTCGGCTGCTCGTCGCTGGGCACCTTCAGCACCCGGTTCACCGAGTTGGTCGGCATGCCGCCCAGCGTCTACCGGCGCGAGGCGGCGGACGCGACCGAGGGCATGCCGTCGTGCGTGGCGAAACAGGTGACCAGACCGATCAGGAATAGAGAAGCGTCGGCCGGTCCGGCGCAATTAGCCTGATCAGCATGGATATCAACATTCTCGCGAGCTTCCTTCCGCAGAACGACCCGGACGCGGCGCTGGCCTTCTACCGAGACACGCTCGGCTTCGAGGTCCGCAACGACGTCGGATACAACGGGATGCGCTGGATCACCGTCGGCCCCGCCGACCAGCCAGGCACGTCGATCGTCCTCTATCCGCCGCAGGCCTCCCCCGGCATCACCGACGAGGAACGCCGCACCATCGAGGAGATGATGGCCAAGGGCACCTACGCCAGCGTGCTGCTGGCGTCCAAGGATGTCGACGGCGTCTTCGATCGGATCCAGGCCGGTGACGCCGAAGTCGTCCAGGAGCCGACCGACCAGCCGTACGGCGTCCGCGACTGCGCCTTCCGCGATCCCGCTGGCAACATGGTCCGCATCCAGCAGGTGAGCTGACCAGCCCGCCGACCGGCGCCACGAGCCGTCCGAACCGCATCGTGAAGACGTCCCCGTCCGCAGACGGTGGCCGCCGCTCGGCGGCCACCGTGCAGAGCAGGGCCTCACCTTCCGACGCCTCGGCCGGGCGGCTATGAAAGAGACACGACACAAGACTCGAAGCTGGTTGGATCGAGCCAGGCCACTTCGGCGGAGACGGCGAAACCGGTTCGCGAACCATAGGGAGACACGATGGCGACGGCCACGAGGAAGAACACCGGAAAGGCCACGAAGACGGGCGACACATCGCCCGCGCGGCACGCTGCCGACAGCCACGATCTGATCCGTGTGCACGGCGCGCGGGTGAACAACCTCCGGGACGTCAGCATCGAGATCCCCAAGCGCAGGCTCACGGTGTTCACCGGCGTCTCCGGCTCCGGTAAGAGCTCGCTGGTGTTCGGCACGATCGCCGCCGAGTCGCAGCGGCTGATCAACGAGACATACAGCGCCTTCGTGCAGGGCTTCATGCCGACCCTGGCGCGGCCCGAGGTCGACGTGCTCGACGGCCTGACCACCGCGATCACCGTCGACCAACAGCGGATGGGCGGCGATCCCCGCTCCACGGTCGGCACCGCCACCGACGCCAACGCGATGCTGCGCATCCTGTTCAGCAGGCTGGGCGATCCGCACATCGGCCCGCCCAGCGCGTTCTCCTTCAATACCGCCTCGGTCAAGGCGGCCGGTGCGATCACGGTCGAACGCGGCGAGGGCAAGACCAAGGCCGTCAAAGCGACCTTCTCTCGCACCGGCGGTATGTGCACCCGCTGCGAAGGCCGCGGCACGGTCTCCGATATCGACCTCACCCAGCTCTACGACGACTCCAAGTCGCTCGCCGAGGGCGCGTTCACCATTCCCGGCTGGAAGTCCGACAGTTTCTGGACGGTGCGGGTCTACGCCGAGTCGGGCTTCGTCGACCCGAACAAGCCGATCCGCAAGTACACCAAGAAGGAGATGCGCGACTTCCTGTACAAGGAGCCGGTCAAGGTGAAGGTCGACGGCGTCAACCTCACCTACGAGGGACTGATTCCCAAGGTGCAGAAGTCGTTCCTGTCCAAGGATCCCGAGTCGATGCAGCCGCACATTCGCGCGTTCGTCGAGCGGGCGGTCACCTTCACCACCTGCCCCGAATGCGACGGCACCCGGCTGGCCGAAGGGGCGCGCTCCTCACGGATCAAGGGCATCAACATCGCCGACGCCTGCGCGATGGAGATTCGCGACCTCGCCGAATGGGTCCGCGGCTTGGACGAGCCGTCGGTGGGGCCGCTGCTCGAAGCGCTCGGGCACACGCTGGACTCGTTCGTGGAGATCGGCCTCGGCTACCTCTCGCTCGAGCGGCCCGCGGGCACCCTGTCGGGCGGTGAGGCGCAGCGGGTCAAGATGATCCGTCACCTCGGCTCGTCGCTCACCGACGTCACCTATGTCTTCGACGAGCCGACCATCGGCCTGCACCCGCACGACATCCAGCGGATGAACAACCTGTTGCTGCGGCTTCGCGACAAGGGCAACACGGTCCTCGTGGTCGAGCACAAGCCGGAGGCGATCGCGATCGCCGACCACGTCGTGGACCTCGGGCCGGGCGCGGGTTCGGCGGGCGGCACCATCTGCTACGAAGGCACCCTCGAGGGTCTGCGGGCCAGCGACACCGTCACCGGCCGTCATCTCGACGACCGCGCCTCGCTCAAGCCCGCGGTGCGCACGCCCACCGGCAAGCTGGCGATCCGCGGCGCGTCGGCCAACAATCTGCGCGACGTCGACGTCGACATCCCGCTCGGCGTGCTCGTCGTCGTCACCGGCGTCGCGGGCTCCGGCAAGAGCTCGCTGATCCACGGTTCGATCCCCGCCTCGGAGGGCGTGGTCGCGGTCGACCAGGCGCCGATCCGCGGCTCGCGGCGCAGCAATCCGGCGACCTACACCGGGCTGCTCGAGCCGATCCGCAAGGCGTTCGCCAAGGCCAACGGTGTGAAGCCCGCGTTGTTCAGCGCCAACTCCGAAGGTGCGTGTCCCACCTGCAACGGCGCCGGTGTCATCTACACCGATCTGGGGATGATGGCCGGTGTCGAATCCCCCTGTGAGGACTGCGAAGGCAAGCGGTTCCAGCCCGCGGTGCTGGAGTACAAGCTCGGCGGCCGCGACATCAGCGAGGTGCTCGCGATGTCGGTGACCGAGGCCGAGGACTTCTTCGGCTCGGGCGAGGCGCGGATTCCGGCCGCGCACGCCATCCTGGACCGGCTCGTCGATGTCGGGCTCGGATACCTCGGCCTCGGCCAACCGCTCACCACGCTGTCCGGCGGCGAGCGGCAGCGGCTCAAGCTGGCCACCCACATGGGCGACAAGGGCGGCGTCTACGTCCTCGACGAGCCGACCACCGGCCTGCACCTCGCCGACGTGGAACAGCTGCTCGGCCTGCTGGACCGGCTGGTGGACTCCGGCAAGTCGGTCATCGTCATCGAGCACCATCAGGCGGTGATGGCGCACGCCGACTGGATCATCGACCTCGGTCCCGGCGCGGGCCACGACGGCGGCAAGATCGTCTTCGAGGGCACGCCCGCCGACCTGGTCGCCGGGCGCTCCACCCTCACGGGCGAGCACCTCGCCGAGTACGTGGGCGGCTGAACCCTTCCGGTGGCGCTCCCGCGGTTTCGCCGAGGGAGCCACCGGTCGGTGGTGGGAACCTCTGCGCGCGTGGGTAGTAGTACTCATGCGTCGATCGCCCGTTCGAGGAACACTCGGAGCCGGAAGCGACGCGTGCGGAAGGGGCGGGGAATGAGGGAACGCAGTGAGCGAATCATGTGCCAGCGCGCCTCGCGCATGCCGGAGCCGAGCGCCAGCGAGGGTCGGGCATGAGCGCGACGAGGGTGTGCGTGGCGGTGACCGGGGCCGCGGTGCTGGTGATCCCGGCGCTGGACGTGGCGGCGCGGTTCCTGGCGACGCCCGGCTGGATCTTCGCGTTCGTGTTCTACCTCGGCGCACCGATCTGGCTGCTGAGCTTCGGCGCGCTGATCTGGATGTCCTCCGGAATGCTTTCCCGGACAAGTGCTTTCGCGACGGCGCCGAAGGCGCAGCAGTGGATCGTGGCGGGGCTGCTGTGGGCGTACATGCTCGGTCTGAGCATCTTCTGCTGGTTCATGTCGGACGGCGGGGACGCCGACGATTGGCAGTCACCGGCCGGTCGGCTGCTCGGGGCGGACGGGTACAACAGCGACACCCCCGAATACCTGAACCGGGCCCAGGACATCGCCATGCCCGCGTTGGGCGCGGGGCTCGTCGCGCTGCTCGCCGCGGTGATCGGATACGCGATTGTCGCCGGGCGGCAGCGCCGCCGGTCCGAACTTCGCGTAACTGAATAGTTGCTGATATCTCGGCAGAGGCGATGATTTCCCCCTCGAGCCGAGTGTATCGCGCGTTATCCTCCACTCAGCGCGTCGACAGCTATCTTCCAACCACGATCGGGGTGCTCGATGGCGACCGATTTCAAGGGCAAGATCGCACTGGACATCCGCGACTCCGAACCGGATTGGGGCCCGTTCGCGGCGCCCACCGCGCCGGAGGGGGCGCCGAATGTGCTCTACCTCGTCTGGGACGACATCGGCATCGCCACCTGGGACTGCTTCGGCGGCCTCGTCGAGATGCCGAACATGACGCGAATCGCCGAGCGCGGCGTGCGGCTGTCGCAGTTCCACACCACCGCGCTGTGCTCGCCGACGCGCGCGTCGTTGCTCACCGGACGCAACGCCACCTCCGTCGGCATGGCGACGATCGAGGAATTCACCGACGGCTTCCCCAATTGCAGCGGCCGGATTCCCTTCGAGACGGCGTTGCTGTCGGAGGTGCTCGCCGAACGTGGTTGGAACACCTACTGCGTCGGCAAGTGGCACCTGACGCCGCTCGAGGAGTCGAATCTGGCTGCCACCAAACGACATTGGCCGCTCGGCCGGGGTTTCGAACGCTTCTACGGATTCATGGGCGGCGAGACCGACCAGTGGTACCCGGAGCTGATCTACGACAACCACACCACCGCCCCACCGGCCACGCCGGAGGAGGGCTACCACCTGTCGAAGGACATCGCGGACAAGACCATCGAATTCATCCGCGACGCCAAGGTCATCGCGCCCGACAAGCCGTGGTTCTCCTACGTCTGCCCCGGCGCGGGCCACGCCCCGCACCACGTGTTCGCCGAGTGGGCCGACCGCTACGCCGGCCGCTTCGACATGGGCTACGAGGCCTACCGCGACATCGTGCTGGAGAACCAGAAACGGATGGGCATCGTCCCGCCCGACACCGAGATGTCGCCGGTCAACCCGTATCTCGGCGCCAAAGGACCCAACGGCGAGCCGTGGCCGTTGTTGGACACCGTTCGCCCGTGGGACTCGCTGAACGCCGAGGAGAAGCGGCTGTTCGCCCGAATGGCGGAGGTCTTCGCCGGGTTCCTGAGCTACACCGACGATCAGATCGGCCGGATACTCGACTATCTGGAAGAGTCTGGCCAGCTGGACAACACCATCATCGTGGTCATCTCCGACAACGGAGCCAGTGGCGAAGGCGGACCCAACGGCTCGGTCAACGAGGTCAAGTTCTTCAACGGCTACATCGACACCGTCGAAGAGAGCATGCGGTTCTACGACCAGCTCGGCGGCCCGCAGACCTACAACCACTATCCGATCGGCTGGGCGATGGCGTTCAATACGCCCTACAAGCTCTACAAGCGCTACGCCTCCCACGAGGGCGGCATCGCCGATCCCGCGATCATCTCCTGGCCCAACGGAATTCGTGCGCGCGGCACCGTATGCGACAGCTACGTCAACGTCTGCGACGTGACGCCGACCGTCTACGACCTGCTTGGCATCACCCCGCCCGACACCGTGCGCGGCATACCGCAACGGCCGCTGGAAGGCGTGAGTTTCAAAGCGGTACTTCAGGATCCGGCCGCCGAGACCGGCAAGGACACGCAGTTCTACACGATGCTCGGCACCCGAGGCATCTGGCACCGCGGCTGGTTCGCCAACACCGTGCACGCGGCCACCCCGTCCGGCTGGAGTCACTTCGATCAGGACCGCTGGGAGCTCTACCACATCGAGGAGGACCGCAGCCAGAATCGCGACTTGGCCGCCGAGAATCCCGAGAAACTCGAAGAATTGAAGGCGTTGTGGTTCTCCGAGGCCGCCAAGTACAACGGGCTGCCGCTGGCCGATCTCAACATCCTGGAGACGCTGAACCGTTGGCGGCCCTATCTGGTGGCCGACCGGACGAATTTCACGTACTACCCGGGCACCGCCGAGGTCGGCATCGGCGCGGGGGTCGAGATCCGCGGTCAGTCCTATTCGGTGCTCGCCGAAGTCACCGTCGACTCCCCCGCCGCCGAGGGCGTGCTGTTCAAGCAGGGCGCGGGCCACGGCGGACACGTACTCTTCGTCAAAGACGGACGCTTGCACTATCTCTACAACTTCATGGGCGAGGACGAGCAGTGGGTGTCCGCGCCGGACTCCCTGCCCTTGGGCAACCACCTGTTCGGCGTCCGCTACGAGCGAACGGGCACCGTCGACGGCAGTCACACCCCGCTCGGTGAGGTCTCGCTGTATATCGACGACGCGGTCGTCGCGTCCCGATCCGGCATGCGTACCCATCCCGGCACCTTCGGATTGGCCGGCGGCGGAATCGGCGTGGGCCGCAACGGCGGACAGTCGGTGTCGAGCGCCTACACCGCGCCGTATCCGTTCACCGGCGGCACCGTCGCCAAGGTGATCGTGGACACCTCGGGCACCCCGTACATCGACGTCGAACGAGAGCTCGCCGCGGCGTTCGCCAAGGACTGACAGTCGAGCCCCCGAATACTCCCCGCACAACTAGAACATGTTCTACAGTTGGGTGCCGGTCGGCGCCCAGCGAGGCGAATCCCGAACCTCCGCGGCCCGGCCTGCCGTCTTGCGAGGAGGGGATGTGCAGTTCAACCTGGCCGATGTCTTCGAGACGGTCGCCGCGGCGGTCCCGGACCGTGTCGCGCTGACCTACGAGGGCGAACACCGCACCTACGCCCGGCTCGACGCCGAGGCCAACAAGGTGGCGCGACTGTTGGCGGAGGCGTGCATCGGCGCGGGCGAACACGTGTCGCTGTTCCTGAAGAACAGCGTCGAACACGTCACCGCCATCCTCGGTCTGATCAAGATTCGCGCGGTGCCGATCAACGTCAACTACCGCTACACACCCGCCGAACTCGAGTACATCTTCACCAATTCGGACTCCGCGGCGGTGATCGTTGAGCTGCCCGAACACCAGCGAACGCTGGCCGGACTCCTCGAGGCGTGCCCGCTGGTGCGGACGGTGATCGTGGTCGGTGCGATCGAGGACGAACTGCGCGCCGCCGCGGACGCGCGCTCGATCGCCCTTGTGCCGTTCGCCGATTCCGAAACATACTCCCCCGCCGTGGAATTCGCGCCGCGCAACGGAGACGAGCTGTACCTGCTCTACACCGGGGGCACCACCGGGTATCCGAAGGGGGTGATGTGGCGGCACGACGACTTCTTCCGCAAGCCGCTCTCTGGCGGCAACCCCTACGGCAACGGCGCCCGCCGTGATCTCGCCGAAATCGCCACGGCCGCCAAGGAATTCCCGGAACTGACCTTCCTGATCGCCGCGCCGCTGATGCACGGCGCCGCGCTGTATTCGCTGTTCACCTTCTTCACCCTCGGAGCGCGTGTCGTCCTCATGCGCGACTTCGACTCGCGGCGTGTGGTGGAGGCGATCGAGCGGGAGAAGCTCCAGGTGATCCTCATCGTCGGAGACGGAATGGGCCTTCCACTGGTCGACGAGATGGAGCGACGCCGCGGCGAGATCGACTTCAGCTCGCTGTTCTCGATCACCTCGGGCGGCGCGATCTGGTCGGTCGGCGTGCGCGAACGCATGCTCGCGATCAAGCCGGATCTGCTGCTGCGCGACAACTTCGGCGCCTCGGAGTCCGGCAACGACGGCGCCTTCACCGTCGACGAGCACGGCAACCTCCGCATGCCGCCGTCGCCGACCATGCTCCTCGTCGACGAAGACCTGAACGACATCCCGCCGGGCAGCGAGCGCATCGGATACATCGCCCGCGTCGGCAACATCCCGCTCGGGTACTACAAAGACGACGAGAAATCCGCCCGCACCTTCCGCACCCGCGCCGACGACACGCGGATGTCGATACTCGGTGACATGGGGCGCGTCGAGGCGGATGGCACCATCGTGTTCCTCGGGCGCGGCTCGCAGTGCATCAACACCGGCGGCGAGAAGGTCTTCGCCGAAGAGGTCGAGGCCGCACTGCACGACCACCCGTCGATCGCCGACGCGCTGGTCGTGCCGGTGCCCGACGAGCGCATGGGCCAGAAGGTCGCCGCGGTCGTCGCGACCTATCCGGACGCACCGGCGCTCGACCTGGAGGACGTCCAGCGGCACTGCCGAAAGACGTTGGCGGGCTACAAGGTACCGCGATCCATGGTCGTGGTCGACGAGGTTCGGCGCACGCCCGCGGGCAAGGCCGACTACCGCTGGGCCGCCGCGGTCGCGGCGGGATAGGGCACACGCGCAGCAGGCCCGCCGGGCCACCAGACCTTGTCGCCCAGCATCGCGAACAGGGCCGGTACGACCAGCGTCCGCACCACGAAGGTGTCCAGCAGGATGCCGATGCCCACGACGATGCCCAACTGGGTCAGGGTGATCAGCGGCAGCACGCCGAGGACGCAGAACACCGCGGCGAGGACCACGCCCGCGCTGGTGATGACCGCGCCGGTCGAGGCGACCGCGCGGACCATCCCCCGCGTGGTGCCGTGCGCGTCCGCCTCCTCCCGCGCCCTCGTCACCAGGAAGATCGTGTAATCCACGCCGAGCGCCACCAGGAACAGGAAGCCGAACAGCGGGACGTTGGTGTCCAGCGCAGGGAAACCGAACACGTTGTCGCTGATCCAGCTGCCGGCTCCGAGCGCGGCGAGCGCGCTGAGCACCGTGACGCCCACCAGCAGCACCGCGGCGGGCAGCGCCCGAAGCAGCACCACGAGCACCAGCAGCACGACGGCGAGGATGAGCGGAATGATCAGAGCCTGGTCGCGGCGCGCGGCGTCGCGGATGTCGAGCGCTTCGGCGTCGGACCCGCCGACCAGGGCCTGCGCGCCGGGCGCCGCCGCCACCGCCGACCGGATGTTCTCGATGGTGGTGAACGCCGCGGCGGAGGCCGGAGCCGCGTCCAGCACCACCGACCAACGGGTCCAACCGCTTTCGGATGTTCCGGTCACCGTGGCGCGCGAGACTCCGGAGACCGTGTCGAGCGCCGACTGGATCGGCGCGGAAGCGGTGGTGCGCGCGATCACCACGGCCGGGTCCGACGTTCCGGACGGAAAGTGCTCGGCGAGGACGTTCAAACCGTCGACCGATTCGGCTCGGACACGGAACTGCTCGGTGCGCGAGAGTCCGATGTCGGTGGTCGCCAGACCGGCGGCGAAGACGACGAGCACCGCCGACGCACCGCAGGCGACGACGACCGGGCGACGTACGACGCGCGTCGCGACCGCGGCCCAGGCCCCGCCCTCGGCGGCGTCGCGGCCATCCGGCCGAGGCACGAACGGCCAGAACACCCCTCGTCCGCACAGCGCGAGGGCGGGCGGCAGCGCGGTGAGCACGAAGATCACCGCGACCACCAGGCCCGCCGCCGCGAACGCGCCGAGGCTGCGGGTGTTGGGCAACAGCGCGAGCAGCAGGGTCAGCAGGGCGAGGACAACGGTGACATTGCTGGCGACGATGGCGGGTCCGGCGCGCCGCACCGCCGCGCGCAGCGCGTCTCGATGGTCGGTGTGCCGGTGCAGTTCGTCGCGGTAGCGCGACACCAGCAGCAGCGCGTAATTGGTTCCCGCCCCGAAGACCAGCACGCTGGTGATGCCGGAGGTCGATCCGTCGAAGGCTAGTCCGGTGAGGTCGGCGAGTGCGGTGCCGACGCTGGTGGCGACCCTGTCCGCGAGGCCGACCACCGTCAGCGGTACCAGCCACAGCACCGGCGAGCGGTAGGTCACGATCAGCAGCACCATCACCACGATCGCGGTCACGGCGAGCAGCAGGGTGTTCGCGCCGGAGAACGAGTCGGCGATATCGGCACCGAAGGCCGGTCCGCCCGTCACCTGCAACCGGAGGCCCTCGGGTGCGCCCGCGGTGACCGCGTCGCGCAGTTCCTCGATCCGGTCGGTGAGCGCGAAACCGTTGAGATCCGACGGGACCACGACGGGGCCGAGCGCTGCTCGACCGTCCGGGGCCACGACGACGCCGGTCGGTCCCGCCTTGGCATCGGCGCGGGCGAGTGCCGCATCGAGCGCGGCGAGATCGGCTGGCGTCAGCTCGCCGTCGTCGGCGCGGGTCGCGACCACGATGGCGGCGGCGTTTCCGGCGTCCGGGAACTGTTCGGCCGCCAGCGCGGCGCGGGCGGACTCGGACGAGGCGGGTAGCGAATCGGGCGCCTGTCCCGCGCTGTCGTTGCCGCCCGCCAGCGCCATGATCGCCAGTGCCGCCGCGAGGATCACGAGCAGCACCACCCACGATCGTCGCCCGGTGACCAGCCTGGCGAATCGGTCCCACGCGTTCCCGTTCACGTCGGCAACTATTTCAGAAACTTAAATAATCGGCAACGGGCGCACACCCGAGTGACTAAGCTCTGAGCCGGACAGACAGGAGGCGCCGGTGAGCGACAGCGTCGCGAACACGACGGACCCGGGCACCGATCGGACGGCACTGGAGACCGATATCGCTCGGGACCTGCGCGCGCTCACGGCCGTCTCGGAACAGATCGGTCACCGCTTTGCGCGGGCGAACGACCTGCGCCCCAACAATTTCCGCGCCTTGATGCACATCGCGACGGCCGATGCCGAAGGCACGCCGATCACCGCGGGGCAGTTGAGCAAGTTGATGGGGATCTCCGCGCCCGCCGTCACCTACCTGGTCGAGCGGATGCTCGACTCGGGTCACCTGGAACGCACGCAGGACGCCGCCGATCGACGTCGAGTCCACCTGCGCTACACCGATCACGGCATGGCGGTCGCGGCGGGCTTCTTCGGTCCGCTCGGCGCCCGGACCCGCGCCGCGCTGGCCGAGCTGCCCGATGCCGACCTGCGGGCGGCCCATCGGGTTCTCGTTGGTGTCATAGCCGCGCTGCGCGAATTCCACGCCGAATCGCTTGCGGAAGGTGGGCCGGTCTCGGAGTAGCCACCCGGCGAACATCGGCAGGTGCGCCGCTGTTCGCGAAGGAGCAGAATGGAGTCGGAAAGGTCATCATGCGGCTGCTCAAGGGCCTGCTCGACGTAGTGGTCGGGCTTCTGACCGGCGTGCTCGGCACGGTGGTCGGAATTCTCGCCGCCGTGGTTTGGCTCCTCGGCGCGGTGCTCTGCGTGACGATCATCCTCCTTCCGCTCGGCCTTCCCGTCGTGCGGCTCGCCCGCCGCCTCTTCGGTCTCTCCCGACAGCTCATGCGTATGCCCTGAGCACGCGACGCCAGGTGGGCACCGACCTGAACCTGCCGCCTCCGCTCTTCGACGCGAATCGCCCGTGACGCCGGACCCCCGCGCGGCATAGATCCGCGCGGGGGTCCGGTCACCCGCTCAAGAAGCCCTGACAGTACCCAGCCCCGAGGACACATTGATGGCGACGCCACCGGCGGTCGCGAGTGCGACGATCGAGCCCGCGCCGGTCCGCACCCGCACCGGCGCCGGGGCGCAGTCACAGGGGCGCAGCGCCGTTTCCCGATCCGGCACGTCCACCACGCCGACCGCTCCGGTCGTCAGGTTCGACCAGTGGATCCGGGCGTGGGAGTCGAAAATCGTACCGCCGCTGAACGGTCCCGGGTTGGCGACGCCGAAGGTGGTGACTCCGGGCTCCTCGCCGACGGTCGCCGTCAGGTAGACGCTGAATATCGATGGCACACCCCATGTTTGGGACAACTTGATCAGCGGTAGATGGAATGTGGTCGTCTCCGCGGCGTGCGCGACGGTGTGCTGTCCAAGCACCAACGCACCGACCGCCGCACCGACGACACCCACTTTGGCGCTCACCCCGGCAGCCCGGCGCACCACGTCCTTCGTCACTAGCCCTCCTCACAGTCGATTCCGGCCAAACCTCCACACCGGCAACGCCATCGCGATCCAAAAACCGACCCCGGCTCGGCATTGCCGTATCCACGGCCCCGTTCGCGTATTCGACAGGGTCCGTGCGTGAACATCCCGCCAAGTAAACAACCCGAGGGGCGATATTCAGGTCATCGACCCGCCCCGACTTGCGGCGAGCCGACCTGGCGGCGATCCAGCTAGCCCATTACGAAACCGACGATCACTGCGCGGGGGCGGGGCCGCCGAGCACGAGTTGGTCCAAGGATCCGCGGGGATCGGGCTCGCCGGATCGCGGGCGCGCGTCTTCGCCCGGGGTCGTGCAGCCCCGGGCGAAGACGCGTCCCGATGCCCTGCGGCGCCGACGGTTTCGGGCCGGCGTTCACCACGGATGATCTCGCGACGGCCGCGGGCCGAGGCGAACGGTTACAGGCAGAGGCTCAGCTCGACCGGACCGACCGGGATACCGGTGCACACTTCCACCGAGCCCGACACCGGGGTGGCGGCGGTAGCGGTGCCGGCGGTCAGGGAGCCGGCGGTCAGCACCAAGGCGGCAATGGCAAGGGGGCGAACAATTTTGGAGGTCATACATCATCCTCTGGTTGTGCATTCACTGCGTCCCGTGTTCGAGACCGGCCCATCAGACCACGCTTCGTTACCCGCCGGTAGCCTTCTGCGACCGGCTCGTGGAGATACCAAAGTGTCACGAAATGTTTGTGTGAATCCGGTTCGCAGACAACCTCGTTCACGGTCGTGGGCCGAGAGTCCACGCACGGCACCGCGCAAGCGAATGACGATCGCCGAACCTGTTGGCGCGCAACGCTAATTCTGCGGTAGTCCCCAGCACGGGTATTCGCGGCACGCGTCGATGAGGCCGACGCTGGCCGGTGTCCGACAGGTGACGTGCGGTTTGTGGCGATAGTCGACCACCAAATGCAGGTTCGCGGCCTTTTCACCGGTGAACGTCTGATGGCATTGCGAACAATGGCACACATTGTGGGCGCTCAACGGCCACCAGGCCTGACATCCCCGGCATTTCACCGTCTCCGGCGATTTCGTCTTCATGATCACTCACCTGCTCGCGCAAACACGCGCGGTCCGCCACCGACACCTCGGTCGTACCCGCACCGTGCTGCGTCACACCTTCATACTCGATCGCCGTAGCGGCGGTTTTCCCGGTTCGAACTCGATGTGCTTGCGCGGTGAGCACCACCGATCGCGAGCGCGACGAACAGTGTATGCCCGATGTCGCGAGGGGTCGGCCCGGCGCGGAACCGCGTCCCGCGCACCGTGTCCGGCGTTGGTTCGAGCAGGGTGACGACCGACAGCGCGGAAGTGCCGTCGGCCGCGGCGAGGTCTCCTGTCAGTGCGGGTTCTCTGCCCGCAGGTCCTCGACCAGCGTGTCCAAGGTGTCGACGAGCCGGCCGATAGCGCGGGCCTGCGGGTGCGGCACGTCGACCGCGACGGCGTCGCCGACCGCGGCTCGCAACAGTTCGACCGCCTCGGCGATCAGCGCCACGTTGCGCGCCAAGCGCTGCCGAGAGATTCGGTGCTGGCCGTCGGGGCTGTTCCAGTCCGGGCGCGGCAGCTCCTGCAGCATCTGGCTCACCCGAGCCCGGATCGCGCTGGCCAGCGCGATTGCTTCGGCCCACTGCTGGGCGAGCGCGGCGGCACCGTGGGTGCGGCGCGGGTCGCTCGGTTCGGGGCACGCGGCGTCCAGCTTCGCGGGGAGCTGGCCCAGCAGCTCGATCAGCAGGTCCACGTGGTGGCCGGTCAGACTCGACTCGTCGGTGAGAGTCGGGTCGATGTCGAAGATTTCGGCCGCGCTCCGCGAGTGCGCGACGGCGTCGGCAAGCAGCGCCTGCGCGCGGCGGCGTTCCTCGTCGGTGTAGCCGGGAGCCGATGCGAGGTGGCCTGCCGCCACGCGGATGGCCTCGAGCAGACGGCGTTGCTCCGGGCAGGGGCGGGTCGCCGGTCGGTGATGCACGCCGAAATCTCCGGCTCGGTCATCGCTCGTCGACGTCCACCCCGATCCCACGGTGGCGGGCTCGTGGGGACGATTCACGGTCACACAGCGGTCGATGACGCGGTCAGTAGTCGTGATCACCCTGCGACCTTCTCACCTGCGGCAACGGCAACGGCTGATCCGGGCGCGTGTCTCGCCGACATTTTCCGCGGCGGCGCCGTCGACGCGGTCGGCGCGACGCACGGCAGGCCCGGCATCGGCTGGCCCGCCACCGCGACGAAGGAGTAGCACGCGGCGTCCGGTCAGGACGCGGCTTCGGCGGCGGCCTTCAGATCGCGCAACCAGGCTTCGAGGCCCGCTCCGAGAAAAGCGGTGGAGGTGGGCACGTCGGCTTCGACCTGCGCGCCGGTCCAGTTCTCCTCGGTGCGCACCAGGACACCACCGTCGACCTCGGTGAAGGTCCAGACGTGGACGCCGTTGTCGATGCGCAGTCCGTCGCCGATACCGGGGCCGCTCCAGCGAACGCACGTATCGGGTTGCAGTTGGTGGACGCTCGAAGTGATGACCAGGGTGGTGGCCGGGGTCGTCGCGGTCGCGGGGGCTGGGGTCGTCCACTGGAAACGCGAACCTTCCCGCAGCGGTCCCTGATCCAGGAGCTTCATGCTCGTGACGGGCTGCTGCCAGGAGGGCCAGCGTTCCACGTCTGTCTGCAGCTCCCAGATGGTGCGCAACGGCGCATCGATCAAGGTCTCCGTCCGGTACCGGATCCGCGCATCGCCGTCGATACCGGCCCCGCCGCAGGTCAGCGGAGCGGGGTGCGTGTTGGGGGTAGTCGTTGCCGCTCGGCCTGTTTCGTCGTCCTCGGCGCCGCATGCGGTGGCGGTGGTCAGCGCGAGTGCCGCGGCCAGCGGGACGAGGATGCGGGCGGGGCGACGAGAGGTACGCGGGGTGGTGGACATGAGGTTCTCCTCGTTCAGAGTTCGGAGCCGACAACCATCGAGTTAGAGAGACTCGATTTAGTTAGAAGCTATAACCGCTCACCCGTAAGAGTCAATAGGAAAAGTGATAAGGTCTAACTGTTGCGTAGCGGAGCCGATGAGGAGGTGGTGGTCGATGGTCGCCGGAGCGAGTTCGCGCGAGCGCTACCGGACCCAGGTGCGCGAGGAGATCAAGCAGCACGCGTGGCAGCAGATCGCCACGGCGAGCGTGTCCGCGCTGTCGCTCAACGCGATCGCCAAACACGTCGGCATGAGCGGTCCCGCGCTGTATCGGTACTTCGCCAGCCGCGACGAGCTGATCACCGAACTGATCCGCGATGCCTATCGAAGCCTCGCCGACGCGATGCGGGCGGCGTTCGACTCCGGCGCCGACGTCGCCGGACTGGCCGGCACCGTGCGGGAATGGGCCTTGGCCGACCCGCAGCGCTACTTCCTCCTCTACGGCACACCCGTCCCCGGCTACCACGCCCCCGACGACACCACCGCGATCTCCTCCGAAATCATGTCGGTGCTCATCGAGGCTTTCGCCGCGCTGCCCACCGGCGACCCGACCACACCGTTCGACGCCCACCTCGACGACCACCGCCGATGGGCCGAAGACCATTCGGTGCCCGCCGCCACCCTCCATCGCGCCGTCTCCTTCTGGACCCGGCTCCACGGCGTCCTCTCCCTCGAACTCGCCGGGCACTTCACCGGAATGGAGTTCGACCCCGCCCTCCTGTACGCCGACGAAGTGAACACCCTCCTGGCCTGACGCGACCCGAGATGGTTCGATACCGCACGTGACCGAGCAGACCGATGAAATCCGCCTCGTCAGCGCCAGTCGTGAGATCGCGGCGGACTCCGCAGACATCTTCGAGCTCATCGCCGATCCCACGCAGCAGCCGCGGTGGGACGGCAACGACAACCTCGCCGAGGCGCCGACCGGACAGCGGGTGCGCGGCGTGGGCGACGTCTTCAGCATGACGCTCACGAACGGCGCCGTGCGCGACAACCATGTCGTCGAGTTCGCCGAGGGCGCCCGCATCGCGTGGCGACCGTCGGAGCCGGGCAAGCAGCCGCCCGGTCACCTGTGGCGCTGGGAGCTGGAGCGGGTGGGCGAGGGTCGCACGCTGGTGACGCACACCTACGACTGGACCGCGCTGACCGACGAGAAGCGGCTGGTGCGCGCCCGTGCCACCACCGCGGACAAGCTGTCCGCGTCTATCGAACGTCTCGCCGAATTGGCGGAGCGGCAAGCGAATTCCGCTCGATAGCGAAAGCTCACCTTCGTTCGGAGGGCAGAGAACCGCTGCCTTCAGGACGGCCCGCCGATTCGCCGAGCCCTTGACTGACCATTCATTCGTAAGTGAGTATATCGTCAGTTAGGTGGGTAGTCGGCGAAAGGTTGTGTCTCACATGCCCCAACGAACGATGGTCGGCCGCCGCGAGGTGCTGGCCATGATGGCCGCGGCGCCGGTGCTGGCGGCCGCGCCCGTCCCGCGCGCGGCGGCAGCACCCGCATCGCGTCGGCCGAACATCCTGGTCGTCATGACCGACCAGGAACGCGCGGACGTCGCGTTGCCGCCGGGATTCAGCCTGCCCGCACGCGACCGAATAGCCGCCGCCGGAGTACGTTTCGCGATGCACCACACCCCGACCGCGCCGTGCTCGCCCGCCAGGTCGACGTTCTTCACCGGTCGGCAGGCGCCCGTCACCGGCATGCTCGACAATGTCCGCGGCAGCGAGCCCATGGGCGCGCTGCTCGGCGCGATGGAGGCGTTCAGCCCGAATCTCGACGCCACCATCCCCACGCTCGGCACGGTCTTGCGCGGCGCCGGATACCGCACCGCCTACATCGGCAAATGGCATCTGTCCGATCCGGTCGGCCCCGAGCCGACGGCGTTGTCGCAGTACGGATTCGACGAGGCGCTCGACATCCTGTCCGGCGGCGGACCGAACGAGGGAACGCACGAGGATCCCGGGGTCGTGGACCAGGCGGTGGACTGGTTGCGCGGACGCGCGGGCACCCCCGAGCCGTGGCTGTGCGTGGTGAGCATGGTCAACCCGCACGACATGATGTTCTGCCCGCGCTTCTACCGGCTCGAAGACGTCCCCGACTACGGCGCGGCGGTACCGGCGAATTTCGAATCCGATCTGTCGACCAAACCGCGTGTGCAAACCGCTTGGCGCACAGCGAATTCCCTCGTCGGTGGCGTCATGCCGGAGGAGGTCACCTCCCCGCTCGCCCAACGGCAGTGGCGACAGTGGGGCAACTGGTATCTCGAATTGTTGCGCCGCACAGACGAATTGATCGACCGCGTGCTCGGCGCTCTCGACGACAGCGGCGCCGCCGCCGACACCGTCGTGGTCCGGGTCGCCGACCACGGGGAACTCGGTGGCGCGCACGGGCTTCGGCAGAAGGGCGCGATGATCTATCGCGAGAACAACAGGGTCCCGCTGGTCATCGCCGACCCGCGCAACCCCGGCACCCACGGGACGACCGCCACCGGCCTGACCTCGCACGTGGACCTGGTGCCCACGCTCGCCGCGCTGGCCGGAGCCACGCCGGGGCCGGTCGCGGGCCGCGACCTGACACCGCTGCTGACCGATCCCGGCCGAACGGTGCGGGAGGCCCTGCTGCTGACCTCCGACGCCAAGTCCAGCGGCGGCCTGCTGCCCGACGTCGGCTACTGCCTGCGCGGTGCGATCACCCCGCGCTACAGCTTCGCCCGATACGCCACACCGGAGAAGCTGTCCGGCCCGCGCTCGGAGTTCGAGTACGAGCTCTACGACCGCCAGGAAGATCCGCTCGAGCTGCGCAACCTCGCCAACGCGGGCGGCGCACCGAACCTCGTCGCGGAGCTGAACGACCTGGTGGATTCGCTGATCGCCCAGGAGTTGTGAGGGCGGCTCACCCGACGATCTCGCCGACCGGGCGAACCCCACCGCCGGTCGGCGGACGGATTCTCCGTTATCGCGCCGCCCGATGTGCCGCGGAGTAGCCTCGATAGGGGTCATATCCCAAAAGCCGAGGCCACGATGCACGAAATGGCGATAACTCGAAGTGTCGTCGACGCCGTGTGTGAGCATGCGGCGGGACGGCGGGTGCACAGCGTCACCGTGGAGGTCGGCGCGCTGTGCGCGATTGTGCCCGAGGCGATGCGGTTCTGCTTCGAGCTGGCGACCGAGGGGACGGTGGCGGACGGTGCCGAGCTGGTCGTGCAGACCGTGCCAGGCGCCGCGCTCTGCCGGTCCTGCGGCGCCGAGTTCGCCCTCGTCGATCTGATTCCGCTGTGTCCGTGCGGTAGCGCGGACGTCGAGATCAGGTCCGGGCGGGAGCTTCGAATCCGGACGATGGAAGTGAGCGAATCATGTGCGCGACCTGCGGATGCGGCGATTCGACAGCCATGATCACGGTCCTGCGCGACCACCCGCACGAGCACGACCCCGACCACCGGCACGACCCCGATCACCAGCACGCGCACGGCCACCACCACGGCCACGAACACGACGACGCGCACGGCCACGAGCACGCGGATCACGTCCACGTGCCGATCACCGAAACCGTGACCTTGGAGCAGAAAGTGCTGGCCAAGAACGATCGGCTGGCCCAGCACAACAGGGAACGGCTGCGGCGCGGCGGCATCGTGGCACTCAACGTCACCAGCTCGCCGGGAGCAGGTAAGACGACGCTGCTCGAGCGGACCATCCGCGATCTCAGCGATCGACCGGTGGCGGTGGTCGAGGGCGATCAGGAGACCTTGATCGACGCCCAACGCATCAAGGCGACGGGGTGCCGAGTGGTCCAGGTCAATACCGGCGCCGGTTGCCACCTGGATGCCGAAATGATGCGACACGCTCTGGACGAGCTCGATCCTGCGCCGGGCACGCTGCTGTTCATCGAGAATGTCGGCAATTTGGTCTGCCCCGCGCTGTTCGATTTGGGCGAGCTCGCCAAGGTCGTGGTGTTCTCGGTGACCGAGGGCACGGACAAACCGCTGAAATATCCGCACATGTTCGCCGCGGCCGGATTGGTGATAGTCAACAAAATCGATCTGATTCCGTACGTCGATTTCGATCTCGACCGGTGCGCCGAGTACGCGCACTCGATCAATCCCGGGGTACCGATCATGCCGGTCTCCGCGATCACCGGCGAGGGCTTGCCGAACTGGTACACATGGCTTTCCGGGCAGATGTCGCCGCCATCGGCCTCCCTTGAGGAAGCTTCCGCCCCCGCCTAGACTGACGTGACGAGTGTCACATTCCGGACGGTTTTCTCGAATCGGAAACCTGTGCGGCGCTCCAGCTTCGAAAGGTGGCATCTCATGCCGACTAAGGAAGCAGTCAAAGCCGAAGACACGCTGATCCACGTTCTCTGGATCAACGCCGGCCTCAGTTGTGACGGTGACTCGGTGGCGCTGACTGCCGCCTCCCAGCCCAGCATCGAGGAGATCGCCCTGGGTTCGCTACCCGGTCTCCCCAAGGTTGCCGTCCATTGGCCGCTGATCGATTTCGAATGCGGTCCCAACGGTGGGGCCGACGATTTCCTGGAATGGTTCTTCCGCGCCGACCGCGGCGAACTCGAACCGTTCGTCCTCGTTGTCGAGGGATCGATTCCCAACGAGCAGCTCAAAACCGAGGGCTACTGGTGCGGGTTCGGCAACAACCCCGAGACCGGCCAGCCGATGACGACCAGTGAGTGGCTGGATCGCCTCGCCCCGAAGGCCACCGCCATCGTGGCCGCAGGTACCTGCGCCACCTACGGCGGCATCCACGCCATGGCAGGAAACCCGACCGGGGCGATGGGCGTGCCGGACTACCTCGGCTGGGAGTGGCGGAGCAAGGCGGATATCCCCATCGTCTGCGTGCCGGGCTGCCCGATTCACCCGGACAACCTCTCCGAGACCCTGACCTACCTGCTCTACATGGCCACCGGCCAGGCGCCGATGATCCCGCTCGACGACGCGCTGCGGCCCAAGTGGCTGTTCGCCGCGACCGTCCACGAGGGATGCGATCGCGCCGGGTACTACGAGCAGGGCGACTTCGCGACCGAGTACGGCTCGCCGAAGTGCATCGTGAAGCTCGGCTGCTGGGGTCCGGTCGTGAAATGCAATGTGCCCAAGCGCGGTTGGATCAACGGCGTCGGCGGCTGCCCCAATGTCGGCGGCATCTGCATCGGCTGCACCATGCCCGGTTTCCCGGACAAGTTCATGCCGTTCATGGACGAGCCGCCAGGCGGCAAGCTCTCCTCGGCGGCCTCCGGACTGTACGGGTCGGTGATCCGCAGCCTGCGCTCGGTCACCGGCCGCACCGTGGACAAGGAACCGCGCTGGCGACACCGCGGCGAGAAGCTGGAAACCGGCGCGACGCGCACCTGGTAGGAGGACTTCGATGACTCAGATCATTCCGGAGCCGTCGCACCGAAAGGTCGATCCGAACGCCCTCGTGGAGATGGCGTGGGATCCGATCACCCGGATCGTCGGCAGCTTGGGTATCTACACCAAGATCGATTTCGAGAACCAGCAGGTCGTGGAGTGCCACAGCACGTCGTCGATCTTCCGCGGCTACTCCATCTTCATGAAGGGCAAGGATCCGCGCGACGCGCACTTCATCACCAGCCGGATCTGCGGCATCTGCGGCGACAACCACGCCACCTGTTCGTGCTACTGCCAGAACATGGCCTACGGCGTGCAGCCGCCGCACCTGGGCGAGTGGCTGGTCAACCTCGGCGAAGCGGCCGAATACATGTTCGACCACAACATCTTCCAGGAGAACCTGGTCGGCGTCGACTTCTGCGAGAAGATGGTCTCCGAGACCAATCCCGGCGTCCTGGCCCGCGCCGAGCGCACCGAGGCACCGCACGCGGACGCGCACGGCTACCGGACGATCGCCGACATCATGCGCGCGCTGAACCCGTTCAGCGGCGAGTTCTATCGCGAGGCGTTGCAGGTCAGCCGCTACACGCGCGAGATGTTCTGCCTCATGGAGGGCAGGCATGTGCACCCGTCGACGCTGTATCCCGGCGGCGTCGGCACGGTCGCCACCATCCAGCTGATGACCGACTACATGACGCGGCTGATGCGGTACGTGGAGTTCATGAAGAAGGCCGTGCCGATGCACGACGATCTGTTCGACTTCTTCTACGAGGCGCTGCCCGGCTACGACAAGGTCGGTCTGCGCCGCACGCTGCTCGGCTGCTGGGGTTCGTTCCAGGATCCCGAGTTCTGCAACTTCTCCTACAAGGACATGGAGGACTGGGGTCGCAAGATGTTCGTGACCCCCGGCGTGATCGTGGACGGGAAGCTGCTCACGACCAGCCTGGTCGACATCAACCTCGGCATCCGAATCCTGTTGGGCAGTTCGTATTACGACGACTGGACCGACCAGGAGACGTTCGTGAAGACCGACCCGCTCGGCAATCCGGTGGATCGGCGCCACCCGTGGAACCAGCACACCAACCCCAAGCCGCAGAAACGCGACCTGGAGGACAAGTACAGCTGGGTGATGTCGCCGCGCTGGTTCGACGGCACGGACCACCTGGCGCTCGACACCGGCGGCGGACCGCTGGCGCGGCTGTGGTCCACGGCGCTGGCCGGGCTCGTCGACATCGGCTACGTGAAGTCGACCGGGCACAGCGTGCAGATCAACCTGCCGAAGACCGCCCTGAAGGGGCCGGTCGAGCTGGAATGGAAGATTCCGTCCGTCGGCAGCAACACCATCGAACGCGACCGCGCCCGCACCTACTTCCAGGCCTACGCGGCGGCCTGCGCCCTGCACTTCGCCGAGAAGGCCATCGAGGAGATCAGGGCCGGGCACACCAAGACCTGGGAGCCGTTCGAGGTGCCCGAGGAGAGCATCGGGTGCGGCTTCACCGAGGCCGTGCGCGGTGTCCTGTCCCATCACATGGTGATCAGGGACGGCAAGATCGCCAACTACCACCCGTATCCGCCGACGCCGTGGAACGCCAGCCCGCGCGACAGCTTCGGCACACCGGGCCCCTACGAGGACGCGGTGCAGGGCCAGGCGATCTTCGAGGAGAACAACCGGGAGAACTTCAAGGGCATCGACATCATGCGCACGGTGCGCAGCTTCGATCCGTGCTTGCCGTGCGGCGTGCACATGTATCTCGGCAAAGGCAAGACGCTGGAGAAGGTGCACTCCCCCGCCCAGACGCTGACGCCGGAGTAGCGGATGGCGAACCCGCGGCGGGAGAGGGGAAACGGACACGACGAGGCCGTAGTCGACGACGATCGCTGGCGCGGCGCGGGCGAACGCATCGAAACGCTGCTCGAATCGAGTTCGGTGGGCGGCGCCGCGGCCAGGGAGCGTGCCGAGGAATTGGTTCGCGAGGTCGCCGATCTGTACGGCGCGGGCCTCGAGCGCATCGTCGGCATGCTCGACGACACCACGCTCGAACGTCTGGCCGGTGACGACCTGATCGCGAGTCTGCTGCTCGTGCACGGGTTGCACCCGCACGACGTGGTGACGCGGGTGCGCACCGCGCTCGACAGCGTGCGGCCCTACCTCGGTTCGCACGGCGGCGACGTCGAGCTGATCGAGATCGAGGACGGGATCGTGCGGCTCGAGCTGGCGGGCAGTTGCCGCACCTGCCCGTCGTCGTCGGTGACGCTGGAACTGGCCGTGGAGGACGCGGTGCGCGCCGCGGCGCCCGAGATCGAGGCGATCGAGGTGGTCGCGGCCGAACCGGAGTCGGGCTCGGGCGTGATCGCGGCGGAGTCGTTGTTCGCGCGCGTGCACGCGGCAGGTTCGCACGCGGGCAGCTGGATCGCCGTCCCCGAACTCGCGGCCATCGGGGCCGGTGAAGTCGGTGGGTTCGCGGTGGCCGGTGTGCCGGTGCTTGCCTGCCGGGTCGGCGACGAACTGTTCGTCTACCGCGACCGGTGTGGCGCCTGCGGCCGTTCGATGGCTGGCGCGGTCCTGCATCGCCGCCTCGGCTTCCCGGTGGGCGACGCCGTGCTGCGCTGCCCGTCGTGCGGCGCGCATTTCGACGCGGTACACGCCGGTGCGCGGGTCGACGGCGACGGACACCTCGAACCGCTGCCGGTACTGGTTCGCTCGGGTGAGCTGTCGGTGGCGGTTCCCGCGGAGGTGGCCGGATGACTTCGGCGTTCGGCGTGCTGCGCCGCCTGACCGCGCCGCGACCGCCCGCCCCGGCGGGCGAGCGCTGCGAGATGTGCGCGGACCCGATCGGCGAAGCCCACCAGCACGTGGTGAATGTCGAAGGCAGACAGCTCATGTGCGTCTGCCGCGGCTGCTATCTGCTGTTCACCGACCAGACCGCCGCGTTGCGGTACCGCGCGGTGCCGGATCGCTATCGGTCGTTCCCGGATGTGGTCATCGATCAGGACGAGTGGGACGCGCTCGAGATCCCGGTCGGCTTGGCCTTCTTCTTCCGCAATTCGGTGCTCGGGCGCACCGTCGCGTTCTATCCGAGCCCGGCGGGCGCGACCGAGTCCGAACTGCCGTTGCCGCGCTGGCGCGCGATCTTGGACCGGCATCCGGAGATCGATGTCGCGGCCGACGACGTCGAGGCGTTGCTGATCCGCATGCCGCATCGCGGCAGGCCCGCCGCCTGTCTGCTGTTGCCCATCGACGCCTGCTACGAGTTCGTCGGCCGGATGCGGCTGCTGTGGCGCGGGTTCGACGGCGGCCAGGAGGCCCACGACTACATCGAGGAATTCTTCGACACCATGTCGGCGCGAGCGCGCACCGAGAGGGGCGCGCGATGAGCCCCGCCTACTCGATCACCTTCGCCGTCCTGGACATCCGGCCCGAGCCGTACTCGGCGACGCCGACGCTGTCGGCCCGCGTCGGCGTCGCGGCGCTGCACGAGGAGCCGGTGCACGCCATCGCGCTGCGCGCCCAGGTCAGGATCGAACCGCGCCGCCGTTCCTACACCGACGAGGAGGCGGCGGGGCTCACCGACCTCTTCGGCGCGCGGGAACGATGGCACGACACGCAACGATCGTTCCTCTGGATGCACTGCGCGACAACGATTCCCGGGTTCACCGGCGGCGCGGAGGTGGATCTTCCGCTGCCGTGCACCTACGACTTCGAGGTCGCGGGGTCGAAGTACCTGCACGCGCTGCGCGAGGGCACGGTGCCGTTGCTGTTCCTGTTCAGCGGCACCGTATTCATCAGGGGCGCGGGCGGTTTCGCGGTGCAACAGGTGCCGTGGGACCGCGAGGACAAGTTCGACATGCCGGTCTCGGTGTGGCACGACCTGATGGCCGCCCACTTCCCCAATTCCGGCTGGGTCCGGCTGTCCCGTGAGACGCTCGACGCCCTGTCGGCCTACAAGCACGAGCGCGGGCTGCTCGGCTACGACGACGCGGTGACCAAGCTGCTCGCCTCGGCGCAGGAGCCGACATGAGCACCGGTCGTTCGGTCCGGTCCGCGCGCGCCAGGGCTCGTGCGGTTGCCGACGCCGTCCTGTACGAGGGCTATCTGCTGTATCCGTACCGGGCGAACGCGCGAAAGAACCAGTGCCGCTGGCAATTCGGCGTCCTCGGTCCCGAGGGCGCCGCGCGGGCCGGTCTCGGTGAGGATTCGATGCTGCGCGCGCAATTTCCGGTCACCTCGGACGGTGACCCCGCGCTCGTCCTGACCGTCCGGTTCCTGCAATTGCAGCGGCGCACCGTCGAAGATCCCAACGGAACCCCGGTGGCCGAGCTCGACGTCGGCGGCCGGGCCTTGATCAGCTGGGACGAGGCGGTCGAGCACGAGATCGAGCGCGGGCCGATGCCGCTGGCGGACACCGCGTTCGATGTGTCCGTTCCCGGCGGCGTCGATACCGAGGACGTGCACGACGCCGCGGGCGCCGTCGCGGGACGGATCGTGCGTACCCGGCAGCCGCTCGGCGGCCGGGTCGAGGTATCGGTCGACGAGCAGGCGGGTTGTCACCGCGTGACCATCGAAGTGCGCAATACCGCTGCCGCCCAGTCGAACTCGGACGACGCACTCGCGCACTCGCTGCTCGGCACGCACGTGATCGCCGAGCTCGACGACGGCGAGTTCGTGTCGCTGCTGGAGCCGCCGCCCGAAGCGGCCGCCGCGGTCGAACAGTGCGACCAGCACCGCTGCTTCCCGGTCCTCGCCGGGCCGCCCGGCGACCACGGTCTGCTGCTGATCTCGCCGATCATCCTCTACGACCACCCGGAGATCGCCGAACAGAGCGAGGGTCCGTTGTTCGACGCGACCGAGATCGACGAGATCCTGACCCTGCGGGTGATGAGCATGACCGACGAGGAGAAGGCGCAGGCCCGCGCCACGGATCCGCTCGCGGCGCGGATCGTCGACCGCTGCGACGCCACCACGGCCGACCAACTGGACCGGCTGCACGGCGTGCTGCGCGAATCAGCGAACCCGCCGCGCGTGCTGCCCGAGGTACCGGACGGCGTCGACTGGTGGGACCCGTTGGCCGACAACGCGGTCCGTCCCGATTCCGACGCGGTCGTCGTCGCGGGCGTGCTGGTCAGCCGAGGCAGCAGGGTGCGGCTGCGCCCGTCGCGGCGCGCCGACGCCCACGATCTGTTCTACGACGGCGAGCTCGCGCGGGTGGTGTCGGTGCACGAGGACGTCGACGGCGACGTGCACGTCGGAGTCGTCGTCGAGAACGACCCGGCCGCCGACCTGCACGAGTGGTACGGCCGCTACCTCTACTTCGCGCCCGACGAGATCGAGCCGATCGACGGGCCGTCCGAGCAAGACCGAGACGAATGAAAGGAGGGTCGGCATGGACAGGGTAGGAGTCGTCGCGATCGCTGTCACCGCGGCGATCGGAGGTGTGTTGGCCGTCATCGGACTGCGGTCGATACCGGACATCCGACGCTATTTCCGAATCCGCAACATGTAGCGAAGGCGAGGACAAGTCATGGGTGACAGGAAAGAAGAGCCGCAGTCGGCACGCGGAGCGCCTGGCTCGCGCGACACCGGTTCGGACACGGTCGCGGGCGGGCCGACGGACCGCGAACCCGGCGACATCGGGCACGAGGAGACGACCTCGGCCGAAGGCGAGCGCCCCGAGCGCGACACCGAATTCACGACGAAGCCGGGCTCGGACGCCGAGCCCGCCGTCCCGCCCTACGACGAGCGCAAGGACACCGCGAACCGGCCGGGCGAGACGGCCGCGGGCGAGGTGGAAGGCGCCGATGTCGGCGGCGCGACGACGCCGACGCCGACCGAGAAGGAGTGAGACGACGACGAAGGTGCTGGTCGCCGGGATCGGGAACATCTTCCTCGGCGACGACGGATTCGGCCCGGCGGTGGTGCGGCGGCTGGCCGCCCCCACCGCGGCGGACGTGCGTGTCGCCGACTACGGAATTCGGGGCATGCACCTCGCCTACGACCTGCTGGACGACTGGGACGCGCTGGTGCTCGTGGACGCGCTGCCCGACCGGGGCGCTCCCGGCCGGGTCGAGGTGTTCCGCGCCGAACACGGCGAGCACTCCGGCGCGCGGCTCGACGCCCACGCCATGGATCCCGAGGCCGTGTTCGCGATGGTGCGGACGCTGGGCGGCACGGTGCCGCCGACGGTGATCGTCGGCTGTCAGGTCGTCTCGGTCGCCGAGGGAATCGGCCTCACCGAGCCCGTCGAGGCGGCCGTCGCGCCCGCCGCGGACGCGGTCGAGTCGGTGTTGGCGGACCTGCTCAGCCGACAGGAGGTGTGAACGATGTGCCTCGGGATTCCGGGCCGGGTCGTGCGGATGGCCGAGGGCTACCACGATCAGGTCGCCTTGGTCGACGTCTCGGGTGAGACGCGGAAGGTGAACATCGGCATGCTCGACGACGGTCCGGTCCGCCCCGGCGAGTGGGTCATCATCCACATGGGCTTCGCGGTCGAGCGGACCGACGAGGCGGGGGCGGCCGAGGCGCTCGCGGGGCTGCGGCTGCTGGGGCGCGGGGAGGAACCGTGACCGCGCCGCGAACCCGGCGGCGGATCCTGGTCCGCGGCGTGGTGCAGGGTGTCGGCTTCCGGCCGTTCGTCTACACCACCGCCGCCGAACTGTCGCTGGCCGGTCGCGTGTCCAACGACAGCTCCGGTGTGATCGTCGAGATCGAGGGCGCCGCAAGGGATCTGGACGAGTTCGAGCGCCGCGTCCGCCGCACGCCGCCGCCGCTCGCCGTCGTCGAATCCGTCGAGACGACCGAGATTCCGGTGCGCGGCGGCACCGGGTTCCACATCGCCGACACCACCCGCGGCGGCGCGGGACGCACGCTGGCCTCGCCGGACGTGGCGATCTGCGCCGAGTGCGCCGCCGAACTGCGCGATCCGGCCGATCGCCGCTACCGGCACCCCTTCGTGAACTGCACCAACTGCGGCCCGCGATTCACCATCATCGCGAGCCTGCCGTACGACCGGGACCGGACCTCGATGGCCGAGTTCCCCATGTGCGCGGCGTGCGCGCGCGAGTACGCCGACCCCGCCGATCGCCGCTTCCACGCGCAGCCGATCGCCTGCCCCGCCTGCGGTCCCACGCTCGGCTACACCGGTCCCGGATCGGGAGACCCGATCGCGGCGTCCCGAGAGTTGTTGCGGGACGGCGGAATTCTCGCCGTCAAGGGCATCGGTGGATACCATCTGGCCTGCGACGCGGCGAACGAGGCCGCCGTCGCCGAGCTGCGTCGCCGGAAACGGCGCGGCGACAAGCCGTTCGCGCTCATGGTGCCGGACCTGGCGAGCGCGCGTGCGATCGTAGAGGTCGACGCGACCGCCGCCGAATTGCTGACCGGCCCCGCCCGGCCGATCGTATTGCTGCCGCGCCGCGCGGGGCCCGAATCGACTGCCGCCGAGAACTTTCCGGCCCCGGCACGCTCGGTGGCGCCGCGCAATCCCGATCTCGGCGTGATGATCGCCTACTCGCCGGTGCATCTGCTGCTGTTCGGGCTGCCCGGCGACCCGCCAGGACCGCGGGCACTGGTGATGACCTCGGGAAACCTCGGCGGCGAGCCGATCTGCTACGACGACGCCGACGCGCGCGAGCGCCTGGCGGGCCTCGCCGACGCGTGGCTCACGCACAACCGGCGCATCGTTGTGCCCTGCGACGATTCGGTGGTCCGGCTGGTCGACGGCGTCGAACTGCCGGTACGCCGCTCCCGCGGGTACGCGCCGATGCCTCTTGCCCTGCCGACGCCGATGCCGCCGACGCTGGCGGTCGGCGCGGATCTGAAGAACACCTGCGCGGTGGCCGACGGTCGCTACGCGTGGTTGAGCCAGCACATCGGCGATATGGACGACCTGGCGACGCTGCGCGCGTTCACCGAGGCCGAGCGCCATCTCGAGGAGCTCACCGCCGTGCGGCCGATCCAGTTGGCCGCCGACGCGCACCCCCGCTACCGGTCCACCGCGTGGGCCGAACAACACGCGGGCGAGCGCCCGATGCGGACGGTGCAGCACCATCACGCCCATATCGCGGCGGTGATGGGTGAGCACGGCCTCGACCCGGCCGCGACCGTGCTCGGAATCGCCTTCGACGGAACCGGTTTCGGTCCCGACGGGGCGATCTGGGGCGCCGAGGTGCTCGCCGCCGGATACAAGGGCTACCGGCGGCTCGCGCATCTGCGCTACGTACCCCTCGCCGGTGGCGACCTGAGCGTGCGACGGCCGTACCGCATGGCGCTCGCGCACCTGCGCGCCGCCGGAATCGACTGGACCGAGGACATCCCCGCGGTGCGTGCGTGCCCGGCCGGGGAACGCACAGTTCTGGCGCACCAGCTGGATACCGGCTTCGGCTGCGTCCCGACCTCGAGCATGGGCAGACTCTTCGACGCGGTCTCGTCGCTGGCCGGGGTGCGCCACGAGGTGGATTACGAGGCCCAGGCGGCGATCGAACTCGAGGGACTCGCTCGCGGCGCGGATCCGGGCGCGCGCGGTTACGAGTTCGCCATCCCGGCGAAGGACGACCCGCGCGGTCGCGGCGCGGGCGCGATCGATCCCGCCCCGGTGATCGCCGCGGTCGTCGCCGACGTGCGGGCCGGTGTCGCGCCCGAGGTCGTCGGCGCGCGCTTCCACGCGGCGGTCGCGCGCCTGATCCTCGACCTCGCCGTGGGATACGGGGCGTCGTCGACGCCCGTCGCACTGTCCGGCGGGGTGTTCCAGAACGCCCTGCTGCTCTCGGCCACTCGAAAACTGTTACAGGAGAAGGGCTTCGAAGTCCTCTGCCATCGCAGGCTGCCACCGAACGACGGCGGCCTCGCGTTCGGCCAGCTACTCGCCATCGGAGCGGGATGAGCGGAAGGAGAAGCGACGATGTGCCTGGCAGTACCAGGAAAGGTGCTCAGCCTGCACGAGCGCGACGGCACGCTGATGTCGACCGTCGACTTCGGCGGCGTGCACAAGGATGTGTGCCTGCAATACATCCCCGACGCGGCGGTCGGCGACTATGTCGTCGTCCACGTCGGATTCGCGATTCAGCGCTTGGACGAGCAGTCCGCGCTACAGACCCTGGCCGAGTTCGAACGCCTCGGTGTGCTCAACGAAGAGTTCGGCGACGGTTTCGCCATCGCCGCGAAACAGGCCGGACTCGACAACCCCGAGACAACCGAGCAGCCAGACGATCCGGAGGTGACGTCGTGAAGTATCTCGACGAATTCAGTGATCCACAGCTGGCCAAGGGCCTGCTCGACCGGATCCGCGGCGCGACGAGCAGACGGTGGTCGATCATGGAAGTCTGTGGCGGCCAGACCCATTCGATCATCAGGCACGGCATCGACCAACTGCTGCCCGACCAGATCGAGATGATCCACGGCCCGGGCTGCCCGGTCTGCGTCACGCCGCTCGAGGTGATCGACAAGGCGCTCGAGATCGCCGCCCGGCCCGGAGTGATCTTCTGCTCGTTCGGCGACATGCTGCGGGTGCCAGGCAGCAACAAGGATCTGTTCCGCGTCAAGAGCGAGGGCGGCGACGTGCGGGTGGTCTACTCACCGCTCGACGCGCTCGAGCTGGCGCGCGCGAACCCCGACCGGCAGGTGGTGTTCTTCGGCATCGGCTTCGAGACCACCGCGCCCGCCAACGCGATGACCGTGTACCAGGCCAAACGGCTCGGCGTGCGGAACTTCTCGCTGCTCGTCTCGCACGTGCTGGTGCCGCCTGCCATCGCCGCGATCATGGAGTCCCCCGACTGCCGGGTGCAGGGCTTCCTCGCGGCCGGGCACGTGTGCACCGTGATGGGCACCGGCGAGTACCCGCCGCTGGCCGAGAAGTACCGGGTTCCGGTGGTGGTCACCGGCTTCGAGCCGCTCGACATCCTGGAGGGCATCCGCCGGACGGTGGTCCAGTTGGAGGCGGGACGGCACGAGGTGGAGAACGCCTACCCGCGCGCGGTCGCCGCGGCGGGCAACCCGGCCGCCAAGGCCATGCTCGAGGATGTCTTCGAGGTCACCGACCGGGCTTGGCGCGGTATCGGCGTCATTCCGCGCAGCGGCTGGCGGCTCTCGGAGCGCTACCGCGACTACGACGCCGAGCAGCGGTTCGCCGTCGACGAGCTGCACACCGAGGAATCGTCGATCTGCCGTTCCGGCGAGGTGCTGCAAGGCCTGATCAAGCCGCACGAGTGCGCGGCCTTCGGCAAGCAGTGCACACCACGGAATCCCTTGGGCGCCACCATGGTCTCCTCCGAGGGCGCGTGCGCCGCCTACTACCTGTACCGGCGGCTCGACCTGCCTGCGGAGGTCGCTCATGCTTGACGAGACCGGGTCGCCCGCACCCGTCGACATGGGCAGCTGGGTCTGCCCGATGCCGCTGCGGGATTCGCCGAACATCGTCATGGGGCACGGCGGCGGCGGTGCGATGTCGGGCGAGCTGATCGAGCATCTCTTCCTGCCCGCGTTCGGATCGGCCGCCGAAGCGGGATTCGGCGATTCGGCGGTGGTCAGCCTCGGCGGCGCCCGGCTGGCGTTCACCACCGATTCGTTCGTGGTGAAGCCGATGGAGTTCCCCGGCGGTTCGATCGGGGAGCTCGCCGTCAACGGCACCGTCAACGATCTCGCGATGTCCGGCGCGCGTCCCATGGTGCTGTCGACCGCCTTCATCCTGGAGGAGGGCACCGCGCTCGCCGACATCGCGCGCATCGCAGCGGCCATGGGCACCGCCGCCCTCGGGGCGGAGGTCAAGCTGGTCACCGGTGACACCAAGGTCGTCGACGCCGGTCACGGCGACGGCGTCTACGTCAACACCGCGGGGATCGGGCTGATCGACGACGGCGTCGACATCCGCCCGCAGCGCGCGCGGCCCGGTGACGTGGTCGTGGTCAGCGGGGAGATCGGCCTGCACGGTGTCGCGGTGCTGAGCTGTCGCGAGGGCTTGGAGTTCGGCACCACGGTGTGCAGCGACACCGCGCCGCTGCACGGTCTGGTCGCCGCGATGCTGGCCACCGGCGCCGACGTGCACGTCCTGCGGGATCCGACGCGCGGCGGGGTGGCCGCGACACTGAACGAGATCGCTGGCGTGGCGAAAGTCGGTGTGTCGCTGGACGAACGGAAGATCCCGGTGTCCTCGCAGGTTCGCGACGCGTGCGGACTGCTCGGCCTGGATCCGCTGTACGTCGCGAACGAGGGCAAGCTGGTCGCCTTCGTCGCGCAGGAGGACGCCGACAAGGTCCTCGCGGCCATGCGCGAGCATCCGCTCGGCGGGCGCGCCGAGGCGATCGGCGTCTGCGTCGACGAGCATCCCGGCATGGTGGTCGCCCGCACGGCGCTGGGCGGCAATCGTGTGGTCGACCTGCCCGCGGGCGAACAACTGCCGCGAATCTGTTGACATGGGCGGTGATTCGGCTTCCGCCGGGGCGGCGAGAGGAGGTGGCGCGGCCACCGGACCGGACGTGGGGGGCTTCGACGGAACCGAGATGTTCGCCCGCTACGCCCACGCGCCCAACGCACTCGGCTACTGCGGACCCGCCGCCGGCGGGTCGATGGCCGACCTGCCCGCGGCGGAGGTCAGGGCGATGGCGCCCCGATTCTCCGGCGCCTGGCCCTACCTGCGGGTCATGGCGCGGCTGACCGGCATCGACGACCCGCTGGACCGGCGGCTCGTCGAATCGTATTGGCTCGGAGGAGGACTCGGTGCGCGACTGGATCCGGCGGAGTTCATGGCGGAACTCTTGGCTGTCATCGGTCCGGTCGCCGGTCACTACTGGGCGCATCTGACCCCGGAACTCGCTCCCGAAGCCGCCGCCAACCACTGCTTCCACGTCTTCGGCGTCTACCCGTGGAGCAGATTGCTCGGACGGGGCAACGACGAGCATCCGTTGCGTGTGCTCGACAACTGCCGCATCACTTGGGGGACGGTCCTTACCCGGACCGCCGACCACGTCACGGTGTCGAGCCGCCGCCTGGAGTGGGACGGGCGTCGACTCGCGTTGTCCGCTCCGCGGGCCCGGCGAGTCGCGGTGTCGGTCGACGGCTACTCCCCCGTACCGGACGTGCGCGAACCCGATCTCGTCGCGCTGCACTGGGATCGGCTCTGCGGACGGCTGGAGCCGGAGCAGGTCCACGACCTCGCCGACAGCACGGACCGCCAGTTGCGCGTCACCAACGACAGGCTGTCGCGGACGTGACCGTTTCCACCGGACGATCCCGCCTCGAGGCCGTTCGCCACTCGCTGACCCGCACCGAATGGCTCGGCGCCGCAGGCATGTTCGCGGTTATCGCGGCCTTGCACCTGGTCGGCTGGATCACCCTGATCGTGTTCGTGGTGCCGCGCGACCTCGACATCGGCGCGCAGACGCTCGGGATCGGTGTCGGCCTGACCGCCTACACGCTCGGTCTGCGGCACGCCTTCGACGCCGACCACATCGCCGCGATCGACAACACCACCCGCAAGCTGATGAGCGACGGGCAGCGCCCGCTCTCGGTCGGATTCTTCTTCTCCCTGGGGCATTCGACGATCGTCTTCGGACTCGCCTTCCTGCTCTCGATCGGGATCAGGTCGATCGCCGGACCCGTCGAGGACGAATCCTCCAGCCTCCAGCACTACACCGGGCTGTTCGGCACCACGGTCTCGGGCGCGTTCCTCTACCTCATCGCACTGCTCAACATCCTCGTGTTGATCGGCATCCTCCGCGTCCTGCGGCGCATGCGGGCCGGCGACTACGCCGAGGCGGATCTCGAAGACCAGCTCGCCAGAAGGGGATTCGTCAATCGCCTGCTGGGACCGGTGATGCGGGCGGTCACCAAACCGTGGCACATGTACCCGGTGGGTCTGCTCTTCGGCCTCGGGTTCGACACGGCGACCGAGGTCGCGTTGCTCGTGCTCGCCGGAACCAGCGCGGCCGCGGGACTGCCCTGGTACGCGATTCTGTGCCTGCCCGTCCTGTTCGCCGCGGGCATGAGCCTGCTGGACACCATCGACGGGACCTTCATGAACTTCGCCTACGGATGGGCCTTCGCCCACCCCGTCCGCAAGGTCTACTACAACATCACCGTCACGGCGCTGTCGATCACGGTGGCCCTGCTCATCGGCACCGTGGAACTGCTCGGCCTGCTCGCCGAGCAGCTGCGCTTGTCCGGCGGATTCTGGGACTGGGTCGGCGGTCTGGACTTGAACGTGCTGGGCTATGTCATCGTCGGGCTGTTCGTCGCCACCTGGGTGGTGGCGCTGCTGGTGTGGCGCTACGGCCGCGTCGAGCAGCGCTGGACCCGTCGACCTTCCGTCGCGCACCGGCCGCCGTCGCCGCCGGCGCGATGACACCGACCTCGCCGCGTACCGCGAACGAGACCGATTTCATGCCGAAGCCCACCGGGCGGCAGTGCGTGCGTTACTCCGCTCGGTGGGCTCGGCGACGGCGGTCGGGTCGCGCCTGCACGGGAGGGTTCGAGGGTTCCCGCCCGACATCCCGGCCGCCGATCGGTCAACAGGTCACAGGGCGCCACCACCTCCGATCAGCCAAGGGTTGAAGGTGCAGTCGAGCTGCGGATGACCCACCGGGTCCAAGGCGCGCAACGCGATCGACAGCGCCCGCGGCGAGTACATCATCGTGAGGTGGTCGGAGACGTCCTGCTCGCAGCCGTCCTGGAGGGTGATGTTGTCGACTTTCACGCCGGGACCGGCCTGGAGGAAGGTCAGGTCGTAGGGGTTGGTGATCTCGTCGTACCGGGTGCCGACGATGGTGTAGTCCACGCCGGGCACGGTGTCGCCGTCGGCGTTGAGCTTCTGCACGAACTCCGAGCCGACCGTCTGCTGGATACCGGCGTGGCCGACGAAGATCTCGACGAAGCCGAGGATGTCGATGCCGAAGTTGTTGATGGCCCTGCCCAGCGCGCCGATCCCGATCAGGCTGGTGCCGTGGTGGGTCGCGCCGTAGGTGACGAGGTTCTGCACCTTGGCCGCGCCGCCCTCGAACTTGGTGTACCAGTTGGCCATCGCGCCGCCCTGCGAGTGGGCGATGATGTCGACCTCGTCGGCTCCGGTGGCCGCGAGCACCCGGTCGACGAAGGTGGCCAGTTGCTTGGCCGAGTCCCAGATGTAGCCGGTGCCCATCACGCCGGGCAGCACCGATCCGAGGCCGCCGCCCTCGAGCAAGTTGGCGCGGCCGTAGTTGAAGGTGTAGGTGCAGAAGCCGGCGTCCTTGATCGGCTGACCCATGAAGGCGTAGCCGTTGTAGGCGTTCATCCAGGTGCCGTGCAGCAGCACCACGGGACGGGGGTGCTCGGCGGTGGGCTTGCAGTTCCAGTCGTTGGCGCCGGGCGGGGCAACATCGGGATTCAGCAGACCGTGGCCGAACGCGGCAAGCCACGAGGTCATCGGCGGTCCGTAACCGACTGTGTCGCTGGCGAATCCGCCAGCGGACCCGGAACTGCTGCCGGATCCCCCGTAGCAATTGCCCGAGCCGTTGCCCGAGCCTGCTCCGCTGCCGGAGGTGCAGGCCGAGCCGGACCTGCCCGCGCTGCCCGACTCGGCGACCGGCGCCGCCTTGCGACCCGCGGCGATGAGGTCGGCCAAGGCCTGTTCGGTCGGCGCGGGCTCGGGGGCGGCCTCGGCCGCGACACCGGTGAAGCTCATGGCGAGCACCGATACGATCGACACCGCCGCGGCGCCGAGCGTTCGGCCGCAGGTACTTCGTTTCATCAGATGCCTTTCGGTCGGAACGACGTCGTTCCCTCGTTCTCGGTTCTTGCGGTTCACAGCCCCGCCGTGCCGGTCGGCGGGACTGAAACTGCGCCAACGCTAGGACCGGGGAAACGGCGAAACCCACACCGCGAACGGGTATCTGGAGACCTCACGAAGCGTTTGCCGCGGCCATAGGGAACGTGCACAGTCACCGCCGAACGGTCCTTCGCCGATTCCGGTGACAGTCGCGTCCAACGGATTTCGGGAATCGCCGACGACCTCGAGTGCGATCCTCCAATTACGCGGCCACCGAACGATGACATCTCCAGATATTCCGGTCGGCACGGTGTGCCGGGGTGGATCACGGCGCAATCATGGAGCAAGGTTTCCCGCCATCGAAGGCCACTCGATGGCTAATCGATGGAGATGCCATGTTGCAGACGATGTTTCCGCGAGCGCGGTTCCACCGCGGCACGGTGCGCGCCCTGCTCGGCGTCGCGACGGCGGCGACCGCATTGCTGCATGCCCCGTGCGCGCTGGCCGACGGCGGCACCGGTTCGGCCTCGGCTTCCGCGCCGCCGCCCCACCTGGCCTCGGCGCTGCCCGCGCTGGGTTTTCGCGGCCCCGACACCGCGGTCGTGGTGCTCGGTTACGGCCTGCTCCCCGACGGCGGGATGCGCCAGGAACTGCTCGCGCGCCTGCACGCCGGCTTCGTGCAGGCGCTGCTCGCTCCCGCCTCGCCCGTCATCGTGACCGGCGGAAATCCGCGCAACGGCGTCACCGAGGCGCGGGCGATGGCGGATTGGCTTATCGCGCGCGGCATTCCGGCCGAGCGGGTGATCGTCGAGCCGGACGCGGCGTCGACGGCGCAGAACGCCGAGCACTCGGCCAGGATCATGCGCGACATCGGCGCCAGGGACGCGGTGGTCGTCACCTCGGCCGATCACATCGACCGCGCGGTGCGCGATTTCTCCGGCGCCGGGGTGGACGTCGTCGCCACCGTGACACCGGATCAGGTGCCGATGCTGGCCTCCCCCTTCGGTCCGCCCGCCTGACGGCGATCCCATTCCCGACGGCACGGCAATTCTGGAGCAAAATATGACCGATCTCGCCACACCCCTGTCCCGCAACGAATCACCGTCATATCACGACCTCCCGACAGCATGGCGCGGTGTGGTGCGCGAAGGGGCAATACGCGAATTCGCGCGCGCCGTCCGCAATTTCCATCCGGCGTTCCTCCGCGCCGACGCCGCGCACCGGCTCGGGCATTCCGGGCTCGTCGCCCCGCCGACGTTCGCCACCGTATTACTCGGCCATGTATACCGAGAATTGCTCGATTCCCCGCGCATGGGCGCTCGAGCGCCGCGCGTCCTGCACGCCGATCACGTACTCGATCTGGCCAGACCGCTGCTGGCCGGTGACCGGCTGGACTGCCGGGTGCATGTCGAATCCTCGTGCTACTTCTCGGACTACGAAGTTCTCACGATCAGGAGCGCGCTGGTCGACAGGACAGGTCGCGCGGTGCACACCGGTACGACGACGGTCCTGGGGCGGGTACGAGCAGTCACCGCGTCGGGCATCGGGGAGGTCTTCGCCGACCGGCCATGGACCGAGCACGCGATACCCGGCGCTGATTGCCGAACACCTTGTACTGCGGTGGGTTTCGAATCTCTCGCGGTTGGCGACGCGCTGCCGGTCCAGTTGCTCGAGGTGTCCGCGGCGGATCTGGCCGAGTACTCCGCCGTGACCGGTCTGCCGAGCGCCGAGCCGCCGGGCGTGTACGAACTCGGCCTCGCCACGGGCTATCTCACCGATTGGCTCGGCGATCCCGCCGCCATCACCAGGCTCCGCACCCAGGTCGCCCCCGGCGTCCATGGCCTGCGCGTCCGGCCAGGACAGCGGGTGCGCCTCGCCCTCCGTGGCCGGATCACCGCGCTGGATCGACGCCATCGCGCCGCCACCCTCGCGGTGGACCTGCGTTGCGAGGGTCGTCGGCTGTTCGGGTACGCCGCGGTCGAGGCGCGATTCCGCTGAGGTGCCGGGAGTCTTACGCCGCCCGCCGCCCGGCGGCGGGGAGCAACCCGGTGAGCCGCGCCAGCCGCCGGTGCGACTCGAGCCGCGCGGCGCGATCGTAGGTGCTGGTGTGCACCAGGATCTCGTCCGCTCCGGTCCGGAGGACAAGCCGCTCCAGCGCCTCGGCCACCTCGTCCTCGGTGCCGTGGATCTGATCGCGCATCGATTCCGCGACCAGGCGCCGCTCGCGTTCGGTCATCGGCGCCGATTCGATCTCCTCCGGCGGCAGCAACACCGGGAACTCGCCGCGGGTGCGCGAGTACGCGCTCGACCAGGCCTCCGGCAGCAGCATCCTGCGCGCTTCCTCGGTGCTGTCGGCGATCAGGACGGTGCCCGAGACGACGACGTAGGGCGCGCTCCCCCAAGCTGTTTCACGGAATCCCGCGCGATAGCGTTCGATCGCCTCGACCATCCGATCGGTCCCCGCCACCGCCGCGACGACCAGCGGCAACCCGAAGCGCGCGGCGCGTTCCGCACCGGAGCCGGTGGCCAGCAGGAACGCGGGCACCCGCAGACCCTCCGCGGGCCACGCGTGCACACCTTGCCTGCCGTGCGCGAAATAGTCGAGCAGCGCGGCGAGTTGGTCGTCGAAATCGTCGGCGTCGGCCTTGCCGTGCCCGAGCGCGCGGCGCACCCCGTCGGTGAAGCCGACCGACCGGCCAAGGCCCATGTCGATCCGTCCCGGGTAGAGCGATTCCAGCACACCGAACTGTTCGGCGACCACAAGCGGCTGATGGTTCGGCAGCATCACCCCGCCGGTGCCGATCCGGATGCGCGAGGTCGCGGCGGCCGCCGCGGCGGCGAGCACGGTGGGGGCCGACCCGGCGACTCCGGGCACGCTGTGGTGCTCGGACACCCAGAACCGGTGATAACCCCACTGCTCGGCCAGCCGCGCGAACTCGACCGTCTCGCGCAGCGCCGCGGGATGCGACTGCCCGCGCCGCACCCGCGAGCGGTCCAGGACGGAGAAGCGAACGGAAGGCAGTGCCGCGGTCATACCCGATGTCAACGCGCCCGCCGCTCGCCCATTCCACCGCGACGTCAGCTCTCGGGTACTCCCAGCGCCTTGGCAAGCACCCGCCAGGCGCGCGGCAGCTGCGCCTCGAAGTCCGGCCAGGTGTGCATGCCCGCGTCCGAGTACTCGACCTCGGCCGGAATCCCCAGTTCGGCGAGCCGGCCGGCGAACCGTTCGGTGCACGCCCTGGCGCCCGCCTCGAGCGCTGCGCCTCCCCCGGCAAGGCGCAGCGCGTCGACGACCGACGGCGCCGCCGCCACCGCGGCCAGATCGGCATCGGTGGGGGCGCCCGAGGCGGCGGACAGGTAGATGGCGGTGCCGCGCAGCTTGTCCGCGCCGAGCAGGCTGTCGTGGGCCGCCCACTCGGGGGAACTCGGTGGGCCCCAGAGGTTTTCCACGTTCCCGCCGCGCGAGGCCACCGTGATCGTGGTGACCGCGTGACCGAGCGGATCGGCGGTGGAATAGCAGCCGCTCATTCCGGCGACCGCCAGATAGTGGCCGGGATGGCGCTGCGCGAGCATCATCGCCGCCTGCGCGCCCATCGAGACGCCCGCGATGGCGCGCCGACCGTCGGCCTTCAGCAGCGATTCCACGATCGGCGGCAGTTCCTCGGTGAGGAAGGTCTCCCAGCGGTTGAGCCCCAGCGCGGCGTCGTGGCGCTGCCAGTCGCTGTACATGCTGCCGGTGCCGCCGGTGGTGAGCACCACGTCGACCGGTTTGTCCGCGAAGAACTGCTCCGCGCCGCCCTTCGTGAGCCAGCCGGAGGTCGGTTCGCCGTCGACGCCGTCGAGCAGGTACAGCGTCGGGCGCGGGCCAGAGCCCGAGCCGCGCAGGACGTCGACCTCGATGACCCGGCGCATCGCGGCGGAGGCGATGTGCAGGCGGTCGCGGCGCGGGCCGAGGCTCTCGATGGTCAGCAGACCGGTCCTGGTCATCTTCGGATCGACCGCGGGCGCCTGGGTCGGCGCGGCCATCGGACTCGTGGGCGCGGCGAGCACTTCGGCCAGTACGGGCGCGGCGGTCGCGGCGGCGAGCACGGCCAACGCCGCCGCGGTGCTGGAGACTCGTCTGCTCATGAACTCGCGGCGACTCGCTCGGCCCGGCGGGCCGCGGCCCGTTCCCGCTGTTCCTCGAAGCGCAGCGCCCGCTGCTCCAGGTCCGCCAGGAAGACGTGCAGCTCGTCGCGGGCCCGCTCCCCGTCGCCGGACAGGTCCGTCCGCTCGAAGACGTTCCACGCGCGCAGCACGGGCCGCACCACGACATCCAGGTGCTGGCGCAGATCGTAGATGCCGTGCTTGGCCAGCAGCACGGCGTTGCGGCGGAAGTTGGGCTGCGTCAGACCGGGCATCTGGAACCCGGTGACGATGTCGGTGATCGCGCGCAGCATCGCGTTGGGCGTGAGGTCGAGGGCCGCGGCGCTCAGATTGCGATAGAAAATCATATGCAAGTTCTCGTCGGCTGCGATTCGTTGCAGCATACGCTCCGCGAGGGGGTCCTCGCACGCGGCCCCGGTATTCCGATGACTGATCCTGGTCGCCAATTCCTGCAACGTCACGTATGCCACCGAACGCAGGAACTGCGGTCCCTTGACGGGTTTCGCGACGCCGGTCGTCATGTGCCGCATTCGCGCCGCCTCCAAAGCGACCGGATCCACCGCGCGGGTCACCACCAGATAATCGCGCATCACGATGGCGTGGCGATTCTCCTCGGCGGTCCAGCGGCCGACCCAGGTGCCCCAAGCGCCGTCCAGCGAAAAGGATTCCGAGATCTCCCGGTGATAGGAGGGAAGATTGTCCTCGGTGAGCAGATTCGTGATCATCGCGACCTGGGCGACTTCGGACAGCCGGGACTGACCCGGCTCCCAATCGATTCCGCCGAGTGCGGCGAAATTGCGGCCCTCGTCCCACGGGATGTAGTCGTGCGGCTGCCAGGCTTTCGCCTTGCGGAGATGGTCGTCGAGGAGACGCTCCGCGACCGGTTCCAGTTCGCGCAGCAGGTCCAGATCGGTCGACGCGGTGGTCACTGGTCAACTCCTTGCCCGCCTCGAACATCCGAGGCGTGTTCGACGATAAGGCCGAAAACTCAGGCCGAGCGCCCCATTCGCGGTTTGTTGGGCGAGGTGACTACCGCCCCTGTGGCCTGCTGGGGCCCGTCACAACCGATCGTTTTCCCCAGGTCCGCCATGGGATACAGGCCGGGAGGGCGGTTCGCCGCCCTGATCCGGCCGAGCAGATCGTGCGCGCGTCCGGCGAGTTCCGGTATGCGGCAACGAGGTCCGGCCGTGACCGTGGCCGTCAGCGGAACCTCCGCGGCCTCGCTCACCACCTCGAGCACCTCGGCCGTCATGGCCAACGGCGTGAACGCGGAGGTCTCGTCGATCGGCACGAGCACGGTGCCGCCCTCGGTGGACAGCAGCGACAGCGCCCGCGAGCCGAGCGGATCGGCCAGGGCGGCCTGCACCCTGCGCAGTTTCCTGCGCCCCGCCGTCGCGCCGCCGCCGGGACGCAGCTCGTCGCTGTGCTGCGGGATCGACACGGCGACCACCTGGTAGGACGGCGCGATGCTGATGCCGGTCTGCTTGGCGAGCTGGGCGACGCCGTGCCCGCTGAGCAGGGCCGAGACGAGGGTCTGCGCCGCCGTCTGGTGCTCCTTGGCGACCAGCCGGTGTTCCTCGACGTAGGCCGTCGACGCCCCCACCGTCACCATCTCCAGCGCGCGCACGATCAACCGGGCGCCCGCCACCAGCTGATCGGAGTCGCCGCCGCTGGCCGCGAGAAATTCCAATCCGGAACGAATACCGTCGTGATACGCCCCGAGCACCGTTTCCAGCGCGACGCCTTCGCGCGCCCAGCGCATCGCGCTTCCCGCGATCTCCGCCGGTTGTGGAGCGGCCGGAAAAGCGCCGGGTTCCAGCACTTCCACCGCCTCGGCCAGACAGTTCCGCGTTATCGTCGCGAGATCACCGTGCGGCACTCCGCGCGGCCGATATCGCAGATGTTCCACGAGTTTCGCATGTAGAGTCTTGGTGCCCGACCCGGCCTGTGTGCCCGCCATGACTGTCGAACAGTAGCGGCGATCGCGGCGAAATCCCGGCGCGTTACCGAGTTCCGGGCATTTCATCAGGACGCACCCTGGGTGTTGGGCGTAATCACAAGCAGATCACGGCCTTTCGCGCGGCAGACCGTGTGGGCGGCCGCGCTGCCGACGGCTTCGGACCGTACCGGTTGGAATTGTCGGGCGTCCGGCCGCATGGTCCATCGAATATTTTCCGGGACGTTCGGCGAATTCCGTCGCGCACCCGTAACTCGGAGCGGCCGGGAAGCGATAGGACATCCGACCAAGAGCGCGGTATCGCCCGCTGGAAGTTGTCGGATGAGTAGGGTGGCCCCTAGTGTGCCGCACGTCTCATCACCGATAGCATCGAGCGCCGCGCCTCCGTACCGCGGACCGGGCGCCACGTCGAGTGCGAAGGACTACACGGACATATGACCGGTACGCGAGAAAAGCTGGAGCAGCTCCGGGGCATCCTGGAGCTCGCCGAGGAACCCGCGGGCGAGGCGGGGATCGCCAAACGCAAGGCCAAGGAGATCCCCAGCGCCCGCGAGCGGGTCCGCATGCTGCTCGACCCCGGTAGCTTCGTGGAGATGGGCGCGCTGATGCGCCAGCCGGGCGCGGGCAACGCGATGTACGGCGACGGCGTGGTCACCGGCCGCGGATACATCGACGGCAGGCCCGTGGTGGTGATCGCGCACGATCAGACCGTGCACGGCGGCTCGGTCGGCGAGATGTTCGGCCGCAAGGTCGCCGCGGCCATGGAGTTCGCCTACGAGAACGCCTGCCCCGTGATCGCGATCAACGACTCGGGCGGCGCGCGCATCCAGGACGCGGTCGCCTCGCTGGCCTGGTACGCGCTGATGTGCCGTCGTCAGGAGGACCTGTCCGGCTTCGTGCCGCAGGTGGCGATCATGCTCGGCAAGTGCGCGGCCGGTTCGGTGTACGGCCCGGTCAACATGGACGTGCTGGTCGCGACCGACAAGTCCTACATGTTCGTCACCGGCCCCGAGGTCATCAAGGCGGTCACCGGGGAGAGCGTGAGCGCGGAGGAACTCGGCGGCGCGGCCGTCCAAGCGCGCACCGGCACCGTGCACCACGTCGCGAGCAGCGAGCGCGCCGCGTTCGACTGGGTGCGCGAATACCTCGGCTACCTGCCCTCGAGCTGCCTGGAGCAGCCGCCGATCGTCAATCCGGGGCTGGAGCCGGAGATGACCAAGCACGACCTCGAGCTGGACTCGATCATCCCGGACGCGGACAAGGTCGGCTACGACATGCACGACATCCTCGTGCGCATCTTCGACGACGGCGCCTTCCACGAGGTCAGCGCCGGTACCGCGCAGAATCTGATCACCGGCTTCGCGCGGGTGGACGGGCGCAGCATCGGCGTGATCGCCAACCAGCCGATGGTGCTCGGCGGCGCGCTCGACGCGCAGTGCTCGGACAAGGCCACCCACTTCATCCGCCTCTGCAACGCCTTCGGCCTGCCGCTGGTGTTCGTGGTGGACACCCCCGGCGTGCTGCCAGGCATCGAGGAGGAGCGCAGCGGCGTCATCAAGCGCGGCGGGCGATTCTTCCGCGCGGTGATCGAGGCGACCGTGCCGATCGTCACCGTCGTGACCCGCAAGGCCTACGGCGGCGGCTACGCGGTGATGGGCTGCAAGCAGCTCGGCGCCGACATCAGCCTGGCCTGGCCGACCGCCCGGATCGCGGTGATGGGCGCCGAGAGCATGGTCGGCATCATCGGGCGCAAGCAGCTGGAGGCGACGCCCGCCGAGCAGCGCGCCGAGGTGCGCCAGCAGATGATCGACTTCTACAACGCCACCATGGCGACGCCGTGGATCGCCGCCGAGCGCGGCTACATCGACGCGGTGATCGAGCCGTCGCAGACCCGCCTGGAAATCCGCAAGGCGCTGCGGCTGCTGCGCGACAAGGACCCCCAGCCGAAGCACAACCCGCGCAAGCACAGTCTCTTCCCCGTGTAACCGAAATACACCGGTTGTGCTGTCTCACAACACATCCGATGGGGCGTGGTGGGATCGCCGGATGTTCCGCGAGGCGGGGACACCGGGCGATCCCATCGCCTAATCTCGGAACTGTGTCCGGCCCTACGTTCGCCGCGCAGCGGCCGGACACAGTGGCGTGCCTGCCGTGGTTTGTTCCCTACCCTTACCCGGCGGGCACGCCGCACTTCGTCACCCGGCGGGCACGCCGCGCTTCGTCACGGGCCGCGCGAGTCAGACCGCGCCGCGGCCGCCCCAGGTGAGACCCACTGTCGCCCACTCGGTTTCCCACAGCCGCGCCCGCCTGCGGTCCAGGCTCGCGCGCAGCAGGTAGTAGCCGGTCACGAAGCACACGAGTACCGCGCCTGCCACCGCGCTCGACAGCAGCACCGCGCGGCTCAGCGCCCGCGTCTCCGACGGCGGCTCCACGACCCGGCCGTCCCGGTCGAGCCAGATGCTCACCGTGGCACCGGGTTTCACCAAGGTACTGGAGCGATAGTCCTCGACACGGGTGACGCCCGCGCCGTCCACCCAGGACACCCGCGCCGGGGTGATCGGCGCGTACAGCGGCGCCTTGCCGACCTCGACCACGGTGGCGTCGACGCGGCGCAGTTCGGCCATCCGGCTCTCGACCACCCGGGATTCCGTCTCGTAGACCCGGCCGCCGATCCCGATCCCGACCAGCGGGACGACGACGAGGAACAGCAGCGTCAACAGCATACCGACCCCGGATTGCAGCCGATCCTCTCTGCGCCGCATGGGATTTCGGTCCAATCCCAGCCGGCGGCAGGTCCGGCGCACGATGCCCGCCGATCGGACCGGACGTTCCTCGGTCATGACGCCGACTCCTCGTACTCGATGGTGTACTCGATGTCGTTCGCCACCCCGGCGAGGGTGTCGAAGAAGCCTTCGATGAGGTCGGGCAGGCCGGTCGGGTCCGTCCCGGCCGCCCAGGTCTGCAAGGCCGCGACGATGAGCCCGGAACACGCCGCGACGACGGTCGCCGGACGCAGATCCCGCGCCGGGTCGACGCCGAGACGGGCGGCCAGAATGCGCACCGATTCGCGCTGCCCCTCGTTGCGGATGCGCTGGTAGCCGGCCAGCAGGGCCGGTTCGTCGTCGAAGCGCTGGAACAGCGCCCAACGGCGGGCAAGCAGCCCGGCCCGCTCCCCGGTGTACTCGGCGGTCAGCCAATCGTGCACGGCGTTGCGGTAGGCCCGCAGCGGCGGCTCATGGGCCGGGCGGCAGGCCAGCGCCTCGTTCAGCAGGTGCATGTCCTGGTCGATGTCGCCGAGGATCGCCGCCTCGATGGACGGGAAGTGGCGGCTGAACGTGCGACGGGTGACCCCCGCCCGCTCGGCGATGTCCTCCACGCCCACCGCGGCCAGTCCTCGCTCGGTCAGCAGATCGAACGCGGCGCGCGACAGCGCCTCGCGGCTGCGGCGGGTGCGCAGCCTGCGGCCATCCAGGTCGACAGCGTCGTCGGTGCCCATGTGCTCATCGTACCAATATTGTCCCGACGGGACATTAGTTTCCGATCGCCACCTCACGTCGGAGCAGTACCCGCTGCCGAGCGCGCCGAACGACCCGAAGAGCGGGTGCCCGGCGTTCGCCTCGGCGATGACGACGACCAGCCTCCGAACCGGTGCGATCGGCGGAACGACAGTCCGGAAAGCCGTCCGCTCATGACTTCTCACAAAGCTGTCCGAAATTGCCCGGGAACCGCCTTCGTGTGCATCTGGCGAAATCGCCGTCCGGCAAACCCGCCGACCCGAGCGGAGTTGTGCTCGACCACAGTCGAATTCGCCGTGGAATAGGTTCGAAAACAGTTCCCTACCAGGCGAAATACCGGACTCTTGACCAGAATTGCGGCGGCAGCTACAAATGAAATCTCCGCCGACCCGAGCTGTTCGAACCGGCCGACGAGAATTGCAAGCCAGTGGTTACCGACGTCATCGATGTGACCGTGGAATTCCCGATCCCCCGCCAGTCGGTGTGGGACCTGCTCCGCGAGCCGCAGACCTACCCCCGCGTCTTTCCCGGAATCGGCGCGTGTGAACCGCTGGAATCCGCTGGCGGACATCAGATGCTGCGCTTCCGCGTCGGCACGGCCGAGCTCGGGGTCCGCACGCAGGTGATCCAGCTGCGGATCGGCCGCTGGTACGAAAGCCTCGAGCTGGTCAGCCCGACGCTGGGCAGCTTCGCCTCGATCCGCCTGCGCGGCACCGAGGAACGCACCCGCATCTCGGTCACCTTCTTCGGGCCGGGCCGCGTCCATCCGGCCGTCGCGAAGCTCGGCAACGGCGCGATCATCGGCTGGACCGAACGCGGCCTGCGCCGCATCGCCGACCTGGTGCGCGGCGCTACCACCTCGGTCGTTGTCAACGGCGAGAACTCACCCGTTCGCCGCCGCGCGGAGGTGGCGAGGCAGATGATGGCCACCGGCGTGGTGCGCGCCTCTCGTCCCGACCTCGGCTTCAAACAGCTGCGCAAGCTCTCCGAGTGGGGTTTCAACCTGGCGGGCGGTTACGCGGCGGCGGCCGCGTTCGCACCGGAGCGCACCGCACTGATCGACGCGCGGGGCGCGCGCACCTTCGCGCAGATGCACGAGCGCACCAACGCCATCGCGGGCGCCATGTCGATGCTCGGGCTGGCGGCGGGCGACGCCATCGGACTGCTGGCGCGCAATCACGGCGGGATGGTCGAGACCATGGTCGCGGCGGGCAAGCTCGGCGTCGACGTGGCGCTGCTGAACACCGGCCTGCCCGCACGGCGTATCGAGGAGGTGGTGCAGCGCGACAAGCTCACCGCGTTGTTCGTGGACGGCGAATTCGACCATCTCGTGCAGTACCTGCACGCCGATCTCCCGCGCTACGCCACCGACCGCGCGAAGCCGGTGCCCGGCCGAACCACCCTCGACGATCTCGCGGGCATGGGGCACAACGACTTTCGCAAGCCCGCCCACCATGGCAAGCTGATCGTGCTCACCTCCGGCACCTCCGGCACCCCGAAGGGCGCGCGCCGCCCGCACGCCAAGGGATTCAGCACCATCGCCGCGCTGCTGTCCCGTATTCCGCTGCGGATGGACGAGACCATGCTCATCCCCGCGCCGCTGTTCCACACCTGGGGCCTTGCCGCGCTGCAACTGAGCACCGCGCTGCGTTCCACGGTGGTCCTTCCCGAGCAGTTCGACGCCGAGGACTGCCTGCGCCTGATCGCCGAGCACCGGGTGAGCACGTTCATCGCGGTGCCGATCATGGTGCACCGCATCCTGGAGCTGCCCGCGCACGTCCGGGCCCGCTACGACACCTCCAGCCTGCGGGTGGTCGCAAGCTGCGGCGCCCCGCTCGCCGCGAGCACGGTGCTCGACTTCATGGACGCCTACGGCGACGTCCTCTACAACGTCTACGGCTCCACCGAGGTGTCCTGGGCGACCATCGCCGACCCCACCGACCTGCGCACCGCGCCGACCACCGCGGGCCGCCCGCCGCTGGGCACCAAGGTCGCGGTGCTCGGCCCGGACCGCAAGCCGCTGCCGGTCGGCGCGACCGGGCACATCTACGTCAGCAACCACATGCTCTTCGACGGCTATGTCAACGCCGCGCCGCCGGACGAGGCCGACGGCATGCTCGACACCGGTGATCTCGGCTTCCTGGACGCCACGGGCAAGCTGTTCATCGCGGGCCGGGACGACGAGATGATCATCTCCGGCGGCGAGAACGTCTTCCCGCGCCCGGTCGAGGAGGCGCTGGCCTATCTGCCGCAGGTCCGCGAGGTCGCGGTGGTCGGCGTCCCCGATCGGGAGTACGGCCAGCGCCTCGCCGCCTTCGTGGTGAAACGCGAAGGGGCGGGCCTGGATTCGGATATGGTCCGCAACTACATCCGCAATCGGCTGAGCCGATTCTCGGTGCCGCGCGACGTCACCTTCCTCAACTCGCTGCCGCGCGGCGAGACGGGCAAGATCCTCAAGCGCCTGCTCACCGGCGGCCCCGAGGACGCCGCCCAGCACCCGATCATCGGGACGATCGCCCCCGGCTCGTTCTGACCTCTCGGAACCACGCCCCGCCGCATGTCTGTTCCTCAGCCCTGTCCGGTCGGCTCGTCCACGGTGGGTGGCTGCCGATCGCGCAGCGCTTCCAGCAGCCCGCGCGTGTATTGGGGCGGTGCGGCGTGCACGGAGAGCATGTTGGCGACGGCACGGTAGGCGGCGAGGTCCGATTGCTTGTCCAGATACAGCGCGCCGGTGAGTTGCTGGAGATAGACGATGTCGGGCAGATCGGACTCGGTGAAACGCAACATCGTGAAGGCGCCGTCGGCCAGCGCCGGGCCACCGACGTGGTCGGCGAGCACCTGCAACGTGATGTTGGGCTGATCGGCCGCCTCCAGCAACCTGTCGAGCTGCTCGAGCCAGACCGCCGAGCCACCGATGCGCCTGCGCAACGCGGCCTCTTCCACGATCACCCAGATCCGGGGCGGTTCCGGCCGGGTGAGGATGTGCTGGCGGCGCATCCGCAGCGCTACCCGGCGCTCGATCGCCGCGAACGACTCGTTGGGGTGCGCGAGGGACAGCAGGGCCCGCGCGTAGTCGGCGGTCTGCAGCAGCTCGGGTACCGCCCTCGGCTCGTAGCAGCGGATCAACCTGGCCGCCTGCTCCAAGCCCAGATAGGTGTCGAACCACTTCGGCAGCCAGTCGTTGTCGCGATGCCACCAGCCGGAGGCGTTGCCCTGCCTGGCGAGCTCGAGGAATTCCGCGCGCTCGGTCGGGTCCGTCACGCCGTAGAGCGCGAGCAGGTCGACCAGGTCGCGCTCGCGGAAACCGGTGCGGCCGAGCTCCAAACGGCTGATCTTGGAGTGCGATCCGCGGATCGCCTCCCCCGCGTCCTCGCGGGAGATGCCCGCGGCCTCGCGTAATCGCCGCAATCGACCGCCGAGCAGCATCCGCAACACCGTCGGACCACCATCGGGGCCGGGATGCGTTCTGGGAAAGGAAGATTCGCCCGAGAGTCGCGCTTCCGGAGCACTCATCCACCGATGATGCCACGAATCGCGGGCGACTCTCCAGGGCATACGATGGTGTGGTTCGGATGCACGTGCAGCCGCACGTGCACATCGGTGCCGGGCAACGGCCACGAGCCGGAGCCCCTTCCCGATGAGACGTGCACAATTCGGTCGCGCGTACGGCGCAGGCAACCGGCCGCGGCAATCGTCGCGCTAACGTTTCCGCGCATCCCACCGCTATATCGAGTGTGTGGCAGACAGGTCTCGGGCCCATCGGCACACCGGCCCGCGACGAATCGAGTAGGAGAGTCGTGTAGGCAGAGGTGATCGTTATGGCGACCGTGGGTGTTTCCGCGGACCGATCGACGGTTCGCGCGGTACTGCTCTCCAACCCGGCGGCGGACGAACCGCCGTCGGCCCCGCTCGAGGAGGTGGAGTGGGAGATCGGCGAGGCCACGGCGGCCGAGTCGATCGCGGCGGCCCTCGAACAGTTGGCCGACCGGACCCGCTCGCTCATCGAGAACATCGCGCTGACCTACCGCACGGTGGAGGAGCGGCGCGACATCGTCACGCATCTGGCCACCGGCCGATGGCGGACGTCCTCGCTCGTATCGGTGCGTGCGGCGCTGCTCGCCTACGTGCGGGAGGCCGCGGAGCTCGACCGATTCGAGACCATTCTGGTACTCGAGGTCTCCGACCGTGACCTGACCTTCATCCTCACCGACGCGGCGCGCTCGCGCATCATCGCCTCGGCGGCGTGGCGGGCCGGACCCGATCCCGCGGCGGAAGCGCTCGATCGCGTGCGCCCCGCGCTGCTGGCCAAGGGCATGGCCCTGGACGCCGTTGTGCTGTGCGGCGCCCAAGGCGCCGCACCCGAGTTGCTGGACGATTTCGAGCGCGTTTTCGAGGTCCCCGCCGTCACCGTGGACGAGCGGTACACCGCCGCTGCGGTCGGCGCAGCCCGCATCGCGGCCGCTCAGCTGCCGCAAGATCCCGGCGGCGAACCGACCCCCGCGATCGCGACCGTCGAGCGACGGCGCGCGGGTGTCGCGCTTCCGCTCGGCGCGGCGGCGGTCGCGGTGCTCGCCGCATCGGGCATCGCGCTCTCGCGCGGCACCGACGAGGCGACGTGGACGCGCGAGGCGTACCAGCCTGCCCCGCCCGCCGCTGCGCCCGCCACCCCCGATACCGCGCGTCCCGACCCGGGGCCGCCGACCTACATCGAGGGCGCCCAGCCACCGATCGCTCCCGCGGCCGACGCACCGGCGAACCCTGTCCGGCCTACGCCCGCCGAGGCGCGGCCGATCGACCCTGGCGACCCGGCCGACCCGTACGATCCGAACGACCCGCGTCCTTCGGAAACGCACCCGCAGATTCCGACGACCACGCACCATCCGGATCCGGCGGCGCTCGGCGCGCCGGACGACAACGGCCTGTTCCCCGGCGAATCACCGCCTCCCCCACCCGGTTCCGATCCCGCGCTCATCTCGGCGTGGCAGGCGAACCACCTGCGGCTGAACCAGCAATGGCTGCTCGGCGGGTGAGCCGAGTCAGGCGAGCAGGACGCGCGCGCTGCCCCGGCCGAACAACTTGCGGGCACCACACGTGGCGCCGACCCGCACGGTCGCTGCGCGCCGCGCCGTATCCAATTCCTTGACGCGGCCGCTGAATTCGATCGTGCTGTTCCGGTCCGCGGGCACCGGCGCGAAACCGGCGAAGCGCACGCCGTAGTCGACCACCGCGCCGGGATCGCCGAGCCACGAGGTCAGATATCCCGCCCCGAGGCCCATGGTCAGCAGCCCGTGCGCGACGACGTCGGGCAACCCGACCGCCCCGGCGACCTCGTCACTGAAATGAATGGGGTTGGTGTCGCCGGAGACGCCCGCGTAGTTGACCAGATCGCCGCGCGAGAGCGCCACCTCGTGCGCGGGCAGTTCGTCACCGACGCGTAGCTCCTCGAAGCGGATCGGTCCGCGCCGATCGCTGTCGTCGAGCGCGTCCGGCGCAGCCGCCGCGCGCTCGGTGAGCCGAGCCGCACAGTGCTGCCGGGCGGCGCCGCCGCGCACCCCGAGCCCGTGGCCGCTCATCATCACGCCCGCCACCGCGGCGGCGAGATCGCCGTCAAGCTCGACGCCGGTCTGCGCGACGACGGTGCTGGACGTCGTCTGCAGCGGCCGTCCTTGGCCGTCGCTGAGCAGATTCCGGATGACGAGCAGATCCATCTCGCCGAACTGCCGAAACGACTCGAACGTGCACTCGGAGACCAGCTCGTCGCCCGCGACGATCGGGCGATGCACCCGCACCCGCTGCTCGGTGTGCAGCACCTGGCTGACGTCGTAGCCCGTCAGTTCGGTCTCGAACAGCGTCCGCTGCATCTGTAACCACACGATCGCCGGGAAGGTCAGCGGCGCGACAAGTCCGGCGTAACCGAGCGACGCCGCGGCGTCCTCGCTCCAATGCGCCGGGTGATAGTCCTGCACGGCTTGGGCGAACTCGCGAATCTTCTCCCGGCCGACCTCGTAGTGGTCGGCGAGCCGGAAGTGCCGACCGACCAGCGCCGCGGCCTGCTCGGCGGCGGAGGGTGCGTCGATGTGCAGCGTCATACCTTTAGATCGCGCAGCGGCGTGTTCGCGCAACGTTCGCTGGAGCATCAGCATTCGTTCGGAGCCTGCACACCGCGCAAGCGCTCGTCCAGCCAGAGCAACGCCTCCGGGTAACCGGTGACCGCCCCGATCACATGCTCGCCGAGCACCCCGCGATAGACCGCGGTGACACCGAGCTCGCACTGTTCGCGGTAGAGGTTGCGCGCGCCTTCGGCCGGGATCCAGAACTCTTGGTCCCCGTTGTAGATGTAGAGCGGGACCGCCGAGGGCATGTCCTCCATGCGCGTCACGCGGTAGATCTCGGCGGCGAAATCCGAACCGAGCGGATCGGGGAAGTTCGCGGCGATGTCGATGGGCAGCATGAGCACGCCGACCGCACCGAATGTGCTGCCGCACAGGTCTTTCACCGGTGAGGTCGCGATCCATTTGGCCAGGTTGTTCATCCGCGCCAGGATTTCCGGACGCTCCCTTCCGATGGCGAACACCGCGGCCATGAAGACCGCGGAGGCCAGATTGCCGTTCATGCTGCGCGCCAGGATCTCGTAGTCGGCGGGGACACCGCCCAGCGCGGCGCCGACCACGACCTCGGACAGCTCCGGCGCGTAGCCGTCGATCAGTTTGACCGCGCCGTGCGTGGCGATGGCGCCGCCGGAGTAGCCGAACATGGCGAAAGCACTTGCGCCGAACTCCTCCGGCAGCAGACCGCGCACCGCGCGGATGCTGTCCAGCACCGCGTGGCCTGCGACATACGGTTCGGCGTAGGCCATCCACGGGCCCTCGTGATCGGGGATCAGCACCGCGTATCCGCGCGACACCGCCAATTGCGTTGTGGGCGGGAGGAAATCGGTGACGCTGGTGTTGTCGGTCCAGCCGTTGGCGAAGCTGTAACCAGGGGTGCAGTCGCGGCCGAGCGCGTCGATCGGGAGATTGTTGACCAGCACAGGGCGATCACCGGGACCGGTCCACGCACCGGCGGGCACGACCAGGGTCGCGGTGGCGAAGGACGGTCTGCCGTGCGCGTCGGTGGTGCGATACTTCATCAGCAGCGCCTGGCGGAACGGCACGAGCACGAGCAAACCCGCCGTCGCGGTGACATCGCGGACCTCGACGATCTCGCCCGGCGCGTAGTCGGCGAGGCCGGGCGGCCACTGATCGAAGATCGGATCGCCCACCCCGGCGGGCAGCGAAGCCTCGTGCAGCGCGGCCAATGTCGGCGAGACGCCCGCGGTCTCCAGCACCGCGCCGTCCTGGCGCGGCGTCGACACGATCGGAGGCGGCGGAATCACCCGGTCGATCCATTCCTGCACACCGGGCAGCAGCGATCCCGAAACATGGGGCACCGCGGGCAGTCCGGACAGATCGGGAAGGACGGGCGGTGCGGGGGCGGCGGGCGGATCGGCGGCGGCCTGGCCCATCGCCGAAGCGACCAGCAGCGCCGTCAGGAGCAGGGCACGCAAAGATCTCATGGCACACGCCTTTGGGTGCGACGTCGGGTTCGCCTGGCGCCCTGGGAGATGCGGCCGTCGACCCCCGAATGCCCCTGGGGGCCAGGGACTCAGGCTAACCGGACGCGCCGAGGCGGCAGCCGGTTCGTGCCCGAGTTGTGCGTGTCATGACGCCGAATCGCAACAACCGAGCCGAATCCACCTGCCCCGAGGCGGATTCGGCTCGGCCGGAGTCAGCAGTTGCTCGGCGCCGGCTCGCCGCGGAAGCGGGCGTCGAGCCAGCTCAGCGCGGCGGGGATGCCGAGAACGGCCGCGGTCAGGTGATCGGGCACCGGGATCTGCTCGGCCTGCACCGGCACGCCCGCGGCGCACCACCTGCGATCGGTGTTGACGATCGCGTCGACCGGAACCAATCCGTCGATCGGAGAATGCCATTCGAACACCGGCGTGCGCGGGACGCCGTCGTAGAGCTCGAGGCTGTTCTCCTCCACCACCGCGCGCGCGTCGCGGTCGTCGATCATCGAGGTCGTCTTCGCGAAGTCCATCGCGCCGCGCCCCGCGCCCGTCGCGATGATGTCGTTGGTGCAGCTGTTGGCGATGGCGTCGCGTGCGGCAATCCCGCGATCGTTGAGCTGATCGCTGAGCGGGAACCGCTCCGGATACTCGCGTTCCAAGCCGAGGCCCGCGGCCAGCGCCAGACCGAACACCGGATGCGAGCCGAGGCCGAGACCCTCGAGCATCTTGACCAGGTTCATCGGCACCCCGCCCATCGCCGCGCCCGCGAGCTGGAGCTCCGGCGCGTAGTCCGGCGCGAGCGCGGCCGCCCACGCGGTGGCCATTCCGCCGCCGGAGTACCCGACCATCGCGGTCGGGCTCTGCGCCAGCCGCAATTCGGACACCTGCTTGACCGCGCGGATGCCGTCCAGGGTGATCTGACCGCCCAATTTCGCGGCGCCGTAGGCGAACTGCGGTCCGAGGTGATCGGGCAGCGCCACGGTCCAGCCGCGCTGCAACAGCACGTTCCAGCCGGGCGCCTCGCGCACGATCAGATTCGGATCGCCGGTGTAGAGCACCCGGGAGACCGAGCACTCGGCGCCGAGCCCGTTGATGATGTGCTGGAAGGACAGCAGCGGGCCGTCCGCGCGGTGCGCCTTCGGGGTGAGCACCGTCGTGGTGGCCGCGATCGGTTTGCCCGTGGAGTTGGTCGAGCGGAAGCGCACCAGGGTGACCGTGGTGTCCGGGAAGATCAGCAGCGGCGGCATCTGGCGCACCGCGAGCACATCGCCGGGCTTCTTGTCGGCCAGATCCGGGGGCGCGGCATAGAACGGATCCGGGTCCGGCGCCGGATACAGCGGTTCGCCGTGGCTCGCTCCGGCCACCGCCACCACCATCAGCACGCCGAGCGCCGCGGCTCCGAGCGCGCGCACCGAACGTAAGGCCTTCCTCATGGACTGCGCCTCCCCAGTGGGTCCAACGTTGGAGATCATCCTGAACACTGCCCGGTCGGCATGGCAAAAAAGACAAGCAACGTGTTGACTTCTCACAAGTTTGTGCAGGACACGCTGTGACCGCCGCGCACACACACTCGTGAGAATCCCCACCGAAGCCCGCGACGCTCTGTGACTTGTCCAGCCAGTGGGATGGAACATGTTCTTCACTATGGTTCCGGACCTACCGTCGAGTAACCGGCGCAGGGCCGCGCCGGCCCGGAAGGAGACGGTGGCATGGACGGCACGCAGCACATCGCAGAACGTCAGCGGGGTGTCGCGGATGTGCCGACTCGGCGCGTGACCGTCTACTTCGACGGCCCGACGCCCGAGGACACGATCGTCCTCGAGTACGCGGCGACCAGCACCGAGGCGTGGGAGTTCACCACGGCGGCGCTGCACGCGGGACTCACCGTCACCGTCGACGGCAAGGTCCGGCCCGAGTTACGCAGGTTGCCCTGCCGTTCGCTGTGGCACTGAGCCCTCAGGGGTTGTCCAGCACGCGGTGCAGGAAGGCCAGCGTGTCCGGCAGCGAATCGCGCGCGATGGCGTCGGCCTCGGTGACGCATTCCCGCTCGACCACGTCCAGAACTTGCCTGCCCACCGGGGTCGAATAGCCGTCGACGTCGAGTTCGGGCGCGGTCGCGCGCAGCCCCGCCATGACCAGTGCACGCTTCATCGACCGATGATTGCCGGATCGATGCCCGCGGAACAAGACACCACATTCGGTGTCCCGGTACGCGGTCGGGCGCGAGCTCTCGGCGAGGGCCGTCGCACCGCTCGCGATTACGCTCGACGGAGACGTCCGCGCCACGCGGACGCGACGGCGCCTCGGGAGGGGATCGATAGTGAGACTGCGGACGCGGACAGCACACGACCGGCGAACGCGCCTGGCGCGCGGGGCGGGGTTCGCGTTGCTGGTGTCCGTCGCGGTCGCCGGATGCGGGGCCGAGGAGGCACCCACCGCGACGTCGTCCACCACGGTCTCGCGGACACCGTCCCCCACCACCTCCGCGACACCGACGCCCACGTCTCCGCCGATCGCGCGCACCGACCCCGCGACGCCCCTCGCGGCACAGCCGACGGTCGATCCGTACGAAGGCATTCCGCTCGTCGACCACGTCGAGTGGACCGAGAACGTGGACGGCCGACGCCTGCTCGTCTTCCCCTCGGAGGCGGGCCGCCGCACCACCTACCCCGGTTCGGACGAGCGCGCTTGGCAGGAGGTGCTCGCCCACTCCCCCGCCGCCGACGCTCCCGGCATGCGCGACCAGTTCATCTGCCACTGGGACTGGGCGCGGCTGGTACAGCCGAACAAGCCGAGCTGGAATCTCGAACCGTGGCGGCCCGCCGTCGGCTACCCCGCCACCGTGCAGGCCTCGTGCAACCCGGGCGGACCCGAACGCTGACGGTTCGCCCGCTATCGGAAAGGACACCCATGCGCATCGTGATCGCCGGTGGACACGGCAAGATCGCCCTGCTGCTCGCCGAAACGCTCGCCGCCGCAGGTCACTCCGTGACGAGCCTGATCCGCAACCCCGACCATGCCGAGGACGTCGCCGCCACCGGAGCGCGTCCCGTCGTGCTCGATCTGGAACGCACCGACCTGCCCGCGCTCGTCGACGCCCTCACCGGAGCCGATGCCGTCGTCTTCGCGGCGGGCGCGGGACCCGGCAGCGGCGCGGCCCGCAAGTACACCGTCGACAAGGGCGGCTCGGTGCTGCTCGCCGACGCCGCCGAACAGGCGGGTGTGCGCCGTTTCGTGCAGATCTCCACCATGGGGGCCGGTCAGCCGCCCGCGCCTGGCACCGACGAGGTGTGGGCCGCCTATATAGCTGCCAAAACCCAAGCCGAGGACGATCTTCGGGCGCGCGATCTGGACTGGACCATCCTGCGCCCCGGCCGGTTGCTCGATACCGACGCCACCGGCCTGGTCACGCTGAGCCAGTATCCGATCGGTCGCGACAGCATTGCCCGCGCCGATGTCGCCGCCGTTCTCGCCGCCCTCCTGTCCGCTCCGAACACCGTGCGCACCACGCTCGCGCTCGTCGCGGGGGATACGCCACTGGAGGATGCGGTCTCCGCGATAGGTAGCTGATTGATTGCTGAATGGTTTGCGTAGCAGCGGATTCGACCGGGGTGATCCCAAAGTCGGTTCCGTCGGCCGAGTTATCCGCGCCATACGAGCGCTTGTTTTCGCCACGATTCCGGAACGATTTTCGATGTCACCGATTCCGGGCTCGACACGGCCGACGCCCGTCGCCGGAATGATGACACTTCACTCCACTCGCAGATCGCGAACCGTCCGGTCTCGTCCGCCGCGCGCACGCAGGCCGCGCCGGAACGCCCACCTCGCCTCAGCGCGCGGTCTCCGACCTGGCCAGGCGCATACCTCGCCGCCCGAACCGGGCCGCGCGGGCCGAGGGAAACCCGGGCGCCGAGACGCCGACCCGATGAACCGTCCGGTCGGGACGGTCGGCGACACCAGCGGTAAGGGTGAAAAACCTTTTGTGCGAATACAATCGATCGTGCAGATGTACTTGCATCTGAAAGGCACGCGGACATAAACTCAGTTCCGCAAAGCTATATAGGGGACAACCAGGGGAGGCCGCGTGGGCGAACCGATGGCAAAGTCGCCGGAAGTTTGCTGCCGCCTACAGTCAGGGGCGTCTTATGGACCAGCCACTCATCGGCGGCCGGCTCGGGTTCGCCGAGGCCGCACTGGCCGACCAGCCAGCGAACGGTAGAACTATGAGCACATCGCCGGCCCGCAGCGGCCACCGAAACACTACGTACTCGCGAGAAACGGCGGTCGCGTTCGTCATCGATGCCGTCGAGTCCACCGGCGCGGCCACCCGGAACGATTTCGACATCGATCGGATCGTCTCGACGGCGCACGCCATGGCGGACGACTGGGATCTGAAGGCGCTGCAACCGGCGACCTTCTGGCGGATCGCGTCCACCTTCATCAAACAGTAGCCGATTCACCACGCGGCGCCGCAGCCGAACCACGCTGCGCGCCAATGAATCTCGCCTGTGACAACCCCGGCCGGACACTACCGTCGTCCGCGGGGCCTCGGCGTGCGACGCACATCGCGACCTTCCCGATCACTCCCCTCGCGTCATCCGGACGCTCACCCGGGCGGCCATCTCCCGCCTTCCCGCAGGCTCTCCATCGTTCGCGGCGGTTCGAGACCGCCGACTGTCCGAGCGGTCCGGGACGACCCGCCGCTCAGCGAGCGCACACGGCGGTCCGGATGAATACGCGGTCAATCATTTTCGGCGCGCACGCTGCCGCACGGGCAAGCGAAAAGAGACCGCTCGTAATCTTCAGTGCCTGCGCGTGATCACAGTTCGGCCGCGTACTTCGACAACATGTCGATCGACTTCTGCGGCGGCAAGGCCTGGACGCTCAGGCGGTCCATCACCGAAAGGTAGAGCGCCAGGTCCTGCCTGCGGTCCAGGTACAGAGCGCTGGTCAGGTGCTCGAGGTACACGATGTCGGGTAGCTCGGGCTCGGCGAAGCGCAGGATGCTGAAGGAGCTGCCCGCGGCCGCGTGCTCACCCGCCGAGTACGGCAGAACCTGAAGGGTGACGTTCGGCAGAGCCGCCAGCGCGATGAGATGTTCCATCTGCTCGCGGAGCACATGCGGCCCGCCGACCGGGCGGTTCAGCGCGGCCTCGTCGATCACCGCCCAGACGATCGGCGGATCGGTGCGGTGCAGGATCTCCTGCCTGCGCTGACGCACGGCCACTCGCCGATCGGTGTCGGCGTCGTCGTAGCCGAGAGCCAGTACGGCCCTTGCGTATTCGGGAGTCTGCAGCAGGCCGGGCACGAGATGCGCTTCGTACGTGCGGATCTTGTTGGCCGCCTGCTCCAGGCCCAGATAAGTACCGAACCACGTCGGAAGCAGATCGTTGTAACGGTGCCACCAGCCGGGCTCGTTGGCCTGCCTGGCCAAAGCCAGGAACTGTTCGCGTTCTTCGGGATCGGCGACGCCGTAGAGGGTCAGCAGATCGCGGATGTCACGTTCTTTGAAGCCGGTGCGGCCCAACTCGAGACGACTGATCTTGGCGTGCGAACCGCGGATCGCCTCACCCGCGGCCTCGCGGGTGATGTTGCAACTCTCGCGTAGCTTGCGCAACTGCCCACCCAGGGCGATCCGGAGCACGGTCGGACCACGCTCCGCGACAACCGATTGCACGAGGCCGTCGTCGTTGGGTTCTGCGATCATGGAGTTCGTCTCCGATACTCGAGGTTGCCCACCAGTGTGTCACACACTTGTCGTTACGAGACACACCGCACCGACCGCAATGTTACCTTTCAGCTAGTCAAATCGTCGAATTCCCCGGCTTTCGCACCGCGGACGAACGCGTCGATCTCCGGACGGGTGTAGAACAGGATGGCACCCTCGGGGTCGCGCGAGTTGCGTACGGCGACCAGGCCATTGGACACCTCCGCCACCTCGACGCAGTTGCCTCCGCTCGGTCCGCTGAACGAACTCTTGCGCCAGGCGCTGGTGATCTTGTGCGTGGTTGTACCCGACATTTCCCACTCCTCGGTTACTGCCAGTGTGAGGGACTTACGGCTCGAGCTTGCAGATGCACGCTCAAACGTTCTTGCATTTGCACCCGCATTCGGACGATAGCACGAAGTTCACCATGCGGCGCAGAATAATTCGGACCTACCGGTCGGCTTTGATGCCGATGATTCGCGGAGTCCTGTAAAGGCCCCGTTCACCTCGCGCATCCGGACCGCTCACGGCAACCGAATCTTGTACTGTCACAGAGCACATCGGATGACCGTCCATTCGCGACAACCGCGGAGCCGGACGCGCGCGGCGCGCCCCGCACATCGGTCAAGGGCGGCGGACATCCGGCCACGCACACATGTTCCAAGGAGTCTTACGCGATGCCCGAAGACCACAGCCCACTCATCCGGACCGACATTCCCCATTCCGCGCGAATCTGGAACTACTGGATGGGCGGTAAGGACTACTACGAAATCGACAGGATCGCCGGCGACGCGGGCATCGAGGTCGATCCCGACATCACCACCATGGCCGTGCAGTCGCGGCAGTTCCTCATCCGCGCGGTCCGCTTCCTGGCCAGCGAGGTCGGCATCCGTCAGTTCCTCGACATCGGCACCGGCCTGCCGACCATGCAGAACACCCACGAGGTCGCGCAGAGCGTGGCGCCGGACTCGAAAATCGTTTACGTGGACAACGATCCGCTGGTGCTGACGCACGCGCGGGCGCTGCTGACCAGCACGACGCCGGAGGGCGTTACGACGTACGTGGATTGCGATTTCCACGACACCGAGCAGATCGTCGCCGACGCGCGCAACGTGCTCAACTTCAACAAGCCGATCGGCGTCATGTTCATGGGCGTGCTCGGCCACGCCAAGTCCTACGACGAGCTGCTGCGCATCGTCCACACGGTGCTCGACGCCGTCCCGTCGGGCAGCTACCTGGTGATGTGGGACGGCACCGACGACAGCAAGGAATACGTAACCCTCTGCGAGAACTACACCGGGACCGGTGGCGTTCCGTACTTGCCGCGGCCGCAGGCGCAGATCAAGGCCGTCTTCGACGGATTGGAGATGGTGGAGCCCGGCTTCACCTCCATCACCCAGTGGCGCGCCCAGAATGCCGAGGTCGGCGAGATCCGGCCCATTTCCGCGTACGGCGCCGTGGCACGGAAACCCTGACGCCACACAACGCGAATATCGACGCGTCCGCGAAAAGTCCGGCGGCACCGGAAATAGCGTGACGCGTCATCGAGAACGTGTGCCGCGCCGAATAATTCCTGACACGTCAGGAAAAACGGTCGGGCACGTCTGGAAAGAGGCTGTGCCACAACGGCGGCCGCCGATCGGTTCGGCGGCCGCCGTTTTACATACCTGTTGGTCGTTCGTGCAAATGTACTTGCATCTGCAAGGTACACGGTTCTAAACTCGGGCAGTAGATAGCGGGGAGGCGCCCAGGGAGTTCGCGCCGGCGTCGCCAGACAATCGCCTCCCCATTGCCAGACGCGAGGGGCGGTCGACATGAGTCAGCCATTTCGAACTCCCCACCGGGACTTCCTTCTCGGAGGCACCGGTGTCGAGACCTTGCGGCCACGCGCCGTAAGCGAAGTGTCCACCGCCGATTGCGGCGCCGAACCCGGTGGCCTCACCTACCGCAGAGCGCGCGAGATCTTGCACGTCCACGAGGTGCACGGCCCACAGTGCAGGCAATGGCTCGCGGCGGCGGCGTACCTGTCCGCCGGTCTCGACGACGAGTAGTCGCACCCCGATATTCGTCCGGCGCAGCTCTTTTCGCGCAGCGTTCACGCCTCGGGCGCGTCACCGTAGACGACCAGCCAGATGGCCCGCCCCAAGGAGTCGGCAAGCGCGGCGTCGGTGACGACCGAGTTCGCGGCGAAGGCGGCGGTGATCGATCGCTCGACCATAGCGGTCAGCACCAACGCCGTCGCGGTCGAATCGACGGCCGGATCGATCCGGCCCGCGGCCCGATCCGCCTCGAGCCGAGTACGCACCACCTCCACGAAGGCCGCAACCCGACCGCTCCAGTACCGCCCCACATCCCGGTCGTAGGCGGCGACTTCGCTCAGCGCCAGTAGCAGATACCGATGTTCCCGGAAGCCCGCGATCATGCTGCCGATCGCGCCCACCACCCCCGCCCGGTGGTCGCCGTGGTCGCCGCGCCACCACGTCTCCGCCGCGTCGAACAGGTCCGCGGTGGCCAGCTCGGCCATTCTGATCAGTAGCCGACTCTTGTCCGGAAAGTAGCGGTAGAAGGTCGATCTCGCCGCGCCCGAGGCGGCCGCGATCTCGCGCACCGCGATCTCGGTGTAGGGCGTCCCGTCGGCGAGCAGTTCCTCGACGGCGCGCAGGACGCGCCGCTCGAAATCCGTTCGCCGGTCGTCGACCGGCCTGCGCGCGTGCTTCGGGGCTCTCGTCAGCGACGGCATCCGCCACCCGGGCGCCGCCGCGATCGTTCGCTGGAGGGATTCATGAATTCCATTCTGCCGTGCGGGCGTTGACACCGGGGCGCGCCGAGCCGCACCATCGATCGGACACTGTGTCCGAGACGTTGTGACCGAGGTGGTTCGAAAATGCCTGGCGCTCCTGCCATCCCGGTCGAGGACACCGAGGTCGTCGTGGTGGGCGCCCGCTGCGCCGGCTCGGCGACGGCCGCCGCGTTCGCACGGGCCGGCGTGCGGGTCGTGCTGTTGGAGGCCTCGCGATTTCCCTCGGACACGCTCTCCACGCACCTGTTGTGGCCCGGCGGTGTCGCGGAATTGGCCCGTCTCGACGCGCTCGATCGCGTCACCGCCCTGGGCGCGCCGCCGCTGCGTACCGCCTACGCGGCGGGCGCGGGTCACACCATCCGCTCGCCGTTCGCGCCGGTCGACGGCATCGACTACGCGCTGTGCGTGCGCCGCACCGGGCTGGACGCCGCACTCGCGGCCACCGCGGTGGCGGCGGGCGCCGATTTGCGCGAGGGTGCGCGTGTCGGCGAATTGCTCTGGCGCGGAACACGATGCGTGGGTGTCAGGTACGCCGACGCCTCCGGAACCCGCGAATTGCGCGCCGCCCTCGTGGTCGGCGCCGACGGACGGCGCAGCACCGTGGCCCGGCTGGCAGGGGCGGCCCGTCCCCGGTTGTCCGCGCCGAGCGGCCGCGACTGCTACTTCGCCTACTGGCGCGACACCTCGGCCGGATGGCGCGAGGTGGCCGCGCAGTGGCGCGACGGGCCCGATCTGGGCACCGCCTTTCCCTGCGACGACGGACTGCTGCTCGCCCTGGTGCAACCTCCGTCGAGCGCGGAACGTCCTGGTCGCAGCGGCGCCGAACGACGCTATCACGAAGCGATCCAACGGATTCCGGGGCTGGCCGACCGGCTCGCGGGGTGCGAGCGGGTCGGTCGCGTCCGCTCCGCGACCGGATTGGTCTCCTACTTCCGCCGATCCAGCGGCCCGGGCTGGGCGTTGCCCGGCGACGCGGGACATTTCAAGGATCCGGTGACGGCCCAGGGCATTCGCGACGCGTTGCACTACGGCCGACGGCTCGGCGAACTCGCCGCCCCGGTGCTGCACGACCCGGACCGGCTGGACGCGGCGCTGCGCGCCTGGGAGTCCCAGCGCCTCGCCGACTGTCTCGACATCTATCAGTGGACCAACCGGCTGGCGCGCGCGGCGGCCATGAGTCCCTTGGAGATTCAGCTCTACCGCCGCGCCACGAGCGACCCGGAGCTGGCACGGGCGGTCACCGCGATCTTCTCGCGAACGAGGGATCCGAAAGACGTCTTCACCCCCGCGCTCGCGGCCACGCTTGCCCTCGGCGCGCTGCGCGACGCCTGGCCGTCAGTCGGTCCGGTGCTGACCCATCTCCTGCACGAGGCCCGCGATACCGCCGCCGACTGGTGGCAGTCGCGCGCGCACGACGCTCTCGCTCCCGCCACCGCCGCCTGCTCTGGAGATCGACATGCGTGACACACGACCGCCTTCCGGCCTTCCGCTCACTCGCCGCGAGGTACTGCGCGGCGCCGTGGCCGCGGGTGTCGGCCTTGCCGCGACCGCTTCGACAGCCACCGCCGCTCCGGGAACGAAGCGGACGCCCGCGCCAGGCCGATCGGTGGCGATCTTCGGCGGTGGCGTCGCAGGCTTGTCCGCGGCTCACGAGCTCGCCGAACGCGGATACCAGGTCACCGTGTACGAACCCGCGTTTCTCGGCGGCAAGGCGCGCAGCATGGGCGTGCCGGGCACGGGCAAGGGCGGACGCTTGGATCTGCCCGGCGAGCACGGCTTTCGCTTCTTTCCCGGCTGCTACCAGAACATCCCGGACACCATGCGGCGCATTCCGTTTCCCGGGAACCACGACGGCGTCGCGGGCAACCTGATCCGGGTGGAGGGCACGGTCGCCGGGTTTCGCGGGCGCCCACCGATTTTCGTACCCGTCGAGCGCGGGGCGATCGATCAGGTGACGCCGCAGCGCTTGCAGAACACGATCGTCGGCGCGTTCGGCTTCGTCCCCGAACTGCCGCCCTGGGAGCTGGCGTTCTTCGCCAAGCAGATGACCGTGTGGTTCACCTCCTGCGCGGAGCGGCGCTACGGGCAGTGGGAGTACGTCACCTGGGAACAGATCCTGCACGCGGAGGGCAAGTCGCCCGCCTATCGCGACTACCTGGTCAACGCGCTCACCCGGATCACCGTCGCCGCCAAACCGCACGTCAGCTCGGCGCGCACCATCGGAACGATCGGCGAGGCGCTGGTGCTTGCCGCGACAGGGGCGATTCCGCAATACGCCGCGGGCATCGACCGCATCCTGAACCGGCCGACCAACGAGGCGTGGATCGATCCGTGGGTCGGCTACTTGCGCTCGCTCGGCGTACGTTTCGTCATGAACCGGGGCGCGAGTGCGCTGGAACTGCGTGGCGGGCGCATTGTTTCGGCGACCGTGCGCGGTGCGAACGGCGCGGCCGAGACCGTCACAGCGGACTGGTACGTCTGCGCCATGCCGGTGGAGCGTACCCTTCCGCTGCTCAGTGATCGGATCCTCGAGGCCGATCCGCGACTGGCGGGCATGCACCAGCTGCACACCGATTGGATGGTCGGCATCCAGTACTACCTCACCCGCCCGACCGAACTGCCGGAAGGCCATATCGCCGCGCTCGGTTCGCCGTGGGCACTCACCGCGTTGCGCCAAGCGCCGATGTGGGTGGGCGATTTCGCCGAACGATACGGCGACGGCGCGGTGCGCGAATGCCTTTCGGTGGACATCTCCGACTGGGACTCCCCCGGCGTGCTCTACGGTCGATCCGCCAAGGAGTGCGGCCGCGAGGAGATCGCCGCGGAAGTGTGGGCGCAACTGAAGGAATGGCTGAACACCGCGACGGGCTGGTTGCGCGACGAGGACGTGCACTCCTGGCACCTCGATCCCGGAATCACCTGGCGCGGTGGCGCGATCGACAATGCGACCCCTTTGCTCGTCAACACCGTCGGCTCCTACGACCACCGACCCGACGCGCACTGCGCCGTGCCCAATCTGTTCTTCGGCGGCGACCATGTGCGCAGCAACATCGATCTGGCGACCATGGAGGGCGCAAACGAATCCGGCCGCGCGGCGGCCAATGCCATCATGGACGCCGCCGACGACCCGGGTCCGCGCGTGCCGATCTTCCCGCTGGTCTCGCTGCCGATCTTCGATCAGGCCAAACGCATCGATGCCGAGCGCTACCGCGCGGGCCTGCCTCACGTGCTGGACGGCTGAGGGTCCTCACCGGCGACCCACACCGGGCATTCCGGCGAAGAAGATCTCGAACACTTTCGGCGGGTTCGTGTTCAGGCGGGCGCTGGTCGACGGGACGTACGGCGACCCCTCTGCGGTATCGGTCACGACGTAGTTCGCGTGCGCGCCCGGCATGCGCTGTTCGATGCCGGAACAGTCCGGACCGCCGGTCGCGTTGACCTTCGGCAGGTCCTCCGGATACTGGTACGGCTCCGAGGCAGGCAGGAAGTTGGCGTTGAACACCGCCCCCGGCACCATGCCGCCGAATATCGTCTCGGCCAACGGCATCACCGAGGCGATGCCGACGATCACGCAGCGCAGCGCGGCGCGATACTCGTTCAGCAGCGCGCTCCCCGGGCGCAGCAGCCGGACCGCCGTCGCCAGCGGCTGCTCGCTCTCGGTGAGGACCGCGCGGGTGGTCTCGGCCAAACCCACCACGTTGAGCAGCATTTCGTCCAGGTCCGCGGCCCGGTCCGCGATCGTCGCGCCGGTCGCGGTCGCGTTGTCGATCGTGCGCAGCAACTCCCCCGCGCTGTCGGCGTAGAGGTCGGTGACCTCGGCGGTGGCGGCCATGTCGCGGCCGAGCTGAGGAAGACTCGGATTCAGTTGGCGCAGCGTGACATCCGCGCGTGCCAGCAGATCACCGAGCAGCTCGCCGCGACCCTGCAACGCGGCGCTCAGCGCGGCCAGCGTCGCGTTCAGCTGTCCCGGTTCGACTTTCGCGAGCACCGTGGCGAGCCGCTGGAACAGCGTGTTGAACTCGACGGTGACCGATTCCGCCCTGACCAGCGTCCCCGGCGTCAGCGAGCGCCGCGACGGTGCGGCGGGCGGCACGAAGTGCACGTACTTGGCGCCGAAGACCGTCGTCGAGCGAATGTCGACCATGGCGTTCTCCGGGACCATCCGCAGCAGCTCCGGATCCAGCTCCAGCCGCAGCCGCACCCGGTCGGCGTGCGGTTCCACGGCCGCGACGCGCCCGATCTCGACGCCGCGCATCCGCACCGCGGCGTCCGGATCGAGCACCAGACCCGAGCGTGGCGCGTCGACGAGCACCGTCGCGGTCGACTCGAAGCGGCCCGCGTACATCGACATGGCGAGCAGCGTCACCGCCGCGATCACCGAAAGGAACGCCAGCCCGGCGAGTTTGAGCCGCACCATCGCCCAGGTGGCCAACAGGATCGGAAAGCGCCCCCGCGAGGACTGTTGCCGTGCGTCCACTCTTCACCCCTTCGAGAGGGCCCTGCGCGCGATCACGCGACCGCGAATCCCTTGCTCGCGTCCGGTCGACAGTAGTACTGTCCAGACACGTGTCCAGCATATGTCTGGACAGGTATCTGTGGAAGGATTTCCGATGACTCTGGTGAAACCACAGCGCGTCTCCGGCGGCGAGCACGAGCACGGACATCTCGAGGAGTTCCGCTCCGACCCGATCGCGCTGATGCGCCGGGTGCGCGCCGAGTGCGGTGACATCGGCGCCTTCGAACTCGCGGGCAAGCAGGTCATCCTGCTCTCCGGGGCGGAAGCCAACGAATTCTTCTTCCGAGCCGGCGACGAGGATCTCGACCAGGGCGCGGCCTATCCGTTCATGAAGCCGATCTTCGGCGAGGGGGTGGTCTTCGACGCCAGCCCGGAGCGCCGCAAGGAGATGCTGCACAACCAGGCGCTGCGCGCCGAGCACATGCGCGGACACGCGGCAACGATCGCCGCCGAGGTCGAGCGGATGCTGGCGCGCTGGGGCGACGAGGGCGAGATCGATCTGCTCGACTTCTTCGCCGAGCTGACCATCTACACGTCCTCGGCCTGCCTGATCGGCGTGAAGTTCCGCAACGAGCTCGACGGCAGGTTCGCGCACCTCTATCACGAACTCGAGCGCGGCACCGACGCCTTGGCCTACGTGGACCCCTACGCGCCGATCGAGAGCTTCCGCCGCAGGGACGAGGCCCGCGTCGCGCTCGTCGAGCTGGTGCAGGGGATCATGGACAAGCGCGCCGCCCTTCCCGCCGCCGACCGCGGCGACCGCGACATGCTCGACGTGCTGGTCTCGGTGCCCGGCGAGAACGGCGCACCGCGCTTCAGCGCCAGCGAGATCACCGGCATCTTCATCTCGATGATGTTCGCCGGTCACCACACCACCTCCGGCACCGCGGCGTGGACGGTCATCGAACTGTTGCGCCACCCAGAACTGCTGGACAGCGTCGTCACCGAGCTGGACGAGCTGTACGCGGACGGCTCCCCGGTGAGTTTCGGTGCGCTGCGCCAGATTCCGCGCCTCGAGGCGGTGCTGAAGGAGACACTGCGCCTGCATCCGCCGCTGATCATCCTGATGCGCGTCGCCAGGGGGGATTTCGAGGTGTGCGGGTACCACATCGCCGACGGTGACCACGTGGCCGCCACACCCGCCATCTCCAACCGGCTGCCCGAGGACTTCCCCGATCCGGACGCCTTCGACCCCGGCCGCTATCTCGACCCGAACCAAGAGGACATCGTCAACCGCTGGACGTGGATCCCGTTCGGCGCGGGCAGGCACCGCTGTGTCGGGGCCGCGTTCGCGCTCATGCAGCTCAAGGCGATCTTCTCGATCCTGTTGCGGGACTGGGAGTTCGAGATGGCGCAGCCCTCGGAGAGCTACCGCAACGACCACTCGAAGATGGTGGTGCAGCTGGAACAGCCCTGCCGGGTGCGCTACCGCAGGCGCCGTCCTCGACAGGACGGCTGAACGCCGGGGCCGTTCGGACCGGAGCTCCGACGGACACGCTCGAACGGCCGCGACGGCGAGTCGCGGCCGTTCGAGTGTCGCCGTCTCAGTCGTAGCGAACCTGCCAGCTCTTGACGCCGTTGATCCAGCCCGACCGCAACCGCACCGGATCCGAGACCTGGCGCAGGTTCGGCATGGCGTCGGCGATCGCGTTGAACATCAGGTCGATCTCCAGCCGGGCCAGGTTCGCGCCGACGCAATAGTGCGCGCCCGTTCCGCCGAAGCCGACGTGCGGATTCGGATCGCGCAGGATGTCGAAGGCGAACGGGTCGGTGAAGCCGTCTTCGTCGAAATTGGCCGAGCTGTAGAACAATCCGAGCCGTTGCCCGGCCCGGATGCGCTGCCCGCCGAGCACCACGTCCTCGGTGGCGGTGCGCTGGAAGGCCGTCACCGGAGTGGCCCATCGGACGATCTCGTCGGGCGCGGTCCGCGGCCGGCTCGCTCGATAGATCTCCCACTGCTCCGGGTTGTCCACGAAGGCCTTCATGCCGTGCGTGATCGCGTTGCGCGTTGTCTCGTTGCCCGCGACCGCGAGCAGGATGACGAAGAAGCCGAATTCGTCGGAGGCCAGCGCCTCGCCGTCGACGTCGGCGTGCACCAGTTCGGAGACGATGTCGTGTACCGGGCACGCGCGGCGCTGCTCGGCCATGGTCCATGCGTAGCCGAGGATTTCGGCCGAGGCGGTGGTCGGGTCGCCGTACTCGGGATCGTCGTAGTTGAGCATCTGGTTCGACCAGTCGAAGACCTTGCGCCGATCGTCCTGTGGCACACCGAGGAGTTCGGCGATCGCCTGCAACGGCAGCTCGCAGGCCACCTGCTGGACGAAATCGCCGCCGCCCGTTCGTTTGGCGGCGTGCACGATGCGCTCGGCGCGTTCGGTCAGCGCGGCGCGCAGGCTCTCGACCGCGCGCGGGGTGAATCCTTTGGAGACGATCCGGCGGATCTTGGAGTGTTTGGGCGGGTCCATGTTGACCAGCAGTGCGCCGGTGAGGTCCATCTGCTCCGCGGTGATGTCGCCCGGCAGGCGGATGATGGCGCCTTTGCGCTGGGAGGAGTACAGCTCCGGATGGCGCGAGATCTCCTTGACGTCCGCCAGCTTGCTCACCACCCAGTAGCCGCCGTCGCGGAATCCGCCCGAGGTGTCGTCGGACTGGGCGTTCCACCACACCGGCGCGGTGCGGCGCAGCAGCGCGAATTCCTCGACGGGGCTGCGGTTCTGCCAGAGTGCGGGATCGGTGAAGTCGAAACCCGCGGGCAACGACGGTGCGGTCATGTCTACCTCCTGGAATGGAATGCCCTGCGGTACAGAGCGACCCGGTTCAGCCGGTCGCTCGTCGGCCGTCACACCACGGTGAGCGGCAGCGGTTTCCCGCGGTCGGTGAACGCGAAGTCCGCGCCGGTGCTGAATCGGGTGATGGCCACTTCGGCGGCCTCGCGGAACGGTTCGTCGGCGAGTCCGAAATCGACGGTCAGCGCACCGTCGTCGCCGTCGACGGCCGTGGCGAACCAGCGCGGGTTCACCGCCCGAGCCAGCGCGTCCAGCGGCGCGAGGTGCTCGGGGTCGAGCAGCGCGGGCCACGCGCCGTCGGAACTCGCGCCGCTGTCCTGTGGAATACGCAGGCGCACAGTGTCGTTCGCGCTGTCGATGGTGATGCCCGTGTAGGGCAACGGGTTCAGCGCCGGGTGCGCAGCCAGCACGGTGGCGAGGGCGTCCGCGTCGTCGCCGAGCCGCAGGCAGCGCCGGATGCGGTCAGCGGTGAGTCCGGCGATCCCGGTGAACTGTTTGCGCACGATCGCCGCCGCGGTCGGCGCGTCGGTCTTGGCCCGCACGGCGACCAGGAAGCCGAGGGTCAGCAGGTGGTGCTGGAGGCACACCTCCTCGGCCATCCGCACCAGCGCCGAGTGCGAGAAGTCCGCGAAACGCAGGTCGCTCAGCAGCGGTCCCGCGTAGTCGGATCGGCCGTCCTCCGTGGGATCGATGGGCGCCAATTCGGTTCGCGCGGCGGCGGACTCGGCGACCAAGGCCGCGTCGCGCGGCACCGGCGGCGGTTGGTTGGCCGGGTCGATGGTGACCCGCCAGGCGCAGACCGGCTTGCGGTCGGCGGGCCGCCGCGGCGGGCGGTGCACGGGGCGCACCTGCGCGTGCGGGTTCGTCGCCAGCGCGGTCGCGTCGAAGGTGGGGTCCTCGATGTCGTGGCACATCGACACCACGAAGTCCTCGCCCATCGGCTCGACATCGGCCAGCGCGCCGCAGTGGTCGAGCCAGAATTCGCCGTGCTCGTGGTCGTCCACCCGGAAGCGGAAGTCCATGAACTGCGGCGGCGCGCCGATGTCGAGCTGCAATCCCTTGAAGATCGTCGCCACGCCGTCGCCCGCGAAGCCGAACGCCCGCTGCATCCTGCGCGTGTACACCGGGCTGGCCAGCCGCCACTCCTCGATGGCTACCTCCGCCATGCCGGTCCTGCCGAACGCGGCGATGGAGTGCGCCATGCCGGAACGGTCGATGAGGTGCCCGCACAACAGCAGTTCGGGCACCAGCGCGGCCAGCGTCGGCCGGGCGAACCGCGTGTAGCGGCTGGGTATCTCGCTCATCGCCGTCACCACAGCGAGGCGGGCGCTTCGCCGACGCCGTACCAGCCGGGCAGCGGCGTGCCGGAGGTCGAGCGGGCGATACGCTGCTGCATACCGGGGGTCAGCGCGTTGTTCGTGATCATCTCCAGGAACAGCGCCGAGACGTTGCCGAAGTCGAAGAAGTCGCGCTGCCAGGACCATTGGAAGTCGCCGCCGTAGCGGAACCAGCTGCCGCCGATGCCCTCCGGGCTGTACGGGCGACCGTCGGGGCGTCGCGCGTCGGCGACCTGCTTCCAGAAGCCGATCACGGTGCCGCTGCGGTCGTCGACGACGAACTCCTGGTACGGGTAGGTCCAGCCCTCCAGGCCCGACATCTCCTGTCCCAGCGCGATATCCCGGATCTCGTCGCGCCCGACCGCCATGAATTCCTGGGTCGGACCGTAGTTCCAGCCGTATGTCGCGTCCACCGTGTACATCTGCGCGAGCGGCTTCCAGTCGCCCTTCTCCTCGCAGCGCTGGTTCTCGACGATCCAGCGGCGGACCATCTCGTCGAGCTCGGCGCGGTCGTAAGCGGCCATCAGTGTGCACCTTTCGCGGCGTCGTCGGTCTCGCCGTCGTCGGCGAGAGAAAGGGCCCTTGTCGGGCAGTAGCGGATCGCGCCGGCGACCGCCTCGCGCAGTTCCGGGTCCGGGCTCGGCTCGAGAATCTCCACCTGGCCGCGTTTGGGCACGGCGAAGACGGTGGGCGCCTCGAACTGGCAGACGGCGTGGCCCTGGCACAGGTCGAGGTCGACGGAGATCTTCACGGCGCCCTCCCCTCGCCGGGCGCGGACACCCTGGCTGTCATCACACACCTCGATTTCGAGAACGGGTTCGCCAGGACCGTTTCGACGGATACAACCGTTGAGACAGGTACCTGGACACGTGTCTGGACGGTACCACCGCGACCGGCGGCCAACAACGGTTTCCGAACAAGACGACCCGGCGCTGCCACCCGACCCACACGGAAGGTCCCGCCGCCGAAGACGCGGTGAGCCCACCGCCGAATCGGATTCCCGCGTGACAGGACTGCCGTCGGGCGCCGGGACGCAGAGCAAGTCTCGGCGGGATCGGATCCCCGTGACCGCCGACCGAGACAGTTGGCCGCACAAGATCACGACGCGTTGTCAAAACCGTTATCGCACAGCGATGTTCGCGCATATGTACTTGCATCTGTATCGAACACGGACCTACACTCGGCGCGAAAACCAGAGGAGATTCACCGAGCCCGTGTCAGCGTTGCCACGAGGACTCCTCGCTACCGCCCGAAGGTCTTTCACATGGATCAGTCGCTACATCGTTCCCGCCGACTCGGCGTCGCCGATATCGCCGCCGTCTACGGCACCGAGGCTGTGCACCGACGAATCGCCCAGCTGCGCGCCTGCGGACAGCACTACGCTGCGGTGGCGATAGAACGCGAGATCCACAGTGCCACAACGGAAGACGGGGCCGAATAGGCTCCGATTCCGGAGCGGCCGACGGCACGGGCGGACAACTCGGCCGCCGCACAGGGGTCGGTCGGCGAAGGTATCGATCCGGCGACGACAGGCTTCCCGTGCGCGAGAGCCCGAGAATCGAAACGTGCCCGCTTCACAGATCCGCCGACACTCGGCGGCGGGACGCGGCGACCCGGAGGGCTCACCCATCGGCGCGATCGCGTGCCGACCGTCTGATACACCGACGCTGCCGCGGGCCCGGTTCGCCCACGGGAGCGCCGATTCCGCGGAACTGCCCGTTCCGAAGCTTGCATTCGGAACTGTGCACAACGGTGCTGCGATGCAACGTATCTCACCGAACACTCGCCCTGCCCATAACCGTTTCGTATAGTGATGCAACGATTCGGGCGCAGTTCTATTTCGTCCGATGTGGCACTGGAGCACTACGTATGACCTTCACCGCGCTGGATCTGTCCGCCGACACGTCCGCCACGGCGCTCGAAATAGGCGGACAGCCGGCGTCGGTGCCACTGCAGAACACCGAGGGCGTCGCATCGCGCATGGTGGGGTACTTCGCGACCTGCGTCGCGCCGTGCCGCACGCTGCCCGGTGAGCAGATGCGCGGCGACGTCACCAAGGTGACGCGCTTCTGCCTCGCGCTCGCGGCCGAGATGTTCGACCGCCGGATGGTGCCCGACGACGCCCAGCTCGGCGAGGTCAGGGAGGCCGCGGCCCAATGGGCGCGCGAGGCGGTCCCGCTCGGCACCATCCTGCGCGCCTACCACGAAGGTCTGCGCATCGCCTTCGGCCTGGTCACCGAGGGCGCCAAGGCCGACGACGTGGACGAGGTGATCGTCGCGACCGATCTGATGCTCGAACTGCTCGAGGTCATCACGGCTGCGGTCTCCGACGCCTACGTCGACGAGCAGCATCTGGTCGCCCGCGAGCACCAGACCGCGGCGCAGACGCTGGCCTCCGCCCTGCTCAGCGGTCGCGGCAGTTCCGCACTCGCGAGGCAGGCGGGCATCCCGATCGCGGAGGCATACCAGGTGGTGGCGCTCTCGGTGCCGGAGCATCCGGACGAGCGCGACCCTCGGGTCGACGCGCGGGTCGCCGCCCGGCGCAAGCTACGCCGACTACAGTCCGCGCTGGCCAGCGCCTTCCGCTCGCGCGCGCTCGCTCTGCTGTCCACCAAGGGCGGCACGCTGCTGGTTCCGCTCGGCGAGGACGTCCCCGCGCTCACCGCCGAGGTGCTCGACACGCTCTCCGAGGGCGCCGAGGTGCCGCTCACCGCCACCGTCGTCGTCGGCGACACCGATCGCATCCCGGATTCCGCCGAGCAGGCCCACGAACTGTTGAACCTGGTCCGCGTCGGCGGCCGCGCGGCAGGGCTCTATCAGATGGCCGACCTGGCCGTGGAGTACCAGCTCACCCGCGGCGGACCGGCCGCCCGGCGGATCGCCACCATCCTGGACCCGCTGGACGCGCACCCCGAGCTGTTCGACACCATGCGCGCGTACCTGGGCAACGACATGAACCGGCAGCTCACCGCGCGCCAGCTGTACGTGCACCCCAACACCGTCGACTACCGGCTGCGCCGCATCGCGCAGCTGACCACCATCGACCTCGCCACCTCGGCGGGCATCTCGCAGGCGGCCATCGCCCTGCTGGCCAGGGACCTCGATCGCAGCGTGGCCCGGCGCCTATAGCCGGAAGTACGCCCGGCAGATCTCGCCCGCGCAACGATGCGGATTCGTGCTGGTCACCCGTTCCGGAACTTGCGATCCTGGAACCCCGTGAGTCTGGATGGTGAAAAGTATGCGAATCGCGGAGATCTTGCGCAGGAAAGGTAGCGACGTCGCCACGGTTCCGCCCGACACGACGGTGCGGAGCCTGCTGGCCACTTTGGCCGAGCACAATATCGGCGCGGTGGTGGTGTCCCCCGACGGCATGCGGATCGCGGGCATCGTCTCCGAGCGCGATGTGGTGCGCCGCCTGCACGAGCTCGGCGCGGACCTGCTGGACACGCCCGTCGCGGACATCATGACCGTCGAGGTCCGCACGTGCGTTCCCGATGACCACGTCGACAGTTTGCGCCGGGTCATGACGGACCACCGGATCCGGCATCTGCCTGTCGTGCGCGACGACCGGCTGATCGGCATCGTCAGCATCGGCGACGTGGTCAAGAGCGCGATCTCCGAGCTCGCGACCGAACGCCAGCACCTGGTCGACTATCTCCAGGGCCGGTACTGAACCCGCGCGCTACAGCGCGGTCAGGTCGCCGAGGTCGGCGGACAGCCACCGCTCGGGTCGCATGTACACCGCGACCTGCTCGCCGTACGCCTCGGCGGCCTTCAGGTAGGCGTCGACCTTGTCCGGCGGCAGATAACGGGCGACCATCTCGCGGTGCAGTTCGTCGGTCATCGGCGTGACCCGGGTGACCGGCCCTTCCACGCTGACGTAGCGCACCGTGGGCTCGAGCCGCTGCACCATCAGGCTGAAGCGGCCCGCCTTCCTGATGCACCGCATCTTCTCCGACTCCGGGCCGGTCAGCACCCACGCCTCCGCGCCGGGCGCGTACTGGTACCAGATCGGCACGTTCAGCGGACCGCGATCCGGGCCCGCCGCGACGGCCAACGCCGCGATGTGCGGCTCCGCGAGAAACTCCTGGCGCTCCTCTTGGCTCAGTGGCATGCGTTCCAGGCTAGCGCGTGAAAGACGTTGTCCACCTGAAACCTTCGATCACCCCGGGTAAAGTGCGTATCGTTGGGTGGTGTCCAGGGCATCGGCGTGAAGGGAGCGTCACGTTGCGGTCACCCGCGCCAGGCTCGCACTTCACCCGCTCCCCGGTCGTACGCCACTCCCCCGCTCACCGGTTCCCCGCTTCGTCACCGCCCCGCACCGACACCGTCCACGACGACACGATCCGCGCGCTGTTTCCCGCGCTGGCGGAATCGTCCGAGGTCTATCTGGACAGCGCGGCGACCACGCAGAAGCCGCTGCCCGTCATCGAGACGATCCACCGCTATCACTCCTCCCGCACCGCCAACGCCGGGCGCGGCGCCTACGCCTGGTCGACCGAGCTGACCGCGCGGGTGGCCGACGTGCGTGCCCGCGCCGCGGCGTTCCTCGGCGCCCAACATGCCGACGAGGTGGTCTTCACCGCGGGCGCCACCGCCGCGCTCAACGCGGTCGCCCTGTCCTGGGGGCTGGCCGAGCTCGCCGACGGCGACGAAATCCTCTACAACCCGCGCGATCACGCCTCCGCCGTGCATCCCTGGCACCACCTGCGCCAAGTGCTCGCCCGGTTCGGCCGCCGCATCGAACTGGTCCCCTACCGGACCACCGAACTCGGCGAGGCCGACACCACCGACATCCTCGGCAAGCTCTCCCCGCGCACCAGGCTGATCGTCACCAGCCACCTGCACCACGTCTTCGGCGCGGTGACCACGCTGGAAGAACTGCGCGGACGGATCGATCCGTCGGTCCTGCTGTGCTTCGACTGCAGTCAGAGCGGCGGGCACCTGCCGGTCGACGTCACCGAGCTCGGCGCCGATTTCGCGGTGTTCGCCGCGCACAAGATGCTCGGCGCGCCCGGGGTTGGAATCCTGTACTGCCACCGGCGAATTCACGATCGGCTGCTGCCCTTCCTGCCCGGCGGGAATTCGGGGGTTCGGCTCACCGAGTCGGGGCTGGTCGGCACGGCGATGCCCGACCTGCTCGAGGGCGGCACCCACAACATCCCCGGCATCCTGGCGCTCGGCAGCGCGCTGGACGTGCTCGAGTCCTTCGGCATCGAGGCCGTCGCCGCGCACAACCGCGCGCTCACCCTGCGGCTGATCGAGGGATTACGGGCGGCGCCGGGGCTGGAGTTCCTGCCCGGTCCCGCCCACGCGCCGTGCGAAACGGGCTACGGCATCGTCTCCTTCCGCATCGCCGGAATCAGCGCCGCCGACGTGGGTTTCGTGCTCGGCGAGCTGGGGTTCCTGGTGCGCACCGGCCTGCACTGCACGCCCTCGGCAGGCCAGGGCGACGACGACCTGGACTCGGTGCGGGTCAGCACGCACATCTACAACACCCTCGACGAGATCGACCGGTTCACCGCCTGCGTCACGACGATTGCCGAGGAGGTCACGTGAATACCGACACCCCGCGCTACGACCGCAGGGCGGCGTCCCGGGTCCTCGCCGGACTCGCCCAGCCAGGGCTGTTCGGCGACGTCCCGGTGCCGCCTGATCCGCGCCGCATCGAATTCACCTGTGCCGCACTGCGTCCGGAAGCCAACAGCCACCTCACCTATTCGCAGCGGCTGTACTTGGAGCGGTTCATGCGGCCCTGCCGCCCGAACCAGGTGACCACCGCGACCCACCGCATCGCGTGGACCGACAGCGACGGCATCCCCAACACCGGGCACTACCGCGCCGACGGCCTCGGCCCGCTCGTACCGATCGCGGTGCGCGAGACCGTCCTCGCGCTGTGGCACGCGCTGCGGGCCGATACCGCGCTGGTGCGCCGAGCCGAGGAACTCGGCAGCCGGGAGCGCGCCGTGCTGGTTGGCACAACGACCGATCACGAACCGCTGGAGATCTTCCGCGTCGGCATCGAGGCGACCGGCCGCGCGCTCGCCCAGCACGCGCTGCTCGCGCGCCAGACGCCGTATCGCGACCCGATCGAATTCGCCACGGGCATGCGAGATTCGGGCCTGTTCGCGGCGGTCGCGACGCGCTGGTTCTGGGAGTTGCAGGCCTCCACCTACCGGCGCGGGATGATCCCGGTGACGCTGGCGACCCAGCCCGACGGCACCGTGCGCTACACCGCCGAATCGGTGGCCACGCTGCGCGCCATGAAGGACGCCACCATCGCCGACGCGCACACCGTGATGCGGCGCGCGACCACGGTCGAGGGTCTGAGCGTCGAGGACGCGATCGCCAAGTACCACGAGGATCTCGACCTCATCTCCCGCCAGTACGCGCTGCTGCCGCCTGGCACCCGTCCGGCCTGCCTCGCCGCGATGCCGCATCAGCTCGACGGCGCGCACTACAGCCTGCTGCCCCTCGTGGTCGACCGTTTCGTCGCGGTGTTCACCGAGATCGTGGCGAGCTGCCGCCCGGTGGAGGTCGCCGCGGCGCTGGACGAGCGGACGGCCGACGATCCGCTGACGGCCGAGGACCGCGTCTTCTATGTACCGGATATGACCTGCAAGCACTGTGTCCGCACGATCACCGGCGTGCTGGAGTCGATGGGGCTCGTGGTCGCCGAGGTGGACCTGATCAGCAAGCGGGTGGTCGCCGAGTTCCGCAGCCCGCGCAATCGGGCGCGCGCCTTCGAGGCGCTGCGCGACGGCGGGTACAACCCGGTCGCCGAGAAGCCGGACCCGGTCGACGCCGAAATCAGCGCGCAGCCTTCGGAATCCGCGGTATGACGGCGCCGCTACCGGCGCTACCCGCGAAGATCCATCCGCTGGTTCGCGCCTTCCTCGACGCCCGCGAGGCCTTGGACGAGACGCTGATCCGATTCGGGTCTCCGGTGCATCTCGTCTTCCCCCAGGTCTTCGCGGAGAACCTGAGAGACTTGCGCGCCGTGCTGGACCGGCAGCTGCCCAGGTATCGAATCTGCTACGCGCACAAGGCCAATCAGTCCCGCGCCTTCGTACGCACGGCCGAGCACGCCGGCATCGCCGTCGACGTGGCCTCGCCGCAGGAACTGGCCAGCGCGATCGGCGCCGGATTCGGGCCGATGCGAATCGAGGTGACCGGCCCGAAAGGTGAGGCGTTCCTGCGCGATCTGATCGACCGCGGCGCGACGATCAACGTGGACAATCTCTGGGAGTTGGGCAGGATCGCCGAACTCGCCGGTGATCGCGCCGAAGTGCCGGTGCTGCTTCGTGTCTCCGGTTTTCCGGGGTCGCCACTGAGTCGCTTCGGGGTGCCGCTGAGCCACGTCGATCGCGCGCTGGATCTGCTCGGCGCCCATCGCGGTCGAATCTCGTTCCTCGGCTTCGCTTTCCACATCGACAGTGGTGAGAACGCCGAACGGGTGCGCGCGGTCGACGCCTGCTTGACGCTGGTCGAGCAGGCCTACGCGCACGGCTTGTCCCCCAGCGTGCTGGACTTGGGCGGCGGCCTGCGCCAGGTGTTCACCGCCGACGCCGACCGGTTCGACGGCTACGTCCGCGCGCTGCGCGAGTCGCTTCTCGGCCGCGGCGAGCCGATGAGCTGGGGTGACAACACCTTCGGCTACCACGTCGAGGGCGGTGCGGTGCACGGCACTCCGGTGTTCCACAAGTACGCCAACACGATTCCGGCCACCAGGATGCTCGCCGACCTGCTGACCTCGCCCCTGGAACGGCACGGCGGACGCACGGTAGCCCAGGTCGCCGCGGACAATCTGCTCGATCTCTGGCTCGAGCCGGGCAAGGCCCTCGTCGACCACGCCGGGGTGACGGTGGCGCGGGTCGTGTTCGTCAAGGAACTCGGGGACGGCACGCTGCTGGTGAACGTCGACCTCAGCCGCGACGCGGTGACACCGGCCGATCAGGAGGTGATGGTGGATCCGATCGTGCTGCCCGGCGCGGCGCGCGACGGTGTCCCGCCTCAGTGGTCCGGCGACGGTGCGATCAACCCGCCGCGTTCGGCGGCCGACACTGCCCTCGCGCGCGAAACCGGGCCGGTGGGAGTGTTTTTCGCCGGACGACTGTGCCTCGAGCGCGACCTGATCACCAATCACAAGGTCTGGCTGGCGACTCGTCCGAAGTCGGGGGATCTGGTCGTCTTCCCCAACACCGCCGCTTACCACATGGACCTCTCGGCGGCCTCGGCCTCGATGCAGCCACCGCCGCCGAAACTGGCTGTGGCCCAGCGAGGGAGCGGTTTCGAAGTGTGCCGCGACATCGACTACGAACCGCACGTTCCGGCGGATCCGCTGTCGGCGCGACGGCCCGCGCCGGTGCCGCAGGAAGCCGAGGCGCCCTGATGCGCTACGACCACATCACCGAGCTGATCGGCAACACGCCGCTGCTGCGCCTCGATCCCGCGGTCCACGGGCTCGAGCACGTCGAGCTGTACGCGAAACTGGAGTCGTTCAACCCGTTCGGCTCGGTCAAGGACCGGGTCGCCTGGAGCATGATCCGAGACGACCTGGATGCGATCACCGCCGCCGGGCAAACCCTGATCGAGGCGTCCAGCGGCAACACCGCCAAGGCGCTGCGGGTGCTCGGCGGACTCTCGGGCATCGGGTTGCGCGCGGTGACCAATCGGATCAAGGTCGCCGAGGTGCGCGATCTGCTGCGACTGCTCGGCACCGACATCGTCGAGCTGCCAGGGCTTTCCGAGTGTCCTGACCCGACGACGCCGAACGACGTGTATTCGGTGATCGAGTCGACCATGGCGAAAGAGCCCGGCGCTTACCATCATCCGTCGCAGTACACCAACGAGAAGAACGTCGAGGCACACTGCCTGGGGACCGGACGGGAGATCCACGAGGACCTCGCGGCCGACGGCATCGCCCGGGTGGACTATCTCGTGGGAGGGCTCGGCACCACCGGGTCCACCAGGGGCGCGGCGACCTACCTGCGCAAGCACAATCCCGAATTGCGCACGATCGCCGTGGTTTCCGAGCGCTCGGACTTCATCCCCGGCATTCGCTCGGAGACCGAGATGTGGGACGTCGGGCTGTTCCAGCCGGACTTCTACGACCGCATCGTCACCGTGGCATCCGGCGACGCCGTCGACGCGACGCTGCGGCTGGCCACCGGATACGGCGTGCTGGCCGGGCCGACGAGCGGCGCGGCCTACGCGGCGGCCCTGGAAACCCTTGCCGGGCTCGACCTCTCGGCGCGCGACGCGAGCGATCCGGTGGTCGCGGTGCTGATCGTCTGCGATCGGCTCGAGCCCTACCTCTCCTACATCAAGAAGCGCAGGCCGGACCTGTTCGACCGGCCGGACCGGCGCAGGAATCCGACGGCCGCCGAACTCGATGCCACGCCACGGCTCTCGCCCGCCGAACTCGCGGAACTGGACCGCACCGGACGTCCCACCATCGTCGACACCCGGGGCGCGATGGCCTATCGCATCGGGCACGTCCCCGGCGCGGTGAACATCCGCGACGATCAGCTCGAGGACATGCTCGGCCAAGGGGTCCCGTTCCCCCGCTCGCGGCCGGTGGTGTTCGTGTGCCCGGTCGGCGAGGTCTCGCTGCGCTTCGCCGCGCTCGCCCGGCACGCCGGATACGACGCGGCGAGCCTGGAGGGCGGCATCGTGAGCTGGCGCGACGCGGGGATGACGCTGGAAAGCGGGGCCTGAACGGCCGATGTCCGGTAGGCATTACTGTGAATCGGTGCAGACAGGCCAGGAATCAGACGACGCCGGTCCCCGCATCTGGGGTGGGACGACGCTCACCGAGCGCAGGGAGGCGCGCCGCTCCGCGCTGCTCGAGGCCGCGCTCGATCTGATCGGCGAGGCGGGGGCCGCGGGCGTCACGATGCGCGCGGTCTGCCGCCGCGCCAATCTCACCGACCGCTATTTCTACGAGAGTTTCAGCAGCCGCGACGAACTGCTCGACGTGCTGTACCGGCAGGTCGCCGACGAGTTCCTGGAGCCGATGACCGCGTTCGCCTCGGCCGACGACCCGTCAAGGGACCGGGCGCTGGCGGAAGTCCTGGTGGACAAGGTGCTGGAAGATCCGCGCAAGTCGCGCCTGTTCCTGGTCGAGCCGTACTCCAGCACCGGTCTCGGCCAGACCACCATCGCCGTGATGCCCGCCTTCACCCGGCTGATCCAGGACCACCTGTTCGCCCACATCGCGGACCCGGTCCGGCGCAGGCTGGCCGCGGTGAGCATGGCCAGCGGCAATGCCGGAATGTTCTCCGCCTGGCTGAACGGGTCACTGCGCGCATCCCGCGAACAGATCGTGGACCACTGCGTCGCCACCATCACGGCCTACCGCTCGATCTACCACTCCTGACCCGAGAAGTGCAACGGCCCGCGCGCCTCGCCCGAGACGGCGGGCCGTTGCCATGTCCGGGAAATCCGCGCCAGACAATTGACGGCAGGTGCCTTCACTTCTAAATTGATGGCACACGCCCTCAGATGAAAGGCAGCGCGGCCATGCCCCTGTTCAATCCGAAGACCGACACCTTCGCGGAATTCGACCCGACGACCCGGCGGCTGCTGGCCTCGCTGGTCGACTTCTTCGAGAGCAAGGGCAAGCAGGCGCTCACCGCCGACGCGCACCGCGGCGAGTGGTACGACGACTGGATGGCGTACCTGGCCGAATCCCGGATCCTGGCCTACATGGCGACCCCGAAGGCGCACGCGGGCGGCGATCCGGACAAGCGCTGGGACACCGCGTTCATCTCCAAGTTCAACGAGATCACCGGGTTCTACGGCGCGCAGTACTGGTACGCGTGGGGCGTGTCGACCCTCGGCCTCGCCACCATCTGGCAGAGCGCCAACGGCAAGGCACACGCGCGCGCCGCCGAGGAACTCGACCGGGGCGGCATCGTGGCGTTCGGCCTGTCCGAGAAGGACCACGGCGCCGACATCTACTCCACCGACATGCTGCTCACCCCAGACGGCGCGGGCGGATTCATCGCGAACGGCAGCAAGTACTACATCGGCAACGGCAATGTCGCGCGGCTGGTGCCGACCATCGGCAGGCGCACCGACGTCGAGGGCCCGGACGCCTACGTCTGGTTCCTCGCCGACAGCGGTCACCCCAACTACACCCTGGTCAAGAACGTCATTCACGGGCAGAACTACGTCAGCGCCTACGATCTGGCGGACTACCCGGTCACCGCCGACGACGTGCTGCACACCGGCCGCAAGGCCTTCGACGTCGCGCTGGCCGCGGTGAACTGCGGCAAGTTCAACATCGGCATGGTCACCCTCGGCATCGTGCAGCACTGCTTCTACGAGACCGTCGATCAGGCGGCGAACAAGATCCTGTTCGGACATCCGGTCACCGACTTCGGTCAGGTGCGACAGATCCTGTCCGACAACTACATTCGCATCACGGCCATGAAGCTCTACCACGAGCGCGCCATCGACTACATGCGCGAATCGTCCCCGGCGGACCGGCGTTTCGTCATGTTCAACTCGATCGGCAAGATGAAGGTGACGCGCGAGGGCGAGCGCGCCTTCCGTGAACTGTCGGATGTCATCTCCGCCAAGGGTTTCGAGAAGGACACCTACTTCGCGATGGCGCGCGGCCTTATCGACTCCATGCCGCGGCTGGAGGGCACCGCCCACGTCAACATGGCGCTCACCCTGAAATTCATGCCGAGCTTCCTCTACAACGCCGCCGACCTGCCGCCGGTGCCGGTGCGCCGCGACCCCGGCGACGACGAGGCGCTGTTCCGCCAGCCCGGCGCCGCGGGTCTCGGCAAGGTGCGCTTCGCCGACTGGCGGCCCGCGTTCGCCGACTACCGGCACCTGCCGAACGTCGCGCTGTTCCTGGAGCAGGCGGAGCGGTTCGTCCAATTCCCGGTGCAGGCGCCCGCCATCGACGAACAGCTGACCGATCTGGACTACCAGCTGGCCGTCGGCGAGTTGTTCACGCTGCTGCCCTACGGCCAGCTGATCCTGGAGCAGGCGAAGATCGCGGGCACACCCGACGATCATGTCGACGCCATCTTCGAATTGTTCGTCCGCGACTTCTCGGCGTACGCCCTCGGGGTGTTCGGCAAGGCGTCTTCGACTGCCGCGCAACAGGAATGGGCGCTCAGCGTGCTGCGCAAGCCGATCGGCGACGCCGCGCGGGCCAATCGGGTCTACACGGAGGTGCTCGCTCACGCGGGCGCGTACCGGATGAACCCGTAACCCGCGGTGCGCGGCCTGGACACCGCGGGCACGCCGTGGTGTTCGGCCGCGACCGGCGGCGCTGGACAGGTCAGGACGACTCGCGCTCGACGAGTTGGGCGAGCCGGTCGAGATCCCCTTGCAGCGCGCGGGACCGATCGCGGTGCGCGGGCAGGAACCGGTAGATCATCCGGTCGAACCACACCGGAAGGGCGAGAACGCGATACGTCTGCCGGATTCGGGTGCCGTCCGGCGTGGGGCGCAACAGGAACCGCCACTCGGTGTGATCGCCGAAGATGCCACCGTGGGTCACCCAGACCAGTTCCTTCGGCGCGTCGGCCACCGTGACGGTACAGACGCGCCGCCACCGCAGGAAGCCCGACTTGCTGCGGCCACGGAAGCGGGCGCCGACCTCGACGCGGGTGCTGTCACCGACCCAGTCGGCGCCGCGGCATTCGTGGCTCCATTCGCCGACGCGAGTGATATCGGTGAGCACCGCCCACACCGCCTCCGGCCGCTCGGCACAGAACGCTTCGTGGCTGCCGCCCAATGGCGTACGCAGCGGGGAGAATTCATCGGTGTGCCAGCGCCGGAACGCGGCCTTGCGGTACCGCTTGATCATGACGTGCAGCATGAGCCAGCGCGGGACGGCGGGAACCAGCTCGCCGATCGCGGCGGCATCGCCGGGTGAGGCGCCGTCCACGAGGAACAACCCCTCGTCGAACAGCTCGATCGGGCCGAGGGGTTTGACGTTGTACTCGTCGGCCCAGTGCCGCCACTCGCCTTCGGTCATCGTGGCCGAGACCACCGGCATCATCTCGCGCTCTTCGCGTTCCAGGTGCGGCAACAGCACGGCCTCCAAGTGGTCGAGCGCCGCGAGCACATCGGCGCGAGCCTCGGCGCTCACCCGATAGACCGACGCCGCGCGGACCAGCCGGTCGATGGCGGGCTCGATGGCGCGGTGGTCGGCGTTCATCCGGTCGAGAAGCCGCGCCGCCGCCGGGTCGCGGTCGCGGACCACCGGGTAGAGATGCTCGTCTTCGGACTCGTGGTGATGGTGCAGGAAGCGCATGATCCAGAGCAGATGTTCCGCGATCGCGACCCGCTGCTCGTCGTACGGATAGGGCCAGGCGCTCAAGGCGTTCCTGGCTCTACGCAGATCACGGCGCATCGCCGAATTCACGATTCCCATCACGCGGGTGTCGGCGGGCCGTTCCAGGTCTGCGGAGGAAGCCATGTCGATTACTCCTCGGCGAGGTCGAGCAGCCGAATCACGGTGTCGGCCGCCCAGTTTCGATACTTGTCCGGCGTCCACGCCGATTCCTCGGTGAGCGCGAGGTAGACCTCGCCCCCGAGGACGGCGCGCAGCGAGTCGGCCTCGGCGTCGGTGACGGGTCGACCCGTCACCGCCTCGAGCCCCGCCCGCATCGACGTCCAGCGATTCGCGCGGTCGCGGGCCGCGAGCGCGGCCAGTTCCGCATCGGCGGCGGCAGCCTGCACCAGCACCCGGTGCAATGCCGCCGATCTCCGGTTCACGGTCTCGAGCAGGCCGGCCAGCTTGGCGGCGCGCTCGCGGACGACGCCCGCCGCGATGGCGTGGAATTCCGGCCGCTCGAGCAGGGGCACCGGCTCGTCGTCCCCGACCACGGCCACGTCGAGCACCACTTTCAGGATCTCGCGTTTGTTGCCGACGCTGCTGTACACCGTCTCCACCGCGCAACCCGCGCGACCGGCGATGTCACGCATCGAGGTGCCCGCCCACCCACGCGCCACGAACAGCTCGGCGGCCGCGGCGAGCACCGCCGCCCTCGTCTCGTCGGCCTTCGCCTGGCGCAGGGTGGAACGGTATCGCCGAGTGCTCGTGGCCATACGCCATTGTCGAACAGGCCTGTATTCAACACAATACTGTTCCAGCGAATTATCGATGCGCTTTCGAACAACGAGGCGGATAATGCGAGCTAAAGTGGCCGGGTAGCGACGGCGGCGAGGAGCGGGTGTTGGTGTCCATCGGGAAATTGGTGTCGTTCGACAGCTCTCGGGGGTTCGGGTTCATTCGACCGGAAGACGGTGGACCGGATGTGTTCGTGCACGTGAACGACATCGGACTGGACGAGGACGAATTGCGCCAGGGGCGGGTCTTCGAATTCGACGTCACCGAGGGCGACCGCGGCCCCAAGGCGGTCAATCTCAGCGCGGTCGGTGGTGCGGCCGCCGCGCCGTCCCGGCACAAGAAGGACAGATCGTCGACCGGTCAGCTCACCGCCGCCGAGCACAAGCGCCTGATCACCGAACTGCTGCTGGACGCGAGCCCCGCGCTCACCGCAGGCGAGATCCTCACCATTCGCGACCGCCTCACCGCCTTCGCCGACCAACACGGCTGGCTGGACTGAGTCGCGCCGGCCGGTAGCCATATTCCTCGAACTCCGACGACGACCAGCTGACGGCGTCTGCCAGAGAATTGCGGGTGAACAGCACGCGCCCGGGCGCCGAAGTTCGTCTGCTTGTCGTACCCGGTGTCTACGATCGACCGGGACGAACCGGTTCGAACCGATGAATTCGCGTCGGCAACGACGTCAGCACGGGTGAGGACCGAACCCGAGGAGGAACGCGTGGACTTACCGGTGATGCCACCCGTCCGGCCGATGTTGGCCAAGACCGCGCCGTCGGTGCCGCGCGAGCCGGGCCTGAGCTTCGAACCCAAATGGGACGGATTCCGTTGCGTGGTGTTCCGCGACGGTGACGAAGTCGAACTCGGTTCCCGCAACGACCGTCCGCTGACCCGGTATTTCCCCGAGGTCGCGGAACTGCTGAAACAGGCGCTGCCCGACAAATGCGTGGTGGACGGCGAGATCGTGGTGGTCACCGAGCACGGCCTGGATTTCGACACCCTGCAGAATCGGCTGCATCCGGCCGCGTCGCGGGTGAACAAGCTGGCGGTGGAGACGCCCGCGAGTTTCGTCGCCTTCGATCTGCTCGCGCTCGGCGACAAGGATCTCACCGGCGAACCGTTCGCCGAACGCAGGCGGCTGCTGGAGACGATCCTGGACACCGCCCTGGCACGCGTCCACCTGACGCCGCTGACCCGCGACCCGGACGTGGCCGAGGACTGGTTCACCCGGTTCGAGGGCGCGGGCTTCGACGGGGTCATGGTCAAGGCCGACTCCCTGGCGTATCAGCAGGACAAGCGGGTGATGCTGAAGGTCAAGCACGAACGCACGGCCGACTGCGTGGTGGCGGGCTTCCGCTGGCACAAGGACGGCCAGGGCGTCGGCTCGCTGCTGCTCGGCCTGTTCGACGACGAAGGCCACCTGCACCACGTGGGGGTGGCGAGCAGTTTCACGGCGGCCAAACGCAAATCGCTCGTCGAGGAGCTGAAACCGTTGCGGGAGAACGCTTTGGCGGACCATCCGTGGCGGGACTGGGCCGACGCCGCCGCGCAGGCCAAGGCGGAGGGCAAGATGCCCGGCGGGGTGAGCCGCTGGACCGGCGGCAAGGACCTGTCCTGGGAGGCGCTGCGGCCGGAGCTGGTGGCCGAGGTTCGCTACGAGCACGTGCAGTCCGGCCGGCTGCGCCACGGCGGCAGGCTGGTGCGTTTCCGTTCCGATCGCACACCGGAATCGTGTACCTATGCCCAGCTGGACGAGGTGGCGCCCGCCGAGCTGAGCGCCATCTTCACCGAGGCGTCGCGATGACGGCCTCGGTAGACATCGAGGTCGACGGCAGAACCGTCACCATCAGCAATCCCGACAAGGTGTACTTCACCAAACGCGGCGAGACCAAGCTCGATCTGGTGCGTTACTACCAGGCGGTGGCCGAGCCGTTCCTCGGCGTGGTGCGCGACCGGCCGCTGCTGCTGGAGCGTTATCCGGATGGGGCGTCGGGCAAGTCGTGGTTCCAGAAGCGGGTGCCCAAGTCGGCGCCGGACTGGCTGCACACCGTGGAGGTGTCGACGCCGAACGGCACCACCAGCGATGCGCTCGTCGCGCACGACCTCGCGCACATTCTGTGGGCGGTGAACCAGGGGTGCCTCGGTTTCCACGTCTGGCCCAACCATGTCGGCGATCTGCGTATCGCCGACGAATTACGGATCGATCTCGATCCCTCCCCCGGCACAAGTTTCGACGACCTGAAGCACGCCGCCGTGCTCACCAGGGATCTGTTCACCGAACTCGGCATCGAATGCCGGATCAAGACCTCCGGCTCGCGCGGACTGCACATTTACGTCGCGCTGCGGGAGAAATGGGACGGATATCAGGTGCGCGCGGCCGCGGTCGCATTGGCCAGGGAGCTGGAGCGCAGACACCCTGACCTGATCACCGCGCAATGGTGGAAAGAGGAACGCGGCCAACGCGTTTTCATCGACTTCAACCAGAACGCACCGCACAAAACGGTATTCGGCGCCTGGTGCGTGCGTCCGAAAGTGGGCGCGCAGGTCTCGACGCCGATCTCCTGGGACGACCTCGGCACCGTCGCCCCGGACGAACTCACCATCGCGACCGTCCCCGCGCGACTCGCCGAACGCGGCGACCCCTGGGCCGACCGCGCACCCCAATCCATCGAACCCCTGCTCGAAATGTCCGAGCGCGACATGGCCGCGGGCCTCATGGACGCACCCTGGCCCCCGCAATACCCGAAAATGCCCAACGAGCCGCCTCGCGTCCAACCGAGCCGCGCGAAGAAGGCCGAATAGCAACCTATTCCGTCCACAGCACCCAGGCGGGGGTGCGGGATTGGGTTTCGCAGACCAGGGCGCGGTTGTCGGACGTGCGGCCGGTTTTGGCGACGGAGGAGTCGCATTTGGCGCCCGCCTCGTAGACGCCGGTGCCGACGTTGTACGGGCCCGACCACTGGTAGCCGTCGTCGGCAGCGGAATCGGCCAGGCACAGTAACGTTCCGCCGTCGGATGCGGCGCCGATCAGCCCGGCCTGGACCGCGGTGCAGGCCTCGCCCTTACGCACCACGGGCACCGTGGAGGTCGGGGGCGCGGTGGTCGGCGGCGGGGCCGCCGGAGTCGGCGCCGAGGTGGTGGCGACCGTCGTGACCTGGGCGGTCGTGGTCGCCGTTGCCTGGTTGGCGCGGGAAACCGTGTCCGGCAACATGTTTCCGGAGAGTACGAAGAACCCGGCCACCGCCGCGACCTCGGCCGCGCCGAGCAGCAGCGCGAAGCACGCCATCACGCGTCCGCGCGGATGACTGAAAGCGATGAACCCGAAGACGATCGCGACCGGAAACAACGCGAGCAACGCGGCGACCAGCGCGACGATCGCGTACGGATTGACGATCGGCCGCGGCTCGTACGGGTACGGATCCTCCGGCTCCCGCTCGTCCGGCCAAGCCTCCGGCCAGCGCTCGCGCTCTTGCCACTGTTGCGTGCGTGCCATCCAGGTCCCTCTCGCATTCACCCATCGCGCGGAAACCCGGGCTGTCCGGCCCCGCCCGATACGCAGACAGAATACGGAGGAAATGGCGCAATAAGACCGAATTGTCCGATCGGATTTACTGGTCCCGGACTATCGGCCGCGGATTGCCCCGCAGGGCGAAATGCTCAGCGATAACTCCCGGCGCCCGAGCCGACCGATAGGCCGGCTCCGGCGCCCACGTCGATGGCGTGCTGAACAGGGTGGATCTCAGATGCACCAGACGACGCTGCCGAGCGGGAAGCAGAGGATGACGGAACCTCCCGCGGGCGTGACTTCCGCGGCGGAAACCGGAGCTGGTTGCGCCGGAGCCGGATTCGCCGAAGCGGCGGGCGCTGCGAGGAAGCACAGTGGCAGGGCCATGGCGGTCGCGGCGGCGGTCTTGATCATTGTGCTGGACATTGTGCAATCCCTTGATTCGATCGAGTAATTCACAAAGGCCCCGCATCGGCCGCTCGTAGGTATTCGGCCGGTAGGGCGCTGGATCCCTCTCTGTGCCCGGACGCCGACCATCCGTCCGTCACCGGGAGTGTCGACTCGACAGTCACGCGACCAGATCAGCGCCCCGACAGGCAACGGGCCGGCGCCGAATCATCAGGTATCCGCCCTTCGCGGCACCCACCAAAAGAGCCGAACGCCGCGGATGTCGACCGCAGCGCGAACGCTCCTTCGATCACTGCTGGAAAGGCGTCCAGATCAGCTTACTCCTGGCAATCAAGCCCTCCGCCAAAATTGGGGTAGCCGTACCGAACCGGAGGGCGGATCAGCGCCGCCGGTCGACCTTCGGCATCGTCTCGGTGACCAGCGTCAGCAGCAGATCGGCGAGCAGCTCGTGCACCTGTTCCCTGGTGAGATTGCCGCGGGTGATCCACTCCCGGCCCGCGACTTTGACCAGCCCGCCGTAGGCCCGCACCATCGCCCGCAATTCGGCGCTGTGCGTGGAATCGGCCAGACCGATCATCACCAGCGTCCGCTCGGCGGCGGCGTCGTCGGCCTCGTCGAGGATCTGCTGCACCTCGGGGTCGTCGCCGACACCCTCGTGGCTGGTGACCTTCACCCAGGTGCTGCCGTGCTCGCCGATGGTGTCCAGCAGCCAGTGCACGCTGGCGTCGACACGCTCGCGATCGGTCCCCGCGGGCACCACCATGGCGTCGAGCTTGGGCAGCGTGACCATCCGGCGCACCACCGCGAGATACAGATCCCGCTTGTTGCCGAAGTAATGGTTGATCAGCCCGCGGGCCACCCCGGCGCGCTGCGCGAGTTCCGCGGTGGACACCGCCGCGTACGGACGTTCGCCGAACATGTCGATCGCGCACGCGAGAATCTGCGCGCGCCGCTCGTCGGGTTCGAGCCTGCGGCGGCGCGGCGATTCCTCGGCGGAGCTTTTCGGCCCCGCCGAATCCGCGCCGCCGCTTCGGGTTTCAGAGAGACCGCGCAATGAGATCCTTCATCACTTCGTTGCTGCCCGCCAGGATGCGCAGGACGCGGGCGCCGGTGTAGAGCTGGGAAATCGGATACTCCGTCATGTAGCCGTAGCCGCCGAACAGTTGCAGGCAGCGATCGACCACGATACCGAGTTGGTCGGTGATCCAGTATTTCGACATGGCCGCGGTCGGGATGTCGAGGTCGCCGCGCAGATGCTTGACGATCGCGTCGTCGAGGAAGGTGCGGCACACCCTGGCCAGCGTCGCGCACTCGGCCAGTTCGAACTTGGTGTTCTGCATCGCGAACAGCGGCTTGCCGAACGCCTCGCGGCCCTTGGTGTAGTCGACGGTCAACTCCACCGCCTTCTCCATCATGGCGGTGGCGAGGATCGCGGTGACAAGTCGCTCCTGCGCAAGCAGCTGCATCATCTGGTAGAACCCCTGGCCCTCGGCCTCGCCGAGCAGGTTGGTGGCGGGCACCCGGAGTCCGTCGAAGAACAGCTCGGCGGTGTCCTGGGCCTTGCCGCCGATCTTGTTCAGGATGCGGCCGCGGGTGAAGCCAGGGGTGTCGTCGCCGACCTCGGCGAAGATCAGCGAGACGCCCGCCGCGCCCTTCGTCGGGTCCGTCTTCGCGGCGATGATGATGCCGTCGCAGAGCCAGCCGTTGGTGATGAAGATCTTCGAGCCGGTGATGACGTACTCGTCGCCTTCGCGCACCGCGCGGGTCTTGATGTTCTGCAGGTCCGATCCGGTGCTCGGTTCGGTCATGCCGATGGAGAGCACCATCTCGCCGCTGCTCGCCTTGGGCAGCACCCGCCGCTTGAGTTCCTCGGAACCGAACTCCATGAGGTACGGGGCGATGATCGAGCTGTGCACCGCCATGCCGAGCGAGCCGTCGCCAGCGAAGGCCTGCTCCTCGATGATCGCCGCCTCGTGCGCGAAAGTACCACCGCCGCCGCCGTATTCGGCGGGGATGGCGGTGCACAGCAGGCCGAGTTCGCCCGCCCGGTTGTACAGGTTGCGGTCGGGGTGGCCCTGCGCGACGAACTTCTCCTCGTGCGGGACGACTTCCTTCTCGAAGAACGTCCGTGCGAGGTCGCGTACGGCTTCTACTTCGTCGTCACTCCACGCGGCGCGTGCCATGGTTCGATCCTTTGCTCGCCTCGGACCGGCCTCGGCGCCGGTCCGTCGTCATCAGGTTCCAGCACTATTGGCGGCTTGTCAACAACTGCGGTCACCGGAGGGCGCACGGCAGATCACCATTGCTTCGACCGCGGTCGGACTGCCACTATCGGTGGAACGTACCGCCAGTACGTTCGGGTGCCGCGCGCCCGCGAGTGACGGACAGCGACCGAGGCGAGCAGATGACCGAATCGTCCGACAGGATCGGATCGGGCGGAACCCACCGCCCGCGACGCGAGCGCACGGTACGCGGCGCCGACGGTGAGCTCGCGGTCTTCGAGTGGGGCGACCCGCGCGGCGTTCCGCTTGTCCTGATGCACGGACTCAGCGACACCCATCTGGTCTGGCGCGAGGTCGCCGTGTTGCTCGCCGACGACTTCCGTGTCGTCGCCTACGACGCTCGCGGGCACGGCGAGTCCGAAACACCCTCCGGCCCGGTCGCTTTCCGGCTCGACAGACTGGCCGACGATCTCTACGCGGTGCTCGACGCCGTCAGCCCGAACCAGCCCGCGCACGTCTGCGGACACGGGTGGGGCGCGATCCAGGGGTGGGAGGCGGTCTGCGATCCGCGCGCCAACACCAGGATCGCCTCGTTCACCGCCATCTCCGGACCCAATCTCGATCACCTCGGCGTCCAGCTGCGCGAGCTGGCCGTCCGGCCGCACCGGATCCAGCGGCTGCTGGCCGACCGCAAATTCTGGCGGCACGGCGCGGGCTCGGCGCGCACCGCGGCCGTCCGCGTCACCTATCCGCCGCGGATGCGCACCTGGCTGATCGAACTCCTCGGCGGCATCCCCGCCGCGTACGCGCCGATCGCGCCGACGTGGCGTTCGGACCTGATCGCGGGCGCGCGCATCGCGCACGCCAACCTGGCGCCCCGCCTGCTGCGCCCGCGTCCCCGGCCGACCCCGGTGCCGGTGCCGGTGCAGATGGTCGTCGACACCACCGACGTGCTGGTGCCGCCGTTCCTCTACTACGGCAGCGCCCGGTGGGTGGACCGGCTGTGGCGCTGTTCGATCCCCGCCGACCATTGGCTACCGAGCACGGAACCGCTGCTGGTCGCCGAGGCGCTCGGCAATTTCGTCGAAGACCTGACCGCGGCCGACACCAGCCTGCCCCGCGGCTGAGTTCGTCTCAGGCCTCGTGTCCCGGAGACAAATCGAGGACCGCGGCGAGGCGCAGCGCGGGACGCGCCGAATCGGCGGCGCGCCCCGCGGTCGGTTCCAGGACGACGCCGACGTGATCGCCGAAGTCGTACCTGGCCACGATGCGGCCCGTGAACCAGTGCGTCGCCGCGCTCAGGATCGGCAGCCCGTGCGGCCCCTCGGTCCACGCGCAGCGGGCGAATTTGTCCGTGCTGTCGCCTGTTTCGGCGCCGAACAACCGCGCGAGTTCCCGGTCCTGCTCGGTCAGCAGGTGCACGGCGAGGTGGTCGGCGTCCGCGGCGACACGGAAGGTGTGGTTGTTCTCGGACAACCCGACCACGAAGCGCGGCGGGTCGATGCTCAGCTGCGTGCCGAAGCCGACGAGACATCCCGCGCGGGTTCCGCACGCGACCGTGGTGACCACCCAGATCGGGTAGTCCGCCGCGGCGAGTACCGCGTCGAAAGCGTCGCGCACCTCCGAGTCGTTCGGCACAGCTGACCTCTCCTTCGCTCACGCATCGGCCGCGGGCGCCGCCGAGGGAGGTGCTCAGGTCCTCGACGACACCGTAGCGCGCCCGGTCACCACCGATCGGGATCGCGCGGCTCGTCGACGCCCTTCGCGACCTCGTCGCCGAACAGGGTCATCTCGGGCTCGTCGTCGCCGATCTCGCCGCGCGCCGACGAGGGGTCGGCGATGGGCTCGCGAACCGGACGCGCTTCGTCGTGCTTCGTCGGCACGGCTACCGTCTCCTCGTCCTCGACCACGTACTTGCGCACGCGCGCGGGGCCCGCTGTCTCACTGTCGGCGCCGATGTTCAGCCGCTCCTCGGAACGGATCGGCTCGACGTCCTCGGTCCGCTCCATGCCGGTCCGCCTGTCGCGATCGATCGCCCGGTCCGCGGCCGTCGGCTGATTGCCCATCTGGTTCTCGGCGTAGGGCCTGCCGTAGGTCTTCCACGCCGAGAGGGCCGGGTCGATGTGGTAGTGGTCGAACAGTTCTCGCTCGCTGCGCTGGCTGATGTTGCCGTCCTCTTCCAGGTACGGCGCGGACTTGACCTCGTCCTTGCCGACTCGCACCTGCAGCGCCGAGCGATCGCGCCGGTGTTCGGCGCCCGCCAGCGGAACCAGCGAGTCGTGTCCGAACAAGCCCGTGGAGACGGCGATCCAGGTAGGGAAGCCGCTCGCGTTGTCCACGTAGATCTTCTTGACCCTGCCGACCTTGTCCCCGTCGCGGTCGTAGACGGTGCTGCCGAGTACCGAATCCAGCAAGTTGGTCATGGTCTCCTCCTCGATCCTTCCTCCGGACGATCGCGGCGACCAGCCGAGCGAACGATTAGCAGGACACCGCGGACCTGCATGATCATCAGTTACACAGCGGCAACTACCCGCTCCCTTCCTGCACAAACAGCGGCCGGTCGAGCCTCGGAATCCGAGCCCCGTACGGCCGGACCGCGACCCGCCATCGGCGTTTGCGACAATGGTGGCTTCGATTGCCCAGCTCACGAAGGACCCCCGCAGACCCGATGGCCGACAGCAGTATCGATCCCGACGAGCTCGCCACCTGTCTTCGGGTACTCGACCAGGCCGGACAGCTGGACAAGGCACACCCCGACTCGATCGCGGTGCAGCGCGCCGTCGGGCACATGTTCAAGAAGCTCAAGCAGCGCCGCCGCATCGAGGCGCGCGACAAGGTCTCGACCGCGGATCGCGCGGTGGTCGCCGCCACCGCCACCGGCTCGCCGAATCGTATCGACGACGAGACCGCCGGCATCCCGTTGACCTCCACGGCCAGGGGCGCAAGCGCGGGCACCTTGATGCGCGCGCGGCCCTGCTACATCTGCAAGCAGCGCTACACCCGCGTCGACGCCTTCTACCACCAGCTGTGCCCGGAGTGCGCCGAGAGCAGCCACGCCAAGCGCGACGCGCGCACCGATCTGTCCGGCCGCCGCGCGCTGCTCACCGGCGGCCGCGCCAAGATCGGCATGTACATCGCGCTGCGGCTGCTGCGCGACGGCGCGCACACCACCATCACCACCCGTTTCCCCAACGACGCCATCCGCCGCTTCGCCGCGATGGACGACAGCGCCGACTGGCTGCACCGGCTGCGCATCGTCGGCATCGACCTGCGCGATCCGGCGCAGGTGGTCGCGCTCGCCGACGATGTCGCCGCGCAGGGTCCGCTGGACATTCTGATCAACAACGCGGCCCAGACCGTGCGTCGCTCCCCCGGCGCCTACAGCGCGCTGGTGGAGGCCGAGTCCGGTCCGCTGCCCGCGGGCGCGCTGCCCGACGTGGTGAGCTTCGGCAAGACCATGCAGGCGCACCCGACCGCGCTCACCGCCTCGCTGGCGCCCACGCTCACCGCCGCGGACGTCGCGGAACTCGCCCTGGTCGCGGGATCCGCCACCCCGGAACGGATTTCGCGCGGCGTGGCGATCGACGCGGGCGGGCTGGTGCCCGATCTGGCGCACACCAACAGCTGGGTGCAGACCGTCGGCGAGGTCGATCCCACCGAGCTGCTCGAAGTGCAGCTGTGCAATTCGGTGGCGCCGTTCATCCTGGTGTCGCGCCTGCGTCCGGCCATGGCGGCCGCGTCGGCGCGCCGCAAATACATCGTGAACGTCTCCGCTATGGAGGGTCAGTTCAGCCGCGGGTACAAGGGCCCGGGACATCCGCACACCAATATGGCCAAGGCGGCGCTGAACATGCTGACCCGCACCAGCGCCAAGGAGATGTTCGAGTCGGACTCGATCCTGATGACGGCCGTGGACACCGGCTGGATCACCGACGAACGCCCGCACTACACCAAGATCCGCCTGGCCGAGGAAGGCTTCCACGCGCCGCTCGACCTGGTGGACGGCGCCGCCCGCGTCTACGACCCGATCGTGCGGGGCGAGGACGGCGTCGACCTCTACGGCTGCTTCCTCAAGGACTATCAGCCCTCGCCGTGGTGAGCCTCCTTCACCGTGCCGGGTCGATCGCGCAGAATCGCGGGTGACACCGGCTACCACGATCGGAGGGCGCATGGCGGATCAGGGTGGAGCGCGGCGCACCGGACTCGGGGCTCTGCTGCGCGACAAGGCGCCGTTCCTGCGCTGGTCGACGATCCGTTTCGCGCTCGGCGGACGATCCGTGCTGCGCACCGGGCAGGTCGGCGACGGCCGCGAGGAGGCCGTCCGGCAGCACGTGCTGCACACCGCGACGGCGGGCGACCCGGACAGTGTGCTCGCCGCTTTCGACGATTTCGCGCGCAACCGCAGCATCCTGATGAACGTCGGCGACGAGAAGGGCTTGCTGTTGGACGCCGCGGTGGTGCGGGCGAAGCCGCTGCTCGCGCTGGAGCTCGGCGCCTACTGCGGATACAGCGCGGTGCGGACGGGACGGCTGCTGCCGCCGAAAGGGCGGCTCGTCTCGGTGGAGGCCAGTGCCGCCAACGCGGCGATCGCGACCGAGGTGATCGCGCACGCCGGACTCGGCGATCGGGTCGAGGTGGTGGTCGGCAAGATCGGCGACGGCGGCACGACCATGCGCAGGCTCGCCGTCGATCACGGATTCGCTTCGGGCGCGCTCGATTTCGTCTTCCTCGACCACCTGAAGACCGCGTATCTGCCCGACCTGCTCGCGCTGCTCGAGGTGCACTGGCTGCATCCGGGCAGCCTCGTCGTCGCCGACAACGTGAAGATCCCCGGCGCGCCGGACTACCTGCGCTACATGCGCGAGAACCAGGGTCTGTCCTGGCGCACCGTGGAGCATCGCACACACGTCGAATACCAATCGCTGCTGCACGATCTCGTCCTCGAGTCGGAATACCTCGGCTGATCGGTTTCCGCTCGGTCCTACGGTGGTATCGGCCGCGACATCGAGTCCGATTCGCGTGCTGCGCGTTTCCGGACGGTTCAGCCGCGATCGCGCAGGTGCCGGGTGACGAATTCCGCCAGCGCGCTGGCGTGTTCGTCGAGGTAGAAGTGGCCGCCGGGGAAGGTCGCGCGCTCGAACCCGCCCGCGGTGAACGCCCGCCATTCGTCGGCCTGCTCCGGCGTGGTGGTCGGGTCCTCGGTGCCGACCAGCGCGGCGAGATCGCAGGCCAGCGGCGCGCTCTTCCGGTGCGCGTAGGTCTCGACGGCTTGGTAGTCGCTGCGCACCGCGGGCAGCACCAGGTCGGCGAGGCCGGGTTCGGTGCGCAGCAGCGCGATCGGCGCTGGGTCGGCCGCGAGGCGCTCCAGGTCCGCGATGAGCGCCTCGTCGGACTCCAGATGCAGGCGGGCGGGTTCGGCGAAAGACGGTGTGGGACGGCCCGAGACGAACAGCGCGGTGAGTTCCTGTCCACCGTCCTCCAGCCTGCGGGCGGTCTCGTAGGCGAGGGTGGCGCCCATGCTGTGCCCGAACAGCGCGAGACCGGACCGTGGACCGCGCGCCAGCAACTCCCCGGCGATCAGATCGGCCAGCGCGTGCAGATCCGGGACCGCCTGCTCGGCAAGTCGATCTTGTCGACCCGGATATTGCACGGCCAGTACCGCCACGCCGGAACCGATTTCGCGGGCCAGCTCACGGTAGGCGGTTGCCGAACCGCCGCCCGGCGGGAAACACACCAGGTAATGGCGCGGCGCCGGGTCGGTGCGCAGGACGCGCAGCCAGTCGGTGGCGGTGATCGTCTCGTCCACGTCGGTCTCCTTCTCCTCCGGTGCGGCTAGTCTCGATCTGGTGAACGCGCACGCACGGCTGGTCCACGACTACGAAGCCGGAATCGGAGTCCCCGCTTCCGAAATTACGCACTCCCCCGATCCTGGCAGCAACCTCGCTGCGACACTGCCGGTATGGTCACTGGCCGCGGGATCGGTGGCCGCCGTGGCTGCCGCGGCCAACCGGTTGCGCGACGCGCACGGGCTGGCTCCGGTGCCGCACCGGATCGATCCGGAACGGATCACCGCCGCGTTCTCGAGCGACAGCCTGCTGCGGGCGAACGGCCGCCCGGTATCGATGTTCGCAGATCTGTCCGGATTCTTCCCCACCTTCGACGGGTGGGTGCGCACCCACGCCAACTACCCCCACCACCGAACCCGCCTGCTCGCCGCGCTCGGCCTACCGGAGGACGCGCCCCTCGATCTCGCGGTCGCCCACATCGCCATGAGCCGCGCCTCCGACATCGAGGACAACGCCGCGGCGGCGGGAGCGATCGCGGTGCAGGTGCGCACCGAGGACGAGTGGGCCGCGAGTCCGCAGGCGCATGCCGCCGCGTCCGGCCCGGTGGTCGCCATGGAACCGCGCCAGGATCGAGCAGGCGCGCAGTTCCGTTCCGACGCAACGCCGTTCCAGCCCTTGCGCGGCGTGCGCGTGCTCGACATGACGCGGGTGATCGCCGGGCCGGTCGCCACGAGGACGCTGGCGCTGCTGGGGGCCGAGGTGCTGCGGGTTGATCCGCCGTGGTTGCCCGAGATCCCGTGGCAGTACGCCGACACCTGCCAGGGCAAACACTCCGCGGTCGTCGACCTGCGCGCCCAGTCGGCGGTGTTCCACGATCTGCTCGCCTCGGCCGACGTGCTCGTCAGCGGGTATCGTCCCGGCGCGCTAGAGCACGCGGGGCTCACCACCGCCGTCCGGCCTGGCCTGGTGCACGGCCGGGTCAGCGCGTGGGGCGAGTCCGGTCCGTGGGGCGCGCGCCGCGGCTTCGACAGCATCGTGCAGGCCGCCACCGGCATCTCCATCCTGGAGGGCGCGCCCTCGGTGCCCGGCGCACTGCCCGCGCAGGCACTGGACCACGCCTCCGGTTATCTGCTGGCCGCGGGCGTGATCGACGCGCTGGCCGCCCGCACCTACGACGGCATCGGCCGCGACGTGCGAGTCTCCTTGGCGCGCACGGCCTCCTGGCTGCTCACCCACCCGGCCCGCACCCTCCAGCACAGCCCCGCAACGGCCCCCAACCCCGAGCTGACCGTGCGCCACGGCGCCCTCGTGACGGCCGCACCCGCCCTGGCGGAGTACCCGGATTACGCCTGGCCCGCCCCGCAATTCGGAACTGGCGCGCCCGCTTGGCCGGTGCGCACCCGGTAGGAGAGGCGCCGCCTTCGCGCGGTGGTGCGCGCTGCCGCGCGGAGGGTGAGCAGCGATCGTGTCGGCCGAATGGTGTGAGCGCCGGGATGGCCATGGCCCGGGCTCCGATAGCAGCTCGAGACGCGGTGACCACCCCGAGGTTGAGCCGCGCAAAACGCGGTGCGCACCGCAGAACTGTCGCACCCGGAATGGACTTCGGCCCACAATGCCGTGGCGGCGTTGCGGGCCGAAGATCCGTGGTGCGCACCGGCTTGCGCGGGCGTCCCGTCAGTCGCCGCGGGCGAAGTCCGCGAGGAGGGTCGGGACCGCCGCGTCGAAGCCCGCGATGTCGAGCATTCCGGCGTCCGACGGGTCCGCGATGCTGAAGTTGGTGGCGGTCATGCCGACCACGACCAGCTTCGCGTGCGGGTTGACCTCGCGGCGGTAGCGCTGCAAGGCCTGGTGCGGGTGGATGCGGCCCGCCCAGGTCTCGGAGTCGGTGAAGATCGAGAACACGTCTACCTCGAGTCCCTGCTCCAGCGCGTAGGTCATCGGCAGGGAGCAGTCGGTGCCGCCGAACGGCAGTGCGGACACGGCGCGCACCGCGTCGTCCAGCCGCTGGCGCGGGCTGATCGCGAGCGGTGTCAGTTCCGCCTCGCCGGCCCACGCACCGCTCGCGGACGTGAAACCGACGATGGAGTGCGCCTTTTCGGTGCTCGCCGTCACCAATGCCAGTGCGGCACTGGCCTCCCGTGCCGTCAGCGGTGTTCCGCCGATCTGCACGGCCATGGACCCGGACACGTCGAGGGCGAGCAGGTGCCGCTTGCCGGTCGGTCGCACCGCCTCGAACGCCGCGTAGAACGCGGCATCCAGCGCGTCCACGATCGGCGCTGACGGCTCCCACCGGCCATCGCCGCGCACGGATCGGCCCGCGGCGTAGGTGCGCAGCGCGACGAGGACGTTCACCGGGTGCACCCGCGCCTTGCGCAGGCGCGCCGGATCGGCGAGCTGACGCGCCACCGCGGCGGTCCGCTCCCCCAGTGGAGCGAGCAGCCCGAGCCGGGTCAGTCGCGGCAGCTGGCGCATCAGCGCCGTCTGCGGAATCCCGTTGTCCAGCAGCGCCTCCCACACGGCGGGCCGGTCGAGCGCGGCGTCGGGCAGCATCTCCCAGGACAACCGGTACGCACGCACCAGATCGGGGATCTCGCCGACAGGCGCCGCCTGCGCCCGGTGGTAGCCCTCGACGAGCCGCAGCCCGTCCAGGGACGCTTCGCGACCGCAGATCCAGTCGAACAGGCGCTTGCGGTCCGCCTCCGCGGTGTCCGGGTGCGCGAGCCGCAGCAGGTCGCGGTGCGTCCACCCTTCCCGCTGGCGGTACTTCACCACCTGGAAGGCGAGATCGTCGACGGTCTTCTCGACGTACCAGTGCGCGACGGCGCGGCGCAGCCCACGGCCCCAGCCGCGGAACTGCTCGACGTAGCGCGCGAACAGGAACAGGTGTGTTCCGGTGCGCGCCACCAGCGGCAGCGCGTCGAGCGCGGTCCGGCGGCCGTCGACATCGCCGAGCGAGGCCGCGGCGGCGAGCGCGAACAGCGCGGGGTTCTGCTTGGGCGCGCCGCCCGCCGTGGAGATCGCGACGACCTCGGCGACGAGCTCGTCGGTACGGTTGCGCGCGAAATCCAGGACGACCTCGGCGTTCTCCTTGGTCAGCTCCGCGGCGCGCGCGTAGTAGGTGCCGCCGTCGGTGCCCAGCGTCAGGAACCGGCGCAGCCGTACCTCGGGGGTGACCTCGAAGCCGAAGCCGCCCGCGTTGTTGCGTACCTGTCGTGCGTTCGCCCGCTCCGTCTGCGGCGTGGAGCGGGTGTTGATCCCGGCCAGCGCGTCCATGTTTCCTCGTTTCCGGCCTCGCGAGAGGCGTGTCGGGAACGGGGCACGGACGAATCGTGCGCCAACAGGCTTCCGCCGCCCCCGTTCGACGAGACGCGAAGAACGGTCGTGGTGTGCCGACCGGACCACGCCCCATGCGGAGCGCGTCAGGAGTCGAACCCGATGGACCAGATAACCGATCGACTTCGGCCCGTTCTTCGCGTCCTGGCAATCCGGCGGGGCGGTCGTGGTGTGCCGACCGATAGTAGTGCTCTACCTGATTGAGCTACGGCAACATGCGCTGCCGGCGGGATTCGAACCCGCAACCGCTCCAGTGAAAGTGGTAACCGACCGACTCCGGCCCGCCCCTTCGGATTGCCAACGCACCGAACTGTAGGACCCGACCCGATCGCACGCCACCGAATTAATCTCCGCACACGCCGCCCACCGGCGCACGCGGTCCCAGCGAAAAATCCTTTGCACTCGGCCTGGTATCGGCGATGAAATGTGAGTTCACACGTCGTCTGCACTCACATGACAGCCATCGACATCGGCACGCCGGAAGGAACTCGCACCGTGGACATCGTCGACGAGAGCGTGCACGACGAGGCCCCCGCGCTCGCCGGACGGACCGAGTGGGTCGGGCTCCTCGTGCTCGCGCTCGCCTGCCTCGTCTACGCGATGGACCTCACGGTGCTGCACCTCGCGGTCCCGATGATCAGCGCCGACCTGCATCCGACCAGCTCGCAGCTGCTCTGGATCATCGACGTCTACGGCTTCATGGTGGCCGGTCTGCTGATCACCATGGGAACCCTCGGCGACCGGATCGGCCGGCGCCGCATGCTGATGATCGGCGCGGCGGCGTTCGCGGTGGCCTCGGTGGTGGCGGCGTTCGCACCCACCGCCGAGGCGCTGATCGTCTGCCGTGCGCTGCTCGGCATCGCGGGCGCGACCCTCGCGCCGTCCACGCTGTCGTTGATCTTCAACATGTTCCGCGATCCCCGGCAGCGTTCGGTGGCGGTGGGCGTGTGGGTCGGCGCGTTCTCGGCGGGCGGCGCGGTCGGGCCGATCTTCGGCGGTGTGCTGCTGGAGAACTTCTGGTGGGGATCGGTGTTCCTGCTCGCGGTGCCGGTCATGGTGCTGCTGCTGGTGCTCGGCCCCAAGGTGCTTCCGGAGTTCCGCGATCCCGAGGCCGGGCGGCTCGATCCGATCAGCGCCGCGCTGTGCGTGGGCACCATGATCGCGGTGGTGTTCGGCATGAAGAAGATCGCCCAGGACGGTGTCGGCGCGGCGGCGCTCGCGGGCCTGATCGGTGGCGCGGCGCTCGGCGTGCTGTTCGTGCGGCGTCAGCTCACCAGCGCCGACCCGATGCTGGACCTGCGGCTGTTCCGGTTGAGCCGGTTCCGCGTCGCGTTGCTGATCAATGTCGTCGGCATCTTCGTCGCGTTCGGCTACTTCCTCTTCGTCGCGCAGTACTTCCAACTGGTGCTCGCGATGTCACCGATGGCGACCGGTCTGGTGATGGTGCCCTCCGGTCTCGGGTTCATCGTCGGATCGCAGCTGGCGCCGCGGCTGGTTCAGCTGGTGCGGCCCGCCTACCTGATCGGCGGCGGGCTGGCCATGGCCGGTGTCGGGCTGCTGATGATGACGCAGCTGACCGCGTCCGACGGCTACGGTCTGGCACTGGCGGCTTCGGTGATCTCCGCGCTGGGGTTGGCGCCTGTCTTCGGCATCACCACCGAACTCATCGTCGGCGCCGCACCGCCCGAGCAGGCGGGCGCCGCCTCGGGCGTCTCTGAAACCGGCGCGGAATTCGGCGGCGCGCTGGGCATCTCGATCTTGGGCAGCATCAGCATCGCGATCTACCGCGGCGACCTGTCGTCCTCGCTGCCCGCCGGGCTCTCCGAGGCCGACGCCGGGTCCGTCCGCGACACCTTGGGTGCGGCGGTGCAGATATCGACCCAGGTGCCGATGGATCTCGGCGAATCCGTGCTCGCGGCGGCGCGCGAAGCATTCCTGCACGGTGTGCATATCACCGCGGGCATCGCCGGCGTCGCCGCACTGGCCGTCGCGGTGGTGTCGGTGCGGAGGCTGCGCGATATCCCCACGGGCCCGCTGACCCACGAGGACTGACGCGCTCGGCGGCGGAGTTCACCCCGCCGCCGCGCGCCGACCGACGGACTGGGCGGCGTAAGTCCGGCCCGCGATTGCGAGGACTGACTCGACTGCCGACACTTGGCATCCGAGCGGGCATATCGTCCGAACGGGCAGCTCTGTGGAACAGCCGCCAGTGGCGTCGGCGCATGGATCTCGCAGACATCGCATCCCTGCGCGGCGTGCACAACAGCATCCCGAGAAGCCCACCGCGATCATTGCGGGGCAACTCGGCGCACACCCGAGCGCGGGCGATCGACGCGAGCGAAACAGCGGCTCCGAGCGAAATCCTCTATCGAGCCGCGGTCTCGGGCCCGTCCGCCAGCGCCGCGAAGGCGGTCGACAGGGTGGCGCCGCTCGGCAACGCGCCGTCGTTGATCAACCAGAGCATCGAAAGCCCCTGGGTGAGCGCGAAGTAGAGTTCGCCGATCGCTTCGGCCTGCGGCTGGGTCAAGTGCGGGTGGGTTTCGCGCAGGGTGGCGGCGAGGTCGGCGGTCGCCTCGACAACGCTTTCGGCCATGAACCGCTGCGATTCCGGCGAACGCGCCATGCGCAGCAGATTCTCCAAGCTGGCCAGCATGCCTTCGCGGTTGGCGGCGAAGACCGCGGGCAGTCCGTCGATCATCGAGGCGAAGGCTTCGGACATCGGACGCCCCTCGGTCGCCTCGATCAGCTCACCCATGCTGTCGCCGATGCCGGTGCCGAGCGCCTCGGCAAGCGCCTCGGTGATCAACCGGTCCTTGGAACCGAAGTGGTAGCCGATCGCGGCCAGGCTGACCCCGGCCGCGTTCGCGATGTCGCGGGCGGTGGTCTTGGCGACGCCGCGCTCCATGATCGCCTTGCGGGCTCCGGCCAAGAGATCTTCACGGTTTCCCATGCGGGCCAGAATACGGCATGTCTCAGACGTACGTCCTAGACGTCCGTTCAACCACCGCCGGTTGCCCGAGCGTCGCCGTGCCCCTCCGGCCGGACCCGAGACACTGGCCGGAGCGCGCCCGGCGGAGTCGGTTACTGTCGAATCGTGCGGCAGAAGATGATCGTGGACGTCGATACCGGAATCGACGATTCGCTGGCCCTGCTGTACCTGCTCGCCTCCCCCGAGGCGCGAATCCTCGGTATCGCGGCGACCGCGGGCAATGTGCCCGCCGCCCAGGTCGCGGCCAACAATCTCGCTTGGCTGGATGTGTGCCGGGCGCCGGAGATCGAGGTCGCCCTCGGCGCGGCCGAGCCGCTGGCCATCCCCTTGCGCACCACCGAGGACACGCACGGCCCGCAGGGCATCGGCTACGCCGAACTGCCCGAGACCCGGCGCACGTGTTCCGACCGCACTGCCGCGCAGGTGTGGGTGGCGCTGGCGCGCGAACATCCCGGCGAGATCATCGGCCTGTGCACCGGTCCGCTCACCAATCTCGCGCTGGCGCTGCGGATCGAACCCGAGCTGCCGCGACTGCTGCGCCGAGTGGTGATCATGGGCGGCGCGTTCAACCATCCGGGCAACACCACGCCGACCAACGAGTGGAACGTGCACGTCGATCCCGAGGCGGCCAAGGAGGTGTTCGACGCCTTCTCCGCCGCCCCGCCGGACCGCCGACCGGTGGTGTGCGCCCTCGACATCACCGAGACCATCGAGATGCGTCCGAAGCACCTGGCGCTGCTCGCCGAACGCGCGCTCAGCCACCCTCCGGAGACGGTGTCGGAGGACGACGTGCCGGGCACCCGATCGGCGGCCTCGAATCCTGTTGTGCGCCATGTGTCCGACGCCGTGCGGTTCTATTTCGAGTTCCACCGCGCCTACGACCAGGGCTATCTCGCGCACATGCACGACCCCTTCGCCGCGGCGGTGGCCCTCGACCCGTCCCTGGCGCGCACCAGGCCCGCGACCGTCGACGTCGAGCTGACCGGCACCTTGACGCGGGCGACGACGGTGGCCGACTGGGCGGGCATGTGGGGGCGGGAACCCAACGCGGACGTCGTCGTCGACACCGATCCCGAGCTGTTCTTCGATCGGCTCATCGCCCGGGTCGGCGATTTCGCGAAGAATCTCTATCCCTTGCCCACGAAGGATTTTCGGTGATCGACGACGACAATTCCTACCTCGCCGACTTCCGCGCGCGCCTCGACCTGCCCGGAATCATCGACGTGCACACCCATTTCATGCCGGAACGGGTGCTGAGCAAGGTGTGGTCGTACTTCGATTCGGTGGGCCCGCTGACCGGCCGCAGCTGGCCGATCGCCTATCGCGAAGACGAGCAGGTGCGGCTGAAGACGCTGCGCGACTTCGGTGTTCGCGCGTTCACGTCGCTGGTGTACCCGCACAAGCCGGAGATGGCCGCCTGGTTGAACGACTGGACCGCCGAGTTCGCCGCCCGCACCCCCGAATGCCTGCACACCGCCACCTTCTATCCCGAGCCGGGCGCGGCGGACTACGTCGCGACCGCGCTCGAACGCGGCGCGCGAGTCTTCAAGGTGCACATCCAGGTCGGCGATTTCCCGCCCGGTGATCCGCTGCTCACCCCGGTCTGGGGGCTGCTGGAGGACGCGGGGGTTCCCGCGCTGATCCACTGCGGCTCCGGTCCCGCTCCCGGCCGGTTCACCGGCCCCGAGCCGATCGCCGAACTGCTGCGACGCTTCCCGCGCCTGAAGCTGATCGTCGCGCACATGGGCACCCCCGAGTACGCGCAGTTCCTCGACCTGGCGGAGCGGCACGACGGCGTCTACCTCGACACCACGATGGTGTGGACCGATTTCAGCGAGGCGGACGCTCCGTTCCCCGTCGCCGAGTACGGCCGGGTGCGCGAGTACGGCGAGCGCATCCTGTTCGGCAGCGATTTCCCGAACATTCCCTACAGCTACGGCCACGCCATCCAAGCCCTGGAACGCCTGGAACTCGGTGACGATTGGGTGGGGCAGGTCTGCTATCGCAACGCGGTCGATCTCTTCTCGCTGAGCTGATTCGACGTCGCCGCGCAACCTACTGCGTTTCAGCGGGTCTCGCGGCGGGAGAGTCCGCTGGCGCGCAACACTCGGCGGTCCACGGCCGCGCGGATCGCCTCGTCGGTGCCGATGATGCGCACGTGTTTGCGCGCCCTGGTGATCGCGGTGTAGAGCAACTCCCTGGTGAGCAGCGTGGATTCGGGTTCGGGCAGCACGACGGAGACGGTGTCGTACTGGCTGCCCTGGCTGCGGTGGATGGTCATGGCGAAAACCGTGACCACCGAGGGGAATTGGGTGGGGTGCACCAGGTACGGCTCGCTGCCGCGCTGGAGGGCCGCGCGCAGCGATCCGTCGGGCATGCGGACGATGACGCCGGTGTCGCCGTTGTAGATGCGCGCCTCGTGGTCGTTGGCGGTGACCAGCAGCGGCTGTCCCGGATACCAAGCGGCGTAATGCGTGTCGGGCCCCGCGCCTGAGGCAGCCGCCCAGTCCGCGGCCATCCGGTCCCAGCGCTCCACGCCGAACGGGCCCTGCCGGTGCGCGCACAGCAGCCGATGCGATTCCAGCGCCAGCAGCGCACCGGCGGCGTCGCCTGCGACAGCGGCGTCGGTGACCGCTCGCGCAGCCCGCACCACGTCCCCGCGCACGGGCGCGGTGTCCTCCGGCGCGCACAGCGACAACTCGGGACCACCCGCGCGCAGCAACTCCAGCGCCGCGTCGGCGTCGCCCGCGCGCACCGCGACGGCCAGATCGGCGATCCGCCCGCCGAAGCGCCGCCCCCTGGTGAGCCGGACGATGCCGCCGCGCAGCCGCGTCCGCTCCAGCGGCGTGAGCGCCTCCGCGTCGTGGCCCGGCCCGTGCGCGCCTTCGCCGATGATCTCGTCGAGCACCGGATTCGGTTCCCCGGAAACGGGTCCGGCGACCAGATCGGCGAGCACCGCACCCGCGTCCACCGAGGCGAGCTGGTCGGGGTCGCCCACCAGGACCAGGCGGGTGTCGGGGCGCAGCGCGGCGAGCAGGCTGCTCATCATGGTCAGCGACACCATGGAGGTCTCGTCGACCACGATGACGTCGTAGGGCAGGCGGTTGAACTCGTGGTACTTGAATCGGGTGCGGCGTCCGCGCTGCCAACCGAGCAGGCGGTGCAATGTGGCGGCCGTCAGCTCGGGCAAGCCCAAGTCGCCCGCCTGTTCGCGGACCGCTTCCTGGAGCCGCGCGGCCGCTTTGCCGGTCGGCGCGGCGAGCGCGATACGCAGCGCGGCGGCCTTGGGGTTCGCCCTGCGGTGCGCCTCGAGCAGCGCGAGAACGCGGGCGATGGTGTGGGTCTTCCCGGTGCCTGGCCCGCCCGCCACCACGGTGGTCCAGTGCGTGGCGGCCAGCGCGGCGGCCAGGCGCTGCCGGTCGGGTCCCTCGCCGAGCGGGCTGTCGAAGAGCCGGTCCAGTTCCCGCCGCACGACCGGGACGTCGATCTTGGGGTGGGTCGCCGCGCGTTCGGTGAGCACCCGCCGGATGGTCTGCTCCTGCTGGTAATAACGGTCCAGGTAGAGCAGCGGACCGGTGTCGTCGCCGCGTTGCGGCGGCACCAGCCGCAGCGGGCACAGCGGACCCGCCGGCCCGCCGCAGACCAGCGGACTGACCTTCAGCGCTGCCGTCACCGCCGCGATATCCGGCCACGGCAGCGTCGCCGGGTCGACGCCCGCCCCCGCGTCCCAGTCCTCGTCCGCGTCGACGCCGATCTCCCGCATCCGGTTGAGCTCCAGGCACACCGAGCCCGAGCGCACCGCCCGCACGGCCAAGGCCGCCGCGAACAGCACCTCCTCGGAGTCCTCGCGCCCCAACCGCCCGAGCCGCAACGCGACGTGCACGTCGGCGGCGGACAACACACCGGCCTCGTTGAAGACCCGCAACAGTCCGGTGCCGCGCTGCGCCAATTGAATCGACGTCATCGGCCCTCCCCCGCGAGCAGACCCGACAGGGCGATGATCAGCGCGACGGGTGGCGTCCAGTCGAAAACGCCTCGCCCGTGCGGTGTCTCGGGGCCGACCATGCCGCGGACGAAAAGATAACGGCAGCCGCCGAGGTGGCGGGACGGGTCGTAGCCGGGCAGTCGCCAGCGCAGATACCGGTGCAGCGCAACGGAATACAGCAGCGCTTGCAGCGGATAGTGCGAGCGCAGCATCTCGGCGGCCATCCGCTCCCTTGTGTAGTGGTCGACGGTCAGATCGCCGGTGCCGAGGCGGTTGGTCTTGTAGTCGACGACGACGAAACGCGGTGCGCCGCTGGGATCGGCGACGCGCAGCACGGCGTCGATGCTGCCGGTGAGGTAGCCGCGCAGCTGGATGTCGTCCAGGCTCGCCAGCAGGTCGGCGTAGCACGCCAGATCGTCGTCCGGCGTCAGGTGCTCACGCAGCAGATCCGCGATGCCGCGCAGCGTCGCCGCACGCGCGGCCGGGGTGTCACCACCGGCCAGCGGCAGCTCGAATTCCAGCTCGGCGAGTTGGTCACGGCGGGAAAGGTCGGCGAGACAACCGAATCCGAGCGGTGTGCGCAGCACGGCGAGCAGCGCCGTGCCGAGCACGGCGGGATCGATGTCCGCCATCAACTCCTCGACCGCGGTGCGGCAGCGGGTGTGCACTTCGGTGTCGAGATCCGCCGCGCCGGTGTCGATCCGCTCGAGCACGCCGTGCACCAGGGTGCCGAACTCCGCGCCGTAGGGCAGCGCGTTCATCAGGGAAGGTGCGGCGACAATGGCCGGTTCGGCGGTGTCGGGGGGCGGCGCGGTCGGCTCGTCCTCCGGTCCGCGCTCGTCCTCCGGTTCGGTGTCCGCGGCGATCTCGTGCGCGCCCGCGGTGAGCGCGGAATACGAGGTCCGCCGCCACTGCTGGTCCATGACGCGGTCGAAGCGCGCGGCCGCGAGGTCGCCGCCGGGCTGTTCGGTGCGCACCCGGCGCGGCTCGACGTCCTCGGCCGGTTCCACCGCGGTCACTGAGATCGCCTCCGGTGCGGCGGCCGCCCATGCCGCCAGCATCGGCACCGCCTGCTGGTCGGCGGGCACCGCGGCCCGACCTGGCACCGTCTCACCGCCGTCGGGGCGGCCGAGGATCATCCGATGCAGTGGCGCCGCGGCAGTGGTGATCGCAGGCGCCCACCAGGCAACGACCTGGCACATCGCGCGGGTCAGCGCGACGTAGAGCAACCGCAGTTCCTCACCCGCCTCCTCGGCCTCGCTGCGCAGCTTGCGCTCGGCGTAGCCCACGGCCTCCTGGCCACCCACGTCGAGAACGCGCGCGCCATCGTCGTCGTGGAACAGCAGGGTGGCGGGGTACGGGTTCTTGGCGCTGTCCCACGCGAAAGGCAGGTAGACGATGGGGAATTCGAGGCCCTTGCTCGCGTGCACCGTGGCGATCTGCACGGCCGCCGCGTCGCGGTCGAGCCTGCGGGAGCGGTCGGCGACGGCGCTCGCGGCGGGGTCGCGCACCTGATCGGCCAGCCAGCGGGTCAGCGCGGTCAGGCCGATCCCCTCGGTGAGCGCGACCTGATCCAGCAGCTGGGCGATGTGCCTGAGGTCGGTGAGCTGGCGTTCGCCGTTCTCGATCGAGAGCAGCCGCGGCGCGAGACCGGTTTCGGCGGAAAGCTTTTCGTAGACCGCGGCGAATCCGGCGCGGGCGAAAAGCCGGGCTGCCTCGCGCAGCTGCGCGCTCACCCGTCCGACGAGATCGGCGCCGCCGCTGTCGATGTCGGCCGCCGTACAGCCGAGAATCGGCGTGCACGCGGCCAAACGGACACGGTCGGAACGGTGCGGCTGTTCCAGTGCGCGCAGCACCCACAGCCAGTCGGTGGCGCTCGGCGTGCCGAAAACGCTGGTGCCGCCCGCAAGCACCGAGGCGACGCCAACCCGGTCCAGCGCCGCACGGACCACATCGATCTGGGAGCGCGTGCGCACCAGCACGGCGATGTCGCCCGGCCCGACCGGACGGCGGACGACGCCGTCGATGTCGGTGTCCGGCACCGATTCTCGCGCCTGCTCGGCCCTGTCCGCGTTCGCCTTCGACCCGCGAACCGTCAGTCGCACACCGGATTCCAGCAGGCGCACGATGTCGGCGGCGAGGTCGTCGGCGACCTTGGCGCGCTGGCGGCCAACGGACGGGAAGCCGGACTTGTTCAGCGGGCCCGCACCGGTGCGCGGCAGGCACCGGACCCGCATCGGGGTGACGAGCTCGGCGGGCCCGGACAGGCGCGACCACGGGCGCGTCGCGGCGACCGGGTAGACGGTGATCTCGGGATGGCCAAGCGCGGCGCCGCCCTGCACGCGCTCGAGCGCGGCGAGCAGTCCGGCGTCGCTGCGCCAGTTGGTGGTGAGCTCGCTGCGCCGGTCGGCGTGCGCGACCGCGTCCAGGTAGCTGAGCACTTCCGCGCCGCGGAAGGCGTAGATGGCCTGCTTGGGATCACCGACCAGTACGAGCGTGGTCTCGCCGTGAAAGGAGCGGCGCAGGATGTCCCACTGGAGCGGATCGGTGTCCTGGAACTCGTCGACCAGCGCCACGCGGTAGCGGTCCCGGATGCGGGCGCAGGCGCGCGGGCCGTGGTCGGGATCGGCGAGCACGTCGTGCAGCAGCACCAGCAGATCGTCGAAATCACGCAGTCCCGCAAGGCGTTTGCGGCGCTCGGTCTCGGCGCGCACCGCCTCGGCGAAGGCCACCCGCTCCCCCGCGGTTCCGTCGCCGCGCGGTACCAGCCGGGCGTGCCGGTCGCGGACCGCTGCCAGCGCGAGGCTGTGCGCCTCCTTCAGCGCGAACGGCGGTGTGGCGCGGGCGTAGCGGTGCAGGTAGAGGTCGTCGGCCACTGTGCAGGTCAGCTCGTCGACCGATTCCACGAGGCGCGAACCCGGGTCGTGTTCGCCCGCGAGCCCCAGCTCGTCGAGCATCCGCTGACAGAAGCTGTGCGTGGTGGCGATGGTGCCCGCGTCGAAATCCGAGAGCGCGGTGAGGAGTCTGGCTCGCCTGCGCCGCACCTCCGCGGCGTCGGCGTCCGCCAGGTGCCGGACCAGGTCGTCGGCGTGCGCCCGCGCCGCCTCCGGGTCGGCCAGCGCGGCCGCGACCGTCACGAACCGGTCGCGGGCGCGTTCGCGCAGCTCCTGGGTCGCGGCCCGGCTGAAGGTCACCAGCAGCAGCTGGCCGATCTCGATACCCGCCTCGGCCACGTAGCGCACCGCGAGCCCGACGATGGCGTGCGTTTTGCCGGTGCCCGCGCTGGCCTCGAGCACCGTGGTGCCGGTCGGCAGCGGGCCGAACGGGTCGAAAGACGCGATCGCGGAGGGCGCGAGGATGTCGTCCTGAACGGTCATGCCGCGCACCGCCTTTCGCCCCGCACCAGGACTTCGCCGAACCGGGCGCCGAACAGCCGCCCGTAGGAATCGCACCACGCCCGTGCGGGAACGCGCGCAGACACGCCGGGGCGGGCTCGGAACCAGTACCGGGACGGCATCGAGATCACGGCTGCCCCTGGCTTTCCGCGCCGAGCAGCGGTGCCCACAGGCGACGGGCCAGCGCGCCGAACCGGGTGCTCTCCCCCGGCTCGCCCGCCGGGGCGGGAGCTTCCATCAGGTGCTCCAACCGCGGCGCCGGGCCCCACACGTAACGCAGGTGGCGATCGGTGTGATCACCGAAAGCGCCGGGACCGTTGGGACCGCCGTTGAATTCGCGTTCGGCCGCGGCGAAGGCCTCCTCCGCGGTCGACCCGCGGAAGCGGCGTTCGGCGTAGGCCGCGGTCGCGGTGGGGGCGACGGGCAGCGGTTCGGTGAGACCCGCGTCGCGCAGCTTCACGAGCTCGCGCAGGATCGCCACCGCGGCGGGCGCGTCCGGCGCGGTGAGCACGGAACGCCATGCGGGACGGCCGAATTGGCCGCGCCCGGTGGTCACCGCGCGCCAGGAGCGGTCCTCGGTCGCGGCGAGCGCGAGCAGCGCGACCCACGCGGCGATGCGGTGTTTGGGCGCCAGGCGCGAGAAAGTGGTGCGCACCAACGTTTCTCCGCGCACTTCCGGCACCGTGCCGGTGAGCATGCGACCGTTGCCGAGATCGATGGCGACGTCGACGGCCCTCGCCTGACCCTCGTAGTCCGGCAGCGAGGCGCGCACCAACTTGTCCACGGTGTGCTCGATCTCGTCGAGCACCGCGCCGCCGAGCCCGAACGGCGGCAGGGTGCCGCGCCGCCACTCCGCGGCGCGCAGCCCGTTCGGGTCGGCGCCGGTGAGCCGCGCGGTCAGCATGCGTTCGCCCAGTTCCCATTTCGCGAGGCCGTCGAGTTCGATGGGCAGCCGGTCGGCGATGTCCTCCTCGTGTTCGGGCACCCGCAGGCCGAGCCGCTGCCACAGAAAGGCGCGCACCGGATGTTCGGCGAACGACATCAGGTCGGCGAGCGCCACGTCCGACGGTTCCGGCGCGGGCAGCGGTTCCGGCAGAAACGACGGCCGGGGCTGGGGCGGTCGGCCTGCGGCCAGCGCACCCGCCAGCGCGACCGTGTCGAAGCTGAACGGGCGTTCGGCGTGAAAGTTGCGGCGGTCGAAGCCTTGCAGCGGGTGGCGGGTGAGCACGGCGTCCATACCGGCCGCGCCGACGTGGGCGCGCAGCACGTCGAGCAGTTCGGCGACCGGGATCGCCGGCGGGCGGTGCGCGCCGCTGACCGGGTCGGCTCCGGTGTGGAACAGCAGCAGCTTCTCCCGCGCCGCGAGCACCGCGTCCAGCAGCAACTGCCGATCCTCGCTGCGCGGATCGCGTTCGCCGAGCAGGGGATCGCGCGCGAGCACGTCGTCACCGTCCACGCCGCCCCCGCGCGGAAAGACGTCGTCGTCGAGCCCGAGCAGGACCACCACGCGGTGCGGCACCGACCGCATCGGGACCATGGTGCAGACGGTGAGCTCGCCGGTGCGGAAGTTGGCGCGGGTGGGCTGGGCGGCCAGCCTGCTCGACAGCAGCACCGCCACGTCGGCAAGTCGCAGCGGCACCGCGCCAGCGTGTTCGGTGGCCGCGGCGATCTCCCTGCGCGCCTCGGTGCGCACCCAGGCTTGACTGTCGGGGACGTCGGTGAGCAGGTCCAGCGCCCGGCCGAGCACGGCGGCCCACTCGTGCGCAGGACGCGGACCGCGCAGGTCGCGCAGGCAGACCGCGAGACGATCGATGAACTCCGCGAACCGGCCAGCGAGATCGACGTCGTTGCTGTCCACGTCGTCCAGCGGAAGCGCGAGATCCAGCCAGTCGTCGGCGGATTCGTCGGCGGTGACACCGAGCAGGATGCGGTCGACCGCGCCGTTCAGGGTGTTCTGGGCGAAATCGGCCAGCCCGAACGCCTGGCGCTGGCGCTGCCCGATTCCCCAGCGAGCACCGGATTCGGCGGCCCAGCCGCGCAGTCGCTCGATCGCGTCGTCGTCGAATCCGCAACGGCGCCGGACGGTTTCGGACGCGGCGAGGTCGAGCACCTGGGTGACGGTGACGCGCCCGTCGGCCAGCTCAAGCAGCACGCCGATCACCGCGAGCAGTGGATTGGTCACACCGCGGCCGCGGTCGGCCAGGCGCACCCGCAGCGAGTGCGCGGGATGGGCTGCGTCCGTGACGGTTTCGCCGGAGCCCGCGCGCGAACCGAACGCCGCGCGCACCAGCGGCGCGTACGCCTCCACCTCCGGGCACATGATCAGCACGTCGCGCGGTTCCAGCGTGGGATCGTCCGCGAACAGGCCGAGCAGGCATTCGCGAAGGACCTCCACCTGCCTGGCCGGTCCGTGGCAGGCGTGCACCCGCACGCTGTCGTCGGCCGGAATGTGCTCGGCGGGCGGCCACACATCGTCGCGGATGTGCGCTTGCAACGCGGCCAGCAGAGTGGTCGGCGCCTGCCGTTCACCGCGCCCCCACGCTGCCGAGACCCCTACCGGCGCACGGTCGTTCGTCGCCGGAACCGAGCCCCCCACCGGCGCGCGGTCGCTCGGCGCCGGAACCGGGACACCCGTCGGCGCGCAGTCGTTCGGCGCCGGACCACCGACCGGCGCCTTCGCCGCCGGAAACGATCCGCCCGCCCGCACATCACGCACCCCATCCGACAGCCATGTATCCGATCCGGCCGCGGCGGGCCCGGACAAACGCTGCTGTAACTCGCGCACATCCCGCGCCAACCCGGCGAGCAACGGATGACGCACCGCCCCACCGGACGCGTCGGCGGCACGGGACACCGCGGGCGGCAGCTGCGCGATCGCCGACCACATGACCGGGCTCGGGTGCGCGAGCCACAGGTGCACGTCCCTGCTGTGCCCGAGCGCCGCGAGCACCGCGAGCTGATCGGCGGGCAACCGGGTCACCCCGAACAACGAAAGTCGTTGCGGCAGTTCGAGAAGGTCGGGTTCGGCGCGCAGTCTCGCGCAGGCCGCGTCCAATCGTTCGGCGGGACTCGGCACGCCGATCTCGGCGCGCAACCGCCGCCACAGCGTCGGCTGCCACCGCAGATCGTCCGGCACCGGACGGCCCGCGCCATCGGTGTCCGCGCCCGCCGCCCACTCGCTGATCAGCGCCGGTCGCTGGGCGCCGTAGCCGTCGAACAGCGCGGCCAGGTGCGCCGCGGTGGCGTAGCGCCTGCCGATCCGGTGGTCGCGACCGGACGGGTCGGCGCCGCCGAGGTGGCGGGCGAGCACCGCGCACCACGGTTCGCCGAGCGCGGCGTCGATCACCCGCAGCAGCGTCCACACCGTGCGCTGCGGCGACCACGGGTCGTCGTCCTGGGCCACACCGGCACTCGCCGCGAGCGCCTCGGCGACCAGCGCCGCGGGGGTCGGGAACCGGATGTTCGCCGCGACACCGTCGCTGCCGCCCGCCGAAACGCCGAGCACCGAGGCCAACCGCTGGGTCAGCCAACGCTCCACGCCTTTTGCGGGCACCGCGACGACCTCCGCCGCGAACGGATCCGGCTGCGGCGTCGCCAACAACTCGGCCAGCGCGTCCGCCAGGGCGTCGGCGCGCTCGGCCCGGTGGATGTGCAGCGGCATTGCACGTTTATACGCCAGCGACCGTCGCGCAACCGCGCCGCCCCGCCCGTCGGCGAGTGAATTGAGCCACAGGCGAACGGAATCCTCGGCCGTGTCACGCCGAATACGTCGGAGCCTTGTGCGAGAGTGCTGCACCGGGGAGGAACGGGAGAGCTGCATCGAAAGGCTGGTTCGCGTTCATGGATGCGATGGTGATTCCCCTATTGCCGAGAGGCGGGTTCACGGTCCGCCGGGTCGGTGACCGATGGGAACTTGTCAACTCGCGCCACTACGGCCGCGCCGTCGTCCTGCACACCTGGCCGCGCGAGCGGCACACCGAGGCGTTCGAGCACTGCTATCGACTCAACGGACGCACCGTCGAGGAACTGCGCGCCGCCTTCACCTGAATCGCGGTGCGACGAAACTCGCTGCGGTACAAGCGCGCAACGGTCGCTGTAACACACCTTCCCGCCGAGCTCAAGACGTGCGTCCTCGGCGCGGATGTGCGATCGTGGTCCCTCGTGCGTTACCCCATGGCCGCCACCCGGACAGTTCCCCGCGTGGCCGCATCCGCCTGTGTCCTGGCCGCCGCGGCGATCCTGATCCCGAGCGCGCCCACCCTGCTGCCCGGTACCGCCGCGCCACGCGCCTCCGCCGCGTGCCTTGCCGGCTTCGATTGCGACATGAGCAGTCGCATCGCCGCGGTCGACGCCTACCTGAAGACGCGCCCCGGCGTCACGGGCTACGTCGTGCGCGACCGGGTGACCGGCGGGGTGTACGCGAACGAGCACGCGGAGAACTCCGTGTGGACGGCCTCCACCATCAAACTCGCGATCGCCGCGGATCTGCTGAACCGCGCCCGCGTCGGCGCCATCGCGCTCTCGCCGGAGGACCGCCAGCAGATGGAGGCGATGCTCGCCACCTCCAACGACGCCGCCGCCGACCTGCTCTGGAACAAGTACGCGGGCTTCGACCGGATGGCGTACAACAACGCCTTCCGCGCCAACGGCATGGTCTCGCTCGTCCCGCAGCCGACCACCACCGCGCTCTTTCCCGACTGGTCGTTCCAGAAGTGCACCGCCGCCGATCTGGACCGGCTGATGGATCACGTGCTCACCGCGATGCACCCCGACGACCGCAACTACCTGCTCGACCGGATGCGCTCGGTCGACTACAACCAGCACTGGGGCGTCTGGGGCGCTGGCGCTCGCATGCGGCCGGGTCTGAAGAACGGCTGGTCGGCCGAGCAGGGCGGCTGGGTGGTCAACTCGGTCGGCTTCGCGGGCCCCGACGAGCGGTACACGCTGGCGATCATGAGCTCGCTCGGTGACGCGGGCGGCTACCAGGAGGGCGCCGAGACCGACACCAAGGTCGCGGAGATGCTGCTCGCCGGTCGCTGACCCGCGGTCACGCGCGGCGGCGCAGCAGCATGGGGGCGCCGTCGCGCGGGAACGGAATCGTGGTGAATCCCCACGGCATTCGATAGTCGTCGGGGATCTCCCACTCGTAGTCACGCACCATCGCCGAGATCAGGGTCTTCACCTCGAAGGTGCCGAAGTGCATGCCGATGCACTTGTGCGCGCCCGCGCCGAAGGGCAGGAACGCCAGCCGGTGCGAGTGGTCCTCGCGGCGCGGTTCGGCGAAGCGCAGCGGATCGAACACCTCGGGCCTCGTCCACAGCTCGGGCAGCAGGTGGTTGACCTGATAGGCCAGGTCGACCGCGGTGCCCGCGGGAATGTAGTGGCCGAGGATCTCGGTGTCGCGCACGGCGCGGCGCACCAGACCCGGCACCGGCGGCATCAGCCGCAGCGACTCCTTGACCACGAGGTCCAGATCGCGCAGGCGGTCCAGGTCCGCGATGGTCGTTGCGGCGTCGCCGGTTTCGGCGTCCGCCGCGAGCACCTCCGCGCGCACCCTGCGCTGCCACTCCGGATGTTTGCCGAGGTAGTAGGCGACGGCGGTGGCGGTGGTCGTCGTGGTGTCGTGGGCGGCCATGATCAGGAAGATCATGTGGTTCACCACGTCGGCGTCGGAGAACACCGCGCCGTCCTCGCTGCGGGCGTGGCACAGGCCGGAGAAGAAGTCCGGGTCCCGCGAGCGCCGCTTGGCGGGCAGCATCTCGGTGAAGTACTGCTCGAGCACCCGCCTGCCGTGCAGGCCCGCGCGCCAGCGCCCGCCGGGAATCGGGTGGCGCACGATCGACAGACCGGCGTGCGTGCAGTCGACGAAGGCGTCGATCAGGTCGCGCCGTCGCGCGCCGACGTCGACCGCCATGAAGGTCTCCCCCGCGATCTCGAGCGTCAGCTCTTTGACGGTCGGGTACAGCCGCACGGTGGTCCGGTCCCGGCCGGGCGGCACCCAGCGCGCCACCGCCGTCCGCGCGACCGGCGTCAGCGCCGCCAGATGCGCGGCGAGGCGCTCCCTGGTGAAGGCCTGCTGCATGATCCTGCGGTGGTACATGTGCTCGTCGAATTCGAGCAGCAGCAGCCCACGCCGGAAGAACGGGCCGATGAAGTAGTCCCAGCCCTGACCGAAATCGCGGCGGCGGCTGCCGAGCACCTCGTCGATCGCCTCGGGTCCGGACACCAGCACCCGGTCGATGCCGAGGGAGCTGTTCAGCGCCACCGGTCCGTAGCGGCGGTGGCGGTCCACCATCTCGGCGGGCCCCCAGCGCATGTAGTGCAACGCGCGGCCGAGGTAGGGCAGCCCGATATCGCCGTGCACCGGAACGGTCGCGCTGCCGCGCGGCGGAGCGGCAAGCACCCGGTGGCGTTCGGGCAGCCTGCGCAGCACGCGATCGATGACGCTCGCCTGGGGAATGTCGATGAGATCCGCGTTCTCCGATGCGGCGCGCACGCTGCGCTTTCGGACGGCGACCCGGTCTTCGGCGACCATCGCACACCTCCTGAACGACAGCATTCATCGTATTCTCTTCTTCCCAATCGTTCAGGCGGATCGGGCGCCGCCACCTTCACTTCTACGGCCCGCCGACGGTGCGGCGTCGCGGCGCCGCACGCCCGGATCGGGGATCTCGTCGTGACGGTCCAGGGCGGGCCGACTACGGTTGGACGTTGTCGGTAACCGTTCGCGGGGGAACGAGGCGCCCCCCGACTGTCGAGGAGCAGGACGATGAGCACTCAGTCTGTCGAGAACCGTCGTCACAAGGTGGTGGTGATCGGCTCGGGCTTCGGCGGCCTGTTCGGCACCAAGCACCTCAAGCGCGCCGACGTGGACATCACCCTGATCTCCAAGACCTCGACGCACCTGTTCCAGCCGCTGCTCTACCAGGTCGCGACCGGCATCCTCTCGGTCGGCGAGATCGCGCCCGCGACCCGGCTGGTACTGAGAAAGCAGCGCAACGCGCAGGTACTGCTAGGTGACGTCACCGACATCGACCTGGCGAACAAGACGGTCACCTCGCGGCTGCTGAACCAGGACACGGTCACGCCGTTCGACAGCCTGATCGTCGCCACCGGCGCGCAGCAGTCCTACTTCGGCAACGACCAGTTCGCCACCTACGCCCCAGGCATGAAGACCATCGACGACGCGCTGGAGCTGCGCGGCCGCATCCTCGGCGCGTTCGAGGGCGCGGAACTGGCGACCACCCAGGAACTGCGCGACCGGCTGCTCACCTTCGTCGTGATCGGCGCAGGACCGACGGGCGTCGAATTGGCCGGGCAGATCGCCGAACTCGCCGATCGCACGCTCGAGGGCACCTTCCACAACATCGATCCGCGCGACGCACGGGTCATCCTGATCGAGGGCGCGGGCGCGGTGCTCGGCCCGATGGGCCCGAAGCTGGGCGGCAAGGCCCAGCGCAGGCTGGAGAACATGGGCGTGGAGATCCAGCTCAACGCCATGGTGACCGACATCGACGCGCACGGCGTCACGGTGAAGGACGCCGACGGCACGATCCGCCGGATCGAGTCCGCGTGCAAGGTCTGGTCGGCGGGCGTGCAGGCCAGCCCGCTGGGCAAGATGCTCGCCGAACGCTCCGAGGGCACCGAGGTGGACCGGGCAGGGCGCGTCATCGTGGAACCCGATCTCACGATCAAGGGCCACCCCAATGTCTTCGTGGTCGGCGACCTGATGGCTGTGCCCGGCGTGCCCGGTCAGGCGCAGGGTGCGATCCAGGGCGCGACCTACGCCGCCAAGCAGATCAAGGCCGGGCTCAAAGGCCAGACGCCCGAGGAACGCAAGCCCTTCAAGTACTTCAACAAGGGCAGCATGGCCACCGTGTCGCGGTTCAGCGCCGTCTGCCAGGTCGGCAAGCTGGAATTCGGCGGCTTCATCGCGTGGCTGGCCTGGCTCGCGCTGCACCTGTACTACCTGGTCGGCTACCGCAGCCGGATCATCACGGTGATCCAGTGGTTCGTCACCTTCCTCGGCCGCACGCGAGGCCAGATGGCCGCCACCGAGCAGTGGGTGTTCGCGCGGCTCGCTTTGGAACAGGTCAACGAGGATCAGGAAGAGGCCGACGAACTCGCGGCCGCGCTCGGCGCACCGCCCGCGAGCAACGGTCGCGCGCCGGGCAAAGCGGCGACAGACCGCGCGGTTTCCTGACTTTCCCGGAGTTTCTGTCCAGCGGGGATGACACCGGCCCGCCATTCGATCAGCGATCGAATGGCGGGTTTTCGCGCGTCCAGCAATCATCAAGCAACGCCAACTCACCTGTCGTGTGGGCGTTTCCACCAATCCGTTCGGCCCGCGGGTCCGAATGTGGAACGTCGAGCATGTCAGCTACGAAGAAAGGTGAGTATGGCCACAGGCAAGCACAGAGCTCCCAACCCGCAGCGGCAGAAGGTGGGCTCGATGGTCGCGGCGGGTGCTGTTCCCCTGGTGTTGGCGCTCGTCGGCACCGGAACCGCGAATGCCGAGCCCGCGGAGACGAATCCGGTCACCCAGCCCGAGCAGGCGGCGCAATGGCCGGCGGCCGACGCGCCGAACGCCATTCCGTACGAGGGCCTCGACATTCCCGACAACACTCGCAGTTCGCTGCAGTGGTCGCGGCCCGCGCCGGATCGGAGTTACCTCGCGCCGGTCGGTGTGCTGCACCCGCCGGTCCCGGTCGCGCCGGTGCCGCCGATCGCGCCGCCCCCGGGTCAGTTCCGCTTCGGTGACGTCACCGTGCCGACACCCGACTGGATCAACACCGAACAGGCGATCCAGATCAACGACAACTCCGCCATGATCGAGGCGAATCTCGCGACGTTCCTCGACTCGATCGGCATGGAGCGCAGCCGGTCCGACCGCATCGCCAGTCAGACCATGGGTACCGCGGCCATGGGCGCGGTGGCGGGCGCCGCCTCGGCGGTGCCGTTCGCGCTCACCTCGGCGATGGTCGGCGGAGCGGTGGGCCTGGTGACCGGTCTGGCGTTCGTGCCCGTCGGTCTCGTCGCGGGCCCGGCGCTCGGCGCGGCGGTCGGCGCCGCGGTGATCACCATTCCGGCAGCCGCCGTCGGTGCGGCCGCCGGTGCCGCCGTCGGCGCGGTCGCCGCCTTCAACGCCCCTTCGCGGGTCGTCGGCGACTGAACGCGCGGAAGGCGCTTCCGGCCACCGGGAAAGGTTCGCCGGAGGTCAGAGCACAGGGCGGGGTTTCGACATCATGTCGGAGCCCCGCCCTTTCGGTTTCGCGAACAACCCGGTGCCACATTCGGTCGGAACTGAAAGGCCCTGCGCCCTCGTCGGTTCCCGAGAGTCAGGCGGTGGCGGGCACCGAAACCCCTGCGCCGCTGGCGCCTCGCGGGCTCACCGTGGCGCTCAGCCGCGCACCCACCGCGGTGAACAGGCTTCCGCCCGCGGCGAGCGGCAGGCGCGTCGCGTGGAGTCCGAAGGTTTCGACCGGCCGATCGTCGGGATAGACGAGTTCGCTGTCGAGAGCGCGCGGCGCCGCGAGTGCGTCGTCGGTGGCGGTGCCGGAGCCGAGTTCGACACGGTGGCGGAGCAGCGGAAGGTCGTCCAGGTCGGCGATCAGATCGCCGCGCCACGCACCCAGGTCCTCCCCCGCGCGTCCGATCTGCACTCGCTCGCGCAGCCGGAGACGGGCATCGGCCGCGAGCCGGACTATGGTGAGCGACCGGTGGTCCGCGCCGCCCGCCACGATGAGCGGCTCGGTCTCCACGTCCAGCTCGCCGCCATCGGCGACGTCGAAATGCCAGCGCGCGAAAGAGATTCGGGTCGCCGCACTCGGCAGTGCGATCGTCGCCGCGACCGAGCGCAGGAGGAGCCGCGCGCCCGGACTCACCGTGACCGAGATGTCCAATTCATCGCCACCCAGCGGGGTGGCGGCGGTGCCGATCAGGTGCACGGTGTGCGGACCAGTCCGGCGGGCCGCGATTCCGCCGGACGCGTGGATCTCCGGGAGAGTGCCCACCGCCGCGACGATCCTGAGCTCAGTGCGCAAGGGAGGCCGCGTCTCCCGCGAGTTGTTCGCGCACCCAGGCCAGCACCGGGGTCGCGGCCGGGTCCTCCGTCAGGGAGAGCAGGGCGGTCGGCCTGCCCTCGCGTACCTTGGCGGCGTCGCGCTCCATCACGCCGAGGTCGGCGCCGACCAGCGGGGCGAGGTCGGTCTTGTTGACCACCAACAGATCCGAGAAGGTGACGCCGGGGCCGCCCTTGCGCGGCACCTTGTCGCCGCCCGCCACGTCGACGACGAAGATCTGCACATCGATCAGACCGGAGGAGAACGTCGCGGTGAGGTTGTCGCCGCCGGATTCCACCAGGATCAGATCCAGCGGCGGGTTGGCCGCGATCAGGTCGTCGATGGCGTCCAGGTTGGCGGTGATGTCGTCGCGTATGGCGGTGTGCGGGCAGCCGCCGGTCTGCACGGCGGCGATCCGCTCGTCCGGCAGCACCGCGTGGCGGCGCAGGAAGTCCGCGTCCTCGGTGGTGTAGATGTCGTTGGTCAGCACGGCGAGCGACAGTTCGCCGCGCAGCTGCCTGCACAGCGCGGCGACCAGCGCCGTCTTGCCCGAGCCGACCGGACCGCCGATCCCGATGCGCAGCGGCTCCCCCGGCGTCCGCTTTCGTTTCGGCCGGTCGTGCGAATGATGGTGCGGTTCACCGTCGATCAGGTGCGGTGGCATACGGCATCTCCTTCTCTCGGGAACGTCGGTCAGCTGGCGAACAGCGGCATGGCGCGGTGCCGGTGCCGCTCGGCGAGCGCGTCCTGCAGCGGATCCGACAGCGCGGCCAGACCGTCGGCCGCCTCGGCGGCGGTGCGGTCGCAGAGCTCGGCCAGCCGGAGGGTGCAGGCGGCGACGGCCGCTGGATCGAGCGCGAGCAACCGCTGGGCGGCGGTGGCGGCGCCGGTGAGCGTGGTGTAGACGACAACGTCCGCCGTCTCACGCGGGGTCACCGCGCAAGCGCTACCCACCGCGCCGAACACCGTGGACAGGTGCGGACGAGCCGCGAGCTCGGCCCAATCATGTTGTGGCCATACCTGTTTGGCCAAACGCAACAGCCCACGACCCTGCGCGCGGGAGGCTGCCCGCGCCGCGGGCGACGGCGTCCGGGCATCGGCCTCGGCGTCCGCGCGACGCGGGTCGAGGTCGCCCGCGCACACCGCAGCGGCCAGCGAAGCGGCGACCAGGCCGGAGGTTCGCACGCGGCGGCGCAGGTACGCCTCGACGGTCGCGACGTCGCGCACCAGCCCGGCGGCGACGGCCTCTTCGACGCCGCCCGAGTGCACGTGCCCGCCGATCGGCAGCCGCGAGTCGGCAAGGGCGAACAGCGTCGCCCGGCTCGTCGCGCCTGTCTGCGGCATCGTTCGACCTTATGCGTCCATCCGCGTTCGCTCCAGCTGTGCGCGCGTTTCCGACGGCCTACGTCCGGCTGCGCATTCCCTGCGCACCATCGTCTCCGCTCCAGCGGTCCGCGAGTGGAGACGGCTACGTCCGGCTGCGCACTACCGCAATCGCTCCAGCCGTGCGCGGGTCCCGACGGCTATCGCCTGCTCACGCGTCGCCGCGGCGGAAGGCGCGGGCGAGGAAACGCTGGGCTTGGCCACGGGTGAGGTCGGTCCATGCCTGAATGGGCGCCGACCACCACGGTGCGATCTCGGCGGGTTTGGCGGTGACGGCGTGGCAGACGAGATCCGACGCCTCGTCGACGGTGAGCCCGGGCACCCTGCTGAAGTCGGTGGGCGCGCTCATCCTGGTGTGCACGAGCGGCATGTAGATGGACGTGGTGGTGAGCCCGTCTGCGGCGATCTCGGTGGCGACGCTGCGCAGCCACACGTCGAACGCCGCCTTCGACGCGCCGTAGGCGGCCCAGCGCGGGGCCGGTGGCATGAGCACACCCCAGGTGGACATGTTGACGATGTGCCCGCTGCCCCGAGATCGCATGGCGGGCAACAAGGTCAGCAGCAGTCGGACCGGACCGAGGTAGTTCACGTCGATGGTCCGGGTGAAATCGTGGAAACGATCGTAGGATTCGTCGATCGGGCGGCGAATCGACTTGCCCGCGTTGTTGATCAGCACATCGATGTGACCGTGCGCGGCGAGCAACTCGGTAGCGAGACGGTCCACCGCGGCCATGTCGGTCATGTCGGTCGGATAGACGTGGGCGACACCGCCCGCGGCGGTGATCTCGGCGGCCAGCCTTTCGAGTTCGGTGGCGGACCGCGCGACGAGCAGCACGGTCGCGCCCGCCGCCGCGAGCTTGCGTGTGCTGGCCTTCCCGATACCGTGCGAGGCGCCGGTCACCAGCACGTGGCGGCCGGAGACCGCGGCGCGCAGGTCCTTCTCGGACGGCCGCGAGGTCGGGTACAGCAGCTTGGCGGCCACCCGCTCGGCGAGCGGTCGCCCGTTTCGGGTGGGCTGAGTCTGGGACACCTCACCAATGTATGGCGCGCTGGGGGTTTCTACCCGGTTCCCGACGTAGAAACCCGGCGGCGCCGCGGTCGGTCGGTGCGAGAGGATTCGACGATGTCGTCACAACCTTCCCGCCTTGCGGGACTCGGCGCCTGGATCGCCAGGGTGATCGCCGTCGTTCTGCTCGTTCCGGTTCGACTCCTCTGGGAAGGCGTGCGCCTGCTCGGGCGACTGTTCGCCGCGGCCGTCGACTACTTCGTCACCCGCCTGCTCGCGCCCGTGGCCCGGTTCGTCTGGTACTGGGTGATCCGTCCGATCTGGTTGTTCTTCAAGGACTTTCTGTGGGGCTGGGTGCTCCAGCACGTGCTGTGGGGTCTGGTGCTGACGCCGTTGCTCGCACTGCTGCTCGACTACTTCCTGCGCCCGCTGCGCCAGGCCGTCGAGCGCTGGCTGTGGCGCGCGCTGGTGCGGCCCGCACTCGTGTGGTTGTGGCGCACGGTGCTGGAACCGCTGATCGGCCTGCTGCTCGCGACGGTGTACTTGCTCGGCAAGTGGCTCGTGGTCTGGCCGCTGGTTCAGCTGTGGCGCTGGGTGCTGTGTCCCCTGTGGGTGCTGTTGCGGACGGTCGTGATCTACGGGTGGCGGGTGGCGACCGTCATCGTCGGGGTGTTGGTCGTGACGCCGTGCCGTTTCGTCTACCGCACCGTGCTGCGTCCGCTGCTGCTCGCCCTCGCCGCGGTCTGGGTCGCCATGGTCGTCCGTCCGGTGCGGTGGGTGCACCACACCGTGGTCACGCCGGTCAATCGGTGGGCCGCCGAGATCATGACCGGCGTGTTCGGCCGCTGACAGGCCGCCGGGTCGCCACCCAGGCCACGATGGCCATCAGAACCAGCAGAGCCGCGCCGGCGGTCGTCGCGACGTGCATACCGTCCACGAACGAGGCGGCCGCGCTGTGCACCAGCTCCTTGTCGGCGCCCGCGTGCTGGATCGTCTCGCCCAGCGTCGAGTCGTAGTCGCCGCCGGAACGGAAGACCAGCGCAGCGAGCGAGCCGAGCAGCGCGAGCCCGAGCGCGTTGCCGAGTTCGAAGCTGGTCTCCGAGATGCCGACCGCCGAGCCGGCTCGCTCCGGCGGCACCGACGACACGGCGACATCGGAGACCAGGGTGAACGCCAGGCCGTATCCGACGCCCGCGATGGTCGAACCCGCCAGGTACCAGCCGACCCCGACGTCCACGCCGACACCGAGCAACAGCAGATTGCCCAGGGCGGACGCGAGCAGAGCGAGCACGAAGGTGGCGCGGACGCCGATCCGCTGTCCGACGCGCGCACCGCTCATCGAGCAGATGAACACCGCGACCGCCATCGGAATGCCGAGCAAGGCGGCGGCGAGCGGGTCGCGGCCGGTGACCGACTGCAGGTAGACGCTGGTCAGGTAGCTCAACGCGGCTAGCGACATCATGCCGACCAGGCTCGAGCCGATGGCGACGGAGAACTGGGCGCGCCGGAAGAGCCGCAGGTCGAGCAGCGGTTCGGCGAGCGTGCGCTGCCTGCGCACGAAGACGACGAGCAGCGCGACGCCGATCGCTCCGATGACGATGCCCGCCGCGTCGATACCTTCCGACGCGGCGTGCTTGACGGCGTAGACCACCGGCAGGATGCCGCCGATGGACAGCGCGACGCTCGGCAGATCCAGCGGGCCGAGCGCTGCCGAGCGGTGCTCGGGCAACAGGAACGGCCCGAACGCCAGCAGAATCAGCAGCACCGGAAGGTTGATGAGAAAGACCGCGCCCCACCAGAAGTGGTGCAGCAGCAGTCCGCCGATGATCGGACCGACCGCGGAGCCGCCCGCGAAGAACGCCGTCCACACGCCGATCGCGGCGGCCCGCTCGCGCGCGTCGGGGAAGAGGCTGGAGATCAGCGCGAGGCTGGACGGCAACAGGGTCGCGCCGCCGATGCCCATCAGCGCCCGCGCCACGATCAGCACGCCCGCGGTGGGTGCGAAAGCAGCGAGCACCGAGGCGATGCCGAACACGGTGGCGCCGATCAGCAGGATGTTGCGCCGCCCGATCCGGTCGCCGAGATTGCCCATGGTGATCAGCAGACCTGCGATGAGGAAGCCGTAGATGTCGAGAATCCACAGCTGCTGCGCCGCGGACGGATCGAGGTCGACGGTCAGCGTGGGCATGGCAAGGAACAGCACCGAGATGTCCATCGACACCAGCAGTACCGGCAGCAGCAGCACCGCGAGCCCGAGCCAAGCGCGCCGTGAGCCGATGGCGACGGGCGACCCGTGCGTGGGCCGCACTGTCTCCAGGTCTGTCATCCCGATTCCTCTCCCGTGTCGCGTACGCCGTACGCATGAGTCCGGGTACAGTGTACGCATCCTGGCCCGGAACCGAAAGCGAGTCATGGGATGACTGAGCCGAAGCTCAACCGCGTCGCCATCGTCGACACCGCGATCGCGCTCGCGGACGACGAAGGACTCGACGCGGTGTCCATGCGACGCATCGCCGACCGGATGGGCGTCGGCGCGATGTCGCTGTACCGGCACATCGCCAACAAGGACGAGCTCATCGCGGCGATGACCGACGAGGTCACCCGCCGCCACCCCTATCCCTCGGCCGAAGGGCGGGGCTGGACCTGGCGCGATCGCGTCCACATCGCGGCCGAGATCGACTGGGACCTCTACCAGCGTCACCCCTGGGTCATCCTGACCTTCGCGATGCCCCGCTACAGCTTCGGCCCGCACAGCATGGCCTGCCTCGCCTGGCTGGTCGAGGGCTTCCGCGAACTCGACGTCTCGCCGCGCGAGGCCATGCAGATGGCGTTCTCGGTGTGGAACTACATCTCGGGCGCGACCCTGCCGCAGGTCAGCTCGGCGCTGATGACCCGAAAGGGCATCGAGACCGACGGCGACAACGGGCTGCGCGCGCTGCTGGAGGGCACGCCGAACGGGCCGGTCCCCGCCGCGCTCGCCGAGTTGCAAGGCGCGGGTGTCAGCGATCTCACCTCCGAGGACCTGTTGTTCTCCGGGCTCGAGGCGCTGTGCGACGGGTTCGCCGCGCGGGTCCGGCACCGCACGGCTTGACCCCAACCTCGCTCGAGGTTGCAGGGTGAGCACCATGCACGCGATCCGACTGCACGCCTTCGGGCCCGCCGAGAACCTCCGCTACGAGACCCTCCCCGATCCCGAACCGGGGCCCGGCCAGGTCCGCATCGCGGTCGCCGCCGCCGGGGTGCACGTCGTCGACACCGCGCTGCGCCGCGGCACGCCGGGGCCCTATCCGGCGCCGGAGTTGCCGACCGTGCCCGGCCGGGAGGTCGCGGGCACGGTCGATCGGGTCGGTGCGGGCGTCGACCCGGACTGGCTCGGGAAGCCGGTTGTGGCCCACCTCGGTGCGGCGCCCGGCGGGTACGCCGAGCTCGCGGTCGTGGAAGCTGCTCGCCTGCACAGCATTCCGGAGAATCTGGGTCCCGCCGAAGCGGTCGCGATGATCGGCACCGGGCGGACCACCATGGGCATCCTCCAGTTCGCCGACGTCGGTCCGGACAGCGTCGCGGTGGTGACCGCGGCCGCGGGCGGCATCGGCACCCTGCTGGTGCAGTATCTGAAAGCGTTGGGCGCCACCGTGATCGGTCTCGCGGGCGGACCCTCGAAGGTGGCGCGGGTAGCCGGGAACGGCGCCGACATCGCCGTCGACTATCTCCTGCCGGACTGGCCCGAACGGGTGCGCGCCCGGCTCGGCGACCGCGCCGCGACCCTCGTCTTCGATGCCGTCGGCGGCGAAACCGCAAGGGCGGCTGTCGATCTCCTCGGCGAAGGCGGCAGCCATCTGGTCTACGGCTTCGCCGGAAAGGGACCGAACGACGGCGACGCGCTGACCTTCACCGACGACGAGCTGACCGAGCGAGGCATCACCTCGCAGGTGGTGCTCGGCCCGCCCATGCTGCGGCCCGTCGGCGGCGACATCCGCGTGCTCGAGGACCGCGCCATGGCGGAGGCGGCAGCCGGACGCCTACGCCCCGCGCTGCACCGCTTCGACCTCGCGGACGCGGCGGGAGCACACCGCGCCATCGAAACCCGCGCCACCATGGGCAAGGTCGTGCTCATCCCCTGACCGACGCCATCCGCGCCCTGGCCGGACTGCCCAAGTCCGCCTGAGTCGCCGGGGCGAGTATCCCGGCCTGCGGTCGCCCACCGGGATACTCGCCCCTGATCGCGTCACCTGCTCAGGCGCCGGAAGCGGTGGACGGACAGCGGCAAGAAGATCGCGATCAAGACCAGCGGCCAGACGACGGCCATGAGGATCGCGTGCTCGGCGATCCAGGTGTGGTCGTTACCGGTGGGATTGCCGAACAGTTCGCGCGCGGCGGTCGTGGTGGAGGACAACGGGTTCCATGCGGCGACGGCGCCCAGCCACGCGGGCATGGTGGCGATGGCGACGAACGGGTTGGCGAGGAACCCGATCGGGAATTCGAGCGTGCGCACGGCGGTGACGGCTTCCGGATTGCCGTAGCAGAGCAGCCCGAGGTAGACGCCGATCCACAGAAACGCGAACCGCAGCAGCAACAGCAGCCCGACCGCCGCCGAAGCGTCGGCGAGCCCGTTGTTCGGGTGCCATCCGATGGCAAGCCCGCAGCCGAGCAACACGGCAAGCGCGACCGCGGACTCGAGCATGTCGGCGCACGCGCGGCCGAGCACCACCGCTGACGAGGACACCGGCATGGAACGGAACCGGTCGGTGATGCCGCGCGCGGCGTCGGCGCCGACCGCGACCATGGTGGCGCCGATGCCGAAGACCATGGTCATGGCGAACATGCCAGGCAGCAGGAATTCCCGATAGCTGCCGCCGCCGGGGACAGTCATGGCGCCGCCCAGCAGGTACCCGAACATGAGCACGATCATGATCGGGAACACCAGAACGTTGGTGACGATCGCACCCGGCTTGCGCCGCCAGTGCGCGAGGTCGCGGCGGGCGATCGTGCCCGCGTCCGCGAGCACCCACCCCAACGTTCGGAGCCGAGAAGTCGTGGCCGACGGGGAGATTCGCACGGTGGAGACAGTCATACTCGGGACTCCTCGGTGGTCAGGTGCAGGAAGACTTCGTCGAGGGTTGGACGGCGCACGGCGAGGTCCTCGACCGGAATGCGCGCGTCCCGTAGGGCTCGGGCGATGTCGGTGAGCCCGGCGACGGCGTCGTCGACCGGGGCGCTGATCCGGCGGGCGTCGGGATCGACGGTCGGCGCGACGCGCAACCGCGTCCGCAGCAAATCGGCCGCCGCACCGAGATCGCCGCTGTCCCGTGCGACGACGTCGATCCGGTCGCCACCGAGCCGGGACTTCAGCTCTCGCGGACTGCCGGTGGCGACGACGCGCCCGCGGTTCACCACCGAGATCCGCGCCGCCAGTTGGTCGGCCTCTTCGAGGTACTGCGTCGTCAGCAAGACGGTCGTCCCGGCGGCAACCAGACCGCGGACCGCTTCCCACACCTGGTTGCGGTTGTGCGGGTCCAGCCCGGTGGTCGGCTCGTCGAGGAACAGCACCGCGGGCGCGACGAGAAAGCCCACGGCCAGATCGAGCCGCCGCCGCATGCCACCGGAGTACTGCTCGACCGGCTTGTCACCGGTGTCGGCCAATCCGAACCACTCCAGCAATTCGGTGGCGCGCTCGCGGGCGCGGGCGGCGCCGAGATGGTAGAGACGGCCGAACATTTCGAGGTTCTGCCGCCCCGACAAGACCTCGTCCACGGCCGCCTGCTGACCGACCAGCCCGACGCGGTGCCGCGCGTGCGCCGCATCCCGCACGACGTCGAGCCCGGCCACTTCCACCCGCCCGGCGTCCGGCCTCGTGAGGGTGGTCATGATCCGCACCGCGGTCGTCTTGCCCGCACCGTTCGGGCCGAGCAGCCCGTAGACCATCCCTTGCGGCACCGCCAGATCGAACCCGTCCAACGCCGCGGTGCCGCGGTAACGCTTGCGCACCCCGTCGCAGACGATCACGTCGCCCATACCCGCTCCAAACTCTCTACAACGTAAGTAATTCGAGATTAAGATACGGCGTAGAGAATTTGCAAGGGTCACAATGTCGGCCTGCGAACCGTCGGAGATGATGTGGGCATGGACTACAGCGGAAGCGGCGATCCCCAGCGCACGATCGAGCTGCTGTGGGGGCTGCCGCCGCGGCCGAGGCGGGGACCGAAGCCGAAGTTGACCGTGGACGACATCGCGGAGACGGCGATTCGGCTCGCCGACTCGGACGGGCTCGCCGCGGTCACGCTCCGCAGGGTGGCCGAGGAGGTCGGTGTCACCGCGATGTCGCTGTACGGGTACGTTCCGAGCAAGGCCGAGCTGCTCGATCTGATCGCGGATCGCGTCTACCGCGACTATCCGATGCCCGACGACGCGCCGTCCGACTGGCGATCGAGGCTCGAGGGCATCGCTCGCGCGAATCGGACGATGTACCTGACGCATTCGTGGCTGCTCCAGATCGCCGCAAGCAGACCGATTCCCGGGCCCAACCTGACCGCCAAATACGATTACGAACTGCGCGCGGTCGACGGCCTCGGCCTGTCCGACACCGAGATGGATCTCGTCGTCACCCTGGTCAACGACTACGTGCGCGGTTCGGCCCGCACCGCCGTCGACGCCGCCCGCGCCGAAGCCGAGACCGGCCGCACCGACCAGCAGTGGTGGGACGCCTACCAGCCCGCGCTCGCCGGTGTCATCGATCCGGCCCGGTTTCCCACCGCCGTTCGCGTTGGCGGCACCGCGGGCGCGGAGTACGGCGCCGCCTACGATCCCGACCGCGCCTTCGAATTCGGGCTGCACCGCTTGCTGGACGGGCTGCAACAGTTCGTCGACGCCGCCAGGTGACCTCGAAAGGCCTACCGGGCGCCCGAAATTCGGTGGAGCCGACCCTTCTCCCGGCCTAGCGTCGGCGGCATGAAGGACAACGCGGCACTGCTCAACGTCGTCGATGTCGAGGCGACGTGCTGGCCGGGCCGCGCTCCGGCGGGCGCGGTGAGCGAGATCATCGAGATCGGCCTGACCGTGGTCGATCTCGCGGCGCGCGAGCGAATCGGCAAGCACCGCATCCTGGTTCGGCCCGAGCGCTCGTCGGTCGGCGAATTCTGCACCGAATTGACCGGACTCACGCAGGACGAGGTGGACACCGGCGTCTCGTTCGCCGAGGCCTGCCGAATCCTCGCCGCCGAGCACGCCGCCGGAACGCGGGCTTGGGCGAGCTGGGGCGATTACGACCGCAAGCAGTTCGCCAGTCAGTGCGCGATGACCGGTGTCACGTACCCCTTCGGGCAACGGCACACCAACGCCAAGCTGGTGTTCTCGGAGGCCTACGAACTTCGGCGGCGGCAAGGCATGGCGGAGGCGTTGCAGATCGCGGGTCTACCGCTGGAGGGTCGCCACCACCGCGGCGAGGACGACGCGTGGAACATCGCCGCGCTGGTGCTCGACATGGTCGGGCGCGACGCGTGGCGCCTCACCTCGACGACCGACTGACCCCCTGAGCCCTGTCTCGAAGTTCCAGGAGCCGGACTGCCGAAACCTAGTCGTTCACGACCGCGTAGGCGAAGCCGTCCCATCCCTTCGCGCCGACCGTTTGCAGCACCGTCGCGTCCACTCGCGGTTCGGCGGCGAGCATTTCGACCAGCTCGCGACTCGCCCGCACCGCCGGATCGTCCGACGCGGCGTCCGCCACCGATCCCCCGCGCACCACGTTGTCGACGATGATCACCGAACCGGGCCGGGTCAACCGCAGCGCCCAGCGCACGTAGTTCGAGTTGTTCACCTTGTCGGCGTCGATGAAGACCAGATCGAACGGCTCGGACCCCTCGGCCTCCAGCACGGGAAGGCTTTCCAGCGCGGCGCCCACCCGGATGTCCACCCGATCGCCGACGCCCGCCTTGTCGACGTTCGCGCGGGCCACTTCCGCGTGCCGCGGTTCGTATTCGAGCGTGATCACCCGGCCCGCCTTCCCCACCGCGCGCGCCAGCCAGATCGTGCTGAACCCACCCAGCGTGCCGATCTCGAGCACTCGGCGTGCCCCGGTCGAGCGGGCGAGCAGCGAAAGGAACTTCCCTTGCGCCGCCGACACATCGATGGCGGGCAAGCCCGCCTCGGCGTTCGCCGCCAACGCCGCTTCGGTATCCGGATCCCGCACCAGATTGTCCACGAGGTAGGTGTCCACGTCGGCCCAGCCAGAAGTCGTCATGCCCGCAAGTCTGCCACCGGAAGTTGTCGAAAACCGGTCTCGCCTGGTCCCCGCCGCAGTAGTCTCGGCCACAAACAGAGACCAGTGCGTCTCACTTTCGACAGCCGAACCGAACCGGAGCACCACACCACCATGACGACCGTCCGGAACCGCTCGCGCGCCCTCGCCGTCGCCGCGGGCCTGCTCACCTCGCTCGCCGCCACCATGCACGTCCCGGCATCGGCCGCACCCGCCGACGGCGGCGCCGCGTATGTGGCGCTCGGCGATTCCGGCGCGGCCACCACGGGCGTGCAACGGTTCGACACGAGCGCCCCGCTGCAGTGCGCGCGCTCCACCGCGAACACCCCCAAGCTGGTCGCCGCCGATCTCGGTCTGCGGCTCGACGACCGCACGTGCAGCTCGGCGCGCATCCCGCACCTGACCACCGGCCAAGGACCCGGCATCGCACCGCAATTCGACGGACTCGGCCCGAACACCCGGCTGGTCACCGTGCACATCGGCGCGAACGACACGGAGATGACCAGGTTCGTGGTCGCCTGTCACCTGGCCGGGCTGCGCGGCGGCGCGTGCGCCGACCCGGCGTGGGACGCCGCGATCGACGCGATCTCCGGCGCGTATTCCACTGCGTTGCAACGCATTACGGCACTCGCCCCGAACGCGAAGGTGTTCGTGGACGGTTGGCCGCTCTACGTCCGCGACGGCGGCTGCCCCGAACTGGTCGGCCTGCGTCCCGAGGACGCGGCCACCGTGCAGCGCGCTTTCGACCGGTTGAACTTTGTAGTCGCCAGGGCCGCCGCGGAACACGGGGCGACGTACATCGACACCCGCACCCCGGCCGCTGGCCACGACATGTGCGCACCGGAGGGCGTCCGCTGGTTCGATCCGCTGGTGGCCACCGAGACCTTGGTGCCGTACCACCCGACGCTCACGGGTATGCGCGGCGTCGCCGACGTCGTCGTTGCGGCCGTGCGCGCCTCCGGATTCTCTGGCTGACAGCGCTTTCCGGCTACACCCCGGCCTCGGCCAGCTCGTTCTCGATACCGACGACCGCGACGACGATCTGGGTAAGGTTGCGCACCAGCGCGCCCAAGCTGATCAGCGAGCTCGCCATTTTCATCAGCATCTGGGAGACGGTCATGGTGGCCGTGGAGATCCCGAAGACGGCGCGGGCGATGAGTGCGGGGGAGGCCGTTCCGGCGCTGGCGATGAGGATGGCGGCGATCTCCACCAGCATTCCGGCCAGCGAGTTCAGGACCTCGGTGATGATCCCGCGGACGCCTTCCACGATCTTCGCCATCTTCTCGTTGACCCGGGCCAGCAGGTCCGCGAGCGCGGCTTGCCCGACGATCTGGGCGATCACGGCGTCGGCCTTGACGCGATAGGCGTCCGCGGTCGCGCCCACCCAGCCCGCCGTACCGTCGGTGATCTCCTTCTTCCAGCCGTCCGCGACCTCGGCGAGCTTCGTCGACGTCGCCTGCCACGAAGCGGAGTACGCGTCGACCATATCCTTGCTGCCCGCAAGCGAATCCAGCGCTTTCCGCATCGGTTCGACGTGCTCGAGCATCCAGCCCATCAGCATCGATCCCAGGAAGTTGAAGGGATCGAACTTCGCCAGCGGGATGCCCTTGGCGATATCACCCGCGATCGCGAAGGCGTCCTGGGCCGCGGAAATGCTCGCCCAGACCTGCATGGCGCCCTCGTAGCTTTTACCCGGTTCGCCGGTGGCTCCGGCGACGACCTTGTGGCCGCCCTCGAAGAAATCGCCGAAAGGGGTGCCCGCGAAGATGCCCGCGTTCGGGTCCTGCCCGTCCCTCTGGCCGGTGGGAATGCCTACGTTCCGTAGGAACGAGACGTCTTCCTGGTAGTACGTGTCGCGGTGGTCGACGCCTTCCTCGAGCAGCTCGTTGCCCTCCGGCGCCTTCGCGTCGTCGAAGCCCATCCCTTAGACCTGCTGTTCGATCTGCTCGCGCTGCCGGTCGGTCTCGTTCTTGCGGCCCGCGTCGAGATTCTCGAACGAGTCCGCGGCGAACCGCAGCTTCGGCGGCAGCTGCTCGGCGTCCTCGGTGACGGTGCGCAGGCGCTCGAGGATTCGATCGTGCAAGGGGTTCAGTATCGACCTCGCGTACGGGCCGACCAGCGTCCCGTACCCGTCGTCGGCGTGCGCTAGGTACTCGGCGGCCTCGCGCGCCGTCGGAAGCCCGGTGAGCACGGCGTCCACCTTCGCGGCGTGGTCGCGCATCCCACCGGGATCGATGGCGATATCACCCGGGTTGCCCATCCGAATCCTCACCCTCCACTCGCGGTTTCGTGTCGGCCGCAGGCGACGGCCTACCGACTATGACGCGCCAACGGCGCTTTCGGTTCCGCCTGGAATTCCCCGCGCCTCACTCCAGCCAGGACTTGCGGCGGTAGTACAGGTCGTCCTCGTCCGGCTCGTCCGGCACGACCGTCTGGTCCCGGTCGGGCTTGCGGGTGCCCTGGGGTGGCTGGGCAGGCGTGGCCGAGGGCGGGGTGTAGGTGGCGGGCGGGGTGTAGACCGGCTCCGCCGGGGCGGGCGCAGCGGTGGGCGCCGGATCGGGGAAACGCTCGGCGTACTGGCCGACGATGGCCTGTCCGGCCCCGTCGTCGCCGACGACGTTGTGCACCAGATCGGTGACCTGGTCGCGCAGCCGGGCCTGGGCGCGGCGGGTGCACGCCATGAGTTCGGCCGCCACGGCGGCGGGATCCATGCCGCGGCTACCCGCGGCGAGCGTGATGCCGGTGGTGACGCCGTTGGCGTCGACCGTCACGCTGATCCGGTTGTCGGCCGAGCTCTCGGTCACCGACAAGGCCGCCATCCGGCCCTGCAGGTCTTGGTACTTCTGCGCCGTGCGTTCCAGATTCTCGGCCCAGCGGGCCAATTCGTCGGCGGCCTGATTCGGATCGCTCAGCACTCGCGTCCCCTTCCACGCAGTGACAACCATGTCGGCCCGAGCGCGAACGAGATCCGCCCCCGGAGTTTGCTCGCAGCACCTTACCGAGCCGCGCGTCGCGTGCCGCCGCGGGGCGCGATGATTTTTCGAGCCGAACGCCGTCGGTATCGGTGTACGACACCTACACGTCGAGGAGAACACCATGCAAGCATTCGCCGCGGGCGCCCCGTGCTGGTTCGATGTCACGGCCCCGGACATCCCGGCCTCGGCCGAGTTCTACACCGCCCTGTTCGGCTGGACGGCCGAGGATCAGGGCGCCGAGGCGGGCCACTACACCATCCTGCGCCAGGGCGACGCCCAGGTGGCGGGCATCGCTCCGGCCACGGCGCCGGACGGCAGCACTGTCCCGGCGGCCTGGACGCCGTATTTCTCGGTGGCCGACGCCGCGGCCACCGTCGCCGAGGCGCGGGACGCGGGCGCGACCGTCTTCTGCGAACCGATAGATGTCTTCGGGCAGTTGACCTTCGCGGTGCTCACCGATCCGACGGGCGCGGATTACGCGATCGCCCAGCTGATCACGCATCCCGGCAGCCAGAACTGGGGCGCCGTCAACGGCCCGTGCTGGGTGGAATACGCCGCGCCGGGCGCTCCGGCCGACGCGATGGCGCACTACGCGCGGGTTCTCGGCTGGAAGCACACCAACGCCGCGTGGGAGACCGCGACCGAAAACCCGTACCAGGCACTCTCTCCCGGTTCCGGCGGGCACGAGTTCGGCGGCGCACACCACGCCCAGCCGGGTGAACCCGCGCCCTCCTGGTCGATCACCATTCGTGTCGCCGAGGTGGACGCCGTGGTCGCCCGCGCCGCGGAACTGGGCGGCAAACTGCTCGCCGAACCGCAGGACTTGCCTGGCCCCTCGCGCGTCGCCGCACTCGCCGATCCGGCGGGCGCCGCGTTCGCGATCATGTCGTTCGGCGCCTGAGCCCGCGCGTCAAAAGAGGAAATAGCGCTGCGCCATGGGCAGTTCCGTCGCGGGCTGCTCGGCCCACACCTCGCCGTCGACCCGGACGGTGAAGGTGTCCGGCTCCACTTCGATGCGCGGCAGCGCGTCGTTGAGCGGCATGTCCGACTTCGACAGACGGCGAACGTTCTTGACGGGCACCAGCTTTCGGCGCACAGCCAAGCGGTCCGCGAGTCCGTCTTCGACGGCTTGTTCGGAGACGAAGTGCAGCGAGGTGGCCGCCGCGACCGGTGCGGCCGCGCCGAACATCGGGCGCGGCAGCACCGGCTGCGGGGTGGGAATGGAGGCGTTGGCGTCGCCCATGGCCGCCCACGCGATCGCCCCGCCCTTGAGCACGGCGTGCGGGCGCACACCGAAAAACGCCGGGTCCCACAGCACGAGGTCGGCGAGTTTGCCGACCTCCACCGAGCCGATCTCGTCGTCCAAGCCGTGCGCGACGGCGGGGCAGATGGTGTATTTGGCGACGTAGCGGCGCACCCTGGCGTTGTCGGCGGCGCCGTCGCCGGGCAGCGAGCCGCGGCGGCGCTTCATGACGTGCGCGGTCTGCCAGGTGCGCAGTACCACCTCGCCGATCCGGCCCATCGCCTGCGAATCGCTGCCGATCATCGAGATGGCGCCGAGGTCGTGCAGCAGGTCCTCGGCGGCGATGGTGGACGGGCGGATCCGGCTCTCCGCGAACGCGAGATCCTCCGGAATGGACGGGCTCAGGTGATGGCAGACCATGAGCATGTCCAGGTGCTCGTCGAGGGTGTTGATCGTGTGCGGCCGGGTGGGGTTCGTCGAACTCGGCAGCACGTTGGGATGCGAGGCGACGGTGATGATGTCGGGCGCGTGCCCGCCGCCCGCTCCCTCGGTGTGATAGGCGTGGATACCGCGTCCGGCGATCGCGGCGAGGGTGTCCTCGACGAAACCGGCCTCGTTCAACGTGTCCGAGTGCAGGGCGACCTGCACGCCGGAGGCGTCCGCGACCCGCAGGCAGGCGTCGATCGCCGCCGGTGTCGAGCCCCAGTCCTCGTGCAGCTTGAAACCCGATGCGCCGGCGCGCAATTGCTCCCACATGGCTTCTTCGCTGACGGTGTTGCCCTTGCCGAGCAGCACGATGTTCAGCGGCCAGTGATCGGTGGCCTCCAGCATCCTGGCGAGGTGCCAGGCGCCCGGGGTCACGGTGGTGGCCTTGGAACCCTCCGCCGGGCCCGTGCCGCCGCCGACGAGGGTGGTGATCCCGCCGCCGAGCGCCTCCTCCATCAGCTGCGGGCAGATGAAGTGCACGTGGCAGTCGATGGCGCCCGCGGTGACGATGCGGCCGTTGCCCGCGATGATCTCGGTGGACGGGCCGACCACGAGGGCCTGGTGCACGCCCGACATGGTGTCGGGGTTGCCCGCCTTGCCGATGCCGCAGACGCGGCCGTCACGAATGCCGATGTCGGCCTTGACGATTCCCCAGTGGTCGACGATCACCGCGCCGGTGATGACCGTGTCCGGCGCGCCCTCGGCGCGGGTGGCGCGGGACTGGCCCATGGATTCGCGCAGCACCTTGCCGCCGCCGAAGACCGCCTCGTCACCCGCGAGACCCGGTCCGCCGCAGCGGTCCTCGGTGATCTCGATCAGCAGATCGGTGTCGGCCAAGCGGATTCGGTCGCCCACGGTCGGCCCGAACAGTTCGGCGTAGCGGGCCCTGCTCAGTTCGGTCACCGCTCCCCCTCGACGGTCCGTGGCGCGTCCAGCGGTCCGGGCGGCGTCAGGCTTATGCCGTGCACCTCACGGGTCCCGCCGAGCGGCACCAGCGAAACCCGTTGGCCGAGACCGGGTTCGAATCGCACCGCGGTGCCCGCGGGTATGTCGAGCCGACGTCCGTGCGCGGCGGCGCGATCGAAGTCGAGCGCAGGGTTGGCCTGCGGGAAGTGCACGTGGCTGCCGACCTGTACGGGGCGGTCACCGGTGTTGACCACGTCCAGCTCGACGCGGTCGCGGCCCGCGTTGAGCTCGATCACGCCCTCGGCGCAGAAGTATTCGCCAGGAATCATAGTGGCGCCCTAGGCGATCGGGTGGTGGACCGTGACGAGTTTGGTGCCGTCCGGGAAGGTCGCCTCCACCTGGACGTCGTGGATCATCTCGGGCACGCCCGCCATCACGTCGTCGCGCGACAGCACGGTGCGCCCGGACGACATCAGCTCGGCGACGGTGCGCCCGTCGCGCGCGCCCTCGAGCACGTGATCGGTGATGAGGGCGACCGCCTCGGGATGGTTGAGCTTCAGTCCGCGAGCCTGTCTGCGCCGCGCCAGCTCGGCGGCGTAGCTCAGCAGCAGGCGCTCCTGCTCGTGCGGCGACAGTCGCATCCGGACTCCTCACCGGTCGACGGACGGGTGACGGTCATTCTGGCACGCCACTTCCCCGCGCGCCGGTCGACAGCGCGGAGTCGAGAGCAGGGTCAGTCGCGCTTGGGCAGGTTCTGCAGCCGGACCTGACCGCGGGCCACCACGCGCTGTTCCTCGTCGGTGATCACGACCTGCCACAGCTGCTGGGTGCGGCCCTGGTGCAGCGGGGTCGCCTCGCCGTAGAGGGTGCCCTCGCGCACGGCGCGCAGGAAGTCGGTGTTGTTGTTCACGCCGACGACGGTGCCGCGCTCGCCGTACCAGACGCCGCCGCCGATGCTGGCGAGCGTCTCGATGACGGTGCAGTACACGCCGCCGTTCTGGATGCCCGCCGGCTGGTAGAGGTGCGGCTTGACGACCCACTCGCCGCGGACCAGGTCCGGGCGCAGTTCGGTGTAGCGCAGTCCGATCAGGTCCGCGAAGGTGCCCTCGCTGACCTTGTTCATCAGCTCCGGCGTGACATCGGCCAGCGAACGAACGGCCCCGGTCTCCTGTTGCGTCATGAACCCAGCTTTACACCACACGAAACAGTCGAACGCGGCGGGTTCAGTTACCGGCCAGGGTGACGGTGCGGCCGTTGAGCGGCTGGGTCGGCCGGTTGCTGTGCGCGAACAGCGAGTGGTACAGCTCGATCTCCTCCGGCGCCACCGCGACCGGCGCGCTCAACACCGTCCAGGACACGCCCTCGCTGCACGGCGGCGTCGTGAGCGACCCGCGGTAGCGGAACTGATCGCGCGCGGCGGGCAGGAACGCCGACGGATCGAGCGGTCCGTCGAAGGAGACCGCCGCGTCCGCGGTTCTCGGCGTGGCGGCCAGGAGCGGTCCGAACACCGAGGGGCCTTGGCCCGCCTCCATCAGCACGCCGAGCACGGCGAGTCGTCCCGCGTTGTTCTTGTGCACCAGGTGCAACTCCATCGCGGCGCCACGTCCGTCGACGGTGTGCTCGCTGGGCAGATGGAAGTGGAACTGGAGCAGCTCGTAGGGCTCGCCCGCGACGAGGATGCGGTTGCCGCTGCCCTCGGGCACCTCCGCCTGGACGGTGTGGCCGTTGTTGACCAAGCGAACCGCCGGGATCGGCCGGTACTCGACGTCGATGTGGTCGGCGGGGTCGAGCCGGGCGGATCCGGACAGGTCGACCGGCGACTGCTCGTGGCCGCTGCGGCAGGTCAGGAAGTCACGGTCCAGGTCGGCCCAGTGGTCGGGCCCCTCGGCGTCGTAATCCCAGTGCGCGGGGACGTGCGCGGACGGACTTTCCGCATGGTTGCGCAACGTCGGCTGTTCGGCGCCACACGAGATCGCGGCGAACAGGGCGGTCGCGGCCAGCAGGGCGGCGAGCGGACGCGAACGAAACGATCGGTGAACGGACAAAACGGATACGACTCCTCGGCATCGGCACACACGGTCCCGACACGTGCCCCGGACGGGCCGGTACTCGGCGGTGGTCGACGCGCCGGTCTGTACGGTTTGCGACGAAAATCCCTTTGGGTCAGGGGATCTCGCGGTTCGTGTCGGGCGACAGAGTAGGACCGGTCCCGCACGACACGCCAGTGCCGCGGGCGGCGAAAATGTCACACGACACGCGGCGGAAAGCCACCTGTTGCCAAGTTAGGTAAGCCTGACCTATACTCATCTCGGCGTCAGGATCGAGAGAGTCCCGAGGGCTGCGGTGACCCCGATCCACTGCCGCGGCGGGCTCCACGTCACCACGTGGAGCCCGCCGCTCATTACTTCCGACGCCTCCATTCTCGCTTCCTCGCACGCGAACATCGCACCGCGACAGCACATGTCGAGTTCGTGTCGGCCGTCGACACACGATCGCAAAGAACTGGACACACGAGCGTCCCGGAGCGTTCATCGACGCGGGCGACGGCGGTTCATCGGGTGGACAACGCGATTGATCAAGCTCGGGTGCGCCTCGCGGAGGCTCTCCGTCTCCACCCGCGAGGCGCAACGTTCCAACCTGATGAGGGGAAGTATGAGCATGAATCGCTCCAGCGGTCTGCGAAGCGGCGGCCGCGTCGCGGGCGTCGGCGCCGCCGCGGCCGTTGCCATGGGCCTGCTGTCCACCGGCGCTGCCGACGCGGACACCTTTGTGCCACTGCCGAACGGGGAGCGGGTCGGACCGGGCGTCACGATCGCCAGGACCGGTGAGCGCGCGGTGATCTCGCCCTCGCTGGCCGCCAACGGCGCGGGCCGGGTCGCCTGGGTCTCGGGCACCGTCGTCGCCGACGTCACGGTCACCCCGGAGGGCGAGGTCGGCCCCAACAACGGCCCCGCCAACGGAGCGGGCACCAACAACTCCTCGACGCACGGCGCTTCCCAGCTGAACACCGGCTACATCGTCGGCTGCCAGGTGAGCATCGGCGACGACGCGATCAGCGCGGGCGTCTCCGGCGGCATCGACCTCAGCGGCGGCAGCATCGGCGGCTCGATCGGCCTCGAACTCGGCCCCGGCCAGGTGAAGTTCGTCCAGATCGACTACAAGGACATCCTGAAGCCCGGCGTCTACTCGGTCGAGTATCAGGACGTGGAGATCGAGATCCAGGGCTGCGCGGGTTACGCCCAGGCGCGCGCCTACACCGTCGTCGAGATCATCGGCGACCACTACTCCAAGACCACCCTCTACGGCGCGCCGTTCAGCATCGGCTGACGTCGGCAGTGGTCCACGAAACACACTCGCGCTGAAGCGACTTCAACCCTCGAGGGGCAACACAACCATGATCGATCGCAAGAGCATCGCACGGGCGGCGGGGCTCGGCGCCGCGGCCACCGTCGCGGTGGGCCTGTTCTCCACCGGCGCCGCGCACGCCGACACCTTCGTCCCGCTGCCCGGCGGCGAGATCACCAAGACCCTGACCGACGGCACCGTCGTCACGGTGCGCCTGGTCGGCGAGTCCGCCACCATCAGCCCGTCCATGGGCTCGACCCCGGTGCACCGCAACGCCTGGGTGTCGGCCAGCGCGCAGGTCGAGCTGTCCGGCCCGAATGCCAAGGGCGGCAAGATCTACCCGGGCTACGTCGTCGGCTGCCAGGTCAACATCGACGGCGGCGGCGTCGAGGGCGGCGTCACCGGCGAGGTGGACTGGAGCGGGGACCAGGTGGAGCCGAACGTCGGCGCCGAGAGCGGCGGCGAGCTGTCGCTCGGACCCGGCCAGGCCAAGTCGTTCTACGTCCTCGACATCGAGGAGTCCGACGACTTCGGCAACGAGTCGCACGAGAAGCGCAACAAGTTCAAGGGCACCAGCGGCAGCGTCACCTGGGCCGACACCACCATCGGCCTGTCCGGCTGTGGCGGTTACGCGCAGGCGCGCTCGTTCGTCAAGGTGAAGGTCGAGACCACCAACGTGATGTCGGTGATCACGCTGTGGGGCAAGCCCTTCAGCATCGGCTGATCTCGCCACGAGCGTCATCGGGGCCCGGCGTCGACACGCCGGGCCCCGGTCGTTTCTCGGTCGAAACGCATTCGCGCGCCGGACGTTCCGACGCGACTTCGGCTTCCGGACCGATCAGCTCCCACCGAAAGGCGCTCAGCGCGACCAGAGTTCGGTGTTGGGCAGTGCGGCCAGCTCCGCGTGCACCTGATCGTCGACGGTGACGCTCACGCCGTAGCGGCCCAGTTCGACGGACAACCTCCGCGCGACGGCCGCGGCGGCGCGGTATTCGAGGACGGCTCCCCCGTCGGGAAAACGCAGCCGCACGCGGACTTCGTCCGCGGATTCGTCGGCCGTCATGACCCCGCTCGACGCGCGCGTGAGTCCTGTCGGGCACCGGAACCCCTGATGGCACACCGCCGGATTCGTCGGTCGCGCGCTCGGCTCATCGGGCGGTCGATCCGCCGAGGCACAGCGTCCTCCTCCGTGACGAACGGCGGTGTCCGGCCAGGGATTCCGGTGACCGGGTGGGTGCGCAGCAACCCGGCCGCGGGAACCGCGCACGACTCCACGACCGGGGCTGCCTCACGGTGATCATGATGACCGAGCTTCATTGCGACGATTCGAACGATCAGTTTGCGATTTCATGACGAACCGCGACGGCGGGCAGCACAACGACGAAACGCGCACCGCCCCCAGGCCTTTCGACGCACGCGATGGCGCCGCGGTGCGCGGCCACCGTCTCCGCGACGAGGGCGAGCCCGATGCCGGTGCCCGCCGTGGACCGCCGGCTCGTGCGGACCGTCGCGAAGCGCTCGAAGATGCGCTCGCGGTCGGGTTCCGGAACGCCGGGGCCCGCGTCGTCGACGGCGAGCACGGCGTGCTGCCCCTCCCTGCCGACCCGCACCCCGACGACGCCGTCCCCGTGCCGGTCCGCGTTCTCCAGCAGATTGGCTACGGCGCGCTCCAACTCGATCTTTCGGCCCTCGACGACGACATCCGACTCGACATGCAGCAACGCGGTGTCGTAGTTGCGCGCCGCGAGGGTGTTGGACAGCAACTCGCCGAGCGAGAGCGGCTCCAGATCCGAGCGGTGGATGCCCGCCTCCGCCCTGGCCAGCGCGAGCAGATCCTCCAGTAGGCGCCGCAGATGGTCGAGTTCGGCGTTCACCAGGCCGAGCGCTTGGCGCGGCCGCTCGGGCAGTTCCTCGGTGTGCCTGTTCATCACGGCGACACCGGTGGTCAGCGTGGTCAGCGGGGTACGCAGCTCGTGACCGATGTCGGACACCAGCCTGCGTTCCCGCTCGATGCGCCGTTGCAGCGCGTCGACCATGGCGTTGAACGCGTCCACCGTGGTCGAGAGGTCCCGGTCGCGGGAGCTCGGCAGCCGGATCTCGTGCTCCCCCGCGGCGATTCGGGCCGCGGTCCGTGCCACTTGGCGCAGCGGCTTCAGCGCGTGGTGGCTCGCCCACACGCCGAGCGCCGCGCCGATCGCGACCGCGGCGAGGCCGCAGACGAGCAACACGTTGCGCAGCATGCGCAGGGTGGCCTCGAGCTCGGTCAGCGGCGCGAATTCGTAGAGCACGCCGCCCTTTTCACCGAGCACCACCCCGGTCCGCAGGAACGACCGCCCGTCGAGGACGACGCGTTCGGTGGGGCCCGGTCCGCGCCTGCCGTGGCCGTGCGGCAGCACCATGGCGAGATCTGAGTCGAAATCCGGGTCGCTGCTGAACCATTCGGAGTTCCACCGCAGCAGCACCACGGTGTCGGGCGGCGGGTTCAGCGCGCCCAGTGCGGTGGCGCCGTTCGCGCCGGGGTCCTCGAGCAGGGCGCGCAGCATCTCGGCGTGCGCCTCCGCGCCCCGCTCCACGGCCCGGACACGTTGGGACTCCATGTAATCGCGGCCGATCATGAAGACGGACGCGACGAGAACCAAGGCCACCAGGCTCGCGCTGGACGCGAAGGCGAAGACGACTCGCCCGCGCAGACTCCGCAACGGGACCAGCGCGCGGCGGCGATCAGTCCTGGACATCGAGGCGATAGCCGAGGCCGCGCACGGTGACGATGAGGCGAGGATCGGACGGGTCGCGCTCGATCTTGGTGCGCAGCCGCCGCAGGTGCACGTCGACGATCCGTTCGTCGCCGAAGAAGCCGCGGTCCCAGACCCGGTCGAGCAGCACGGGACGGCTGAGCACGAAGCCGGGATTCTCGGCCAGTTCGCACAGCAGCCGGAATTCGGTCAGGGTGAGATGCAGGTCGTCCCCGCCGCAGCGGACCGTGCCGCGCTGCGGCGAAAGCACAAGGCGGCGAGCGGCGTCCAGCACGATGTCCTGGGGCGCGTCGCGTTCGGCGGTCAGAGCCGCGCGCCTGCGCAGCGCGCGCATGCGGGCGGTGATCTCGTTGACCTCGAACGGCTTGGTGACGAAGTCGTCGGCGCCCGCCTCCAGGGCGGCCACGACGTCGTGGGTGTCGTCGCGGGCGCTGACCACGATGATCGGCACCTGGTGGTCGCGCCGGATCTCCCGGATACAGGTGAAGCCGTCCATGCCGCCGAGCATCAGGTCGATGATCATCACGTCCGGTGCGCCGTTGTCGCGCAGGTGATCCAGCGCCGTCTCCGCGGCCTCGGCCTCGGCGACGTCGTAGCCCTCGTCTTCCATCGCCAGCCGCAACGCGGTCCGTACCCGGTCGTCGTCCTCGACGATCATCAGCTGAGTCATGCCACTCCTCGCGCTGACGATCAGGGCCTTCCGAGACACCGACGCGCCGCGTCAGCATCGGCCGCGGTTCACCGGCGCGCAGAGTACCCAACCGAGATGACGGGAAAACACCGCCGCGGCGAACGCGGGTGAACTCAGCGAACCAGGCAGGCGGCGCGGCGGACCGGCAGTCCGCGCTCCTCCAGCGCGAGCAGCAGTCCTTGGCCGCGCCGGGCGCCGTCCTCGGCGTCGGTGCGGGCCAGATCCGGCACGTAAGTCGCGGCGCCGCCGAGGGATTCGCCGACCAGCGACCAGAACCGCCGCGCGCTCAGACCGGAACACCGGGCGAGACCGTGCTGGATCAGGGTCAGCGACGGTTCGCAGCGATGCGCCAACCAGACGAACATGGCGCGCTCGCAGGGCAGCGTCACCACACCCGGCTCCCCGGCGGAGCGTTCGCCGTCGATCGCGCGAATGGTGATGTCCTCCACGCCCGCCCAGTCGATGCCGCCGTCGTTGTCGTGGTGCACCCAGAGGTTCTCCAGGCCGGGATCCCACGCCTTGCCCTCGGCGACGAGCAGCGCGGCCACCCGTCCGATCACCGCGTGGATCAGCGCGGTGGCAACCACTTCGGCGGCGGTGTCGGCGCTGATCATCTCGGCGGCGTGGCGCCGGTACATCAGCTCGATGCGGCCCTCGCGCAGCCCCTCGGACAGCTTCCACCATCGGCGTTTGCCCTGATCACCCATGGCGGCAACGGCATACACCCGCGGATGCTCCGGCTGCAAGGCCCGCAGCCGGGTGCAGGCACGACCGAACGCCACCTCGGCGTCGCGGACCTGGCGGGTTGTCAATGGCTCGAGCATCGAACCTCCTCGGGATCGGCTCCTCATAGAGTCGAGTTCGGAAGATAGGTTAGGCTTACCCAACCTGGCAACCCCGGGGCACAACATAGGTTCAGCACCACAACGACAGGAGCAGTACTTCACCGTGACACCCCTTGCCACTGTGAGGCGGCGTCGCCTGACCGGCCTTGTCCTCCTGTTCGCGCTGTTGTTCCTCGCGGCGGTGGCGAGCATCGCGCTCGGTTCGCGGTCGCTGTCGCCCGGCACCGTCTACGACGCCGTGCGCGACGCGCTGACCTGCCAGGGCGGACCGTTCAGCTGCCCGGCGCAGACCGCCGAGGAGCAGATCGTGCGGTCGCTGCGACTGCCGCGTACCGCGCTCGCGCTGCTCACCGGCATCGCGCTCGGCGTCACCGGCGCGCTGATCCAGGGCTACACCCGCAACCCGCTGGCGGACACGAGCCTGCTCGGACTCAATTCCGGCGCGGCCTTTCTCGCCGCGCTGAGCATGTACCTGTTCGGCTTCACCTTGGCCGAGCAGTACATCTGGTTCGCGTTCGCCGGAGCGTTGCTGACCGGGCTCGCCGTCTTCGGGTTCTCGTCCATCGGCGGCGGCAAGGCCAGCCCGCTGAGCCTGGTGCTCGCGGGCGCCGCGCTCACCGCGTTCTTGCAGGCCATGACGAATGCCATTGTGCTGCTGGATCCCTCGGCGCTGGACACCTATCGCTTCTGGGTGGTCGGCGCGGTCGCAGGGCGGGACGCGCAGGTGTTCTGGCAGGTGCTGCCGTTCCTGGCGCTCGGCTTGCTGCTCGCCGTCGTCGCCGCGCCCGGTCTCAATCTGCTCACCCTCGGCGACGAGGTCGCGCGCGGGCTCGGCGTGCACGTCGGCCGCAGCCGCGCCCTCGGGCTCACCGCGGTGGTGCTGCTGTGCGGCGGTGCGACCGCGGCCGTCGGACCGATCGCCTTCCTCGGACTCATCGTCCCGCACGCCGCGCGGCTGTTCACCGGACCCGACTTCCGCTGGCTCATCCCCTATTCGGGCTTGCTCGGCGCGCTGCTGTTGCTGGTCGCCGACGTCGCGGGCAGGCTCGTCGCGCGGCCGGGCGAGCTCCAGGCCGGTGTGATGCTGGCCGTCGTCGGCGCCCCCTTCTTCATCGCGCTCGTGCGCCGCCGAAAGCTGGTGAACCTGTGAGGCTCGAACGATCCGTCACCGCGACCGCCGGGAGGACGCGGTGAACGTCGACGTGAAAACCACGGATACGCAGGCCGTTTCGGCCGAGCTGCGCCGGGTGCGGCCCGCCTTGCGGATCGGTCCGGTCTCGCTGGTGTTGCGACCGGTGATGGTCGCGATCGTGCTGGCGCTCGCGGCGCTGGCCTTCGCCCTGTTCTGCGTGGACATCGCCGTGGGCGACACGCACATTCCGATCGGGCGGGTGCTCGACGTGCTCTCCGGCGGCGGCAGCCGATCGCAGCGCTACATCGTGCTCGACTCGCGGCTGCCGCGCGCGCTCACCGCCGTGATCGTCGGCGCGGCACTCGGACTCGCGGGCGCGATCACCCAGTCGATCCTGCACAACCCGCTCGCCAGTCCCGACATGCTGGGCATCACCACGGGAGCCAGCCTCGGCGCGGTGTCGGTACTGGTCGCCACCGGCGGCGCCACGACGGGCTTCGCCGCCACGCTCGGCGCACCGCTTGCCGCGCTGGTCTGCGGATTGCTGACCGCCGCCGTGATCTACACGCTCGCGCTCGGCCGCACCGCCGCAGGCGAATTCGGCGCGACCGGACTGCGTCTCGTGCTCATCGGCATCGGCGTCAACATGTTGCTCATGGGCGGCATCAACTGGGTGCTCACGCTCGGAACCTGGCAGGACGCCGCCCGCGCGCAGCTGTGGCTGACCGGATCGCTCAACGGCGCCGACCGGGACCAGTTCGTGCCCGCGGCAATCGCGCTGGCCGTCGTCGCGCTCGTCGCGGTGGGTTCGGCGCGCACGCTGGCCGCGCTGCGGCTCGGCACCGAGACCACCAGGTCGCTCGGCGTGCGAATCCAGACCCAGCAGGCCATCCTGATCGGCGCGTCGGTGGTGGCGGCCTCGGTGGCGACCGCGGCCGCCGGTCCGATCGCGTTCGTCGCGCTGGCCGGACCGCAGATCGCGCGGCGACTGCTGCGCACGCCGGGAGAACCGTTGATCGGCTCGGCGCTGATCGGTGCGATCCTGGTGGTCGGAGCGGACGCGGCCGCGCGCACGCTGTTTCCGATGGACCTGCCCGTCGGCATCGTGACCGCCGGATTCGGCGGACCGTTCCTGCTGTACCTGCTCGTGCGTATGAACCGGAAGGCGACCCTGTCATGACCGTCACCACCACCGCCGCCGCGCACCAGCTGGCCGCAGAACAGATCAGCCTCGGCTACGGCGACCGCGTCATCGTCGACGGGCTCACCCTGGACATCACCCCCGGTGTGATCACCACCGTCATCGGCCCCAACGGCTGCGGCAAGTCCACCCTGCTGCGCTCGCTCGGCCGGTTGCTGCGGCCGCGCGGGGGCCGAATCCTGTTGGACGGCAAGGCCATTTCCTCGATGAAGACCAAGGACGTCGCGCGCGTCGTCGGCATGCTTCCGCAGACGCCGGTCGCGCCGGAGGGGTTGACGGTCGCCGACCTGGTCGCGCGCGGGCGTCATCCGCACCAGTCCTGGATCCGGCAATGGTCGGCGGCGGACGAGACGGAGGTGATGACCGCGCTCGAGCAGACCGGCATCGCCGACTTGGCCGACCGCGCGCTCGACGAGCTCTCGGGCGGCCAGCGCCAGCGCGCCTGGATCTCCATGGCGCTGGCGCAGGGCACCGACATCCTGTTGCTCGACGAGCCGACGACCTACCTGGATCTCGCGCATTCGCTCGAGGTGCTCGATCTGGTCGACCGGCTGCACGACGATCTCGGCCGCACCGTGGTGATGGTGCTGCACGACCTGAACCTGGCCATCAGGTACAGCGATCAGCTCGTCGTCATGCACGCCGGACGGATCGTCGCGCAGGGCGCCCCTGCCGACATCGTCACCGCCGCGCTGCTCAAAGAGGTCTTCGGGTTGGACGCCTCGGTGCTCGAGGACCCGGTGTCCGGTCGGCCGATGATCGTGCCGATCGGCGCCCGGCACGTACTGCCGGGCGCGACCGCGGAGTGATCCATCCCGTTCGCGAGGTATGACCAATACCACACAGCTACCGGACAGTTACGACAGGGTGTAGTACGCATTCGTGTCGTTGGGTCCGTAAACTTGGGGAATGGCAGGACTCGGTGAACTCGAGAAAGCGGTCATGGACCAGTTGTGGTCGAGCGATGAACCGCAGACCGTCCGGCAGGTGCACGAAGCACTGGCCGCGCGCCGCGAACTCGCGTACACCACGGTGATGACCGTGTTGCAGCGACTCGCCAAGAAGAATCTGGTGGTCCAGCGGCGCGACGACCGCGCGCATCGGTACGCGCCCGTGCACACCCGGGACGAACTGGTCGCCTCGCTGATGGTGGACGCGCTGCAACAGGCCGACGCCGCAGGCAGCCGCGCCGCCGCGCTGGTGCATTTCGTGGAGCAGGTCGGACGCGACGAAGCGGATGCGCTGCGCGAGGCACTCGCTAAGCTCGAGGCATCCGAAGGCAATCAACCACCGCCCAAGTAGTATCGGGGATGGCCGCACGGCCCCCGGGCCTCACAAAGCCGTGAGCGCCAGGCCCCACAACGCAGTGAGCTGAGTCGATGAACGCAACCGCGCCGGTCTTCGCCGGTCTCGCCTTGCTTCTCGCGGGGCCCGCCCCTGCGCTGCTCAGCCGCGCGACGTGGCCGTACCGGACGCCGCGCGCCGCACTCGTGTTGTGGCAGGCCATCGCGCTCGCCGCCGTGCTCAGCGCGTTCGGTTCCGGTCTCGCGATCGCCGCCGAACTGCTGGTGCCGGGGCCCGACGGACGTCCCACCACCTCACCCACCCGCGAGATCGACGCGCTCGGCCTGCCGCTGTGGCTGGCCTACGTCACCGTCTTCGCGCTGACCTTGTTGATCGGCGCGCGGCTGATCTTCTCGGTGATCCGCGTCGGCGTGCACACCCGCAGGCGCCGGGCACGGCACCGCATGCTTGTCGACCTGCTCGACCAGAGCGGTCCGCACCGGCCCGCGCACGACATCCGGGTGCTCGCCGCGCCCGAACCGATCGCCTACTGTCTGCCCGGCCTTCGCCAGCGGGTTGTGCTCAGCGCGGGCACGCTGACCAGCCTGGACCAGTCCGAGGTCAAGGCCATCGTCAGCCACGAGCGCTCGCACCTGCGGGCCAGGCACGATCTGGTGCTCGAGGCGTTCACCGCGGTGCACGAGGCGTTTCCTCGGGTGGTGCGCAGCAAGGCCGCGCTCGGCTCGGTCAAGCTGTTGATCGAGTTGCTCGCCGACGATTCCGCCGTCAAGGTCACCGGTCCCAAGCCGCTCGCGCGGGCGCTGGTGGCGTGCGCGAAGTCGACCGCGCCGCAGGGCGCGCTGGCCGCGGGCGGTCCCACCACGCTGATCCGCATCCAGCGGCTGAGCGGGCGGGTCGGTGATTTCCGGGTGGCCTCGGCCGCGTATCTCGGCTCGGTCGCCATCCTCGTGGTTCCCACGTTGGCCGTCGCGGTACCCTGGCTGGTCGAACTCAGTCGGTTGTTCCACCACTGACCTCCTCGATCCGGCGGTCGCCGGTCGCTCGCTTCACTCCGTTCAGGACGTCGCGGTCCGCCGCGCCCGTTCGCGTGCCGAACTCGTCGCGCACGTCGAAACACACGAAAGGCCCCCACCCTTTGACTCCCTCGCCCGCCGCTGCGGCGCCCAGCGTCACCTTCGCTGATCTGGGCCTGCCCGTTCCGCTCGTCCAGGCGCTACGCCGCGACGGCATCGAGGCGCCCTTCCCTATCCAGGCCGCGACGGTCCCGGACACGCTGGCGGGCAAGGACGTGCTCGGGCGCGGCCCGACCGGATCCGGCAAGACACTCGCCTTCGGACTGCCCATGCTGGCGCGGCTCGCGGGCGGCGCCGCCAAGCCGGGGCGACCGCGCGGACTCGTGCTGGTGCCCACGAGAGAGCTGGCCGCGCAGATCGAGCGCGCGCTCGACGAGCCCGCGCTCGCGCTCGGACTACGCATCGCCTCGGTGGTGGGCGGCGCGCCGATCAAGCGGCAGGCCGACCGGCTGGCGCGCGGCGTCGACCTGCTCATCGCCACCCCCGGCCGGTTGCAGGACCTGATCCTGCAAGGCTCGGCCGACCTGTCCGACGTGCTGATCACCGCGCTGGACGAGGCCGACCACATGGCCGATATGGGCTTCCTTCCGCAGGTCACCAAGTTGCTCGACCGGACGCCGAAAGACGGTCAGCGTCTGCTGTTCTCCGCCACCCTGGACGGCGATGTCGACAAGTTGGTCAAGCGCTACCTGCGCTCGCCTGTGACGCATTCCACCGCGCCGCCGTCGGCCGCGGTCGCCACCATGTCGCACCACCTGCTGTTCGTGCACAAGGCCGACAAGCGCGACGTCGTCGCCGAGATCGCGTCCCGCGACGGGCTCACCATTCTGTTCGTCCGCACCAAGCACGGTGCCGACCGGCTGGCCAAGCAACTGCGCGCCGCCGGTGTCGCGGCGGGCGCGCTGCACGGCGGCAAGGCGCAGAACAACCGGACGCGAACGCTCGCGGCCTTCGCCGACGGCAGCGTCCCGGTGCTCGTCACCACCGACGTCGCCGCCCGCGGCATCCACGTCGACGGCATCTCCCTCGTCGTGCACGTCGACCCGCCCGCGGAGCCCAAGGCCTACCTGCACCGGGCGGGCCGCACCGCCCGCGCGGGCGAGGACGGCGTCGTCGTCACCTTGGTCACCGAGGTCGAGCGGACCGACGTGGAGAAGATGACCCGCAAGGCGGGGGTCGATATCGAAGGTGTCGAGGTGTCGCCCGGTGATCGACGGCTGGCCGCGATCACCGGCGCGCGGAGACCGTCCGGTGTTCCGGTCACCCTGCCCGGCGCCACCGCGGTGAAGTCCGACGGCGCCGACGAACGGGCCGCTTCGGCGGGAGCGAAGGGCAACGGACGCCGAGGATCCGCGGGCGCGAAGTCCACCGGGTCCCGGGCTACCACCGCGGCCAAGTCCAGAGGACGCGCGGCTACGGCAGGCACCGGGTCCGACGGGCGCCGCGCCGCCGAGGCGACTTCCGGGCGCCGCCACACCACGGGATCGACGTCACACGACGAAACCCCCTCGCAGGGAAGGCGTTCCCGCGGCAACCGCTCGACCACCGCCGCGGGCCGCCCACCTCGCGCCGAGGGTGCGCGGTCGACCGAAAGCCGTAGCACCGCAACCGAATCCGCTCGACGCTCCACGGCGGACGCGCACACCACCCCGTCCCGTCGCCGCACCGACACCCGCGATCGCATCGCGCCCCGTTCCGACGGTTCCGCCCCGGCCCCCCGAACCCGCGCGGGCCGCCGCTCGGCCGACCTCACCCCGACACGGGACACCACGGGCCAGCCCCGCCGCCGCAGCTCCGGCCAACGCCGCCGCCCCAACTGACCGCCTCGCGCGCACCGGGATTCACTCGCAGAAGTCGCCACACACCCACCGCACGCCTCACACAGGCACCGACTATGTGAGGCGTGCACAAGATCTGTGCCAACGCACTCGCGGCGGGCAACCTCCACACCAGGCACCCACCGGGCTCCGCGCCGGTCGGCGACACGGGCACACCTAGTGCACGCCTCGCACAGGCGCCGACTCAGAGACGCGTACACAAGATCCGTGCCAACGCCGGACACCGCCGGCCAGCCCCACCGCCACGGCTCCGGGCAATACCGCCCAACTGACCGCCTCGCGCGCACCGGGTTTCGTCCGCGGCAGAGTCGCCACACACCCACTGCACGCCTCACACAGGCACCGACTATGTGAGGCGTACAGAAGACCTGTGCCAACGCACTCGCGGCGGGCAACCTCCACACCAGGCACCCACCGGGCTCCGCGCGCCGGTCGGCGATGCGAGCACACCTAGTGCACGCCTCGCACAGGCGCCGACTCAGTGAGGCGACATAAGCTCTGCGCCAACGCGGGATACATCGGCCAGCCCCGCCACCGCGGCACCGGCCAACGCCGCCGCCCCAACTGACCGCCTCGCGCACACCGGGTTTCGTCCGCGCCAGAGTCGCCACACACCCACCGCACGCCTCACACAGACACCGACTATGTGAGGCGTGCACAAGATCTGTGCCAACGCACTGAGCGGGCATTCCACAGCAGGCGCTCACCGGGCTCGGTGCGGGCGGCGATGCGGGCACACCTCGCGCAGGCGCCAACCCAGTGCGGCGTACACAAGATCTGCGCCGACACCGGACACCACCGGCCAGCCCGCCGCCGCGGCACCGGCCAACGCCACCGCCCCAACCGACCGCCTCGCGCGCACACCGGGATTCGCCCGCGGCAGAGTCACCACACACCCACCGCACGCCTCACACAGGCACCGACTATGTGAGGCGTGCACAAGATTTGTGTCAGCCCGGTCGATGCGGGCATCAGTGGTCGCGACACGCCCGGGGTGCACAGGCGACGCGCCGGGTGCGGTGGGGCGGATGGGCGGGTCGGCTATTGGCGGGCAAACTGAGTCGGTGCCGCATCATCCGTTGGGGGCCGTGGTTTGCGCGCTTGTCGCCGCGCTGTTGTTCGCGGTGGCGGCGGTGGCGCAGCAGCGGGCCGCGGCGGCGGTGCCGGAGGAGCAGTCGTTGGTCGGGGCGCTCGTGCGCAGTCCGCGTTGGTGGGCCGGGGTCGGCGGGGACGTGGGTGGGTACGCGATGCAGGTCGCGGCGCTCGCGCTGGGGCCGGTGCTGCTGGTGCAGCCGATCCTGGTCAGTTCGCTGGTGTTCGCGCTGCCGCTGTCGGCGCGGCTCAATCGACGGCGGGTCGGGGCGCGCAACTGGGCTGCCGCGTCGGCGCTGGTCGCGGCACTGGCCTGCTTTCTCCTGGTCGGCAATCCCTCCGAAGGCGATTCGACTGCGCCACTGCGCGATTGGGTCGTTCCGTTGGCGATTCTGCTCGGCGCGATCGCCGCCGCGGTTGCTGTCGCGCTCGGCAGCGGCGACCGCGGCCACCGTGCGCTGCTGTTCGGCGCGGCGGGCGGGGCGCTGTACGGGCTGGCCGCCGCGCTGACCTCCTACGTCACGGATCTGTTCGAGCACGGCCTCGGCCACGTCCTCGGCAGCTGGCAGACGTGGGCGCTGGTCGCCTCCGGCCTGGTCGGCGTCTACTTCCAGCAGCGCGCTTTCCAAGCCGGTTCGCTCACCGCCTCACTGCCCGCCGTCACCATCGCCGAACCGCTGGCCGCCGCCTTCCTCGGCCTCACCGTGCTCGACGAGAACTTGCGCACCAACGATTTCGGAGTGTTGATCACCGCGCTCGCCGTAGTCGTCATGTGCGCCACCACAATTCAGCTCTCCCGCGCGCAAGCCGCTGCCTGACGACGGTTTGGCTCGGCCCCGCGCCAGGAGTCCGCGACGCGGACGCCCAGTCCCGCCAGTTGGGACCGCAGCCCCGGTGCGCCGGAGAATTGCCGCGCGACCCCGAGCTCACGGTTAGTATGGGTCAAGTGCAGTTTCTCCCTGGACACCAGCCGCCGTACGACCTCACCTACAACGACATCTTCCTCGTCCCGAACCGGACCGACGTCGCGTCCCGATTCGACGTGGACCTGTCGACCGTCGACGGTTCCGGCACCACCATTCCCATCGTCGTGGCGAACATGACCGCGGTCGCGGGCCGCCGCATGGCCGAGACGGTCGCGCGGCGCGGCGGCCTCGTCGTCCTCCCGCAAGACCTGCCGATCAGCGCGGCCGCCGACACCATCGCGTTCGTCAAGAGCCGCTCGCTCACCGCCGACACCCCGGTCACCCTCGACCCGGATCGGTCGGTCTCCGAGGCCGTTGCGCTGATGCACAAGCGTGCGCACGGAGCCTTGGTCGTGGTCGAGGACGGCAAGCCGGTCGGCGTGGTCACCGAGGGCTCGTGCACCGACGTGGACCGTTTCGCCCGGCTGCGCGAGGTCGCCGTCACCGATTTCGTGCAGGCGCCCGCGAGCACTTCTCCCCGCGAACTGTTCGACCTGCTCGAGTCCGAGCACGCGCACCTGGCCGTGCTCGCCGACGAGGACGGCTCGCTGGCCGGCGTGATGACCCGCACCGGCGCCATCCGCGCGGCCATCTACCAGCCCAACGTCGACGGCAACGACCAGCTTCGCGTCGCGGCCGCGGTCGGCATCAACGGCGACGTGGCCGCCAGGGCCAAGGCGCTGGTCGACGCGGGCGCCGACCTGCTCGTCATCGACACAGCGCACGGCCACCAGGCGAAGATGCTCGAGACGTTGCGCGCGGTCGCCGACCTCGGCCTCGGCGTGCCGCTGGTCGCGGGCAACGTGGTTTCGGCCGAGGGCACCCGTGATCTCGCCGCGGCGGGCGCGGACATCGTCAAGGTCGGTGTCGGCCCCGGCGCCATGTGCACCACGCGGATGATGACCGGCGTCGGTCGCCCGCAGTTCTCGGCAGTTGCCGAATGCGCCACCGCGGCAAAGGAACTCGGCGTGCACGTCTGGGCCGACGGCGGTGTCCGGCACCCGCGCGACGTGGCGCTGGCGCTGGCCGCGGGCGCGTCCAACGTGATGATCGGTTCCTGGTTCGCGGGCACCTACGAGTCCCCCGGCGATCTCCGGGTGGACCGCGACGGCAACGCCTACAAGGAGAGCTTCGGCATGGCCTCCAAGCGCGCCGTCGCCGCGCGCACCGCCACCGACAGCGGATTCGATCGGGCGCGCAAGGCGCTGTTCGAGGAGGGCATCTCCAGCTCGCGCATGCGACTGGACCCGGAGCGCCCCGGCGTGGAGGACCTGATCGACCACATCTGCTCCGGCGTGCGCAGCGCGTGCACCTACGCGGGCGCCCGCACCCTCACCGAATTCCACGACAAGGCCGTGCTCGGCGTGCAGTCCGCCGCGGGCTTCGCGGAAGGACGTCCGCTGCCCAGCGGATGGTGAGCACCGACACGCGAACGGCGCCGCTACCGGCCGACGCGATCCACCGCGTCGGCCGGTAGCATGGTGGTTGCCGGGTCCGCCCGGCGCCACGATCCCGCATGCCGAAAGGAACAAGTTGTCACCCGCGTCCGAGGGCGCCGCACAGGAGGGCTCCTCTACCGAGCCGGGTGACAAACCCGGCGCTCTCCTTCTAACAGCAAGCCAGCCCGAACCAGCTCGTCCCCGCGCGTCCCGTGATTCCGCGCTCCGCGGGCGGTGTTGATCGTGTCCACCGTCCTCACCATTCTCAGCCTGGTCGGGTTCGTCGCACTCACCGCAGGCACCGCGCTGTTCGTCGCTGCCGAATTCTCCCTCACCGCCCTGGAACGCAGCACCGTCGAGGCGCACGCCCGCACCGGTGACGTGCGCTCGCGGATGGTCAGGCAGGCGCACCGCACGCTGTCGTTCCAGCTGTCCGGCGCCCAGCTCGGCATCACCATCACCACGCTGATCACCGGCTACATCGCCGAGCCGGTGATCGCCCGCCTGCTCGCGCCGGTGTTCACCGCCGTCGGCCTGAACTCGAGTGCGGCCAATGGCGTCTCGCTGGCGCTGGCCCTGGTGCTGGCCACCTCGCTGTCGATGATCTACGGCGAGCTGGTGCCCAAGAACATCGCCATCGCCAAGCCGATGGCGACCGCGCGGATGACCGCGGGCCCGATGGTCGCCTTCTCGGTGGTGTTCGAGTGGATGATCCACTTCCTGAACAGCACCGCGAACTGGGTGGTGCGCCGCCTGGGCGTCGAGCCCGCGGAGGAGTTGCGCTCGGCGCGTTCGCCGCAGGAGCTCGGCTCCCTGGTGCGCACCTCCGCGCAGCGCGGCGCGCTGGATCAACGCACCGCGCTGGTGATGGACCGCTCGCTGCAGTTCGGCGAGCGCAGCGCCGAGGAGCTGATGACGCCGCGGGTGAAGGTGGAGTCGCTGGACAAGTCCGACACCATCGCCGATCTGATCGCCGCCGCCAGCCGCACCGGCTACTCGCGGTTCCCGGTGATCGACGGCGATCTCGACAACACCCTCGGCGTTGTGCACGTCAAGCAGGCGTTCACCCATCCCGCGAACGTGCGGAGCACCATCCCGTTGCAGCTGCTTGCGCGCCCTGTTCCTGTGGTGCCCGCCAGCCTCGACGGTGACGAGGTGCTCGAACGCGTCCGCGCCGACGGCATGCAGGTCGCGCTGGTCGTCGACGAGTACGGCGGCACCGCGGGCATGGTCACCATGGAGGACCTGATCGAGGAGATCCTCGGCGACGTGCGCGACGAGCACGACGAAGAGGAGCGCGACGTGCGCCGGGTCTCCGACGGCTGGGACTGCTCGGGCCTGCTGCGCATCGACGAGGTCTCCCGCGCCACCGGCTACGACGCGCCAGAAGGCGAATACGAAACGCTCGGCGGCCTGGTGCTGACCGGTCTCGGCCGCATCCCCGTGGTCGGTGACGAGGTGGTGCTGCCCAATTCGACCGCCAATCACAGACACCCGTACGAAACCGACCAGGGCGGCTGGATCGCCAGGGTCGAACGCATGGACGGCCGGCGCATCGACCGGGTCCGGCTGATCCCCGTCACGCCGGAGGCGCTGGTCGCCCGCGCGGCGCAGGAGCACAGCCATGGGTGATCTGTTCGGTGTCCTGCTCACGGTGGTGCTGCTCGCGGGCAATGCCTTCTTCGTCGCCGCCGAGTTCGCCCTGATCTCCGCGCGGCGCGACCGCCTCGAGGCGCTGGCCGCTCAGGGCAAACGCAACGCCACCACGGTCATTCGGGCCGGTGAGAACCTGTCGATGATGCTGGCCGCCGCGCAGCTGGGCATCACGATCTGTTCGATTCTGCTCGGCCGCGTCGGCGAACCGGCCGTCGCGCACCTGCTGGAGGGGCCGTTCGAGCTGATCGGCCTGCCCGACCAGCTGCTGCATCCGGTGGCCTTCGCCATCGCGCTGACCATCGTGGTGATCCTGCACATCCTCTTCGGCGAGATGATCCCGAAGAACATCGCGCTGGCCGGGCCGGAACGCAGTGCGCTGCTGCTCGTTCCGATGCACCTGGTGTGGTTGCGGGTGGCTCGTCCGCTGATCGCGATCTACAACCTGGCGGCGAATCTGTCGCTGCGGCTGCTGCGCATCGAGCCCAAGGACGAGCTGGAGGCCACCGTGTCCAGCGTGGAGCTCGCCGAGATGATCGGCGAGTCCCGCTCGGAGGGTCTGCTCGACGAGGAGGAGCACCGCCGCCTGACCCAGGCGCTCGGCACGTCCGATCGGATCGTCGCCGACGTGATGGTGCCGCTGGCCACGACCCGCTCGGTGCCGTTGCGCGGCAATGGCACCACGCTCGGCGACGTCGAGACCGCAGTCACGGAGACCGGCTTCTCCCGCTACCCGGTGCGCGCGAGCGACGGTTCGCTGGTCGGCTACCTACACGTGAAGGACGTGCTGGACAAGGTCGCCGACGAGTCGGCGGGTCCGAACACTCCGATCCCGCGCACCGACATCCGCCCGCTTCCGACGGTCGGCACCGGCACCACGCTCTTCGAGGCGCTGGCTCGCCTGCGCCGCACCAGCAGCCACCTCGGTCGCGTCGTCGACACCCGCGGCAACACCGTCGGCATCGTCGCGCTGGAGGATCTGGTCGAGGAGTTCGTCGGCACGGTGCGCGACACCACCCACCGGATCATCGAATGATGTGCCGCGCCACCGTGTTCGAGCGCGGTAGCGGCCCGCGCGGTGGCGCCGTTTCACGATCGTCACGAGGTGCCGGAGAGCCGTCGTGACGGTCGATGACGTGCTGGCGGAATCGGAGTGGCGCGGGCGGGCCGCCGCGTACCTGGCGCGGTTGGACGAGCTCGTCGGACCGTATCTGGAGCGGCGGGCCGCCGGTAATACGCATCCGGTGGTCGATTTCCTGTTCACCTATTACGGCAACAAGCCCGCCCAGTTGCGCCGGTGGCATCCCGGATTCGGCATCGGGCTGGCCGGGGCGCGCGAGTACGAAGGGGCGCGGGGATACCACCGGGTCTCGGTGCCCGAATGGTCCGACCGGCTCCCGGCGCACGAGTCGTTCCGGCACGCCGCAACCGAGACTTCCGACCGGGCCGCAGCGCGCGAGCCCAGCTCGACCGCGACGAAGGGCCGACCTGGCCGGGCCGTGGCGCACGAGTCGTCCCGGCACGCCACAACCGAGATCTCCGACCGCGCCGCAGCGCGCGAGCAGCCCAGCTCTGCCGCGACGAAGGGCCCACCTGGCCGGGCCGTAGCGGGCGAGTCGACCGGCGAGGGCGCGGCCGGTCCGGAGCGGGCGGCTGGTCCGGACCGGGCGGCCGGTTCCGAGCGGGCGGCCGGTCCAGAGCGGGCGGCCGGTCCAGAGCGGGCGGCCGGTCCAGAGCGGGCGGCTGGCCGAGAGCGGGCGGCGGTGGTGTTCACGGCGGATCCCGCCTATCTCGCACGCCGCCGCGACACCCTCGAATTCGTCGCGAACCTGTTGCGCGCCACCGCATCCCGGCCCGCCCAACTGTCCTGTTTCGGGCTGCACGAGTGGGCGATGGTCTACCGCACCGACGACGTCCGCCACCGGCAGGTGCCGCTGCGGCTGGGGTCCGAGGGCACCGACGCGGTGGTCGAAGCGATGTCGTTGCGCTGCACCCACTTCGACGCGTTCCGCTTCTTCACCCCCGAGGCCGTCGGCCGCAACGCGCAGCCGCTCACCCGCGCCGATCAGGTGGCGCGCGAACAGCCCGGCTGTCTGCACGCCAACATGGATCTCTACAAGTGGAGTTTCAAGCTCGTCCCGCTCGTCGCCTCCCAGCTGGTCTTGGACTGCTTCGAATTGGCCTGCGACGCACGTGAACTCGACATGCGCGCCAGCCCCTACGACCTCACGGACTACGGCTACGCGCCGATCCGCATCGAAACACCGTCCGGGCGCGCGGAGTACGTCCGCCGCCAGGCCGAGATCGCCGAGCGGTCCGCCACCCTGCGCGCCGCCCTCCTCGACGCCTGCGAGAACCTGCTCGCAGCCAGTCCGGAACACGCCGCCAGGTAGGAGCGCGACGGCTCAGCGCACGACGCGACGCTGTGCACCGACCCGACAGCACAGCTTCGTGCAGACGTTTTGCGTCAAGCGATTCGGTCGGCGCTCAGGTCTGTCGTCGTCCCTGCATAGCGGTAGCTCGAACTCGGCCAGGTCGCCGAAACCGAGATCGTTCGACGCGCGCAGAACTTCCGAGGATGGGAGACCGCGGAAGAACGGCGCTGAACTCGGCGCGCCCTCGGTCGAGGCCGAGCCAGCCGAGTCTTCCACCATGAGGCCGATCACCCGACCGTCTGCGGCGACGACAGGTCTGGTGTCGGTTCCACTTCTAGGACTGCGACATCCAAGGTCGGATGCACGCCCCGGACATGAGCAACGCGGGATTCTCCACCGGAGAGTCCCCGCCAGACGGCAGATGACGTAGCCGCCAGGAGCCCACACCGCAGCACCGAGACAGATGGCTCCGAACAGGACGGGAACCGCTCTTGGGTTCACGCTTGCTGTTGGGCGCGAACGGTTTCACGGTCCGGGCTGGTCGCCGACGGTGCGGTGCGGGGCCAGGTCCAGGCGTACCACACGATGACGGCGAGAAGGATCAATTCCAGCACGATGCCGAGGCCGTAGAAGTACAGCCAGGACTCGCCCACCGCGTTGAATGCCGTGACGGGGACGTAGAGCGAGGCCACGATGAGGTTCGTGATGCGGTTCGCCAGGGCGGGCAGCGTCATCGACAGCACGACCATGAGGATCGGGATGGCCATGAGGGTCAGGGCCGTGGTCGAAAAGGTCTGGGAGACGTCGAACTCGAAGACCTTGCCGTCGAGGATTTCTTCGATGACGCCGGGCGTGAAGAAGTTGAGAATGTCCACGTAGGCGTAGAGGAACATGAAGCTTGTCCACGTCGCGGCGAGCTTGGCTCTCACCGGGATCGGCTGGTCTTCCAGTGTGGCGGTGGTGGTTTGACCTGTTCTCATCATGGGCTCCGTTGTTGTGGTGAGGATCGGTAGGTCCACGATCGCTGAGCCCGGCGGCGGGCGCCTCGGCCCGGAGGCTGGGGTTCGCCTGGCCGATGGCATGGTCTCTTTCTCGTACTTTCGGCGGGTACGCCGAGGCGCGCCGACCCCTACGCTGGAGCCGTGGTCACTGTCCGGCGCTCCATCTGGCATGAGCCGCGGCCTGCTGACGCCCCACCCATCGGTCGGCTCGACTGGCTGCTGGTGGGCGTGTTCGCGGCCGCCGCCTTGGTCGAGGGCATCGCTCGGCCGGGCTTGGCCTTGCGACCCCTTGTGACGGTGCTCGCCCTGGCGCTGATACCTGCCCTGCTCTTGCGGCGGGGTCGCCCCCTGATGGCCGCCCTGGTCGGGTGGGGCGTCGCCGGGCTGCTCTCGGTCCTCCAGCTGACTGCGCACGCCGGGGACCTCGGCCTCTACTCCATGATGGCCGTCCTGATCCTGCTCTACTCCCTGGTGCGGTGGGGCTCGGGCCGGGAGATGGTCTTGGGGACGACGTTCGTGACGGTCGTCGTCGCGCTGGGGATGTACGTCTCCTCCGCGGGCTGGGCCGACGTTTTCGGCGGGAGCGTCCTCTTGCTGTTGTTCGTCGCCCTCGCGGCGGTGTTCCGCTACCGCGCGGACCTCTGGCATCGCCAACAGCGCGAGATCCGCAATCAGGAGCGGGTGAGACTGGCTCGCGAGTTGCACGACACCGTGGCCCACCACGTCTCGGCCATCGCGGTGCAGGCGCAGGCCGGTGGCGTGGTTGCCGGCATCGAGCCTGAGAAGGCTGCCAAGATCCTGGCCGCGATCGAGTCCGAAGCGTCGCGAACCCTGGCGGAGATGAGATCCATGGTGCGGGTGCTACGTGAGGAGGAAACCGTCGCCTACTCACCGCAACTGGGTGTCGCGGACCTGCCTGCTCTGGCGCGCACCGACGCGACGCCCACCGTCGAGGTCTCGCTGGCCGGTTCGTTGACCCGGCTGGCACGACCCGTGGATGCCGCGCTCTACCGGCTCGCGCAGGAGTCGCTGACCAACGCCGTGCGGCACGCCAGGAGCGCGACCCGCGTCGGGATCGACGTACGTCGGGAGGGCGACGCCGTCAGGCTGCGTGTCAGCGACGATGGACAGACCGAGCCGGGGCCGGCCCCGGAGCCTGGGTTCGGCCTGCTGGGCATGGCCGAACGCGCCCAGCTCCTTGGCGGATCGCTCTCCGCGGGGCCGGGGCCCGAGGGCGGCTGGGTGGTCGAGGCCGTGCTGCCGGTGGAGGCGATGGCGTGAGCATCCGTGTTGTCGTAGCCGACGACCAAGACTTGGTCCGGACCGGGCTGGTGATGATCCTCGGCGCGCAACCCGACCTCGAGGTCGTGGGCGAGGCAGCAGACGGGCTCGCAGCGCTCGACCTGGCGACCCGGCTGCGTCCCGATGTCCTCCTCGTCGACATCCGGATGCCCGGGCTCGACGGCGTCGAGGTGACGCGGCGCCTGGCCGGGCCGAACGTGGCGGACCCGATGGCGGTCGTCGTGATCACCACCTTCGACCTCGATGAGTACGTCCTCGGCGCCCTACGCGCAGGCGCCCGCGGCTTCCTGCTCAAGGACGCCGGGCCGGAGCTCCTCGTGCAGGCTGTCCACGCGGCGGCCAACGGGGACGCGCTGATCGCCCCCAACGTCACCCGCCGGCTGCTGGCGACCTTCGCCGACCAGGCGCCGGTGGTACCGGTCCAGCCCATCGACCCGCTCACCGAGCGCGAGAAGGAGGTGCTCGCGCTGGTGGCACGGGGCCGGACCAACGCCGAGATCGCCACCGAGCTCTTCGTCGGCCTGAGCACGGTCAAGACCCACGTCGCATCGTTGATGACCAAGCTCGGCGCCCGCAACCGCGTCGAGATCGCGATGTGGGCATACGACACCAGACGCGTGCGAGCCGAGTAGTGGGTGTGGAGGACCCGACCCGCTTGCGGCGACAATTCACGACCACGCGGAGGCCTTCCTCGCGCCACAGCCGCTGGATCTTCGACCGCGACCTGGCGGATGCCGGCGCCCTCCCGCCGCCGGTGGGCGATGTGGATGCGCTCGTCCTCGGTCGGAAACCGGGGCATGCGAACAGCCGAGGCTACGATCTCCCCGGCCGTCCATAATGACCAGATGCTATGCGGGGTCCAGGGACACTCGCTTCGGCGCCTGGCAAACGTCCTATGCCGCTGACCGCGCTGCTCGAACCCGTCATCGAGGCCGCGCGACTCACCGCAGGCCGAAGCGCGTGAGCAAACTGGTTGTGACCAGACCGAATATCGATCGTCCCCCACGCCGGGCAGGTGCGTCCTTCGCGGATGCGAACCAGATTTTGTCAACGCCGGGTGAATCGTGGATCTGGCACAATTTTGGTGATAGCGGATACCGGTTGTTCACCCGCTCAACAGGATTCGCTTCCGCAGGAGGTCGGTCTTCGCGCGGCCGAGCATCTGTCGTTTGAGCATCTTGATGCGGTTGACGTGCCCTTCGACCGTTCCGCTGCTCCACTGCATGGTCAGGCCGGCGGTGACCGCGTCCTGGTCGCGGCGCAGTCCTCGGACGAATGAGTGCAGCGCCGGTTGATCGTCGGCGTCGACGGCGGCCATCCACCGTTCGAGGTCTCGACCGCGCCGCTGGGTCATGATCTCGGCGAATGCGCGAACATGCCCGGTCAGGGCGGCAAGGTCCGGGCTGGCGGCCAGGATCCGATCGAGGCGTTCTTGGTGCTCGGTAGCGAGGGTGACGGGATTGGTCATGATCCAAGCGACGACCTTGCGGACTGAGGGCGGCTTGGCAGGCGTGACCGGGACGTGGGTGAAGGCGCGGAAAGGCTTCAGGTAGTTGCGCACCAGCTTCTCGCTGCCTTGGTAGCCGAGTGCCTTGATTTCGGCGAACAACTCGGTCGCGTTGGCGCAGCCCGCGTCCCAGCGCCGATGCAGCTCGGGTTCGTATTGCTCGAGAATGCTGACGCGGTATCCGGTGCGGTTGTCGACCAGCAGTTCCTCGGCCGAGGCAGCACGAGCGAAGCGGTGGGTGGTGCCGTGAGCCAGCCCGAGCTCGCGGCCGATGGCCAGGATGCTCGCACCCTGCGCCAGCAGCGCGTGGACCGCGGAAACAGGACACTCGTCGGACCAAGATCAGAGCACCCGCGACATCATGAACTATCAACCGCCCCTTCGCATCCCGAAGCTGGTCAATCACGAAGTCTGTGCCAGATCCGGTTTTCGAGGAGCGCCGACAGCGGCCACTCTTTTCCGAACACCGACCGGGGAGTTGAGCGCTACAGGAGGTACGGACAAAGAGCGGCTATCGATGAAAAGCGCGCCCCGGGCGGCTGCTGAACCCACGGAGCCATCACCGGGACCGCCCATGATCGAGCATGTGCAACAGATCTGACCTATTGACATTTAGCGACCGATTGGTTGCAATCTTCGGTGTGACCGAGAACACGAATGTGCGCCGCACCCAGGCGGAGCGCACCGCATCCACGAAGGCAGCGCTGGTGGACGCGACGATTGAGACCATCGCCGAGATCGGCTACTACCGTGCTTCCCTCGGCGAGATCTGCGAGCGGGCCGGAGTATCCAAAGGTGGACTGTTCCGCCATTTCGACTCGCGACTCGCGCTGGTCGTCGAGGCCGCCGAAGAGGTCGGTCGCCGAAACATCGCGGGCTTTCGCGCCCTCGGCGACGCGCCCCTCGCCGACATGCTCGCGTTGACGCGAAGCCAGTCACGAGCGCAAATCAACGCCATCTGGTTCGAGTTGCTGGTCGCCGCTCGCACGGACCCCAAGTTGCGCGAGCAACTCGCTCCGGTAGCGGCCCGGCTTTATGCCACCATCGACGAGCTCGCCGTCCTGCCGTCGTCGGGCGCAGGAGTCGACCCCGCGTTGCTCCGGTTGATGGGCACATCGCTGTTGCACATGTTCGACGGAGAGGCCGTCCTTCGCGAGGTCCTCCCGCGACCGGAACTCGAAGACGCCCGCTTGAAGGCCGCGACCGAACTGTTCAATGCCCTCGTCGCGCTTCGCCGCGACTACCCGTCCGTCGCCGTCGAGCGAGCCGACAAGGAGAAATGACCCATGGCTCGAGATTTCCCGCCCGAAACATCCGCGGATTACATAGTGGTCGGCGGCGGCAGCGCCGGAGCGGCCGCAGCACGTCGGATCGCCGATGCCGGCGCCGCGGTCCTGCTGCTCGAAGCCGGCGGTAGCAACGACTCCCGGCTCGTCCAGGTTCCAGGCATGGTCGGGGCGATGCACGGGTTCAGCCGCCTCCAGCGCAGTGTCACCTGGCAACCTCGCACCAGCCCCCAGCCGCATGCCGCCGGACGCCAGATATCGCAGATGCACGGGCTCGGGCTGGGCGGAGGCAGCGCCGTCAACGGAATGATCTGGTCCCGCGGGCACCGGAAGAACTACGACGACTGGGCGTCCGCCGGTTGCGCCGGCTGGAGTTACGCGGACGTTCTGCCGATCTTCCAGAGCATGGAGACGTTCGAGGACGGCGCGAACGACTATCGCGGCGGCTCGGGCCCGATCAGTGTCACCCGTGCCCGTGATATCGCCGGGGTGACGACAGCCTTCCTCGACGCGCTCGCCGCGACCACCGGAGTCACCCACAACGCTGACTACAACGCCGCCGAGCAGGAGGGCGTCTCGCTCGCCCAGTGGAACGCGGCCGGGGGGCGCCGGCAGAGTTCGGCCGAGGCGTACCTGCGCGATGCGCCGCCGAACCTGCATGTGCGCACGGGTGCGCAGGTCACGCGGATCGTCATCGACAACGGCACAGCCGTCGGCGTCGAGGTCGCCACCAAGCAAGGCACGCAGCGTCTCGTCGCGCGCCAGGAAGTCATCGTGAGCGCCGGTTCGTTTCGCACCGCTCAACTCCTCATGCTCTCCGGAATCGGACCGGCCGCACACCTGGCCGAACATGGGATCCCAACACTGTGTGACCTGCCGGTCGGCGAGGGCCTGCAGGACCACGCCGTTGTACCCGTGGTGTACAACGTGACCGAAGGTCCGGTCCTCGGTGCGGCGAAGTTTCTCACCGCGATGGTCAAGGAGCGCATCCGGGCGAACTCGACCTTCCTGGCCGGCTCCTACATGGAGGGTATTGCCCACATCAGGTCGGAGTACGCGGACGCGGTTCCCGACCTGCAACTGTTCGCAACTCCGCTCGGTCGCCGAGGCGCCGATGCCACGATCCCGGGAGTCCACCCCGACATCGACGGCGCGTGCTTCACGGTCTACCTCGTGCTGCTCTATCCGCAGAGCTCGGGAACAGTCCGGCTGGCCTCACGCGATCCGCACGCCGCGCCCGTGATCGATCCTCGTTACCTGAGCGCATCCGCAGATCTCGACGTGCTGATGTCGGGAGTGGAGATCATCCGCGAGGCAATGGCACACCCGCAGGCCGCTTCCTACGTCCGCGCCGAAGTGGCGCCTGGCCGAGCCGGCACCACGCCTGCGGCCGCCCGAGAGGACGCACGCCGCCGGATGTCGAGCGTCTACCACCCTACCGGCACATGCCGGATGGGGGTCGCTGAACGAGCCGTGGTCGACCCCACGTTGAAGGTGCGCGGGATCGAGCGTCTGCGCGTCGCGGACGCGTCGGTGATGCCGTCCATCCCCGGCGGCAACACCAACGCGCCGTCGATGATGATCGGCGAGCGCGCCGCGCAACTGGTACTGGAGGACGCATGACCCCGCTCTATGAGGTTGCCGTGATCGGCGCCGGCATCTCCGGCCTCGGCACTGCGATCAAGCTGCGCGAGGCGGGGATCACCGACTTCGTGGTTCTGGAGAAAGCCGACAGTGTCGGTGGCGTCTGGCGGGACAACACCTACCCGGGTTGCGCGGTCGACATCCCCTCGGTCGCCTACTCGTATTCCTTTGCGCCCCACGATGGTTGGAGTCGCAAATACGCACCGCAGCCGGAGATCTTGTCGTATCTGCGCGAGACCGCCGATCGCTTCCGCGTCAGCGAGCATCTGCGTCTCGGGGTCGAGGTGTTCGATGCGGGCTGGGACGGGACGCAGCGGTGCTGGGTGTTGGACACCAGTAGCGGCGAGATCCGTGCACGCTCGCTCGTTGCCGCTGCCGGCCCCTGGCACGAGCCGAGCCTGCCCTGTATCGAGGGCCTCGACTCCTTCCCCGGACCGGTGTTCCACACCTCACGCTGGGATCATGACGTCGATCTCACCGGACAGCGGGTGGCGATCGTCGGAACCGGCGCCTCCGCGATCCAGGTGGTGCCGAGCATCGCCGAGCAGGTGGCCGAGCTCCATGTCCTGCAACGGACCCCGCAGTGGGTCGTGCCCAAGGCAGAGCCCCGTCCGTCCCGGGTCGTCCGGCGCCTGGGTCTGAATCGTCTCGGGTTGGTCCACGGATTCCGGCGCCGGCGCGAGGAACTGATCCTCGAACTCACCAACATCGCGTTCCACCAGCCCTGGGGGCAGGCTGCCTTCAAGTGGATCGGACGTCAGAACATTCGCGCGGCCATCGCTGACCCCGAGCTGCGTGCGGCTCTCACGCCCGAGTGGTCCGTCGGCTGCAAACGGCTGCTGATGTCGAGTGAGTACTACCCCGCGCTCGCGCGGCCGAACGTCTCGGTCGTCTCGACCGGCCTGACTGCCGTCCGCGGGAACACCCTGGTCGGCGAAGACGGCTCCGAGACCGAGGTCGATGTCGTGATCATGGCGACCGGGTTCAAGATCCTCGACATGCCGATCGCGGGCAGGGTCAGGGGCATCGACGGACGCAGTCTGGCTGAGCACTGGGACGGCAGCCCACAGGCGTACCTCGGGTCCACGGTGCCCGGCTTCCCGAACCTCTACATCCTCTTCGGGCCGAACGTCTCGGCCGTCGCGTCGGGGTTCCTGATCGTCGAGTCCCAGCTGCAGCAAGTGGTTCAGGCACTGACTCACCTGCGGCGTAGCGGCGGGGTGTCACTGGAGGTCCGGGCCCACGTGATGCACAAGTTCAACGACGACGTCCAGGCCGCGCTGCAGAGCACGGTCTACAACTCGGGCGGATGCCGCAGCTACTACTTCGACAAGAATGGCCGCAACGGCTTCTCCTGGCCCTGGTCGGCGCGTCGGCTCCGTCGGATGACCGCCCGCTTCGACCCAGCGGACTATGTCGTAACGCGAGCGTGAGGGCGTTGCTTCACATACTCACCCGGACTGTTCCGACGGTCGGCGCCCGCCGACCGTTCTCAGGTCAGCCCTGGTCGACGGTGTGGGCCTCGGCGCGCAACAGGCCCACCAGCATGTCGACGATGTCGGCGGCGCTCCGGTGGGTCTAGTGCCGCTCCACCGCTCGCTCGCGATCGGCGACCAGCGCGAACATCGCCGCGGCCATGGACTCGATCCGGTGCACACGACGCGCGGGAGTCTAGTGGCTCAGCGCTGCCTCGATCTGGGCAGTGACGATACGCACCGCCCGGTTGTCGCGCCATGCTCGGGCCGGGTCCTATCCGCGACGGCTGGTTGAGTCCGTACCACCTCGAGGAAACGCGCGTAATGCGTGCCCCGGCCCTCCTCGGAAATGTCGATCACCGGCCGAGCGAGAATGCTCACCAGCGTGTGGATGTCGTTGCCGCTGCCCTGGGCTTCGTGGTCGGCCAGCAGCCGCAGGCGGACGGTCTCCAGTGCCCGCATACGGCGTTCGACAACAGCCTGGATGAGACCGGCGCGGGAGCCGAAATAGTATGCACGGCGGAGTTGTTGCGCTGGCCGGCCTCGGCGGCGATGTCACGCAGCGGCACCTCGAGACCACGCAGCGCGATGAGCCGCTCGGCAGTGTCGAGCAGCGCGCTGCGAGGGTCGTTTGTGGACATGTAGCGAGCCTATCTGCCTGGACGACCGCCTGAGACCTCCGGCCAGGTGGGCCAGTTTGCGCTGAGTCATGTTGTTGTGCAGCATGTTTCGGCCCGGCAGCACCGAGGATCGGGACGACAAGTGGTGGGCTGCAAGGGATCCTGTTCGTGCCCGCCCGCCGGCATCGGGTCGGAAAACCCGCCCAGGAACTCTGTTCAGCATGCGCATTGCCATTGGCGAACAAGGCCACTTGACCGTGCATGCGGGCTCGGGCCTCCGATATCGGTCGGAGCTGCCGAAGTATCCGAGAACAAGTTAAACACAAGTATTGCAATAATTAATCAATGGTGTTTAACTCGATCTCGAGCCGAGGCCATCGCCGATATTCGAGTGTGAGGTGCAGCAATGCGAAGAGCTGGAAGCGCCCCGGTCACGGGAAAGGACCTCGAGTCATGGTGGTGAACAACGTGATTCCCGAGTTGGTCGGGGACGACACGGCCGGGTTGGTGTGCGTGGATGTAGTGGTGGTGGGCGGCGGCATCGCAGGTGTGTGTGCCGCTATCGCCGCCGCCGAAGCGGGTGCCGACGTGCTGCTGGTCGAGGCTGCGGGGACGACAGGGGGCACATCGGCACTGGCCGCGGGCCACTTCTATCTGGGCGGTGGTACTCCGGTGCAGGCCGCCGCCGGCTTCGAGGATTCACCGGCCGCCATGATCGACTACCTCACGGCTGTCACGCCGCATCCGGACATGGACAAGATCCGCCGGTATTGCCACGACAGCGTCGCGCATTTCGAGTGGCTGGAGTCGCAGGGACTCGAATTCGAGCGGTCGTTCTATCCGGGCAAGAATGTCGTACAGCCCGGCACCGAAGGTCTGATGTGGACAGGCAACGAGATGGTATGGCCCTTTCGCACCCAGGCCGTTCCGGCGCCGCGCGGGCACAAGGTCGCCGCAAAGGCCGAACAGGGCGGCAATCGCGCAATGCAAGTGCTGTCCGCCGCCCTGGCCAGGGCGGGCGTCCGGCTCGAGACCAGCACCAAGGTCACTCGTCTCGTCGGCGACAGTGACGGTCGAGTAGTCGGTGTGGTCTGCGTGTGCGAGGGACGATCCCGAACGGTAGGTGCCTCCGCAGTGATCCTCGCGACCGGGGGCTATGTCATGAATCCGGACATGGTCGCAGAACACACCCCCGCGATCGCCGCGCACGCAATGCCGTTGGGCACCGCCGGCGACGACGGATCGGGCATCCTGCTGGGGCAATCAGCCGGTGGCGCGCTGGCCCATATGGACGGAATGTTCGCGACAGCGTCGTTCTATCCACCCGAGCAGCTGCTCAAAGGGATCATCGTCAATGCGGCCGGTGAGCGGTTCGTGGCCGAGGACTCGTACCACGGCCGCACGGCCAGCGCGGTGTTCGCGCAGGAAAACTCGGTGGCCTACCTGATCGTGGATGCCGACACCATGGTGTGGCCGCAGCTGCCGATGGTGAAATTCATCGACGGATGGGAGTCGATCGGCGAAATGGAAGCGGCGCTGGGGATTCCGGGAGGAAGACTGGCCGCCACGCTGGACTCCTACAACACCCACGCCGCATCGGGCGAAGACCCACAGTGGCACAAACATTCCAAGTGGGTGACGCCGCTGACGCAGGGTCCCTGGGGCGCTTTCGATCTCAGCCCCGCACGTGCGACCTATGTCGGATTCACCCTCGGCGGGCTGCGCACCACGGTGGAGGGACAGGTCTGTCGTGAGGACGCCAGCATCGTGGCCGGCCTCTACGCCGTCGGCGCATGCGCTTCCAACATCGCCCAGGACTGTTCCGGCTACGCGAGCGGAACCTGCCTGGGAGAAGGCTCGTACTTCGGCCGGCGCGCCGGAACACACGCGGCGGGAGCAGCACGATGACGATCCGAGAAATCGACAGCGGCACCGCGTTCATCCGCTATGCGCGCGGGTGGCACTGCCTGGGCCTGGCCGACGCCTTCCGCGACGGGAAGCCCCACGCGATCACCGCATTCGGCACCAAACTGGTCGTGTTCGCCGACAGCAACGGGACGTTACGGGTGCTCGACGGCTACTGCCGCCACATGGGCGGTGATTTGAGCATGGGCACTGTCAAGGGCGACGATGTCGCTTGCCCCTTCCATGACTGGCGGTGGGGCGGTGACGGTCGATGCACCTCGATCCCCTACGCCAAGCGTGTGCCGCCGCTGGCACGTACCCGATCGTGGACGACGCTGGAACGAAACCAGCAGCTGTTCGTCTGGCACGACATCGAAGGCAATCCGCCACAGCCACAGGTCGAGATTCCACAGATCGAGGGCATGGGAACCGAACTCTGGAGTGAGTGGAGCTGGAACTCCATCCTGATCGAGGACTCACACTGCCGCGAGATCGTCGACAACAACGTGGACATGGCGCACTTCTTCTATATCCACCACGCCTATCCGGTGTTCTTCAAGAATGTGTTCGACGGTCATATCGCCTCGCAATATCTGCACTCCAAGGCGCGGGCGGACACTGCGCCCTCGGGCTCCGTCGACGAGAACGCTCTGCTACGGTCGGAAGCCCACTACTTCGGGCCGTCCTACATGATCAACTACCTGCACAATGACTTCGGCGACCGCACGGTCGAGGTCGTGCTCATCAACTGCCATTATCCGGTGACACAGGACTCGTTCGTCCTGCAGTGGGGCGTGAGTGTCCAGCAGTTACCCGGCCTGCCCGCCGACAAGGCAGCAGCGCTGGCCGTCAAATTCGGGGACAGCTTCGGCACCGGCTTTCTCGAAGACGTCGAGATCTGGCGCAACAAGACACGTATCGACAATCCGCTACTGTGCAAGGAAGACGGGCCGGTATACCAGCAGAGGCGGTGGTACGAACAGTTCTACGTCGACGTGGCGGACATTACCGACGATATGACCGCACGGTTCGAATACGAAGTCGACACCACTCTTGCCAACCAGGCCTGGAAAGCGGAAGTGGCCGCTAACCTCGCGGACCGCCGCCCGACGGCCAACTGAGCCCGGATCCGCACTCGGTTCCGGGCATGTGACCGCTGGTCTGCCCAGCATCTCCACTGCCGTATCCCGGGTCCCGGTTCGGGAGGTCCTGCCGGAATCAGCCGTCGTTGGGGCGCGGACTGCGGTGAACAATGTCCACCGAGCCGGTTCCGCCGTGCCGGTTCCGCGGGAGATGCCACATCCGCCGGCGGCCCGAGGACGCCAGTTGAAATGAGCGGTCCCTAGTGGAATCACCGATCACCACCTGGGCTTCGAGGAGGCCGGCAACCCGCTTTCTCGGACCTACAAGGCGAAACAGGACTCCAATCTGGGCGGACCCATTCACCCCCAGGGCCCGCCTACCAACGGCACACCACCGGGCCTCTCGTGCCGCCACCGCGAACCCTTCGTATCCCACGCCCTACGCAATGCACCCGGCGTGGACCCGATATCGGCCAGCACAGCGAGGGCCTGCGCACCACCCAACGAATCCTGTTCGGCACGAAGCACTTTCAGCATCAGTTTCAGTCCCGCGGATGGTGCGTTCGATCATCCGCAAGTCGTCCTCGTCCGGAACACGCCGCCAGGTAGAAGCGCGACGGCTCAGCACAACGCGACGCTTTGCACCGACCCGGCAGCACGGCATCGCGATTCGCCGGGACGACACACACTGGAGCCGCACGCCGAATTGTTAGCGTGGACTATGCCCAGCGAATCCCCCGCGGCGGCGACTCTGCGCCGCGAAGTTGAGAATGTTCAAAGGGCTGCAAGCATGGGCGGCGAGCCCTGCGGCCCGAACGACCTGCCTTGGCTGTGCCGCCCGTGACATGGGGCGAACACCATTGGCGAGGCTATTGGCCAGCGCTGGGCGTATCTGAATTGCCGCCGATCCTGCTGTACTCACGATGTCCTCTGAACAGGTTGGGGCTCCGCGACTTCGGAGTCCCTACCGGGCCCGCATGATTTCTCCACACTTGGTCACCTGATCGGACATAACTGGTCGATATAGTGACCGCGTGTTTGCTCGTGATACATCGTCGAATCGCTTGAACCGTCTCGCCTACATATTGCAGGTCATTGCCGTAGGCGCGCTGGCCGCGGCGTGGCTGGCGATCGGGCTCGGACTGTTCTCGGGGCCGGAAGCAGATCTCGAAGCGGGTGGCCGCTTCGCCGCCAACTTCACGGTCTATTGGCCGTTCCTGTTTGTGATCAGCCCGGTGCTGGTCGTCACTGGCATTTTCGGGCTGCTGCCATACCGGTTCGCGCCTGGCGGCACCATCGCGGGTGGAATGATCGCCAGTTTTTTCGCTCAGTGGGTGGGAACCGAGCTGTACTTGTCCGACTACAATCCGGAGCTACCCGGACGCCTAGACACGAGCGTCGCCGCGGCGTGCGTCGCAGTTGCCGCAGCGTTCACGGCAGCCTTCGTGCACCTGTATAGCAACCGATCCGGTCGGACGCGTGCCGCCTCGATGCGAGGCGGAGCAGTGCTGGCAGTTGCCATTCTCGTCAGTGCGGTGGTCACGATTCCGCCGCTGATCGCGGGCAGCGGCACCCCGTCCGGTGTCCTGGCTGGGCTCGTCACCAACCCCCATTGCGGCAGGAAAGTGTCGGACTGGACGGACGAGGGACAGACGACCGTCTATACGGGCGACGCGACACAGTGGTATCCGCCGAAGGATGTGCCGGACAACATGTTCGGGGTCCTGGTCACCTTGCGTAACGGCACGGGCAGCGTCGAAACCACCCCGCCGACCGCGATTTCGTTCCGAGACGAGATACCATTTCGGTCGGGTCCGCCGGCAACCGAATTGCTGCTGTATCAGCCTGGTACCGGCAACGGGTCCGCGTTTACGCGCCTGCGCGATCCGAAGTGTGAGGCCGACAGTAGCCGGGTGGTTTCGGCGACCTACATGTATGAAGATTTCGGCGGAACGAGCGACTCGCGGATTCGGGGCAAGGTATCTCGCCGCGAGTAACCCACTGACAGGTGTGTTGACAGCCGTCGCTGATCCGGATATCCGCACATGCCGCCTGTCGCGCGGGCTGCTCCAGGCCTTGGGATTGCAGAGTCGGCCCCGCTCGCCGGGGCTAGCATGTGATTAGTAGCCCCTTACCCGTTGGGGAGTGAATTTCATGGTAAAACCGCAGTTCACGGCCGGTAGCGATCTGATGTTGGACATCTACGCGCGCGTGTCGCGGGTGGGTGATGAGCGGCAGCGGTCCACGGGTGGGCAGGTGGACGACTGCACGGTGCGGGTGCAGGATCTGGGCGCGACCGTCGGGCGAGTGCATGTCGATGACGGGCGGTCGGCGTGGAATCCCATTGTGCGGCGGCCGAAGTGGGATTCGTTGATGACGCGCCTCGAGTCCGGGGAGACCGGCGGGGTGGTGGTGTTCGACATTGCCCGGTTCTCCCGTCGCCCGATCGAGGGCGAGCGGTTGATCCTGGCCGTCGAACGGGGCCTGGTCGTGCTGGACAGCGAGGGCGAATACGACCTCGAAACAGCAAACGGCCGCAAAGCTTTTCGTGACCAGCTCAACGCGGCAGCCTATGAATCCGACCGCCTGTCCTCGCGAGTCAAACGCGGCAAACGGGTGAAAGTGGCCTGGGCGTCGAGTTCGGCGGCCATGATCGATACCTGCGACTTGGACAGCTTCGTCACGCCCAACGACTCGACGAGTTTCCCCATCCGGCGGGTCGATACTCCCAGCAGGTAGCAGGTCGCCACCACCGAAGTGAGGGCGCGTTCGGCGCGTTTGCGGTGCTCGAGCAGCCAGTCCGGGAAGTAGCTGCCTTGGCGCAGCTTCGGGATGGCCAGGTCGATGGTGCCGACGCGGGTGTCGAAGTCGCGGTGGCGGTAGCCGTTGCGATGGTTGACCCGCTCAACAGAGCGTTCGCCGTAACCGGCGTCGCACAGTGCGTCGGCCTCGGCGCTCATGATCGTCTGGACGAACGTGGACAACATGTTGCGTAGCAGGTCGGGGCTCGCGCCAGCGAGTGGTCCGACAGCAGCTTGCTCGGGTCGATAGGCTGGACAGAGGTCATCGCGTGAGAACTTTCTTCCTTCAAGAACTTTGGTAGGTACTTGAGGATCACGCGGTGACCGCCCACTTCCCGGCTACGACACGCCGGGCCTGTCCCGGCTGGTCGAGCTGCTACACCACGCTATTGGACGCAACCATTCGGGGCGCGGCGAGAGCACGAATCCGGATGGATCGGTTAGGCAGTGTTGGAACCGCTGCCGACGGTCCGCGCGGGATTGACCGCTACTGGTCTCTGACCACAGAGCTTCTTCGAACACATCGCTGGTCGGTGAATCCTGACGGCACGCTTGACGGGTGTCGTCGAAGGCTGGCCAGGACAACAACCAGATTCGCAGGCGATGTCGCATGCACCTCACATTTGCTGTTGCTGCGTCGTCGGAGTTCTCGAAGCGCAGAGTGCGCCGCCGGGTAGCGGATCGCGGCCCAGAAAGTCGAACGGAGACAACATGACCTCGATTGAATCCCAGATCAGGGCGTTTCTGGAGGACCGTGCGGAGGCGCAACGGTCGAAGGACATCGACGGCCTCATGTCGTTCTATTCGCCTGACATCGTCTACTACGACGCCGTCGCACCGCTCCGGTTCACCGGGGCCGATGAGGTGCGCCGCAATTTCGTGCGATGGTTCGACGGCTACGTCGGTCCCATCGGCTTGGAAACGCACGACCTGACTGTCGTCGCAGCTGACGACGTAGCGTTCGCCAATATGCTTCATCTGGACTCGGGAAAGCGTCGAGGCGGGATCGATCTGCCGATATGGGTACGAGAAACGGTCTGCTTGCGACGATCGAATGACACCTGGGCCATCACCCACGAGCACATCTCGATTCCGATCAACCCAGCGAACTTTCAAATCTGGTTCGCATCCGCGAAGGACGCACCTGCCCGGCGTGGGGGACGATCGATATTCGGTCTGGTCGCAACCAGTTTGCTCACGCGCTTCGGCCTGCGGTGAGTCGCGCGGCCTCGATGACGGGTTCGAACAGCGTGGTCAGCGGCACTACGGGGCGTTCGTCGTGGCTATAGGTCCCGCCACACGATCTCGACCGAGGATGTGTCGAACCGCCGCGCCTTGCCGTTCTGGTCGACCCATTTCGCGGCACACACCCGCGCAAATTTGACGACGACTCTCGATCAGCCGCGCGGCGGCCCCGTGCCACCACCACGAACCCTTCGTGTCCCACGCCCTACGCAATTCACCCGGCGTGCACCCGATATCGGCCAACACAGCGAGAGCTTGCGCGCCACGCAACGAATCCTGTTCGGCACGAAGCGCTTTCAGCATCGGTTTCAGTCCCGCAGATGGTGCGTTCGATCACCCGCAAGTCGTCCCCGTCCGGAACACGCCGCCAGGTAGGAGCGCGACGGCTCAGCGCACAACGCGACGCTCGGCACCACCCGACAGCACAGCATCACGATCCGCCGGGACGACACACCGGAGCCACACGCCGAATTGTTAGCGTGGACTATGCCCAGCGAATCCCCCGTGGCGGCGACCCTGCGCCGCGAGCAGCTCCGCGATTTCCTGCGCACCCGCCGCGCCCGACTCACCCCCGGTGACGTCGGCCTGATCGCCGCGGGCAAGCGGCGCACGCCGGGGCTGCGCAGGGAGGAGGTCGCGCTGCTTGCCGGGGTCGGCGTCTCCTGGTACACGTGGCTCGAGCAGGGACGCGACATCAAGGTGTCGGCGGAGGTACTCGACGCGGTCGGCCGCGCGCTACGCCTGACCGAGCCCGAACGCGCGCACCTCTATGTGCTCGCCGGTCTCAATCCGCCCCGCACGGGCGCGGCGCGCGACAGCGAAGTCTCGCCACAGCTTCGGCAGGTGGTCGACGCGTGGGCACCGCGTCCGGCGATCCTGCGCGACCGTTATTGGAACCTGCTCGCGATCAACGAGGCGACGCGCGCCGTCTTCGGTTACGACGACGCCGACCGCAACTGCATCGTCTCGTTCTTCACCAACGCCCGCTACCGCGGCATGCACGACCCGTGGGCGTCCATCGCGCCCGCGGTCGTCGCCGCCTTTCGCGCCGATGCCGACCAAGCCCCGGACGATCCGGAGTTCCGCCGCGTCATCGACGAACTCATTTCGGCCAGTAGCGAATTCGCCGAGTTGTGGACCCGCCACGACGTCGGCGTCCCCGGGCAGGGCGTAAAGGCCGTGCGCCATCCGGAGGCGGGCGAGCTGTTCTTCGATGTGACGACCTTGGTGGTCGCCGACCGCCCCGATCTGCACCTGGAGCTGTACCACCCGCGGCCGGGGACCGCGACCGAGGAGCGGATCGCCCAGCTCTTGCGTGCCCCGGTGGCCGCGTCGGTCTGATCAGGGTGGTGTTGCCAGACCCACGTTGATCACACACTGTTTGCCACGCGCCTGGCTCGGCAGGCTGAATGCCATGACGCACAACACTTCCGGCACCTTCCGATTCCAGGACAAGATCGCGCTCGTCACCGGCGGATCCAGCGGGATGGGTCTGGCGACCGCGCGCCGACTGCTCGCCGAGGGCGCCGCCGTGGTGATCACCGGCCGGGACAAGGCCCGGCTCGATGCCGCGGTCCAGGAACTCGGCGGCGGCGACCGCCTCCTCGCGATGCCCGGTGACGCGTCCAGCCTCACCGATCTCGACGCGCTGACCGACGCGATCCGGGAACGCTTCGGCCGCCTCGACGTGGTCTTCGCCAATGCCGGTGTCGCCTCCTTCCAGCCGCACGCCGACGTCACCGAGGCCGAGTTCGACCGCGTGGTCGACATCAACTTCAAGGGCGTGTTCTTCACGCTGCAGAAGACGCTGCCGCTGCTGCCCGACGGCGCGGCGATCGTCGTCAACGCCTCGTGGACCCTGCACCGCGGCATGCCGGGCGCCTCGCTCTACGCGGCGACCAAGGCGGCGGTCCACAACCTCGCGCACACCCTCGCCGCGGAACTCGGCCCGCGGCGCATCCGCGTCAACTCGGTGAGCCCCGGCTACATCGAGACCCCGATGTTCCACGCCGAAGTGTCGGCGGAGGCGCGGACCGCCGTCGTCGGCGAGGTGGTCGCCGGACGGATCGGCACCGCCGAGGACGTCGCCGACGCCGTCGCGTTCCTCGCCTCCGCGGAGGCGTCCTACGTCAACGGCCAGGATCTGATCATCGACGGCGGCCTGGTCGCCGCGATCCCGGGCAAGCTCCTCTGAACTCGTCGGCGAATCACTTGACGTCCAATGCCTGGAAGGCCGGAACGCGCTTCTCCAGGTAGCTGCGCACCCCTTCGGCCGCGTCGGGGTGGCGGAAGGATTCGACCATCAGCCGGTCGGCGACGCGGACGGCGGTGTCGAAGTCGATGTCCAGCCCCTGGTACACCTGCTCCTTGATGACGCTCATCGAGGTGGGCGAACTGAACTGCGCCAGTTCGGTGGCATAGTCGATCGCCACCGTCAGCAGGTTCGCCGAATCGACGACACGATCGATCAGACCGAGCCGGTGCGCTTCTTCGCCGGTGATCACGCGTCCCGAGAGCAGGAGGTCGAGGGCACGGCTCGGACCGATGAGCCGTGGTAGCAACCACGCGATGCCGTATTCGGCGATCAACCCGCGCCGGACGAACGCTGTGGTGAGCTTCGCCTCGGGCGTGCTGAACCTGAGGTCGCAGTACAGCGCCTCGACCAGACCGAGTCCGGCCGCGGCGCCGTTGATGGCGGCGATCATCGGTTTGCGCACCGTCAGCGGGAAGGCGCGGGGCCGCGGCCGTTGCACCGGCCGCAGATCGTCGGCGGTGCTTGCCTCGTGCCGGTCGTCCATGTCGGCTCCGGCACAGAAGCCGCGCCCGGCGCCGGTGACGACGATGGCCCGCACGTCGGGGTCGGCCTCGGCCTCGTCCAGGAGCTCGAAGTATCGCCGCTCGAGTTCGTCGGTCCAGGCGTTGAGGCGTTCGGGTCGGTTCAACGTGAGTACCAGGACCGGACCGCGCCGCTCGGCGAGGACCGGCTCGTGGCACTCGGCCGCCGGGCTCCGCTCGATCATCGGATCCCTTTCATCTGTTCAGAAGCATTGCCGTGCAGTGCAATTCAGCTCGGTGCGGTTCAACGATATTTGCGCAGTTCCTGCTGGGCGATGGCGCGCTTGTGGACCTCGTCCGGTCCGTCCGCGAGGCGCAGGGTTCGAACGTCGGCCCACGCGCGGGCCAGCGGGAAATCGTCGGTGACACCGGCGCCGCCGTGCACCTGAATGGCTCGATCGAGAACCTTCAGCGCCATTGCCGGCGCGGCCACCTTGATGGCGGCGATCTCCGTGCGCGCGGCCTTGTTGCCGACGGTGTCCATCATCCACGCGGCCTTCAAGGTGAGCAGCCGGCTTTGTTCGATCTCGATGCGCGCCTCGGCGATCCAGTCCTGGATGTTGGCGCGCTCGCTGAGCGGCGACCCGAAGGTGGTGCGGGATTCGGCGCGGCGGCACAGCAGCTCCAGTGCCCGCTCGGCGACGCCGATCGCGCGCATGCAGTGGTGGATTCGGCCCGGCCCCAGCCGAGCCTGACTGATCGCGAACCCCTCCCCTTCGCCTGCGAGGACGTCGGCCGCGGGCACTCGCACGTTGTCGAAGTCGATTTCGGCGTGGCCCTCGCGATCCATGTAGCCGAAGACCGGCAGGCTGCGCAGGACGGTGATGCCCGGCGCGTCGATCGGCACGACCATCATCGACTGCTGGCGGTGCGCCGGGGCGTCCGGATCGGTCTTGCCCATCACGATCAGCACCGTGCAGTTCTTGTGCATGGCGTTGGAGGCGAACCACTTTCGGCCGTTCAGCACGTAGTCGTCGCCATCGCGGGTCATGCTGAGCTCGATGTTGGTGGCGTCCGAGCTGGCGACCGCGGGTTCGGTCATCGCGAAGGCCGAGCGAATCGTGCCGTCCAGCAGTGGCCGGAGGTACTTCTCCTTGTGGGCTTCGGTACCGAAGAGAGTGAGGACCTCCATGTTGCCGGTGTCCGGCGCCGCGCAGTTGGTCGCCTCCGACGCGAGATGCAGGCTGCGGCCCATGATCTCGGCCAGCGGCGCGTATTCGAGGTTGGTCAGCCCGGGTCCTCATTCGGGGTGCGGGTGGAACAGATTCCACAATCCACGGCGGCGCGCTTCGGTTTTGAGTTCTTCGATGACCGGCGGCTGGAAGTGCGGATCACCGGCCTTGTGCATCTGTTCCTCGTAGACGGATTCCGCCGGATAGACGTGTTCGTCCATGAAGCCGGCGAACCTTGCCCGTCGTTCAGGAGGCGAGAAGCACGCTCCGCGCGCTCACTCCGCCTGAAGCACCCCTTCGACCAAGGCGGTGACGAGCGTCGACGCCGTGGCGACGCTCGATTGCCGACCCGTCAAACGGTCGGCGTACAAGATGGATTCACCGAGTCGCACCACGGCGAAGGCGAGGGTGTCCAGATCCACCGAAGGTCGCAGGCCGCCCTCTCGGACGTCGCGGTCCAGCAGGTCCCGGATGGCGGCGATCATCCGGGGTTGGACCGCGCCCGCCGGATCGGTCAATGCCCTGATCGCCGGGATCGGCTCCTCCTCCAACAGCTTCTGGAAGCCGGTGTCACGGCCGGTCCGCACGCCGTGATCGGTGACGATCCACATGCTGCGCAGTGCTCCGCTTTTGTTGCGCACGACGTTGCCGTTCGCACGCTGCCAGCGACGGATGGAGTAGTCCAGGTTACGTCGGCTCAGCCACCACAGCGCCTCGCTCAGGAGCTGATCACGGTTGCCCGCCCGCCGAAACAACGTCACCCGCGAGATGTGCAATTCGCTTGCCAGCGCACCGAGGTCGAGGCGCCTGCCCTCCACGATCGCGGCCGCCGCGCAACGGATGATGTCTTCGCTTTCCACCGGCATAGTCCCTACCGTAAGCGCACGGCATTCGCGGCCGTCGCAGTGCACCGGCGTGACTCGCCGGTGCACTCGACAAGCTCTGACCTCCCCAACTCGCCGCTGGCAATTCACCCGAATCGAGGGGGATGACGGCTGCTCGTCTACCCGGAGGAACCCGCCCGGCGCGGCGGCCGCCGTCTGTGCGGCGGGCACCATCCTTCCGCAACCAAGCAAGTTCATCGTCGCCCGCTACACCCCGGCGGGGAACGTGCTCGGACAGTTCACCGAGAACGTGGGCCGACCTCGGTGGACCGCATACTGCTCATGCTCCGGCTCGCTGCCGTTCAGGTGGTCGAGGGCCTGCTCCCGGGGCCGAGCATTTGCGGCGAGGCTCGAATCAGTGCTGGTCTCAGGGGTTTCCCCGATGTCCGCTCCCGCTGCGCCGAACTACCGTTTCGGCGATAACGGGTAGCGCGAATGGAGAACCCGATGAAGGCGATCATTCAGGATCGGTACGGATCACCGGAAGCCCTAGAGTTCGGGGACGTCGACCCACCCGCGCCCGGCGACGACGAGGTGCTCGTCCGGGTGCACGCCGCCGCGGTCAACGCCCTGGACTGGCATGTGATGCGCGGAGATCCGTATCTGGCCCGACCGATGATGGGACTGCGTGGGCCGAGGGCAAAGATCCGCGGCCGCGATTTCGCGGGCCGGATCGAATCCGTTGGGCGAAACGTGACGCGACTGAAGGCCGGCGACGAGGTGTTCGGCGAGGCCGATGGCGCCTTCGCCGAGTACCTGGCCGCGCCGGAAGGCGTCGTGGCGCACAAACCCGCTCGCCTGACATTCGAGCAGGCGGCCGCGATTCCCTTGGCGGGCAACACCGCACTCATGGGACTACGGGATCTCGGGCAGGTCCAGCCGGGTCATCGAGTTCTGATCAATGGCGCCTCCGGCGGCGTCGGCACATTCGCCGTGCAGATCGCCAAAGCCTTCGGCGCGGACGTGACCGGCGTGTGCAGCACCAGAAACGTCGAGCAGACGCTGGCGCTCGGCGCGGACCGCGTCGTCGACTACACGAGCGACGACTTCACCACCGGCACAACGCGATACAACCTGATCTTCGATCTCGTCGGCAACCGCTCGCTGACCGAATCCCGGCGAGTGCTGACACCCACCGGGAAGCTCGTCCTGTCCGGCGGCGGCGTGTACCGCGGCGGCTCGATCGTCGGGCCGATGGCGCTCATGGTGAAGGGCATGGTGTTGGCGCGCTTCGCCCGCTGGGTGGACGTCCTCCAAGCAGAGCAGCGCGCCGCCAATCTGACGGCGCTCGCCGAGCTGGCCGAAGCCGGGAAGCTCACACCGGTGATCGAGCGGACCTACCCGCTGAGCGAGGCCGCCTCGGCCATCCACTATCTGGAAACCGAGCACGCGCGCGCGAAAGTCGTCATCACCGTCTGACGACAACCGCCGCGGTTCTGCCCGAGCGGCGCGCGCCCGCACACTAAGTTACCAGAGATTATCCAATGGAGTCCCCTAGGGCGCACCCTCGCCAGTTCGTCGACTCACGACACCCTTGCGCCGCTGCGAGGCGCAGCCAAGTCATGAAAGATGCGCCAGACCATCGAGCAACAGCCGACCGAGCACGACGACGCAACCCACCGCAAAGTCGCGGAGAACGCCGGAACCTCACATCGAGCAAAACGCGGACAGCCCTCCAACGAGCTGCTAAGTTAATAGCAATTCCTCGACCGCGCGGCGACAGGCATGGTCTGTCGCCGCAGGGTCGGGGTCTGCTCGTACTCAATGAGGAGTGACGTCATGGATGGACTCAACAGACGTGATGCGTTGAAGGCCAGCGGGATTCTCGGGGCGCTCGGCGCTCTGGCGATCGTTTCGCCCGCGCGGGCGGAGCCGTGGACCTGGTCACCGCAGGGCTCGGTGGCCGGATCCGGATCCGGCGCCGACCCGATGACGGTGTGGGATCCCGAGGCCGACGAGTTGGTCGCCGGGTTGATCGACAGGGGCGAAGTCCCCCGGGTCAACGAGTTGTTGCGGACCTGGACCAGGAACGGCCAACCCCTGCCGGACGGTTTGCCTTCGGAGTTGCGCGATTTCATGGAGTACGCGCGTCAGCTGCCGCAGTGGACCGATCGGGCCAAGCTGGGTACCGCGATCGAGTTCAACAAGAAGCGCGGACTCTATCTCGGCGTGCTCTACGGTTTCGCCAGCGGCATGATGAGCACCGTCATTCCCAAGGAGGCGCGGGCGGTCTACTACTCCAAAGGCGGGCAAGACCTCAAGGACCGCATCTCCAAAACCGCCAAACTCGGGTACGACATCGGCAGCAACAATGCCTACGGCCCCGACGGGGAAATGGTCGTCACCTGCGTGAAAACCCGGCTGGTCCACGCGGCGGTGCGCCATCTGCTGCCGCAGTCACCGCACTGGGTGCACTCCGCCGAGGAAGACATTCCGATCAGCCAGAACGACATCATGGTCACCTGGCACAGCCTGCCCACGACCGTCATGAGGCACCTGACCGCCTGGAAAGTGCCGATCCCGCCGCACGAATCCGAGGCATTCCTGCACTCCTGGCAGGTGGCCGCGCACATGCTCGGCGTCCGCGACGAATACATCCCCAATTCGTGGGCCGAAGCCAATTCCCAAGCGGCGCAGGTCCTCGATCCCATCATCGCGGCGACGCCCGAGGGCGCGAGGCTGGCCGACCGACTCTTGGGACTTGGCGCCAACCTCGACTTCGCGATCCTGAGCAAGCCGGTCCTCGGGTCGTTCACCCGCTTCCTGCTCGGCGACAAGATCGCCGACGGGCTTTCCATCCCGAGGGAACCGGTCTGGGACCCGCTGCTCCGATTCAGCTGGGGCCCTTTCATCGCCGTGCGCGAGGGCCTGCTCACCGCCGTCCCGCCCGCGGCGGACGCCTACTGGCTCCTCGACGAATTCCTCCGCAAAGCCGTCCTGGTCTATCTGGCCGAACTGCGCATGCCGATCAGCATCGAACTCCCGATGATGAACCGCGACATGAGCGTGCCACCGCGCTGAATCACGGTCGGGTGTTGAAACGATGTCTGCCGCTTTCTCTTTCGAGCCCCCGTCACTACCGGGCGAGGCCGCGCCGATCTTCGAACGGATCGGCGGCCGCCAAGCCCTGGAGACAGTCGTCGAAGACTTCTACGCGCGCGTCCTCGCCGACGAGGAACTGCGCCCATTCTTCGCCGGCACCAACATGTCCCGCATGAAAGGTCGACAGGTCGAGTTCTTCGCCGCCACCCTCGGCGGACCCGATCCCTACATCGGCCCCCCGATGAAACAGGTACACCAAGGCCGCGGCATCACCCGGCATCATTTCGCCCTCGTGGCAGGCCATCTCACCGATGCACTGACCGCCGCGGGAGTGCCGCCGGAACTGGTTGCTCAAATCCTTGCCGCGGTGTCGTCGCTAGCCGATGACATCGCCTCGAATCCGTGATCGAACGACACACGATCCCATGGCGGGACCTTCGGCGCCCGTTTCCTGCGGGTCCGCCGAACTGTTCGTCTATCACCTTGTGCCACAACGCATTCCCAGCAGGGAGTGCCCTCACCTATTCAAGGAGCGCGATAATGCGTACTACCCTTCGCCTTGCCGCCGCCTCGGTCGCGGCGGCGAGCCTCGTCGGCACCGCAGCCGCCGCGACAGCCGAACCCAGCCCATCGCCGGTCGCGGCCCCCCAACCCGGAACCGGCTCGTCGGCCGTCGACTCCGGATCGGCGGCGGCCCGCTCGGCCGTGGACTTCCTCCAGCACGGCGACATCATCGGAATCATCGTCCTCCTCGGCGTCACCCCCTTCCAGATGCTGACCGGCGGCATCTGCGACCTCGCCACACTGTCGGCACTCCCGAACCCCTGCAGGCCGATGGCTCCCCGATACGCGACGACAAGTCCTGTCTCGAACTGAAACTCCGCGGCAGACCTTGTCTCCACCCACAAAGACGCAGCCTCCGACTCCCTCTCCCGCGACAAAACCGATAGCCCCCTGAACGTCGGGAACTGTCCCAGTGAACGCGATCACTGGGCCCGCAATCGAGATCCCCACCGACTGGGTCCGAGGCCCACCGCGACGATTCCGTTCAGCACGATTCCGCACCTGGAACCCGTACCAGCCCAGCGACAGAACCGAGCGATCACCGCGCGACCCAGTCCGCCGATTCAGCCAAGGAACAGCCATATAAACCCGCAACACCCACACGCGAGCCACAAACCGAACATTTGGGACTTCTCCCGAACCGGTTCCAGAAGTTACTGCCCGTTACTACCATGCAGTCAGATCGCGCCACTGTCCCAGCCAGATGGCGCGGCACGACCGCGAACAAGGAAGTAGGGGGTTGCGACGATGCACTCTCTGGTGCGCATGCGCCGAATCAGACCGCTCGCGCTGGTCACCGCGGCGGTCATCGCCGCGATGACGGTGCCCGGCAGCGCCTCGGCCGATCTGCAGTCCGACATCGCCACAGCCGTCCAGGAATTCCTCGATGTCGGCCGAAAGTCGGTGCCGCGCGCGGATTGCGGACCGGATTCGATGCCCGAACCCGGTCTCCAGGGCGACGTGCCCGCCGCCGATCGCGACAGCGGACGCAGCACGCTGGGCTATCGGTGCAACATGTCGATGGTCGGCCAATTCGCCGGGCGCGGAGCGGGTATCACCTCCACCAGCTTCGAACACTGCGCCTACATGGGCTCGTTCTTTCCCGGTGATCTGATCAGCGAAGGCCGCGGCGTCCAGGTGCTCGACGTCTCGGATCCGGCCAACCCGCGCCCGACGGTCACGCTCACCGAACCCGCCATGCTGGCGGGCACCTGGGAAAGCCTGAAGGTCAATGCCGAGCGCAAACTGCTGGTGGGAACCGGCGTCCCGGTCGGCATCGGCGTCGGTTATCTGTCTGTCTACGACATCTCCGATTGCGCGCACCCGCGCCTGCTCAATCCCGGCCCCGGCACCAATCTGGCGATGCCCCTGCCGATTACGACCCACGAGGGCGGCTTCTCCCCCGACGGACGCACCTACTGGGCCTCCGGCATCGCGCCCGGCTTCGTCAGCGCCGTCGATCTCACCGATCCGGCCAACCCGCGCGTCATCTGGCAGGGCTTGACCGGCATCGAAGCGCACGGCTTCGGCATCAGCCCCGACGGCAACCGCATGTATCTGTCCGCGCTGGGCGGTTTCACCGTGCTCGACATCAGCGCGGTGCAGCGGCGCGACCCGAACCCGCAGGTGCACCACATCGGCCGCACGTTCTGGACCGACGGCTGGGCGACCCAGCACAGCATCCCCGTCAGCTACGACGGCAAGCCCTATCTGTTCACCGTCGACGAAGGCGGTTCCGGCGGTGTGAAACTCATCGACGTCTCCGACGACACCGCACCCAAGGTCGCCAACAAACTGAAGCTCGAGATCAACCTGCCGCAGCATCTCGACGCCAATATCGGCTCCTCCATGGGCGGTTCGGCGTTCGCCTACGAATCGCACTACTGCGCCGCCGACCGCCAGGAGAATCCGACGGCGCTGGCCTGCGGGTGGATCTCCTCCGGAATCCGGGTCTTCGACGTGCGCGATCCGTTCGCGGTGCGCGAGATCGCCTACTTCAACCCGCCCGCGCGCACCGGACGCAATCTCGAGCTGTGGAACTCCCCGCACGCCTTGGCCTCGATCATCGGCGTCCCGCTGATGAGCGCACCGCCCGCCGCGCGCGCCGTGCTGGAGGGCCAGTTCAACCCGGCCGACGCCCTCACACCCCGCACCGGACGGCTCGCCTTCGGCGACGTCTCCACCGACTGGTGCTTCTCCCCGCCCGAATGGCGCGGCAACGACCTGTATGTCGCGTGCTCGGACAACGGGTTCATGGTGTTGCGGCTCGACGAGGCGGTGTACAGCCCGCCCGCCGACCAGCGTTCGATCGTCGGCTCGTGAACGACGGCGACGGAGCCGAGCCGCTGGGAGGTGGAGTCGTGACGATGCCGCGCGGGGTTCGAATCGCGGCGTTCGCCTCGGTCGCGCTGCTCCTGCTGGCGCTCGGGGCCGCACTGCGACCGCTGGCGCTACCCGAAAAGCACACGGCCGCACCGATACTCGACGCCGTCGAGATCGGCTTCGCGCAGGACATGACCGCGCACCACCAGCAAGCGCTGTTCATGAGCCAGCGCCTCGATCCGGCGTCGGCGCCGACCGTCCGCCGCGTCGCCGAGCAACTCGCCGACACCCAGCGCGTCGAGATCGGCACCATGCTCGGCTGGCTGCGTCTCGCCGAAGCGTCGCCGCTGTCGCCGCGACCGATGTCGTGGATGACCGATGTCGCTGCGTCGCACCGGCATTCAACGCATGAACCGGATGCGCCGATGCCCGGCATGGCCACAACGGCCGAACTCGACGCGCTCGCCGCGGCACGCGGGCGCGACGCGGAAATCCTGTTCCTGCGACTCATGATTCGCCACCACCAAGGCGGCATCGCGATGGCGCAGGCGGCGGACCGGCAGCTGACCGAAGGGCCGGTTAAGGAGGCGGCCCGCGCGATGATCCAGTCGCAAGGCCAAGAGGTGGGGGTGATGAGCCTGTTGCTGACCCAGCTCGGCGGCGAGCTGCTCCCCCGGTGACTCCCGGCCGCTGTCGGCACTGCCGGAGCCCCTCGGTATCGTCGGTGCCGATGGACGGCCGCGGCCGGGAGAGGGTTGGTGCGGGTAGATGATTCAGGTGGACGAGATCACCATTCCCGAACACATCCACGGATATCCGGACGTCGCCTTCGGCGGTTTCGTCGCCGGTGTGCTCGCGACCCGCTGCCCGGCGCCGACCGCGCGCGTCGACTTCCGCGCCAAGGTGCCGGTCGGCACACCGCTGGCGCTGACTTCCACCGCCGTGAACGGCACCGCGCTCACCGACGCGGAGGGCAAAGTTCTCGCCGAGATCGGCAGCGCGACTTTGTCCCTCGATATTCCGCCCGCGCCGAGCTGGTCCGAGGCCGAGGCTCTCACGACGAGCGTCCTCGCGTCGGGCGAACGTCCCGTCACCCACTGTTACGGCTGTGGCTCGGCGTGCGAGCCGGGCCGTGGGCTGCGCCTGTTCCCCGGGGTGCTGCCCGGCCGTGATCTCGCCGCCGCCGCATGGGTGCCGGACCCGGCGCTCGGCGCGGCGGACGGCGCCGTCACCATCGAAAACGTGTGGTCGGCGCTCGACTGCCCAGGCGGCCACGCCGCATTCCTGCTCTCCGGCATGCGCCGAGGCGCGGTCACCGCCGCCCTCACCGCGACCCTGCTGCGGCCGATCCGGGCGGGCGAGCCGCACATCGCGCACGCCTGGCCGATCGCACAGGACGGTCGCAAGTACACCGTTGGCGTCGCCCTGTCGACCGCGGCGGGCGAGCTGTGCGCGGTCTCCGAGGCGCTCTGGATCGAGCCGCGCGAGCTGTAGGCGATTCAGCCGCGCGCCCACCGGGCTGGACGGCCCCGGAAAAGGACGAACCCCCGGCCGTCAGGCCAGGGGTCCGCGTGCTCGATCAGCGCGAAATCACAGCGGAGGAAAACCCGCCGAACCCGTGGCCAGCCAATTCCAGAAGGCCGCCGCACGGTTGGTGATCAGGGCGACAATGTCGAGAACGGTGCTTCCCATACTTCCTTACCTCTCACATAAGTAAACACTTGCTGGCCTGGTTCTTTCGAGCCAGGTCAGAAGCAGTTTTCACGCTCCACGCTGAGCGCCGAGCACTGCCAGTGTGCCAACAGTGTGCCAACGCGCGGGAAGCCGCCCCCGACTACTTCGGCCGTCGCCCGGTGATCCCCGGTGTTTGGTTCAACGCAGCGGCGAGCAGCGCTGGCTCACACCGGAGCCCGCTGGAGCCGATGCCGCTGCCCCGCCCACCGTGCCCGGTTACGGCTACGGGTCGTGGATCGGCCGCCGCGCGCGATTCGAGATCCGCTCTGGGATCAGCAGGGGCCCGGTCCGGCTGGGCCGTAGACGTCGGCGGCAGGCGGTGCATTCTCACTCCGCACCTTATTTCTGCCAACGCAGACGACCAGATGTGCTCGGCCACAACCGATACCGCGACCAGAGGCCAGCACATACGATCCGCAGTGCACATTGGGCTTCACAGGTCGCCCGGCGGGGAGGATATGGGATGGATCAGGAGCAGTCCGGCGTCGATGGCCACAGCGGGCATGCCGCACCTGCGCAAGGCGGTGGCCCGCTGTCACCGCGCCGAACGCGCCGTCGAACCCTGATCGCGGCGGGACTTGGCGGGATCGGTGTGGGTGCGCTGGCCTCGGTCGGCGCGTTCACGATACCCGGTTTGGTGCGCGAGGATCCGGTGCCGGGGGTGGCTGGTCCCGCGAAAACGGGTTCGTGGAAGGTGATCTGGACGGCCTCCGCCTTTGCGCGCAGCGATAGGTACTGGAGCCCGCCGGCAGTCGCGGGTGGGCGTGTGTTCGTCACCGGATCCGATGACCGGCTTCGCGCGCTGGACGCCGCGAGCGGTGCGCAGGTGTGGAGCGCGCCGCTCGAAAAGCTCGGCCCGACGCTGAGACCACTGGGGCCCTTGGTCGTCGGCGACACCGTCATCGGTCTCGGCCGCCATCTCACCGCCTTCGACAGCACGACCGGGACACCGCGCTGGCACACCGACGACACCTCGGGGCTCGCGGGCCTGGCTGTCACCGCCGAACCGGCGACCGTTTACACCGCACGGGGCTGTCGGATCATCTCGCTGCCCTCGATGCCGCCACCGGCTCCGTGCGGTGGACGGTCCCGTTGCGCGCCGAGGCTTTCGCCGCCGGCGCCGGGGTCGTGGCGGCGATCGAAGCACGCGCGCTAGTAGTGGTCGATGCGGTGACCGGGACCCCGCGATGGCGCGCCGAGACCAAGGCAGTCCCGCTGAACGTGCACGTCTGCGGCGATCTCGTCATCGCGCTCGGCTACAGCGACGCCGAGGCGTTCGACCTCGCCACCGGCGCCCGGCTCTGGGCACGCGACGACATCCAAGGCGACTTCGCGACAGCATCGGGGGACTCGGTCTTCCTCGGCGGCAACACCAAACGCAGCGGCGTCGTCGGCTCCCCCACCGCTGTGCAGGCTCTCGATCGACGCACCGGGCGCACTCGATGGAAGTCCTCGGCTACGCCAGCGCCCCCGGTGGTCGCTGACGGGCAGGTGTACGTGGTATCGGCAAGAATGCTGCAAGCGCTCGACGCCGCCACCGGTGCACTCCGCGGGCAGTGCGAGATCGGCTCCGTCGAGAGCACAGTGACGATCGTCGACCGCACCGCCTACGTTTACGGCGGCGACGGTCAGGTCTACGCCGTCGCTGTGTAAGACCACCGCTGAGGGTGGCCACGGCTTTGGACGGTTCGCCGCAACTTGCAGACCAGCGCGCAGGCTATCGGCACTGCGCTGCGGCTCGGTCGAGAACTATCTCGCCGACGGCCTGGGACTCAGCGCGGACACGATAACCGAACTTCGAGCGAAGCTGGTGCGCTGACCCATCGACCGAGCAGGTGGCGCGGGCCCCGTGCCACCTGCCGGTCGACCGAAACTTGTCGGTGCGCGAATCTTCTCGATTCCTCGCGGGCGGTCACTTCTCCAGAGCGGCCGAGGCCGCCACCCACGCTGTGCCAGCCGCCGCCTCGCCGAGGATCGTCTCTGGGATCGGCGGACCACGCGATCCGCAGTCCAGGCAAGCGGGGGGCGACCGGTGCGGTGCCTGCATGGGCTCCCCGGCTGAGCCGCATCGCAGCCGGTCAGCGGCGAATCACGCGATTACCCGTTCCCCGCCACCGAGGGCCTCGAGTCCGGCAGAATTTCTCCGAGCGTGTCGTCGATCGTCTGCGCGGTCGGCCGTGTTGGGATGTGCGGGTGAGTTCCAGCCGTCCGCGGCAGTCGCCGACGTTCGCGCTGGTCGATACCGGTTTGCTCGACGACCGGACAAGCCTCCCCAGATGACCCTGCGGATCCAGGCCACCGACCTGGGTGCCGGGCCGACACCACACTCTGAGCATTGTCGAGAAAGGGGATATTCGTGAAGCTCGAGACCACCGTCTCCGCTGCACTCTGCGCGCTCGGCCTTGCCATCCTCCCCGCTGTCGAGGCCCACGCCGACGATCGCGTCATCGTCGGCCCGGGAACCTCCATCGGGCTTTGCACCATCGCCTCCGTCGGCAACGACCGCCACGGCAACCTGGTCGCGCTGACCGCCGGGCACTGCATGCGCGTTCCGAACCAGCGCGTGAGCGTCGGCGGCCGAGACGTCGGGTTCTTCGCGGCGTGGTCGAGCAAGTGGCCTTCGGCGCCCTTCCTGGAGGACGCCCAGCTCGACTACGCGGTGATCCAGCTCGACCCCAAGATCGTCAAGCCCACCAACCTCACCCCGGCGGGCAGGCGCGTCGACCGCATCACGACTCAGCTCGATCCCAAACAGCTGCTGTGCAAGTACGGCCAGGTCACCGAGCACACCTGCGGCAACATGCTCGAACGCGACGGCAACGCGGTGCGGTCCTGGCAGCTGGTCTTTCCTGGCGATTCCGGTGGTCCGGCCTACGCGGGCTCGGCGCTGGTGGGCATCGCCTCCTCGATCAACCTGATGCGTATCTGGGCGCCCATCCAGTTCACCGGAATCAGCGGCGTGCTGGCGGACCTCGCGGCCCAGGGTGGCGTCGGCGCCGGCTTCACCCCGATCCATTAGACGGCGCGGGATCGAGACACCGGCTCACCGATGCTCGTCGTGCTGGTCGGGCAAGCGGCGACGTTCGAGAGGCCGGATCGCCGGGCCATGGATGACAGCGCCGTCGATGCCGAAGCGTGAGCCGTGGCACGGGCACTCCCAGGCCCGTTCGGCGTCGTTGAACGCGACGAGGCAACCGAGATGTGTGCAGGTCGCCGAGACCGCGTGCGGCGTTCCAGCGTTGTCACGAAACACCGCGCACCGCTGCCCGGCCACCCGTACGACCGCACCGGTCCCGGGTGCGATGTCCGCTACCGAGTCGACGTGCGAGCTGCGAAGCCGGTCGCCGATGAAGTGTTTCGCGACCTTGGACTGAGCTTTCAGCAGAGGACCGGCTTCGGCCATCAGATGCAGCCGCCGCGGGTCGTACAGATCCGTCCACGGCGGCGGATCGCCGGTTATCAAGCCGGTCAGCAGCCGGGCGGCGAGCACGCCGTTGCCCACGCCGTGCACAACCCGGCGATCCCGCCGCCGACGACGGCCACATCCACGGCCGTGTCCGCGACCAGAGGTGGGTACGCGGTCGCGTCGGTGGAATCCATCCAGAACGATTCGTCGATCACCCCAGGGATCACACCGCCCGCATACCCTCGGCAACCCCACCCAATCCCACCCGCCGCTGACAGGCTCGTGGTTGGAGCGACGAAGTCTCAGGACGGCCCGATCATCGCTCCGGGGAAGACGGCGTCACGAAAACCGCCGCCGACTTTCCCGCCTCCGCCTCCTGCGGTCCAGCTCGGCTCCCCCGTCTGCCAACCGTCGTGTCGGTACCACTCCAGGTCGTCGTTTCCGTCGATGCGGTAGATCTGGCCGCTGCCGTCGTAGGAGCCGAACACCCTGCGGTACGCATCCCAGCCGCTGCCGACCCGTCGACCGCCCGCACTCGCGGTCCAGGTGGGCGATCCGTCGATCCAGCCGTCATGGCGGTACCAGTCCATCTCACCGTCGGCCGTGATCCCGTAGATGACGCCGCGGCCGATCGAGAACACTTTCGGATACACGCCCCACCCGGCGCCGACGCGCCGACCGCCCGCACCCCCGGTCCACGACGGCGACCCGTCGGTCCACCCGTCGTGGCGATGCCAATACAGATCACCCTCGGGCGTGATCCCGTAGATGACGAAACCGTTGGGCTGCCCCGCCACCACCCGGGTACCACCCGCGAACACCTGGGCATACGCATTCCAGCCGCTCCCTACGAGACGGCCGCCATCCCCCGCCGTCCAGGTCGCGGTACCGTCCTCGAACCCCTCGTGGCTGTACCAGTGCAGATCCCCCGCCGGCGTGACCGCGTAGATGATCCCCTGCGCTCCGCCGCAGAAAACGGAGCTGTAGGCATCCCAGCCGGAACCGACGGTCACCCCTCCACCGAGCCCCGTCCAGGCGTTCGTGCCGTCCGATACTCCGTCGTGACGAGCCCACTGCAAGCGTCCGTCGGGCTTGACCCAGTAGAAGATTTGACCGATATCACTCATCGGTCCTCCATTCGGTTGCCGATTGGGGAACGCGGAGCTGCCAGTCAGCCGAAGTATTCCACGTGGGCCGAGGTGCCACGGTAATTCGACGGCATCCGTCGGCGACCGTGATTTCGCGGCGCCGACCGCTGGGGCAGTGATATCGATAACCAATATGTTGACGCCGCTTACACTAAGGTAGTGTAAGCACTGTACACATTATGCCCGTCGAAAGGGAAAACTGGGATGTACGCGGTGACGCTCGACAGCTTCGGTGGACCGGAGGTCATGAAATGGGCCCGGGTGGACGACCTGCCCGCCCCCGGCCCTGGCGAAGTGGCCATCGACGTGGTGGCCGCGGGGGTGAATCGCGCCGACGTCATGCAACGCTACGGCCTCTACCCGCCGCCGCCCGGCGCGAGCGAAATCCTTGGCCTGGAGGTTTCCGGTTTCGTCGCCGAAGTCGGTGCGGGCGTGGCGGATTGGCAGCCCGGCGACGCCGTGTGCGCGCTGTTGGCAGGCGGCGGCTACGCCGAACGGGTGAACGTACCCGCCACTCAACTGCTTCCGGTGCCCGAGGGCGTGAGCACGACCGCAGCGGCAGCGCTGCCCGAGGCCGCCGCTACCGTCTGGTCGAATCTGGTGATGACCGCGGGTCTGCGCAGTGGACACGCGCTGCTGATTCACGGCGGCGGCAGCGGAATCGGCACGCACGCGATTCAAGTCGGCCGAGCGCTCGGCGCTCATGTAGCGGTGACGGCGGGATCGCAATTCAAGCTGGAGCGGGCCAGGGAACTAGGGGCCACCACATTGATCAACTATCGCGAACAGGATTTCGCGGATGTCATGACCACCGAGTATTCCGGTGCCGACGTCATTCTCGACATCATGGGCGCCGGCTATCTGCAGCGGAATGTGCAGGCCCTGGCCGAGGACGGCCACCTGACGATCATCGGATTGCAGGACGGGGCAACCGCGGAACTGAATCTCGGTCTGCTGCTGTTCAAACGCGGCTCCGTCCACGCGACGAACCTGCGTCGCCGCCCGGAACGCGGTCCCGGATCGAAGGCCGAGATCATCGCCGAACTGCGGGAGCATGTGTGGCCGTTGATTTCCCAAGGAAAGGTCGTGCCGGTCGTTTCCGCCGAAGTCCCCATCACCGACGTCGCCGAGGCGCACCCGTTGCTGGACTCCGCCGAGACCGTCGGCAAGGTGGTGCTCACGGTTCGCGAGCCCTGACCCGGCACGCCGCCCGATCCGCCGCACCTCGGGTAGCCATTACCCGACCCAGGGTCCGAGTATCGCGTAGACCGCGGTGCGAATCCGATCGGCAACCGCCTCGGCGGGCGCGGCCTCGAACTTGCCGTCCATGTGCAGGAAGGCGAGACCGTGCACAAGCGCCCACACCGCCGTGGCCATCCCTTCCGTATCGGCGGTGGGAAATGCTTGCCGCACAATGGCTTTGAGGTACTCGTTGATCGCATCCACCGCGGCAACCCGCTCGGAGCTGGTCGGATCACAGCCCTCGGCGAACATCACCCGGAACAGCCCCGGCCGCGTCAGCGCGAATTGGACGTAGGCGACCGCGGTGGCGGCGAGCCCTTCCTTCGTGGCCGGTTCGGGATGCGCCGCGGCCAGATGCGCGGCCAGCTCGCGGTAGCCCACCGCCGCGACGGCGGACAACAGGGCATTGCGGTCGGCGAAGTGACGATATGGCGCCGCGGTGGACACACCGGCTCGCCGGGCTGCCGCGCGGAGCGACAGCTCGGTCGCGCCGCCTTCCTCGAGGAGCTCCACGGCGGCGCGCACCAGCGCATTGGGTAGATCGCCGTGGTGATACGACGTGGTCGACGTTGCCATGGCTACAACCTAACAAGTGTTGACAGCGCTTACATACACCTTCTAATGTTAGCGCCGCGCTCACAATGTGAACGATGTAAACATTTCCGATCGAAGGGAGACTCCCGATGTCGAGTGGTTCCGCGGCGGACGAGCTGTTCTCGCCCCTCCAGCTGCGATCCGGCCAGGTATTGCGCAACCGGATCGCGAAGGCGGCCATGGAAGAGGGGATGGCAGGGCGGGCGCAGCTGCCCGACGACCGCCTGATCTCGCTTTATCGGCGTTGGGGCGCCGGCGGTGCTGGCCTGTTGATCACGGGAAACGTGATGGTGCACGCCGAGGCGCTGACCGGCCCGGGCGGCATCGTCCTCGACGCCGAGGCGCCGCTGGAGCCGTTCGCGGCGTGGGCGCAGGCGGGGAAGGCCGCCTGGGCCGCCACTCCAAGCGATTCGGGCGACCGATCGCGATGACCCCCGAGCAGATCGCCGCCACCATCACGCGCTTCGCCACCACCGCACGACGGGCCGAGCAGGCCGGGTTCGACGGGGTGGAAGTACATGCCGCGCACGGCTATCTGCTGTCGCAGTTCCTTTCTCCCCTGGTCAACAATCGCACCGAACTGGCCGCCGAACTGGCCGAAACCAGCGCGCTGCCCCTGATGCTCACCGGCGGAATCTCCCGCCGCGAAACAGCCGAACGCGTACTGGAGAACAATGTCGCGGTGATCGGCATGGGAACGGCGCTCGCGGCTACCCCGGATCTACCGAACCGTTGGCGTGAGGGTTCGGCGGCGACCGGAACCCTGAAGCCTGTGACCTGGTCGGACAAGTCGCTCGCCGCTCTCGCCGAAATGGCGCGCGTCCGCTATCAGATGCGCCGAATGGCCGCCGGGAACAATCCCGCACTCGGTGTCCACCCGGCGTTCGCCCTGAGCGCAGACCAATTGGTACAGGGTCGCGCGCTGCGGCGCTACACACGATGGCTGGCGTCGAAGGAGCTACAGGAGATCGAAAACCCGAGCGCGGCGGTGCTCTGAAGACAGGAGGAAGAAGATGACGAAGGTTCTGTTCGTGATCTCGGCAGCGGACCGGTGGACGCTGAACGACGGCACGGTGCATCCGTCGGGTTTCTGGGCCGAAGAGGTCGCGGTCCCGCACCGCATCTTCGCCGAGGCGGGCTGGGACATCACGGTCGCGACCCCGGGCGGCAAGGCGCCGACGCTCGATCAGCTCAGCCTGGGCATCGCCGGTGGAATGCCGCGGAAGCGTCGTGACGTCAAGCGCTACCTCGACGACATCGAAACCACCCTCGCCACCCCGGTGCCCCTGGACACCGTCGATGCGGACGCGTTCGACGTGGTGTTCTACCCCGGCGGCCACGGCCCCATGGAGGACTTGGCCTACGACCAGACCTCCGGCGCGCTGCTGGCCCACCGGCTGGCCTCCGGCAAGCCACTCGCGCTGTTGTGCCACGCGCCCGCGGCGATCCTGGCCGCGACCACACCCGACGGGACCTCACCCTTCGCCGGTTACCGGATGACCGGGCTGTCCAATCGGGAGGAACTGCTCAACCGGTTCGCCAGGAAGGCGCCGTGGCTGCTGGAGGACCGGTTGAAGCAGGCGGGCGTCGAATACTCCAAAGCGCTGATTCCGTTGCGGCCCCACATCGTGGTCGACCGCAATCTGTACACCGGACAGAACCCGCAGTCCTCGGAGCGACTGGCCGAGCGGCTCGTCACCGACCTGGGCGCCCAGCCCGCCAAGTGAGTTCCGCCGCAGCCTTCGACCATTGTTGACAGCGCTTACATCCCCGATTAGCCTGATGTTAGCACTGCGCACATTTGAGCGAGGGAGCTGCAGCACATGCCATCGACCTACCAGGAAACCGTCGTGGTCGACCTGGGTGGCCACGTGGTCACCGTTCCGAAAGGCGGCCTGTACGACCGGTACCGGATGAACACCGACCTCGACGAGGTCGCCCGCGATCCCCGGGTCAGCAGCGTGGATTTCTTTCGGCGGATGCCCAAGACGATGGTCGATTCGCGCATCGGTCCTACGCTGACGCCGAACTTCTACTACCGCATCTCGACCGCCCGGCTCACGATGCTGGCGCGCTCGCGGGCGATCCGTTCGCGCCTGCCCGAGGAGTTGGCGCCGCTCGAGGTCGCGCCGGGCTTCGGGCTGGTGTCGGTGATGTTCTTCCGCTACGAGGTGTGCGACATCGACTTCTACACCGAAGCCGCCGTCGGCATCGCCGTGCGACCGGCACGGCACGGGCGCCTCGGGTTCTTCGATCTGGCGACCGGCCTGGCCAACGACCATCTGCACTCCTATGTGCTGTCGCTGCCGGTCAGCACCGATATCGCCCAGGTGCGCGGCCACGACGGCTACGGGTTCCCCAAGTGGGTCACCGGTGTCGATGTCGACATCGACACCGACCGGACCACCGCACGGGTGACCAACGACGCGGGCGAGACGGACCTGGCGCTGTCGGCGGCCACACCCGCCCAGACCGCCCACCCGACCGGCGAACACGTCTCCTCACTCACCTCCTACACCACCATCGACGGCGCCTGGCATTCGACCCTGAGCCAGATCAACGTGCTCTCGGCCGGAACCGCACGCTTCCCGCGCAACATCGACCTCCAGATCGGGCAGGGCCGCATGGCCGAGGACCTGCGATCGCTCGACCCGATCAAAACCGTCCGCCTCGACGTCACCACCGAAGGCCAACTCGCCCTGCACATGCCGGTTCCGACCTCGATCCGAAGCCGGAACTAGGGCCGCGAGAACGACTTCCACCCCACAACTCCACGGAGCCCCGCCATGCCCACCGATCACGCACCCACCCTGGCCCGAGGCTCGGGCCTGCCCGCATCATTGAACCCTGCCCTGATCGAGCGCCTGACCGCTCGAGTGACCGCCACCGCGGACGCCGAACGGGTCACCACCAACGCCCCCTACACCGGCGCCCCATTGGCCGACCTGCCCGTCTCGACGCCCGCGGACGTCGAGACCGCGTTCCAGCGGGCCCGCGACGCCCAGGCAGCCTGGGCCGCCACATCCATGCGTGAGCGACAGAGGATCATGCTGCGTTTCCACGATCTCCTGCTCGACCGGCAGAACGAGGTCTTGGACCTGATGCAGGCCGAGAGCGGCAAGACCCGCCGCGACGCGTTCCTCGAAGTGACCGACATCGCGATCACCGCCAGGTACTACGCGCGGAGCGCGGCGAAACTCCTCGCGCCCAAACGCCGCCGCGGCGCGATCCCGCTGCTGACCCACACCACCGAACTGCGCCACCCCAAGGGCGTCGTCGCGGTCGTATCACCGTGGAACTACCCGCTGAGCATGGCTGCGGGCGACGCCATTCCGGCGCTCATGGCAGGCAACGCCGTCGTGCAGAAGCCCGACACCCAGACCGCACTCACCGCGCTGTGGGCACTCGACCTGATGCGCGAGGCGGGTTTGCCGACCGGCGTGTGGCAGATGGTGGTCGGGCGGGGCAGCTCCATCGGCGGCGCGCTGATGGACAACGCCGACTACTTGATGTTCACCGGGTCCACCGCCAGCGGACGGCAGATCGCTCGCGACGCCGGGCAACGTCTCATCGGTGCCTCTCTGGAACTCGGCGGCAAGAACGCCATGCTCGTCCTCGACGACGCCGACATCGATCGCGCCGCCGAGGGCGCGATCGCCGCGTGCTTCCCCTCGACCGGCCAGCTCTGCGTTTCCATCGAGCGCATGTACGTGGCCGAAGCCATTCGCGACGAATTCGTCGCCGCGTTCGTCGCCCGCACCCGGAAACTTCAGATCGGCGCCGCCTACGACTTCAGCCGCGTCGTCGGAAGTCTCACCAACCCGGCCCAATTGGAGACGGTCACCGCGCACGTCGAGGACGCCGTTGCCAAGGGCGCGACCGTCCTCGCGGGCGGCAAGGCGCGACCGGATCTCGGTCCTCTCTTCTACGAACCGACGATCCTCACCGACGTCACCCCCGACATGACGCTGTACGACCACGAGACCTTCGGCCCGGTCGTCTCGATCTACCCGTACCGCGACCTCGACGACGCGATCGCGCGGGCCAACGCCACGCCGTACGGTCTGAACGCCAGCGTCTGGACCCGCGACGGCGCCAAGGGCAGGGCCGTCGCCGCCCGGCTGCACGCGGGCACAGTCAACGTCAACGACGCCTTCGCCGCCGCGTGGGGCAGCGTCGACGCACCGATGGGCGGCATGGGCGACTCGGGACTCGGTCGCCGCCATGGCGCCGACGGCATTCTCAAGTACACCGAGCCGCAAACGGTTGCCCACCAACGCATTCAGGGCTTCACCCCGCCGGCGGGCGTCTCGCATCGAGCCTGGGCCGCCCTCCTGACCGGGATGCTGAAGATCCTGAAGGGCGTCGGCGCTCGCTGAGGGCACAACCGCCCGGCGAACGCCGCATTCCGTGACACGAAGGCGTAATTGCGCGCCGCCCCGCCAAAAGACGAATCCCCCGGTCGACTCGATCGACCGGGGGATTCGTTGTCGCTCAGCGCATTACACGCAAGCCAGCGCCTTGGCCTCGCGGCGGCGGCGGTGCAGGATCGGCTCGGTGTAGCCGTTGGGCTGCTTGGTGCCCTCCAGGATCAGTTCCTTGGCGGCCTGGAAAGCGATGCTGCCCGCGAAGTCGGCGGCCATCGGGCGGTAGTTCGGGTCGCCCGCGTTCTGCCGGTCGACGACCGGGGCCATCCGCTCCAGGCTGGCCACCACCTCGTCGGCGGTGACGATGCCGTGGCGCAGCCAGTTCGCCATCAGCTGGCTCGAGATGCGCAGGGTCGCACGGTCTTCCATCAGCGCGACGTCCTTGATGTCGGGCACCTTGGAGCAGCCGACGCCCTGGTCGATCCAGCGCACGACGTAGCCGAGGATGGACTGCGAGTTGTTGTCCAGCTCCTGCTGCTTCTCCTCCGCGGTCCAGTTCGGCGCCGCGGCGAGCGGGATCTCCAGGATCTGGTCGACGGTGGCGCGGCGACCGCCCTTGGCGATCTCGGCCTGCCGCTTGAACACGTCCACCAGGTGGTAGTGGGTGGCGTGCAGGGTGGCGGCGGTCGGCGAGGGCACCCACGCGGTGTTGGCGCCCGCCTTCGGGTGGCCGACCTTCTGGACCAGCATGTCGGCCATCAGGTCCGGCATGGCCCACATGCCCTTGCCGATCTGCGCCTTGCCGGGCAGGCCCGCGTCCAGACCGGTGTCGACGTTCCAGTCCTCGTAGGACAGGATCCACTGCTGGGCCTTCATGTCGGCCTTGCGGACCATCGGCCCGGCCTCCATGGAGGTGTGGATCTCGTCGCCGGTGCGGTCGAGGAAGCCGGTGTTGATGAACACCACACGCTCCTTGGCGGCCTGGATGCAGGCCTTCAGGTTCACCGTGGTGCGGCGCTCCTCGTCCATGATGCCGACCTTGAGCGTGTTGCGGTCCAGGCCGATGACGTCCTCGATACGACCGAACAGCTCGTTGGTGAAGGCGACCTCGTCGGGGCCGTGCATCTTCGGCTTCACGATGTAGACCGAGCCGGTGCGGCTGTTCTTCAACTCGGTGTCGCCGTTGAGCGAGTGCTTGGCGATCAGCGAGGTGATCAGGCCGTCCATGATGCCCTCGGGCACTTCGTTGCCGTCCTTGTCGAGGATGGCGTCGGAGGTCATCAGGTGGCCGACGTTGCGCACGAACAGCAGCGAGCGGCCGTGCAGCACCAGTTCGGAACCGTCCAACGCGGTGTAGACGCGGTCCGGGTTCATGGTGCGGGTGAAGGTCTTGCCGCCCTTGGCGACCTCTTCGGCCAGCGTGCCCTTCATCAGGCCGAGCCAGTTGTGGTAGCAGAGCACCTTGTCCTCGGCGTCGACCGCCGCGACCGAGTCCTCGAAGTCCATGATCGTGGTGACCGCGGACTCCAGCACGACGTCCTTGACACCCGCGGTGTCGGTGCTGCCGATCGGCGACTCCGGGTCGATCTGGATCTCGATGTGCAGGCCGTTGTGCTTCAGCAGCACCGAGGTGGGCGAGGCCGGGTCACCGAGGTAACCGACCAGCTGCGAGGGGTCGGCCAGACCGATCTCGGTGCCGTCCTCGAGACCGACCTCCAGCTCGCCGTCGACGATCTTGTACGAGGTGGAGCCGATGTGCGAACCGGTGATCAGGGTGACGGCGTCGTCGAGGAAGTTGCGCGCCCACTCGATGACCTTGTCGCCGCGCACCTTGTTGTAGCCGGTGCCCTTCTCCGCGCCGTTGGCCTCGGAGATGGCGTCGGTGCCGTAGAGCGCGTCGTAGAGCGAGCCCCAGCGCGCGTTGGCCGCGTTGATCGCGAAGCGCGCGTTCATCACAGGAACCACCAGCTGCGGACCGGCCGTCGACGCGATCTCGGCGTCCACGTTCTGGGTCTCGATCTGGAAGTCGGCGGGCTCGGGGCGCAGGTAGCCGATCTCGGTCAGGAAGTTCTTGTAGGCGGCCTTGTCGTAGTTCGCGCCCGGGTTCTCCGCGTGCCAGGCGTCGAGCTTGCCCTGGATCTCGTCGCGCTCGGCCAGCAGGGCGCGGTTACGCGGAGCGAGATCGTTGATCACCTGCTCGGCGCCAGCCCAGAACGCGGCGGAATCTACGCCGGTACCGGGAAGCGCCTCGTTCTCGACGAACTCGTGGAGAACGCTGGCCACCTGGAGCCCGCCGACCTGAATCCGCTCTGTCATCTACTGCCTCACTTCTGAGAAAGCCGGGTGGAAAAGACGGTTTCATGTTACCCGTCGGTAGGCCCAATCCCTGCGGAGGGCCAGCGCCTGCCGGGGGCGTCGGGTGAACGCCTCGGGGGCTCAAAGTATTTCGCCACGCCGTTGATCGGGGTCGATCGATCGGCGCGTCTCACGATGTCGGCGGTCGGCCGGACAACCTCTTGATCCTAGCGCCCGGCGCATTTAATGTACTGATCGGAACATTTCTTCGACGGAGGGCGCGCGTGTGTCGCTCACCGACAAGGTTGTTCTGGTCACCGGCGGCAGCCGTGGCGTCGTCGTTCTGCACCGGAGCCACGCTCGCACTCGACGGCGGTTGGCGATGAACAGCGGCACCACCGCCATCAACAGGAGGTATTCGTGAAGGCACTCACCTACGCTGGGCCGCAAGCGATCTCGTTCGGCGAGCTGGACGACCCGGTGCTGCCGGGGCCGGACGGCGCGATCGTGCGGGTCACCGCGGCCGGGATCTGCGGCAGCGATCTGCACATCTACGCGGGCCACGGATTCACGCCCGGCACCGGCTACGGGGTCGGGCACGAGGCGGTCGGTGAGATCGTCGAGCTCGGCCCGCAGGCCAACGGACTCTCGGTCGGCGACCGGGTGCTCGTGGCCGCGTCGGCGGGCTGCGACCGCTGCGGCAACTGCCGGGCGGGCGTCGTCGCCGCGTGCGAGCGGCAGCCGCTGCCGGTCGACGCGTGCTACGGGCTCGGCGGTTCGCTGCCCGGGGCGCAGGCGCAGTTGCTCGCGGTGCCGCACGCGGGCGGCAATCTGGTGCGCCTGCCCGACGCGATCGGCGACGAGGCGGCCATCGTACTGACCGACAACGCGCCGACCGCCTGGTACGGCGCTCGGCGGGCGCGCATCGCGCCGGGCGACACGGTGGTGGTGATCGGATTGGGGCCGGTCGGGCTGATGGCGGTGCAGTCCGCGTTCGCCATGGGCGCGGCCCGGGTACTCGGCGTCGACCTGGTCGCGGACCGGCGCGCCAGGGCGGCCGAACTCGGTGCGGAACCGGTCGAGTCCGAGGACCCGAAGACGGCCGTGCGCGAAATGCTCGGCGGCGGAGCCGATGTGGCGCTCGAGGCGGTCGGCGCGGATGCCACGATCAAGCTGGCGACCAGCGTGGTCGGCCACCGCGGGCGGGTCAGCGTTGTCGGGGTCAGCCAGAATCGGGCCTACCCGTTCCACATGCCGCTCGCGCAGGTCAAGGAGCTCGAATTCCACATCGGGCTGTGCTCGGTCCAGTACGAACTGCCGGCGCTGCTGAAGCTGACCGCCGCGGGCAGGCTGCGCCCGGAAGCGGTTGTCTCGCATCGGATGCCGATGTCGGAAGGACCCGACGCCTACCGCATGTTCGCCGCGCGCGACGACAAGGTCTGCAAAGTCGTGCTGGATCCGTGGCAATGAACGACATCGCGCCCGCCCGCCGCCGCGGACGCCCGCCCGCCGCGGAGTCGACGGCGGGCGACACGCGCGAGCGCATCGTCCGTGCCGCCGTGGAGCTGTTCGCGGAGAAGGGTTTTCACGGCACCGGCGTCGCCGAGATCGGCGACCGCGCCGACGTCCAGCGCGGCGCGCTGTACTACCACATCGGGTCCAAGGAGGAACTGCTCTGGCAGATCCTGCGCGACTACACCCAACTCATGCTCGCCGACGCCGAACGCATCGCCGCCGGTGACGACGATCCGATCACCAAGCTGCGCAAGCTGATTCACAGCCACGTCGGCCGGATCGTCGAGCACCGCCGCGAGGTCGCCATCCAGCTGCGCGACGTGGGCTCGCTGACCGGCGAGCGCGCCGAGCAACTACAGGAACTGCGCGACCGGATCCAGCTGCACTGGCAGCAGACGCTCGACGCGGGACACGCCGCGGGTGTGTTGCGCACCGCCGACCACGTGGTCACCAACGGCGTGCTCGGCATGCTGAACACCGTGACCCTCTGGTACCGCCCGCACGGCGGCCACTCCCCCGCCGCGATCGCCGACATTCTCGCCGCCACCGTCCTCGACGGTGTCGTGACCGACAACCACACGAAAGGCTGACCATGGCTTGGGATTTCGAAACCGACCCGGAGTTCCAGCGGAAGCTGGACTGGGCGGCGGAATTCGTCCGCACCGAGGTGGAGCCGCTCGATTTGCTCTACCCGAATCCCTACGACCGCGGCAATGCCGAGGCCATGGCGTTGATGCGGCCGCTGAAGGAGAAGGTCAAGGAACACGGGCTGTGGGCTTGTCACCTGGGCCCCGAACTCGGCGGCCAGGGGTACGGGCAGATGAAGCTGGCGCTGCTCAACGAGGTGCTCGGCACCTCGGTCTGGGCGCCGTCGGTATTCGGTTGTCAGGCACCGGATTCCGGCAACGCCGAGATCCTCGCGCACTACGGCACGCCCGAGCAGAAGGCGAAGTACCTGGAGCCGCTGCTGGCCGGTGAGATCGGTTCCTGCTACGTGATGACCGAGCCCACCGGCGGCTCGGACCCGACGCTGTTCCGCACCAGCGCGGTGCGCGACGGCGACCACTGGGTGATCAACGGCGAGAAGTGGTTCAACTCCAACGCGCAGTTCGCCAGCTTCCACATCGTCATGGTGGTCACCAACCCGGATGTCAGCCCGTACCAGGGCATGTCGATGTTCATCGTGCCCGCCGACGCCCCCGGCCTGGAGATCGTCAAGAACTTCCACGTGCGCGGCTTCAGCGAGCACGAGGGTCACCTGCGCTTCACCGACGTGCGGGTCCCGGCCGATCACCTGCTCGGCGCGGAGGGCCAGGGTTTCGTCGTCGCGCAGACCCGGCTCGGCGGCGGCCGGGTGCACCACGCCATGCGCACGGTCGCGTTGGTGCGCAAGGCTTTCGACATGATGTGCGAGCGCGCGGTCTCGCGGCAGATGCGCAAGGGTCCGCTCGGTGGCCTACAGATGACCCAGGAACGCATCGCCGACAGCTGGATCGAGATGGAGCAGTTCCGGCTGCTCGTGCTGCGCACCGCGTGGCGCATCGACAAGGAACAGGACTACCTGAAGGTGCGCAAGGACATCGCCGCCATCAAGGTGGCCATGCCCAAGGTCATGCACGACATCGCCCAGCGCGCCATGCACCTGCACGGCGCCCTCGGCGTCAGCGAGGACCTGCCGTTCGTCGACATGATGAACTACGCCGAGGTCATGGCGATCGCCGACGGCCCCACCGAGGTGCACAAGATCACCCTCGCCAAGGAGGTCTTGAAGAACTACGCGCCGGGCGATCCGGTGTATCCGAGTGGATACCGACCCGCACTGCGGGAGCAGGCGCGGGAGTTGGTCGCGCGGCGACTGGAGCACGTCGTCGGGAATCTCTAGCCGAATGCCCGCCGGGACCGTCGGCAGCGGTCCCGGCGAATGACCCCGAGCTGGGCGGTCCCCGTGCCACAATTCCGATGCCCGCAATGGCTCGGACGAGGGGATTCCGTTCGTGCGTAATGGTTTTTGCATCGCTGTAGCGCTGCTCGCGATCGGCGCGGCCAGCTGCGCGGACCCGGTCACCGAAGAACCGCGGACGTCGTCGACGCCGGTGACGACGGCGGCCTCGCCCGCGCCGACGTCGCTCCCGGGTTCGGCTTCGCCCACGCGGACGGGGCTGCTTCCGAACACCGCGCCTCCCGTCGTTCGGCCGACATCGACGGTTTCCACGGTCGGTCCGCCCTCGACCCTCAGCCCGACGCCGCACGTGGTCCCGACCACACTCAGGGCGCCGACGACCACTTCGGCCGAAACGACTTCCATGCCGACCCCCACGGCAACCCGGTGAGCAGCCCGATCGACGCGCGCGCGGTCGCGCTGCTCCCCTTGCTCGGAGCCATCGCCTCGCAGGTGGCCTTCGTGACCGCGGTGCTCTACTACTTCGGCTGGGCGTACAGCCGCGCGTTCTTCGGACACTTCGGGGTGCCCGCCGGAACGCTCGAATTCTCGACGCAGGACTATGTCCTGTTCAGCGTCGGCGCGATGTTCCTGCCGCTGCTGGCCACCCTGTTCGGAATACTCGCCTTGCTCGCGGTACGGGGGGTTCCCGCCTGGCATGCGCTGCGGAGCGGGCGGCCGCGCACCATATTGCGGCGGTGGGTTCTCGTGTTCACCGCGGCGGGCATGCTGCTCGCGGCCGTGGTGGCCGTCTTGGCGTTCGTGCCGACGCGATTCGCCGGTCCGCTGGCCGTCGAGGCGCCATTCCTGCTGATCGCGGGCGCGGCGATGATCGGCTACGCGAGCTGGCTGCGGTGGCGATACCCGACCGTGCTGGGTGTGCGGCGGCCGTCTCGCACCGTCATGCAGGTCAGGACCATCGCGCTCGTCGCCGTCGCCATGATCGGCTACGTCTGGGCCGTCGCAGCCTTCGCCGAGCGCAAGGGCCACGACGACGCCGCGCACCAGGAGGCGGTGCGGTTCGTCGATCGCCCCGCCATCGTCGTCTTCAGTGTCGATCGCCTCGGCATCGAGGGCTCTGGAGCACAAGTCGGTGAGCTCACCGAACCCAACGGAAAGTATCGATACGCGTACAGCGGACTGTGGCTCCTCGCACGCGCGTCGGACCGCTATTACCTGCTGCCGCAGCAATGGCAGGCCAAACGCGACCGGGTGTTCGTCATCGAGGACAGCGAATCCGTCCGCATCGATATCGCCCGGAATCCCTAGCGGCGTCCTGGGATGCCCGGCAGATCGGCTCACGGTGCGGCCGACGACCGCTTGACGCGTGTGTTTGGCTGGACCCATGTGGAGTCGGCTCCAGCTCGCTATCGCCGGTCTCGTGCTCGTCATGCTGTGGGGCGAGTGGCGGAACTGGCGTGCGTCTCGCCGACTCGTGGGGTCGGTTGCGGGAACCTCCGAGGCGGTCGTGGTGCTGGGTTATCGCAACGCGGGCGCGCGGGCCAACGCCATGAACCGGTGGCGGGTGCGCGCGGGGCTTCGGTCCATCGACCCGTCGGTGGTCGACAGCAGGCTCGTGTTGTGCGGAGGTGCGTGCGCGGGCCCGCACACCGAGGCGGAGCTGATGGCTCGCTACGCCACCGAATCGTGCGGGTACCGCGGCAAGCTCGTCCTGGAGGATCGGAGCCGGAGCACCTGGGAGAACATCGCCTTCGCGATCCCGTACCTCGAGGACGTCGATCGGATCAAAATCGTCTCTCTCCCCTGCCATGCCGAAAAGGCGCGGCACTATCTCGCGCGGCAGTGCCCGCCGCTGGCGCGGCGTCTCGCCCGGGGAGCGGAGTACCGGTTCGGCGAGTGGATGCCGCTGAAACCCATCGTCGCGCTCTATGGCCTGTGGAAGGACCGCCGCGCCCCGGCGTGATACGCGGTCACGTGCCCGTTCGCGCCATCTCCTCGGACGAGACGTCCGCACGACACTCGGCAGCGCCGAACGGATACGACGGCGGCACCGGTCAGGCCGATATCGACGACAGCTCGGGTCGCGAATCCGAATACGGCGCAACGGGACTCAGTCGCAGCACGGTCGGCATGCGGCGGGTGAGGGCGGGCGGGCCGGTGAATTCGAGGCGGCCGGTGCGCAGGGCGTGCAGGACCGGGATGCGTCCCAACCACACCTGGTAGAGCGAGCCGACGTCGGAGCGGATGGTGACGTCGACCGGATAGCCGGGGTCGGTGACGCACACCGACGGCGCCCCGCGTTCGACGACGATCCAGTAGCGGCGCGGATCGTCGGTGAACCGCACCGCGAGCACCTGCCGCAGTCCGGGGAACGAGGAGGTGTCCACGCGGGTGTGCATCCACCAGACGAGCAGGTCGGCGTCGAGCTCGTCCGGGTCGGGTTCGCCGAAGGTCCAGCGCGCGCCCCAGGCGCCGAGGCCGAACAGGATCGGCTCGAGCTCGTGACCTGCCTCGGTGAGCAGATACCGGCCGCCGATCTTCTCGATCAACCCGGCCCGCTCGAACTGGCGCAACCGCTTGGCGAGCAGGGTGCGCGACAGGCCGGGCAGGCCGCGGGCCAAGTCGTTGAAGCGGGTCGTTCCGACCAGCAGGTCGCGCAGGATGAGCAGCGACCATCGCTCACCCAACAGGTCGAGTGCCCGGGAGATTGGGCAGTACTGGCGGTAGCTCGCCGTCGCTGTCGTCACGCCACACCTCGCGTTCTCGCGGTCCATTGCGTGGACCGGGTCGGTCCACTTTCTGCACTATTCGGTTATCGCGGGGCTTCGTAGCTTCGAAACATGACCACTACCGCTATCCCCGCAATGACCACCACCGACTGGATCGAGCGCGCCCGCTCGGTCGGCGAGACACTGCGCGCCGAGGTCGCCGACCGCGACCGCAGCGGCGAGATCTCCGCGTCCGCCTTCGACCTGTTGCGCGACACCGGCCTGTCGGCCGCCCTGGTACCCGCCGAGTTCGGCGGCGGCGGCGCGACGCACCGCGACATGGGCGAGGTGCTGCGCGAACTTGGCCGCCACGACCCGTCCACCGCGGTGGCCTTCGCCATGCACGCGCACCTGGTCGCCACCCAGCTCTGGCGGCACAAGCACGGCGCCGACGCCACGCCGCTGTTCCAGAAGGTGGTCGGCGGCGCGCTGCTGGTCAGCACCGGCGCCTCGGACTGGGTCGGCTCCAACGGCCGCGCCGAGCGGGTCGACGGCGGCTACCTGGTGCACGCGCGCAAAGCGCCGGCCAGCGGCTGCGAGGTCGGCACCGTCCTGGTCACCAGCGTCCGCTACGAGGAAGGTCCCGATGGCCCGCGGGTGCTGCACTGCGCGGTACCGCTGAGCGCGCCCGGCGTCCGTATCGAAAAGACTTGGGACACTCTGGGTTTGCGCGCGACCGGTTCGCACACGGTGGTGCTGGAGAACGTGTTCGTCCCCGACGCCGCCATCTCGCTGATCCGGCCCGCCGACGTCTGGCCGCCGCTGCTGAACGTGGTGATCGGCGCGGCGATGCCGCTCGTCCTGGCCGCCTACCTCGGCATCGCCGACGGCGCTGTCGACACCGCGCTGGCCTTGGTGTCCGGTCGCGGCGATCCGCACATCGTGCAGCTGGTCGGCGAGCTGGCCAACGCCCACACCACCGCGGCCGATCTGGTCGAAGCCATGTTCACCGGCTCGGCCGACCTCGAGTTCGCCAACACCGACGCCTACGCCGCGCGCACCCTCAGCCGCAAAACGGTCGCCGCTGACGCGCTCATCGAGACGGTGCGGCTCGCCATCGAGACGGTCGGCGGCGTCGGCTACTCGCGCTCCAGCGAACTCGAGATGCGCTACCGCGATATACACGGCTGCCTGTTCCATCCGCTGCCGCGCGCCAAGCAGATTCTCTTCAGCGGCCATGTTCTGCTCGGACACACCCCGCTCGGCTGAACCGCGTGAACGTTTCGCCCGTGTTCGGTGATGATGGAACAGGGGCGTGCCGCGCCCGCGGAAAGGAAAGCCATGGTGTCTGTGCGCAAAATCGCTCGCTCCCCGATCGCCTGGGTGTTCACGGCGCTCGTCGTAGTCGGTCTCGGCGCGGCGCTCGTACTCTTCCAACCCTGGCGGCTCGTCACCGACACCACCGTGAACGAGGCGGTCCCGACCGCGGGGCCGCCCGGCGGCATGCCTGGGATCGACACCGGGGAGCAGCCGCCGCGCACGCTCGCCACGGGAACGTTCATCTCCCATGAGCACGGCACGTCGGGCACGGTGAGCGTTCTGCGGCTGGCCGACGGCAGCCGGGTACTGCGCGTCGAAGACCTGGACACCTCCGACGGACCGGACCTGCACGTCTGGCTCACCGACGCCCCTGTGCTGGAAGGCAGGGCCGGCTGGGGCGTTTTCGACGACGGCCGCCACGTCGATCTGGGACAACTCAAGGGCAACAAGGGCAGACAGAACTACGCCATTCCGGCCGATGCCGACCTCGCCGCCCTGACCAGCGTCTCGATCTGGTGCGATCGGTTCAACGTGTCCTTCGGCGCGGCCGCCCTGCGCGCTGTCTGAGGCGTCCGCACCCGCGAAAAAATGACCCGACAAACGCGGGTTCCCTGTGCCACCATGTGATTCCACGATGATCGCCCCGACCGGCGGGGCGATCAGGCGAGTACCTGGAAGGAGGAGGTGGCCCGTGCATCCGAAGAACGCGTATTCGGCGAACAGCGAAGCCGTACAGCGGTTCTCGACCGTCGAAAACGGACAGCCCATGCGCGACAGCATCGCGGCGAGCCACCTTCAGGCCGACCGCTGATCTCCCCGGTTCCCCGAGGAACCGCCCGAGAGAGCGCAGCGAACCAGACGAACCGAGCGCCGCGAACCGGACGACAGTCTGCCGCGCAGACGGCGCCGCGCTCCGCCGAATCTTCCACTTCCTCCACGAAACATGGTGAGCCCCATGACGTTCCGACGTGCCGCCGACCCGGCGGCGTTGACCGCCGACAACTGGATACACACCGGCGTCCTCGTGCTGAACGCCTCCTACGAGGCGATCGACGAGGTCGCCGCCGAGCGCGCGGTCGTGCTGCTGATCAGCGGCGCCGCGGAGTCCGTCGCCGACCGGGAGCCGCACTTCCCGATCCGGTCGCGGCACATGGAGATCGCCCTGCCGGAGACCATTCGACTGCTGCGCTACGTCTACATCGAGCACACCGCCCGAGTGCACGACGAGAGCCGCGCCACCCTGGCGGCCGTGCTGCGGCGCGACGCGCACCGGTGCGGTTACTGCGCGGGCTGGGCACGCACCGTCGACCACATCCGTCCCCGCAGCCGCGGTGGCCCCAACACCTGGAGCAACTTGATCGCGGCGTGCGCGCCGTGCAACACGCTCAAGGCCGACCGGACGCCGGAGGAAGCGGGCATGCGGCTGCTGTGGCAGCCGAAGGCGCCCGATCCGCTGGCCAAGCGGCAACGCCAGATCTGGAAGCAGCTGGCGAGCACCTGAGAACCGAGAAAGGAGTAAGGATCCATGACCGTCCGAACATCGCCGACCGGTGCCGAGCTCACGCTCGCCGACCTGCTCCCGCTCTCGGACGCCCGAGGGTGGCATCGGGCCGCGTGCCGCGGCGACCCGAACCACGAGGCCTGGTTCCCGTACCCGTCGCAGGACTTCGACTACGCGCGGAGCATCTGCGCGAGCTGCCCGATCCGGGCGGCCTGCGCCGAATTCGCCGCCGACACCGGACAGTCCGGTGTGTGGGGCGGGCACGAGTTCGACCGCGGCCGGATCATCCGTGAATAACCGCCGCCGAGCCGCCGACGCAGACGACGTCGGCGGCTCGGGTGCGTCGAGAATGCGCCGGGCGCTTCGGGCGCCGATCCGGTGGACTCGCCGGGCGGGCGAACCGGCGGTGACCATACACTGTACCGCCGTGGGCACTCATCGCAGCGGGACCAGATCTCGAGGTATCAGCAAAGGTCCGGTTATCGCAGTGGTGGCCATCCTGCTACTCGTCGCCGCGGTTTTCGCCTGGTTCCAGTTCCGCGACCGGGCCGCGGACCGCGACAGCGCGGCGGCCGCGGAATGCGTGGAGGGGCCTTCGACGCTGTTCGTCACCGTCGATCCCGACCTCGAGGCGCCGGTGCGCGCCATCGCCGACAAGTACAACGCCACCGAGCCGCAAGTGCGCGATCACTGCGCGCGCGTCTCGGTGACGGCGCGGCCCTCGGCCGAGGTGGCCGAGGCGTTCCGCGCGGGCGGCGCGTGGAACCCGGCGATGGGACCGCAACCCGCACTGTGGATTCCGAACTCCTCGCGTGCCGTCGAGATCATGCGGGTGCCGGGACTCGTTGCGGGAGAACCGAGTCCGATCGCGGGCAGCCCCATCGCGCTCGGCGTGCCCGAACAGGTGCGCGCCGCGCTCGAGGGCGCTCGGGTCGCGTGGGGCGATCTGCCTCGGCTGCAACAGGGTTCGCTCGGCGAGCTCGGTCTGTCCGGATGGGGCGGGTTGCGCATGGCGCTGCCGGACGGTGACGCCACACTGGCCGCCGCGGTCGCGGTCGGTTCGGCCGTGGCAGGCGAGGAGCCGCTGACCGACACCGGCGCGCAGTCCGGCCAAGTAGTCGCCGCGGTCTCCGGCTTGGCGTCCGGCGCGCCGGAGGTCGCCGACACCGCCGCCGCGCTCGCCGCGATCGCCGATCCGGCCCATGCCGCGAACTCCGCCATCCACGCGGTAGCCGCTACGGAGCAGCAAATAGCCGGGCAGCCCGGTGTCGCCGTCTTCCGCCCAGCGGGCAACCCGCCGGTGGCCGATCATCCCGCCGCGCTCATGTCGGGCCCGTGGGTGGACCAGACGCAGAACCTGATCGCCGGGCTGTTCGTCGACTACCTGCGCAATCCCGAACAGGCGCCGTTCTTCACCAGCGCGGGCTTCACCGCGGTGCCGCCGCCCACCGGTCCGGGCGCGTCGCGCGCCGCGCTGGACAAGCTGCGGGCCACCCTCGCGCATCCGGTGCTCGGCGTGCATTCCACGGTCTTGCTCGACGTGTCGGCGTCCATGTCGACCGCCGAGGGCGCGAGCACTCGACTTGCGAACACCCTCGGCGCGTTGCGCTCGACCATGAACGTCATGCCGCCGGACTTCGGCCTCGGCGTCTGGACCTTCGGCAAGAGCCTCGACGGCGCCAACCCGTACCGCGTGCAGGCCCGCACCGCCGCCCTCGCCGACGATCAGCGCACCGCGATCGACACCGCGCTGAGCGCCGTTCGCGGCACCGAGGCACGGCCCGACCAGGCCTATCCCGCCCTGCTCGCCGCCTACCGCAGCGCCGTGAACGGCTACGCCGAGGGGCGGACGAACTCGGTGCTGCTCATCACCGACGGACCCGACGACGACTCCTCGGTGACCGGCGCGCAACTGCTCGCCGATCTCGCGGCGGCCGCCGACCCGGACCGCCCGGTGCGCGTCGACGTCATCGTGATCGGCGGCAACGGCACCGACACGCTCCAGACCGCCGCCCAGCGCACCGGCGGCACCTACACCCGGTTGACCACCTCGAACGACCTGAGCTTCGGCAGCGCCGTGGTTCAGGCGCTCACCACGCCGTAGGCTCGCGCCCGCCCTGGCCGACCAAAGGTCACCGTCAGCTCGTCACAGACGGTGACGGTGACCTTCGGTCGCGAGCGGGGGCAGCGCCAGCCGGCGCGGCAGCACATCGGCTGGCGCGGTGCCCGAATTCGCGAAGGCCGCACTCGACACGAATGCGGCCGACCGGGTGAATAGGCCCGGCGTGGGCCGGTGCGCGCGAAGGCGAATCGGATGACTATTCGAGCCAGTCCGGTACGACACACAGCAGCGCGCCCGACTCCATGGCGACCCAGATCGCGCCGTCGGGGCCGAGTGCGAGGCCGTGCGGTTCCGCGCCGGGCAGGTCCAGTTCGCTGACCTCCCCCGCGGTGGTGATCCGGCCGAGCCGGGAGCTCCCCCACTGCGTAAACCACAGCGCCCCATCGGATCCCGCGATGATCGCGTGCGGTCGCGCAGCACGATCCGGTAGCGGGAACTCCTCGATCACGCCGTCGACGGTGATGCGGCCGATCTGTCCCGCGCCGATCTCGACGAACCACAGCGCGCCGTCGGGACCGGCGGTGATGCCGACCGGGTTCGCTTGTTCGGTCGGCAGCGGATACGTGGTGATCGCGCCGTCCGTGGTGACGCGTCCGATGGCGTTGGCCTTGTTCAAGGTGAACCAGAGCGCGCCGTCGGAGCCCGGCGTGATCATCGAGGGCATCCCCTCGACCGGGAATCGGGTGATCGTCCCGTCGGCGGACAGCCGACCGATGTGACCGGACTGGAGTTCGGTGCACCACAGCGCGCCGTCCGGACCGAGGCACAGACCGTACGGCGCGTCGGCGGTGACGAAGGACAGCGCGCCGTCCGCGCCGATCCGGCCGATCCGGTTGCCGCGAAACTCGGTGAACCAGACCGCGTCGTCCGGCCCGGCGACGATCACCGTCGGCTGCCCGTCGGCCGGGTCGAGGGCGAAGGTCTCGATGCTCTCCCCCGTCCACCGGCCGACCGAGCCCTGCGCGGCCATCGTGAACCACAGCGTGCCCGTCTTGTCGAAGGTGACGCCGTACGGCGCGCCAGGCGCCTCGATCGTCGTGCGGATCTCAGGCAAATTCGTGCACTCCCTTTCGTTCGCCACGGAACCGGCGGCGCAGCGCCCGGTCGTGGCTGACCACGACCACCGCGCCCGGATACTCACCGAGCGCCTGCTCCAGGTCCTCCACCAGCGCCAGTGACAGGTGATTGGTCGGCTCGTCGAGCAGCAGCAGATCGTGCTCGCCCGCCAGCACCCCGGCCAACGCGAGCCTGCGACGCTGCCCCTCCGACAACGCTCCGACGGGCACGTCGAGCGCGCTCCGGTGGAACAGCCCGGTCGCCACCAGCGCGTCCCTGCCGTGGCCGTAGGCCTGTGCGACGGTCTGCGCCGGATCGAACGCGACCTCCTGGCGCAGGTAGCCGACCCGGCCCGGGGTGCGAGCGTAGATCGCGTCCAGCAGCGTCGACTTGCCCGAGCCGTTGGGCCCGTCGATCAGCAGCCGGTCGCGCGGGCCAAGGGTGAGCTGGCCGATCTCGAACGACTTCGCCTGTGCCGCACCGAATCTGCCGCGGAAGCGCAGCGGCTTCGGTGGCGGCGGCACCGGGTCGTCGGTCAACCTGCGCAACCGCTCGGCCGTCTGCCGCACGCGCGAGGAGATGGAACTCTGCACCCGGCCCGCGTTGCGGTCGTAGGCCATCTTGTTGTTGTCCTTCATCGCCCGGCCCGCCGCGACGCGGTGCGCGGTGGTCGCGGAGAACTCCTTGAGCCGCCGGATCTCGTCCCGCCACTGCGCGTAGGCCTGCTCCCAGCGCTCCCGCGCCGCGGCCTTCTCGGCGAGAAACCCCGTGTAGCCGCCGCCGAACCGGGTGACGCCGCCGTGCTCGACCTCGATGATCGCGGTCACCACGCGGTCCAGGAAGACCCGGTCGTGCGAGACCACCACGACGGTGCCGCGATGGGCGCGCAGTCGGTCCTCCAGCCAGGTCAGCGCCGATTCGTCCAGGTGGTTGGTCGGCTCGTCGAGCAGCAGGATCTCCGGGGACGCCGCCAGCAGGCAGGCCAGCCCGAGCCGCGCCTGCTCGCCGCCGGACAGGCTCGCCACCGCGCGGTCGCGCCCGATGCCCGCGAGCCCGAGGCCGTGCATCGCCTTGTCGACCCTGGCGTCGGCGTCGTAGCCGTCCCTGGCCTCGAAGGCGGTGAGCAATTCGCCGTAGGCGTCCATATCCTGCGCGGCGGCGGCTTCCCGCATCCGCCGCTCGAGGTCGCGCAGCTCGGTGAGGGCCAGATCGATGGCGTCGGCGACTGTCTCACCGGCCAGCGTCTGACCGAGATAGCCGATGCCGCCGGGCGCGTCGACGGTCACGACGCCGTCGTCGGCGCGCTCGGCCCCGATCATCAGGCGCAGCAATGTCGACTTGCCCGAACCGTTCTCCCCGACGATGCCGACCCGTTCGCCGGGCCGGATCGTGAGCGTGACGCCGTCGAGCACGCGGCGGTCGCCGTAGGACTTCGCAACACCCCGGAGGGTCAGTTGGGTGGTCAGATGGAACTCCAATCGCAACTTGTGTAGCTTTAAGGTAGCAAGCCGTACTTATAAACGCAACAGGAGTTGTCTTTGGAAACTCGGAAACGCCCCGGCGGCCGCAGCGCGCGGGTACGCGACGCCGTGCGCGCGGCCACCCTCGCGGAACTCGCCGAGCACGGCTACCAGGGACTATCGGTGGACGCGGTGGCCCAGCGTTCGGGCGTGCACAAGACCACGGTCTACCGCCGCTGGCGCTGCCCGGAGGGACTGATCGCCGACGCGCTCGACCTCGCCGCCGCCGAACCGTGGCCGATTCCGGACACCGGCACGCTCGCAGGCGACCTGCGCGCGCTGACCGACCTGGTCCGGACCGGATTCGCCGACCAGGAAGCCGGTCCGGTCGCGAGCGCGTTCATCGCCGCGGCGATGCAGAACCCCGCCGCCGCTACCGCCCTGCACGACTTCTACCAGGCGCGCCACCGGCAGTCGGCCGAGATCGTGCGCCGCGCCGTCGATCGCGGGGAACTCCCGGCCACCGTCGACGCGGAGCAGATCGTCCGCTTCGCCGTCGCGCCGATCTTCTACCGGCTGTTCATCTCCCGCGAACCGGTGACCGCCGAGGACGCGCGAGTGGCGGCCGACGCGGCCCTCGTCGTCGCGCGCACGCTGTGAACGGACTTCCGAATACGCGAAAGCCGCCGCGCCGAGGAGCTGTCCTCGGCACGGCGGCTCGCGTCGTGTGTCAGTCGGTGTAGGCGTCCAGCGGCGGGCAGGAGCACACCAGGTTGCGGTCGCCGTACGCGCCGTCGATGCGCCGCACCGGCGGCCACACCTTTGCCCGCGCGTGCGCGAGACCCCTTGGGTAGACGGCGGTTTCGCGGCTGTAGGGGTGCTCCCAGTCGCCGACCAGGCTGGCCGCCGTGTGCGGCGCGCCGCGCAGCGGGTTGTCCTCCACCGGCCAGACGCCCGCGCCGACCTGATCGATCTCGGCGCGGATGGCGATCATCGCCTCGATGAAATCGTCCAGCTCGGCGAGGTTCTCGCTCTCGGTCGGCTCGACCATCAGCGTGCCCGCGACCGGGAAGCTCATGGTCGGCGCGTGGAAACCGTAGTCCGCCAAGCGCTTCGCCACATCGTCGACGGTGACGCCGGTGCGCTTGGTGATCTCGCGCAGGTCGAGGATGCACTCGTGGGCGACCATGCCGTTCTCGCCGGTGTAGAGGACGGGGAAGTGCTCGTTCAGCCTGCGCGCCACATAGTTGGCCGAGGCGATGGCCGAGAGGGTGGCGCGGCGCAGGCCCTCGGCGCCCATCATCCGAATGTAAGCCCAGGTGATCGGCAGGATCGAGGCGGAGCCGTACATCGCCGCCGACACGGCGTGCGAGCCGCGCTCCAGCGGGTCGCCGGGCAGGTACTTCGCCAGGTGCTCGCGCACCGCCACCGGACCGACGCCCGGACCGCCGCCGCCGTGCGGGATGCAGAACGTCTTGTGCAAGTTCAGGTGGCTGACGTCGCCGCCGAACTTGCCGGGACGGGCGAGGCCGACGAGCGCGTTCAGGTTCGCGCCGTCCACGTACACCTGACCGCCGGCGTCGTGCACCAGCGCGCACAGCTCGGCCACCTCGTGCTCGTACACGCCGTGCGTTGACGGGTAGGTGATCATGATGCAGGCCAGCCGGTCGGCGTGGTCGGCGATCTTCGCGCGCAGGTCGTCCAGGTCGACGTCACCGTTGTCGCGGCACTTGACCACCTCGACGCGCATGCCGACCATGGCCGCCGACGCGGCGTTGGTGCCGTGCGCGCTGGACGGGATCAGGCAGGTGTCGCGGTGCGTGTCGCCGCGATCCAGGTGGTAGCGGCGGATGGCGAGGAGTCCGGCGTACTCGCCCTGGCTGCCCGCGTTCGGCTGCAGGCTCACCGAGTCGTAGCCGGTGATCTCGCAGAGCCAGTTCTCCAGATCGGCGACGACCTTCAGCAGACCGGGCGCGTCCTCGACCGGCGCGTACGGGTGCACCCTGGCGAATCCTGGCCAGGTGATGGGCTCCATCTCGGCGGTCGCGTTGAGCTTCATGGTGCACGAACCGAGCGGAATCATGCTGCGGTCCAACGCGATGTCCTTGTCGGACAGCCGCCGCAGGTAGCGCAGCATCGCGGTCTCGGTGTGGTAGCTGGTGAACGCAGGATGGGTCAGGAACTCGGTGGTGCGCGTCTCGATGGAGGTGGCCGGTGCGGTGGCGACGTCGTCCAGCGACCGTGCGGTGCCGAAGGATTCGAGCACGGCGGCGACGTGCGCCGAGGTGGTCGCCTCGTCGCAGGCGATGGCGACGTGGTCGGCGTCGACGAGTCGCAAGTTGATGCCGCGCGACTTCGCCTTGGCCACAACGGCTTCCGCGCCGCCGGGCACGTGCGCGAGCACGGTGTCGAAGAAGGTGGCGTGCACGACGGCCCCGTCCAGGCCCGCCGCGATGGCCGCCGCGTGCCCGTGCACCCGCCGCGCGATCGCCCGCAGTCCGTCCGCGCCGTGGTAGCTGGCGTACATCGCGGCCACGATGGCCAGCAGCACCTGGGCGGTGCAGATGTTCGAGGTCGCCTTCTCGCGGCGGATGTGCTGCTCGCGGGTCTGCAGAGCGAGCCGGTAGGCGAGATCGCCGTCCGCGTCCACCGAGACGCCGACCAGCCTGCCCGGCAACTGCCGCGCGAACTGGCTGCGCACCGCCAGATAACCGGCGTGCGGACCGCCGAAGCCGAGCGGAACGCCGAACCGCTGGGTGGTGCCGAAACAGACGTCGGCGCCCTGCTCGCCCGGCGGGGTGATCAGCGTCATCGCGAGCAGGTCCGCGCCGACCGCGACCAGCGCGCCACGCTCGTGCGCCGCCGCGATCACGGCCGTCCAGTCGACTATCCGGCCGGAGGCGCCCGGCGCTTGGAGCAGCACGCCGAAGAAGTCGCCCTCGGGCAGCTCGCCGGTCGCCAGATCCGCCTCGACGATCTCGATGCCGAGCGGCTCGGCCCTGGTCTCCAGCACGGTGTGGGTCTGCGGGAACAGGTCCGCGTCGACGAGCAGCCGCGCCGACTTCGACCGCCCCGCCCTGCGCAGCAGCGTCATGGCCTCGGCCGCCGCAGTGGCCTCGTCCAGCATGGACGCGTTGGCGACTTCCATGCCGGTCAGATCCGAGACCATGGTCTGGAAGTTGAGCAGCGCCTCGAGGCGGCCCTGGCTGATCTCCGGCTGATACGGCGTGTACGCGGTGTACCAGGCCGGGTTCTCCAGCAGATTGCGCACAAGCACCGGCGGGGTGAGGGTGTCGTAGTAGCCGAGGCCGATCATCGAGGTGGCCACGGTGTTGGCGTGCGCGAGCGCGGCCAGCTCGGCGAGCACCTCGTGCTCGGTGGCGGCGGGCGGCAGCGCGGCCAGCGCCCCGGCCGCGGAGTCGTCCAGGATGCTGGCGGGCAGCGCGACGGTCGCCAGGTCGTCCAGCGATCCGACGCCGACGACGGGCAGGATCCGGGATAGTTCGTCCCGGTCGGGTCCGATATGACGGTCGGCGAATGATCGAGTCACGGCAGCAGCTCCAAGGTCGGGCGGGTCGAGCCGTGTCGATGGGTAGACGCGGTGTCGACGGGGTCCAGCCCTCCCCCTCTGTCGTGGTGCCTGAGAGATTCGGGCGGCCCGGTCGAGGCCGGCTCCCTTTCCCCATGGGCGGGCGGCCCTGCGCATGCGCAGACCACCGCTTTCCAGAGGCGCCGAAGCCCGTACGGTCCCTGTTGCCTGAGAGATTGACGGGGAGGTGCTGCTCCTTCGGCGCCCGGTCTGTTCGAGACCGGAACTCTCCCGCACGGCGGCGACGCACCGTCAGTTTATGTCGCCGCCCCGCGAAACGATGCCTCCGCCCCGGTGTCGCCCTCGTCACTCCGCGCGCACGCCGAGAAAGGCCACCGTCCCTCGCGGGAGACGGTGGCCTCGATTCGCCGGTGTCAGCCGGTAGCTCTGTTCATCCGCGCCTTGCGCCGGAACGCCAGCTCGTCCTCCGGACGCTCGGTCGCGCTGCTGGCGCGTTCCGCGGGGAAGTTGGCGATGGCGCCGGTCAGCTCGCGCATGGCGCCGCTGACCGCGATACCGAAGACGCCCTGCCCACCCTGCAGTAAATCGACGACCTCCTCGGGCGAGGTGCACTCATACACCGAGGTGCCGTCGGAGAACAGGGTGATGCCCGCCAGATCCTGGACACCGCGGCTACGCAGATGATCCACGGCGATGCGGATGTTCTGCAGCGAGATCCCCGCGTCCAGCAGCCGCTTCACGATCTTGAGGACGAGGATGTCCTTGAACGAGTACAGCCGCTGACTGCCCGAACCCGCCGCGCTGCGAATGGACGGAACGACGAGTCCGGTCCGCGCCCAGTAGTCCAGCTGCCGGTAGGTGATTCCAGCGACCTGGCACGCGCTCGGCACACGGTAACCGACTAGTTCATCGGGTACGGAGTCATCCGGGAACAGGCCGGGCTGAACCTCTGAGCCCTCGGTCGGACGGACGTCCGGCCGCCGCACATCCTGCGATTGCTCTGCCACTGACCACTCCCTTGCTCCGCAGACGCCTAGCCTCATCGATGGCCCGGCTCCGGTGATGACCAACAACCCGTCATTCCGGACGTGGCCCAACTATCGAGATTACTCCCGTTGATTGTCTCGGGAGCGACATCGTCGGACCAAACGCGACGCGCGGTAAAAGTCTTCAGCTGTAGTTGAGGTCTAGAAGATTTCGGCGAACCCTTCAGCTGTCGGTGGCCTTGAAGTCGTCCGGCGACACCGACTCGAGGAACTCCTTGAACTTCTCCACCTCGTCCTCGCGCTCGTCGGGCATCACCAGCCCGGCCTCCTCGAGCACCGACTCCTCGGCGTGGATCGGGCAACCGACCCGCAAGGCGATGGCGACCGAGTCCGACGGACGGGCCGAGATGCGTAGCTCGTTGTCGAAGACGAGATCCGCGTAGAAGGTGCCCTCCTGCAGATCCACGATCCGAACTTCCTTGAGGGTGTGCCCGAGCTCGGTGATCAGGATCTTGATCAGATCGTGGGTCAGCGGGCGGATGGGGGTCACCCCCTCTTGCTCCAGCACGATGGCGGTCGCCTCGGCCTGGCCGATCCAGATCGGCAGGTACCGATCCCCGGACACCTCGCGCAGCAGCAACACGGGCTGGTTCTGTGGCTGCTCGACGCGGATGCCGATCACGCGCATTTCACTCATGCCTAAGCCTCGCTAACACTCGGATCCGGCATGCGCGAAGCACGCTGTGACATGATTCGCACGCTGCGCTCGCTCATAGCACTGCCTCCCATATTCGCCGGCCGCCCGACCTGACCGCTGCAGAGCTCGCCGTACCACGAGTCTAGGCGAACCCACAGCGGTGCTGCGATCGGTGTGCACAGCCGAAATCGGCGTGTTGCCGGGGTGGAATACAGGCGCGGAGGTCAGCTTCCGAGAGAGTTGCGTACCGAGGCTTTCACCAGGCAGGTGTGCAGCGTCAGCGACAGTGCCGCGAGTTCGCGCACGGTTTCCTCGGCCCTTGCTCGCGCGCCCGCGTCGCGGCTCTTCGCGATCGGCGCGGCGATCTGGGCGAGCAACGCAGCCTCCCGGTCCGCGGCCAGTTTGAAGGCGCGCAGATGCCGTGCCTCCAGACCGAATTCGGCCATGGCGCGGGCGGTTCTGGCCAACGTCACCGCCTCACCGTCGAAGAATCCGGCGGGGCCCGGCGAGATCAGGTTGGCCCGGATCAGATCGTTGAGGAATCTCTCGTCGATCTCGGCCTGCTCCAGCAGATCGGCTCGGGTGAGCCGGATTTCGTGATCGAAGCGCAACTCGTCCGGCGAGACCTCGCCGGGCACCACGCCCAATCGGCGCGGTGCGGCCGAACGCGCGGCACGGCCGGCCTGCGCGCCCGCGGCTCCGGAATCGGCGGCCGTGACCGGCCCCGACTCCGCACCGCCCGGACGGCCGGAATGCGCTCGGGCGCGGGCTTCCCGCACACCGAGCGTGGCCGCCCCGCTGTCGATCGCTTCGAGTTGCTCCTTGATCACCTTCAGCGGCAGGTACTGATCGCGTTGCGCGGTCAGGACGAACCTGAGCCGTTCACAGTCCGCGACCGAGAACCTGCGGTAGCCGGACGGCGTGCGCTCCGGCCGGATCAGGCCCTCGGCTTCGAGGAACCTGATCTTCGAGATGGTGATATCCGGGAAGTCGGGTCGCAGCAGGTCGAGAACGGAGCCGATCGACATCCCTCCGCGCGCCCACTGCGCCGCGCCCGTCACAGCGCCGTGCCTTTCACACACATCGGCGCCGTCGTGCTCATAGACTGCCCGCACCCGCTGACGGCTCGTTCACGGAGGCGCGCGGTCCGGTCAGGAACACGAGCCGGAACTTGCCGATCTGAACCTCGTCGCCGTTCTGCAGCTCCGAGGAGTCCACCGGTTCCCGGTTCACGTAGGTGCCGTTCAGGCTGCCCACATCCACCACCTGGAAGGTGTCGTCGTCCTGCCGGAACTCGGCGTGCCGACGGCTGACGGTGACGTCGTCGAGAAAGATGTCACTGTCGGGGTGACGACCCGCCGAAGTAGTCGGCTGATCCAGAAGGAACCGCGATCCAGCGTTCGGTCCACGCTTGACGACCAGGAGGGCCGCGCCGACCGGCAGGCCCTCGACCCCTTGTACCGGCTGTTCGCCGGTCTGCTCAGCGGCGCGCGACGCGTCGACCTCGTTCAGGAAATCCGCGCGGAAGACCGACGTCGTCTCGGCCGCGGTCTCCTGGTAACCCGGGTCTTTGTTCTCGCTCACCGTTTCTCTCCTCCTCGAACCTGATTATCCATGCAAGCAGGTGATGCTTCGCCGACACGACCTGTCGTGTCGCTAGAACACCGGCCTCGAGGGCCGGTACATCTGATGGCTTTGACCGTACCCTGCCGGGGCGTGCCCGTGCAGGTAGAACTCGGAAGGCCGCGTCAGGCCCCGATAACTCCTTGATAACCTGCCGCATCCAGCAGTTCGGCCAGCGTGACATCGAGTCCGGAAGCGTCCTCGACCTCCAGCTCGAACAGCCACCCCGCACCGTACGGATCGGTGTTCAGCAGCTCCGGCTCCGCGGTGAGTTCTTCGTTCACCGCAACGACTTTCGCGGCAAGCGGCGCGTAGATGTCCGACACGCTCTTGGTCGATTCGACCTCCGCGATGCCCTCGCCCGCACTCGCCTCCCGGTCCGCGTCGGGCAGCTGCACGAACACGACGTCACCGAGCTGCGACTGCGCGTAGTCCGTGATGCCGACCCGCACCCGATTCGGGGCGACCCGGCGCACCCACTCGTGTTCTTCGGTGTACCGCAGATCCTCCGGGGTCAGTGGCACTTGGCGTCCTTTCGTAGTGAACGTTGCACGCAACCTTATCCGCTATGGGTGACGGTGCCCCACAGCCGGTATCGCTCGCGCCACAGCAATGGCCTTGCCCGCGTAGAGCACGCCGGTCCACAGATACACCGCCGTGCCCCAGACCAGGAAGGCCCCGCCGAAGGCCCGGCCGAAACCGTCCAGCGCCCAATCCATCTGTCCGGCAAGCAACCAGGGCAGCGCGGACATGAGCGCGAAGGTGGCCGCCTTGCCCAGATAGATGACCTCGGGCGGGTCCAGATCGCGCCGTTTGTACACCGAGAGCGTCAGGGTGAGCAACAGGTCGCGCCCGACGAGCAGCAGCGCGACCCACCACGGAAGCAGACCGCGGATCACGAAGGCCAGCAAGGTGGTCACCAGGAAGAGCCGGTCGACGAACGGGTCGAGCAGCGCGCCGAGGCGCGAGCCCTGGTCGAGCAGCCTGGCCAGCTTGCCGTCCAGGAAATCGGTGACGCCGCTTGCGACGAGCAGCGCGAAGGCCCAGCCGTCGGCCTCTTCGACGAGCAGCAGCCACAGGAACAGCGGGACGCCGATCAACCGCAGCACGCTCAGCACGTTCGGGACGGTGAGGATGCGGTCGTCGAACACTCCGCCGCCGGTGTCGGCGCGCTCGCCGGGTTCGGTGGTCCCCGATTCCGTTGTCACACGCCTGTGCTTACCGCACGAACCCCGCGGACCGCCATCCGGGCTCGCCGTGGGATTACGCCACAACGCCCACCCTGAAAGAATGAGTATGAAAATATCTCATCATCGACAGATGAGGAGAGGATGTCATGCCCGCATTCGACTACGACGTGGTAGTGATCGGTTCCGGGTTCGGCGGCAGCGTGAGCGCCCTGCGGCTGACCGAGAAGGGATACCGGGTGGGCGTGCTGGAGGCAGGGCGGCGCTGGGCGGCCGACGACCTGCCGAACACGAATTGGAACGTGCGGAAATCACTTTGGGCCCCGCGCCTTGGTCTCACCGGACCGCAGCGGATCAGCATCCTCGGCAAGTGCGCGGTGTTCTCGGGTGCGGGCGTCGGCGGCGGCTCGCTCATCTACGGCAACACCCTCTACGAGCCGCTGGCGAACTTCTACACCGACCGGCAGTGGGCGCACATCACCGACTGGAAAGCCGAGCTGGCGCCCTACTACGACCAGGCCAAGCGCATGCTCGGCGTGGCGCCCAACCCGCGCATGACCCCCGCCGACGAGGTGATCAGGGAGATCGCCGACGATCTCGGCGTCGGCGACACCTTCCACGCCACGAATGTCGGCGTCTTCTTCAACGAGTCCGACCCGGGCGCCGAGGTCGACGACCCCTACTTCGGCGGGGCGGGCCCGCGCCGCCGCGGCTGCGTGCACTGCGCGCGGTGCTTCACCGGCTGCCCGCACAACGCCAAGAACACCACCACGACCAACTACCTGTACCTGGCCGAACAGGCGGGCGCCGAGGTCCATCCGCTGACCACCGCTACCGCGGTGCGCCCGCTGTCCGGCGGCGGCTACGCGGTGCGGACCGAGCGCTCGGATCGCTGGATTCGCAAGCAGCACAAGACCTTCACCGCCGAGCAGGTGGTGTTCGCCGGCGCCGCGCTCGGCACCCAGAAGCTGCTGCACCGGATGCGCGACGAGAAGATCCTGCCCGCGCTCTCGCCGCGGCTCGGTGAACTGACCCGCAGCAACTCCGAGGCAATCCTCAATGTGGTGAGCCGCTCGCGCCGCGACTTCGCCGAGGGCATCGCGATCACCTCCTCCATCCACCCGGAGGCCGACACGCACATCGAGGTCTGCCACTACGGCAAGGGCCAGAACGCGCTGTTCCCCATGTCGGTGCCGATCGTGGACGGCGGCGCGTTCCGCTTCCTGCGGTTCCTGCTGGCGATCCTGGTGCACCCGTTGGTGTTCCTGCGCAGCCTCAACGCCAGGCACGCCTCGGAGAAGTCGGTGATCCTGCTTGTGATGCAGTCGCTGGACAACTCGCTGACCTCGTTCCGCAAGCGCGGTCAGCTCAAGACCAGGCAGGGCACGGGTGAGCCGAACCCGACCTGGATACCGCTCGCGCACGAGGTCGGCCGCCGCTTCGCGGACAAGGTGGACGGCGACACCCACGGCCTGATCATGGACGTCTTCGACATCCCCGCCACCGCGCACTACATCGGCGGCTGCGTCATCGGCGAGAGCGCCGAGACCGGGGTAATCGACCCGTACCAGCGGGTGTTCGGGCATCCGGGCCTGCACGTCGCGGACGGGTCGGCGGTCACCGCGAATCTCGGCGTGAACCCGTCGCTGACCATCACCGCCCAGGCCGAGCGAGCCATGGCCTTCTGGCCGAACAAGGGGCAGCCCGATCCGCGCCCCGCGCTCGGTGAGCCCTATCGGCGCATCGATCCGGTGGCGCCGGTCCGGCCCGCCGTGCCGGCCGCTGCGCCCGGCGCGCTGCGGCTGCCGATCACGCCGGTCGATCCCCCGGTCCCCGCGAGCTGAGGACGATGCGCCGGAATCGCCTGCGGCAGGATAGCGTGATCGGTTGTGTCCGACAGTGGTATCGATCTGCGCTCCTACGTCCCCGCCGAGGAGGTGCGGGCGAAGGGGCGCGCCCTGCGCGAGCGCGTTCCGGTGACGGCGCGTGACCGCGCGGCCGTCGGCGAGCGGCGACCGGACGTGCTGGAGTTCCTGCGCGCCGCGCACGCGGACCGGCTCGCGCACCTGGTGCCGCTGCGGGTGGGCCGCATGATGTCCGGACCTTTCACGTTCTACCGCGGCGCGGCCGGGTTGATGGCCGCGGATCTGGCAGGCGGACCGGTCAGCGGGCTCGACGCGCAGCTGTGCGGTGACGCGCACGCCGCGAACTTCGGCCTCTACGGCACCGCCCGCGGCGAGATCATCATGGACATCAACGATTTCGACGAGACCATTGCCGGACCGTGGGAGTGGGATCTGGAGCGCCTCGCCGCCAGCCTGGTGCTGGCCGGGCGCGAGTCGGGCGCCGACGAGGACGACTGCCGCACGGCCGCGCGCGACGCCGCCCGCGCCTACCGGCTCGCCGTCGACTCGCTCGCCGAGCAGCCGTTCATGGAGTCCTGGTCCGCCCTGCCCGACGAATCGGTGATCGCCAAGGCCAAGGCCGACGACCTGATCGACGACTTCAAGAAGGCCGCCAAGAAGGCGCGCAAGAACACCAGCGCCAAGGTCGCGGCCAAATGGACGCGGCACCTCGACGATCACGAGACCGGCATCAGCAAGCACCGATTCGTCAGCGACCCACCGGTTCTCACCGCCGTAGAGGACGTCGTTGAGCAAGCCGTCATCGACGGACTCGAACGCTACGGCGACACCCTGCGCGAGTCGCGGCGCAATCTGCTCGCCCGATTCGCGGTGTCCGACGTCGCTTTTCGCATCGTCGGCACCGGAAGCGTCGGGTTGCACAGCTACGTCGCGCTGCTGCACGGCAACGACGGCGAGGTGCTGGTGCTTCAGCTCAAGCAGTCCATCCCGTCCGCGCTCGCGCCGTACCTGCCCGCGCCGCCGGTGCGGCACGAGGGCAAGCGAATCGTCCAGGGCGCCAGGCTGGTTCAGTCCGAGAGCGACATCCTGCTCGGCTGGACGACGCTGGAGCTGGGCGGCAAGAAGCTGCCCTTCATCGTCCGGCAGTTCCGCAACCTCAAGGGCAGCATCGATCCGGCCGGGCTGTCCTCGGGGGACCTCGACGACTACGGCAGGCTGGCGGGCGCGCTGCTGGCCCGCGCGCATTCGCGCTCGCTCGACCCGCGCTTGCTCTCGGGTTATCTGGACGGCGACGAGCGCTTCGAGGACGCGGTCGCGGCCTTCGCTGTCCGCTACGCCGATCGCACCGAGGCCGATCACGCCGAGCTCGAACGCGCGGTCAAGGCGGGCGAACTCGCCGCGGAGGTTCCCGAATGACCGGTGGCGCACGCGTCCAACACGCCGGGTGTCACCGTCGGCGCGGCGTGCCCCGCGCCATTGCTCGTATCCTGTCCACTGTCGAGTGACGACGTGAAGGGCGGTCGCGAATGCTCGTACGAGTACAGAACCCGGCTGGCACGAATGCCGAACGGGCGCTGATCGATTGGCTGCGCACCTGGAAGGACCCGGCCAGCCCCCACGGCGTCGCCACCATCAATTGCAGCCTGTTCCACAAGGACCGGCTGCACCAGTTCGACGCCGTCGTCTGGACGCCGACGAGCTGCGTGGTGATCGAGGCCGAAGCGCTCGTCGCCCGCCAGGACGGCGTGCTCGAGATCCCGCTCAACGGACCGTGGACCATCAACGGCGAGACCGCCGCGATGGAAGGGCGCGACCGGCGCACGCCGCTGGAGAAGTCCAGGGAGCACACCTTCGCGCTGCAGGACTGGCTGTCCGCCCGCGGCCTCGGGCAGCGCGCGGTGCACGGCGTCGCGCTGGTTGTGCCGCTGCGCGGGGCCGAGCTACAGGTCCAACAGGCTTGGAGCGACCCGAGTTTCGACGTCATCCTGGGCAACGACCCCGGCAGGCTGCGGCACTACTTCGACACCCTCGCCGACAGCGAGAAGCACCTGTGGACCGCCAACGACGTCGCGGTCGCCTTCCGCGGTCTCGGCATCCTGCCCTATCTGCCCGCCCCTCAGGATCTGCTCAACGAGGGCTTTCTCGGACCCATCGACATCACCCTGTGGCACGGCGGCCCGCAGCAGGCGCAGGCCGAGGCGTACGCCGAGGAGCTCGCCCAGCTGGAGCGCGACGCGCAGAAGCCCGCCTTCGAGGCGCCGTGGTACAGCCCGTGGAAGCTCTACCCGACCGAGCGCGGCGACATCGACATGGGCCGCGCCCTCATGCGGGCGGTGCTCACGGTCGGCATGGTCGCCGCTTTCGCGTGGGTGCTGTGGTTCGTGATCACCGCGATCCTGACCTATGGACCCGGCTGAGCCGAGCTCATCGACCGCGGGCGGGTGATCGCACGCCCGCTATCGTCGACGGGTGATGGACGAACGGCGAATCTCCGGCGCGGTGCGCGCGTACACCGGCGTGCTGTGCGCGGTGATCGCCCTGACGATCCCGCTGTCGTTCCCCGCGGACGGCGGCCGCACCGATCTCGATCGGGCGGTCGAGGAACCGGTCCGCGCGACGCTGGACGGGTATCGCGGCGTCTACCACGTCCTCGTCGTGCCGAGCAACGCCTACATCCTGCTTCCGCTGCTCTTCGCCGCGACCGCGTGGTTCGCCTATCGCCGCGAATGGTGGCGCGCCGCAACGATGTTCGTGGTTCCGGAAGTGGCCGTCGCGATCAACACCTTGGTGCTGAAACCGCTGTGGGACCGTCCGCTGCACGACTATCTGGCCTACCCCAGCGGGCACACCGTGCACCTCGTCGCGATCGCGGCCACGTTCGTCCTGCTGACGGATTCGACAGGGGCCCGGCGCACGGTCACGGTGGTGACCGTCGTCGCGCTCGGCGGTGTGGCGGTCGGCATGATCGGACTCGACTACCACCTCGCCACGGATGTACTCGGCGGTGCGGCCGCGGCCGTCGCGATGGTGATCGCCCTGTGCGCGATCACCGATCCGCTCGCCCGTGCCGTCTCCGGCGACGCGCGCGGCGCGGACCGCACCGCCTCCGATCAGCTCCGCTCGTAGACGCTGGCGTCGTCGAGCAGCGCGGCGCGCAACATGTTCTCCGGCACGCCCATCCCCTCGACCAGCGTCAGCGCGTGCGGCCGCAGCCGGTCGACCAGCTCGTTCACGCCGCGGCGGACCGCCTTCGCCCGCTCCACCGACATGAACCGGTGCATGATGAACCAGGCCGAGTTCTCCTCGAGCATGGTGTACACGAACAAGTCGCACACCAGGTCGGCCAGCGCCTTGGCCTCTGGATCCTCGATGTCGCCGATGCCTTCGATGAAGGCCTCCAGCACCAGCCGGTCGATGTGCGCGGTGCCCGCGGCAAGGATGTGGTCCTGGGCGTTGTTGAACGCCTCGAAGGGACCGGTCTCCTCCGCCCGCGCGCGCAGCCGGTGCGCGGCGGTGCGCACCAGGTAGTCCTCGCGGTCGGCGAACAGCTGCAACTGCACCGCCCGCCGGGACAGATCGCCCTCGTCCACGCCGTCGTCGCCGCGGTCGCGCAGCGTCTGGATCAGCTGGCGCACTCCGGAACGCTTGCGCACCACGTCGCCCGCCATGGTGGCCGCGAAGCGCACCCAGCCGAGCGCGTCCAGATCCCGGATCTCGTCCGCGTAGGCGGTCAGCAGTTCTTTGGCGACCAACTGGGTGAGGACTATGTTGTCGCCCTCGAAGGTGGTGAACACGTCGGTGTCGGCCTTCAATGTCACCAGGCGGTTCTCGGTGAGATACCCCGCACCGCCGCAGGCTTCGCGGCACTCCTGGATGGCGCGGGTGGCGTGCCTGGTCTGGGCGACCTTCAGACCCGCGGCGCGCTTCTCCAGCGCACGCTGCGCGTTCGGCTCCAGGTCCTGACCGGTCTGCACCAAATGCATGCGGCGCACCAGGTCGTTCTGCGCGAAGGCGTAGGCGTAGGACTTCGCAAGCAGCGGCAGCAGCCTGCGCTGGTGACTGCGGTAGTCCAGCAGCACCGTCTCCTCGCCGGTGTCCGGATCGGAGAACTGCCTGCGCTTAAGGGCGTATCGCAGCGCGATGCTCAGTGCGACCCGCGCGCCGGCGGCCGCGGCGCCGCCCACGCTGACCCGCCCGCGCACCAACGTGCCGAGGGTGGTGAAGAAGCGGCGGCTCGGGTTCTCGATCTCCGAGGTGTAGGTGCCGTCGGGCGCGACGTCGGCGTAGCGGTTGAGCAGGTTCTCGCGCGGGACGCGGACGTGGTCGAAGACGATGCGGCCGTTGTCGACACCGAGCAGACCGCCTTTGAGGCCGTCGTCGGAGGTGGTGACGCCGGGCAGGTCGGCGCCCTGCTCGTCGCGGATCGGCACCAGCAGGCAGTGCACGCCCTGGTTCTCCCCGTTGGTGATGAGCTGGGCGAAGACCGCGGCCATCCGAGCGTGCTCGGCGGCGCCGCCGATGTAGTCCTTGCGCGCCGAGGGCGTCGGACTGTGCACCACGAATTCCTGGGTGTCGGGATCGTAGGTGGCGGTGGTCTCGATGTTGGCGACGTCGCTGCCGTGCCCTGACTCGGTCATCGCGAAGCAGCCGAGCAGGTCGAGCGAGATCAGCCTGCGAATGTAGTCGCGGTGGCGTTCGGTGCCGAGATTCTCCACCGCGCCGCCGAACAGGCCCCACTGCACGCCCGCCTTCACCCACAGCGAGAGGTCGGCGTAAGCGAGCATCTCCAACCCGGTGACGGCCGCGCCCGGTTCGCTGGTTCCGCCGTTCTCCCTGCGGAATCCGCGCTCGGCATAGCCAAGGGTCGCGATGACCCGCATCTGGTCGAGCACGCGGGCGCGCGCCGCCTTGTAGTCGAGGTAGGGATCGCCGGTGAATTCCTGTCCGGCCAGTTGGGTTCGGGCCTCCTCGCGGACGGAACCCCACGGTCCGTCGAGTGCCGCACGAAGGTGTCCTGCCGTCGTAGAGCTGCTGCCGGTTGCCATGACTTCGACCATAGTCGCCACGTACCACCCGGTCTCGAGCCAAAACTCTTGCCCTCGATTGAACGGCCGTTTAATATACTGAACATGTGTTCAAGCAACAGCCCGTATCGCAAGGATCCGCCGCTGATCTGACCACCGCGGCCCGTATCAGAGACGCCGCGATCGAAGTCTTCGGCGAGCAGGGATTCCAGGTGGGAGTCCGCGCCATCGCCGCGGCGGCAGGCGTCTCCCCCGGTCTCGTCAATCATCACTTCGGTTCCAAGAACGGCCTGCGCGCCGCATGCGACGACCGGGTGCTGGAACTGATCAGAGACGAGAAGGTCAAGGCCGTCACGGCGCCGAATGCCGCATCCGGCATGCTCGCCGCCTTGGCCGAGATCGAGTTGTACGGACCGCTCGTCGCCTACATGGTGCGCAGCCTGCAAGCGGGTGGACCGATGGCCGAGTCGCTGTTCGAGCACATGGTCGCCGACGCCGAGGTCTACATGCGGCAGGGGGTCGACGCGGGAACCATCAAGCCGAGTCGCGATCACAAGGCCCGCGCCCGCTACCTGATGACGCTCAATATCGGCGCCGTCCTGCTGTGGGTCCAATTGCACTACCGCGACGGCGAGAAGGTCGACTTCCGCAAGGCGATCCGCGCCATCACCGAAGAACTCACCCCACCGGCCCTCGAGCTCTACACCCAGGGCCTGCTCACCGACACCACCCTGATGGACACTGTCATTAAGGAGCACAGATGACCGAGGTCATCGAAATCGAAGATCTGCGAAAGACCTTCGGACACGTCACCGCCCTGGACGGGCTGAACCTCGCGGTCGGCGAGGGCGAAATCCACGGCTTTCTCGGCCCCAACGGCGCGGGCAAATCCACCACCATCCGGGTTCTGCTCGGCATCCTGCGCGCCACCTCCGGTCGCGTCCGCCTGTTCGATCGCGACCCGTGGACCGACGCGGTCGGCCTGCACCGCGAATTGGCTTATGTGCCAGGCGATGTCACGCTGTGGCCGTCGCTGTCCGGCGGCGAGACCATCGACCTGCTTGCCAGGATGCGCGGCGGCATCAACGCCGAACGCCGCGCCGAGCTGATCGAACGCTTCGACCTGGACCCTCGCAAGAAGGCGCGCACCTACTCCAAGGGCAACCGGCAGAAGGTCGCGCTGATCTCCGCGCTCGCCTCCGACGTGCGGCTGCTGCTGCTCGACGAGCCGACCTCCGGTCTGGATCCGTTGATGGAACAGGTGTTTCGCGAGTGCGTGCACGAGGCGCAGCAGCGCGGTGCGACGGTGCTGTTGTCCAGCCATATCCTGTCCGAGGTCGAGGCGCTGTGCGACCGGGTGACCATCATCCGGGCGGGCCGGACCGTGGAGAGCGGTTCGCTGGCCGAGCTGCGCCACCTCTCGCACACCGCCATCACCGCCGAATTGCTCGGCGACCCAGGCGATCTCAGCAAGATCGCGGGTGTCGAGGACATCGAGCGCGACGGGTCGACGTTGCGCTGCCAGGTGGACAGCGAGCATCTCGGCGAACTGATCCGGGTGCTCGGCGACGCCGGCGTGCGCAGCCTCACCAGTGCGCCACCCACCCTCGAGGAACTGTTCATGCGGCACTACCACGTCGACGGCAAGGACTCCGAGGCCGCGGCGAAGCTCGGGGAGAAGGTGCGGTCATGACAGCATCGCGAAGCGATTCGTTGAGGGGTGGCGGTCGGGCGACGGGTGGGCCTACCGCCGCCGCCCACCGGGCCCCTGCCGCAACGCTTTTCGGTGGATCCGCTGATCTCGCGGGCACCGGGCAGCTGCTGCGCCTGTACCTGCGCCGCGACCGAATCGTGCTGCCGCTGTGGTCGCTGCTGATCGGGTTGATGCCCGCCTTCCAGGTGGTGAGCATCAAGGATCTGTACACCACCCAGGCCCAGATCGACGATTTCGCGCGGACCACCGCGGACAGTCCGGCGCTGATCGCCATGTACGGACCGGTGTTCAGCACCGAGCTGGGCTCGATCGGCACCTGGAAGGCCGGGGCGATGTACACGATGATCGCGATCGCGACCATCCTGACCGTCATCCGGCACACCAGGGTCGAGGAGGAGACCGGCCGCGCGGAACTGGTCGGCGCCACCAGCATCGGCCGCTTCGCCGGACTGACCGCGGCGCTGATCATGACCTTCGGCGGCGCGCTCGTCGCCGGAATCGCCTGTGCCGCTTCGCTGTACGCGACGGATCTGCCCGCGGCGGGTTCGCTGGCATTCGGCGCCGCGCTGGCCGCCTCCGGCATCGTGTGGGGCGCCATCGCGGCGGTCGCCGCTCAGGTCAGCGCCGGCGCGCGGGTCGCACGAGGCGTGGCGTTCGCGGCGCTCGGCGCGGCGTTCGCGCTGCGCGCGGTCGGCGACGCGGGCAACGGTGTACTGTCCTGGCTCTCCCCGATCGGCTGGTCCCTGCAGATCCGGCCCTACGCCGACGAGCGCTGGTGGGTGCTGCTGCCGCTGGCCACGGTCGCCGTCCTGGCGACGGGCGCCGCCTACGCCCTGCTCGCCTCACGCGACACCGGGTCGGGCCTGCTCGCCGAGCGTCCGGGTCCGGCCGCCGCCGCGCCGGGATTCGCCGGGCCGGTCGCGCTGGCCTGGCGGCTACAGCGCGGCACGCTGCTGGCCTGGACCGTGGGTTTCGGCCTCTACGGACTGCTGATCGGCGGCGCGGTGAACAGCGTCGGCGACATGCTCGACGACAGCGGCGCCATCACCGATCTGGTCACCCGCATGGGTGGTTCGGAGAGCCTGGAGGAGTCGTTCATCGCCTACGCGATCACCATGCTGGCCGCGGCGGCGGGCGCCTATTCGATCTCGGCGGCGCTGCGCCTGCACGACGAGGAGTCCAGTCAACGGGCCGAGGCCACGTTGGCGGCCGCCGTTGGCCGGACACGATACGCGTTGAGCCACATCGGTTTCGCGCTCGCCGGACCCGCGATCGCGCTGCTCACCGCCGGGCTCGCGATCGGTGTCGTCTACGGTCTCAGCACCGGCGAGTTCGGCGAGAAGCTGCCGGAGTCGCTGGCCGCCGCAGCGGTGCAGGCGCCCGCGGTGTGGGTCGTCACCGGCATCACGATCGCGATCTTCGGGCTCGCGCCGCGCTACACGCCGGTCGCCTGGGGCGTGCTCAGCGGGATGATCGTGATCTTCTTCGTCGGCTCGCTGGACGGTCTGCCGCAGTGGGTGGTCGACCTGGTGCCGTTCGTGCACCCGCCGAAGCTGCCGGGCGCGGCCTTCGAGGCGACGCCGATCCTGTGGCTGCTCGGCATCGCCGCGGCCCTGCTCGCCGTCGGCGTCGCGGCCTACCGCCGCCGCGACCTGCGCTGAGCCTCCCTCCGCGCCGCCGCTCACTCCCGAGCGGCGGCGCGTGGCGGCTCTAGCGCCGGTCGGTCTCCATTCCCAGCTTGCCCGCGAGCCGCTCGAGATAGGCGCGGACTTCTTCCGCGTCGCGGTCCGGAAGACCGAAAACCGCTTCGGTGACACCGAGTTCGGCCCACTGCGCCAATTGCGCCGCGTCGTGCCGCCCGGCCAGCGCGATGATCTCCGGGGTCTCGGTGCGCCCGTGTTCCCGCCAGATCCGGTGCAGCAGTTCGATCTTCTCGCCGAGACCCTCTTCGGTGGGCGTGGTGATCCATCCGTCGGCGTTCTTGGCCAGCCAGGTGAACGACTTCTCCCCGCCCGCCGCGCCGAGCAGCACCGGGATGCGCTTCTGCGTCGGCTTCGGCCACGACCAGCTCGGGCCGAAGTTCACGAACTCACCGGAGAAGCTGGCCTCCTCCTCGCTCCAGATCGCGCGCATCGCGTCCAGGTGTTCGCGCAGCACCGTGCGCCGCTTGTTGGCGGGCACCCCGTGGTGGGCGAGTTCGTCGGTGTTCCAACCGAATCCGACCCCGAGACTGACTCGGCCGCCGGACAGGTGATCCAGCGAGGCGATGGCCTTGGCCAGGGTGATCGGGTGGTGTTCGGCGGGCAGCGCGACAGCGGTCGAGAGGGTGATCCGCTCGGTCACCGCCGCGGCGGTCCCCAAGGCAACCCACGGATCGAGGGTGCGCAGGTAGCGGTCGTCGGGCAGGCTCGCGTCGCCGGTGCGCGGATGCGCGGCCGCGCGCACCACCGGAATATGGGTGTGCTCGGGCACATAGAACGAGTCGAACCCCGCCCGTTCGGCCGCCGCCGCGGCGTCGGCGGGCGTAATGCCCCGGTCACTGGTGAACAACACGATCCCGTACCGCACCGCACGCACTCCCATCGCCAGAAATTAGAACAAGTTCTACCACCTTTCGGCGCGGCGCACCATGGATTCCACGGGACGGACGGCGCGCTGACAGGCGCGGATGCTGGAGCGGCGCGCTACGACTACGTTCGCGTGCATGAGTCTTGACGCGCTGTCGGGAGGAGACGACACGAATCGGCGAGCCGATCACCTCGGCTGGCGCAACCGGCTGCGGCCGCGCCGCGGACCGCATTTGCCCGGCGTCAGCCAGGCCGTCGGGCTGCTGGTGGCCGACCGGCAGGCCACCGCCGACACCATCGTCGCCGCGCCGACTCCCCTGCAACCGATCGACCTCACCGACGACGCCAGGGTCGCCGAGGTGCTCGATCTCGCCGTCCGGGTCGGCGAGGTCGTGCTCGCCTCCGGCACCGGCGTCATGGACACCACCAGCCAGGTGCGTTTCATCGCGGCCACCTACGGCTTGGCCCGCTGCGATGTCGACGTCACCTACGACGCCATCCGCATCTGGGCCGACCGAGGGCCGCTGCTGCCGCCCGCCAGCACGATGCGCATCGTGCAGTACCGCGCGCTCGACTTCACCAGGCTCGCCGCGGTGGACCGGCTCACCCGGCGCATCCGCACCCAGGTGGTGGCGCCCGAGGACGCCCGCGCGGCGCTCGACGCCATCACCTCAGCGCCGCACCCATATCATCGCTGGACCGCGACGTTCGGCTGGTCGCTGCTGGCCGCCGCCATCGCGGCGCTGCTCGGCGCGGGTGTCGTCGTCGCCGCGCTGAGCTTCGCGACCACCGCGGCGATCGACCGCACGAACCGGGTGCTCAACCGCTACGGGCTGCCGTTCTTCTTTCAGCACATGGCGGGCGGACTCATCGCGGCGACCCCGGCGATCGTGCTCTCCACCCTCGCCGAGCCACTCGACATCCGTGTCGATCCCACGCTGATCATCGCGGCGGGCATCACGGTGCTGCTCAGTGGTCTGCAGCTGGTCGGCTCGGTGCAGGACGCGATCACCGGCGCGCCGATCACGGCGACCGCGCGCCTGCTCGAAGTGGTGATGATGACCGGCGGCATCGTCGCGGGCATCGCGCTCGCGCTGCGGCTCGGCCAGGTGGCGGGCGCGACCGTGCCGTCGATCGAGATGACCTCCGGTCGCGACATCACGAATCTGCCGGTCAAGATCGCGGCGGGCGCGGTCGCGGCGATGGCCTTCGCGCTCGCCTGTTACGCCGAGCGACGCGCGCTGGCCGCGGCCGCGTTCGGCGGCGCGGCGGGCGCGATCACCTATCTGCTCGTGCAGCAGGCCGGGTTCGGGCCGGTGATCTCCTCCGGAGTGGCCGCCACGCTGATCGGTTTGGCCGGTGGTCTGATGGCGCGCCGCGCGTTGACTCCCCCGCTCGTCGTCGCGGTCGCGGGCATCACGCCGCTGCTGCCCGGTCTCAGCGTGTATCGCGGGCTCTACGCCATGCTCAACGACGAACCGCTGCTCGGCTTCGATCAGCTGCTCGCCGCCTTCGGTATCGGCTGCGCGCTGGCCGCCGGTGTGACACTTGGCGAATGGTGCGACCGCACGCTGCGCCGTCCGCCGATCCTCAGCCGCTTCGGTGCGCTGCGCCGACCGATCGTCCGGCGCAGGCGGCGCGCGAATCCCGCACACTGATACCGTGCCGCCGCTTCGGTGCGGCAGCGGCGCCGAACCGGTATGGTCGGTCCGGTTGGTTAGGGCGTACCTCCGCCTGCGCTCCGGCCATGCGCGGGCTATCGACGGACTTCGTCCGACAGCGCCCTCTAGGTAGCCCACAACGGCTGCTGAATGATGGTGAGGTGGTTCGAATGTCGGAGGCAGTACCTTTCTCGGCACGCATCCGGTCCGCCACGGAGCGTCAACACGCCGAAGCGGAGAACTCCTCGTTCATCAGCGACATGCTCGGCGGCGCGCTCGGCATCGACTCCTATCACCGCTACACCGGCCAGCTGTGGTTCATCTACCGCGCGCTAGAGGCGCGCTGGCCCGAACTGGCCGACGACACCGTCGCGGGTCCGTTCATCAAGCCGGAACTGGCCAGGACCGCCGAGCTCGAACGCGACCTCGCCGCCCTGCTCGGCCCGAACTGGCGCACCGAACTCAGGGCGCTGCCCGCCACCACCGCCTACGCCCAGCGCATCGAGGAATGCGCGCGGGACTGGCCCGCGGGCTATGTCGCGCACCACTACACGCGCTACCTCGGCGACCTGTCCGGCGGTCAGGTGATTCGTGGCACCGCCGAGAAGCTCTGGGATCTGCCGCGCCGCGGCGACGGCGTGCGCTTCTACGTCTTCGACGACATCGCGAATCCGGCCGCCTTCAAACGCGAATACCGAGCACTGCTCGACGACCTCGCGCTGGACGAGCTCGAGCGCCGCCGGGTGCTCGAGGAATGCCAGCGCGCCTTCGACTTCAACTCCGCGATCTTCGCCGAACTCGCCGCCGAATTCCCGGCGCGCCGCCCGTCCTGACGGTCACCAGGGAGTGTTTCGAAGTCGCTGATGGGTGGCACCGCTGTGCGGTGCCCCCGAGGCGCCCTCCCCCGCGCGACCGCGCCGATGAGCTTGGCGATCAGCAGCAGATCGCGCACCAGCGACGAGGTCTCCACGGACGACAGAGCCGGCCGCGCGGGGTCTTCCAGCCACAGGTCAGGTGACCACGGCGCGCTCGGGCTGCGGAACTCGATCATCCGAAACAGCTTGCCGCCGAGCCCGATTCGCTCCGAGAGGTAGGACGATGGCGGGTGGCGCGCCGGTGCAGGCGTCGTACTCGGCGGCGCGCTCGACACCGAAACTTGATCAGGTACGCCGGAAAGTTGCCGAATCGTGATCACCACGCGGGGTAACTGGAAAAGCTTGTAACACATACCGTTTGACCTGGGGTGATGGTGAGCAGTCCCACACAGTGACGGACGCCCATCGGCTTGCCCAGCCGACGCTGAACCCATTACGGTTTCCTATAAGTCAGGACGAAGGTGTTCCTACTTTCGGCCCGACCGCTGTCACCGGGGGCCGATTCGTTGATGCCCGCATTCACCGCCGCATGTTGGATCAATGGTGTGCGACAACAAGTTTCGAGTGAACAGCAGGAGGGACGCGATGGTCTCCTACATCGTGACGGGCGGAACCGGATTTCTGGGCCGACGGGTCGTACAAGGGCTGCTGGACGCCGATCCCGAGGCGATCGTGCACGTGCTCGTCCGCGCCGAATCGTTAGCCAAGTTCACGGAATTGGCCGAGGGCTGGCACGGCGGCGAACGCGTCTTCGCCCTGGTCGGCGATCTCACCGCGGAGCGGCTCGGCCTGCGTGACCAGGCGCCAAGGGCCGATCACGTCGTCCACTTGGGCGCGGTCTACGACATGACCGCCGACGAAGCCGTCACCCACGCCGCCAACGTGGCGGGCACCCGCTCGGTGATCGCGCTGGCGCGCGAGCTCGGCGCGGTGCTGCACCACGTGTCCTCGGTGGCGGTCGCCGGCGACCACAAGGGCAAGTTCTTCGAGGAGGATTTCGACCTCGGACAGAACCTCACCTCCCCGTATCACCGCACCAAATTCGCCGCCGAGCAGCTGGTTCGCGAGTCGCGCGGTGTGCGCTGGCGGGTGTACCGACCGGCGATCGTTGTCGGCGATTCCCGCACCGGTGAGATGGACAAGATCGACGGTCCCTATTACTTCTTCTCCGCCATCGCCAAGCTGGCCGGTCTGCCGTCCGAGCTGCCGATGCCGCTGCCCGATCTGGGCGCCACCAACATCGTCCCGGTCGACTACGTCGCGGCCGCGATGGTGGAGCTGGTGCGCAAGCCCGGTTTGGACGGCCGCACCTTCCACCTGGTGAACCCGGAGCCCCAGCCGTTCGACGCGGTGTACGGCGCTCTCGCGGCGGCGGCGGGCGCGCCGACCGGCATCGGTCCGGTGCCGGGCAGCGGGCTGGCGCTGGCCGGTCTCGCGCACCTGCCGGGCGTGCCCGCGATCCGCGATTTCCTGTTGGCGCAGTTGGGAATTCCGCCGGAGGTCGCGCCGCACGTGTCCTTCGCCTCGGAGTTCGTCTCGGAGTCCACGCGGGCGCAGCTGCGTGGCAGCGGCTTGTCGGTGCCGCCGTTCGAGAGCTACGCCGAGCGGCTGTGGCAGTACTGGCGCGCGAACCTGGATCCGAACCGGGACCGCCCCGCCGTCAGCGGCGACCCGCTTTCCGGCCGGATCGTGTTGATCACCGGCGCGTCCTCCGGCATCGGCCTGGCCACCGCGCACGCCGTCGCGGCGCGCGGGGCGACCGTGCTCATGGTGGCGCGCGGCCGCGCGGACCTGGCCGCCGCGGCCGAGTCGGTGCGCGCGGAGGGCGGTTCGGCGCACGTCTACCCGTGCGACATCACCGATCCCGAGGCCGTCGACGGGCTGGTGCGCGCGGTGCTCGCCGACCACGGCCACGTCGACTACCTGGTGAACAACGCGGGCCGCTCGATCCGCCGTTCGGTGGTGAACTCGACCGACCGGATGCACGATTTCGAGCGCACCATGGCGGTCAACTACTTCGGCGCGGTGCGGCTGATCCTCGGCCTGCTGCCGTCGATGCGGGCGCGCCGCTTCGGCCACATCGTCAACATCTCCTCCATCGCCGTGCAGACGAAGGTTCCGCGTTTCGCGGCCTACGTGGCGAGCAAGTCGGCACTGGACAACTTCAGCGAGATCGCCGCCGTCGAGAACCGGGACGCGGGCATCACCTTCACCTCGGTGCGGATGCCGCTGGTGCGCACCCCGATGATCGCGCCGACCGACCTCTACCGGTCGCTGCCGGTTCCGGATCCCGACCGTGCCGCGGCCATCGTGGTGCGCGCGCTGGAGGACCGGCCGCACCGGATCGACACCCCGGTCGGCACCTTCGCTCAGGCGGTCGACCTGCTGATGCCCTCGGTGAAGCGCACGATCATGCACCAGGGTTTCCGTCTGTTCGGCGAATCCAGTGCGGCGAAGGGGGTTTCGGCCCCGGCTCAGGTCTCCCCCGGCGCGGCGGAGGACGGTCGCAGCCCGCTGACGCTGCTCGGGCCGGTGCTGATGCCGCTGATGGCGCTGCCGAACCCGGCGGCCAGGGTGGCCAGGGTGGTGCCAGGCCTGCAGTGGTAGCGCCGCTCAGCGGAACGCCGAGCCCGGGCGTGGCCGCGGGCTCGATGCGCGATCTGGCGCACCGCCGCCGGGCCGCGGCCGACGATCTCGGTGTGCGGGTAGCCGAACACCTCGGTCGCGGCATCGGTCTCCGATGCGTTCGGTGCCCCGCTGGCGCTGCCGGATGATCGGTCAGCGCGGTGGATCCGGTTCGAAGAGCAGTTCCTCCGGGTGGTAGCGCAGCCGGAGGGAGTCGCCCTCGACGAGGTAGGTGTCGTGCATGTTGCCGAGTTCCCGCGTCGGCAGTCCGACGATGTCGTCGCGGGTCACGACATCGGATCTGATCCAAGCGTCGAACCCGGACAGGTCGCTGCCGGGGTTGGCCAGAAAGTAGGACACCAAGCGGCGGTAGAGCTTCGGGAAGCAAACCAGCTCGGACAGGTCGTTCACTCCGGTGATAGTGGCGGCCCGGTCCACGCCGAAGCTCTCTGCGGGCCAGAACCCGACACCCGCGTCTCGCGCCGCACGCACCGCCGAGGCGAGCGAGGCGGCAAGATCGATAGGCATGGTGCCGTAGAGCTCGGCGTACGCGAGGCCGTCGACGATCAACCCGGCGTTCACGCTTCCCGCCAGCATCTCGGTGGTGACGTGCACGGCGGAACCGTTGTCGGCGGCGGGTTGGGCCCCGGTCGGAAAGACCAATCCGAGTACCCGGCCGTTGCTTTCGACGCCGTTGGCGTAGAGGAAGCCCGGCAGCGGATGCGGTCGCGCGCTCTCGATCTTGTTGGGCCGGTTCGGCAGAAAGCGCACCTCTTCGAACCCGACCCTGGCCAGCATCGCGTCGCGCGCAGCCCTGGCGAACTCCAGATTCTGATGGCGGCCGAGGAAATGCGTTTCCAGCGCACACGGCGATGGGGCCGGTGTTGTCACCGGCCCCATGTCCCGGATTTCCCGGTCCGATGTTCAGACGCGGACGGCCGCGAAGTTCGCGGCGAGCCACATCGCCCATCCGTAGTTGCCGTGCGCTCCCGGATCGAAACCGCCGCCGCACACCGGGTCACCGCCGGTGCAGTAGTTAGCGGTGCGCCAGGCGTACAGCCCCGGCACGTTCCATCCGATCAGGCGGACCGGATCGCCGAACAGCAGGACCGCGGCGATCCTCGACTCCAACTCGTAAGGGAGCGTGTAGATTCCGGGCAGCGCGGTCACGATGCCGGTGCCGAGCACACCGTGCGTGACGACCGCGCCCTGCGAGTAACCGACCAGGACGAACCGCTGATCCGGGCACATCGCCGCCTGCGCCATGATGTGAGCGGTCATGTCCCGCGTGCCGTCGCTCACCGAGGACGGAACGAGCAGGTTCGCCGGGTAGTTCACCGGGTACGCGGTGGAGTCGACCGGAAGTGCCTGCAGCAGAGTGTGGTACAGCGGATCTCCGACCACACTGCCCAACCACCCCGGTTCCCCGGTACCTCGGGCGACGACCACGTCCACCGACGCGCACGCGTTCGCTGACGCCTGCGTGCCGAGACTTGTCGTCGCTCCGACCCCCACCACGAGCAGGAGTACTGCGAATACCCTTGCCAGAGGTCGATTTCGGAACAGAATTACCTTCCGGTTGGCCATGACGATCACCCACTCACGCCGTTGTGAGAAAACACCGAGTGACGGTTGTCAGTGACAATCACTCGGCTATATCCGCGAAGGTAAGAACGGCAGTGAGTTGCGTCAAGCAACTCGATCCAAGCGAGACCGAGTCAACGCACAATCGTTGTGCGAGTGGGTAGCCCGTCGGTTCGCGGACACGACGATACGAGAACCACTGCGCCCGTGAACAGTCCGCGCGCTCGGATCGCGTCGGGCTGGCACGCACACTAGGGAACGCACAGCGACGGCATGACCGTCGGCTCGGCACGCACCGTCGATGCCGCGGGCGGGGCAACTGGAACAGGGTCGACCGGTTGGGCGGTATACAGCCGCACGCCGGTCCGCTGTTCACCGGAATCCGGCGTCACGCCGACGATCTCGGCCTCGTGCCCGTAGGCGTCGGTGATCCGCGCGACGAACGGTCCCGATCCGCCCCCGACGAGCGTCCAGTAGTTGTCCATACCGCGCGTCAGATCGCGCCACTCATCGCTTGCCACACCGCGCATCGCGACCTGACGGATCGGGTTGCCGGTGCCGGTGATCAGCAGGGCGAACCAGCCCGCCGTCGAATCCGGCTTCACCACGTAGCCGAGTTCGGGTGCGGGCTCCGGATCGCGCACCAGCCGATAGCTGATCTGGGCGACGCCGTCGGCGCGGTCGGCGATCCGGTCGAAGGCGGCCGTGCTCAGATCCAGCTGTCCCGGAGCGCATCCCGGGCAACGGTCGGCGACGAGCACGCGCACGGCGCCGCGCGGACCGCGCACGTCGAGGTGGCCCCCGCACAGGTCCGCGCGTCCGAACTCGGCTGTGGACAGCCCCGCGTAGAGTCCGTCAACGGGCAGGTCCTCGAACGAGCACGCGACGGTCGAGCGGGACGAGTAGTACCGCGCCTCACCGGGCATCGGCGGCAGCGGCGGCCAATGCCGGGCGGCCACACCGGAACTGCCTCCGGTCGCGGGCGACCACGTCGGGAGGGTCTGCACGCCGCCATCCGCCGATGACTCGCACGCGACCGCCTCGGGCCGCGCCGCCCACACCGCGACGCCGACCACCGCGATCACCGCGCCGACGGACGCCCACACCCAGCCCATCCGAAAGCTTGTTTGCTGTATCGGTATTCGGTGCACGGTCGTCCCCGGCTTTCGGCTCTCCCCACTCGCGGACTGTCGATCCTGTCTCCACTAGGAAACCAGCAGAATTCGCCCCGCACGGCCCGAATGGAAATTCTTCGTCGTGCGAGACTCACCCGTCAGCAATCCCCAAGCGAATACCCGGCATTCGAGACTGGACGGACGCCCCGCACCGAAAAAGATTCGATCGAACCTCCGCTAGGAGCTCGCCCGCTCCAGTTCGGCGTCCATCTCGGACAACTGGTGATCCATCCGGTCCCGCTTCGCGCGCAAGTATCGGATGTTGTGCTCGGTCGGGGTGGACTGCAACGGCAGCCTGCGCACCACGGCGATGCCGTGCTCCTCGAGCCCGGCCTGTTTGGCCGGGTTGTTGCTCAACAGGCGCACCGAGCGGATGCCGAGATCGGCGAGGACCTCCGCGCCCGCGGCGTAGCGGCGCGCGTCCACCGGAAGCCCGAGCGCCACGTTGGCCTCGACCGTGTCGGCGCCGCGGTCCTGAAGCTCGTAGGCGCGCAACTTGTTCAGCAGTCCGATGCCGCGCCCCTCCTGCCCGCGCAGGTACACCACCACGCCGCTGCCCTCGGCGGCGACCGCGCGCAGTGCGGCGTCCAGCTGGTCGCCGCAGTCACAGCGCAGCGAGCCGAGCGCGTCGCCGGTGAGGCATTCGGAGTGCAGGCGCGCCAGCACCGCGTCCCGGCCGGGTTCACCGAAGACCATGGCGAGCGATTCGGTTCCGGTGAGTTCGTCGCGGTAGCCGACGAGCCGGAACTCGCCGTACTTCGTCGGCATCCGAGTCTGCACCACGCGCGTCACGCTTCGCTCGGCTCGGCGGCGGTACTCGATCAGGTCGGCGATCGAGATGATCGGCAGGCCGTGCGCGCGGGCGAACTCGCGCAGTTCCGGAAGCCGGGCCATGGCGCCGTCGTCGCGCACGACCTCCGCGATCACCCCGGCGGGTCGCAGTCCGGCGAGGCGGGCGAGGTCCACCGCCGCCTCGGTGTGCCCCGGCCTGCCGAGCACGCCGCTCGGGTGGGCGCGCAGCGGGAAGACGTGGCCGGGCCGGGTCAGATCGTTGGCCCTGGTGCGCGGGTCGGCGAGCAGGCGAAGCGTGTGGGCGCGATCGGCGGCCGAGATTCCGGTGCTGACACCGTGCGCCGCGTCGACCGACACGGTGTACGCGGTGCCCTTCGGGTCCTCGTTGACCGCGGTCATCGGCGGCAACAGCAGGCGGTCCAGATCGGGCCCCGCCATCGGTGCGCACAGCACGCCGCTGGTGTGGCGGACCAGGAACGCGATGGACTCCGTGGTAGCCAGCTCGGCGGCGAGGATGAGATCGCCCTCGTTCTCCCGGTCCTCGTCGTCCACGACGACCGCCATCCCGCCCGCGGCGATCGCGGCGATCGCCGTCTCGACCGGGTCCAACGTCCGCTGTCCTGCGAATTCGGTACGCATGACCACCTCCTATATGACTAGTAGAAATATCCCTAATCGATATAGAAAGCGGCAGTCCCGCTCAGCGGGCGCGCTCAGGACGCGCGGCGCCCCTTGCCCTTGGCGGCCCGCTTCGGACGCCGGCCTTCGGCGAGTTTGTCGACGTCGGCAAGCAGTTCCTTGGCGAAGTCGCGTTCGGCCTCGTAGTGGCGCACACACCAGCGCAGCACCGCGCCCGGGTAGGCCCAGTCCGGATTCTCCTCGGCGCCCTCGGCGTCCACCTCGGCGAGCTTGCGCATCCGCTCGGCGTAGTCGATGTGTTCGGTGAGGATCTCGCGCAGCCGCTCCGGTTCGGCGAGATGACCGAGCCAGGCGCGCAGCATCACGCTGTGCTTGAGGACGGGCGCCTCCACCGGCGCGTGGTTGACCCAGTGCGCCGCCGCTTCGCGACCCGCCTCGGTGATGGCGTACATCCGCTTGCCGCGCACCCCGTCGTCCTGCAGCACGGTGCGCGAGGTGGCGTAACCGTGCTTCTCCAGCCGCTTGAGCTCGGCGTAGATCTGGCTGAACGACGGGCTCCAGTAGAAGAATTGGAGACTCCAGTCGGCCCACTTCTTCAGGTCGTAGCCGGACAATTCCTCGGCGTGCGAGAGCATTCCGAGCACGGCCCAGCTCGTCGTGGGCAGGTCGGGCACCCCGGCGTCGGCGGGGACGGGCTTGGCTTCGGTCACGCTAGGACTATATCGCTTAGGCATATAACGGGTGAGAAATCCCGTTGAGTGGGATTCGCGCGGCATCAATCCACCGCCCATGTGACAGGTTTCACAACACGTATCACCTGAGCATCGGAGGGCGATTCATGTCCACCATTCCCCGCGACCCCGCGACTACCGAAAGTCCGGGCGCCGTGTCCGAAATCGTCGACGACACCGGACGACTCGACGGCGCGTCGCGCGGCCGGATCTTCGCCGTTCTCGCGGTCATCGTGCTGTTCACCGAGGTCGCCCCGATGCAGTACACGATCGTCGCCGCGGCCCTGCAGAAGATCGCGCCGACCTTCCCCGGCGTCGGCGCGAACATCAACTGGGCCATCATCGTTTTCGGCCTCATCGGCGCCGCCGCCTCGCCGCTGATCGGCAAGATGAGCGACGTCTGGGGCAAGAAGCGGATGTTCCTCGTGTGCGGCGTGCTGTTCATGCTCGGCTGCCTGCTCGACGCGGTCACCTCGAACTGGGCGCTGTTCCTGATCGGGCGCGGCCTGCAGGCCACCGCCATCGCGACCGCCGTGATCGCGTACGGCTTGATCCGGGATCTGTTGCCGCGCAAGTACGTTCCGCTTGGCCTCGGCATCACCGCCACCGGACTCGGTCTCTCGGCCATCGCGGGTCCGCTGCTCGGCGGCTTCCTGGTGGACAACTACAGCTGGCGCGCCATCTTCTGGTGCCTGGCCGGGTTCACGCTGCTGATGCTGCCGCTGGTCTATTTCGTGGTGCCGGAGTCCAAGCTGCGGGTGCCCGAGCGCATCGACATCGTCGGCGCGGTGCTGCTCTCCGCGGGCGCCGGCCTGACCCTGATCTACCTGGACAAGGGCCACGACTGGGGCTGGGGCAGGCCGACCACGCTGGCCTGGCTGGTGGCCGGTCTCGCGCTGCTCGTGCTGTTCGTCGTGATCGAGACCCGGGTGAGCAGACCGATCATGGACATGCGCCTGCTGTTCCATCCTCGAGTCGCCCTCGTGCTCGCGGGCGCGCTGTTCGCGTCGTTCCTGATCGGCGTGCAGTCCTACGCGCTCGGCTACATGACGCAGACGCCCGACCAGGCCACCGTCACCGCGGGCGTGCAGCAGGCGACGCTGGCCCAGATCCAACAGCAGACCGGACATCCGATGCCGCCCGAGGCCGTGCAGGTGCTGCTCGATCCCGGCTACAGCTACGGAAACGGTTACACGCTACTGGAATTCGCGGTCCGCATCGCGCTGCTGCAAGCCGTGCTCGCCATGCTGTGCGGCGCGCTGGCCGGCGTGCTGGCCCGCAAGATCGGCGCCAGGATTCCGCTGATCGCCGCCCTCGCGCTGTTCGTCGGCGCGGGAGTCTGCTACGCCGTGCTGCCGCACACCTGGGTGGTGTTCCTCTGGGTCAGCGCCGCGTTCGGCATCGGGTTCGGTTTCTACTACGCGGCCATGCCGATCCTGATGGTCGAGGCGGTCCCGCAGGAACAGCAGGGCATCAGCCTCGGCATGCTCGGTGTCATGCAGTCCATGGGCGTGGCGGTCGGGTTGGCGATCGTCACCGCGTTCCTCCACGCCAGTCCGATGCGGGCGTTGGTCACCGTGGCCGGTCAGCCTGCGCCGCCGAGCCCGATTCCCGATATCTTCGGCGACCGCGGCTACGAACTGGGGTTCTGGGTCGCGGCGGGAGCCTCGGCGCTGGCCCTGCTCATCGCGCTGGTCATGCGGCACGGCCGCACACCGGCGACCGGCGGCACCGCGTACTGAGTCGCGGGACGGGGGCCGGGACACCGGCCCCCCCTCGCGATCAATCCGGTTGGGTGTTCTCGAGGACGCGATACTCGGCGTCGGCGACGCTGCCGAAATCCACTCCGGTGAGTCGGAGGATCAGCGCGAACAGATCGTCCTGGACGAGCCGCATTCCACCCCATGCTCTACTCCTTGCCCTCGCCATCGGGGCGCACACCCCCGGAGTAGTGTGCACGCCATGTCGCGGACGCGCATCATTCGCATCGCTACCCGATCCAGCCCCATGGCGCTCGCGCAAGCCGAGCACGTGGCGGCGCTGCTGGCCGGGCTGGGGGTGGACAGCGAGCTGGTGAAGGTGACCACCGCGGGCGACCGGTGGATGGGGGATCTGTCGAAACTCGGCGGCAAGGGCGCGTTCGTGAAGGAGATCGACCTCGCTTTGCAGTCGGACCAAGCCGATCTCGCGGTGCACTGTCTCAAGGACATTCCCGGCGACATCCCGGTGCCGGAGGGGCTGGCGTTCGCGGGATTCCTGGCCCGCGAGGACGTGCACGACGCGGTGATCACCGCGAGCGGGGCGCGGCTGGCGGACCTGCCGGAGGGCACCGTGGTCGGAACCAGCTCGGTGCGCCGCAAGGCGCAACTGAATCTGCACTTCCCGCACCTGACCGTGAAACCGTTGCGCGGCAACGTGAACACCCGCTTGGCGCGGCTCGAGGAGGGCCACGTCGACGTGCTCATCGCGGCGGTCGCCGGACTGCACCGTGTCGGCCAGGAGCACCGCATCACCGAGATCCTCGACCTGGACACCATGTGCCCGCCGGTCGGCGCGGGCGTCATCGCGCTGGAATGCCGCGCCGACGACGCCTGGCTGCTCGACGTCGGCGGCGAACTGGACCATCCCGAAACGCACCGGCACGCCGACGCCGAACGGGCCATGCTGCACGCGCTCCAGGGCCACTGCAACTCCCCCATCGCCGGCTACGCCACCACCGACCCCGCGGGCCGACTCACCTTGCACGGCAAGGTCTTCGACAGCGACGGCAGCCGCTGGCTCGACGCCAAACACTGGGGTGTGCCGGAGGACCCGCAGGCCCTCGGCTTCTTCGTCGGCGCCGACCTCCTCCGCCAGGGCGCCCGCGCCCTCATCGATTCCATCCCGCACTAGTCCTTCACCGCGGGGACTCCGACGCCTCCCTCGCCGACTACGCGGAATCGATCGAGCGGATCATGGCCACTCGACCGCCCTGATTCGCGCCGCGCGGAGGCACTGCCCGACACCGGCCGATAATTGAAAGAGCAAGCGATATCGCGCCATGTCGAGCGCGATTCGCGTAGTGCACTACTCGCGTCGCGCGGCAGTCTCCAGCGAAGGATCTGTTCCGAGGCATAGTTTTCGGCCTCGACCGGACTCACACAGGAGGCTGCAATGCCTGATTTCAAAAAGGAAGTCGTCGTTCGCGACGACGCCGACAAGGAAAGAATCAAGCTGGACGCCACACAAAGCGACATTGTGGTGAAGAATGCGGGCGGCGATCTGCGGTTACATTTCGATGGCGTGCGGGCCGCACTTTACCTCGGCGGAAAGGGCAACGAGGGCGATCTAATCGTTCGCGATGCAGCGAACGACGAGCGGATCAAGCTCGACGGTGGCGAGGGGCAGATCTGGGTGAAAGATGCCACCGGCAAGGAGCGCCTTCGGTTGGAGGACGCGGGCAGTATTGTGGCGCGAGACGGCGACGGCAACATCCTGTTTCGTTTCGAAACCAGCACCGGCGCGCTGTATCTCGGTCACCGCCCTGCCAACCCGAACACCCCGGTCGACGTGGACCTCTTCAGGGAGCGGATCAAGCTGGACGGCGCCGAGGGCGAGATCTCGGTGAAGAATACGCGTGGAAACAAGACTCTCGAACTCGAAGGTGCCGCCCTCTTTCTCGGCGGCAAGGACGCCGGCGGCGGTTCTGTCATCGTTCGTGACAATCAGAACAAGCACCAAGTTGTCCTCAATGGTCACGACGGCATGATCTGGGTGAAAGATCCGGTCAGCAACAACAATGCGGTTCAAATCGATAGGACGGCAAGAGTCTCTGTCGGTTGCCAGGGCAACGACGGTGACCTCGTTGTTCACGACAAGACGAACAAGCAGACGATCAGGCTGGACGGCGCCAAAGGCGAGATCCATCTCGGCAATGCGGACGCCGCCGAAAACTTCGAGGTCGCGGACCCCGTGGAGGCGACACCGGGAACGGTCATGTCGCTCGGGCAGGACGGCAAACTCCGTCCCTGCTCCATCGCCTACGACCAGACAGTGGTCGGCGTCGTGTCCGGCGCCGATAGGTACCGGCCCGGGCTGGTCTTCGACCGCGGCGAGACGCAGGACGACAGCCGGATGCCCATCTCGGTCATGGGCAAGGTGGTATGCCGTGCGGACGCCCGCTACGGCAGTATCCGCGTCGGAGATCTACTCACGACATCCCCGAACCCGGGGTGCGCGATGAAGGCTTCGGAGCCCGGCCGCGCCTTCGGGACCGTCATCGGCAAGGCGCTCGATTCTCTGGATGCAGGTGAAGGCCTGGTCCCGATGCTCATCAGCCTGCAGTAGAGCATCCGACACAGCGATTACGAAAGGCTCGAGCGAGATGACAGACCTCAGCTTGCGACAGCATTTGGCGCGGATCGGCGAGCCGAAGTCACCCGCCGGCGTACGAATTCCCACAGACTTTTTCGTGTTTCCACCATCGGGCCGACTGCGAGACTTCATGAAGGCAACCAGGTCTCCTGAACCTGAACAGTGGGCGAAGGCCGCCGAGAAGGAGTTCGCCAACAAAGGCTGGACGGAGGAGTGTCAGGGCGTAACACATGACGAGAGCTTCTGGTACATGTCGAGTAACGCGGGCAAGTCCAGCAGCAATGGCAGACAACGCGTCTATCGGATCGCACTGTCCAATGAAGTCGTGGACCACGTCGAGCTGTCCGGCAATGGCAGCGACCACCTGGGTGCTATCGACTACTACAAAGGCCGCATCTACTGCGCGATGGACGATCCTGTGAAGATCGTCGTCATCGATACGCCACCGTTCACGGGATGGTGGTCGGCTCCGCTGGTCGGCGCGTCGGGCGGACCAGCGCCCCAGACACGCAGCGCCTGGTGTGCGGTGAACCCCTGGAACGGCTTGCTCTACAGCGCCCAGATCACCGCAAGCATTGCTCACGACACGCTCTATGCGTACCGATTCGATTCGGCAGGGCGGCGATTCGTGCATGTACCCGACGCCGACATAGTGCTGCCGGAGAAGCTGTTGTTCATTCAGGGTGCGGTCTTCTCAAAGAACGGCCATGTGCTTCTTGCCTCGAACGACACCGATGACATTCGCTGCTACAGCGCCCTCAACGGGCACTATCTCGGCAGGGTGCCCATCCGCAAGGATGGCGGCGAGGGTGAAGAGGTCGAAGGCCTCACCATCTGGGAGGGCGTCTCCTACGACGGCGTCGAAACCCACGTTCATCTAGTACTTCTCGACAACGACTGGCCAGACGGTGACGACGTGTTCTTCAAGCACTATCGCGTCCCCTTGGCAGAGGACTTGTAGCAAGCGCATCGCGAGGACGCACCAGCCCGCACCACACCGCTTCGCGCCCTGGCGATCTCGATCGAAATCGACACGGAAGGCTGGCGTGATGGCGGACGACAGTTTCACGCTCGGTGAACTAGCCGAACACCGATTCGGAATAGGCGCGAGCCCCCGGAAGAGTCTGCGGCAGATTCTCGGCCGCCCGAGCGGCCCTGTCCGGATCGGGGCCCGCGCCGGACCCATCTCGGTCCTGACACAAAATATGGCACTGCTCGTCGCGCCGGCGCCGTATCTCGGCACCGACCGCGGAGGCGCCGTTGCCGAGATCTGTGCGCGCATCCGTGCGTTGTCCCCTGATATCGTAGGACTTTGCGAGGTATTCAAAGACTCGGAGCGAGACGAGATTCGCACGACCGTAAAAGATATCTACCCTTACTTCAGAGAAGGACCCGACCAGTTCGGCGTCAACTCCGATGGCGGCCTGCTGCTACTGAGCAGGTTCCCACTCCTCGCGTCGAACGATTTCATCTTCGATGCATGCGACGGCATCGACTGCTGGGCGAACAAGGGAGTCTTGCACATTCGGGTCCGCGGCACGCAGTGGCCGACCGCGCTCGATATCTTCTATTCACACACGCAGAATATTTCGACCGGGGCGGGACAGCCGACGCTGCACGCCCAAATCGCGGACATGCGCGAATTCATCGAAGCTCATGCCGACCACGAATTGCCCGCGATCGTCATGGGAGACTTGAACATTCCCGCGGAACGCACCGCCGATTACACCCGGCTACTGCGCACCTTGGACGGGTTCCGGGACTCCTGGACCCTGGTCGGAAATCCGATCGCCAGCGGTCCGACCTTCGTCACGAACAACACCTTCTACGAAGACGAAGACGATCGGCCGGGCACCGATCAGAGACTGGACTACATCCTGCTGCGTCCGGCGGACCGTGTCTGTCCAATCACCTCCGAGGTCGAGATAATGAGATTCACTCACAACGGTTTACACATCTCCGACCACTTCGGACTACACGCTGTGTTCAACCCGATCGCAGTCATCGATCCATGAATTCACTGGATGCGGACACGTTCTCGGCAACGCGGCATCGTCGGTCGGTGTATCCAACCGCATCCCAGTGTGCCGCACGGAGTTCGGCGGGGATCCGAGTCGTCGAGGCCTGAGCTGGTTACCGGGTCTCGCGCCAGTTGGCGCGATGGAGACACGCGATGACGACCGGCGATCCACCGCGCTGCGCGATCGGCTCATTCGACGGCGGCCGCGGCGAGGAACGGGTGTCGGACGCGGAAGCGATAGTGTCCTCGACATATTCGCGTAAGAGGAGTAGCAGTGGCGGACGAGTCGATCGAATCGTTGAGCGCGACCGGGCGCGTGGAACAGGCGAGGGAGGCGGATCTCGAGAAGATCCTCGACGAGGATATTCGCGCTTGCCTCGATGACGACACCAAGGTGCACCGCGGCGATTTGAGGATCGATGGAGACCTCGGCATCGACAGCGGCGCGCTCATCGTAATCGGGAACCTTTCGGCGACAGGCTCGGTCGCCACTGACGAGACCGGCAGTCTCATCGTGACCGGCTCGCTCGAGTGCAGGCATCTGTACCTCGAGGGCAATCTCGAGATTCAGGGGAACGCGACGATGCGAGGCGTCGTCTACGGCTTCTACGAAGCGGGGATCTCCGGGGTGTGCGGGACGACGAAAGCCAAGGTCGGCCTGATCGGGAATCACTGCTGGGAGTGCCAGAACGAGGAGTACGAGGTCGGAGGCACGTTCTCGAACTTCCACGCGGGAAGCTTCACCGGCGATCCAGAAGCGCTCCGCCAGGTGGTCGGCGAACGTGCCTTCCAGGGTCTCGGCATGTTGCTCGGCTTGAGCCAGGAAGAGCCGAACGAACGAAACTCCGCATGGGGGCTCTCGCTCTTTCGCGATATGTGACTCGTGCGCGGTGATGCCCTCGACGGTCTCGGCAACCAGCTGGTCCAACGCGACCGCCGCGTCGACGTCGTGCAGTCGGGGCTCACCACGAGTGCGTCCATCGAGTCTCGTTGCGCCGGGCGCGTTCTCGCTCACGCTCCAGCGGTCGGTGCCGTCCGCTCGAACGGGGCGTGCCTGTACGCGGGGGTGAGCGGCGGACCGCTACCGAGCCGTAGACCGGCTCGAGGACGTGCGTGACGCCGCGCCGGACCCAAGTGTCGCGGCGCCGCCGGGATCGGGTCGCGCGATGCCGAACGGCTCAGCGCCAGCGCGCGTGGCGCGGGAACAGCGCGCGACCCGCCTCGTGGGCGACCTCGATGAGAACACGCGCCAGGCGGGCGGTGTCGAGCGCGGGTCGTTCCCCGCTGACCTGTCCGGACAGCGACAGCGCGGCCACCGCGGCGCCGCGTCCGCGCACCGGCACCGCCACGCACGCGATGCCGTTGACCGACTCCTCGTTGTCCACGGCGACACCCTGACGGTGCCGGATCCGGTTCAGTTCCCGGTGCAATTCGCCTCTGTCGCACACGGTTCGGGCGGTGAGCTGGGGCATCCGGTCACGGAACGACGCTTCGACGATGCTGGGTTCCAGCGTCGCGAGCAGCGCCTTGCCCAGCGCCGTGCTGTGCGCGGGCATGCGGCCGCCGAGCCGGGTCGGGATGGTCGCGGCCAGGCGTCCACCCGCCTTGTCGAGATACAGCACCTCGCGTCCGTCGAGCACGCCGAGGTGTCCGACCATTCCGGTGCGCTGACACAGGTCGTGCAGCAGCGGGCTCACCACATCGCGAATCTCGTTGTGGTCGGCGGCGAGTCCGCCGAGTTCCAGGGTGCGCATGCCGAGCCGGTAGCCGCCAGGGGCGTGCGCGAGCCAGCGCAGGCGGATCATCTGATCCAGGATGCGGTGCACGGTGGAGCGGGGCAGCCCGGTGCGTTCGGCGAGGCCGAGCAGCGTCAAAGTCGGTGTCGCGCCGTCGAACGCATCTAGGATCAGCGTCATTCGTTCGATCATCGACACCGGCGGCTGGGCCGGCTTGGCGGTCGCACGACCCGTACCCGTCCACTCGCCGGACTCGGGATGGGTCAGCATCTCGACCGTCATGGCTCACCTCCATTGTGTAGCGCATCAAGCTTAGAAGTATTTCGATTAGGCATGTGCATTTTAGGCACAAGTGCTTGTGTCTCCCATCACAGTGCCGCGCCGGCGTCGACCCTGAATCCCGGAAACTACGGAGATCGGTACGGATCTTCTCGGTAGCCGGAACCCGTGCTTGACACTCCGGGCACCCCACCGCCTACGGTCATGACGAAACGGAATATTTCTAGTCGAAACTAGGAGCACCATGGCCGTCGATCTCGACTTCAAGGCCGTCCTGGGCCGGTTCTGCACCGGCATCACCGCGATCACGGCGCTCGCCGACGATCAGCCGCTCGGCTTCGCCTGCCAGTCCTTTTCCTCGCTGTCGCTGGATCCGCCCGCGGTCGCCCTGTTCCCGGCCCGCACGTCCACCACGTGGCCGCGCATCCGCGAGGTCGGCCGGTTCTGCGTCAACATCCTGGCCCACGATCAGGAAGACGTGTGCAGGCAGCTGGGCCGCAGCGGCCAGGACAAGTTCGCCGATCTGCGCTGGCGCCACTCCCCCAACGGCTCGCCACTGCTGGAGGGCTCGATCGCCTGGATCGACTGCACCCTCGACCGCGAGGTCGACGGCGGCGACCACACCATCGTCGTCGCGCACGTCACCGAGCTGAGCGAGCAGCGCGAGGCCGCGCCGCTGCTGTTCTACCGGTCCGGCTACGAGCGGCTCGCGGTGGTGTGAGCATCCTCCCGATCAGTGGGACCACGCCTACCGGCGCCGCGAGCGCCGTCACAGCATCGAAATAGCCCGGAACGACATAGGCCTGAGCGAAATACCTCTGGAGGACCCGACATCATGAGCACGGCGAACACCGACGATCAGGTGCGCGTGATCGACACCGGCGCCCCGCCCGCACGCTACGCGCGCGGCTGGCACTGCCTCGGCCTCGCCGACAGCTTCCGCGACGGCAAGCCGCACACCATCACCGCGTTTGGCACCGAACTGGTGGTCTTCGCGGGCGCCGACGGCAAACTCAACGTGCTCGACGCCTACTGCAGGCACATGGGCGGCAACCTCGGCGACGGCACCATCAAGGGTGACACCATCGCCTGCCCGTTCCACGACTGGCGCTGGAAGGGTAACGGCCGCTGCGCCGCGATCCCCTACGCGCGCCGGGTGCCGCCGCTGGCCCGCACCAAGGCGTGGACCACCCTCGAGCAGAACCGGCAGCTGTTCGTCTGGCACGACCCCGAGGGCAACCCGCCGCCGGAAGACATCACCATCCCGCGCATCGAGGGCGCGTTCAGCGACGAGTGGAGCGACTGGACCTGGAACCAGATCGTCATCGACGGCGCGAACTGCCGCGAGGTCATCGACAACGTCGTCGACATGGCGCACTTCTTCTACGTGCACTTCGCCTTCCCGACCTACTTCAAGAACGTCTTCGAGGGCCACATCGCCAGCCAGTACATGACCTCCATCGGCCGCGAGGACATGCAGGGCGAACTGGCCAAGGAGGCGGGCGGCAAGAACGTGCTGCATTCCGAGGCGCACTACTACGGCCCCTCCTACATGATCGACAACCTGGTCAACGAGTCCAACGGCCAGCGGGTGGAGGCGGTGCTGATCAACTGCCACTACCCGGTGACCCCGACCAAGTTCGTGCTCCAGTACGGCGCGATCGTCAAGAAGCTGCCCGGTCTCCCGCCCGAGGAGGCCGACGCGATGGCGGTGCGGTTCGCGGGCGGGCTCGGCCGCGGCTTCGAGCAGGACGTGGCGATCTGGAAGCGCAAGACCCGCATCGACAACCCGCTGCTGTGCGAGGAGGACGGGCCGGTCTACCAGCTGCGCCGCTGGTACGAGCAGTTCTACCGGGACGTCGCCGAGGTGGACGAGAAGATGACCGACCGTTTCGAATTCGAGGTCGACACCGCCCGCGCGATCACCGCGTGGGAGGCCGAGGTCGCCGAGAACCTGGCCGCCCAGCGCGCGAGCAGCGGTGCCTGAGCGGAGCGCCATGGATGCCGTCATCTGTCAGGCCTGCGGAAACCGGGTCGCCGTAGTCAAATTCAGTCCGGCGCACACCAGCGTGCAGTGGTCCGCCGCGGCGGCGGGCAACTGCGCCGAGCTGCGCGGCAACGGCAGTCCAGTGGCCGGGTGCGCCGCACTGCGCCGCAGCATCGACAACGCGGTCATCGCGGGCGCGCTCGAGCTCAGCACCCGAGAGCAGGATCTGCTGTGAGTATCCGGTTGCGCGTCGCGCGGGTGATCGCCGAGACCGCCGACGCGGTGACGCTGGAGCTGGTCGCCGAGGGCCGACGTCCCGCGTACCGGCCCGGCCAGTTCCTCACGCTGCGCATCCCCAGCGACCGCACCGGGTCGGTGGCGCGCTCGTACTCGCTGTCCAGCGCACCGCACGAGGACGGGCCGCTGAAAGTGACCGTGAAGCGGACACAGGGCGGGTACGGCTCGAACTGGTTGTGCGACAACGCCGCCGAGGGCATGGAACTCGAAAGCCTGCCCCCGGCGGGGGTGTTCACACCGGCCTCGCTCGACGACGACCTGCTGTTGCTCGCGGCGGGCAGCGGCATCACGCCGGTGCTCTCCATCGCGAAATCCGCGCTGGCACAGGGCAATGGCCGCTGCACCCTCGTCTACGCCAACAGGGACGAGCGCTCGGTGATCTTCGCCGCCGAGCTGGCCGAGCTTGCGCGCGCACACCCCGAACGGCTGACGGTGGTGCACTGGCTGGAGACCGTGCAGGGCCTGCCCACCGCGGCTCAGCTGCGGACGTTGATCGAACCGTGGGCCGACCGCGCCGTGTTCGTCTGCGGTCCGGAGCCTTTCATGGACGCCGTCGAGTGGGCGGCGACCGAGCTCGGCGTCGACCGCGTGCACTCGGAGCGATTCGTCTCGATCACCGGCGACCCGTTCGCCCCGGTGCCCACCGCGGACGACTCGTCCGAGGACGTCGCCGCCGTCACCGTCGAGATCGACGGCGAGACACACGAATTCGGCTGGCCGCGCGAGACCGTGCTGCTGGATGTGCTGCTCGCCCGCGGCGTCGAGGCGCCGTACTCGTGCCGGGAGGGCGCGTGCAGCGCGTGCGTGTGCCGCCTGCGCGACGGTGAGGTGAAGATGCTGCGCAACGACGTTTTGGAGAAAGAAGACCTGGCCGACGGCTATGTGCTCGCCTGCCAGGCGATTCCGGTCACCGACACGGTCCGGATCACCTATGACTGAGGAGAACCACCCCATGGCTGTCATCAGCTCGCTCGGTTATGTGCGGGTCGCCGTCAGCGATCCGCACGCCTGGCGCACCTTCGCCTTCGACGTGATGGGCTTCGCCGAGGGCAGCGGCCCGGATCCGGACGCGATCTACCTGCGGATGGACGAGCGCGGCGCCCGCTTGGTGCTGGTTCCGGCCGACACCGACAAGGTGCTCGCCGTCGGCTGGGAGGTCCGCGATCATCGGGCGCTGGCCGCCGCGCGCGACGCGGTGCAGGCGGCGGGGATCGAGGTGACCACGCTCTCGGTCGAGGAGGCCGACGCGCGCCGCGTCGAGGAGGCGATCGCGTTCACCGATCCCGCGGGCACGCCCGTCGAGGTTTTCCACGGTCCGGTGCTCGACCACAGCCCGGTGGTGTCCCAGCACGGAAACCGTTTCGTCACAGAAGGACTCGGCCTCGGACACGTCGTGCTTCCGGTGCCGGACCTGGACGTCGCGTTCCGCTTCTACACCGACGTGCTCGGCTTCCTGCCGCGCGGTGCGTTCCGGCTGCCGACCCCGCCGGAGTACGGCCCGATGCGGGTGCGGTTCCTCGGCGTCAACCAGCGCCACCACAGCCTGGCGCTGATCCCGTCCGGAGGGAAGGAGGGCTCCGGCCTGGTGCACATCATGGTCGAGGTCGACGCACTCGACGACGTGGGCCGCGCGCTGGACCGGGTCGGCAAGGCCGGCTACCACCTGTCCTCCACCCTCGGCAGGCACACCAACGACAAGATGATCTCCTTCTACGTCCGCACCCCGGGCGGCTGGGATCTGGAATTCGGCACCGAGGGGCTGCTGGTGGACGAATCCACCTACACCGCGGAGGAGATCACCGCGGACAGCTACTGGGGCCACGACTGGTCGCGCTGACTCGCGCGAACCCGAAGTCAGGACAACTGAATTGAGCGACACCGCATCGACCGGACCCACCAGGTTCGGTTTCTTCCTCGCCCCGTACCACCCGCTCACCGGCAACCCCACGCTACAACTCCAGCGCGACCTGGAGTTGGTGGAGCTGGCCGACCGGCTCGGTTACGCGGAAGCCTGGGTCGGCGAACATCATTCGGCCGGGCTGGAGATCATCGCGGCGCCCGAGGTGTTCCTCGCCGCCGCGGCGCAGCGCACCAGCCGGATCCGGCTCGGCACCGGTGTGAACTCGCTGCCCTATCACCAGCCGTTGATGCTCGCCGACCGGCTCTGCCTGCTCGACCACCTCACCATGGGCCGCACCATGATGGGCGTCGGCCCCGGCCAGCTGGCCACCGACGCGGCCATGCTGGGGATCGACCCGGTGCGGCAGCGCGACATGATGCACGAGTCCATGGCCGTGCTCGTGCGACTGCTGCGCGGGGAGACGGTGACCGCCGAAACCGATTGGTATCGGCTCGGCGAGGCGAGGCTGCAGCTGCTTCCCTACCAGTCCGGCGGCATGGAAATGGCTGTGGCGTCGACCATTTCGCCCTCGGGTGCGGTGCTGGCCGGTCGGCACGGCGCCGGGCTGCTTTCGCTGGCCGCCTCGGATCCCAGCGGCTACGAGGCGCTGGTGCCGAACTGGAAGGTCTACGAGAAGACCCTGCTCGAGCACGGGCACGCGGTGGACCGGTCGCGGTGGCGGCTGGTCGCGCCGATGCACCTCGCCGAGACGCGGGAGCAGGCGATGCGGGACGTCGAGTGGGGCGTCGAGCATCTGGTCGACTACATCGAGAAGCTCAGTGGCCGGACCGCGCCGTGGGGGCAGTCGCCGCGAGATGCCGTGCGACAGTGGGTCGGTGAGGGCTTCCCTGCCTTCGGCCGCGCCACCATCGGCACACCGGACGACGCGATCGCCACCATCGAGAAGCTGACCGAACAGTCCGGCGGCTTCGGGACCTTCCTGCTGCTCGGGCTCAACGTGGCGGACTGGGAGGCGACTCAGCGTTCGGCGCGGCTGTTCGCCGAGCACGTGATTCCGCATTTCACCCAGGCGAATCGCAACCGGGTCGCCTCCCTCGAGTGGGCGAACGCCAACAGCGAACGCATGATCGGCGGTCTGCAGGCGGGCATCCAGAGCGCCTTCGACAAACACGGGAAGACGCTGGCCGCCGCGCTCGGCGCCGATGAGGAGAGCCGCTGATGCGCGCGGTGGTGATGCGGGATCGCCGTCTGGTCGTCGACGAGGTGGCCGACCCGGTGCCGGGGCCCGGCCAGGTGCTGGTGGAGACGGTGGCCTGCGGGATCTGTGGATCCGACAAGCAGGCACTGGATTTCACCGACGAGTTCCTCCAGGCCTCGCGCGACAGCGGGGTACCGACCTTCGAGTTCGACCCGAGCCGTGACGTGGTGCTCGGCCACGAGATCGCGGCCCGGGTGGTCTCGGCCGGGCCGGACACCCCGCACGAACCCGGACAGCTCGTGGTCGCCCTGCCGTGGGCGGTCGACCACGCGGGGCAGATCCACGGCGTCGGATTCTCCAACGAGTTCCCCGGCGGTTACGGGGAGCGGATGGTCTTGCAGGCCATGGCGCTCGAACCGATCCCCTCGCGTGTCCCGCCGCACGTCGCCGCGCTGACCGAGCCGCTCGCGGTCGGCTTCGGCAACGTGGCGCGCACTGGGATCGGACCGTCCGGATCCGGCATCGTGATCGGTTGCGGCCCTGTCGGTTTGGGCGCGGTCGCCGCGCTGGCCGAACGGGGTGTCGCGCCCATCGTCGCCTCCGATCCGTCGAAACTGCGGCGCGACACCGCCTTACGTCTCGGCGCGCACCGCGTCGTCGACCCAGCGGTGGCCGACCCGATCGACGTGTGGCGTGCAGCCGCCGCACCCGGCCAGCTCCTGCACATCTGGGTGTGCGCCGCGGTGCCCGGCCTGATCAACGACCTGATGTACAAGGCGCCGCGCCAGACCACCATCCTGCAGATCGGTGCGGTGATGACCGACGACGTGATCCGCCCTATCGTCGGCATCTACAAGGACATCTCGTTGCAGATGTGCATGGTCTATCCGCACGAGGAGTACGCGAGGACGCTGGGCCGCATCGCCGACGGCACCCTCGACGCGGCGTCGCTCATCACCGACCAGGTGGGGCTGGACGGCGTGGCGAACGCCATCGACGCCCTCCGCAATCCGGACGAGCACATTCAGATTCTGGTCCGCCCGGATTTGTGAGAGGGGCCGTGCGTCGGGCCCACCCACCTCTGCCCGGGCCCGACGCAGGCATGGCGCAGCGGTTCCGCCGGCTTGGATCAGCCGCTCCTCGTAGTCAGTTGCCGTACTGCTTGGTTTCGGGTCGTTCGATCATGATCCCGTGAGCCGGTTCCTCGGCGACCGGCCGATGCTCGACTCCGCGGGGAACGACGAAGATTTCGCCGGGGTGGAGCGTCACCGACTCGCCGTCTTGCAATTCGATGCGGAAGGTTCCGCTCCAGCACAGGAACAGCTCGTCCTCGTCGTGGTGGTGGTGCCAGGGGAATGCGCCGTGGAAGCGGGCGATGCGCACCACGGCGTCGTTGGCCGTCGCCAGGTCCCTCGGTTGCCACGGTCCGGTCAGGTCGTCGACGACATCGGTGATGGAGATCTTGCTCATGGCTTCATCCTCACGGCGGCAGGGGGGGTGGTCCTAGAGCCAATCGGGGCAGAATGGTTTGCGTATGGAGCCAATCGAACTCGCCGACCGGCTCGGTCGGTGGTCCGCCGACCGCGGACCGTTGTATCTGTTGCTTGCCGGGCGATTGCGGACGTTGATCGACGACGGTGAGCTGCCGTCGGGCACGCGGTTGCCACCCGACCGCAGGCTGGCGAAAACACTCGCGGTGGGGCGCAGCACGGTTGTGGCGGCCTATGACCTGCTCAGCGTGGAGGGTCGGGTGGTGCGCAGGCAGGGCAGCGGCACCCGGGTCGCGGGACCCGCAGCGCTCCCCGCGCGGGAAACCACCCATTCTCCGGCCTTTCTGCAGCTGCTGGAGCCGGAGGCCGATGTCATCGCGCTCGCCTGTGCCGCCCCCGCGACGCCGCCGCCCGAAGTCGCTCAGGCGTATCAGCACATCCTGCCCGACCTCGCCGCGGCCGACGGTGACATCGGCTACCGGCCGACCGGGCATCCACTGTTGCGCAGGATGATCGCCGAGCGTTATCGGGCACGTGGCGTGCCGACCGATCCGGAGCAGATTCTCGTCACCGGCGGTGGGCAGCAGGCGCTGTCCTTGCTCGCCCAAGCACTGCTCCGGCCCGGCGACCGGGTTCTGGTGGAGGCGCCGACCTATCCCGGTGCGCTGGAGGCGTTTCGGGAGGTCGCGGCGGTACCGAGGACAGGTCCGGTTGGCCTCGGCGCGGTGGTCCCTGCGGCGCTCGCCTATGTCGTGGCGACCTACCAGAACCCCACGGGCGCGGTGCTTTCCGCGCTGGCCCGGCGGACGCTCGTCGAGTCTGCGAGAACAGCCGGGGTGCCGCTGATCGATGACGAGGTGCTGACCGAGCTCGGATTTCCCGGCACCGATCCGCCGCCACCGCCGTTGGCCGCCTTCGACGAGTCCGTGATATCCATCGGTTCGCTCAGCAAGATCGTCTGGGGCGGCCTGCGTGTCGGCTGGGTGCGGGCGCCGATCCCGGTGATCGCCCGGCTGGCTCGGCTGCGCGCCGTGCACGATCTCGGCGGCAACATCCCCGCTCAGTTGGCCGCCGCCTGGCTGCTTCGCGATCTGGACGCGCTGCGTGAACGAATCACGCGGCAGCGCAAGGAAAGCCACGACACCCTGGTGACCGAGCTGACCGAGCGCCTACCGGAATGGGAGGTCCCTCCGGTGTCCGGCGGCCAGACACTATGGATCCGCCTGCCCCACGGGGACGGCACCTCGTTCGCCCAGCGCGCCCTGCGACACGGTGTCGCGATCCTGCCCGGCGCCGGTCTCGACGCCTCCGGCGGCAGTATCGATCACGTCCGCATCAGCTTCGTCGCCGACCCCGCCGACCTCCGCGAGGCCGCACGCCGCCTGGCCGAGACATGGCGAACCTACGAACCACCCGACCACCCCGCCCCAGGATCACCCCCACTGGCAGTCTAGACCGACATGACATGTCGGCTGAATTTCGATTGACGGGCATGCCACAGTGAATCTTCGTGGGACACAACGCCAACGATGCGGACGCGCTCCGTCGCATGGCCAGTTTGGCGACACCGATGGCATTGCGGATCGCGGTGACCCTCGGTCTGCCGGACCGGCTCGTCGGAAACGGCGCCGCCGCCGCGGAACTCGCGGTCGAAATCGACGTCGCACCGGTCGCGCTCGACCTCCTGCTCGGCCACCTGACGACACTCGGGGTCGTCGAACCGACAGCCACCGGCTACCGGACCACCGAGTTCGGCGCGAATCTGTGCGCCGATGCCGACAACGGTTTCACCAACATCCTGCTGCACTTGGACTCCGCGGCCGGCCGCGCCGAACTGGCCTTGGTCGAACTCGCCCACAGCATCGCCACCGGCCGAGCGGCTTACCCACGCCGCTACGGTCGAGACTTCTGGGCCGACCTCGCCGAAAACCCGCACCTGCGTGAGTCGTTCGACCGGCAGATGACCCTGCGGTTCCACGAGCAGATCCCGCGACTCGTCGCCGGTTTCGACTGGTCTCGATTCACCACCGTCGTCGATGTCGGCGGTGGCCGAGGAACGCTGCTCGCCGCGATCCTGCTGGCGCACACCGGCATTCGCGGCCATCTGATCGATCTCGCACCCACCGCGACCGAGGCCCGCCGCACCTTCAGCGCTCACGACCTCGACGACCGAACCGAAGTGACCGCGGGCAGCTTCTTCGACACCCTCCCGGCCGGGGCGGACGCCTATCTGCTGTCCGACATCCTGCACGACTGGGACGACGAGCACGCCCACCGCATCCTCGCCCGATGCGCCGAAGCCGTCCACCCGGCCGGTCGCGTCCTCGTCATCGAACCGGTGGGAGGGCGGCGAGCCAGTACCGAAATGGACCTGGCGATGCTCGCGATCTACGGCGGCCGCGAACGCCGCATCGATGAGTTCCGCACGCTCGCCGCCGCACACGGCCTGGTCCTCGACACCGTGACCGAGCCGACCGACCAACGCTGCCTTCTCGAATTCCGGCTTCTGGAGTGCCGCACCGCTCAGGCCGGGGTGGCCTCCCATTCGAAGCCGTCCGGGTCGACGAATTCCCCGAGGCCGCTGCCGATGACGAGCCGGTGTGAGCCGGTGCCCTCCGGGGCGACGCCGGCGTCCTTGGCGGCGGCGCGGCGGCCGTAGAGTGCCAGCTTGACCGAGGACGGTGGGGTGTCGAACTCTACGTACTTGCTGCCGAAGCTCTTTCCCACGGTCAGGCCGCGGTCGATGTAGAACTGCTTGGTGGTTTTGACGTTGTCGACGCCGAACAGCACCACGAAATCGTCGATCTCGCGGGTGGCGGGGCCGGTGTCCTTCTTCGCCGACGTGGCGATCTTCCAAATCGCGCCGTCCGGTGCCTGGATGACGCCGCCGTAGCCCCAGAAGCTCTTCTTGGCCGGCTTCAGCGTGGTCGCGCCCGCGTCGAGGGCGGTGCCGATGAGGCTGTCGACGGTACTCGGCTGGGACACGACGAGCGAGAGGATGAAGCCGCGGAAGCCGGTCGTCGACGCCTCCGAGGCGCGGAATCGCACCTTCTCGCCGAGACCGAACGCGGCGTCGTAGAAGGTCGCGGCGGCCGTCGGGTCGGGCACCTCGAGGATGACGGCGTCGATGGTGGTCTGTTCAGTGGTGCTGTTCATGGCGACAACGCTAGTTGCGGCCCGCTGACCAGCGCTTCTCGATTCCTGATCGGTTCGACAGCCCGAGCGGCGTCGGCCAGGCGGACGGCCTGCGCGGCGCCGCGTCACAGACCGCCGGGGTTTGGCCTGTCGTCCCGTCGCGGATCGGCTTCCTTCCGCCGTCAGGGCCCCGGCAACCGCGAACATCCTTCGGTGGACACCGACTGTCGCAGCGCCTCGTACAGCCAATCATGCGCGCGCCCAACGCTTATCGGCGTGCCGGTCAGCGTTTCGGTGAGCGTCCAGTAGCGGGCGATGCGTCGATCGGCGTCGGTCGCGCCGACCAGCAACTGTCGCCGGAAGTCCGGGGTGTCGCGGGCCCTTCGGGCCTCGGCGTGGGCGGCGACGAAGCCGTCGAGTTCGGGACCCGGGCGCGGGCGTTCTCCGGACGGCAGCACCTCGATCACCGCACCACAAGCTTCCCCGACTCCGTCCAGCAGCCCGCGCCGGTCCCGCACCGAACCGGAGCGCCAGATCTGTTGCCGCACCGCGGCATACATCGACCCATCCGCGACGAGCGCGATAATCTCGGCGTAAGCGAGAACCTGCTCCACCGCCGGGTCGGCGGGCGGCGGCGGGATGTCCATCGACACGAGCCCGTCGAACTGCTCCGCCGCCATCGGTGCCAGAATCCCGCGCCAGAAACGCACCAGCGAGTCGTGGGCGGCCCCGCCGTCCGCCGCGCCCGCGAGGATGGCGAGTGTCGCCGCGCGCTCACCGGGAGCCGCCGCCTCGACGGCACGCAAAGACGCACGCCGCCAAGACAGTTCGCGATACGAACGCTCCACAGCGGCCCGCTCCTCGGCCACCGCATCGTCCAAGGACCGGCGTCCGTTCAAGACATCGCCGATGACCACGAGCCCCAACCCGAGCGCCCGCAGCCTGCGGATCGCCGTCACCCGCTCGATCGCCGCACTCGCGTCGAACATCCGATGACCACCGGTGCTGCGCCGCGCCGCCACCAGCCCCTCGTCGCAATAGAACCGGACGGTGCGCACGGAAAGTCCCGTCGCCTCGGCCAATTCGCCGATAGCGACACCGCTATCCGGCTCGCCGATCGATCGACGCCACCGGAACTGCTCGCCCGGCTCCGCGCCACCGTCGATCACCGATACACCGCGGCAGGCACCACCCCCACCGACCGGCTGATGGACCTGTTGGTGCACGGCCAGGACATCGCCGTTCCGCTCGGCCTGTCCCGCGAGATGCCCGTTGCGGCAGCGCGTATCTCGCTCGATCGGGTGTGGACGATGGGCCGGACGTTCCAGGCGGCACGGCGCTTCTCCGGCTACCGCCTCACCGCGACCGACACCGGATGGCAACGCGGCGACGGACCCGAGATCGAAGGACCGGTCTCCGCGCTGCTGCTGCTCGCGACCGGACGCGAAGTGGCGCTCGACCGGCTGACCGGACCCGGTGTCCCCGGCTTGGCCGCTCGGCTACGACAGTGATCCGGGGCGGCCGTCTACAGCGAGGGACCTCGGGCAGGTGACCGGGGTACCCGTAGCGGTCCCCTGGCAGGAAGTGGTTGTGGATGATCAGCGGGTCTACGCCGAGGACTTCTCTTCGGCCAAGGCCAGCAACCATTCCCGCGTGTAACGCTCGGCGAGCAGAGGCAGGAAATTGTCGAAGGCGGCCCCGTCGGCCATGTGGTCGTAGGCGGCTTGCAGGAACTGTTCGATGGCGGCGTCGGGCGCGACGCCTTCGAACTCCTTCTCCAGTCGGGCCGCGGCGGTCTGTAGAGCGTGCCGCTGGTCGAGGGACGGTTCGGCGGGGCGATCGGCGGGCACGGGCGTCTCGGTCACGGCTCCTCCTCGTGACGGGGATGTGCACGGCAGGGGCGCGGATCGGTTCCGCACCCGCATGTCGGTTACCCATTCGGGAAGCGCGGATTCACACGGAAGACGAATGAGAACACGTTCTTGTCCAGCCTGTCGTGTCGTGCCAGGCTGAGCGGATGGATCTCGCCGCCGTCGAAGCCGTGCGCCAGCTGAAGTACCGATACTTCCGGACCTTGGATCTCAAGCTCTGGGCGGAGTTCGCCGACACCCTCGCCGTCGACGCGGTCGGGCGGTACGGCACGCACGCGCTCGGCGAGCCGCTCGTCCTGGACGGCCGTGCGGCGATCACCGACTTCATGCGCCAGAACGTCGGACCCACCGTCCTCACCGTGCACATCGCCAACCATCCCGAGATCAGTGTCGACGGCGACACCGCGACCGGCTCGTGGGCCTTCGAGGACACCGTGATCGCCACCGAGTACGGCGTGTTGATCCGCGGCGCGGGGTATTACTCCGATCGCTACCGTCGCGACGCCGACGGGCAGTGGCGCATCACCGAGACCGGCTACCGACGGATCTACGAGTCGAGCCAGTCGCTCGCCGATACACCGAGTCACCGACTGCTCAGCAACATGTGGGCCGACAAGGCCTGAGTCGCCTCCGAACACGCGGAAACCGGACCAATACGCCCCGGTAGCGCGGCAACCGCTTGCGGCGGCGGCGATTACGCGGAATAGTCCGTTCGGATACTCACCAGAAAGGTCCCACGATGGCAAACCGGTTCCGGCGGCGATCGTCGCGCGCGTTGGCGCTCGCCGCGGTCGCCCTGTCGCTGCTCGCGCCGACCGCCGGGGCCGCCGATACCGGGCCGCTGGCCTACATCCCGGTCGCGGGCGAGGGCGCGGTGGTCGTGGTCGACACCGCGACGGACCGGATCGTCGGCCGAGTCGAAGGAGTCGGACCGCAGGCGTCCGCGGTGACCGCCTCGCGGGACGGTCAGCATCTCTACGTTCAGGCGTTCAATCCCCCGTTCGTCGGCGCCGACGACATAGCTGTCATCGACCGAGCGACCGACCGCGTTACCGCCCGCATCCCGATCAGCGGCACCGACGGCATGACACGACCGATCACCGATCCGGTCCGGGACCTCGTCTACGTCGTCACCGCTCGCCCGTCCATCGACGTGCTGAGCACCACGTCCAACACGCTGGTCCGCTCGATGCCGCTGCCGTCGCTCGCGCTCGCCGCCGCCATCGCACCGGACGGTGAACGCCTCTACGCGGTGTTCGCCGATTCGACCGCGGCCGCGTTCGACCCCGAGAGCGGATTCCAGCTCGGCGAACGCATTCAGATCGACGGCTCGGTGCCCGCGTTCGCCGCGGTCTCCCCCGACGGCCGCAAGCTGTACGCGATGAACGCGCTCGGCGACAACGTGTCGGTGATCGACACGGCGTCCTGGCAGCGGCTCGGCGCCATCGCGCTTCCGGCGGGCAGCGCCCCGGTGTCGGGCGCGTTCAGTCCCGACGGCGATCGGCTGCTGGTGGCCACGCCGGGCGTGAACGCGGTCCAGGTCGTCGACGTGGCGACCGATCGCGTGACGGACAGGGTCCCGGTGGACGCGCCGGTCTCGGTCGGCTTCACCGCCGACGGTGCCAAGCTCTACGTGGGCAGCCTCGGCCCGCAGTCCGCACCGGTCGTCTCGCCCATCGCCGGATTCGATCCGGCCTCGCTGCTCCAGCCCCTCGTGCGGGCGAGCAATCGGCCGAGCTCGGTGATCCCGTTCGACGCGGACGCGCTGCGGCCGAGCGGTTCGCCCATCGCCACCGGCGCGGCTCCCGGCGCGGGCGCCTTCCCGAACTGAGTCCGCCCCGTCCGGCCTGTTCCTGCGGATAGTCTCGTCGGAGACCATCGAGGAGGCGACGGGTGCCCGCAATCCCGCTGATCGGCCGGGACCATCCGGCGGCGCTGCTGCGGGAAACGCTGCGCCGCACGGTGTCCAGTCACGGCGGTTTGGTGCTGGTGTCCGGCGAGGCGGGAATCGGCAAGACCGCGCTCGTCACCGAGGTCGTCGGCGAGTTCGGACCGGACGCGGCGCTGGTGTTCACCGCGACGGCGTGGCAGGGCGACGGCACGCCCGGTTTCTGGCCGTGGGTCCAGGTTCTGCGCGGTCTGCGTCGGGTAGCGACGCCCGGGCAGTGGGCGGCGGTCGACGATGCCGCTGGCAACGCGCTGTCCCACCTGATCGGCGAGTCCCGCGAGGACACACCGGCGAGCGCTTCGCTGTTCCGCATCGGTGACGCGGTGTCCGAGGCGCTGCTCGCCGCCTGTGCCGTGCGACCGGTCTTCGTGGTGATCGATGATCTGCACCGTGCCGATCCCGCCTCGCTCGAAGTTCTCGCGTTCGTCGCGCGGCACTTGTGGTTCGAGCGGCTCGCCCTGGTCTGCACGGTGCGCGACACCGAACTCGCCGCGGACGATCACCCGCTGCGCACGGTGTTCGGCGAGGTGGCGGCCGCCGCGCACACCATCGAGCTGACCGGTTTGGACGCCGAGCAGATCGGCGCGTTGGTCGCCGCGCTCACCGGACAGCGTCCGCCGGAGCGGATCGTCGCCGCGCTGCGTGACCTCACCGGAGGCAATCCGTTCCTGATCGAACAGGCGACACGGCTGTGGGCCGCGGGCAATCCCCTCGACAGCCTCACACCCGGCGTTCGACAGACCCTCGACGCGCGCCTCGCGCCGTTGCCCGCCGCGGCGGTGGACGCGCTGACCACCGCCGCGCTGCTCGGCCGCGAGTTCACCGCCGCGGCCCTCGCCGCGAGCACCGGCCGCGCCGATTCCGCCGATCTGTTGGCGATCGCCGTGCGGGCCCGGCTGGTGACCGACGACGAGGACCGCTACGCCTTCGCCCACGACCTGATCCGCGAGACACTGCTCGCCCGCCTCGATCCGGCCGAGACCAGGGCGCGGCACGCGGCGATACTCGCGGCGCTGGAACGTCTTCCGCGTCCGGTGTCCGGCGCGACGACCGGCGATCTCGCTCATCACGCGCACCGCGCGGGTGACGCGGTCGACCCCGAGCGCACGCTGCGCTACCTGCTCGCGGCGGCACACGACGCCTGCGGACGACTCGCTGCCCGCGAGGTCGCCACCCACTACGCGCACGCGCTCGAACTCGTCCAGGCCGCCGACACCGAGCTGCGCGGCCGTATCGCCCTCGGACTCGCCGCCGCGCACCGTGATGCGGGCGAGCTGGTCGCGGCCCGGCGCACCTACGACAGCCTGCTCGCCACCGCGGACCCCGCACCGGAGCTGTTCGCGCGTGCGGCGCTCGGTAGGCACGAGCTCGGCATGCCCGATCCGGAACGCGAGGCCGAGCACGAAATCGACCTCATGGAGCGCGCGCACGAACTGCTGCTGACCCGACGTCCGCGCACCGATCCCCTCGCGGTGCGGGTGCTGGCCGCTGGCACCCGGGTCCGCGTGCACACCGGCACGGCGCGGCACGACGCCGTCGACCGGGTCAGCGCCGAAACACTCACGCTGGCCCGCGAATCCGGCGACGACACCGCCCTCGCCGATGCACTACTCGCCCGCCACGACGCCATCTGGCAGCCAGGCACCGCGCGCGAACGCCTCGCTCTCGCAGACGAACTCGGCGCTCTCGGCCGCGGAGACGCGGCATTGCAGGCCGGGCTGCTTCGCTTCGCCGCACTGCTCGAGCTGGGCGATCCCCGCGCACACACCGAATTGGCCGATCTCACGGCGCGAGCCGAACGCGCGCGCTCGCCGCGCTATCGTTTCGTCTCGCTGTCGCGCATCGGCGCGTTGGCGATGGTGCGCGGTCGTTTCGCGGAGGCACGCATCGCGATCGACGACGCGTACGCGCTGGGCGCTCAACTCGGCGAGGTCGATGTGGTGCCGCTATGGCTCGAACAACGCTGGACCCTGGCGCTTTTCACCGACGAGCTGGACGAGGCCGAATCACTCGTCGGCCGCTACCGCGAGCTCGCGGGCGACTACACGGCGGTGCCGGAGCTGATCACCGCCGCCCGCCGCGGCGACACCGAGCGGGTGGCGCGCCGGGCCGCCGACATCGAATCGCTGTACCGGGTCTATCCCCGGCATTTTCACGCGGGCGTCTTGGTCGCCCAGGCGCACGCCGCGCTGGTCCTCGACGACGCCGAACTGCGAGACACGGTGTGCGGCAGGCTTGTTTCGTACGAGCACTACTGGGCGGTGGTAGCGGGCGGCGGCGCGGTGTACGGGCCCTACGCCTACTGGCTCGGACGCGTCTGCCAGGCCGCAGGCGACACCCGCGTCGCCGCCGAGCATTTCGAGACCGCCGCCGAGCTCGCACACCGGCTGCGGGCCCAACCGTGGCTGGATGCCGCGCGCGATCAGCTGCGGCTGCTCTCGCACCGGCCGCCTCAGGTCACGCCGGAACCGAAACCCCAGCCGGACAACGCGTTCCGCTTCGACGGCGCGGTCTGGGTGTTGCGGTTCGACGGACGGACCGCGCACCTGCCCGACGCCAAAGGACTGCGCGATCTGCACGTCCTGGTCGGGCATCCCGGACAGGACATCCCGTCCCTCGAGTTGTCCAGCGCACCCGACAAGGGCATCGTGCGGGCGGCGGCCGCGCTCGGTTCCGACCCGGTGCTCGACGATCGGGCCAAGGCGTCGTATCGGCGGCGATTGAGCACCCTGGACGCAGAGATCGACCGCGCCACCGAACTCGGCCACGACGACCGCGCCGCCGAGCTGGATCGCGAGCGCGCGGCCCTGCTCGACGAACTGCGCCGCGCCGCGGGCCTCGCCGGACGCACCCGCAGGCTCGGCGACGACGCCGAGCGGGCGCGCAAGACGGTGTCGGCCTGCATCCGCGATGCGCTGCGCCGCCTCGACGGCGTGCATCCGGAGCTGGCCGAGCACCTGCGCGCCTGCGTCTCGCTCGGCGTGGTCTGCCGCTACCAACCGCAGCGCGAGATCCGCTGGACGTTGTGATCCAGCATCGCTGGATTCGATCCAGCGCCTTACGGGTGAGACCGAAAGGAGCGCACCATGCGCCAGATCGCACCCGAACTGTGGCAGACCGAGACATTGAGCCCGTTCCCCGGCCTGACCACCAACGCCTACCTGTGGACCACGCCCGAGGGCAACGTGCTGTTCTACAACACCACGCTCGCCGCCGAATTCGATCGAATGGCCGAACTCGGCGGCGTGGCACACCAGTACCTCAGCCACCGCGACGAGATCGCGTCCTCGCTGGCCACGGTCCGCGACCGGTTCGGCGCCCGGTTGCACGTGCACAAGGCCGACGCGGGCGAGGTCACCCAGACCGCCGTCGACGACCCGTTCGACAGCAGGCACGTCGCGTTCGCCGGGCTCGAGGTCATCCCCACCCCCGGCCACACCGTCGGCAGCGCCAGCTATCTGGCCACGATTTCCGGCAAGCGGCACCTGTTCACCGGCGACACGCTCGTCCTCGGCGAGAACGGTTGGTGGGCAGGGTATCTGGAGGGACACAGCGACCGCGAGACGCTGCTCGCCAGCCTCGACGTGCTGGCCGAACTCACCCCGGATGTCGTCGTGTCCAGCGCGTTCATGGGGGAATCGGGCGTGACCGAGCTGGGTGATCGGCCGTGGGCCGATTGCGTGGACGAAGCGCGGCGGGCGTTGGTCGGCAACGCGGGGTGATGGCCTCGGCCTCGACACCGGCCTGGGTCCGTGGGCAACGTCGGCGCCGGCCTAAACGGTCATCTGGCGAGGCCGGAGACGCCGGTGCCGGCCTCGGCGGCGAGTCCATATTTGGGTCCACTTTCGGACCGCTGGCGCTGGACGGGTGGTCACCGAGGCCGCATGCTGCAAGGTATGTCGTCCTTAGCGCCCGAGGAATTCCGTTCCGAGACCACCTATCTCAACACCGCCTCGCACGGACTTCCCGCGCAACGGGCGCTGACCGCACTGGCCCAGGTCAACGCGCGCTGGGCTGCGGGAAGGGGCGCGCCGATGGCCGGCGACGCGCTGGTACCCGAACTGCGCGCGAAGTTCGCCCGGCTGCTGGCGGGAGCGCACCCGGACCACATCGCGCTCGGCAGCGGCGTGGCGGGACTCATCGGTCCGGTGGCCGCCGCGCTCGCCCCCGGCGCGGAGGTGCTGCTCGCGGTAGGCGAATTCTCCTCGGTGTCCATGCCTTTCGTGCACCGCGGCGATCTGAGGGTGCGGATGGTTCCGCTGGACGAGCTGGCCGCGCAGGTGCGGCCGGAGACCGCGCTGGTGGCGGTGAGCGTCGTACAGTCCGCCGACGGCCGAATCACCGATCTGACCGAACTGCGCACCGCCACCGCGGCGCACGGGGCCCGGCTACTGGTCGACGCCACCCAGGCTGCCGGTTGGCTCCCGCTGAACTTCGCCGACGCCGACTACTGGGTCTGCGCGACCTTCAAATGGCTGATCGGCGCGCGTAGCGTGGCGTTCTTCGCCGCCGCACCCGAGGCCGCCGCTGGTCTGCGTCCGATCGGCCCGAGCTGGTACGCGGCCGAGGACCGGTGGGCCGAGATCTACGACCCGCGCGCCCTTGCCGCTACCACCCGCCGCTTCGACGCGACCCCCGACTGGTTGGGCGTCGTCGCCGCATCGGCCGGTCTGAGCCTGATCGAGGAGCTGACCGTCGAAAAGATCAACGCGCACAACCTCGATCTGGCCGACCGCTTCCGTGCGGGCCTCATCGAGCTCGGTCACGAGCCGGTGCCCGGGCGGTCGGCGATCGTCGCGGTCCCCGGCGCGGCCGACCTCGCACCGCGGCTGGAGGCGGCGGACGTCATCGCGTCGGCCCGTGCGGGCGCGTTGCGGTTCGCGTTCCATCTCTACAACGACGAAACCGACGTGGACCGTGCACTGAACGCCCTCGTGCCGTGATCGCTCACGGCACACCTGCCCCGGGCGCGGCCGGGGCGAAGGCCGTCTTCACAAAGCTTTCGCACGCTGCACAGAGGTTATAGCTTCTGTGAAGCGTGAGGAACGTCTGTGGAGACGGTTCCGCGGACGGAAGTCTGGATCTCTTTTCGGGCAGTGGTGCACGAATGGCGTGTGCCGGAGGAATTCTGTTTGCCACGCTCCGTAGCGACAGAGTTGGAGGCATGCTTACAGTCTGGGCATGGGCGACATCGGTGCACATCCTGACTCGACGTCGTCGGAACACGTCGGCGCCGGAAAGGAAGTGGTGAATCAGGCTGCGCGGCGGGGCTTTTCGCTCCTGGCAGTGCTGTTCGCTGCCGCGGCAGCGCTCACCGCCGCCACTGGCACAGCGCACGCGCGACCGATCGACGCCGGGGCACGCTATGTCGCACTGGGCGCCTCGTACGCCGCCGGTCCCGGCATACCGCCGGTGCTCGACGAGGGATGTCTGCGCTCGGCCCGCAACTACCCCGGCCAACTCGCCGAAGCGCTCGGCTTGGAGCTTGTCGACGTCACCTGCTCCGGCGCCACAACCGCTGACATCCTGGACAATCCGCAGCGCTTGCCCGGCGGGCAGGTGCTGCCGCCGCAGATCGGCGCGGTCACACCGGACACCGAACTGGTCACGATCACCATCGGCGGCAACGATCTCGGAATGATCGGCGGCATGATCGCACGCAGCTGCGGTCCCGGTCTCGTCGGCGGGATCCCCGTGGTCTCGTTCCTTGCCTCGGAGGCTTGCGCGAGCGTTCTCGGCGATTCCGTTGAGCCCACACCGGCGGATTTCGACCGGGTACGGCTTTCGATCGCCGAGGTCGTGCGCGCCGTGCAGTCGAAGGCGCCGAACGCGACGGTCTTGCTCGTCGAATACCTCCCCGTCGTCGATCGCGACGGAACAGTTTGCGCGAAAGTGCCTCTGTACCAAGCGGATGCGGAATCCGCGCGGCGCACCTACGACGGCCTGATCGCCGCGACTCGGACCGCCGCACACGAAACGGGGGTGGATACCGTAGCGGCCCCGAACGCCGACGCTCACAACGCCTGCGCCGCCACACCGTGGACCTACGGCTTCAACAGCCCACTGGATTCGGACGCACCGAACGTCGGGCTCGTCGCCACCATCGCCAGCTCCTACCACCCGAATGTCGAGGGCATGAGCGTCGTCGCCGACGAAATCGCTCACGCGCTCGACAGCTGATCGCCCGAGTCGAAGGCGCCTGAATCACAGACGAATTCATCGCATTGTGCTCGAACCCGCGCCGTCGGCCACTGCTGTTCCTCGATGCCGACGCGCCGCTGATCCCCTTCGGTGAGTACCCGCGGCGCCGGTCCGCGGAATGTCGGGCTCGCGCCTATCGCGGCTCGAACCCGAAGTGGGGCAACAACTCGCGCGCTACCGTGCGAGCTTGCCGGACCAAGCGACTGCCTGTTCGGCTTCTGCGCATCCTCCGGCGGCCGGAACTTTCTCCCGCCGAACTCTTTCGACATCGTCTCCCCTTCCTGCGACGGCTCACATCCCCGGGACGGTACGGTATCGGTACGCACCCGCGTCGGGTGGACGTGTGACGCCGTCCCGGTGCGGGATCGGGCGGTTCGCTAATCGGTATAGATGGTCGCGCTCGTCGCAGCTGAGGCGCAGGGCGCGGGCGAGCGCGGCGAGCATCTGGTCGGAGGGCTGCGAGCCGGCGCACCTCGGCTTCCACATTGTCGGTCTCGATGTCGATGTGCACTCTCGCCTTCGACACCTTGTCGTCGGGCGTCGCTTGCAGCAGTAATCGAACCTGCGAGTCGGGTAGGCGCAGACACCGGTAGACGCGACGGCTGGCGGGGTTCAGTTTCTCCTCGGTCGCATCGAGGGCGCGACCCCAGAACACAACTGCTCGATCGAGATCCGACACGTCGAGCACTATGTGGCACAGTCGGCTTCGATGACTCACGCGCCCGAAGCGTAATGCAGTCCACCAGCACCCGCGAGCGGGGCGCCCGCCGGCGCGGGGCGCTCTCGAACTACTTACCGAGGGGGATTCGAGTGATCTCTTTCCACCAGTACCCATGTCGGCGGCGTTCGAGTAGGACCATCACGGCTTCAGAGACCGTTACGTCGACCCGGCGGACCATGGTGCTCATCCTGTCGGCTGTCGCGGCTGCCATTGCCGAAAGGTCCTCACCGACTGGGTAAGCCACCGTTACGTGCGGATCGGATGACGAGCCTTTTATCGGTGCTTCCGGAAGGACGGAAATAGTTGCCGAACGCAGCTCGTCACGAAGGCCTCGCACCCGTTCGGCCGGTGACACCTTGAATCCGATTGCGCCACATAAGTTGCCGAGCTGCTCGAACATCATGCTGAAGGGTGGCTGATTCTTGCAGGCACGCCGAGCGGCGGCGGCGATCGAATCCAGTTGCTCCGGTGTGCATTCGTTGATGTACGCGATTCGGTCCAGTGTCAGATGGAGACCGTTCGTGGAAACCGGAGCGAAGTAGGTGGTGTCGATCGCTTGCCGGAGCTCTTCGGTCAGCGAGTGCAGGTCCGAGGCATGCTCGAAAGTGATGAACCAGTAGTAGCCCAGAGGTCCTCGGCGAGGGTCGCGCCTTTCGGGGCCCGCGCTATTCATTCGGCCGATCACCGCTTTTCATACTCGCCAACGCCGCACGAACAGCACGCAGTGGCGACGTGTCTCCCCACCTCGCCGTGGCATCCGCCAGGAACTCAGAGCCCCGGCGTACGACCTGCATCATCGGTCTTCCATTCGACACGTCGAGGGCAGCGAGCATGATCCCTGCAGCGGCATCCAGATCGGCGTTCTCGGCGAGAACATGCGAACGAGCCAAATCGATCATGACGAGGGAACGACCCCACGGCGAGTTCTTCTCGTTCATCTCGGGCAAAGCAAGATCCACATACTGTTCGACCTTGTCCCGCATCGCCAAGGAGAGATACGAAGTGGCCGCGTTTCCCGCCACCTGTGCCGGGCTGTAACTCTCGAGCGAGATGCTGGAGGGAACTCCCTGCGGTGCACTACTTCGCGCCAAGTGTTCGTACGCCTCTTCGACCGCGCGATGCACACCCTCGACATCACCGAGTTTCCCCTTCGCCCGCGCGACCCCATTGATCGCGAGACGGGCATGCTGCGGCCCGGACCCCGCACGAGTCAAGCCGTCTTGTGCGTAGCGCAGCGCTCTATCGTATTGCCCCGCATAATATTCGCAGAAACTCCGCAGGCCGCGTACCCACGCTACGAGGTTGTCGTCCTGCGCGTGCTCGGCCAGTTGGTACGACTCCAGGCAATAGGCGTGTGCGAGCGAAGAGTTTCCCCTTCCCACAGCGACATAGCCCAGCAGTCCCGAGGTTTCGCAAGCGATCTCGAACAGTTGGCCCCGCTGCCTCGGGTGGCCACACTCGTCGATGAGTTGATCGAGCCAGACACGCTGCTTCTCCAGTGCCGGAACAAGCTCGGAGGGGTCAATCGTTTCGAACCCGGCAATGCTCTGTCGCGTGCAGCTGTGCAACTGCTGAATGATCTCGGGATCGATCGACCGGCTCAGTTTGTGGACACGGGCGAGGATGGCGGTCAACTCCGCGCCGACACCCTTCTCGCGGCGAGGTGACTCGCTCGCCCCTTCGCCCATGCGCGACGCGCCCTCGGTCTCGTCAACTCCAGGTGCTTCACGCTCGTGAGATCGCCGACGGGCGGGCGGCTGATGTCGTGTCCGCCAAGCAGCCTCCCCCTCGGCCACGATTTGTTCGAACCGTGCTCGGTCTTCGGGCGTCGCTTTGAGGTCGAGAGTGGTGTCGAGGAGGGCCTGTGTGCTCGAACGCGGCACTACCGAGCCGAGACCAGTCCGCCAGTTGTTGACGGTCGTCGTCTCCAGGCCTAGCAAGGCGGCGAAGTCCCGAACCGAACGCCTCATGGCTTCTTGCAGTGCCACGGCTTCAAAGCCGGTCCACGCCCGCCCTCTGACCATTGCCTTACCTTACGATTTGCCGCCTGACCTGGATGAATGCGTACGTCGGGCCAACAGTACCCGACCATTACGCGGTCGCGCGCGGCAACGACCAACAGGCACCTTTGAACCGGTGCCCGGTACCAAGCAGACGCCGTACCGCTTGGTCGGCGCATCGGCCCCGGTGAGCCGGAGCCGGTGGCGAAAGCCCTTGGTATCGGGCACCTCCACCAATCCATGTTCGTTTCGCAGGGAAGGTGCTCCGCGATGCTCTACGCGACTCCCGCTGCTCCGCCTGCCGCCGTCACTCGGCCTGAAAGCCACCGGGTTCCTGAGCAGCCCTTCACGATCGGCCAGGCCCATGCGGTGATGCGGTTCCATATTGCTTGCCGGGCCAGGAGGTGTCGGCGCAAAGCCGCCGCGCTCCAAACGCTGGTCGCTGCCGGTCGCGTTGTGCCATCAGCCCACAGGCCACGGTGATGGGTTCGCGGTCCCTTGATCCATCCCAACGCATTCGGCGCGTTCACATCCGTTTCGGCCCCCTGACGTTGAACTACCGGGCCAGCGCCGAACAAGCGAGGAGCGTGGCCGACCGGCTGGCACAATACTTTCCGGATCTGGTGGTCACCGTGGACGACGACGCCCGTGACGATCTGCCGCCGCTGCCGTGCGCCGCCCTCTGGGACTGAAGTGGTTGAACATCCACCATCGGCGGGTGGCGCAACTCCGAAACAAGTTGCGCCACCGACGTAGTCGATCAGGACCTGGTCGCGGGGGCGGTGATCAATGGAATGTCCAGTGCGGTCAGGATTCCCGGTGGGGCCGACACCACCGCGGGTACCGCGTTGACGATGCGCATGGCGGTTGCCAGCAGCGTCGCGAAGTTGTGGTCGCCGCGCGGGCTGGAGGTCACCAAATCCATTGTGTAGCTGGGGTCGCCGGTGAGTTCGACGCGGTAGGAACCTTCAGGGTGGGCGGGTTGGGGCCAGTCGGGGCAGAGGTCGGGGCGTAGGCGGGTGACGTGTTCCAGTACCGTGACGACCCTGTCGCCGACCATGCCGCGCACTTCGAAACGCAGTGCGGCGGCGGTGCCTTCGGCGATGTGGCCGGTGGCGATGTCGAACGATTCCGGGGCCGGGACGCGTTCGTAGGTTTCGGTGACCGCGTCGAGCCGCACGCCGATGCCCGCCGCGAGCTGGCGCACGACGCTGCCCCACGCCAGGGAGAGAACCCCGGGCTGCAACAGCATCGGGGTCTCGTCCAGTGGTTTGCCGAAGCCCATGATGTCGACCATGACCGCGCGGTTGTCGTAGCTGGCGTAGTCGACGATCTCCATGCAGCGCAGCTGGTCGATGCGCAGGCAGGTGCCCGCGAGCGCCAGCGGCAGCAGGTCGTTGGCGAAGCCGGGGTCGATGCCGTTCACCCACAGCGACGAATTGCCTTGCGCCGCAGCTTCTTGCACGGGTTTCAGTAATTCTTCAGGCAGCACGCCGTACGGGTACTGGAAAAACACCGGCGCGCACGCGACGACGTTGACGCCCGCCGCGAGCAGCATACGCAGGTCTTCGAGAGCCTCCGGTAGCCGGTTGTCGGTCATCGAGCAGTAGACAACGCAATCGGGCCGAGCGTCCAGGATCGCGGCGGCGTCGTTGGTGGCGGCGACGCCGACGGAACGGTCCAGCCCGGCGAGGATGCCCGCGTCCGCCCCTTCCTTGTCGGGGCCGGAGACCCACACTCCGGTCAGTTCGAGATCGGGGTTGGCGATGACGCCCGCCAACGCGTGGCGGCCGACATTGCCGGTGCCCCATTGCACTACGCGATAAGTCATGTCACAGATCCGGGATCGGGAGGTCGAGGTTGGGGGTGATCAAGCCGCCGTCGGGTTCGAGCACCTTGCCGGTGAGGTACTTGCCCGCCGGGGACACCAGGTAGAGCGCGGCGGCGGCGATGTCCTCCGGCTCACCGATGCGGTGCAGTGGCGTCTTGGTCTCCAGCTGGGCGCGCATCGCGTCGTTCGCCGCGACCACCTCCAGCGCGGAGGTCAGGATCGAGCCCGGCGCGATGGCGTTGACCCGGATGCGGGGGTTCAGATCCAGTGCGGCCAGCCGGGTGTAGTGCGCGAGAGCGGCTTTCGCGGTGCCGTAGGCGGCGAAGGCTCTGCCCGGCAAACGTCCCATGGTCGACGTGATGTTGAGAATCGAACCGCCACCGGCGGTTTCGAGAATGCGCGGCACCGCGGCGCGCACCAGGGCGTGCGCGTTGCCGACGTTGAACGCGAACGCCTCGGCCATCGCCTCGGGCGTGGTGTCCAGCAGCGGGCACGGCAGCGCGCCTCCGACATTGTTGACCACGATGTCGAGGCGACCGAACCGGTCCACCGCCGTGGCGGCCAGGCCCGCGGCCGCGTCGGCGTCGCTCAGGTCGGCGGACACCACGTGCGCCTGCCTGCCGACGGCCGCGATCTGTTCGGCGACCTCGTCCAACTGACTCTTGGTGCGCGCCGCGACGAGCACGTCCGCGCCCGCCTCGGCGAACGCGAGGGCGATCGCCCTGCCCAGGCCGCGTCCGGCGCCGGTGACGACGGCGACCTGCCCGTCGATACGAAACCGATCGAGAATCATCCGCTTCTCCGATCCGGTGTCGAATATTCGACACCCAATGACTTATATTCGTCATCGTAAGTCCACGCCCGGCACAAGGGAAGACCCATGCAGCCCACCGAACTCGACGCCGCTCGCCGTTCGCCCTCTCCACCGACCCGCCGCGTGGTCGAGATCGTGACGTTGCTGGCGACCGCGACCGAGCCGCTGCCGGTCGCGACCATCGCCGAACGCCTCGGCATCGCCAGGGCAACGGCCACCGCCGTACTCGCCGAACTCGACGCCGCGGGATGGGCGGTGCGCGTCCCGGAGCGCGGCTACCGCATCGGACCCGCGCTCGTCGCGATCACGGCGGCCCGGCTGCCGCGCGGCGTCGGCGATCTGCTCACCGAGTTGACCGCGAAGACCGGCTGCGGCGCGACGCTGAGCCGCATCGAACCCGACCACCTCACCGTCCTCGATGTCCGGCACGGTCCGAGCCGCACAGTGCCCGGAATCCCTGTCGGCCATCGCATTCCGCTCCAGTTCCCCGCCGGTGCGGCTGTCATGCCTTGGCGTTCGGCGGCCGAGCAGAACACCTGGCTGGCCACCACCGCCGAGCCCGACCGCCGCACCGCGAGCGCCTTGCTCACCCTGGTGCGCGAGCGCGGCGTCGCACTGTTCCGGCCGCGCGCCGACGACGCCGGGCTGGTCGACCTGCTCGCCGATCTGCTCGCGGCGGCGGGAAGCGAACTGCTGCAACCGAATCTGCGCGCGCGAGCGCTGCGCCAGCTCGCCGCCCTCACCGCGCGCCCGTTCACCAGAAGCGAGCTGGACTCGGTCGCCGATCTACCGCTGAGCTACCTCGCCGCCCCGGTGTTCGACGCGAACGGATCGGCCTCCTTCGAAGTGCAGCTCGGCCCGCTGCGGACCAGCACGACCAAACCGGAACGCGACGACTACATCGCCGCGACACTGGCCACAGCCCGAGCGTTGACGGCGGCCATCGCAGCGCAGTGACCAGCTCGAGTCCCCAGCGACTCGGAGACCATGCGGCAGCAAGGCGGCGAGGTAGCCCGGATCTCGGAGAGGGACCGCGCACGCACGCGACTACATCTGTAGTCTCACCATCGAGACTACAGATGTAGTCGAGCATCCGAAGGAGGGGCACGATGCTGATCGACTTCGTTCCCGATGGGAACCTGTACCCATTCGAGTCGCGCTGGTTCGACTCGTCCGTCGGCCGGGTTCACTACATAGACGAGGGAACCGGACCCACGATCCTGTTCTGTCACGGCGCTCCGATGTGGAGCTTCCTCTACCGCCACATCGTGAAGGACCTGCGCGACCGGTACCGGTGTGTCGCCATCGACAACCTGGGCTTCGGATTGTCCGAGCGCCCTGCGGGTTTCGGCTACACGATCGCCGAGCACACCGCGGTCCTCGGTGAGCTGATCGATCACCTGCGGCTCGACGGCATCGTTGTGATGGGACAGGACTGGGGCGGCCCCATCGGTCTGGGCGCGGCCACTTCGCGCGCCGATCGGGTGCGCGGGATCGTGCTGGGCAACACCGTGTTCTGGCCGATCGAAGCGCTGGCGAATCGGGCGTTCAGCGTGATCATGGGCAGCCGTCCGATGCAGCGGCGGATACTCGAACAGAATTTCCTCGTCGAACGCGTCCTGCTCGCGGAACTGGGTCGCAAGCTCACCGCGGCCGAGGCCGACCACTACCGCGCGGTGCAACCCACCGCGGCGGCGCGGCGCGGACTCGCACTGACGCCCAAGGAAATTCGTGCCGCACGCCCGCTGTTGGACCAACTCGCCCGCGACGTGCCCGCCATGCTCGGCGACAAGCCCGCCCTGCTGGTTTGGGGAATGCGGGACATGGTGTTCCGTCCGAACGCCTGTATCCCCCGAATGCGTTCCGCCTTCACCGATCTCGACATAGTCGAGCTGCCACGTGCGCGGCACTTCATTCAAGAACACGAACCGGACGCGATCGCGGCGGCGATCGCGAAGCGGTTCCCGTGAGTACGCGCGACGTTCGCCGCATTGCGGCATAGCAGTCGAATCAAGACTGCCGTTCCCGAGAGTGCCGACCGCCGACGAAAGCGCCAGCGGTCGGCGACCGGTCGATCAGTTCGTGAGGGCGTGCTCGGCGCCGCGATGCAGCGGCACGGGCGAGGTCGCGCGCGCGGTGTCGCGCGAGATGCCCTTTGCGGCCGAATTCGCCTGTTCCAGTTGCGGTTTGCGATCGAACAGCGTCTTGGTCAGCACACAGGCCAGGTCGGCGTCGAGATCGTCGCGCACCAGCAGGACGTTCGGCACGACGATGGTCGCCGCGTCGGCGGGCAGCCCGTAGGTCGCGGCCGGGATCGTGCCCGCCTCGTACACCGGGTTGACCTCGCGCAGGCGCGGGGCGAGATCGGCGATGTCGAGGAAGCGGACCTTGTCCCCCGCCGAGGTGAACAGATCGGTGATACCGGGTGTGGGCAGGCCGCCGGAGAAGAACATGGCGTCGATGGAGCCGTCCTTCATACCGTCGACGGTCTTGGTGAGATCCAGCCGCTGGGCGGAGATGTCGCGCTCGGGGTCGATTCCGGCGGCGGCGAGCACCCGCTGGGCGATGACCTCAGTGCCGGACTTGGGGGATCCGGTGGATACGCGCTTGCCGCGCAGGTCCGCGACCGAGGAGATGTTGGCCCCGTTGCGCACGACCACCTGCGTGTAGTTCGGGTAGAGCCGCGAAAGCGCCTGCACCGGTTGCTTTTTGCCGTCGAAGCCGCCGGTGCCGAGGACCGCGTCGGCGGCGGTGTCGGCGAGCGAGAACGCCACCTGGTAGGTGCCGGCCACCAGCTGCTGGATGTTCTGCACCGAGGCGCCGGTCTCGGCGGCGGTGGCCTTCACGGTGCCGTCGGTGGCCTGCGCGACCTGCTCGGCGTAGGCGTTGCCCAGCGCGAAGTAGACCCCGGTGGCGTTGCCTGTCGCGATGCCGACGCGTGAATCCTGTTTCACCTCGCAGGTCACCGCGCCGCCCGCATCGGTACGCGGTGCATCCTGGCGTCCACCGCAGCCCGCGAGCAGACCGGCCGTCACGGCGGTGACGGCGACAATCGTTGCGACTCTTCTCACTTCGTCCTCCTTCGAGAGAGCAACGTGTACCCGGCGGCGGCCGCGAGCGCGGCGAGCCCGACGATCAGTGCGACGGGTTCCAGGTACAGCAGCACCAATCCGCCCGCCCCGGCGAGCACCCGCGCTGCCGCAGGCGCCGGTCCGATGCCAAGCAGCCAGCCGCCGGTGGCAGAGGCCAGTGCGGCGACACCGACGCAGGCCACCACGCTGGTCCACAGCACACCGAGCACCGGCCCGGTGCCGAGCAAGTGTTCACCGGGTTCGGTCAGCACGAACACGATCGGCACCAGGAACGCGGGCAGCGCGTACTTCAGCGCCTGCCACATGGTCGGCACCGTGCGGCCACCGGTCACCGCGGACGCGCCGACGGCGGCCAGCGCGGTCGGCGGGGTGACCTCGGAGAGCACCGAGTAGTAGAAGACGAACATCGCCGCCGCGGGCGCGGGCACATCCAAGGCGAGCAGGGCGGGCCCGATGATGGCCCAGCCGATGATGAACGAGGCGGTGACCGGCACCGCGAGGCCGAGCAGCGCGAGGGCGACCGCGGCGAAGGCCACGGTGCAGGCGAGCACGACGGTCTGATTGTCCGACAGCGCCGAGGCCCACTGGACCAGCAGCGCGGCCAATTGCGCGCCGAGTCCGGTCTTGGTGGTCATCGCGGTGATCACGCCCGCCGCCGTACACACCGCGACCACCGGCAGCGCGGAACGGACGCCGCTGCTGAGCGCGTGGAACACCTCCCGTGGCGAACGAGCCCGGCTGCGGGTGCGCGAATCGAGGAACGCGAGGGCGAAGGCGAGAGCGGTGGCGTAGACGACGGCACGGGTCGCGCTCACATCGAGGAGCAACAGCACGACGATCGCGATCAGCGAGAGGAAGTGGTAGCCGAAGCGGGCAAGCAGCCGCCAGGCCGACGCGCCGCCGATCTCCACCGGCCTGGTGCCGAGCCTGCGGGCGTCGATCTCCACGGCGAGCAGGATGCCAAGGTAGTAGAGCACCGTCGGGATCAGCGCCCAGCCGAGCACCGTCACATAGGAGACCTCGAGGTACTCGGCGACGATGAACGCCGCGGCGCCCAGGGTCGGCGGCGAGAGGATCGCGCCGACACCGGCCGCGGCAAGCATGCCGCCCGCCTGCTCCGGCGGATATCCCGCGCGCTTGAGGATCGGCCAGGTCACCGCGCCGACGCTGACCGCGGTCGCGGTGCCGGAGCCGGATACCGTGCCGAGCAGGAAGCCGGAAGCCACGGCGGTGCGCCCGGCCGCGCCCCGCGAGCGACGGAACGCCGCCACTGACAGGTCGACGAAGAACTGTGCGGCGCCGGAGAATTCGAGCACCGCGCCGTACAGGGTGAACAGCACGATGTAGGTGGCCGCGACATCGAGCGGTGTGCCGTAGAAGCCACTGCCCGAGTTGTACAGCGCGTCCACGATCTGGCCGAAGTCCAGACCGGCGTGCGCGATGGTCCATTGCTGCGGCAGCAGCCCGCCGTAGTAGCCGTACGCGAGGAACGCCAGGCACACCACGGGCAGCACCCACCCGGTGGTCCGGCGGCAGGCCTCCAGCACCAGCACGAGCAGCACCGTGCCCATGGCGATGTCCACCGGATCGAGCAGGCCCTGGCGGTCCAGGAATTCGTTGTATCCCCCGCCGCCCGAACCGATTTCGAACGGCAGCACCGGGTAGAGGCAGACCACGAGCGCCAGCGCGGCCAGCGCCCAGTCCACTACGCCCGGCCCCGAGGACCGGTCGAGCAGCCGAAGTCCCGAGCGATACGCCAGGAAGATCAGCGGCAGCGTACCCGCGAGGAACACCACCAGGTAGTATTGACTGCCCTGCGACAGCGGCCGGAACACCTGCCACACCGCGAGTATCGCGATCGCGAAGGCCGCGACCGCGACCACCCGCTCGGGCCACCCGCTCAGCTCGCGAGCAGGTCGCTCGGCATCGTCCACCTCGAGCGTGTCGATGGCAGGCCGCTGCTCTGCATCAGGCAGCTCCTCGTCGAGCTGAGGGTCCCGCGTGTCGGACATCGTGCGAAGATACCAACGGCGCGCGCCCGATTCGCCGGGTTTCGCGACGGAGTTGCGCTGGCCGCGCGCTCAACCCGAAATCTTTGCGGAATCATGAGGTTCGTACAGCACGACCGACCACGGCGTGCCCGGTGTCGCTTCGAGCGCGGCGCGCCGTTCGTGCGGACCGGTGACCGGATCCGCGAGCGCGACGCCCGCCCCGCGCAGGGCGGCGACGGCCGCGTCGAGGTCGGCGACCTTGACCGACAGCGCCGCCGCGTCCCCTTCGCGATCCTTTCCGGCCACCATGACGCGGGCCGGACCGACGTCGAACTGCGCCCACCGGTCGCCGTCGACAAAGGTGGGCGGCCCGCCGAACAGCGCGCTCAGCAGCGCGACGGTGGCGGGCAGGTCGTCGGTCGGCAGGATCGTCCCGATCCGTTCGATGCTCATTCCTCGCTCCCGAAGGCACGGCGGACGGCCGAAAACGCCACGGCAGCGGCCCTTTCGGCATCCGGAAGGTGATCGGCCATACTCACGAAACCGTGGAACTCCCCGTCGTAGCGGATCATTTCGGTGGGGACGCCCGCCGCGCGCAACCGGGCGGCGTAGGCCTCCCCCTCGTCGCGCAGCGGATCGAACTCCGCGGTGAGGACGTGCGCCGGCGGCAGTCCGGACAGGTCGGCGGCGCGCGGCGGCGCGGCGTAGGGGTGGTCGCCGTCGCCGTCGGGGCCGAGGTACTGCTCCCAATACCACCGCAGGTGCGCGGCCGTGGTGAAGTAGCCCTCGGCGTTGTCCCGGTACGAGGCGGTGTCGCAGGACGGGTCCAGCATCGGATAGATCAGCAGCTGGTGCGCCAGCGCGGGACCACCGCGTTCCCTGGCCATCAGCGTCGTCACGGCGGCGAGGTTGCCGCCGGAACTGTCGCCCGCCACGGCGATTCGGGCGGGATCGCCGCCCAACTGCGCCGCATGGTCGGCGGCCCAGCGCACCACCGCGTAGGCGTCCTCGGCGGCCGCGGGAAACCGGTGTTCCGGGGCCTGGCGGTAGTCGACCGAGACCACGATCGCGCCGATGCCGTTGGTCATCGTCCGGCAGAACTGGTCGTGGCTGTCCACACTGCAAATCGTGAATCCGCCGCCGTGGCAGAACACCACCACGGGCAGGCCGGGCTCGGCGTCGGCGGGCCAGTAGATTCGCACCCGCACCTCGGGCGCTCCGTCCGGCCCCGGCACCGTCCGCTCCTCGACCCGGCCGACCGGGATCGGCTCGACGACCGCCGCGGGCCGCGCCGCCAGCAGGCGACGGGCCTCGGCGGCGTCGAGTACCTCGGTGCCGAGCTTCGGGAAGGCGGCCGAGGCCAGCTCCACGATGGCGCGGGCTTCGGGTTTCAACGGCACGATCGGCTCCTTACTCCACGCCAGGCAGCTGCGCGCCGGGTGGAATGAACTGCCCGGCGGACAAGCCGCCGTCGATGGCGAGTTCCGCGCCGGTGACGAACGCCGAGGCGTCCGAGGCGAGGAAGGCGACCAGATCGGCGACCTCACTCGGCAGCCCGACGCGACCGAGCGGCAGGGCCGGGAAACTGCCGGGGCCGGTGCTCAATCCGAGGTGGCCGATCATCGGCGTGTGAATCGGACCGGGATGCACCGAATTCACCCGAATGCCAACGGGACCGAGCTCGAGCGCCGCGGTCTTCGTCAGCCCGCGCAGTCCCCACTTCGACGCGCCGTAGGCGGCATGCCCCATGAGACCCTGGAGTCCGGCCTGCGAGGAGATGTTCACGATGGAACCGCCGCCCGCGGCCGCCAGCGGACCGGCGACGGCCTTGATACCGAGGAACGAGCCGACCAGGTTCACCCGCAGAATCCGTTCCAGCTCTTCGGCACTGGTGTCGGTGAGCGCCTTGGTCGTGTAGATCGCTGCGTTGTTGACCAGCACGTCGAGGCGACCGAACTCGCGCTCGGCGGTCTGCACCGCGGCCGCCCATTCGGCTTCGCTGCTCACGTCATGCGCGACGAAACGCGCTGCGTCACCGAGTGATTCGGCGACAGCTTTGCCTTCGTCGGCCAGCACGTCGGTGATCACCACGCGCGCACCGAGTTCGACGAACAGCCGCGCCTCGGCCTCGCCTTGGCCGCGAGCCGCGCCGGTGATGATCGCGACTTTCCCGTCGAGAGTGGTCATCTCGCTCACTCCTCGTTCTTGCGGAAGTGCGGGATCACGGTCTCGCCCCAGTGCCGGATGGTCTCCAGGCAGGCTTCCTGCGGCACGGTGCCCATCTGGATCAGGCACAGGATCTCGTCGGCGCCCGCCGCCTTCAGCCGTTCGACGTAGGCGATGGCGTCCTCCGGCGAGCCGTAGGCGTGCTCGGCGTTGAACACCGAGGTCGCGCCCGCCTTCACCGGGATCTTGGCCTCGTGCAGGTAGGCGACGTGGTCGTCGGCGGCCTGCTTGATGGCGGCCAGCTCGTCGGCGTTGGGGTCGACGGCCTCGTCCGGCACCGGGCCCGCGCCGTACCAGTGCTTGATCGACTGCGCGAAGAACCGCTGGCCGCGGGCGCCGATCTGCTGCGCCTTCTCGCGGTCCTCCAGCACGATGGTCGGGCACAGCGCCGCGAAGTGATCGTTGACGACGGTGGAGACGAACTTCTCTCCGGTGCGCTCGGCGATGGCCTGGTCGTAGGTGCGGCGCAGCTCGGCGATCTCCTCCACGCCCGCGAAACCGAGGACCAGCGCGCCGATGCCGTAGTCGGCGGCCAGCTTCAGGGTGTCCTTCTTGGTGCACGCCATGAACAGCGGCGGGTGCGGCAGCTGGATCGGGCGCGGCAGCATCGGGTGCGGGTCGATGTCGAGCAGCTCACCGTGCCACTCGAATTCGCCCTCCGGGTCCTGCCAGGCCTTGCCGATGATGCGCAGCGACTCCTCGACCTCCTGGTAGGTGCGGTCGGGATCGACCCCGCACATGGAGGTCTCCTGCGGGGTGGCGCCGCGGCCCGCGCCCAGGTTGACGCGGCCGTTGGAGAGCACGTCGAGCATGGCGGCGCGTTCGGCGGCGCGCACCGGGTGGTTGAAGTTGAACGGCATGCAGACCACGCCGTGACCGATACGGATACGCTCGGTGCGCGCGGCCACCCAGGTCAGGAAGATCTCCGGGGCGCTCATGTGCGCGTACCACTTCAACCCGTGATGTTCGACGGCCCAGACGGTGTCGAAGCCCATCTCCTCGGCCAGCACGGCCTGCTCCACGCAGTCGCGCAGCACCTGCCGTTCGTGCTCGGCCGACGGATCGGTCATCTGCGCCTCGAAGATCATCGAGAACTTCATGCATTGCCTCCACTTCTCAATATGCCTAGTAGAAATATTTCCGATGCTCTCGTGGAGGTCAGGAGGATGTCTCGCTGGATGAGACTGCGCACCCCAGCGCCCATGCCCGGGTCCTAGCGTTCGAGGCGAAGCAGCTGAGAGGAAGGAACGCAGTGGGTCGACTCGAAGACAAGGTCGCGCTGATCACCGGTGGTGCGCGTGGGATGGGCGCCGAACACGTGCGCCGCTTCGTCGCCGAAGGCGCGCGGGTGGTGTTCGGCGATGTGCTCGACGAGCAGGGCGCGCAACTCGCGGCCGAGCTCGGCGCGGCCGCCCACTACGTGCACCACGACGTGACCAGCGAATCGGACTGGGCCGCGGCGGTGGAGACCGCGCGCGAGAAGTTCGGCAAGCTCGACGTGCTGGTCAACAACGCGGGCATCCTGCGCTTCCAGAGCATCGCGGACATGAGCCTCGCCGACTTCAGCACCATCATGAACGTCAACGTGACCGGTTCCTGGCTGGGCATCAAGACCGCGGCGCCCGCGCTCACCGAGGCGGGCGGCGGGTCCATCGTCAACATCTCCTCGGTCGAGGGATTCATCGGCGCCGCGGGCCTCTCCGCCTACAGCGCAAGCAAATTCGCGCTGCGCGGCATCACCAAGTCGGCCTCGCGCGAGCTGGGCAAGGCGGGCATCCGGGTGAACTCCGTGCACCCGGGCGGCATCGCCACGCCGATGACCGCCAACGCCTCCTCCGGCGTGGACGGCGACAAGTTCTTCGCCGGGCTGCCGATCCCGCGCTGGGGCCGTCCCGAGGAGGTCACCGAGGCGGTGGTCTTCCTGGCCTCCGACGCCGCGGGCTACTGCACCGGCACCGAGGTGGTCGTCGACGGCGGCATGCTCACCGGCGCCGGCTACTGAATCGGAGAGGCAGACGATGTCTGAGCAGAAGTCCACGCAGGCCGTCTACGACGTGGTGGTCGTCGGTTCCGGCGCGGCGGGCATGACCGCGGCGCTGACCGCCGCCTACCGCGGCCTGTCGGTGGTGCTGATCGAGAAGAGCCGCACCTTCGGCGGGTCCACCGCGCGCTCCGGCGGCGGCGTGTGGATCCCGAACAATCCCGTGCTGGTGCGCGAAGGCGTGCCGGACAGCCCCGATCTGGCCCGCGTCTACCTGAAATCCGTGGTGGGCGACCGGGTTCCGCAGGCCAAGCAGGACGCGTTCCTTGACAACGGCCCGCGCATGATGACCTACCTGTGCTCGCGCACCCCGCATCTCGAATTCGTCTACGACCGAGGGTATTCCGACTACCACCCGGAACTGCCCGGCGGTCTGGCCCAGGGTCGCAGCATCGAGCCCGCCATCGTCGACGGCCGCCTGCTCGGCGACGACCTGGCGCTGATCAACCAGCCGACGATGTCCGGCCCGAAGGGAATCGCCTTCACCGTCAGCGACTTCCACGATCTGAACATGATCGCGCGCACCTGGAAGGGCAAGCGCACGGCGATGAAGGTCGGCGCCAAGGCGGTCATGAACAAGCTGCGCGGGCGGCTGCCGCTCAGCCTCGGCAAGGCGCTCGTCGCCCGGCTGTGGTTGGCGCTGCGCGACGCGGGCGTGCCGGTGTGGCTGAACACGCCGCTCACCGAACTCATCACCGAGGACGGCGCGGTGGTCGGCGTGCGCGCCGAGCGCGACGGCGTGCCGATCGTGCTGCGGGCGCGCCGCGGCGTCGTGCTGGCCGCTGGCGGATTCGAGCACAACCTGGAGATGCGCGAGCAGTACTTCGCCGCGCCGGTGAGCACCGACTGGACCGTCGGCGCCACCGAGAACGTCGGCGACGGCATCCGCGCGGGTGAAAATGTCGGCGCCGCACTCGATCTCATGGACGACGCGTGGTGGGGTCCGTCGGTGCGCAACCCGGACGGGCCGCCGTTCTTCTGCCTAGCCGAACGCTCGCAGCCCGGCGCCATCATGGTCAACGACGCGGGACAGCGGTTCACCAACGAATCGGCCAGCTACGTCGACGTAGTGCACACCATGTACGAGCGCCACGCCTCCGGCGTCGGCCACGTGCCCGCGCACTTCATCATGGACCAGCGCTTCCGCGACCGATACCTGTTCCTCGGCACCTTCCCGAAGCAGGCCATTCCGCAGAAGTACTTCGACGCGGGCATCATCAAGAAGGCCGACACCCTGGAAGAACTCGCGGACAAGATCGGCGTTCCAGCCGAAGCGCTGACCTCGACGGTCCAGCGGTTCAACGGCTTCGCGCTTGCCGGTCGCGACGAGGACTTCCACCGTGGCGAATCCGCCTACGACCGCTACTACGGCGACCCGACGGTCAAGCCGAACCCGTGCCTAGCACCGATCGAGAAGCCGCCGTTCTACGCGGTGGAAATGGTGCCCGGCGATCTGGGCACCAAGGGCGGTCTGCTGACCGACGAGCACTCCCGGGTGCTGCGCGCCGACGGCGCGCCGATCGCGGGACTGTACGCGGCGGGCAACAATTCGGCCGCCGTGATGGGCAACAGCTACGCGGGTGCCGGCGCGACCATCGGTCCGGCCATGGTCTTCGGCTACATCGCCGCCAACCACCTCGCCGATCTCGATCGAGCGTGAAAGGACAGAACATGGACAGGGTCAGCGGTAAGACGGTCATCGTCACCGGCGGCGCGCGGGGCATGGGCGCTGCGTTCGCGCGCAAGCTCGCGGATCATGGCGCGTCGGTGGTCATCACCGACGTGCTCGCCGAGGAGGGCAAGGCGGTCGCCGCCGAAATCGGTGAGCGCGCACTGTTCCTTCCGCACGATGTGACCGACGAAAGCGCTTGGCAGTCGGTGATTTCCGTGGCCGAGCAAGCCTTCGGTCCGGTCGCCGGGCTGGTCAACAACGCCGGCATCGTGCACGTCGATCCGATCGAGAAACTCGCCGAAGCGGACTACCGCAAGGTGATCGACGTCAATCAGGTCGGTGTGTTCCTCGGCATGAAAGCCGTTGTGCCGTCGATGCGCCGGGCGGGCGGCGGCTCGATCGTGAACATCTCCTCGATCGGCGGCATCATCGCCTTCTCCAACATCCTCGGCTACGTCGCGTCCAAGTGGGCGGTGCGCGGCATGAGCAAGGCCGCGGCCCAGGAGTTCGGTGTGGACGGAATCCGGGTCAACTCGGTGCATCCCGGCGTCGTCGCCACCGAGATGACCGCCACCTCGGACCGTTCCAACTCGATGGTGCACGACCAGCCGCTGCCCCGCGCCGCCACCCCCGAGGAGCTGGCCGACGTGGTGCTGTTCCTGATCTCCGACGAGTCGGCCTATTGCACCGGCGCGGAATTCGTCGCCGACGGCGGCTTCACCACCAAATGACACGAGGACAACTGCTGTGAAGAACTTCCAGGACAAGGTCGCCGTCATCACCGGCGCCGGGGCGGGGATCGGGCGTGCGCTCGCGCTCGAATTGGCGCGCAACGGCGCGCGTCTCGCGCTCTCCGGGCGCGACCTGACCAATGTCAGCGAGACCGCCGCGCTGTGCGAGCGGGAGGGCGCGAAGGCGCGCGCCTACAAGCTCGACGTCACCGACCGTGCCGCGTTCTACGCGCACGCCGAGGAGGTGCGCGCCGACTTCGGTCCGGCCAACCTGCTGGTCAACAACGCGGGCGTCTCGCTGACGGCCACCGTCGAGGAACTCACCTGGGAGGACTTCGAGTGGATCGTGAACATCAATTTCTGGGGCGTCATGTACGGAACCAAGGCGTTCCTTCCGCAGGTGATCGCCTCCGGTGACGGGCACATCGCCAACGTCTCCAGCATGTTCGGCCTGGCCGCGTGCCCGAGCCAAGGTGCTTACAACGCAACGAAATTCGGTATCCGCGGTTTCACCGACGCGCTGCGCCAAGAGATGAAGATCGCCGGTCATCCGGTCGGCGTGAGCAGCGTGCACCCGGGCATGGTGAAGACCGAGATCGCCTGGAAGGCACGGGCGGGCGGCGATCGCGACCGCGACGCGCTCGCCGCCAATTTCGATCGGCTGGCCAAGACCACGCCCGAGGCCGCGGCGAAGATCATCCTGCGCGGCATCCAGAAGGACAAGGCCAAGATCCTCGTCGGCGCCGACGCCCGCGTCATCGACCTGCTGCCCCGGCTTTTCGGCTCGGGCTACCAACGCATCATCACGGCCCAGATGAAGAACGAGGTCAACTGAGCAAACAAGGCGTTACGGGCCTGGCAACCGGTGGCAAGCTGGAACTGTGCGTGCTCGGGATGTCCGAATCGGGGAACTCTACGTAGTCGAGGTGCCCCATCGGTTGCCCGCGCGCGCCGCGCGGTTGCGCGCCGGTGAGTGGGAACTGTGGCGGCTGCGCGGTTGTCGCTTCCGTGCGGTCGTCACCGCCCTCGACACCACCGCGCGCCCGGCCACCGTCGAAGCGCTGCGGGTGACACGGCACAGTGTCACCCGCGTCGACCTGACCGCCGAGCAAGCCGCCTGCCTCGGCCTCCCCGACGGCCGATACCACTTGCTCGGCATGATCTTCGACAACGACGGCCACCCCATCGAACTCCCCGACCTCGAACCCCTCCGCGCCTCCGTCCGCTGGCTCTACCCCCTCGCCGAACACCGCCCACCCGGCACCCACCGCGACATCGACTTCCACCCCGCCCTCTGAACACGGCGCTGTGTCACAGGGAACGGTCGACTTCGGCTGATTGTCGGGCTGGTCGAGGCGAATCGATAACTGCGAAACGGATTTTCGGAAACTCCGCCGAGGCGCACCGCTCTACGCCATAGTGGTAGACGCTTGCGTACCCCACTAATACGCGGGCGTACTTTACTCCATGTTCGAGAATTGGATCAGTAACCGCATGCGGACGAGCACATCTTTCTCGGCGGCCCGCGCCGTCGCCGTCACAGCCTTGATCATTGGATCCGCGGCCGGATTTCCCGGGGCGGCCTACGCCGACAACCCACCCGGTTCCCCGACGGTGATCACCGTCGACACCACGGCGGACGGCGCCGCGGCCGATCCGCAAAGCGGGCTGTGCCGTACCGCCGCAGGCAACTGCACACTACGCGCGGCAATTCAGACGGCCAATGCCCGGCCGGGGAGCACGATCGTGGTTCCCGAGGGAAGCTACATCTTGACGATCCCTCCCGACCCACAGAAAGTGCAGGGCCGCAACCCGGATCCGACAACGGGAGATCTGAACATCACCGCGCCGACAACCCTGCGTGGCGCGGGACGCGATCGGACCGTGCTGGATGCCAACGGAATCGACAGGGTGCTCAGCATCTCCGCGCCCGTGACTTTGACGGGATCGACCGTGACCGGCGGAGTCACCGCGCAGCACGAGATCCCCTACTACGACACCGGCGGCGGCGGAATCTCCAATTCGTCGAACCTCGTACTCGATGATGTCGCGGTACGGGGTAACAGCGCCGGGTACGGCGGCGGGATCTTCAACGTGCCAGGGTCGGACCTACAGACGAGAAACACGATCATCACCGGCAACACCTCCGGTGAGGCCGGCGGCGTGCGATGCGACAACACCTGCACCTTCACCGACTCGACGATCTCCGACAACCGCGTCGTCAATCCCGAAGTGTGGTACCGCCCAGGCGGATTCGCCGGGCGCGGCGGCGGCGTCGACATCCGGGGCCGGGGCGTGGTGACTTTCGATCGTTCGACCGTCACCGGAAACAGTGCCTCGGACGCGGGCGGCGGCATCAACGTGGCGCCCGCCTATCTCGACACCCTTCCACGCCTGTTGACGGATGTGATCGATGTTCCAGTGGGCACCGTAGTACTGCGGAACTCCACCATCAGGGGAAACACCTCCGGCACCGTTCGGGACAACTGCGCGAAGGTATTCGCGAGGATTGTCTCCGAAGGCGGCAACACCAGCGACGATACTTCCTGCGACCTCACCGGGCCTGGCGACAAAGTCGTGCCCTAGTCGGTAGGGGCTCCGAGCCCGAGCAGCGTGCGGTGGATGTACAGCACGATGTCCTCGAGCTCGAGCAAGTCACCTCCGGCGCGCAGGGTCCTGCGGACGGCCTCGTTGGTCGCATCGGTCACCGCCAGATACGCGTCATCGGGTACCGGTGGATCGACGGGGCCCGCCCCCGCACGCCACGATCGGATGAACCCGGCGAACCAGTGTTGGCATCGTTCGAACGACTCGATCGCGCGCGCCCCGGCCGGAGCGGTCTCCAGATAGAACGAGCGGGCGAACGACGGTTCGTCACGCAGCAGGGTGAGATATTCGTGAATTCCGAGCCGCAGCGCCTCGAGCGGCTCCACCGGTTCGGCGAATACCTCCCTCATCACGCGCTCGAGGTGGTCGATCATCAGGTCCCGGCCCGTCTCGGCCGCGGCGAGAAAGCACGCTTCCTTGTCCGGGAAGTGCTGGTAGAACGTCCGGCGCGAAACCTTCGCCGCCGCAGCGATATCCGCGATCGTCGCGGTGAGATAGCCGCGATCCGCGACGACTACCGTCACCGCGTACAAGAGCCGCTGCCGCTGCGACCCGGTCACCAGCTCACGAGCGAGGCCATGCGGCCCGTGCGGCAACTCCGTCAGGGTCGGCTCCAGCAACTTCCTACGTCCCACCCGCACCTTCATATCAGGCGCCCCCCGTGCCCGAAGAGCCGGTTGGACGGATCGAAAGGAAACCCTGATTCACCCGAACCGAATGCTCTGCCGCTAGTAATCAAGGCGAATCGCCCGCCGCGCGGAGGAGTTTGGTGGCGAGGGCGCGGAGGTGGGTGGACATTTCCGGGGGACTGCGGACTTCGAAGGGGAGGTCGAGGTGGGCTATGCGCAGGGCGGTCCATTCGAGGGAGTCGGCGGTGGTGCGGAGCAAGCAGGTGTGGTCGTCGAGGGGTTCTATTTCGGTGGTGCGCACGCGGAAGCGGTCGGCGAGTTCGGCGGCGGGGGCGTGGACGAGGAGTTCGACGTGCTGGACCGGGCGGGCCGAGGCGAGCGAGCGGGTGACGAAGGCGGCGGGGTCGGCGTCGGGGAGCTCGCGCGGCGGGAAACGCACCCCGATGGGCAGCGTGGACGCGATGCGGTCCACGCGGAATGTGCGCCAGTCGGCACGGTCGACGTCCCAGGCGACGAGATACCAGCGGCGCCCGGCCGACACCAGGCTGTGCGGCTCGGCCAACCTGCGCGACTCGGCGTCGTCTTTGTCGCGGTAGGAGAAGCGCATTCGCTCGTGGTCGCGGGCGCAGGCGGCCAGCGCTACCAAGATCTCGGGATCCACCAGCGGACCCGCGGGCGGTCCGGCCAGGTCGACGGTGCTGGTCTGCACCGCGTCCACCCGCCTGCGCAACCGATCCGGTAGCACCTGCTGAAGCTTCACCAAGGCCCGCGCGGCCGATTCCTCGCTGCCCGCGACGCCGCCGAGTGCGGCGTTGCGCAAGCCGAGCGTGATCGCCACCGCCTCCTCGTCGTCGAGCAGCAGGGGCGGCAGCGCGGCTCCCGATTCCAGCCGGTAGCCGCCGACCGCGCCGAGCCCCGAGCGGACGGGATAGTCCAGCTCGCGCAGCCGCTCGATATCGCGGCGGACCGTGCGCACGGTGACGCCGAGGCGCCGCGCCAGTTCGGGCCCGCTCCACTCCCGCCGCGTCTGCAACAGCGCGAGAAGTTGGAGGAGCCTGGCGGCGGTATCGGTCACAGGGCCCAGTATGCCCCGCAATGAGGACCGATTCCGACCTCGTTACTGCCTACCGTGGCGCTGGTGAACGCAGAGACCATAGAGATCGTCGGAGCACGGGTGCACAATCTGCGCGACGTGACCCTCCGAATTCCCAAGGGCAAGATCGTCGTCTTCACGGGGGTGTCCGGTTCCGGGAAGTCGTCGGTGGTGTTCGGCACCGTCGCGGTGGAGTCGCAACGCCAGCTCAACGAGACCTTCACCTGGTTCATCCGCAACCGGCTGCCCAAGTACGAGCGCCCGGATGCCGACGTCATCGACAACCTGGCGCCCGCGGTGGTGGTGGACCAGAAACCGATCGGCGGCAACTCCCGCTCCACCGTCGGCACCATGACCGATATCCAGTCCATCATTCGCGTCCTGTTCTCCCGCCACGGCGTGCCGAGCGCCGGAGAGGCGACCCGGTATTCGTTCAACGACCCGCTCGGCATGTGCCAGGAATGCGGCGGCCTCGGCCACGTGGTGCGCGCGGATCTGGACAAGCTGCTCGACACCGGAAAGTCGCTGAACGAAGGCGCGATCCGCTTCTCCCCCTTCGCTGTCGGCACCTTCCAGTGGCAGATCTACGCCGAGTCGGGCCTTTTCGACGCGGACAAGCCGCTGCGCGACTTCACCGGCGAGGAGTGGCAATTGTTCCTGCACGGCAACGGTTTCCGGGTGCCGCGACTCAACAAGACCGGCTCCATGGGCCACAACGCCTACGAGGGCTTGCTGGAACGCTTCGACCGGCTCTACATCAAACGGGATCTGAGCGCGCTCTCGGAGAAGAACCGGGCGGCGGCGATGGCGGTGGTCAGCGAACAGATCTGCCCGTCCTGCGACGGTGCGCGACTGAACGCGGCCGCGCTGGCGAGCCGGATCGACGGACTCGGCATCGCCGACTACGGCCGGATGGAGGTGTCGGATCTGATCGAGACCCTCACCGCGATCGACGATCCGGTGGCCGCGCCCATCGCGGGCGCCGCGATCGCCAGGCTGCGCCGCGTCGAGGACGTCGGCCTCGGATACCTGTCCCTCGACCGCGAGACGTCCACGCTCTCCGGCGGCGAGGCGCAGCGGCTCAAGGTCGTCCGCCACCTCGGGTCAAGCCTCACCGGCATGACCTACATCTTCGACGAACCCAGCGTCGGCATGCACCCGCGCGACGTGCACCGGTTGAACGATCTGCTGATCCAGTTGCGGGACAAGGGCAATTCGGTGCTGGTGGTGGAGCACTCCCCCGACGTCATCGCGGTCGCCGATCATGTGGTGGACATGGGTCCCGGCGCGGGCGCCGACGGTGGCACGGTAGTGTTCCAGGGCAGCGTCGAGAAGCTGCGCGCCTCCGGCACGCTCACCGGGGAACGGCTGCGCGAGACCCGACCGGTCAACGAGAGCCCGCGCACGCCGACGGGCTGGCTCACGGTGACGGGAGCCGATCGGTACAACCTGAAGAACGTGACCGCGCGCTTTCCTGTCGGCGTGCTCACCGCCGTGACCGGGGTGGCCGGGTCGGGCAAGAGCACGCTGGTGTCCGGCGCGTTCCTCGCCGCGCATCCGGACGCGGTGGCGGTCGACCAGTCGGCCATCGGCGGTTCGCGGCGGTCGAGTCCGGCGACGTATCTCGGCATCATGGATCAGCTGCGTCAGCTGTTCGCCAAGGCGCACGGCGTCAAACCCGGACTGTTCAGCTTCAACTCCGCTGGCGCGTGCTCCGAATGCGGCGGGGCCGGAATCATTTTCACCGACCTCGCCTATATGGATCCGGTGACCACGGTGTGCCAGACCTGTCACGGCCGCCGGTACCGGCCCGGGGTGCTCGGCTACACGGTGCGCGGCGCGTCGATCGCCGATGTGCTCGACATGACGGCGTCCGAGGCGCTGGAGTTCTGGCACGAGCACGACGACGCGCGCATCCTGACGCCGCTGCGGGCGCTGGCGGACGTCGGCCTCGGCTACCTCACCCTCGGCCGCACGCTGAGCTCGCTCTCCGGCGGGGAACGCCAGCGCATCAAGCTGGCCGATCACCTGCACCGCCGCGGCGGGGTGTACGTGTTGGACGAGCCGACCACCGGGCTGCACATGGCCGACGTGGACACGCTCATGACGCTGCTGGACCGCCTGGTGGACGGGGGCAACACGGTGATCGTCATCGAGCACGACCTGGAGGTGGTCAAGCGGGCCGATTGGATCGTCGACCTGGGGCCCGACGGCGGCAAGCACGGCGGCGAGATCGTCTTCGCCGGGACGCCGACGGACCTACTCGCGGACCGGCGCTCGATCACCGCCGACTATCTGCGCCGGAGCCTGAGGGACGCGAACTGAGCCCGTCTCGAATTCCCCTCGGATGCACCCGTGGCTCAGATCCTCGCCTGGCGAGGCGGAGGCCGATACCGAGTGGTGTCGTCAATCACGAGCGTAGCGGCCATCGGGGCCCGGTGCTCCTGACCGAACTCGAGACAGCACCTGACTCCGGCACGTCCTGCTGACCGGGACGACGGGTACGCACGTACCGACGCACGCGGGCAGGCTGAAAGTCGCGCCGATGCCGTGCCGTTCGCCGGGCACCCCGGAGTGCCGTTCCGCTGGCACGCCGATCATCGGCCCCGCGTCCCCGCCGACCGCGGTGGTGAGTCGAGAACGTGAACCCAGAAGGAGTGACATGACGATCGGAGTGGAGCCCGTGGAGCGACCCGAACGCGCCGCCCCGGAGAGCACCGCACCGTCCGTTGCCGAACTCGACGGCACCTGCGGCCTGGGCCGCGACCGCATCGGCGGCAAAGCGTGGAGCGTCGACCACATGCGGGCGCTCGGCCTTCCGGTGCCGCCCGCGTTCGCCGTCACCACCGAGGGCTGGGCCGACTTCCGCGAGCGCGGCGCGCTGAGCGAGGAGATCTGGCTCCAGGTGCGGGCGGGCGTCGCGGCGCTGGAGCGCGGCACCGGCCGTCGCTTCGGCGACACCGAGCGGCCGCTGCTGGTGTCGGTGCGCTCCGGCGCGGCCGTGAGCATGCCCGGCATGATGGACACGGTCCTCAACCTCGGCATCAACGACGAGGTCGAGCGCGCGCTCGCCGCCGAGACGCGCAACCCGGGTTACGCAGCGGACACCCACGGCCGGTTCCGCTCGCAGTACCGGGAGATCGTGCTCGGCGATCCGCTGGGCGCGGTCCCGCAGGATCCGTGGGAACAGCTGCGTGGCGCCATCGCGGCGGTCTTCCGATCCTGGGATTCCGCGCGCGCCAAGACCTATCGACGCAGCCGCGGCGTCTCCGACGACCTCGGCACCGCGGTCACGGTGCAGGCCATGGTATTCGGCAACCTCGACGCGCTCTCCGGCACCGGCGTGCTGTTCTCCCGCAATCCGAACACCGGCGAGCGCAGCGTGTTCGGCGAATGGCTGGTCGGCGGCCAGGGCGAGGACGTCGTCTCCGGCCGCACCACCCCGCGTCCGCTCGACGAGCTCGCGGTCACCATGCCCGACGTGCACAGGCAGCTGCTCGCCGCCGCCGACCTGCTGGAACGGGACGGCCGCGATATCCAGGACATCGAGTTCACCGTGGAGTCCGGCAGGCTGTGGCTGTTGCAGTCGCGGCCCGCGAAGCGGTCGGCCCGCGCGGCCGTCCGCGCCGCGGTCGCCATGGCGGGCGAGGGACTCATCGATCCGGCGACGGCGCTGTCCCGCGTCGACGCCGAGCAGGTCCGCACGGTGCTGCGCCCCGCCTCGGGCATCGAGACCGATCAGCCGCCGCTGGCCCGCGGCGAGTCGGCCTGCCCCGGACTGGCCTCCGGCATCGTCGTCACCGATCCCGACGAGGCCGAAACCCGCGCCGCCGCAGGCGAAGACGTCGTCCTGGCGCGACCTACCACCAGCCCCGACGACCTGCACGGCATGATCGCGGCGCGGGCCATCGTCACCGAACTCGGCGGCGCCACTTCGCATGCCGCGCTGGTGAGCCGGGAACTGGGCAGGCCGTGCGTGGTCGGCTGCGGACCGGGCGTGGTAGCGGCGCTGGCCGGACGGGTGATCACCGTGGACGGCGGCGCGGGCGCGGTGTGGCTCGGCGAGGTCACCGGAAAAGCGGTAGAGGACAGTGTGATCGAGGACGTGGCTCAGCTCGCCCGCTGGGCTGCGGTCCATCCGGGCGAACTGGTCGGACTGCTCGCCGCACGAGACGGCGAAAACGCCTTCTCGGCAACCGGTTCGACCGAAAATGGACACATGACAGCAGGGACTTCGCCTGCGTCCGACGAGGTTCTGTCGCACACCACCCCGCGCGGCAGCCGGACGCAGCAGCACACCACCCCCGACCTCGACCTCCTTCGCCTGATCGGCATCAAGGGCCGGGTCGCGCCCGACGCCGTCGCGGACAGCCTGGCGGGCGACGCCACCGAAACCGGTGCGCGCTGCGCGGATCTCGTCGCCCGCGGACTGTGCGCGAGCACTCCGGTCGGCGTGCGTCTCACGCCGGAAGGTCGTGCCGAACTCACCCGCCTGCTCGACGCCGAGCGAGAGACGGTGGACCCCACCGTGATCGCGACCGCTTACGACGAATTCTGCGCGTTCAACGCCGAACTCAAGGAGATCATCACCGCCTGGCAGATGAAGGACACCGCGACCGTCAACGACCACACCGACGCCGTCTACGACGCCGCGGTGCTGGATCGGCTGCGCACCGTGCACGGCCGCGTCTTGCCGCTGGTGCGCCGGATCGGCGAGATCGCGCCCCGGTTGTCCCGTTACGCGGACCGGCTGGATCGCGCGGTCGAACGGATCGACGGCGGCGACCACACCTGGGTGGCGCGCCCGATCATGGACAGCTACCACACCGTGTGGTTCGAATTGCACGAAGACCTCATCGGTCTGTGCGGGCTCAGCCGCGCCGACGAGGCCGCGGCGGGCCGGGCCCACTGACATGCACACCGACAGTTCCCCGCGGCGATGGGTCGAATTCGCCGAGATCGACAACGTCCGCGACCTCGGCGGGCTTCCGGTGTCCGGCGGCGGCGTCACGCGGTTCGGCACGGTGTACCGGGCCAGCACTCCGCAGCATCTGACCGAGGACGATCTGCTTCTGCTGACCGGGCAGGTCGGCCTGCGCACCCTGATCGACCTGCGCAATCCCGACGAGGTCGAGCGGGAGGGCTACGGCCTGCTCGGCGACGCGGCCGTCGAGCTGGTCAACCTGCCGGTGCGCAAGGCGGCAGCGACCACCGCCACCCCCGCCGACCTCGTCCCCGACGCCAAGCACTACGACCTTGTCGCGCTCTATCGCGAACTACTGGACGGCAGCGTCGAATCGGTGCTCACCGCCGTGCGACTGATCACCGACACCGAACGGCATTCGGTGGTCTTCCACTGCGCCGCGGGCAAGGACCGCACCGGCGTGCTCGCCGCGGTGCTGCTGGACGCCGTCGGCGTGTCCGCGGAGTTCATCGCCGCGGACTACGCCCTCTCCGGCGAACGGATGGCGCGGGTGCGGGCCCGCCTCGACGCCCTCCCGTCGTACCACGGCCTACCACCGGTGCGCACCGGAATCCTCGCGGTGGAACCGACCGTCATGAGCGAGTTCCTGACCAGGCTGCACGCCGACCACGGTGGCGCGGCGGGCTGGTTGCGCGCTCACGGCCTCGGCGACCGCGAACTGAGCGACCTGCGCAGGGTGCTGGTCGAGGACTGACCGGCACCAGACGGCCGAGGAACGCGCTCGGCCGCGCCGACTACTCGCCAACCGATCCCGCCGTGCCGTGCGCGGCGGGATCATGGTCGTATGGCGACGCGGGAAGTGGTCCGGGCGGGCCGGTTCACCAACATCTACGACCCGAGCGCGGGCGAAGCGCGGCCGTGGTACATCAACGACCACACGATCGTGCGGGATCGGGACGGCGGCTGGCACCTGTTCGGCATCACCCATCCCGAACCCGCCGATCCGTTCCACGAGATCGAGTTCGCGCACGCCACGGCACCCGATCTGCTCGGGCCGTGGACCAAACAGGAGACCGCGTTGACGGTCGATCCCGGGTACCACGGCGAGACCCACCTCTGGGCGCCGTACGTGATCCGTTCCGGTGCAACGTACTTCATGTTCTACGCGGCGGGCGGCCAGGATCGCACCAGGGCGGCGATCAATCTCGCCACCTCCACCGACCTCGTCCGCTGGGAGCGCGCGCCCGGCGGGCCGCTGTTCCGCGACGGCTACGACGCCCGGGACCCGATGGTGCTGCGCATCGGCGAGAAGTGGGCGATGTACTACTGCGCGACGAGCGCGCCGGAGGGCGGTCACCACGTGGTCGCCTATCGGCTCAGCACCGACCTGTGGCGCTGGGGCGAGCGGCACATCGCGTACGCCGATCCGACGATCGGCACCGAGGCGGGCAACACCGAGTCGCCGTTCGTGGTGCGCCACGACGACCGCTGGTACCTGTTCATCGGCCCGCGACCCGGCTACGTCGGCACCGATATCTTCCGCAGCGACAACCCTTTTCGCTTCCGCATCGGCGACAAGATCGGGCACGTGGCCGCGCACGCCGCCGAGGTCGTCCGGCACGCGGACCGCTGGTGGGTCACCAGCGCGGGCTGGGGGCAGGGCGGTGTCCACCTCGCGCCGCTCACCTTCCCGCCGCCGCCCGCGGGCATCGCCGTGCCGCGCTGACCCCGGCGCCTTTGTGACGATCCCGGCTCCGTTCCGCCGAAAGGCGCCGATCCGGCTGGGTCGCCTGGTATCTGTTGAGCGAGTCGACTATCCGCCCACCCACCCGCGTGGAGGTAACGGCATGGCCCGTATCGGCGTGATCAGCGTTTCCGACGGCCGCGACTACGTGCACACCGGCATCGCGGACTTCATCCGCACCACCGAGGACCGTCTCGTCGCCGCGCTGACCGCGGCGGGGCACGAGGTGGTGCGCGGCACGGACATCATCAGTGACAACGCGCTGGCCGGATCGGTGGCGCGCGAGGTGGCCGCCGCGGGCGTCGATCTCACCGTGCTGCACTACGCCGTCTGGGCTTTCCCGCACTTCAGCATGCTCGCCGCGGGCGCGACACCCGGTCCGCTGCTGTTGCTTTCGAACATCGACCCGGTGCAGCCGGGAATGGTCGGAATGCTCGCCGCGGGTGGCGCGCTGGACCAGGTCGGCCGCGCGCACACCCGGTTGTGGGGCGATCCGGAGGACGCCGCGCTGATCGAGGCGATCGGCGTGCGGGCGACGGCGGCAGCGGCCGTCTCGGCGTTGCGCGGCAGCACTTTCGGGCGCTTCGGCGGGCGGCCGATGGGCATGAACACCGCCGTCGCCAACACCGATCAGTGGCAGCGGCTGTTCGGCATCGACGTGGAGGAGATCGACCAGTGGGAGATCGTGCGCCGGGCCGAGCAGGCGGATGCCGGTGAGGCCAAGGCCGCGAGGGAATGGCTCGAACGCCACGCCACCGTGCACTACGACGGCGCGAAACTCACCCCGGAGCTGCTGGAACGACAGATCCGCTCCTACCTGGCCGTGCGCGAGCTGATCGCGCAGTGGCGGCTGGATTTCTCCGGGATCAAGGGCCAGCCGGAGCTCACCCAGTACTTCGCGACGATGGATGTCACCGAGGCGTTCCTCAACGACCCCTACGACTGGAACGGCCCCAAGCAGACCCACGTCTGCGCTACCGAGGCCGACATGGACGGCGCGCTCACCATGCAGCTGCTCAAACACCTCGCGAAGACCCCCGTGCTGTTCGCCGACGTCCGGCACTATCACGCCGATCGCGACATCTGGGATCTGTGCAATTCCGGTCAGCACGCGACCTGGTTCGCCGCCCGCAGCGCCGATCCGGCGGAGAACCTCGCCAGGGTGCACCTCTACCCGGAGGTGTTCTTCTTCCCGGCGGGCGGCGCGTCGGTGCACCACCTCGCCGCGCCGGGCACGATGACCTTGGCCCGGCTGACCCGCAAGGACGGCGACTATCGGATGCAGCTGATGCTCGGCGAGTTCGAGACCTACGACGAGCAGACCAACGAATCGCTGATGAAACAATCCACCAGGGAGTGGCCGCACGCGTTCGCCCGGCTCGACGCGCGCGCCGAGGATTTCCTGTCTCGCTTCGGCGCCAACCACATTCACGGCGTGCCGGGCGACCACCGTGCTGCCGTGCGTGCGACCTGTGAGTTGCTCGGCGTCACGCTCGACGAGTTCACCCGCGACCCGCGATGACCATGCACCGGCAACGGAGGTGATCGTGTTCCTGGGCATCGATATCGGAACCTCGACCACCAAGGGAGTGCTTGTCCGCGCGGACGGCACGGTCGTCGCGAGAGCCGAACGCGCCCATGCGGTCTCGACGCCGCGTCCGGGGTGGGTGGAGCACGACGCGGAGACGGTGTGGTGGTCGGATTTCGTCGCGATCACCAGCGAGCTGGTGGCGGCAGGCGGGGCCGACGTCGACGGTCTCGCGGTGTCCGGCATCGGGCCGTGCCTGCTGCCCGCCGACGGTGCCGGAAATCCGTTGCGCCCGGCCGTGCTCTACGGTGTCGATACCCGCGCGACGGCCGAAATCGAGGAATTGAACACGGAATTCGGCGCCGACGCCGTGCTGGAGCGGGCCGGTTCGCCGCTGACGAGTCAGGCGGTCGGACCCAAGCTTCGCTGGCTGGCGCGACACGAACCGCAGGTCGCCGACCGGACCGAGCTGCTGCTGATGGCGAGTTCCTTTCTGGTGCAACGCCTTACGGGCCGATACGTGCTCGATCACCAATCCGCCAGCCAGTGCGTGCCGCTCTACGATCTGCGCAAGCGCGAGTGGGCGGCGGACTGGGCCGAGGCGGTGGCCCCCGGACTCGCGCTGCCCGAACTGGCGTGGCCCACCGAGATCGTCGGACGGGTGAGCACGGCGGCCGCCGCGGCGACGGGCCTGCCCTCGGGTCTTCCGGTCACCACCGGAACCATCGACGCCTGGGCCGAGGCCGAGAGCGTCGGCGTGCGCGCGCCCGGCGACGCCATGATCATGTACGGCACCACCATGTTCCTTGTCCAGGTGGTGACCGAGCCGGTCCCGCATCCCGGTCTCTGGGGAACCTGCGGAACATGGCCAGGCACATACACTCTCGCGGCGGGCATGGCCACCTCCGGCGCGGTCACCGAATGGCTGCGCGATCTGGTCGGCGGGGACTACGGCGAGCTGGTGACCGAAGCAGCCACGGTGCCCGCGGGCAGCCGCGGCCTGCTGGCACTCCCCTATTTCGCGGGTGAGCGCACCCCGCTGTTCGATCCCGACGCGCGCGGCATCGTGGCCGGACTGACGCTGCGCCACGGCCGCGCCGAGTTGTACCGCGCGGCGCTGGAGTCGATCGCCTACGGCGTCCGGCACAACCTGGAGGCGATGACCGAGGCGGGCGGGCAGGCGCGGCGGCTGGTCGCCGTCGGCGGCGGCACCAAGGGCGGACTGTGGACGCGGATCGTCTCCGAGGTCACCGGTCTGCCGCAGCAGCTGCCCGCCGACACCGTCGGCGCCTGCCTCGGTGACGCCATGCTGGCCGCCACCGCGGCCGGTCTCGACACCTCGGCGTGGAACCCGGTGGCCGACACCGTCGTCCCCGATCCGGCGCGCACCGCGGGCTACGAGCCGTACTACCGGCGCTACCGCGAGCTCTACACCGCGACGGCCGACATCGCGCACTTCCTCGCGGCCGAGCAACGCCGGGCGCACCCGTCTTCCTGATCCTCGGACGTCGTGCCAGGATGCTTGAGGCAGAACCGGCAGGGAGGACCCGAATTGCCCACAGTGACCTTGACAGAACAGAACTTTCACCAAGTGGTCAGCGGCAACCACATCGTGCTGATCGACTGGTGGGCGGGCTGGTGCGGCCCGTGCCGCCATTTCGCGCCCGTGTACGAGGCGTCCTCGGATCAGCACCCCGACATCGTGCACGGCAAGGTCGACATCGAGGCCGAGGTGGCGCTGACGGCGATGGCGCAGGTCGACCGGTTCCCGACGCTGATGGCCTTCCGCGAGGGTCTGCTGGTGTACAACCAGGCGGGGTTCCTGCCCGCCGCCGATCTCGAGGAGGTCGTGCAGCAGGTGCGCTGGCTGGACATGGATCAGGTTCGTAAGGAACTGGCCGCACAGGGCGTAGCCCCGCAGCAGGCCGAACCCGTTGCCGCGGCCACCGGGGGCGCCGCGCGCATGGCCGGACCGGCTAGCGGACCCGTCCAGTACGGCTGGCCCGGGCTGTGACCGCGGCCGGGTCGCCCTCGGAAGTGTGGCGGCTCGATGCCGCGCGTACCCGGTCGATCAGCGCCGAGAATCCCACCGGCGCGGCAGGTATGGGGGCCCGCGCGACCGACGGCACCGGCGCGCACGCCGCGCGTGATCTGGGCGTCGGATGGAAGGTCTCGCCGTCCATCCTGCTCCAGCCCGGCGACACCGCGATTCTGGCCGACGTGCCCGGCCCCGGTGTGGTGCGCCACTTCTGGCTCACCACCGACCGCACGGCACTGCGCGAACTGACCCTGCGCATGCACTGGGACGACGCCGCGCAACCCGCCGTATGGCTGCCGCTCGGCGACTTCTTCTGCAACGGGTGGGACGAGCTCGCGCTGGTGAACTCGGAGATGATCGTGGTCGCCCCGGCGGGCGGTCTGAACAGCTACTGGCCCATGCCTTTTCGCCGACACGCGCGGATCACGTTGCACAACGGCGCGGACCGGGCGGTACCGGTGTACTACCAGATCACCTACACCGAAGAGGACGTGCCCGACGAGGCCGGCTACCTGCACACCGCGTGGCGGCGCAGCGCACCGCTGGGCAGCCCTGCGGTGCACACCATTCTCGACGGCCTCACGGGGCGGGGGCGTTACGTGGGCACCTATCTCGCCATCCGGCCCGGCGACCCGGGGTGGTGGGGCGAGGGCGAGCTGAAGTTCTATCTAGACGGCGACACCGACCACCCGAGCATCTGCGGCACCGGCACCGAGGACTACTTCGGCGGCGCGTGGAACTTCGACATGGACGGCCGCTATCGCACCTACTCCACGCCGTATCTCGGCCTGCCGCAGGTGCTTCCGCCCGACCGCTGCTACGAGGCCGATCAGCGGTTCGGCATGTACCGGTGGCACGTGCGCGACCCGATCTGCTTCCACAGCGAGTTGCGCGTCACCGTGCAGGCGCTCGGGTGGTCGGATCCGGGAACCTACCTGCCGCTGGAACGCGCCGAGATCGCCAGCACCGCATGGTGGTATCAGGGCTGACCAGGCAGCTCCAGCGCGGCGGCATCCAGATCGCTCATCAGCTCGTCCGCGCGCGCCAGCGCCAGATCCAGTCCCGCCCCGAGGTCGTCGAGCACCGTCAAACCGCCGAGCAACCCGGACAATTCGCTGCGCACGCGTTCGAGTTCCTCGATCGCCGGATCGACAGGAGACCAGACCGCGGCCTCGGACCAGCCGGGAGCGTCGTCGAGCCAGGCGCACAACAGGTCGCGGACCAGGCAGTGGTCGGAGGTGTACAACTCGAAGTGGCGCGGATCCGCACCGCCGCGGTGCTGGAGTTCGTACATGCCGTCGGGTAGGCGACGAGCCCGGATCCAGTTTCGTTCGCCCCTGGCCAGTTCCAGAAACGGATGCTCGGTCGCGGCGGGGTCGAACTCGGTCCGAACCGCCGCCGGATCGGGATCGTCGGTTGGTCGACTCGGGTCCGCACGCACCGGGTCAGTGTGCCCGATCGCGGGCGCGAATACCCGAAATGCGCCACCGCACCGTGATCCGGGTGCATGGTAGAAGGATGCGCGCGGTGGTCATCGAGACGCCAGGTCGTTGTTCGGTGCAGACCGTGCCGGATCCGGTCCCCGGTCCCGGCGCGGTGGTGGTGCGCGTCGCCGCGGTCGGAATCTGCGGCACCGACGCGCACATCGTGGACGGCGAGTTTCCGCCGACGCCGTATCCGATCGTGCCGGGGCACGAGTTCGCGGGCGAGGTGGTCGCCGTCGGCAACGACGTGGTTGGCGTCGCGACGGGCGATCGGGTCGCGGTGGATCCCTCGCTGTTCTGCGGGGCCTGCCACTACTGCGCGATCGGCCGCGGCAATCTGTGCGAGCGCTGGGGCGCGATCGGCGACACCGTGGACGGTGCGATGGCCGAGTACGTCGCGGTGCCCGCCGCCAACTGCCACCGACTGCCGGATTCGGTCTCGCTGAGCCACGGCGCGCTGGTCGAACCGCTGTCCTGCGCCGTGCACGCCTTCGACGTGCTGCCCCGCGCGCTCGGCGCCCACTATCTGCTCTACGGCGCGGGCACCATGGGACTGCTGATGCTCCAGTTGGCGCGAGTGGCGGGCGCGGCGTCGGTCTCGGTCGTCGATCTGAACACCGCGCGGCTCGCGGTGGCCGAGAAACTCGGCGCGGACGCGGTCGGGACCGAGGCCGACGGCTTCGACCGTCCGCGGGGGTGGGAGATCGTCATCGACTGCACCGGGGCGATCCCCGCGATCGAGGACGGTTTGACCAGGGTCCGGCGCGGCGGGGTGTATCAGCAGTTCGGCGTCGCGCCCGGCGCGGCGACCGCCGCCTTCTCCCCGTTCCGTGTCTACAACGACGAGATCACCATCGTCGGCTCGATGGCGGTGCTGCACAGTTTCGGACGGGCGGTGGAGTTGATGGGCAAGGGCGTGATCGACGCCGACACCATGATCACCCACGGCTTCGCACTCGACGAATTTCCCGACGCGCTCACGGCTTTCCGCGAGGGCGTCGGCCGCAAGATCCAGATCCGCCCGGACCGGTCCGGATGACACGGGTGGCCGGGGTGGACAGCTCCACCCAGTCGTGCAAGATCGTCGTCTGCGACGCGGCGACCGGTGCGGTGCTCGAGCGGGGCACCGCACCGCATCCCGACGGCACCGCCGTGCCCGCCGAGGCTTGGTGGGACGCGCTGCGCGCCGCGGGCAACGGGCTGCTCGATCGGGTCGACGCGATCGCGGTGGCCGGACAGCAGCACGGCATGGTCGCGCTGGACGCCGACGGCCTACCACTGCGAGATGCGTTGCTGTGGAACGACGTTCGCTCGGCCGCGGCGGCCGAGGACCTCGTTCGCGAGCTCGGTGGTCCTGGCGCGTGGGCCGACGCGGTGGGCAGCGTGCCGGTCGCCGCGTTCACCGTCACGAAGCTGCGCTGGTTCGCCGATCACGAACCCGATCTCGCCGACCGCGCCCGGCGAATCCTGCTGCCGCACGATTACCTGACCTGGCGGTTACGCGGCCCGGATGCCGAACCCGTCACCGACCGCGGCGACGCCTCGGGTACCGGCTACTGGTCGCCTGCGACGGAACGCTACCGAGAAGACTTGGTATCTCTGGCTTTTCGTGGACGCACACCGCAGCTGCCGCGGGTGCTCGGACCGGCCGAATCCGCGGGACGCACCGCCACGGGCGCACTGGTCGCGGCGGGTACCGGCGACAACGCCGGGGCCGCACTGGGATTGGGGCTCGAACCCGGCGACGTCGTGATGTCCCTCGGCACCAGCGGCACCGTCTACGCGCGCGGCAGCGCGCCGAGCGCCGACCCGTCCGGCGCCATCGCCGGGTTCGCCGACGCGACCGGTTCGTTCCTTCCACTAGTCTGCACGCTCAACGCGGCGCGCGTGCTCACCGCCTCCGCGCAGCTTCTCGGCGTCGACCTTTACGGTCTGGAAGCCCTTGCGGCCCAAGCTCCCCCGGGCGCCGAAGGACTCGTCCTGCTCCCGTACCTCACCGGCGAACGCACCCCCAATCTGCCGCACGCGACGGGCAGCCTGCACGGTCTGCGGCCACGCAATATGCACTCCTGGCACCTCGCCCGCGCCACCTACGAGGGCATGCTCTGCAACATGGCCGACGCCCTCGACCGCCTCGTCGCCACCGGCATCGCACCGCGCCGCGTCCTCCTCATCGGCGGCGCCGCCCGCTCGTCCCTCGTCCGCGCGATCGCCGCGCAGATCCTCGGCCGACCCGTCACGATCCCCGAACCCGAAGAATACGTCGCCCTCGGCGCGGCCCGCCAAGCCGCCTGGGCCCTCGCGGGCACCCCCGCTCCCCCGCCTTGGCCGACCCGCAGGGCCGCGGAAATCCACCCCTCCGCGGCGGGCGTGGCCACCGGCCAGGCCATCCGCGACACTTACGCCCGCGCCAGGGACGCCGTCTACGGGTGACCCGCGGTGCCCGTGAACAGGGCGAAGTCGCACCCACACCAGTGTCCGAATTGTTGGACACTTCGGGACTCGATCCGACCATAGTGTCGCTCATGGCGAGCCGGTCCGACCCGAAGCAGGTGATAGGAGCGACAGTTGCTACAGGAACGCGCTACGCGCGTCGGTCTGATGGAGATCGACGCCCACGACAACGACTCGAGACCGTCGACCGGACACCCGGTCGGAGCGCTCGGCGATATCGGCAGACTCGCGCAGCGGGTGGTCGCCTATTTCCTCGCGGCCGTCGCACCGCGGCCGGGCGGCGCCGCGCAGTGCGAGATCACCGCGATTCGCGAGAGTCTGCGGCTCGCGGTCGGTGCCGACGGCGGGGACGGCACCGCGCAACTCGAGCTGGCGGCCGGGGTGTGGGCACGGGGCGGGATCCCGCTGGAGACGGTGCTTCGCGCTGTGCACGAGGCGTTCCGGGCGGGGATGGACATGGTCGCCGGGCGGTCCAGACTGCCGGGCGCCCACGACCCGACCGCCCAGGACTATGCCGACCTGCGGCGCAAGACGGCCGCCGTCGTCGACTTGCTCGGCGTCATCACCTCGACGATCTCCCGCGGCTATGTGCGCGAACTCCGCGCCACGGCGCCCCAGCACCAGACGACGACGCGCACCTTCGCCGAGGCCCTGCGCGCCGGACGGGCCACGGCGGCCGCCGCCCGTCAGTGCGGCGTCGAACTGGCCGAGGAGTACTGGATCTTCGCGGTGGGGATCCCGCCCTGCGAGGAGTCGCGCCTCGGGTTGGATCACCGCGTCGCCGCCCGGCGCAGGCTGTATCGGATCGAGACCGAGTTCGCCGAGCGAAGCGAGGGAGCGGCGCTGTCGATCCTGTCGGTCCACGGCGGCACCGTGATGCTGCCGACGTCCTTCTCCGACGACCGGCTCGACTCGTTGTTCGACGACGTCCTGAACGCGGCGGGCACCCCGATCACCGCCGTCGTCGTGCGCTCACCGGCCTCCGACATCCCGGCCCGCGCCGAGGACGCGCACAATCTGCTCGACATGGCGCAGCGCCTCGGCGTCAGCGGCGCGCTGCACCGGTTCCCGGACCTGGCGCTCGAGTACCAGCTGACCCGCCCCGGACCCGGCCGCGAATTCCTCGCCGCGCTGCTCGACCCCCTCGACGAACACCCGGAATTGCTCGCCACCCTCTACTGCTACGTGGCGCACAGCCTCGACCGGCGGCGCACCGCCCGCGCACTCCACGTGCACCCCAACACCGTCGACCTGCGCCTCAAACGCACCGCCCAGCTGACCGGTCTCGACGCCGCGCCGGCGAACGGGATGTGGCATCTGCGCTCGGCGCTCATCGCCCGCAGCTACCGGGCGGACGGGAGACCCGGCACGTAGGTCGCTCGGTAGGGTCCTGCTATGCCCGAGCTGATCGCGCCGACCACGCGTCTGCATGCCGCGTGGCTGGAGGCGCACGCGGAGTGGGGTCCCGGTCTGCACGAGGACGGTTTCGGGTTGCGGGCGTCGGACGAGGTCGAGTCGGCGGACGGGTTCGCGGCGTGGGTCGCGCGGATGTCCGGTGCGAGGTCGTGTGTGTACCGGTGGATCGTCGAAGGTGATCGGGTGATCGGTGGGATCGCGCTCCGGTTTGACGAGTTCGCGGAACGGTCGGGTCACATCGGCTACGGCATCCGACCGTCCGCCCGCCGCCGTGGACTGGCGACGTGGGCGCTCGGCCGGATGCTCGACCAGGCAAGGGCTTTGGGCATGGACCGGATCCTGGCCATCTGCGCGGCGGACAATCTCGCCTCGGCGAAGACGATCGAACGGCACGGCGGGGTGCTCGAGGAAATCCGGGACACCGAACTCGGGCCCGCGCGGCGGTACTGGATCTCGCTCGGCGAGGCGGATGTGGTGGCGGTGGAATAGCTCTCAGCAGGCTCTACCCGGACCGGTGAGTCGGTGTGCCAGAAGGAAGTCCATCATCCGCCGCTGCAGCGTGAGGCCCGACGCGGACTGCATGAGCAGCCCGCCGCCGATGTGGTCCGGTCCGAGGGGTGTGACGAATTGAGCCAGTTCACAGCCTCTTTCGATGTAGTACTCGATGGTCGCGGGGACGGGATCCGCGGTGGTGGTGATCGCGGTCGGCGCGTCGGCGAGGGTGAGATTGCCCGCTCGCCGATAGGCGCCGAGCCACTGCAGGATGTTGGCACGGCCGATCGGGTAGAGGCTGGTCTGATCGGCGAAGTCCTGGAGGAAGAAGGCCGGGACCGGGCGGGCCCGTGGGCCCATCGACGCGACGATGGTGGCTCCGGTGAGATCCGCTGCGGGCGGCCGCAGGCTCATGCCGTGCGGTCCACCCGCCATCGGGGCTATGGCGGCGTACAGATCCGGATACGTCGCAGCCATCACGGTGCTCATACCGCCGCCCGCGGAATAGCCGCCGACGTACACGCGTGCGCGGTCGATCCCGAACTCCTCGATCAGGGTTTCGGTGATGCCCGCGACGATCGAGGGCTCACCGGTGTCGCGGTCCTGGTTGGCGGGGTCGAACCAGTTCCAGCACCAGCGTTCGTTGGCGTCCCTGGTCTGGATCGGGTACGCGAGGACGAAGCCCAGCTCGTCGGCGATCCTGGTCAGCGAGAAGCCGTTGTCGGCCAGCTGCGCTTCGGGATCGGTGCAGCCGTGCAGGTAGATCATCAGGGGTTTGCCCGCCGTGTCACCCGGTGGCACGTGCAGGTAGTAGCTTCGAGTGCCCGCCGCGTTGGTGTAGGTGCGGTGGGTGATCTCGGCCGCGTACGCGCGCGGACCACCGAGCGCGACAAGGCCCGAGGCCAGCAGCAGCACGGCGACCATGGCCGCCAGTCGATTCCGAGAGATGACGCGGTCGATCAACTGCACTCCCCACACGAAAACACCGGCTCGCATCTCGGGGCGATCCTTCGATGCGGGAGCGGGCTCTACCGAGCACCCCGCTCCGTTTGAAGGATAGCCATTCCAAATAGTGTCGCGGTGTTGGCCGACCCTTGCGGCAGCCGATCTCGGTGACCGCTGGGCACCTATTCGGCCAGCACCGCCGCGAGCCTGCCGGTCCCGCACCCGAAACTGGTAGCCGTTCCATTGCCCGGCCACTGATTTCCGGGCCGACTCCCCCCGCCGACTTAGGCGGGCACCGCGCGCGTACCGTGCGCCATGTTCCACCGCCTGCCCCGAAAAATATGGTCTCCGTGGAAATTTGGTTACCTACCCCGCCGGGGTACGCTGCGGTGACAGAGCGAGGAGATGTGCGGATGATGTGGGTGGGTAGGCGGTTGCGGGCGGCGGCGGGTGTGCTACTGGCAGTGGTGGCGCTGGTGCTGGTGGTGGCGTCGTGTTCGTCGAAGGAGGCGGACTCCGGCGCGTCGGCGTCGACTACGGTGACCACAACCTCGGTCAGCGCGACGAAGACGGAGACGTCGACGAGTTCGCCTGCGGCGCCGGGCAATCCGGGCGGAGCGCAGGGTCAGGGCGGATCGCAGCCCGGATCCGGCAACCAGGGGCAGGCCCAGCCCAACGCCAACGCACCGCAGCCGAACGCCCCCGGCACGGACGAGTGCGGCGCGATCTACTGCGGCCCGCCCGGCACCGACAACTGCAGCACCGAGAACTGCGGCAACCTCGGCACCGACAACTGCGGCGCCATCTATTGCGGCGCACCCGGCACCGACAACTGCAGCACCGAGAACTGCGGCACGGGCGACTACGTGGAGTGCACGAACCGAATCGACTACACGGGCGATCCCCGCTCCAACGACGAGATCAACAGCATGGGTGTGCGAGAAGGCAAATGCCCCGACCCGATCCGCCCCACCCCGACCCCCACGGCAACCACCACGACCCAGCCGCCAACGACCACCTCCGAGGCCGCCACATCGTCCGCCACACCGACGGCCCCAACCACCTCCGCGGCGCAGTAATCGAGTAGCCGCACCCTCCGTACGTCCCTGATGTACCAGACATCGCCGCATCCGAATGTTGGCCGCCACGCAGTTGCACTCCGATAGCTGTGCTGGTCTGCCAGCTGCTGAAACAAGTAGTCGATTACTCGCGTCGGCGTGTCGCGAGGGGCGAAGGCTTGGTGTCGAGCAGGGATCGGGCGGCGATGAGCCGGGCTTTCGGAGGTAGTTATGACCAGTGGGGCGCGCGCGTTCCTCGTCGCCGGAGCGGCGGCGGGGGCGCTCGGGGTGGGGCTGGTGCCGATTGCCGGGTCGACGCCCACGAACAGCGAGCCCGCCTGGCCGACGGACACGACCGAATGCTGTGACACGTCGTACGTGCCGCCGAGCACGGACCCGCCCGTGACCGTTACGACGATCGATCCGCCCGTGACTACGGCGAACGATTCGTCCGTAGCCACCACGACGAACGATCCGCCCGTGACTACGGCGAACGATTCGTCCGTAGCCACCACGACGAACGATCCGCAGGAAGCCACGACGACCGATCCGCAGGCGACGGCAACCACCGCACAGCCGACCGTCCCTACCACCACCGGATCATTCGTCGCGCCACCGTTCGGCACGACTTCGCCGACCGCGCGCCCGATCCTCACAACCATCACGCAGTCGGCTGTCCAGCCACCGTTCGACACCGGTTCGCCGACCGCGTCACCGGTGGCTGAGGAAAAGCAGCAGGACAGTCGCCTCGGCGACGCACTGGGCGTCGGCGCGTTCCTCTTGGCGCTCGGCGGCGCGGCGCTCGTCACGCGTCGGCGACGCGGGCGTCCTGCCGGTCCAGCGCCCGAGCACGCCCGTGACGCGCTTCCGCCGCAGCTTCGCGTGCGGGTGGTCGGGGATATCCGGCCGTCCATCCACGTTCGTGAGGTCGCCGGGGTCGGCGCTCCGGCGGTGCGGGTGCTGCTGACAGTCGGCGAGCCGTGGCTACAGGTCAGGGAGGTTCCATGATGACGAGTCCGGCAACGATCACGGCTCGGCAGGCACTCTTCGGTTGCGCCGCCCGTGAAGTCGTCGAACACGAGCTGGTCGAGCGCCTGCGTACGAGCGGTGTCGAGGGGCTGGCGCTGCGGCGCGCGCCGGTCGTCGCGGCGGGCCTGCGATCCACGGCGCTGTGTGAGGTGGTCAAGGCGGTCGACGGGCTGCTCGAGATCGACCTGGGCGGGGTCGCGGTCGCGGGGTGGCGCCGCTACGAACGGCTGCGCGGCGCGGCGATGCGAACCCGCGCGGGCGGAGTCGAGCGGGTCGAGCTGTACGCACACGAGGTCACCCGGACCTGCTGTCCGCGCCTCGAGGTCGTCGTCGGTGAGAACCGGATCGGCGAGTTCACCATGGAACTCGGTGTGGCGGTGCTCGTTCAGCCGCTCGCGGCCATCGTGCGCAACGGCATGCTGGTGGCACTTGGCCCCGGCGACTGCACCGTGACCGTGTCGCTCGGCGCGCCGGAAGCCGGGCCGATCATGAAGCGCGAGCGTGTATTCAAGGTGGCGAACGTGGTCGACCTGCGACGGCCGATCCCCCTTCTCCCCAACCAGCCCGCTCCGCCTCCCACATCACCGCCCGGCGGTTGGCCCCGGCCGGTACCGCATCGTTGATCGATGGCGACCGGACCTCACGACGTGGCCGCGACCGGCGCCGCCGCGATCATCCAGTTGCTGAACTCCACCGCCAGATGCCACTCGTGCTGGCGAATGAGCCTGGCGGGCACGGTAGCTGGGAACTGCACGGTCAGCAGTGCCTCGAGTGTGCCGTCGCGGTCACGGAACTGATGGCGCACACCGCCGATGACCAGACCGTCGTCGAGGACGGCTTGGCCCGCGATCTGGATGGGGTAGCCGGGATCGATCGGGACGGTCAGACTTTCGGTTTCGGCATAGTCGATGAGGAACCGCGACGCCGCCGGTGATCCGCCGGTTGTTTCGACGACTTCCTGACGTCCGTCGGGCAGGCCACGCAACAGGTAGTGGTCGGGGCAGGCGCCGATCATGTCGGTTTCGGCGTTGACGGCGGTCAGATCGTCGAACCATGCGGCGAACCGCTCGGCGGAGTAGCCCGGTACTTCCAGACGGGTGATGGCGTGCTTGGTCCGCCCTCGACTCGCGGCGACACCGATGCGAGTCATCCGCTCGGACAGCGCCAGCTCGCGCCTGAGCATGGCGTAGACACCGGCATGGCCGAGCCGGATCTTCAGCGTCGTCGATTCGGATCGCCGCACGTCGAGAGAAGCGCCGCGCACCTCATCGATGGTGCGGTCGGGCATGAGTTCGGCCATGCCGCGGCGGCCGAGCCGCGCGGCGAACTTCTGCAGCACCGCGTCGGCCCGGCGTGATTCCCACGCGAGCACCTGTTCACGCGAGACCGCTTTCCCGCCGACGATCGCGCGGATCTCAATGACCTCGACCATGGTTCCTGCCTCTCCTGTGCCCGCGAGTGGTTCTCCCCGCTGCGGCGTTCACTCAGCCGTACACGCGCCGCTCACCGCAGGAGACCGCGGAACCAAGCCGCGCGTTAACGCCATATATTCTTGCTTTAAGCATGGAGCTAGTATCGACTAAACGCAAGCGGAAATAGCTTTTAGTCGAGTGGACAGGGCCATGAACCAGCACAGACGTGATCCCGAGAACGAGCCATCGGAAACGTCCCCGGTTCCGCGCAAACGGACCGGGGGACGCTCCGCTCGGGTGCGGGAAGCCGTACTCACCGCGACACTGGATCAGGTCGCCGAACACGGCATCGAGGGCTTGACCATCGGCGACGTCGCCGCCCGAGCCGGTGTCGCCGAGACGACGATCTATCGGCGATGGGGCACCCGCACCGCCCTGATCGCCGAAGCGGTCACCGAGATGGCGGCGGCGGGCAACCCCGCACCCGACACCGGAACTCTGCGCGGAGATCTCCGACAACTCGCCGAGCAGATCTCGCACCTGATCTCCCGCCCCGGCATCGCGCGCCTGCTCGGCACCACCATCGCCCTATCCGCCGACCCGGACGTCGCCGCCGCACGCCACCGTTTCTGGAACGAACGATTCGAACGGACGTACCACGTCATCCGCAGAGCCGTCGACCGCGGCGAGCTGCCCGATGACGTGGAACCCCGTGAGGTTCTCGAAACCCTTTCCGCCCCCTTGTATTTCAGGCTGTTGGTCAGTGACCGGCCGCTCGACAGCGCCTTCGTCACCCGCTGCGTCGACCACACACTGACGCTGTACAGCGTGTCGAAGTGACGGCACGCAGGTCGTCCGGATGTCGGTGACACCTGGAAGGATTCGGGGCATGAGTGCCACCGGGGACGATGTCCGTGCCTATGCCTTGTCGTTGGCGGAGACGAGCGAGCAGTTCGCTTGGGGTATGCCGATTTTCCGGGTCGCGGGGAAGTTGTTCCTGACGTTGCCGGAGAACGAGACGTCGATGGCGGTGCGGTGCCCGGCGGTCGATCGGGACGAGTTGGTGGTGGCGGAGCCGGAGAAGTTCTGGATCGCGGCGCACGAGGCGAACAATCCGTGGGTTCGGGTGCGGCTCGCGGCGCTCGACGACCGAGACGAGCTGGAGGCCATCGTGCTCGACTCGTGGCGGCAGGCCGCGCCGCGGCATCTGCTCGACGACGCGGAGTGAACGACGCGGATCACTTGCGGCTGAGGCAGATCGTCGAACCGTGCGTTACGCCCGAATCCAAGGTGATTCGGGCGGAGCCTTCGACCGGGCAGACACCGTCGTCGGACTCGTGCCGCTCGATCACGCGATAGGTGGCCGCCGGTTGGTCGCAGTCGAGCAGTCGCGTCTGGACGGGTCCGCCGCTCTCGTCGACGGCGATGCAGTCGCGCGGAAGAATTTTGGGCACGAGTGCCGCCGGGGAGGATGTCCGCGCCTTTGCCTTGTCGTCAGCGGAGACGAGCGACGGCACCGCCGCCCTGTGCGATACCAGGGGGGGCGGTGCTCCCGCGAACTCGGCGCTCGATCAGCTGTTCCGCTCGGTCGGCGGCTCAGTGCTTGGTCAGCAGCTTCGCCCGCACCGCCTCGAGGGTCGCCGCGTCGATGCCGAGCCCCTCGCGCAGGAAGCGATCGAAGGAACCGTAGGACTGCTGGACCTGGTCGAAGGCCGCGTCGAGGAAGCTGCGGTCGACACCGACGATCGGCTCCCACAGCGTGCGGTCCTTGACGAGCCCCTGCTGAACGAGGGCGTCGAGCAGGTGCTTGTTGCCCACGGCGAGGTTGTCGTTGGATTCCAGGAAGTCGTTGTAGATCTGGCCCTTCGGCACGTCGAGCGCGCTCATCAGGATGGCGGTCATCCAGCCGGTGCGGTCCTTACCCGCTGTGCAGTGGTAAAGCACCGCGCCTTGGGCGTTCGCGACCTCCCGGAACGCGGCGGCGAACTGGCCGCGTGCGGTCGGGTCGGTGACGAACCAGCGGTAGTAGGTGCGCATGATCTCGGCGGCCTTGCCGTCGCTGAGCACTTCCTGCTGCTTGTCGGGGCCGGCCTGGATGAGCCCGGACACCATGAGGAAGAAGTCGTTGGCGGGGTCGAAGACCGGCAGCTCGGTGCGGCGAATGCCGGACGGGAGCTTGTCGGGATCGCGGGACGCCTCGGTCGGGCTGCGGAAGTCGATGACCTGGGTGATGCCGAGCTCCACCAGCTTCTGCTGTTCGCCCGCGTCGAGCTTGGCGAGCGCGTCGGTGCGGTAGACGACGCCGGTCGCCACGCGGTTGCCGCGCTTGGCCGGGTAGCCGCCGATGTCACGGGCGTTGGGCGCGTGCGCCAAGCCCATCGGGCGATCGTGCTTGCCCGGCGATTCGAGGACGGGGACGGCCGGACCGGCGAGCGCGGGCGCGACGGTGACCGGCAGGACGCCGAGAAGTACCGCGGCCGAGGCCGCTACGACGCCGCGCATTGCGCGTGAAATGGTCACGGGGGTGTTCCTTTCGATCATGGGCCCGGTTCTGCACGGTGAGCCCAAGTGGGTGCACGGCACCGCCCCCCACCCGCATCCAGGGACGCGGCGGTGCCGTCGATTCCGCCCGAAGCGACTCGGGAACAGAGTTTTTCGTGATCAGTCGGCGAGCAGCGTGACGGTGCCCGCCGCACCGTCCACCCGCACGCGCTGCCCGTCGGACAGACTGGTGGTCGCGGTCTTGGTGTCCACCACGCAGGGGATGCCGAATTCGCGCGCCACGATGGCCGCGTGCGAGGCGGAACCGCCGATGTCGGTGACCACCGCCGCGGCGTAGGCGAACATCGCGGTGTGCCCGGTGTCGGTCACCGAGGCGACCAGGATGTCCCCCGGCTCGATGTCGTCGTCGAGCGAAAGCACCAGCTTCACGGTGCCTTCCACCACGCCGGGACACACGCCGATACCGGTGAGGCTCTCGTCGGCGGCGAGCGCGCCCGCGTCGGCGACCGGTTCCCACTGTCCGGCAACGACATCGGGCATCCGGATGTCGCGCAGGCGCTTGCGCTCGGCGCGGCGGCGCTCGACCCGTTCGGCCGCATCGGCGGGCAGGCAGAAGATCTCGTCCAGGCTCAGGTAGCAGACGTCGTCGACCTCGCGCAGCTTGCCGGAGCGGATCAGCCGGTCGGCGCGTTCCCGGACCACCATGCGCAGGCAGTGCGTGATACGGACGACCGCGTCGCGGGCCCGTTCCCTTGCGACGGTGGCGCCTGCCGCCATCCGGGCGGTGCGGCTCGGCGCGGCGTCAACGGGTTCGCGTGTGGGGGCTGGCATTTGGGCGGCCCGCGCGGCGGCGGTGACCAGCAACGAGGGACGGTCACCGAAGGTCGGGTTGACCAGCTCGCATTCGCCGGGGCCGCGGTGGCCGATCCGAGCGAGTTCCTCGTCGAGCGCCGCGGCGAAGGCGGGCGAGGCGGCGCGCGCCGCCGCGACGTCACCGGTGCCCGCGATCTCGAGCAGCGCCGAGTCGGCGCGGCAGAGTGCGGCAAGCCGTTCCACCGCGAGCATCGGCTTCGCCGATTCCAGCCGGTTCAGGTCGATCGGGACCTCGCCCGCGTTCTTGCCTCGGGCGTGCACGGCGGTGGCCGCGCCGGTCATCATGACGCCGATGGAGGCAGCCTGCCAGGCCTGGTGCAGCCGGTCGCGCCAGAGCAGCGCGCGCACGTGCAGCTGCTCGTCGGTGAGTTCGGCGATCTGTTCGGCGGTCAGCGCCTCGGTGTGCGAGGCGGCGTTGATCAGTTCGGCGGTCGCGGCGAAACGGCGGGCGGTGGCGATGACCCGGGAGGTGGCCCGCACGGTGGCGGCGGTGCTCGCCAAACCCGTTGGCATCGGCGGCTTCCCGTGCGGCTGGAGCGGGATCTCGTCGGGGATGTTGCCGTAGGCGTCACGGCGGATGCTCTCCTCGTCCCAGCCGGGCATGTTCTCGGCGGCGAGCACGCCGATCGAGGCGTTGATGTAGATGTGGTGGCCGAGCACGGTGGTCACCCGGCTCGTCCAGTGCTCCAAAGCGATGCCGTCGAGCGCGATCATGGTGCCCATCGCCTCGTTGGCGAGCCGGATGGCGCCCGCGTGCAGGTCGATGGTGAGCGGCGTCATCGGGCCGGGCAGCGCCTCGGAGGTGTTGGTCGCGGTGTGCACCGGGTAGCGAGGGTCGACGCGGTCGTCGAACTCGCCCTCGAGACCCTCGGGCGCGACGTCGACCAGGCGGTGCCGGTCCGAGGTGGCGGCCCGCGCGGGAATCACGTGGGAAGGCAACGGAATCGCGCCGCTGCGGGTGCGGAAGGAACCACCCGACGGCTTGCGGCCGACCAGTCCGCGCACCAGATCGGCCGCCGTCTCGGCCGCGGTCCAGCCGCAGCGGAATCCCCAGTCCTCCTGCGCCGCCGTGGCATTCAGCAGCGGCCTGCGGGCCGACCAGCCCGGCACCCAGGCGGAGTAGCGCACCCCGGCGGCGCGCATCATCGCCCGCACCTCGTCGGTCGTCACCAGTCCCGGCGCGGCGAGCTCGACGACGCCGACCCGCGGCGAGGTCGCCGCGAGCACGAGGAATCGGTCCAGGTCGTCGCTGTGCAGCAGCTGGAAGCCGCCGCCGGACTTGGCGCCGAGGATCGGTTCGAGCGCGCGTCGCGTCTCGTGGCCGACGCGACGACCGGCGACCAACGCGGTGCGGATCAGCAGGTGGTCGGCTCCCGAGGCCCGAAGCCGTTCGGCGACTTCGGATTCCGGCACACCGGCCGAGCGCGCACCCGCGACGACCGGCACCACCACGCGCGCGCCGGCGTCCCTGGCGGCCGCGGCCACCGCGCCGACGGCCGGACCGGCCAAGTGGACGACGGTGTCGCAGCCCGCGACGGCACGGGCGCAGGCCGCGGCATCGGCCGGGTCCCCCGCGGTGAACCGCACCCGGGGGTCGACGAAGCGGTGCCACCGGCGGTCCAGACCGGCCACGTCGTGCCCGGCGGCCAACAGCATGCGCGCCACCGCCCGACCGCTCGGTTCGGTGATTCCGGTGATCAGGACCCGCATCGATATCCTCTCCTCACTGCGCCACCCACAAACGTGACGCCGTTCACACACCTTTGCCAGTGCGCGACCGCCGCAACCGGTTCAGTCCCACTGACCGGGAGGGAGCTATCGGCCACCGAGATGATCGGTGTCCGGGCGCCCGGCGAGGGGCGACTGTCGCAAGCATGAGCGAAACTCTGGGCGCGGCGGCCCGGTCGGTCGCACCGCGGGCGGCAGCGGAAGTCGGCGCCTACGACATCGACACCGACGTCCTCGTCGTCGGCTACGGATGTGCCGGAGCCGCAGCGGCTTTCGAGGCCGCCGAGGCGGGAGCGCGGGTGCTGGTGCTGGAACGCTCGGGCGGACCGGGCGGCGCGTCGGCGATGTCGGGCGGCGAGATCTATCTCGGCGGCGGCACCCCCATCCAGCAGGCCTGCGGCTTCACCGACACCCCCGAGCAGATGGCGGCGTTCCTGCGCGCCGCGCTCGGCCCCGGCGCGGACGAGGCGAAGATCGAGCGCTACTGCGCCGACAGCGTCGCGCACTTCCACTGGCTCGTCGCGCGCGGTGTGCCGTTCAAGCCGAGCCTGTGGGACGCGCCCGCCTGGGTCCCGCCGACCGACGACGGACTCATGTGGCTCGGCGAGAACAGCTGGCCGTTCACCGATCTCGCGACGCCCGCACCGCGCGGACACCGGCCCGCCGCCAACGACTTCGGTGGCCGGCTGCTGATGGACGTACTCGCGGGCGCGGCCGAGAACGCCGGTGCGCAAGCGCAATTCGACAGCTACGCGACGAATCTGATTCGCGCCGAGGACGGCACGATCACCGGCGTGGTCGCGCGCCGCTACGGCCGCGAGTTCACCGTGCGCGCGCGGCGCGGTGTCGTGCTCACCACGGGCGGCTTCGTCGACGACGACCGGATGCTGGCCGCGCACGCCCCTCGGCTGCTGCACCACACCAAGGTCAGCGCGGGCACCGACGACGGCAGCGGAATCCGGATGGCGCAGGCGGCGGGCGCCGCGGTGCGCCACATGTCCGCGGGGCAGGTCGGCATCTCGTTGATCCCCGGTTTCGCGGCCCGCGGCATGGTCGTCAACGGACGCGGCGCGCGATTCGTCAACGAGGACACCTACCCCGGTCGCATCGGCCAGGCCGCCCTGTTCCGGCAGGACATGGACGTGTGGGTGGTGCTGGACGAGCAGGCCTACGAGGCGGTACCCGAACCGCAGCGCTGGGGCGTGCGTCCCACCCACGTCGCCGAGACCGCGGACGAACTCGAACAGCTGCTCGGCACGCCGCAAGGAGCGCTCGCCGCGACCATCGCGCGCTACAACGAATTCGCCGCGCGCGGAACGGATCCCGACTTCCACAAGGCGCCGCGCTGGCTGCGTCCGCTGACTCCGCCGCTGGCCGCCATCGACGTCCGCGCCGGTATTCGCCCGCCGGCGGAGACCGGTGACCGGCGCGGCACCGGCGCATCGGTGTTCACACTCGGCGGCCTGCACACCACCGTGGACGGCGAGGTGCTCGACCTCGGCGGTGCGCCGATCCCTGGCCTTTTCGCCGCCGGACGCGCCAGCTCCGGCCTGCACGGCGAGGGCTACATCAGCGGCACCTCGCTCGGCGACGGCACGTTCTTCGGCCGCCTCGCGGGCCGCGCCGCCGCCCGCTGAGCGCAGGGAACCCCAGCTCACACGGTTCCGATCACCGGGACTGATCCCACCGGACGAGGGGCGGACGGCCCTAACGTCGCCACCATGGCGGGGGCCGCGCAGGCGGTTCCCTGCCCGACGAAACACAGGAGGACACCCGTCATGACCAACAAGGTGCTCGATCGGGTCCGGGACCTGCTTCCGGCGATCCGCGAACGAGCCGCGGACACCGACGCGCAGCGGCGGGTCCCGGTGCAGAGCATCCGGGAGCTGACCGAGGCAGGCGTGTTCCGGATGCTGCAGCCCGCCCGGTTCGGTGGTGACGAGTCCTCCCCCGTCGCCTTCTACGAGGTGATCCGCGCGATCGCCTCGGCGTGCCCGTCGACCGGCTGGGTGTCCTCGGTGCTCGGCGTGCACCCGTGGCAGCTCGCGCTGTTCCCGCTGAAGGCGCAGGAGGAGGTGTGGGGCTCCGACTCCGACACGCTGATCTCCTCGTCGTACGCGCCGACGGGCCTGCTCACCCCGGTCGAGGGCGGCTACGAGGTGAGCGGGCGGTGGAGCTTCTCCTCCGGCTGCGACCACGCCCAGTGGGCGTTCCTCGGCGCGCTCGCCCCCGACGAGAACGGCAAGCCGAGCGACTACCTGACGATCCTGGTGCCGCGCGCGGACTACGTCATCGACGACGTCTGGCACGTGGTCGGCCTGTCCGGCACCGGAAGCAACGACATCGTCATCGAGAAGGCGTTCGTGCCGCACCACCGCGCCTACAGCGCCACCGAGCAGTCGCAGCTGCGCGGACCCGGCCAGGAGGCGAATCCCGCCGCGCTGTACAAGATTCCGTTCGCGGGCGTGTTCTCCAACACCATCACCGCGCCGATCATCGGCGCCGCGCAGGGCGCGTACGAGGCGCACATCGAGCGGATGCGCGAACGGGTGCGGCTGTCCTACGGCGGCCAGAAGGTGGCCGAGGACGCGTTCGCCCACGTCCGGGTCGCCCGCGCCGCCTCCGAGATCGATGCCGCGATCCTGCAGATGGAGCGCAATATCGCCGAGCAGCTGCGCTATGCCGAAGCGGGCGAACCGATTCCGGACGAGGTGCGCCTGCGCACCCGCCGCGACCAGGTGCGCGGCACCGAGCGGGCGATCCAGGCGATCGAGCTGCTCTTCGACAACTCCGGCGGGCATTCGATCCGCAAGCCGAACGCCATCGAACGGCATTGGCGCGACGCGCACGCGGGCAGCGTGCACGTCATCAACGACGTCGAGCGCGCGCTGGCCATGTTCGGCCGCGGCGAATTCGGCCTGACCGTCGAAGATCGGATGGTGTGACGGTGACGCTCACCGCGGCGGAGACCACCCGCTGGGTGGATGTCGACGGGTTGAAACTTCGCTACCACGAGGCGGGTTCGGGTCCGCCGCTGGTGCTGCTGCACGGCTCGGGTCCCGGCGTATCGGGCTGGGCCAACTTCGGCGGCAACCTGGCGACGCTGTCCGAGCACTTCCGCTGCCTGATCCTGGACCAGCCTGGCTTCGGCGCCAGCGCGCGCCCGGACGTGTACGACCGCAACTACCTGCGCATCTCGGCCGACGCGGTGCTCGGCCTGCTCGACAGCTTGGAGCTGCCGAGCGCGCATGTGCTCGGCAATTCGATGGGCGGTGCGGTGGCCACCCTCTTCGCCCTCGATTACCCGACCAGGGTCGACCGGCTGGTCCTGATGGCGCCGGGCGGGGTCGGCGTCAACGTGCTTGGTCCCGAACCCTCCGAAGGCATCCGGCGGCTGCTCGACTTCACCGCCGACCCGACGCGCGAGCGGGTGCTGTCCTGGTTGCGCACCATGGTCTTCGACGAGCGGATCCTCACCGACGAGCTCGTCGACGCGCGCTTGGCCGCCGCGGCCGAACCCGCTGCCATCGCCGCCATCCGCGACGCGTACGCGACCTTCGCCGATCCCGCGCTCGCGGAACGGGTTCCGCTGTGGGCGCGGCTGCGCGGACTGCGCCACGAGGTGCTGATGCTGTGGGGTCGCGACGATCGGGTGACCCCCGTCGAGGGCGCGCTGCTGCCCTCACGGCAGCTGCCGAACGTCGATCTGCGGCTGTTCGGGCGTTGCGGACACTGGGTCCAGATCGAACGCAAGGCGGCCTTCGAACGCGCCGTCACCGATTTCCTCCGGCACGGCCTGTAGCTCGAACGGTGCGGGCGCGCCAACGGCCGCCCGCACCGGAAATCGAAAGGCGTTCGCCGTCGCGGGGCGATAGCCTCGGCCCATGATGTGGACCGCCCCCGACATCGAGCGGACGCCGAGCCTGCTCGTCGCCGACGAGCGCCCCCTGTTGCAGAGCTGGCTCGACCGGCACCGGAAGACCCTGCTGTGGAAATGCGCCGGACTGGACGCCGACCAGCTGCGCTCGCGCCCGCTGGCCCCCTCGCGTCTCTCGCTGCTCGGCCTGGTCCGGCACCTGAGCGAGGTCGAGCGCGGGTGGTTCCGCGTCGCCGCGGCGGGCGTGCCGCTGGACTACCTCTACTGTTCGGAGGACAACCCCGACGGCGATTTCGACGACATCGCCGACGCGGACCCCGTGGACGCCTTCGCTACCTATCACCGTGAGGTGCGCGCCGCCGATGCCGCAGTTGCCGATCTGCCCTTGGCGCACACCTTCGCTCGCCCGGTTCGCGACACCGTCTTCAGTCTGCGCTGGGTGTACGTGCACATGATCGAGGAGTACGCCCGCCACAATGGCCACGCCGATCTGCTGCGCGAACGCATCGATGGCCGGACCGGCGACTGACAGCGTGGGCTCGAGTCGTACAGCTCGGCACACCGGTCCGGCGAAGACGCCCGGCGCACAACGATTCGGCGCAGCTGCGATCGATTCGGCGCACGGTGACCGTGGCCCGGCTGCCCGCGATCAGACGGGCAGATGCTCGGCGACCCAGCCCGCGATCTGGGTTCGTGACTCGAACCCGAGTTTGGTCATGATGTGGTCGACGTGACTTTCCGCCGTGCGGACCGAGATCACCAGTTCGGCCGCGATTCGCTTGTTGCTGTATCCGGCGGCAACCAGCTTGGCCACGTCCTTCTCCCGGCGCGTGAGTACGTCGGCCGCGGCGGGCTTCGGCGCCCGCTCGACGACGAGGGGCGCCGTGCCGAGCGCGTAGCGCACCGCCTCGTCGGTGCCGAGCGCGGCGCCGCTGTCGAACGCGGCGCGAAACTCCTTGTCCCCCATGGCCCGATGCACCTGATCGCGGACCTTGTCGCCGACCACCTCGGTCATCGCGTGTGCGAGTCGCTGGGTGCTGCCGCGCCGCACCGTGGAGGCCGCACCCATCAGCCGCGCCGCACGCACCCGGTCGCCCTCGGCGGCCGACACCCAGGCCAGACCGTCGAAACCCGAAGCGGTCCACACACATCGGTCGAACAACCGGAACTGCTCGACCGCGCGCCGGAGGTCACCCGCGGCGCGCTCCTGCTCGCCGCGGCGCCAATGATTCGTCCCCACAGCCCAATACGCGAGCCCGCCGAGCAGATGTGAGCCGTGTTCGACGGTCTTCGCCAGGAAACGCTCGGCGACGACGTCGGCGCGCTCGTCCTCGAGCACGAGCGCGCACACGTAGGCGAAGGCGAGACTCTCCATCTCGGCACCGTGGTGACCGACCTCGCCCGCGCGCTCGGCCGCGGTGAGCGCGACCTCGAGCGCGCGGTGCGGATCGTTCTCACTGAAGGTCAGCAGCGCCGAAAGCAAGGTCGCTTCGACAAGGACCTCGGCGGCATCGAGTTCGGTGGCAAGCTCCACGCATTCGCGCGCGTACCTGGTGGCTTCCGCGGTGTCCGACAGCATGGCCGCGATCACCGACGCGGCCGCGAGAGCGCGGGCCCGATCGACCGTGTGCGCCCTGTCCTTTCCGATCGCCTCCACCAGCCAGCGGTAGCCCTCCAGCAGGAACCGGTAGTGCTCCCAGAACGGGCGAAGTTCGGTCGCGATCTCAAGCGCCCGGTGCGCGCCGTCCGGATCGGACAGCGAGAACTGAAGGGCCGCGCGCATATTCGCGTGCTCCCTGGTGACGTCGCGGAACCAGGCGACGTCCTCGCCGCCCCAGTAGGCGGTGCGGCCGCGGCGGGCGATGCGATGGTAGTGGTCGCGGTGGCGGATGCGCACGGCCCGTTCGTCACCGGCGGCGGCCAGCTTGGCCAGCGCGAACTGCCGCAGCGGCTCGAGCATGGTGTAGCGGCCGCTGCCGTCGCTGTCGTGCCGGTGCCCGAGCACCGACTTCTCGACGAGTCCGGTCAACGCGTCGACCAGCGCGTCGGGCGGATCGACCACGCACACCGCTTCGGCCGCGTCGAGATCGAAACCGCCCGCGAACACCGCGAGCTGCTCCCACAGCCGCTGCTCGTCGGGCGTGCACAGGTCGTAGCTCCAGCTGATGGCGGCTTCGAGGGTCTGCTGGCGGCGCGGCGCGGTGCGCAGGCCCGTGGTGAGCAGCCGCATGGCGTCATCGAGACGGGCCAGTACCTGGTCGGGGGTGAACATCCGCAGCCGCAGCGCCGCCAGCTCCAACGCCAACGGGATGCCCTCCAAACGGCGGCAGATCGCCGCGAGGACAGGGAGATTGGCGGCGGTGACCCGGAATTCGGGGTTGGCCGCCGCCGCCCGATCGATGAGCAGGCGCAGCGCTTCGCTCTCGCCCGCGGCGATCTCGCCGGTCAGCTCGTCGGCCGCCGGGACGGGCAGCGGCGAGACCGGCATGACCTGCTCGCCGTCCACGCCGAGCGGTTCCCGGCTGGTCGCCAGGATCCGTACCCCGGTGGTTGCCGGGATCAGCCTGCTCACCAGCGCCGCGCAGGCGTCGATCAGGTGTTCGCAGTTGTCCAGGACGAGCAGCAGGTTCTTGTCGGCGAGGAACTCGGTGAGCCCCGCCAGCGGCGCGCTGGTGTCGTCGCGCAGGCCGAGCGCCTGCGCGACGCTCAACGCCACCAGATCCCCCTCTTGGACGTGGGCCACCTCGACCAGCCACACCCCGTCCGGGAACGCCCGCCGCACCGACTCCCCCACCCGACGCGACAGCCGGGTCTTGCCGACCCCGCCGGGTCCGGTCAGGGTGAGCACCCGCGTGGTGGCCAGCAGTCGCTTCGCCGCGGCGAGTTCATCACCGCGTCCGACGAAGCTCGTCACCTCCGCGGGGAGGTTTCCTGTCACGTGCCGCACCACGCCGAATACCTTCGCACGTATGGCCGACACGGCGGGCGTTTTGCCGCTATTCAGCGGGACGATGCCGCCCGATTGGCCGCACGGATCACCGCCGCGAGCGAGGCCCCGAGCACCGAGTCGGCGCGTCCGCAGCTCCACCCGGTCCGCTCGCCCATCCGGTATTCCAGGTACGTGATCGCGGTGCTGTCGCTGCCCGCGCCGATCGAATGCTGGGTCAGGCCGAGCACCCGCACCGGCAGCCCCGCCGCGGCCAGCGCCTCGGTGAGTGCTTCGACCGGCCCGACGTCGCGATGCTCGGTGGTCGACGTCGCGCCGTCGACGGTGAGGGTGATGTCCGTGCTCGCGGCACCGGTGCGCCATTCCTTCAGCGCCACCGGCGCGGGTTCCGGGTCGTCCAGGTACGCGGCGGTGAACAGCTCGTGCAACTCGGCCGCGGCGATCTCCAGGCCGGTGTCGTCGGCGTGCGCCTGGACGCGGCGGGCGAACTCGATCTGCAACCGCCGAGGCAGGTCCAGGCCGTACTCGGTGTGCAGCAGGTAGGCGATGCCACCCTTGCCGGATTGCGAGTTGACCCGGACGACGGCGTCGTAGGAACGGCCGAGGTCGGCCGGGTCGATCGGCAGATACGGTACCCGCCAATCGATCTCGCGCTCCTGGCGTCCGGTCGCCGCGGCGCGGGCGCGGTGCTCGGCCATGCCCTTCTTGATCGCGTCCTGGTGGGTACCGGAGAAGGCCGTGTGCACCAGGGCGCCGACGTACGGGTGCCGCTCGTGGATGGGCATGCGCGTGCAGTACTCGACCGTGCGGGCGATCTCGTCCACGTCGGAGAAGTCGATCATCGGATCGACGCCCTGCGCGTGCAGATTCAACGCCAGCGTGGCCAGGTCGACATTGCCGGTGCGCTCACCGTTGCCGAAGACGCAGCCCTCCACCCGCTGCGCGCCCGCCAGCACCGCCAGTTCCGCGCAGGCGACGCCGGTGCCTCGGTCGTTGTGCGGGTGCACCGAGAGGATCACGCTGTCGCGGCGGGCCAGGTTGCGGTGCATGTACTCGATCTGGTCGGCGTACACGTTCGGGGTGGCGACCTCGACGGTCGCGGGCAGGTTCAGGACGACCGGTCGTTGCGGGGTGGCGTCCCACAGGGTCGTCATCCGGTCGCACAGGTCGAGCACGTAATCGGGTTCGGTCAGGTTGAACACCTCCGGCGAGAACTCGAAACGCACCGAGGGCAGATCACCGGCGAACTCGAGCACATCGCGCCCGCCCGCCAGGATCAGCTCGCGCAACGCGTCGCGGTCCCTGCCGAGCACCACCTCCCGCCAGGTCGGCGCGGTGGCCGTGTACATGTGCACGACGACCTCGTTGCGCAGGCCGCGCACCGATTCCACCGTGCGTTCGATGAGGTCGCGGCGGGCGGGGGTGAACACGACGATGGTCACGTCCTCGGGCGCGAGCTCGGTCTCGGCCAGCAGCCGGACGAAATCGAAATCGGTCTGCGAGGCCGAGGGATAGCCGACCTCGATCTCCTTGTAGCCCATGGCGACGAGCAGCTCGAAGAAGCGCCGCTTGCGTTCGGGGTCCATCGGCTCGGCGAGCGCCTGGTTGCCGTCGCGCAAATCGACCGGGACCCAGAGGGGCGCCGCGGTGATCCGCGCGTTCGGCCAATCACGTTGTGTCAGGGGTACTTCCACCCGGTCGTAGACGGCGCGATAGCGGTGCGACGGCATCGCGGAGTGCCGCTGTCTGTTCCAGTGCGGCGCACCGTCGGCGACGGGGCCTTCCGGGGTGTGAACGGTGGGGAGAACACGCGTTGTCATGGTCTGCTTTCCGGCCGGGACGGCCTGCGCATACGAGAGGTGACCGGCCACGACGAAGCCCCACGGCGGGGCGGCCGGTCGAATCAGGCCCCGCCGTGGCGGCCGAGCAGAAGCATGCGCGTCATGATGGCTAGACTCTACACAACTCCTCAGACAAGTAGAGAGGTTCGATGGTCCCGCAGGTTCGCCGTCACCCGCTCGCCGCGCAGGCGGCCGAGTTGCTGCTCGCCCGCGTTCGCGCGGGCGAATGGCCGCTCGGGCACCGACTGCCCGGCGAGACGACCCTGGCCGCTCAGCTGGGCGTCGGCCGCTCCACGCTGCGCGAGGCCATCCGCGAACTGGCGGGCAAGGGCGTGCTGGACAGCCGCCAGGGCGCGGGCGTTTTCGTCACCGCGCTGGACGTGACCGAGGAGTGGGACGCGGTGCTGCGCCGCGCCGCCATCGCGTCGGTGATCGAGGCCAGGATCGCCATCGAGGCCGAGGCCGCGGCGCTCGCCGCCACCCGGCGCACACCCGCGGACCTGCGCACGATCCGCCGCGCGCTCTCGGCGCGGGAGACCCGGGGCGAGCCGGTCGACGAGCACGTCGACGCCGACATGGCGTTCCACCGCGCCGTGATCGTCGCCGCGCACAACGATGTGCTGACCCAGCTCTTCGACACCTTCCTGCCGCGCCTGCGCCAGGCCATGATCGACATGCTGAAGATCCGCCCCGTGCCGTCGGAATCCGAGGACCACGAGGCGCACATCCGGCTGGTCGACGCCATCGCGCACCGAAACCCCACGGCGGCAGCCGAATTCAGCCGTGCCCATCTCACCGCCCTGAAGGCGGCGTTCTCGTGATCGTTCCGAGGAGGAAACACCCGTGACCGCGCCCGTGCTCCAGCTGACCGACGTGACCTTCCGCCGCGAGGGCAAGCAGATCATCGACGGCATCTCGCTCACCGTGCGCGCGGGCGAACACTGGGCACTGCTCGGCCCCAACGGCGCGGGCAAGAGCACCCTGCTCGGCTTCTGCGGCGCCGTCACCTTCCCGACCTCGGGCGCGGTGCATATCCTCGGCGAGCGGATGGGGCGGGTCGAACTAGCCGCGCTGCGCCACGCCATCGGTCACGTCAACCCTCGACACCCCCTGCGCTACCCGCTCACCGTCCGCGAGGTCGTGCTCACCGGCCTCACCGCGACCATCGACACCCCGATGCGCTGGACGCCCACCGCCGAGCAGGTGCGCAGGGCGGACGCCATGATCGAGTCGGTCGGTCTGAAGGGCAAGGGGGACAACAGCTGGCCGACGCTGTCACAGGGCGAACGCGGGCGCACGCTCATCGCCCGCGCGCTCGTCGCCGAACCCCGGCTGCTGCTGTTCGACGAGCCGACCACCGGTCTCGACGTGGCCGCGCGCGAACAACTGCTCGAGACGATCGACAACCTCGACCGCACCCATCCGGAGGTCGCCTCGGTCCTGGTCACCCACCACCTCGAGGAACTGCCGACCAGCACGACCCACGCCCTGCTCATCGCCGAGGGCCGCACCGTCGCGACGGGCCCCGCCCGCGAGACGCTGACCACCGCCAATGTGTCCGCGGCGTTCGACCACCCCGTCGAGGTCGCCTACGACCGCGGGCGCTGGACCGCGCGGGCGAAGGTGGATGCGTTGCACACGTTCACGCCCTGACCGATCACCGCGCCGAACGTGCTCGTCCCTGCGCCAGGTCCGTCATCGTCGTGACGACCAGCCGGGTCGCGTGATCGACCAACTGCGGCATGCCGACGGCGAGCCTGCCGTCGGCCCAGTCGAGGACGAGACAGACGAGAGCGCCCGACAGTGCGCTCGCCGTCATCGCGAGTTCGGCGGGATCCGGGTGCGCGGCGTCGGCGTCCAACAACTCGAAGACGGCGGCGACGGCGGCGGCCAGATGCTCGGGAACGACTTCGGCCTGCCGGTTCCTGAGCACCTCGTTGGCGAGCGGCTCGCGCAGCAAGATCCTGATGCGTCGCGGGTCGGCCGCGAAGAACTCGGCGGCCGCTCCGACGGCGGCAGCGACCGCTGCGGCGAGATCGGCACGTTGCGCGTTCGCGAACATCGCGGCGGCCAGTTCGGCGTCGCATCGGTCATAGACGGCGATCGTCAACTCGTCTGTGTCGGTGAAACTTTCGTAGAAGTAGCGCGGGCTCAGCCCGGCGTGCCTGCACACCGCGCGAACGGTCACACCCGACGTGCCTTCGGTGCCCAAAAGCTCGAATCCGGCTCGCAACAGCTGCGCATGCCGTTCGCGCGCGCGATCGGTCAGCGTCTGGCCGCGCCACACCTTCGCGCGGGCTGATTCGCGCGGGACATCCGCCATACCGCCGCACACCTCCTCTCGGACATCAACAGGAAACGGTTGATTCTAGAACGGGCACAAAGGTACGGTGACACGAGAAACGACCGTTTCTAGTTAGTGCGATCGGCGCACGCCCCGGAGGAGCTCCGATGTTCGATGAAGCGCTGTTCCAGGAAGCACTCGCCCAGCCCCGACTGCGGCAACCGGTGCCCGAGTTCCTGAGCGGCAATCGCGCGGGCGGCCGGGTCCGGGTGCTCGGTGAGGCCGAGCTCAACGCCATGACTCGCCGATGGTTCGAGGATTTCGATCGCAAGGTCGCCCATTACCGGACCCTTGGAATCGACATCGGCTGGACCGTCGAATGGGCCAAGAAGTACTGGTGGAGCTGGCTGATGCGCGATATGTCGCTCAACCACGAGTTGTACACGGCGGACGTGCGATACAAGGATCCGACGACGTTCGGTCGGACGCTGGTCGGGCAAGAGGAGTTCGTGAAGTACAACTTCGCGTTCTTCGACGCCCTCCCCGACTGGCGATACGATCCACTTCCCGGCCAGGTCTACGTCGATCTCACGCCAGAGGGCGGAACGCGGATCATCGTCCGCTACCTGGGCAGCGGACATTTCGACGGAAGTCTGCGTTTCTACCCCTACGACGACACCGCCCCCGCGATCCACGGCAACGGCGCCTTTGTGCAGTGCGCAGCCGTGGACCGGTATCACTTCGACGCCGCGGGTCTGATGACCGAGGGCGAGACGCTGTTCGACCTGCTCGACGCACTGCAATCCGGCGGGATCGTCCCAGGCGGGGACAGCTGGCAGTTCCACGCCTTGGCGCGAGCCAGCCGCGGAGCGGCAGCGCTGAACGCTCTTCGCCGCCGCATTCCGTTCACTCGGGCCCGGTGACCGTCCGCCGCGCTTCGGCCTCGGCCAGCTCGCGCAGCGTGAGCAGTTGCTTGCGGGTCATGAAGACGTCGCCGAAGGCGAGCAGCCGGTCGACGATCGGCGGCGTACCGAAACGCGCGCGGACCACGAGCCGAGTGCCCGCACCCTCCGGGCGCACGGCGTAGGTGACGGCGATCCGTCCGGAGACGAGCGTGATGTGGCGGCCGAGGACGAACGAGTCGAGCCGGAAGACCGACATGAACTCTTGGCCGACCTCGAGTTCGGTGAGGTGCGGGTCGCGCACCCGAGGACTGCGGCGACCCCAGTTGTCCAGCAGGTCGTAACTGTATGGGGCGACCCGCAATTGGCACAGCCAGCTGTACACCACCGTCGGCGGCGCGGCGATACTGATGGCCCGATCCGCTTGCAGGCCGGTGGGTTCCAGCTCGTCGCAGGGCAGCGGGTCGTCACGTTCGGCTTCGGTTGCGCCCCAGCGCGTTCCGGTGATCATGCGGCGGCCACGATTCGGCCGAGCATGCGCCGCACCATGAACGCGTGACCACCGCTGCCGACCACCAGCGCGCGATAGATCTTGCCGTGCAGACCAGGGAAATCCCCTCGACTCGTGGCCAGGACCCTGGTTCTGCCCTGCCCCTGGTCCTCGAGTTCGAAGATCAGCTCGTAACGGGAGAACCAGTGCTGCCCGCTCATCGCGAACCTGGCCGGTTCGTCGGCGGCGTCCAAGACGAAGCCGGAGGGCACGCTGGCGGGATCGTGAGGGTCCTTGCACATGACTTTCAGCAGCGCTTTCCAGGTCCGGTCGCGATTCGCGTCGACTTCTCTGGCATGCTGGTCGATATAGGACAATCGCTCCATATAGAAGGAACGTACTAGTAGATGGCGCCACCCCGCAAGCACGACACCGATGTGATCCTCGACGCAGCACGCGCTCTGGTGCTCGCCGATGGCCCCCGCGCGGCGAGCGTGGCGGCCATCGCCAAGGCCAGCGGCGCGCCGGTGGGCACGCTGTACCACCGCTTCGGCAACCGCAACGGCGTGCTCACCGCGGTCTGGTTTCGCTCGCTGGATCGCTTCCAGCAGCGAACCCTGGCGGCCGCGAACCACGCCGATGCCGTCGAGGCCGGTGTCGCCATGGCCGGTGCGGCCATCCGCTTCGGTCGTGAGCTGCCCGAGGACGCCCGGCTGCTGCTCGAGCTGCGCCCGCGCGACCTGCTCGACGGCGGCCCGGACGACGAGTTCCACGCCCGGCTCGAGGCGATGAACGCCCGGTTGTTCGAGCAACTGCGCCGCGTCACGCGCGAGTTGCTCGGCGCGGACGGGCACCGGGAGATCGACGCGGTCAGCCGCGCGGTCGTCGACCTGCCCTACGCCGCGCTGCGCAGGCACGCGCACGCCCCCGCGCTGCCGGACTGGCTGGACGCCGACCTGACCGCGGCCGCCCGCACCCTGCTCGAGTCGTACCGCCGCTGACCGGCGTTCTGCTCAGTTCCCCGCGACCAGCGCGGGAGTCAGTTCGTCGAGCCCGTCGATGACCTGATCGGCCAGCGCCCGCGCGTCGGGATCGAGGGGATACTCCGGGCGCGGCGCGGCGATCACCCGCATGCCCGCGGCGTGCGCGGCGCGCAGCCCGTTGCTCGAATCCTCCACGGCCGCACAGTCGGTCGACTTCTTGCGCAGGAATCCGGCCACCGCCACGTACACGTCAGGCGCGGGTTTGCCGCGGTCGACCTCCTCGGTGGAGAACGTCACGTCGAAGAACTCGATCAGCCCCGTGCGCCCGAGCACGGTGTCGATCAGCGTCCTCGGCGAGGAGCTGGCGACCCCGAGCGGCCAGTTCTCGCTCATCCGCTGCACCGCGGCGACCGCTCCTGGCAGCAACGGGACGCTGCGGTCGTACTGCGCGGCCATCCGTTCGATGACGTCGTCGGCCACGCGTTCGGGCGGCTCGCCGACCCCGAGCTCGCCGCTGAGGTACTCCGACCACTCCCCCGTGCTCATGCCCATCAGTCGCTTCTGCGTGTCCGGTAGCCAGCGACCGCCCTTCTCGGCGACGTACTCGCGCCGCACCCGCTCCCAGACCGGCTCGGAATCGATCAGCACGCCGTCCATGTCGAACACGACTGCCGTAATACGCATCGGTGCAACGCCTTTCGCCGTTCGCGAGAGCACGACCGCCGGGCGGTCACGGACCGGCGGCGCCGAGCTCGCGTGGTGTATTCGGTAGACCTGATGGGTGATCGGGTACCCAGCGTAGGGGCAGCGGATTCCGGTCATGGCCGGGGGCCGCCGGAACCGGACCGCTCCCGCGGCCGCCCCCGCCGCGGGAGCATCCGACGGGCAACCGATAACTTGTTCTCATGAACGAACAGCGGGCCGGCGACGCGCTACCGGGCGACCGGCTACCGACCGAAGAGCACCACGAGGGCGGATTCCGGCCGATGACCGAGCTGATCGACGCCGCGAACCAGGACGTCGACATCTCCCGCGGCGGGCCGCACTACGGCGCCTTCATCGAGCAGGTGCGCGGTCTGATGGACCGGGCGCGGCTGTCGTCGCCGTCCGACGAGCTGGCGCTGGAGACCATCGCCATCCTCAAGGAGCTCAACGACAAGCTCGACGCCGCCGTCGTCGACGAGTGGTCCGCACCGACCTGGACACGGGTCGACCTGCCCGCCCGCGGCAACATCACGCTGCCGCCCTTCGTGGTGGACCGGGCCGACCGCGACGGCGTGGAGGCTCGCATCACCTTCCGCACCTATCACCTCGGCGGCAACCGGGCGGCGCACGGCGGCCAGATCGCGATCGGCTTCGACGACCTGCTCGGCATGGCGGCCGCGGTGCACGCGGGCGCGGTCACCCGCACCGCCTCGCTCACCGTCGACTACCGCTCGATCACCCCGTTGAACACCGAGCTGCGGCTGCACGCGTGGGCCGAGCGCAAGGAGGGCCGCAAAGTCTACGTCCGCGCCACCCTGCACGACGGCGACCGCCTGTGCGCGGAGGCCAACGGCCTGTTCATCGTCCTGAAGCCGGGCCAGCAGTAACCGCCGGTCACTTCGTGGCACCCGCGAACCGGTAGTTGGCCGGGTCCGGCGCGCGCGCCATGAGCGCGCGGTGGCGGGCTGGTGTCCACGGCCAGAGTTCCGGGTTGCCGTCCTTGCCGAGGTACCAGCTCTGGCAGCCGGTGGCCCACACCGTCTCGGGCAGTGCCGCACGTAGCTGCGCGTAGTAGTGCTCGGTGGCGGCCTCGGTGGGTTCGACGGTGTCGAACTCGCGCGCCCGCCACCGGCGGATCCAGCCGAGGATGTGCTCGGCCTGGGTCTCCGCGATGAGGGTGAGCGGGTAGTTCCCCACCGGGCTGTGCGGTCCGATCAGCAGGAACATGTTCGGAAAGCCGGGCAGCGCAACGGTTTCGAATGCCCGAGGGCCGTCCGCCCAAGCCTGCTCCAGCGTCCGGCCGTCCACGCCGACGATCCCCATGGGCCGCATGAACGCGTGCGCGTCGAAGCCGGTCGCCAGCACCAGCACGTCCAGGTCGTGCACGCGGCCGTCGGCCGTCACGACACCGCGCGGCACGAGGTGATCGACCGCGCTGGTCACCACCTCCACGTCGGGACGCTGCACCGCGCGATAGAAGCCACCGGAGATCACCAGCCGCTTGCACATCGGCTCGTACTCCGGCGTCAGCGCGGCGCGCAGGGCGGGGTCGCGCACCGAGCGCAGATTCGCCCGGCACAACCCGCCGACCAGCTTCCGCTTCGGCCCCGGTTCGGTGAGCGCGCCCATCAGGAACTCGAAGATCCGGTGGGTGACGGCGTAGCCGAGCTCGTCGAGCACCGGGTAGCGGCGGTGCGCGGCGCGGGTGAGCCGGGAGTAGCGGCCGTTCGGCAGCGGGGCGACCCACTGCGCCGTGCGCTGGAACATGGTCAGGGGCTTCGCTTTTCCGGCCAGATCGGTCACGATCTGCACGCCCGTGGAGCCGGTGCCGAGCACGCCGACGCGCTTGCCGGTCAGCTCGACGCTGTGGTCCCAGCGCGCGGAGTGGAAGGCCGCGCCCGCGAAGTCGGCCAAGCCGGGGAGGTCCGGCGTGCGGGGGTGGTGCAGGATGCCGGTGGCGCACAGCACGAAGTCGTAGCGCTCCCGCTCCCCCCGCGCGGTTGTCACAGTCCATCGCCCGTTCTCGAACTCCGCACCGCAGACCTCCGCGCCGAACCGTGTTCTACCCGGCAGCCCGAACTCGTGCGCCACCCGCGTGAAGTACTCCTCGATCTCGGCACCCGGCGCGAAGAACTGCGACCAATCGGGATTCTTCGCGAAGCGGAACTGGTAGAACCGCGACGGCACATCGCAGGTCAACCCGGGATAGGTGTTCTCACGCCAGGTACCGCCGAACCGGTCCGACTTCTCGAAGATCGTCACCTCGCGAAAACCCGCGCGCAGCAACGTGATCGCCATACAGATGCCCGACATCCCCGCACCGATCACCGCGATCGCGGGCTCCCGGTTCGCACTCATGGTTCGGCTCTCCGTTCAGCGGGACGGCACCGGGAAGGGGCAGAAGCGGGGCGCCGCCACGCCACAATCGGGGCGCTCTCCGCCGTGTGCACGCCCATCGACAGCCCGGCACCGCCCGGCACCCACGCCGAACGCCACCGGACGATGACGTCGGCGAGAACAAGGCGTCGCGGCCTTGCTGCCATAACTCAACGCTATGACGCGCGGCGGCCCGGCGGAAGGTCTCGCGGGGAAACCGTGCGAGAAGTGCCGAACTCGGATTCCGGTCGTCAGTGTCGAGGGTGGAGCAGCTGTTCAGCGATGGCTTGCACGCGGGCGAGAGTGATGCCTGTTCGCTGTTCCACGGCCAACGGGTGGTCGGTGGGTTCCAGCTCCACCGTCGGACGAACACCGACGGGCTGGCTGTGCATCTTGGTCTTCAAGTTCAGGGTCGTCGGTTCGTAGGTGGGCAGTTCGGTGGACAGCCAGCCGAAATACGGTGGCTCCTGCACTCGCTCCGGGCTGGTCCACAGCTCCGTCGCACGGTCGAAGTTGGACTTGCTCGATGAAACCCACACTTCCCACTCGAAGTCGTTCTCCGCGTCCACGATCGGCAGGACCAGGCGAGCCCGGATGAAGAAGTGTTCCCCGCCGATGACGCAGTGCTCGCCATCGAGGACGTTGCCCGGGCTGCCTTCGAGGTCCTCGTTCCAGTAGGCGGGCGCGACCGTGCCATAGCCGAATGGCAGTCCGTCGTGTTCCTGTCCGCAGCACGAGCAGAGGAACCCCAGATCCGTTGACATGCCCGTCAGCATAGAAGCCGGGTCCTGAGCCTCCGGGCTCCGAGAACCGACACTCCCGCAAGACTCGGGATGCGGACCCGCGTTTCATCGGTGGCAGGTGGGGCATCGAGGCGGTACCGTCTTGGTACAGGTGACCGCGGATGACGGCATCACCCGGGGATTGCGCTCAGCGCAATCGTGCGCCGGATGTCTTATCCAGAATGGAATCCGGGGTTCGAAGGTGAAAAGTGCTGCTTCGCAGCATGATTCGTAGGACCACTACCCCCTTACAGCCGAAATTGCATGCGGTGCAACTTGGCCGTGTGCGTCAGGTTGGCCGGTCGACGGTGCCGCCGACCGGCGAAACTGCTCAGCGGTCCGGGAAGTGCGCCGCCCGGTACTCGCCGAAATGTTCGTCGACCTGGTCCACCGTCAGGCCGAAATCGTCCAGCGAGTACCGATGCGACGGCCGTGCTGCCCCCGACGTGCTCTCCGTGTGCAGCGCGGCCATCGCCGCCTCGGCCTCCGTACTCAGTGGAATGTCGAAGTGCCGGTAGATCGAGCCCACCGTGCCGATCGGATCGGCCACGAAATCGTCGTAGTAGACGTCGACGAACTGAGCGGCGTTGTGCCGCTTGCGGTCTTCCAGGAACCGCTGCGCGCCGCGCGCCCACAGATCCAGCTGCGTCCGGCCGACCACGGGACCGCGGAACTTCTCCGACCACCCCGCCGAGGCCTGCTCGTTGAGGCTGCACACCGAGGCGATGATGGTGCGCGGATCGCGGTGCATCTGGATGATCAACGCGTCCGGATACACCTCGAAGATGGCGTCCAAGGCGAACAGGTGGCTCGGATTCTTCAGCACCCAGCGGCGATTCGCGTCCGGCAGACCGATCAGTTGCAGGTTGCGGCGGTGCCTGCGGTAGGCGTCGGTCCAGTCGCGACCGGCCAGCCATTCCGAATACCCCGGCAGGTAGGCGAGGCATTCGTAGGACACCGACATCGCCGACTGCCGAAGCAGCTGCCAGCACTCCTCCACCTGATCGGCCGAGATGTGATGCACGCCCATGAATTCCGGATGCTCCACGTGGTGCTTCTCGAACGCCGCCTCGATGCGCTGATACACCGGATTGTCGGCCCAGGTCTCGCGCGGCGGCCTCGGCTGCGGCATCTCGGTCAGCCACATCTCCAAGCCCTGGTGCGCCGGATCGGCGTTGAGCAGCCGGTGCACGGCCGTGGTGCCCGAGCGCGGCAGCCCCGTGACGAAGATGGGCCGTTCGATCGCCACCTCCGCGTGTTCGGGGTGGCGCTGCCAGGCGTTCTCGCTGAGCAGCCTGGCGATCAGCGCGCCGCGCAGGAAGGCGCGGTTGACCTTGTTGCCGAACGGCGTCAGCTCCGCGTCCTCGGCGTAGGACGCCAGAAGTACTTGCAGCCCTTCGCGATAGGCGTCGTCGCCGAAGTCGTCGAGCCCGACGACCTTGGTGGCCGAGGCGTGCAGATCCTCGACGGTGCCGACGTCGTCCCTGCCGATCATGCTCTGCTCTCTCCTCATCAGTGGTGGTACTCGCCGCCGTTGACGTCCAGACACGCGCCGGTGATCGCGCGCGCCAGCGGCGAGGCGAAGAACACGACGGCGTCGGCGATCTCGTCGGGCTCGGGCAGCTTGCGCAGATCGATGGTCGAGGCGGTCTCGGCGTAGACCTCCTCCGGCGTGATGCCGCGCTGCTGGGCGAGGTAGTTGAAATACCACTTCAGGTTGTCGGCCCAGATGTAGCCCGGGGCCACCGAATTCACCCGGATGCCCTTGGGACCCAGCTCGGTCGCCAAGCTCTGGGCCAGCGCGAGCAGGCTGGATTTGGCCATCTTGTACGGGCCGAAGGTGCGTCGGGAATGGCGCAGCACCGCCGAATTGATCATCACCACCGAGCCTTTCGTCTCGGTGAGCGCGGGCACGAACATCCGGGTCAGGCGCAACGCGGCAAGCACGTTCGTCTCGAAACCCGCACGGACCTGATCGAGATCCACCTCGGCGAGATCCGCGAGCGGCGGAATCGCGAAGGCGTTGTTCACCAATGTGTCGACCCGGCCGAAAGCGCTCGTCGCCGTCTCGACCAGGTTGGTGACCGCCACTTCGTCGTTGATGTCGGTGGGCACCACCACCGCGCGCCTGCCGATCTCGGCGATTTCCTTGGCGACCTCCGTCAGCCGCGATTCGGTGCGCGAGGCGAGGACCAAGTCCGCGCCCGCCTTGGCCGCCTGCACCGCGATGGCCCTGCCGAGCCCCGGCCCCACGCCGGAGACCACAACCACCTTGTCCTGCAACAACATCAGCCGAGCATCCTCTCCGCGACGGCGACCTGACGGGCCGCGATCCGTGCCTTCCACTCCTCGGGCGTCACCCGCGCCTGCTCGTAATACGGCAGCCGCGTGGACAATTCGTCGAACTCCACGATCTCCACGGTCGGACCGTCCTCGGGTTTGAGATCCCTGGACAGCCGCTGCCAGCGGAACTGGAGATAGCCCCTGGCGTGCCCGGTGCGCTCGATCCAGTTGGCCAGCCCGGGGTCGCGCTCGCTGACCACCAGCCGGATCATGCCGTCCGGATCGACGCGCGCCTGGTCGGCGGTGAGGCTCGTCTGGTGGTTGATGTAGTCCAGCGACAGGTACCACATGCTGCCCAGCTGGAAGCCCTGGTATGGCGCGTCCGACTTGGGCACCGTGATGATCATGACCTGGTCGTCGGTGAGTTCGTAGTGACCCGCCGAGGAGAACTGGGTGGTCAGGCCGCCGGGGGTCGACCGCGGTTCGGTCATCGTGTTCACCGGCAGATTCAGATAGAACCACTCCGGGAAGGCCAGGAAGGTCTTCAGCCGCGACAGCAGCATCTTGCCCGCGATCCCGTAGCGCTTGGTCAGCAGATCCTTGGTCAGCGGCGGCGGCGCGGAGCCGATGGTGTCGACGCGCTGGATGCGCAGGGTGCCCGGCTTCTCGGTGGACCAGTCGCTGAACACCTCGCGCACCACCAGCATCGCGGAGTCGGGCGCGAGGTGGACGTAACCGGGGCGGGCCTCGCCCGGTCCGAGCCGCAACTGGTAGGTGCCGTCGGGGGCGACGTCCAAGGCGCGGTCGTCGAAGGCGGTCTCGCTGTCGGGCACGTCGACCGGCGAATAGTTGCCGTTGAGCACCTGGAAGCTCAGGTCCCGCGTGGTGCCGCGGGAGCCGGTCACCAGGTATTCCGCGTCCGGCCGCAGGTAGGAGTGGAAGTACAGGGTGTCCGGGTTGTCCAGGCCCATCTTGGTGTACGGGCCGGTCGACTGGACGAAGAACGGAAAGTCCCGCTCGTAGGCCCACGCCATCTGCAAGGCCGCGCGAATGCTGCCCGCCAGGTAGTCGTAGCCCTCGACGAGATCCTGTTCGGTCCTGATGTGTGGCGCTTCGGTGATGATCTGCTCGGCGGCGGCGATCGCGTCCGCGAACGGCTGGGTCAGCAAGAGGCTCTCCCGGGTGGTCCAAATATGTACCGCTCTGGTACATTTCGATACGAGAAAGATTAGAACGTGTTCTAGGAGTTGTCCATGGTCGCGCGCCGATCCGCCCCCACCGAACGGGTGGTCCAGCTGCTGGATTTCCTCGTCGAGCAGCGCGGCAAGCGCTTCGGACTCTCCGAGCTGGCCCGCGAACTGGGCATGGCCAAGCCCACCTGCCTGGGCATTCTCACCGAGCTGACAGCGGGCGGCTACCTGGTGCGCGACCCGCACACGCACGTCTACGGCCTCGGACCCGCGCTGATCGCGGCGGGCCGGGTCGCCCAGGACAGCTTCGCGATCTCGGCCATCGCCCGCGGTGAGCTGGCCGAACTCAGCGCCAGGTACCGCACGACCTGCACCGCGTCGGCCGTGGTCGGGGACCGGATCTCGGTACTGGAGAGCACGGGGCCCGGGATGGTGAAGATGGGCGCGTCGTACCACTTCGCGCCGCCCGTCGGCCTGATGTACGTGCTGTGGGACACCGACGCCGCGTTCGACGCGTGGCTGGCCACCCCGCCCACCGTGCCGCTCCAGCAGGACGAGGCGCGGTTGCGCCAGGTGGTCGCCGAATGCCGCGAGCGCGGCTACCTGGTCGAGAGCCTCACCGCGGCGGGGCGGCGGCTGTACTCGCTGCTGGCCGGTGTCGCGGCCCGCGATCTGCCCGACGAGCTGCGTGAACTGGTCGGCGAGCTGGTCACCAGCCTCGGCGAGCGGGTGTACCTCGGCGCCGATCTGCGACCGCGCAAGGAGCACCCGGTGAGCCTGCTCGCCGCACCCACCTACGGCGGCGACGGCAGGCAGAACATGGTGCTCACGATGTACGTCGGCGCGTCCATCACGGGGGCCGAGATCGCCCGTCGCGGAGCGGCTTTGGTGGCCGCGGCGGACGCGGTGACGAGCGCGTCGGGCGGCCGCAAACCGGTCGAAAGCGCCGGCGCCGAGCGAACCTCGTCGCGATCGCCCCGTTGACCACACACCGAAACGTGTTCTAGTTTTGGAGCGTGAGCCAGTACGCGAAGTCGACGGCGAGCACCTACGAGCTGCCCCATCTGGACGCGCTCGAGGCCGAGTCGGCGCACATATTCCGTGAAGTGGCAGCCACCTTCGAACGACCGGTGCTGCTCTTCTCCGGCGGCAAGGATTCGGTGGTGATGCTGCACCTGGCGGCCAAGGCCTTCTGGCCCGCGCCGCTGCCGTTCCCCGTGCTACATATCGACACCGGGCACAACTTCGACGAGGTCATCGAGTTCCGCGACCGCACCGTCGAGCGCCTCGGTCTGCGGCTGATCGTCGGCCGGGTGCAGGACGATATCGACGCGGGCCGGGTCGTGGAGGACACCGGCCCGCGCGCCTCGCGCAACCGGCTACAGACAGGCACCCTGCTGCGCAGCATCCGCGAGGGGCGCTTCGACGCGGTCTTCGGCGGCGCCCGCCGCGACGAGGAGAAGGCACGCGCCAAGGAGCGGGTCTTCAGTTTCCGCGACGAATACGGCCAGTGGGATCCGCGCGCCCAGCGTCCCGAGCTGTGGAATCTGTACAACGGCAGGCACCGTCCCGGCGAGCACATCCGGGTGTTCCCGCTCTCGAACTGGACCGAGCTCGACATCTGGAGCTATATCGCGGCCGAGCGGATCGAATTGCCCTCGCTGTACTACGCACACCGCAGGCCCGTCGTGCAGCGCGACGGAATGTTGTTGGCGCACACCAGGTTCCTGCGCCTGCTCGACGGCGAACAGCCCTACGAGACGACCGTGCGCTTCCGCACCGTCGGCGACGCGACGTGCACCGGATGCGTGGAGTCCACCGCCGCGACCCCCGAAGAGGTGGTCACCGAAGTGGCCGCCGCGCGCGTCACCGAACGCGGCGCCACCCGCGCCGACGACCGCATCTCCGAGGCGGGCATGGAAGATCGCAAACGAGAAGGGTACTTCTGATGGCCACCACCCTGCTGCGTCTCGCCACCGCGGGCAGCGTCGACGACGGCAAGTCGACACTGATCGGCCGTCTGCTCTACGACTCCAAGACGATCTTCACCGATCAGCTCGCCGCCGTGGAACGCACCAGCCGCGAGCGTGGCGACGAGTACCCGGACCTCGCGCTGCTCACCGACGGCCTGCGCGCGGAGCGCGAACAGGGCATCACCATCGACGTCGCGCACCGCTACTTCGCCACGCCCAGGCGCAAATTCATCATCGCCGACACCCCTGGCCACATCCAGTACACCCGCAACATGGTGACCGGGGCGTCCACCGCCGATGTCGCGCTGATCCTGGTCGACGCGCGCAAGGGCATCGTCGAGCAGACCCGCCGCCACGCCTTCCTCGCCAGCCTGCTCGGGATCCCACACCTGGTGTTGTGCGTCAACAAAATGGATCTGGTCGGCTGGTCCCAGGAGCGCTTCACCGAGATCCGCGAGGAATTCGCCGGCTTCGCCACCAAGCTCGAGGTCGCCGACCTGTCCTTCATCCCGGTCTCGGCGCTGCAAGGCGACAACATCGTGCACCGGGGCGCGAGCATGCCCTGGTACGAAGGCACTCCCCTGCTGCATCACCTGGAGGACCTGCACATCGCCTCCGACCGCAACCTCATCGACGCCCGCTTCCCCGTGCAGTACGTGACCCGCAACCACGCCCAGGATTTCCGCGGCTACGCGGGCACCGTCGCGGGCGGGGTGTTCAAGCCCGGCGACGAAGTGGCCGTGCTGCCTTCGGGTTTCACCACCACGGTCGCGGCGATCTGGGGTCCCGGCGGCGTCGCGGTGGCCGAAGCCTTTCCGCCGCAGGCGGTCACCATGCAGCTCGCCGACGAGATCGACATCTCCCGCGGCGATCTGATCTGCCGCCCCGCCAATCGCCCGCTGGTCGGCCGCGACATCGACGCCATGGTCTGCTGGTTCGCCGAGGACTCCGCGCTGACCCCAGGCGCCACGTACACCGTCCGCCACACCACCCGCGCCGCGACCGCCGAGGTCCGCAGCCTGGACTACCGGCTCGACGTCAACACCCTGCACCGCGACGAGCACGCGGAATCGTTGTCGCTCAACGAGATCGGACGCATTCAGCTGCGCACCAGACAACCGCTGCTTTTCGACCCCTACCGCCGCAACCGGTCCACCGGCAGCTTCATCCTGGTGGACGAGGCGACGAACAACACGGTCGCCGCGGGCATGATCACCGGCGCGACGCTGCCCGCCTCGCGGGTGGTCTGGCACTCGACGGCGGTGGAACGCGACGAACGCGCGACCCGCGGCGCGACGGTCTGGCTGACGGGGCTTTCCGGATCCGGAAAGTCCACGGTCGCCGTCGAGTTGGAGCGGCGACTGGTGGCGTCGGGGCGTCCTGCCTTCCTGCTGGACGGCGACAACCTGCGCCACGGCTTGAACGCCGATCTCGGCTTCTCCGCAGAGGATCGGGTCGAGAACATCCGCCGCGTCGGCGAGGTGGCCCGGCTGTTCGCCGAAGCCGGTGTGGTGGCGGTGGTTTCGCTGATCAGCCCGTATCGCGCCGACCGCGACCGGGTGCGCGCCGCGCACGAGTCGGCGGGTATCCCGTTCGTCGAGGTGTTCGTCGACACCCCGCTGGAGATCTGCGAGGCGCGCGATCCCAAGGGGATGTACGCCAAGGCGCGTGCGGGTGAGATCCGCGGCTTCACCGGCATCGACGACCCATACGAGGCGCCCATGGCACCGGATCTGGCGCTGCGTCCCACCGACGGTGACCCGGCCGCCATGGCCGCGACCGTGCTCGCCCTGCTGGACACTCTGGACTGACCATGATGACCGATGCCCGTCTCGCCGCCGATCTCGCCGACCGCGCGGGAAGCCTGCTGTGTGCCCTGCGCGGGGAAGGCCTGCCCGATCTCGGGAAGCGCGGCGACGCGCTGTCGAACGACTTCCTCCTCGCCGAACTGGCCGCGGCCCGGCCCGGTGACGCGGTGCTCTCCGAGGAATCCGCGGACGACCCGCGCAGGCTCACCGCCGACCGGGTGTGGATCATCGACCCGCTCGACGGCACCCGCGAATACGCCATGCCCGGCCGCTCGGACTGGGCCGTGCACGTCGCGCTGTGGGAGCGCGATCGCGGCATCACCGCCGCGGCGGTCGCGCAGCCCGCGCTTGGCAAGGTGCACGTCAGCGACCGACCGAGCTCGAACACCCCTGTCCGGGACGAACCGCGGCTACTGGTGAGCGACTCGCGACCGCCCGCGTGGGCGCGCGCGGTGGCCGACGCCGTCGGCGCGACACTGGTCCCGATGGGTTCGGCGGGGGCCAAGGCGATGGCGGTGGTGCGCGGGGAAGCCGACGCCTACCTGCACGCCGGTGGCCAGTACGAATGGGATTCCGCCGCGCCCGTCGGCGTCGCGTTGGCCGCCGGGCTGCACGCCTCGCGCGTCGACGGCAGCCCGCTCGAATACAACCGCCCGCGGCCCTATCTGCCGGATCTGCTGATCTGCCGGGCCGGGTGGCGCAGCACGCTCCTCGACGCGGTGGCGGTCGCCGCGGGTGGCGCGTGATAGCTGTCAATTCGCGACACGTTGGTAGTAACGTACCAAATACCCCGGGCCGGTTCCGCGCCCGGTAGTGACGTCGCGAGAGGATGGCCGTGCGCTCCAACCTGATCTCCCGCAGGGATCTCGACTTCCTGCTGTACGAATGGCTGCGGGTCGAGGAACTGACCGCGCTCCCCCGCTTCGCGGAGCATTCCAGGGAGACCTTCGACGGCTTCCTCGATCTGTGCGAGGACATCGCCACCCGGTATTTCGCGCCGCACAACAAGCGCAACGACAGCAACGAGCCGACCTTCGACGGGGAGCGGGTGACGATCATCCCCGAGGTCAAGGCGGCCGTCGAGGCGTTCACCAAGGCCAATCTCCTCGGCGCGGGCATGGACGAGGAGATCGGCGGGCTGCAACTGCCCGCCGCGGTGGAGGCCGCCGGGTTCAGCTGGTTCCAGGCCGCCAACGTCGGCACGACCGGCTACTTGTTCCTGACCGTCGGCAATGCCAACCTGCTCGCCGCGCACGGCTCCGCGGAGCAGATCGAGCGCTTCGTGCGCCCGATGGTGGAGGGCAGGTTCACCGGAACCATGTGCCTGTCCGAGCCGCAGGCCGGATCGTCGCTGGCCGATATCGTGACCCGCGCCGAGCCGCAGGACGACGGCAGCTACCGGCTGTTCGGGTCGAAGATGTGGATCTCCGGCGGCGATCACGAGCTCACCGAGAACATCGTGCACCTGGTGCTCGCCAAGATCCCGGGCGGTCCGGCGGGCACCAAGGGCATCTCGCTGTTCGTCGTACCCAAGTTCCTGGTGCGCGAGGACGGCACGCTCGGCGAGCGCAACGACGTCGTGCTCGCGGGACTCAACCACAAGATGGGCTACCGCGGCACCACCAACACGGTGCTCAACTTCGGCGAGGGCGGGCACACGCCCGGCGGCGCTGCGGGCGCGGTGGGCTACCTGGTCGGCGAACCGCACCGCGGGCTGTCCTACATGTTCCACATGATGAACGAGGCGCGGCTCGGCGTCGGCCTCGGCGCCACCGCGCTCGGCTACACCGGCTACCTCAAGTCGGTGGAGTACGCTAGGCAGCGGCAGCAGGGCCGCGCGGTGACGGCCAAGGATCCCGCCGCGCCGCAGATCCCGATCATCGAACACGCCGACGTGAAGCGAATGCTGTTGGCGCAGAAGGCTTATGTCGAGGGCGCGCTGGCGCTGCTGCTCTACTGCAACCGGCTGGTCGACCTGCGCCGCACCGCCGACGAGCAGACGGCTCGCGAGCACACACTGCTGCTGGAAATCCTGACCGGCGTCGCGAAGAGCTGGCCCTCGCAGTGGTGTCTCGAGGCCAACAGCCTGGCCATCCAGGTGCACGGCGGCTACGGCTACACCCGCGAGTACGACGTGGAACAGCACTACCGCGACAACCGCCTCAACCCGATCCACGAGGGCACCCACGGCATCCAGGGACTGGATCTGCTGGGCCGCAAGGTGATCCAGCACGAGGGCGCTTCGCTGCGCCTGCTCGGCGAACGTATCGCGGCGACCATCGAGGCGGCCACCGAAAAGGGCGGCGACGCCGAGGAATTCGCGGTCGAGCTCGACTCGTCCTGGCAGCGGCTGCTGCTCGTCACCGCGGGCATGTTCGCCGCGGGCGACCCGGCCGCCGCGATGGCGAACTCGACGATCTACCTGGAGGCGTTCGGCCACATCGTGGTCGCGTGGATCTGGCTCGAGCAGCTGGTGGCCGCGGCCGACCACGAGGGCGACTTCTACGAAGGCAAGCGCGCCGCGGCTCGCTACTTCTTCCGCTACGAGCTGCCCAAGACCGGTCCGCAGCTGGACCTGCTCGACGCGCTGGACCGCACCACGCTGGAAATGCGCGACGACTGGTTCTGAGCGCGCATTCGAATCCGCGTGATCGAAACCCGAACTCGGGAAACAGGGTGGCGCAATAGCCGTTAGCCGCCCTGTTTCCCCAGGTCGTGGCTCGGCGCCGCCGGCGAAGAAACATCCCTTGATTCGCGTGGCGCGCGAGCGGGATTTCGAGCCCCCTTTTCGCGTCTATCGTCGCTGTCCGTGCAGGTCAGCGAGAGAGAGGCGGAACGGATGGGTGCGGAACCGGCCCCGGTGCGGCAGCTGCGCGCCGATCAGGCGCGCCGCGTCGCCGACGTGCTGCGCCACCAGATCCACGCGGGCGCGTTCGACGAGGTGCTGCCCACCGAACAGCAGCTCGCCACGGAACACTCCGCCTCGCGCAACACGGTGCGCGAGGCCCTTGCCCTGCTCAAGGACGAGGGACTGATCGATCGCGCCCCCAAGGTCGGCACCCGGGTGGGAACCCGCAAGTACGACCACGGTCTCGACGAACTGCTGGGACTTCAGGAAACCCTCAAGGGCCACGGCACCGTGCGCAACGAGGTGCGCACGGCCCAACACATCACCGCGCCGCCCGCGGTCGCGCGCAGGCTCGGACTCGAACCAGGCGAGCGGGTCGTCTATCTGGAGCGGCTGCGCTACCTCGCGGAACGGCCGCTGAGCCTGGACCTGACCTACCTGGTCCCCGACATCGGCGCCGAAGTGCTCACCGACGACCTCGAGAACACCGACATCTTCGTGCTGCTGGAGAAGATCAGCGGCCGCTCGCTCGGTCACGCCGATCTGGCGCTGGAGGCGATCGCCGCCGACCCGCACACCGCGTCCACGCTCGACACTCCCGACGGCGCCCCACTGCTGATGCTGGAGCGGCTGACCCGCCTCGATGACGGCAGGCCGGTCGACCTGGAGTACATCCGCATGCGCGGCGACCGAATCACCATGCGCGGCAGCCTGTCCCGCGGCACACCCCAATGGAAGGTCCGATAGATGGCACTGGTCGATCAGCGCGCCGACATCCCCGTCACCATCGATGAATCGCTGTGCATCCAGGGCTGCACGCTCTGCGTGGAGATCTGCCCGCTCGACTCCCTGGCGATCAACCCCGACAACGGCAAGGCCTACATGCACGTGGACGAGTGCTGGTACTGCGGCCCGTGCGCGGCCCGCTGCCCGACCGGCGCGGTCACCGTCAACATGCCCTATCTGCTCCGCTGATCTGGAAGTCTCATGAAAGCACGCCTCGTTCCCGTCCTGCTCGCCGCCGCACTCGCCGCCGCGGGCTGCTCACTGGAGAATTCGAACGACACCCCCGCGGGCACCGTCAAGGTCGTCGTCGGCTACCAGTCCAAGACCATCAACACCGTCACCGCGGGCACACTGCTGCGCGCCCAGGGCTACCTGGAGCAGCGGCTGCGCCGGATCACCGACAACGGCGGCGCGAAATACCAAGTGGAGTGGCAGGATTACGACACCGGCGCGCCGATCACCGCGCAGATGGTCGCCGAGAAGATCGACATCGGGTCCATGGGCGATTATCCGTTGCTGATCAACGGATCTCGCACACAGGCCAACGAACGCGCGAAGACCGCGCTGGTGTCGGTCACCGGATACAACCCCAAGGGCGCGCTCAACATGGTTGTGGTGCCCAATGATTCGCCCGCGGGCGCGATCACCGACCTGGCCGGTCAGAAGATCTCGGCCAGCGTCGGCTCGGCGGGCCACGGCACTCTCGTGCAGGCGCTGTCGCGGGCGGGCATCGATCCGGCCACGGGTGTCGAGGTGCTCAACCAGCAGCCGCAGGTCGGCGCGACGGCGCTGGAGTCGCATCAGGTGGGCGCGCTGTCGCAGTTCGTCGCCTGGCCAGGGCTTCTGGTCTTCCAGAACAAAGCCAAGCTGCTCTACGACGGCGCCGAACTGAACGTGCCCACCTTCCACGGCGTCGTCGCGCGCCGCGCGTACGCCGCCGACCACCCCGAGGTGCTCCAGGCCTTCCTCGCCGCGCAGCTCGACGCCACGAAGTTCCTCAACGAGCGTCCCTTCGAGGCGGCCGGTATCGTCGCGGAGGGCTCCGGTCTGCCGCGGGAAGTCGTCTATCTCTACAACGGTCCCGGCGGCACCCACTTCGACACCACACTCAAGCCGAGCCTGATCACCGCGTTGAAAGGCGATGTGCCCTACCTGAAGTCGATCGGCGACTTCGCGGAGCTGGACGTGGACGGCTTCGTCGACGACGCGCCGCTGCGCGAGACCTTCGCCGAGACGGGACAGGGCGATTACGACCGGGCGCTGGCCGCGACCGCCAACCCGAGCGCGATCACCGGCACCGACCCGATCTGCGGCACTTCGGTCGCCGACCCGGCGCTGGCGGGTGAGCTGTGGGTGGACGGCGCCGATCGGCCGCAGCCCGCCGCCGACCCCACCTGCTTGCTGCGCGCCGTGCAGGCCGCCAAGGCCGAGGGCAAGGTGATCCGCGCGGTCTACGTGCCAGACGCCGAACTCGGCACCCGCTGGTTCGCCGACAAGGCGGTGTGGCTGCGCGACGGCGCGAAGTACCTGCCCTTCACCACGCGGGCCGCGGCGCAGCGCTACCAGCAGACCCATCCCGCCGCCGCTCCGGTCTCCTACGACCAGGCCGTCACGGAAGTCCGCGGATGAACGCCGTGGCCGTCGCCGCGGTCGCCGGGGAGCGGACCGCGAAGGGGCGCAACGCTTCCGAGTGGAGTTCGCGGGCAATCCGCGTCGCCGCGGTGCTCGCGGCGATCGGGTTGTGGCAGCTGCTCACCGTCAACGACGTGCGGGCCGGGTTGCGCTTCGACTCGCTGCCGACCGTGACCGAGATCGTCGCGGAGTTCGGCGAGCACCTCGGCAAGGACCAGTACTACCTGGACATCGCCCAGTCGCTGATCCGCATCGTCACCGGGTTCGGGCTAGCCGCGGTGGTCGGCGTCCTCGCGGGCATCGGGCTCGGGCGCTCCCGGCTGCTTGCCGACGTCTTTGGCACGCTGACCGAGCTGGTCCGCCCGATTCCGGCGATCGCGCTGGTGCCGGTGGCGATCCTGCTGTTCCCCAGCGACGAGTCCGGCATCGTATTCATCACCTTCACCGCGTCGCTGTTCCCGGTCCTGGTGAGCACCAGGCACGCGGTGCGCGCGCTGCCGACGATCTGGGAGGACGCCGTGCGCACGCTCGGCGCCTCGCGGCGAGATGTGTTGGTGCGCGTTGTGTTTCCCGGCATCCTGCCCGGGGTGTTCAGCGGCCTGTCGGTCGGCATGGGCGTGGCCTGGATCTGCCTCATCTCCGCGGAGATGATCTCAGGGCGGCTCGGCGTCGGCTACCGCACCTGGCAGGCCTACACCATCGTCGACTATCCGGCGGTGTTCGTCGGGATGATCACCATCGGGGTGCTCGGCTTCGCCACCTCCGGCCTCGTCGAGCTGGCCGGTCGCCGGATCACCCGCTGGCTGCCAAGGGAAGTTGCGGAATGACCACCACGACAACGGCTCCCGCCGCTCCCGCCACCGCGGGCATGCGGCTCACGCTCGAGGGCGTGCGTATCGCCTACGGCTCCCGAACGGTTGTCGACCGGCTCGACCTGGACATCGCCGCGGGCGAGATCCTCGTCGTGGTCGGCGAATCCGGCTGTGGCAAGTCGACGCTGTTGCGCGCCATCGCAGGATTGCGCAGTCCCGACGCCGGATCGGTGCGCGCGGACGGGTCGACGGTCACGGGGCCGTCGGCCGACCGAGCCCTGGTGTTCCAGGACGACGCGCTGCTGCCGTGGCGCACCGCACGACAGAACATCGAACTCGCGCTGCACCTGCGCGGCACGCCACGCGCCGAACGCAAGGCGCTCGCCCAGCGCTGGGTCACCGAGGTCGGGCTCACCGGCTACGCCGACTATCTGCCGCGCGACCTCTCCGGCGGCATGCGGCAGCGAGTTCAATTGGCGCGCAGCCTCGCCGGAGCGCCGCGGGCCGTGCTGATGGACGAGCCGTTCGGCGCGCTGGACACCCAGACCAGGGCCACCATGCAGCGGCTGCTGATCGACACCTGGCGCGCTCATCCCACCACCATCGTCTTCGTCACCCACGACCTCGACGAGGCCCTGCTGCTCGGCGACCGCATCGCCGTGCTCGGCAGGCACGACGAGCGTGCCGCCGCGTTGCGCGCCGTCATCGAGGTCCCCGCTCCGCGCAGGCCGGTGGACCGGCAGGCCGTGCGGGACGAGATCCTGGAGAAACTGTGAACGTTCCCGAGCTGTCCGAGCGGATCCGGCTCGACTGCGACGTGCTGGTGATCGGCGGCGGCACCGCGGGCACCATGGCCGCGCTCACCGCCGCCGAACACGGCGCGGACGTGCTGCTGCTGGAGAAAGCGCACGTTCGCCATTCCGGCGCGCTGGCCATGGGCATGGACGGCGTGAACAACGCGGTGATCCCCGGCAAGGCCACGCCGGAGGACTACGTCGCCGAGATCACCAGGGCCAACGACGGAATCGTCGACCAGCGCACCGTCTACCAGACCGCGACCCGCGGCTTCGCGATGGTGCAGCGGCTGGAGCGCTACGGGGTGAAGTTCGAGAAGGACGAGTACGGCGAGTACGCGGTGCGCCGGGTGCACCGCTCCGGCTCGTACGTGCTGCCGATGCCGGAGGGCAAGGACGTCAAGAAGGCGCTGTATCGCGTGCTGCGCCAACGCAAGATGCGGGAGCGGATCCGGATCGAGAACCGGCTCATGCCCGTTCGGGTGCTGACCTCGGATGGCCGCGCAACCGGCGCCGCGGCGTTGCACACACGCACCGGCGAATTCGTCGCGGTCGGCGCCAAAGCGGTGATCCTGGCGACCGGGCCGTGCGGCCGCCTCGGGCTGCCCGCCAGCGGCTACCTGTACGGCACCTACGAGAATCCGACCAACGCCGGCGACGGCTACGCGATGGCCTACCACGCGGGCGCGGAGCTCTCCGGCATCGAGTGCTTCCAGATCAATCCGCTCATCAAGGATTACAACGGCCCCGCCTGCGCCTACGTCGCCAACCCGTTCGGCGGCTATCAGGTCAACGCCGAAGGCGAGCGGTTCGTGGACTCCGACTACTGGTCGGGTCAGATGATGGCGGAGGTCAAGCGCGAGATCGAATCCGCGCGCGGGCCGATCTATCTGAAGGTCTCGCACCTGCCCGACGAGACGCTGTCCACGCTCGAGGGCATCCTGCACACCACCGAGCGCCCCACCCGCGGCACTTTCCACGCCAACCGCGGCCACGACTACCGCACCCACGACATCGAGATGCACATCTCCGAGATCGGTTTGTGCAGTGGGCATTCCGCGTCCGGCGTGTGGGTGGACGAGCACGCGCGCACGACCGTGCCCGGCCTGTACGCGGCGGGCGATCTGGCCTGCGTGCCGCACAACTACATGATCGGCGCGTTCGTCTACGGCGACCTGGCGGGCGCGCACGCCGCCTCGACGCTCGCGGAACTCGATGCGCCGCGAGAGCTTCCCGAGGATCAGCTGGCCGCCGCGCACGAGCTCGTCTATCGGCCGCTGCGTCAGCCGGACGGTCCGCCGCAGCCCCAGGTCGAATACAAGCTGCGCCGTTTCGTGAACGACTATGTGGCGCCGCCGAAGACGGCCACCAAGCTGTCCATCGCGGTGGAGACGTTCGAGCGGATGCGCGCGGAAGTCGAGGGCATCGGAGCGCGCACCCCGCACGAGCTGATGCGCGCGGTGGAGGTCTCGTTCATCAGGGACTGCGCGGAGATGGCGGCGCGCAGCTCGCTGACCCGCACCGAATCCCGGTGGGGCCTCTACCACGAGCGCGCCGACCTGCCCGAGCGCGACGACAACGCCTGGCGGTATCACCTGAATCTGCGCAAGAACGCGAATGGGGAGATGGAGTTCCTGAAACGGCCGGTCGCGCCGTACCTGGTGCCGGTGCCCGGACTGGACGACGTGCCCTCCGCCGATCCGACCGTCGTCGCGGTCGAACAGCCCGAGCTGCGATCCGGAAGACCGCCGCAGCGCGGGGATACGGTGATCGTCACCTCGACGCCCGTCACTCCCCCTTCGCCCCGGCTGGTCACCCTGCTCGCCTTGGATTCGCCTACGGTTGAGGACCTTTCGAGCTACCTCGCCGATGACGACGCCGGTGTGCGGGCCGCGGCGATCTCGGTGCTCACCGAGCACACGCCGGACGGATTCGCGACCGCCCTCGTCGACGCGCTCGGCGACACGGCCGCATCGGTGCGGCGCGTGGCCGCCGAAAGCCTGCGGGAACTGGTGGAGGTGTTGCCCGACGCGGCCGGACTGCCCGAACACTTGAACTCCACCGACCCGCTGGTGCGCGCCACTGTCGTCGACCTACTGCGCGCCCTGCGCGCGGGCAGCGCCGCCCAGTTCGCCGCGGCGTCCGCCGACGCGGACCACCGGGTGCGCATCGAGGCGGTCCGCGCGCTGGTCTCCCTCGACGATCGCGCCGGCGTCGCCGCCTTGGCCGCCGACCCGAACCGCGAGGTCCGTATCGCGGTCGCCAACGGCCTTGCCGCCATCGGCGACGGCGGCGTCGACGTCATCCGCGCACTGTCCACCGACCGTGACCCGCTGGTCCGCGCGTCGGCGCTCACCGCCTTCGCCGCACTCGGCGCGAACTCCGACGACGCCACGGATCTCTCCGCCGCACTGCGTGATTCGGCCTGGCAGGTCCGAGTCGGCGCGGCCCGCGGCCTGGCGGGCGCCGCACCCGACCTCGCGGTCCCTCTCCTCACCGAAGCATTGCTCGACCCGCACCTGGACGTCCGCAAAGCCGCGGTCCTCTCCCTGAGCACATGGCGCACAACCGAATCCGCCCGCGACGCACTGAAGCGCGCCATCGACGACACCGACGCCGACGTGCGCGCCTACGCCCGCCGGGCGGTCGACGCATGATCGCCGTCTGTACCGACCGCTCGGCGGCCCCTTCCCCTCGCTTGCGCATGGTGATGTCGAACAGCCCCCGCCCGGCATACAACGCCCGTTCCGGTCCGCGCGCGGCGCGAGCCGTGAGGTGCGCCGGGCAACAGCTCGGACCACGCCCGCTCCGTGGCCCCGCCGAGTAGCCGCCCGACGGTGGGATTCCCGCTGACGCGGTGACCCATCGCGGTGCTGACGCGGGTCCGATCTCCGCTGACCAAGCGCGATCTCGAGCGGACATGGCGGACGCGAAAGGTGGCGATATCGCCTCTACCGCGTGTCGCGTTCGGCGACGACGGTGTCGAGGCGGGCGCCGAGGGCGGTGACTTGGTCGCGTAGGGCGGTCACCGTTTCGAGGGGGTATCCGACCTCTTTCAGGACCGCGCCGATCATTTGCCTGGCTTGCTGTTCCAGGGCCAGGCCCGCCGGGGTGGCGCGGAGTTGCACGGCCCTGCGGTCGCGGGAGCTGCGGACGCTCTCGACCAGGCCGCGGGTTTGCAAGCGCTGCACGAGCGGGGAGACGGTGCCGTAGTCGAGACGGAGCCGCTCGGCGAGCTGCTTCATCGTGATGCCGGGGGTCTCCCAGAGGGCGAGGAGCGTCAGGTACTGCGGGTAGGTCACCCGCATGGCTTCGAGGTAGGGCCGGTAGGCCGCGGTCATCGAGCGCGAGGTCGAGTAGAGGGCAAAGCACAGTTGGGCCGCGAGCGAGAGCACGTCATCGGTGCCCGCGGCGGCGGCCTCGACCGCGCCGGGATGCGCTTCTTCGGGCATATTTGCACTGTACGCACCCCGACCGAGCCGGGCAGGTCGTCGACGGCCTCGATCTGCCTTCACGAACCAAGGGATTCACACCCTCCGCGTCATGGGCAGCGGCAAGGCGGTGTGCGGGCGCGGCCTTCCGGTCATCATCGTTGCATGGCCGAACAACGAAGGGGGCGCCCATGTGCGGCAACAAATTGACGGCGAGCGCTGTGGCGCGGATACGGACCGCCGCCGAGGACGGTCGAGCCGACGAATGCGACCGAGGCGCGAGCAGAGCCGCGGACGACCCCGATCAGTCCGGTCCGACTCCCTTGGGCCGACCTCGGTCCATGAAGCCGAACAAGTAGCCGGCCACCCGCCGCATCTGGATCTCCTCCGCGCCTTCGGTGATCCGGTAGCGGCGGTGGTGACGGTAGATGTGTTCGAAGGGTGTGTGCCGGGAATAGCCCATGCCGCCGTGGATCTGCATGGCGCGGTCGGCGGCCTCGCAACACAATCTGTTCGCCCAGTAATTGCACATCGACACCTGCTCGGAGACCGCGAACGTGCCGTAGCGATCCATCGACCACGCGGTTCTGTGGATCAGCGCACGCAGCATCTCGCATTGGGTGTGCAATTCGACGAGCGGAAACTGGATCGCCTGATTGCGCGCCAACGGCACACCGAAAGGCTTGCGCCGCTTGGCGTACTCGACCGACTCATCGATGCAGTACTGGGCCGCACCCAAACTCGACGCCGCCTGCCGAATCCGGTTCTCGTTGAAGAAATGCTGCACGACGGCGAGCCCGCGCCCGACCGCACCGAACACCGCGCTGTCGGGCACCTCGACATCGGTCAGGCTCACTCGCGCGTGATCGGTCGGCATGTTGAACGTCCAGAGATACTCCTCGACCCGGAATCCGGGCGCCGTGGCCGGGACGAGAAAAGCCGTGATACCCGTACTGTCGCCGGGTTTCCCCGAGGTGCGCGCGAAAATCAAATCGGCTGCCGCGGTGTGGATTCCGGTGTTCCACGTCTTCTCACCATTGATCACCCACGTGTCACCGCGGCGCACCGCGACGGTCTCCATGTGCGTCGCGTCGGACCCGTGCTCGGGCTCGGTGATGCCGAAGGCGAACATCTTCGTGCCCGCCGCCAATTCCTCGACCCACTCGGCCTGCTGCGCGGGCGATCCGTATTCGAGCATCAGCAGCAGGCCGACGTTGTTGCCGACGATCGCGTGCTCGTTCTGCAGATCGCAGTGCAGCCCGAGCCCGCGGCGCGCCAAATGCTCACGGATGACGGCCATCCCGAGATTGGTGCCGTCCCGGCCGCCGTATCGGGCGGGAAACGGATAGCGGAAGTGACCGGCCGCGTCGGCGCGGCGACGCGCCTCGGCCAGCAGCGCCTCCCACTCCGCGCTGGGCAGCCCGCCCCGGTGCCAGTCGGTGCGCGCGTCCTCGCGGCGGTGGTCGAAGAACCGCATGTTGTCGTCGGCCTGTTCGAGCGGAACGATCTGCTCCTCGATGAACTCGTCGAGTTCGCACAGGTAGCTTCGAAGTTCTTCGGGCAGTTCGAAATCCACGGGTGCTCCTAAGACGCCGGTCGGATCTGCATCAGCAGGTCCCATTCGATTTCCGACACTCGCCTGCCGCCGGCGGCCATCACGATGTCGCGGGTGTCGCTGTCGAGATAGGCGGCCGCCTGTCCGGCAAGCAGGACGCCCCACGCGAGCGTCGACGCCGTCTTCCACCAGCGGAATCGGTCGAGGTCGAAGGCGCCGCCTGCGCGCTCGTAGGCGGTGACGAACGCGGCGCGGTCGACGAGGCCACCGAACTCGCGGGCATCGTCGCCGAAGCGCCACATACGCAGCGTTGGCCAGGCGAGATCGCGCATGGGATCACCGAACCGTTGCGCGCCTTCCCAATCCAGGACGGCCCGCAATCCGTCCGGCCCGACCACGATATTGCCGACCCGCAGGTCGGTGTGAATGATCGACCTGCACGTTGGCGGCTCGGGGATCCTTCGCTCGATCCATCGCACGGCATGCCGGAAGACCGGGCGATCCGCCAGCAGCGCGGCGACACCCTCGTGGATCTCGCGCAGCAGCGCCCTGGCGGGGTCGGCATCCGGCTCACCGGGAAGGGTGCTTGGCGCGTGGGCCGGGTCGATGGCATGCAAGCGCGCCATCGCCTCGCCGAGCTGGTTCGCGACGCGCTCGGCGAGGCCCGCGGTGCGGATCACGCGCAGCACCCGGCGCGGAACGGTCTCGCCCTCGACGCGCTCCGAGAGCAGAAACGGCGCGCCGAGAAAGCGGGAGTCGGCGCAGCAGGCGACAACCCGCGGCGTCGGGATCGAGTGTTGTCTCGCCACTTCGCGCACCGCGGCTTCGGCGTCGACGGGCAACAGCTCGACCGAGGGCGGCACGATGGTCGCCACCAGTTCCAGCACTCGGTCACCGAGGTCGGCATCGAAGGCGACATTGCGCCGCCGCGCTCCGCTCGACAGCGCCGCGCTCCACGTGATCTCGACCTGGCGGCCGAACTCCTCGGCGAGGAATCGCGCCAAGCCCTCGCGGTACGGCGCCGTCATTCGCGCTCCCACGAGTCGTACCCGGGCTTGGCGACCGCCAGATCGCGACGGACTACGTCGACGAGCGCCTGCCAGCTGATCGGATCCAGTTCCGCATCCCCGATTTCGTCCGGCGCCGCGGCGATCGTCCGTTCCGGCGGCAAGGCTTCCCACTCACGGCGCAGAATCCGTGCCACGTTCGCGCCAACCCGTGCCGAATGACGCAGGCCCTCGGGCAGTTCGGGCAGCAACGTGTCCTCGAGCAGCTCCGCCAGTGCCGTGAGCAGTTCCGGTGCGGACGGTCGGTACTGCGGCATCCTCGGTCCTTTCGGCGCTCACCACCGATGAGGCGATGAGAGATACAGGGAGACATACTCTCATCGCGAGTCCGCCAGGACAACACCCGAATCGCTCAGGCCCGTCCGAGCCCCTCCGCGACCGAGCGATACACCGGTGCCCACCCCAGCTCCCGCTTCGCCTTGGTGTTGTCGACGCGCAGGGTGGTGTCGGACATCAAGCACCCCAGGTAGGGCACGGCCAAGCGAAGGAGCCAGGTCGGCACTGCGATAGCACGCGGCGTGCCGTGCGCGGCCGCGACGGTGTCGAGGAATTGCCGCCAGGTGATCGGTTCGTCGTCGACGATGTTGTAGGCCTGGCCCGCCTTTCCGCGCTCCAGCGCGGCGACGGTCGCGGCCGCCGCGTCGGCGACGTGGATCCAGCTGATCACCCCGCCACCGCCAAGCGGAACCATCGGCACGCGTTTGCGCAGCAGCCCGGCGAACAGGTCGCTGAACGCGGCGGGACCGTAGAAGAGCCCGTAGCGCAACGAGATTCCGTCCAGGTCCGCGGCGAACACCTGCTCTTCGGTGGCGCGGCAGCCCGCGATCACCGGATCGGCGTATCCGCCGTCCTCGATCCCGAACGGGTCGTCCTCGGTGACCCGCCGGTCGCCGTGGTCGACGTACCCGTACCCGGTGATCAGCGATTGGGTGACGAACCGGCCCGCACCGAGCTGTTCCGCGGCCGCGAGCAGATTCGCGGTTCCGGTGCGGCGCAGGGCATTCGTGGGATCGTCGTCGGTCACATTGCGGCCTGCGCTCTTCAACGCGGTCGCTTGGTGCAGCACGGCGTCGGCGGAGCGGCCGCGCAACGCGCGCAGCAGCCCCGCTCGATCCATCACGTCCGCGGTGATCGGCTCGGCGCCGAGTTCGCGAATCGTCTCGTCGCTCTTGAGGTTTCGAGCGACGGCGAGCACCTCGTGACCGCCGTCGACCAGTGCCAGGATGAGCGGCCGCCCGATCGCGCCCGTCGCGCCCGCCAGTAGTACCCGCATCTCGTTCTCCTTCTCGCCCGGTGGCTTTCACCGACTTGGACGAGCGAGCCGAAAACTTTGTGATGGGTTGTGGCGCGAAACACGGTCGGGAGACCGCGCTCCCGGATCAGCCCGCGGAAACCTCGCTGCGGTCACCGCTCCACAGCGTGTGGAACTTGCCCTCGGCGTCGATGCGCTCGTAGGTGTGCGCACCGAAGAAGTCGCGCTGTCCCTGGGTGAGCGCGGCGGGCAGCCGCTCCGCGCGCAGCGCGTCGTAGTACGACAGCGAGGACGCGAAGGCCGGGACCGGAATGCCGAGCAGGGTCGCGGTGGACACCACACGCCGCCAGCTGTCGATGGCCGTCTCGATCGCCTCGCGGAAGTACGGGGCGAGGATGAGGCTCGGCAGCGCGGGATCCTGGTCGTAGGCCTCCTTGATCCGGTTCAGGAACCGGGCACGGATGATGCAGCCGCCGCGCCAGATCGTGGCGAGGTCGCCGGGGTGCAGGTCCCAGTTGTATTCGGCGCTGCCCGCGGCGATCTGATCGAAGCCCTGCGCGTAGGCGACGACCTTCGAGGCGTAGAGCGCCTGGCGGATGTCCTCGGTGAATTGCTCGACGTCCGTGGGCTTTTCGGCCAGCGTGCCGGAGGCCAGGCCGACCGCGGCCTTGCGCTGCGCGCGGGAACCCGACAGCGCCCTGGCGAACACCGCCTCGGCGATACCGGTCACCGGCACACCGAGATCGAGGGCGGACTTGACCGTCCAGCGGCCGGTGCCCTTCTGCTCGGCGGCGTCGACGATGACATCGACCAGCGGACGACCGGTCTTGGCGTCGACCTGCGCGAGCACCTCGGCGGTGATCTCCACCAGGTAGCTCTCCAGGTCGCCGGAGTTCCACTGGGTGAACACGTCCGCGATCTGCTTGGCGTCGAAGCCGAGCGCGTCACGGAACAGGTGGTAGGCCTCGCCGATGAGCTGCATGTCGGCGTACTCGATGCCGTTGTGCACCATCTTGACGAAGTGCCCGGAACCGTCGGGTCCGATGTGGGTGCAGCACGGGGTGCCGTCGACCTGCGCGGCGATCGACTCCAGCAGCGGACCGAGCGACTCATAGGACTCCTTCGGCCCGCCAGGCATGATCGCCGGGCCGTTGAGCGCGCCCTCCTCGCCGCCGGAGATGCCAGCGCCGACGAAGTTCAGTCCGCGCTCGCGCATGGCGGCTTCGCGGCGAATGGTGTCGGTGTAGAGCGCGTTGCCGCCGTCGATGATGATGTCGCCCGGCTCCAGCGCGGCGGCGAGTTCCTCGATGACGGCGTCGGTCGCGTCGCCCGCCTTGACCATGATCAGCACCCGGCGCGGCTTCTCCAGCGCGGCGACGAACTCCTCGATGGTCTCGGTGCGCACGAAATCGCCGTCGGCGCCGTGCTCGGCGAGCAGCGCGTCGGTCTTGGCGACGGAACGGTTGTGCAGCGCGACCGTGTAACCGTGCCTGGCGAAGTTGCGGGCGATGTTGCTGCCCATGACAGCCAGGCCGGTAACACCGATGTGTGCACGCGCTTCAGAGGTCGGCATCGATCAGCTCTCTTCGTTCGTCAGGTCCGGTGGGGTGTGCGAAAACTGGTTCCGCGGCGGCCTCGTCGGCTCCTTCGAACCGCGTGGCCACCCTGCGTGCCAAGCTACTGGATGGCCGGTCGGCAGCTCACACCCGCGTCGGCTCGTCAGCGGATTCCGGCCCGCTCGACGAACGCGATCGCACGGCGTTGACGACGCCGAGCAGCAACCCCAGCCCGAGCAGGATCGCACCGCGCAACCACACCTCCGCGCCGATGCGGGTGAACAAGAACAGACACGACGCCAGACCGAGCAAGGGCACCACCGACGGCACCTGGAAGTGTTCGGCTTCGACCGGCTCCCGGCGCAGGATCAGCACGGCGGCATTGACCGCGGTGAAGACGACGAGCAGCAACAGCACCAACGTCTCGGCCAGCGAGCCGACTTCACCGGTGAGCGCGAGTGCCAGCGCCACGCCGGTGGTGGCGAGAATCGCGACCCACGGCGTGCGGCGGCCGGGCAGCACCCTGGCCAGCGCGGCGGGCAGCAGACCGTCGCGTCCCATGCCGTACGCCAGCCGCGAGGCCATGATGCCGGTCAGCAGGGCGCCGTTGGCCACCGCGACGAGCGCGATCACCGCGAACAGTCGCTCCGGCACGCCGCCCGCCACCCGGATCACCTCCAGCAGCGGTCCGCTGGATTCGGCGAGCACCTCGGTGGGCACGACGGCGCCCGCGACCGCACCGAGCAGCACGTACACCGCGCCCGCGGTGAGCAGCGCGCCGAACAGCGCCCTCGGATAGGTGCGGCGCGGATCGCGCACCTCCTCGGCCAGATTGACCGAGGTCTCGAAGCCGACGAACGAGTAGTACGCCAGCACGGCGCCCGCGAGCACCGCGCCGACCGGCCCGCGCTCGGCAGTGCCGACCTGGGTGAGCCTGCTCGGGTCGCCCTCGCCGCGCAGCAGTACCCAGGCGCCGAGACCGATGACGAGCAGCAGGCCACCGAGTTCGATCGCGGTGGCGACCACGTTCGCGCCGAGGGACTCCTTGATGCCGCGCAAGTTCAGCGCGGCGAGGGCGAACAGGAAGACCACCACGACGACGACGGTCGGCAAGGTCACCAGCGTGGCGAGGTAGTCCGAGGCGAACCCCCTGGCCAACGCGCCGACGGACACGACGCCCGCGGCGAGCATGCAGAACCCGACGAAGGTGCCCGCTGCCGGTCCGAGCGCACGAGTCACGTAGTGCGCCGAGCCGCCCGCCCTCGGGTATTTCGTGGCGAGCTCGGCGTAGGAACCGGCGGTGAGACAGGCGAGCACCAAAGCGGTGAGCAGCGGCAGCCAGAGCGCGCCGCCCGAGGCCCCCGCGATCTCGCCGACCAACACGTACACCCCCGCACCGAGCACGTCGCCGAGGATGAAGAAGTACAGCAGGGGCGTGCGGACGACGCGGTTCAGCGCGACGGCCATGAGCGGCTCAGTGCCGGTGCGGCAGCGGAGCCGCCGAGACGACGCGGTTGGCCGCGGCCTTCACCGAATCGGGGAGGACGTGATTGATCGTCGTCAGCACCTTGGTGCCCAGCGAGGCGGCCGCGACCTTCTCGTTGCCGCGCAGCAGCGCCTCGACGCCTTGGCGCGCCACGTCGGCGGGGTCGTCCTTGGGACCCTTGCCGACCACGGTCTCCAGCATCTTGGCCCTGCGGAAGAAGTCGGTGTCGGTCGGACCCGGCATCAGCGCGGTGACCGTGACGCCGGTGCCGCGCGTCTCTTCGCGCAGCGCCTCGGCGAAGGACTGCACGAAGGACTTCGACGCGTTGTACACCGCCTGCTTCGCGCCAGGCATCGTCGCCGCGATCGAGGACGTGAACAGCAGTTTGCCGGTGTCGCGCCGCACCATGTCGCCGAGCACGAGCTTGGCAAGGTGCACCGTCGAGCGCACGTTGAGGGCGATGATGTCGAGTTCGTCGTCGAGGTCGGTCGACACGAAGTCACCGCCGCGGCCGACGCCGGCGTTGAACGCGACCGCATCGAGCGGCCGTTCGTCCATGGTCGCCGCCGAGTAGAGCCGTTCCACACCTTCGGGTGTCCGCAGATCCACCTGCACCGCGCGGACTTCCACGCCGGGACGGCGCACCTGATCGGCGGCGGTCTCGATGGCCGTGTCCTCCGCGGCCACCACCACGTCGTACTCGTGTTCCACGAACTGCTTGGCGAGTTCCAGGCCGATTCCGCTGGAAGCTCCGGTGACAAGGGCGAGGGGACGTGTCTGGGTCATACCGCCCGCCTACCCACGCCGAGCCGGTTGTATCCGCCGCCGCTATCGACCGTCGAGCCAGACCAGGCAGAAGGTGTGCCCGACCGGGTCGGTGTAGACGCGGAACCGGTCGGCGTCGTTGGCCTCCACCAGACGCGCGCCGATGGCCAGCGCCTTGGGTTCGGCGATGTCGATGTCGTCGACCAAGAGGTCGAGGTGGATCTGCTGGGAGGCTTCGGGATCCGGGAAGCGCGGCGGCTTGTAGCGCGGTGCGGTCTGGAACGCCAGGCGCCTGCCGTCGGGATCGACGACGACCACCCACGTGTCGTCCTCGTCGTCCTCGTCGATGATCATCCCGCCGAGCAGCGCGGCGTAGAACCTCGCGAGCTCGCGCGGCTCCGGGCAGTCCAGCACCACGCTGCGCAGCCGTCCGACCGCGCTGGCCGCCGTCACCTCGTCCTCGGTCGCCATCGTGCCGTCCGATGTCATGAGCGCCTCCTCCGCCGGTAAGGGAACGCTTCTCACCTACCCGCCGCGCGCACCGGACAAACCGGCGCAGGCACGCGAGCGGGGCTCAGGCGAATCGAATCGTCTTCTCGGACTTGCGAATTCAGGCGACGACCAGGTCGACGTCGATGTTTCCCCGTGTGGCGTTGGAGTACGGGCAGACCTGGTGCGCCGCGTCGACAAGCGAGCGCGCCACGCCGGACTCGAGGCCGGGCAGGTCGATGGTGAGGGTGACGGCCAGACCGAATCCGTCTCCGTTCGGGCCGATGCCCACCGCGCCGGTCACCGAGGAGTCCGCGATCTTCACCTTCTTGCGGCGGGCGACCAGCTGCAGCGCGCTGTGGAAGCACGCGGCGTATCCGGCGGCGAAGAGCTGCTCGGGGTTGGTGCCCGCGCCACCCGCGCCGCCGAGTTCCTTCGGCACGCTCAGTTCGAGATCGAGCGCCTGGTCGGACGAGCGGACCTGGCCGCCGCGTCCGGCACCGGTCGCGGTGGCCTGTGCGGTGTAGAGGGTGTTCATGGGGTGCCTTTCTGGAAGTACCTGCCGTGCCCCATGAACAGTAGCGAGCAACTAAGTTGCGCACAACTAATAGCGGAGTGAAAAAGGTCGCACACCGCGGGCGGAGTCGGTTCCGTCCGCGATGCGCGACCCGTCCGGTGCTTAGATCACCGCGTTCATGATCGTTCCCGCGCTCGTGGCGACGGCGCCTCCCGCCATCGCGCCCGCCACCATCTTCGGCGATTGCAAACCGCCGCCGTTCCACTTCTCCCAGGCGAAACGGCCACCGCCGTAGGTGATGGCGGTGATCCCCGACAGCTGGACGAGCCAGGTGAAGTACCGACCCATTTGCATGAGCTTGTCCGCCAGCGGCGGCGCTTCGGGGGTCGGATTACTGACCTGCGCGAGAACTGTGTCGTGTAGCGCGCAGAGGATCGTGCTCACTGTCATGCTCCTTCGCGGATGCTGAGGTGATGCTCGGGATTCGTCTTCACGAGGGCGCGTTACTTCGAGAAACTCGTCGACCCGTTCAATTCAACCTCAGCAAGATCATGTGATGTGGCAGACACACCGAAATCGGCATGACCCGACTCACAGCTGTTCACCCGTGCCACACACGCCCCGCGGTTCTAGGATTCGAAGGGTGCAGGGGGATGGAAGAAGGGCACGGGCGCGACGCGGCGCCGTCCCTGTTTCGAACGCCGACCTCACATCTGTTTCGGGGAGGGCACATGGCTTTTCTGCTTCCACTGCTTTTGTTGCTGCTCGTCGTGACCGCGTCCGTCGTCGTCGCCGCCTACGGCACGGTGTTCGCCACCTACTGGTTCGAAATGCGGCATCACCACACCGACCCGCCGGATCTGTCGGCCACGCACTGACCGTTCGAGTTTGAGACCGGGCGGTCCGGCAACTCCGGTCACGGGTGTCGACGAAGCCTGTGACCGCGAGCGGAGGTGAGCCGGATGGTGAACGATGTCGAGAAGCGCTGGTCCGATCCGGAGGGACTTCGCCAGGCCATCCGCTACGACCTCGCTGTTCTCGGCACTGCGGCACTCGTCGCCTTGGTCGCCGCGGTCTGGGCCGCTGGGCGAGACGCGTGCCTGTCCGGTCCGCTGCTGTGCGATGCCGCCTCGGGCATCGCGGTGCTGCTCGTCCCCGCCGTCGTCCTGCTGGCGGGCGGGATCGGCGCGTTCGTGATCACCTATCTGCGCTGGCGGCAGGGCCGGGTCTGGCCGATCTGGCAGGGCGCGGGCTGGTTCCTGTTCATGGTGATGCTGGTGTACGTCTCGATCGGCGGGACCGCGATGTCGCGGTGAGACTCAGCGGTTGTAATCCCAGTAGTGCAGCCATTTCACCGTGGCGAACAGCAGCAACGTCAGGGCGTAGAGGACGACGACGATGGCGGCGCCGAGCGCGCTCACCCGCCAGCCCGCGCCGTCGACCGGGTCGAGCCAGCGCCGGAAACAGGCCGCCACCGCGGGCGACAGGATCCAGCTCATCAGCGCGACGCTCACGATCTGGCTCAACCACATCGCCAGCCAGGGCGGCGCCCCGTTCTCGTCCAGCACCGGGCCGAGGAACCGGGACAGCGTCATCACCGTCGGATACAGCACGAGCAGCACCAGCATCGCGATCTTCCAGGTGGGCGTCACCCGGGTCCGGCCGTCGACGGTGCGCAGCGTGGATCCGAACGGCGTGGTGTGCGCGACGCCGGAGAAATCCTCGGTCAGTTCGGCGCGCAACGCGGGCAGCGCCGCGGCCCGCTGCTCCGAGCGCATCCAGTCCGCCAAATGGCGCGCGGTGCGAAACCGGAGCACCGAGAACCACCGGCCGGTGTCGCCGCGCGAGAACAGCGCGACACCGTCGAATCCGGGGAACTCGGCGCTCAAAGCCGCCAAATTCGCTTCCGCCGCAACGAAATCGGCGACTTTTCCGTTCGCGACACGGTGATCGAACACCCCGATTCCGGGCGGCGGCAACTCCTCCTCGACGATGATCAGATCCGAACTCTTCCGGTGAAATCCGCACGCCTCGCCTTCGGCGAGCAACGCCTTTCTCGCCGCCGAGTCAAGGAATTCGTTCGCCAGCGCCTCGGAGCGGAAAGTCGCGCCGAATGCGGGCTCCAGCGCGGGCTCGTCGTACACCGCGCGGCAGCTCTGCACGAATCCTTCCGCGGTGGAGGCTGTTTCGGACATCCGATCCAGCCAGGCCGCGAAAGCCGCGATATCGGAGGGGCGGTGGAAGACGGTGACGGCGGTGGCGTTCATCGGTCGTCGACGCGGCGACCCTGGACGTAGACCTGCGCAACCGCCGCCTCGCCCATTCCCATCAACAGCGCGAACAGCGTCTGATCGCGCGCCAGAACCGGGTCGTCGGATCGGATCCCTTGCGCCAGTGCGCTTTCCAGCGCCGGTTCGCGGGCAGGGTCGACGACGACGAAGTCGGCCTCCTTGCCGAGGTCGAAGTTCCCGAAGCGGTTCTCCATGTCGAGGGCTCGCGCACCGGCCAGCGTTCCGGTGAACAGCATTTCGGCGGGATGCATCGAGACGCCGTCCGCGCCCGGTTCGGAGATGTGCACCTTGAACGCGGCCGCGAGCACCCGCGGAATCGACCATTCGTCGCCGCCGCCGTAGTCGGTTCCCGCGGCGACCGTGACCCCCGAGGCGATCGTTCGCTGCCACGGCATCGTCCCGGAGCCGAGGAACTGCTGGGACACCGGGCAGTGCGCGATCGAACTGCCGGTCTGCGCCAGCCGCCGTAGTTCCGCGTCCTGACAGTGCACGCAGTGCGCCAGGATGCTGCGCCTGCCGAGCATGCTCTTGCCGCCGACCTGTGAGCCGGGCAGGAACTTCCCGTCGTAGGTGTCGAGGTACGAATTCACCTGGTACGCCTGCTTGGTGCTGTCGACCTCGCCCGTGCCGGGGCGGTTGTTCTCGTTCAGGTGGCTGTGGAAATAGACGCCGCGATGTCGCACGGAGTCGTAGAGCTCACCGAGATTGCGCAGCGTCTCGCGGGTCACCGACAGCGAGAAGCGGGGCACGATCGCCACGTGTAGCAAGGCGGTGTCGACGTCGCCGGTGTCGGCCGCGTGCCAGGTGTCGATCTCCGCCTCGGTCAACCGGATCGCCTCGTCCTCGGAGGTGAGCAGCGGTGCGACCGACTCCTCCTCCCCCGTGGTCTGGATGCCGCGGCCGCCGACCATGCGCAGGCCGCGGCGGCGCGTCTCACTGAACAGCGCGTCCTGCGCGTGCGGGAAGGCCGACCCGAACACCATCGCGGCGGTGGTGCCCACGGCGATCCGCCTGGCACAGAATTCGGCGGCCGCGTGCTTCGCGAACACCGGATCGGCGAGCCGGGATTCCGCCGGATACATGCACAGCGTGAGCCATTCGAGCAGCTGTCCGCCGCCGTAGGCGTCACCGGCGAAGGTTTGCGGGAAATGGATGTGGGCGTCGACGAAACCGGGAAGCAAAAAGCCAGGGCGGTGGTCGAATTCGTCCGCATCGCGGAATTCGGCGGGAATCTCGTCGCGGTCGCCGCAGTAGGTGATCCGGCCGTCGTCGCCGACGACCAACGCGCCGTCCGGCACGGAGACGAGCGCGTCCGCCGCGTTCTGGACGGTGGGGCGTCCGGCGACGTGGAAGATGTGCCCCAAGTGCACTCGGCTCACGAGTCGAGCACAGCACAGCGGAGGGCATCACATCGGCGATTGCCGGAAAAGGCGCGTCTACCTGCGACTCCTGCACCGATCACCGCCCAATACGTCGGCTCCGCGAATGCCCGGCCACCTCGTGCCATACTCGATAGGCATGACCGCAGAAAACGCTAGTGCCGGATCTGCAGTTCCCGACGCATCGGCCGTCTCCGCCGCGCTGCAGATCGCTCGCCGCGCTCCCTCCCTGCACAACTCCCAGCCCTGGCGCCTGGTCTTCGACGGCAAGCGGCTGCACCTGCACAGCGACCCCGACCGGTCGCTGCCGATGGCCGACCCGGACGGTCGCCAGCAGGTGATCAGCTGCGGCGCCATGCTGCACCACACCAGGACCGCCTTCGCCGCGAACGGCTGGCACACCGATGTCGTTCGCCTGCCCGATCCGGCGCGGCCGCGCTACCTGGCCGCGCTGGCCTTCCGGCCTTGGCCCGATCCGCCGGAACGCATCCGCACGCAGGCCAAGGTCATCTTGCGCAGGTACTCCGACCGGCTCCCGATGGACGAACCCGAGGGCTGGGACGCGCTGCTGCCCGGCGTGACCGAAGTGGCACGGACGTGCGAGGTCACCCTCGATGATCTGCCCGACTCGGTGCGCGAACGGCTCGCCGCGGCCTCCGACCAGGCCGAGGCGCTGCGCCGCTACGACAAGCCGTATCAGAGCGAATTGCGCTGGTGGACCGGACATTTCGATCTTCCCGAGGGGATTCCGCCGACCGCGCTCGCGACGGCGGCCGAGGCCGGTCGCGTGCCCGTCCGCCGCGACTTCCCCACCGCGCCGGGAACCACCCGGCGGGCGACGCCCGAGGATCGAGCCCGGCTGCTGGCGCTGAGCTCGGCCGAAGACTCGACCGCGCAGTGGTTGCGGACCGGCGAGGCGCTGTCGGCGGTGCTGCTGGAATGCACCGGCGCCGGACTCTCGACCTGCCCGCTCACCCACATCACCGAACTGCCCGCCGCGCGCCGGGTGATCGCCGGACTGCTGCCCCACCACCTGCGGCCCCAGGTCGTCGTCCGGGTGGGCACCGCGCCGGATCCCGATCCCCTGCCGCCGACACCGCGTCTGCCGATCGAGGACATCCTGACCGTCACCACCCCGTAAGTCTCCGCGCGGACCCCTCCGCGAATCGGACGAAGCGGACGAGATCGCGAGGTCCGCTAACGACCGAGCGTGGATCGCCGATGGACCTCGTGTCGATGACGACACCGGCACCGGCGGCCTAGTGCCGCGCGTGCCGTCGCTTTCTCCGGCCGTGCGCAGGCCGGGGACGGACCTGGTCTAGTGCCGCCCGTAGGCTGTCTTCGCACGTCAGCGCCGGGCGCGTCGCGATCCCGGTCCGCCATCCGGTACCCACCTGTCAGGGAGTTCACTTGGCTCGGCAACGTCGCACCACCCGCCCGTCCGCGTCCCGCCGCGGCGCCCTCGTCACCACCGCGCTGGCCGTCGCGCTCACCGCGGGCATCGGCACAGCCGCAGCGCGTCCCGTCGGCGCCTTCGACGTCGGAGGCGCCATCGAGGTCGAATACGACCGAGCGGGCGGACCCGCCGTCCTGGGCGATCCCGTCACCCCCGAACTCGACGCCGGCCGCGGCGGCCGCTACCAGGCCTTCGAACGCAATGCCGCCATCTACTGGCACCCCGAGGTCGGCGCGCACCAAGTCGGCGGCTCGATCCGCGCCAAGTGGGGCGCGCTCGGCTGGGAGAACGGCACGCTCGGCTACCCGGTCACCGGGGAACTCGCCACGCCCGGCGGGCAGGGCCGCTTCAACCACTTCCAGGGCGGATCCATCTACTGGTCGCTCGGCACCGACTCCCACCAGGTCGGCGGGGCCATCCGCGACAGATGGGGCGCGCTCGGCTGGGAAGGCGGCGCGCTCGGCTTCCCGATCACCGACGAAGCCACCTCCGCGGGCAACGGCCGCTACAACCTCTTCACCGGCGGCGCCGTCTACTGGTCCCCGCGCACCGGCGCCCACGCCGTCTGGGGCGCCATCCGCGACGACTGGGTCCGCGCGGGCGCCGAGAACGGCCGCTACGGCTACCCCACCGGCGAGGAATACGACTACGAAGGCGGCAAAGCCCAAGACTTCCAAGGCGGCCGCATCACCTGGCTGCCTTGATCCGAGGCGACCCGACGAATTGCCTGCGCGACGGCCCGGTGCAGATCGTTTCTCGCGCTACAGGTTTCACGCCGATCCGGCCTGGCCGGACCCGTCCGTGAACTAATCTTGATCACATGCTGGTCGGCGTCTGCGATTTTCCGAGCAAGTACGCGTTTCCGCCGACCGGCTATGCGGGCATCGAACGCTGGCTGTGGGCCGCGGCGGTCGGGGCGCGCCGCGCGGGGGCGACGGTGCATTTGATCGGCACGCAGTGGCGCGGCGAACTCGCCGACGACTGGACCATTCGGCCGACTCGGCTCGAAATGCTCAGCGGCCCAGGCCGGGCCGAGTTGCGTGACACGGGATACGACCTACTCGTGGCATGGCACGAGTACCCGGCCATGCCCGCGTGGCGGCACGCGTGGGAAACCATTGATTGTGCCGTGGCGGCATTTCAGCACGGCGCCGACAAGCCGCAGCCCGACGGCGCGTTCGACGGTCGCCGATCACGGTTGTACTGCTATTCGCCGGAAATGATGGCGCTCTATGCGAAACAGCGTCCTCGTGCGGAATTGGCGGTGCACCTCGATCTGGACGAGGACGAGCCGCCGGGCGTCGACGGCGTCGATCTGGTCTGGGTAGGCCGCATCGAACCGGTGAAAGCGCCGCATCTGGCGATTCTGGCCGCACGGCTGCTCGGCAGGCGAATACGCATGGCGGGGCCGGTGTTCGACGAATCCTACGTCCGGCGACACAGGGACTTGTTCGCCTCCGAACACGTCGAATTCATAGGCGAACTCGGCGGCGTCGCGAAAACCGCTGCGTTCCGCGAGGCCAAGGTGTTCGTGTATACCTGCGCCCGCGACTATGTCGAGGCCGGTGCGGCGGTATTCGGTGAATCATTGCGGGCGGGTACGCCGGTCGCCGCGCTCGCCTGGCGCGGCGGAACGTGCGCCGAAGCCGCGTTGTGCGACTCGTCCGGCCGAGTCGCCGTCGTGGATCCCGGCGCGTCCGACGCGACAGCGGCGGCGGTCCTCGCGGACGCGATCGAGGAAGCCGCCCGTTTGAAGGCCGCCTCGGTGCGCGAACTGGGGCTCGCCCGGTTCGACCCGGCGAAGCATTTTCGTGCCTTGGCAGGGGCGGCATGAAACGCAGTGGGCGAATCATGTGCCAGCGCTCCTCGCGCATGCCGGAGCCGAGCGCCAGCGAGGCACAGGCATGAGCGAGTCGGTCGGACGGCTGCTCAGCGCCGGTGCGCGAGAGCGGTTTCTCGGCACGGCGTTCGCCATCGACTATTCGACATTGGTGACCGCTTTTCACTGCGTCGGCGACCGCCGCACCGGCGAAATACGGTTCCCGCAGACGGTGTGGAATATCGGCGGTATCGCCCTCACCGCACGATTCGCCGCGGGTGATCCAGCGGCCGACTGCGCGGTGCTCCGACTCGACGAGGCCAGGCCGGATCTCATCGATCCGCTTCCGTTGGCGACGCAGGTGACCGCACGATTTTGGCGTGCGACGGGATTTCCGGCCAGCCTGTCGGATCTGGGCCGCGTCACCATCTCCGGCACGATCACCGCGGTGGACGGGCAATTGCGTGACGTACCGGCGATTCAGCTCTATGCCGAACAGGCGGTCGGCGGTCTTGCCCTCGGCGGTTTCTCCGGTTCGCCGGTATTCGCGGGCAGTGCGCCCGGCGTGATCGGATTGATCAGATACAACCCGCCGAACCCGGACGCGCCCGAGCGCGGCGTCGGCGGCATCGTTTTTGCCTGTCCGCTCGCGGCGATCCGGGCGCTGCTCGACTCCGTCGGCGCGGCACCGGTGCTGGATGCCACGGGCGTTGCCGTACCGGGCCTGGTCATCGGCGCGTCCGCCGCGGGCCGTCAGACGGCCCTACCACCGGATCGGCGCGAGTTCACCGGACGCAGCGCGGAGACCGAAGAACTGGTCGCCGCCCTGACCGCGCCGGGCGCCGCGCCGATAGTGGCCATCCACGGTCAGCCCGGGGTCGGCAAGTCCGCGCTCGCCATCCACATCGCCCATCTCGTCGCCGACGCTGTCCCGGACGCCCGCTTGCACATCGACTTGCGCGGCGCTGATCAACGACCGATCGCCGTCGCCGATGCGCTCGAACGACTACTCGTCGCGCTCGGCCTGCCCGCCGACGCGGTGGCAGCGACCGCGGAAGCGCGAACCGAGCAATACCGAAACTTGTTGTCCGGCAAGCGAGCTCTGATCGTCCTCGACAACGCGAGTTCCGCGGCGCAGGTGCGGGCGCTGCTTCCGCACACGCCGAGCTGCCGTGTCGTTGTCACGTCGCGGCGTCCGATGGGTGCGATCGACGATGCGATCACGGTGCCGCTGGGCACGCTGTCTCCCGAGGAGGCGACCGATCTGCTCGCGGCGATGCTCGGCGCCGATCGTCGGGCCGCCGATCGAGCGGGCATCGAGGAGGTCGCGCGTCTGTGCGGGAATCTGCCGCTGGCCATCCGAATCGCCGCGGCGCAGCTGCGATCCCGTCCGCATTGGACCATCGCGCACCTCGCCGGCCGGCTCGCCGACGAGCGCCGCCGATTGTCGGTACTCGCGGTCGACGATCTCGCGGTCCGCGCGAGCTTCGACAGCAGCTACACGGCGCTCGATACCGAACTCGCGACGGCGTTCGCGGCGCTCGGTGCGATTCGCGCCCCTGACTTTCCCGCGTGGACGCTCGCCGGTTTGCTGGACATTCCGTTGTTCGATGCGGAGGAACTGCTCGACGGACTCGTCGACGCGCAACTGGTCGCCTTCGCGCGATGGGATCTGACCGGCGGTCAACGATACCGCTGCCACGACCTGTTGCGGGTCTACGCGGGCGAGAAGGCGGCCGAGCGACTCTCCGATCACGAACGGTCGCAGGGCAGAAGCCGACTGTTCAGCGGGTACCTGACGCTACTGCTGGAGGCCATGTCCACACTCGGGCCAGGCAAGGATTTGTTTCTCGCCGAGTCCGTGCCGATCGTGTGGCGTCCACCCGCAGAGACACTCTCGGCGGCCAGGAGCATCAGTGCCGCGGAGTGGTTCGCCGATGAGCGTCCCGGGTTGGTTGCCGCCGCACGGCAGGCCTACGACGACGGACTGTGGCCTTACGTCTGGGGTCTCGTCGACGTGCTGAACGGTCTGTTCGTCGCGCAGCGCCACGGCGAGGAATCGCTGGAACTGAAGGATTTGGCTCTCAGCGCCAGCCGCGCGGCAGCGGACACCGTGGCCGAGACCGGCGTCCTCTACTCCTACACCGGCTACTACATGGGCAAGGGCGCCTACGCGGAAGCAGTCGCGGGGCTCCACGATGTCATCGACCGCTACACCGCACTGGGGATGTCCGACCGTCAGGCACGCACCACACTCAGCCTCGCCGTGGTCGAACGAGACCGAGGCAGGCTGGCCGTGGCCAAGCCGCTGCTCGAGCAGTGCATCGAACTCTTCACCGGCGGAGACGACGAACTGGTGCTCGCCTCCACTCGGCAGAACTACGCCGTCGTCCTCCGGGACCAGGGCTGGCTGGCCGCCGCCGACGCCAATCTGCGACTGTGCCTACCGATCTTCCGTGCCCATGACGACAATTCCGCCTGCGGACGCGGACTGCACACCCGATCGGTGCTGCATCTGCAGCTCGGCCGACTCACCGAGGCCGCAGCCGACCTGGACGAGGCGAGGCCGTTGTGCGTGAAAGCCGGTGACGCCAGGTGGACCGGGATCGTCGACCTGTTCAAGGCACGCTTGCTCGGGCATCAGGGGCGGTGGTCGGAGGTCCTCGCTGCCCTACCCGCATGCGAACGGATCTTCGACGACAGCGACGACGATCTCGGCCGCGCGCAGGTGTGGCGCACTCGGGGCGGCGCGTTGCGTGCACTCGGCGACTTCCCCGCCGCGCTGACGGAATACGCGCGAGCGGCCGAGATGTACGACGCGACCGGCGAGGACCGCATGAAGGCGAGACTGCGGTACGGCGCGGCGCTGACTCGGCTCCGCGCCGGGAGCCCGGTCGAAGCACTCGCCGGATTCGATTCGGCCGCAGCGATATTCGAGGAGCTCGACGACCAACCCTGGTTGCTGCGGACGCGTCGATGGCTCGCCACGCTGCGGTCGGACGAACGATCGGCATCCGGCTGGACGGAAGTACGACGCATCGCGGAGTTGTTGATCGACAGAGCCGGTCCCGGGTACTTCCCGGCCTGGCTGCGTCCGATACTCGACGACGCGGTCGCGAAGGGGGGATAGTGCGTATCGCGTACGCATGCCGTGAACTCGCCATCGGCACGATGACGGGCCCGGACGCCCACGTCTTCGCCGTGGCCACCGCCATGGCGCGGCACGGCCACGAGGTATACCTGGTCAGCGAAGGGCTCGCGACACCGTGGCGGCAAGCGCTGCGAAATCTCGGTGGGCTGCACTGGCAACCGACGCTGCCGAAGCGAGCGCGGCACTGGTACTTCACCGACGAGCAGTCCTACGCGGATCGGGTGTACGACACGCTACGGCTGCTCCACGAGGGTGCGCCGCTCGACGTGATCGACTTCCTCGACGCCGGTGGTGAGGGGCTGACCGTGGTGCGCGCCCATCGGCTGCTCGGCGAGTTCCACACCACCCGCGTCGTGGTGTCGCGATACCCATGGGCGAGCGCGAGCCATGGACCCAAGGGTCAACGACCCGCGACGTTCCACAGGGAACTGAGCGCGTTTGCCGAGCGGTACACGCAGCGCCACGCGGATCTCGAGTTGATCTGCGGCAACGCGACGCGGCTCGATACCGATCACGGCGACCGAGTTCGGTCTTACCCGCCTGCCCTGCCGGATCTCGATCTCGGGAACCGCCGTATCGCCTACCGAGCCTCGGACACGATCCTCTGGCTCGGAACACTCTGCCCGCAAGCGGGTCTCGACACGATGATGCGGGCCATGGAACGAGTGTTGGTGCGAATGCCACACGCGCGCTTGGTGATACGCGGTAGCGATACCCCTACCGATCCAGTCGGCAGGTCGTATTGGCGGCACACCCATGCCGGCCTGTCGACAGAGATGCGCCGGGCCGTGACATTCGCCGGGCCGATGAGCCCGGAGGCCGTCAGGGAACAACCGGCGATGCTCTGCGTGCTGGCCACGGGCTTCGCGAGTACACCGGCAGACGCGTTGTGGGCCATGGCCGTCGGCTGCACGCTCATCGTTCCCGACGACGGTGTCGGCGTGGATTTCGTCGACGACGGCCGAACCGGACGGATCGTCGCCGCCCGTGACGCCGACGCGCTCGCCGCGGCGATCATCGACGCGATGCTCGATCCGGCGACCGCCGCGGGACTGGGACATGCCGCACGCGCGGCCGTCCGCACCGATCACTCGTCGGCGCAGATCGCGGAAAGCCGCACCGCCGCTTATCACTCGGCGTCGCCGCCACCGCGACCGTCGACGCCGACCGGGCTGGTATCCGTGGTCATTCCGCTGTACAACTATGGTCGATACCTGCCGGCGGCCGTGGCGTCGGTACGCGAATCCGGCTATGCCGACGTGGAAATCCTCGTAGTCGACGACGGGTCGACGGACCCGGAGACCGCCGCGGTGCTCGACGCCATGTCCGGCGTGACGAAGATCCGGCAGCCGAATCGTGGCCTCTCGGCCGCTAGGAACACCGGAATCCGCAGCAGCCGAGGCGATCTCGTGCTCGTACTGGACGCCGACGATCGGATTCGTCCCGGCTTCTTACCTGCCGCCGTCGCCGCCATGCAGAGCGATGACACACTCGGCTACGTGGGTGGCTACGTCCGCTACCTGGAACTCCTCGACCTCGTCTACGTCCCGGCGGGCATGGCTCCCGAGCTCAACCTCGTCCTGCACACGCACCTCAAATCCATGGTGCTCTATCGCAAGCGCGCACTCGATGAGGTCGGCGGCTACGACGAGAACCTCCCGGCGTTCGAAGACTGGGAGCTACAACTGCGCATGGCGCTTTCCGGCTACGCGTCCGACGTCCTACCCATCGTCGGCCAGCTCTACCGACGCCACACCGAATCGATGTCGTTCCAGCACAGCAACGGAATGCGCAACGAACTCGTTCAATACTTGGTGAGCAAGCACGCGGGCGCACTCACGCCCGCGCAACTCACCGCACTACTGCTGATCCTGGTCGACATGTGGAAGACAGCTTACGAGCCGAGCACTTCGGTCGCACTGCAACGCGCGCAGCGCCCGGCCGACCGGCTACCCGACAACGTTGTCGCGCCGTGACCAGGTCAGGCTCGCGTGAAAGGTGCTGCCCGCCTTCGCCCGAGAGATGATGACCCCGACTTCGGACTCCAAGTTCAACGAGAACTGCAGGCTCGCTTCGGACAACTGCCATCCGCTCCCGGACGGCTCGTCGAGCTGACTCGCGAGACTCTCCCGCAGTCGAGACGCGATACCCGCCAACGCCTCCCCCAACTCCCCCACCCGATCACCGAACTTGTCCACCAGATCGGAGGGACCGAGATCCCCCGAGTACCCGGGCGGCGGCACGATCTCGACGCGAATATCGCCGTTGTCAGTCATGCCGACAAGTATCGCCGCACAACGTTTCGCCCGCAGCCGATGCGGATACGACGTCCGGCGCCTGCGGAATGTCGGCAGTACGGCAATCTACGGCGAAGCCTGCGATAAGCCGATCAGCGGAGGTACGGACGGTCGACGCAGGTTCGGGCAGCGTCGCAGCTCGTATGATACGGAAACCATATGAGGAAGGAGAGGCGATGAGCCCGGAAGCCGCGAAACGGCGGCATCGTCGCGAGGCGCAGACGGTGAAACGAGGTCTGCGGGAGTTGAATACGCAATTGGCCCTGCTGAATCGCCGCTTCGGCGGCAAAGTGGAACTCAGGGATGTCGACTGGACGTGCCTGGATCTGATCAATCTGCACGGCCCGTTGACGCCCACCGCGCTGGCCCGCAAGGCGAATCTGCATCCGGCGACGCTGACCGGCATTCTCGACAGGCTCGAGCGCGGCGGGTGGGTGGTCAGAGAACGCGACCCGCAGGCCACCGACCGACGGGCCGTGACGGTCCGGGCGCTCGGCGACCGCAACCACGAGCTGTACGGCCTTTTCGCGGGCATGGTCGGCCGCATGGACGCGCTGTGCGAGGAGTACTCGGCCGCCGAACTGGAGCTCATCGCCGGATTCCTGCGCCGCGCCGCGCAGGCGGGCCGGGATTCCGCGGACGAACTCGCCGACTGACTCTTCGGAATAAACTACTACGAAAACCATATGACTTCCGTACGGCTTCAAGATAGTATGAGATTCATATCTTATGCCTGAGAGGAGTCAGCATGTTCGTCGTCACCGGTGCCACGGGCGTGATCGGCCGCCCGCTGCTGGAGTCCCTGACCGCGGCCGGGCTTCCGGTCCGGGCGGTTTCCCGGCGAGCCGATGCCGCACGGCCGGACGGCGTCGACCTGGTCTCGCCCGAAGAACTGGATCTCGCGGATGTCGAAACCCTGTTCGTCCACCCGCGCGCGACCAAAGACCACGTCGACGACCTGCTCCGCCGCGCGGTCGCCCAGCAGGTTCGACGCGTCGTCGTGATGTCGGCCATCAATGCCGACGACGATCCGGCGCACCAGCCGTCTCGGTTCAACGGCGACCGCAACACCGAGGTGGAGCAGGCGGTGATCGGCTGCGGCCTGCCGTGGGTCAGTGTGCGGCCCAGTTCGTTCGCGATGAATACCCTGACCATGTGGCGAGCCCAAATCGCCTCGGGCGATACTGTATTCGGTCCGTACGCGACGTTCTCCGAGGCCGTCGTCCACGAACGCGACGTCGCCGATGTCATCGCGCGCGCGATGGTGGACGACACGCTCACGGGCCGACGCCTCTCGATCACCGGCCCGGCGGCATCGAGCCTCGAGCAGCTCGTCGCGATCATCGGCGAGGTGATCGGCAAACCCGTTCGCTATAAAGAAGTTCCGGCCGAGGCGGCCGCGTCGGCGATGATCGCGCACGGCCTCGACGAACAGTTCGTGCGCGCACTGATGAACCGCTACGCCCGCGAACTCGAGCGCGAACCTGTCGTGACCGAGGAAGTGGCGGCGATTCTGGGTCGACCCGCCCGCTCGTTCGCCAGCTGGGTGGCCGATCATCGAAGCGATTGGATGTAGCCAAGAGACCGAATCGCCTGCCCGCCAGTGACTTCAACGCGCACCGGAAAATCAAGACCACAGGGAATCGCGACCGCGGGTAGAAAGGACATCGAAACCCAGACTTCCGAGGAGGCGGCGATGCCATCCCCCGTCGAGCTCGGCGACGAAGCCGCCATCCGGCAGGTGATCGATCGCTGGGCGCAGGCCTTCCACGACAAGGACGTCGAGGCGGTCGTGGCGCTGCACGATCCCGATACGGTCTCGTTCGACATCGTCCCACCGCTGCGGTACGTCGGTATGTCCGAGTACCGCAAGCCGTGGGACGAGACGTTCGCGAATTTCGACGGTCCGATCGAGATGGAGATCCGCGATCTCGTGATCACCGTCGGCGGGGATGTCGCGTTCAGCTACAGCCTCAACCGCATGATCGGCGTGCTGAACGACGGCACCGAACTCGACTATTGGATGCGGTGGACCGTCTGCTACCGCAGGATCGACGGGCGATGGCTGATCGTCCACGATCACTCCTCCGCGCCGACGGATTTCGCTACCGGTGGCGCGGTCCTCGACTTGCAGCCGTAGAGACTTCGACAGATTGCCGACCGCCTGCGAGCATCGAAGCCGCCGGCTCGAGCTCGCCCCGGGCTTCTCGGGACGCCTGGGGTTGGGTGATCAATCCGGCGGAGGGCCCTACGTGCAGCAGTTCGGGTCCAGCACGACGCACAGCGCCGAGAGCGCCTCGCGGCGCGCCCGGTGGTAGATGTTCATGCCGCGGCGTTCGGACTCGACGAGACCCGCCTTCTTCAGCTGGCCGAGGTGGTGGCTGACGGTGGACTCGGCGAGGCCGACGGCGGCGGCGAGGTCGCCGGTGTTCTGCTCGCCCGCCGCGGTGGTCAGCAGCAGCGACATCAGCTTGACCCGCACCGGGTCCGCGATCGCTTTGAGCCGCAGGGCCACTTCCAGCGCGGCGTCGTCGTCGATCGGGCCCGCGGCGACCGGGGCGCAGCAGACGGGAGCGGACATATCGATCACGGGCAAAGCCTTCGGCATGCCGCCAATCCTACGCACCTTGTTGACATATGTCGAAAAGGAGACGAGACTTCAGGTCGAAAGTTCTTCGATATATGTCTCACAAGTGGAGGTATCAGCCATGTCTCGCATCCAACTCGCCCTCAACGTCGACGATCTCGATCGGGCGGTGACGTTCTACTCGACCCTGTTCGCCACCGAACCCGCCAAGCGCAAGCCCGGGTACGCGAACTTCGCCATCGCGGAGCCCCCGCTGAAATTGGTCCTCCTGGAGAACCCCGGCCACGGCGGCAGCGTCAACCACCTCGGAATCGAGGTGGAATCCTCCGAGCAGGTGCACGCCGAGATCGCGCGGCTCTCGAGCGCGGGCGTGTTCACCGAGGAGGAGATGGCGACGACGTGTTGTTTCGCCACCCAGGACAAGGTCTGGGTGACCGCACCGGACGCCGAGCGGTGGGAGGTCTACACGGTGCTCGCGGACAGCGAAACCTTCGGCGCCGCACCGCGATCCGAGACCGACGAACCGTGCTGCGGCACCGTCGAGGAGGCCGTCGCCGATGGCGCGTGCTGCGGCACGTCCGCCAAGCGGGCCGCCGTCGCCTCGGGCGCCGCCTGCTGCGGATGACCCTGGAAATTCCCGGATTGCGGCCTCCCCTCAACGTCGGCCGGAATCCGGGCGTATCCGCGAACCGTGTTCCGGCTCAGTGAGCGAGAACGCCGCTCAATTCGTTCGGGCTGTCCGGCAGGGTGACCGACGCGGTGACCGCGCCCGCGGCGAGGTCGACGCGATGCACCTTCTTGGTGGCCGGGTCCGAGACGTAGGCGACGCCGCCGCGGACGAACAGCGCAGGGCGGGCCTGCTGCCACTTCAACGGTTCCTGCCACGAGTCGAGGACCGGGATGGTGCGGGTGACCGTGCCGGCGACCGGATCGATGACGTGGATGCGACCGTCGGTGCCGAGGACCAGCGCCTCGCCCTGCGGGCCGCGGCCGAGCGAACGGAACGTGTAACTGGTGCCGATGTCGACGAGGCGCAGCGTACCGGTGACCGTGTCGATCAGCGAGACCTGCTGCGGCCGTTCGAGTTCCGCGTCCTTGTCCTTCTTGTAGTCGCCGAGCACGATGGTCGATTCCTCGCTGCCCGCCTGGTTGCCGATGCGGCCGTAAGGCGTCGGGCTCGTCACCTTGGTGATGACGCCGCCTCGGTAGACCAGCGCGCCGGTCTGGCAGCCGACGACCACGGTGTCGCCCTCGGCGGTGGCCTCGCCGTGCACGCCGGGGCAGTCCTCGTTGCGGGCGATCTCCTTGCGCTGAGCGTCGAGCACCGCGATACCGGTGCGCTTCTCCTCGGTGCCGAGCGTGACGACCAGTGACCCGTCGGCCAGCTCGATGGCGACGCCGTGGTGCGGCGCGGCCGACTTGTACACCTCGGTGGCGGGCTTTCCGTCGGCCAGCCGCACCGGATCGAACGACGTCACTTCGCCGGTACCGTCGGCGAACAGCACCGTCCGTCCGGCGTGCTGGACCACGTGACCCGGTTTGGCTCCGGGGAATTCGATATCGGTGAACTCGGCCGCGACGGCGTCGTAGACCCGGAACGCGTCCTTGTGCGACACCATCAGATGCCGGTCGTCACCCGCCGGGTTGAGGCGGTTGAAGCCCTCTAGCGCTGTGCTGCCGTGTAATTCGAGCGTCGTGCCGTCGAGCACGTGGATGCCGCCGTCGTAGGTGACCGCGATGGGCTCGGCGATCCGCTTGCCCGCGGGCTCGGCCTCGTCCGAGCCGCATCCGGCCAGCGCGAGCGCCGCGGTGAGCAGACCCGACAGCGCGAGCGCGGTGCCGTTCTGTGGCCGAAAGTGCATGTGGTGCTCCTATTTTCGTTCCAATACTGCGTTCATGGCGCCAGTCCGCGCGCGATCGCCTCGGTGTTGGCGCGCATCATCTCCAGGTAGGTCTCGGCGCCGCCGCCCGGCCCGGTGAGCGATTCGGAGTACAGCGGGACGACTCGGACGTGCAGCCCGGCCTGTTCGGCGAGCACGCGGGCGAGGCGATCGGGTTGGGCGGAGTCGGCGAAGATCGCGCCGACGCCCGCGGCCCGCACGGCGTCGGCGAGTCCGGCCAGATCCGACGGGCTCGGGGAGGCGAGCGTGGTGCCGCCTGGAATCACGGCGCCGATCACCTGAAAGCCGTAACGCTGTGCGAGATAACCGAATACGTGATGGTTCGTGACCAGCTTGCGCCGTTCGGCCGGGATGGCGGCGAACCGCTCGGTCATCCACCGGTCGAGCCGGTCGAGCTCGCCGAGGTAGCGCTCGGTGCGCTCGCGGATCGCCGCCGCGTCCACGCCCGCGACGTGCGCGATCACCTCGTCGCGAATCACCTCGACGGCGCGGCGGACGCGCAGCGGGTCGGTCCAGAAGTGCGGGTCGGGGCGGTCGGCGCCGACCTCGGGGCGATAGCGCAGCGGGTCGACCCGGTCGCCGACCGCCACCGTCGAGACACCGGCGTGCGCGGCGGCGTCGACATGACGCTGCACGCCTTCCTCCAGCCCGAGACCGTTGTGCACGACGAGCCCGGCCCGCTCCAGCCGCGCGGCCTGCTGCGCCGAGATCGCGAAGTAGTGCGGGTCGGCGTCGGGCCGCATGAGCACCGTCACCTCGGCGGCGTCGCCGACGATCGCCTCGGTCAGATCGCCGAGGATGTTCGTGGTCACCATGATCTCGCGGCGCTCGGCGTCCGGTGACACGCATCCGGCGAGCACGAGCACGGCGGCGAGGAGGATTCCGAGACGCGCTACGGCTCTCATTCGCCCGCCTCCACCATCAGCGTGGGGGCGATCTCGAGTGGGAAGACGCGAGCTGTCCGCAGGTCGGAGTAGTCGATCTCCAGCACCTTTCGTCCGCCGGGATCGTTGACGTAGGCGCGGCTCGAATCGACCACGATGCTCGAGGCGGAGCCGGGCTCGACGAGCTGCTTGCGCGTGAGTTCGCTGCCCGTCGCGGCGTCGTAGGCGTGCAGCACACCATCGGCGGACAACGTCAGCAGCGGCGCGCCCTCCCCCGCGGTGTTCGCCGCGAGCACGGGGCCGGTCTCGACGAAAGTCCATGTCCTGCGGCGGGCGTCGAGCAGCCAGGTCCCGCGCTCCCCCGCCTCGGCCGCCAGCGTGGCGCTGCCGGGGCGGTGGTGGAATTCGACCGCGCGCTCGGCCTGGGGAACCGGGCTCGGGTAGGCGATCTTGGTCGCGGTGGCGCTCCCCTCCTGGACGTTCACCACCAAAGCGCCGTCGGCGCAACCGAAGACGACGCCGATCCGGGTCATCGCCGTGCCGCGCGGTTCCTGGCACGGCTCAGCGAGTGCGGCGACCACCGCTCCGTCACGGCCTCGAACCTCCACCCGGCCATCGGCACGGCGCGCCACCACCGTGTGTTCCCCCGACGGCACGGCCGGACCGCCCGCGTGCGCGTCGCTGTCGGGCGCCGAGCCCGCGTCGAGCGCGGTGCGGTCCAGCAGCGCGGTGTCGCCGCTGTCGAGCACCAGCGCGACCACCGAAGGGTTCGCGGCTGCGGCAACCACCGGCCCGCCCGCAGACGTACCGATATCCCGGATGGGCGCCTTGTAGTAGTGCACGTGGTCACCGTGATCCACCAGCCAGGTGCCGGTGTCGACGATTCGAATCCCCTCGGGCGTCGAAAGATACGCGTAGCGGCCGTCGCCGGCCACGCGCGTGATGCCAACGGCGGGCTCGAGCTCGGTGACCTGCTCCGAGATCAGGTCCAACACCCGCACCGCACCGGACTCCTTGTCCGCCAGAACGAGTCGCGGCTGCGGTTCCGCGGTCTCCTCCGCGCCCTCGACGTAGCCGTGCGGTGCCGATTCGGCCTCGTCGACAACCCGATCGGCGCCGCAACCGACCAACGGCAGCACCGCCACCAGCGCCAAAGGACCGAACTTCTTGCCCGACAACCGGATTCGGCTCCGCGAAGCGGAGAACGTCGCGGACAGGAAGAACAGCGCCACCGCGACCGCCGCGATGGTGGCGCCCGCCGCCGTACCGAGGTGCCAGGAGATCAGCAGTCCGGTCACCGTCGCCAGCGAACCGAGCCCGGCGGCCACGCCCATGATCACCGGAAGCCGATGCGCCCAGAGCATCGCCGCGGCGGGCGGTGCGATGAGCAGGCCGAAGACCAGCAGCGTACCGACGATGTGGAACGAGGCGACGATGGCGAGGGTGAGGAGACCGACCAGGGCCACCTGCGCGACCTTCGGCCGCAACCCGAGCGTGTGCGCGGTGCGCGGATCGAAGGCCAGCGCGACGAAGGCGCGATGGCCGAGCAGCGCGACGGCGGCCGCGACCAGCAGCGCGAGGACCAGGTAGACCAGATCCCGGTCCCGGATCGCCAGCACGTCGCCGAACAGGAAGCCGGTCAGGTCGACCGCGAAAGACTGTGCCCGCGAGACGATCACGACGCCGATCGACAACATTCCGACGAACAGCAGCCCGATGCCGATGTCGGCCGAGAGCCGCGCGTTCCTGGTCAGCGCGGACACCCCGAGCGCCATCGCGCCCGCGCTGAACGCCGCGCCCACCAACAGGTTTCCGCCGAGCAGCGCCGCGAGAGCGATACCTGGCAGCATCCCGTGCGCCATCGCGTCGGCCAGAAAAGCCATGCCGCGCACCACGACCCAGGTACCGGCGATAGCGCACAGGCACGAGACGAGCAGGCCGCCCCAGAGAGCCCGCTGCACGAACGACACCTCGAACGGGGCGATCAACCACTCCATGAGGCGACACCATAGAATGAAAATGGTTATCATTACAACTGAGTGACGGGAGACACAGTGTGAACCGAGCGGACCTGCGACTGGCCGGATTGTCGGCGGGCTACCGCGGCCGGGCCGCACTGGCGGACGTCACCGCGACCATCCCGGCCGGCCGGATCACCGCGGTGCTCGGCCACAACGGCTCCGGCAAGTCGACACTGCTCGCGGCGCTCGCCGGCGTGCTGAAACCGCTGGCGGGGACCATCGAGCGGCCGGGCATCCGGCGGACCGCGTTCGTCGTGCAGCACAGCGCGGTGCCCGCGACGCTGCCGATCACGGTCCGGGAGACGGTCGCCATGGGACGGTGGGCGCACCGCGGACCGTGGCGGCGCCTGCGGCGAACGGATCGCGCGGTCGTCGAGGAATGCTTGGCGCGCATGGACATCGCCGACCTGGCCGACCGGCGCCTGGACACGCTCTCCGGCGGGCAGCGGCAGCGGGCGCTTCTTGCGCAGGCACTGGCCCAAGAGGCCGACCTGCTGCTCCTCGACGAGCCGACCACCGGACTGGATGCCGAAGCGCGGCAACGGATCACGGATCTGCTCGAAGACGTCGTCGGCCGAGGGGTCACCGTCGTGCACGCCACCCACCAGCGCGACGAGGCGCTCCGCGGCGGCCACTGCCTGCTGCTGGAGAACGGCAGACTGCTCGCCGAGGGCGATCCGGAGTCGACCATCGCCCTCGGTTCCGCGTCTCGATCGCGCTGCTAACGTCGATGCCGTGTCCGATGCGCTGACCCGCTTCCGCTCCGTTCTCCCGGCCGACACCGAGTGGGAGCCGGTCGACGGCGGGGAGTCCGGGGCGGCCGTGTTCCGCGCCGCCGACGGCTCGCGGTACGCGAAATGCGTCGCGGAGGATTCGATACCCGACCTGCGCGAGGAATGCGACCGGGTCGCATGGTTCAGCGGCGGCGGCATTCCCGGGCCGCATCCGGTCCTGTGGCGGCAGGTCGGCGATGCCGCCTGCCTGGTGACCACGGCCGTGCACGGCGTGCCCGCCGACCGCGTGTCCGCCGAGGAGCTGTCCACCGCCTGGGCATCGATCGCCGAGGCTGTGCGCACGCTGCACGAAATACCCACGGATACTTGTCCGTTCGAACGCGACGTCGCCAAGATGTTCGCCAAGGCCGCGGACGTGGTGGCGCGCGGCGCGGTGAATCCGGAATTCCTTCCGGAGGAACAGCTGAACACGCCGACGCGGGTCCTCTTGGCGCGGCTGCGCGCTCAGCTGGACCTGCGGATCGCGCAGGAGGCCGCGGAATACGTGGTGTGCCACGGCGATCTGTGTCTGCCGAACATCGTCCTCGATCCGGACACCGGGTCGTTCGCCGGATTCCTCGACCTCGGCCGTCTCGGCGTGGCCGACCCGTATGTCGATATCGCCCTGCTGCTGGCGAATTCGCGGGAGACCTGGCCCGACGAGCACAGCGCGCGGGACGCCGATCGGCGCTTCGCCGAACGCTACGGCATCGAGCTCGACGCCGACCGGCAGCGCTTCTACCTGCACCTCGATCCGCTCACCTGGGGGTGAGGCGAATCAGGCCATCGAGATGCCGGTGATCAGGGTGCGGCCGCCGACGGTTTTGGTGGTGATGATCTGGGTGAAGATCCTCGGCTGCTGACCCGGATACTGCTGGGTGAGCCGGACTTCCCAGTGCGACTGCCCGTCTCCCGCGCCGACGGCGGTGCGGGTGATCTGGACGCAGTAGCGCGTCCCGACCGGCACCTGGTCGATGCCGCGCTGGATCTGTTCGGCGGGCGGGACCGTCGCGTCGGCGGCGACGACGGCGCGCGCCGCCGGACCCGAACGTTGCACGTAATAGGCGCGTTCGAAGGCGAGGATGGCCGAGGGCCCGTCGGTGGTGCCGCCGATGCCGGTGCCCGAGACGACGTCACCGGTGCGGCGCTGTTCGCATCCGGGAGTCGCGACTGCCGTGGGGGAATCGGGTCCCGTCGGCGTGGGCGACGCGGGCGCCGGTGCGTCGTCGGCCGCGGGCACCGAGCTGGTCGGCGCGGTCACGGTGCGCGTTCCGGAGCTGGGGAGCACCGCCCAGATGATCGAGCCGACCGCGACGACCAGACCGAGGACGATCAGTACCGCGAGGATCTTGTTGCCGCGTTCTTGCTGCTGTTCCTGCGGGCGTGGACGCGGACGGCGCAGCGCGGGACCGGGATTGCCGCCGGTGCGGTCGATGATCGCGGGCACGAACGGCTTGCTGTCGTCGGTGCGGCGGTCCGGTTCCGGCTCGTCGTCGACCGGTACCTGGATCTCGACGGTCGGCTGCTCCGGAAGTTCCTCGGCGCGCGTCGGCGGGTCGAGCCATTCGGCCCACTCGCCCATCCGGCGCGGCGGCTTCCGAACCGGCGGCGCGGCGGAGGGTTCCGGCGTGTACGACGGTTCCGGTGCGCGCGGCGGACCGGCTACGGGCGGCAACCCGGATCCGCGCGGCGGCTCGGGCATCCGCGGTGGCGGCTCCGGTGCGCGCAGCGGCGCGCTGTACGACGACCCGGGTTTACCTCCCGCGGGCCGCCGCCGTCGACGCTTGCCCGTGGGAGGCGCGGGCAAGCGCAACATCGGCAGACCCGTGTCGAACGGATTCGGCTGTCCCTGCTCCTTGTTCGACGGGCCCTGGTCAGGGCGCGTCATCGCCGAAGTCGCCGATCACGGCGGCCGGGACGGTGACCGATTCGGGGATCATGGCGGACGCGGGAACCGTGACGCCGAGCTGGCCGTCGCGCGGCCTGCGGTCCTGATCGCCGCCCATCGGCGGCGGCATCGCGACGCCACCGTGGGTGCCGGGCGGCCCGCTCGGTTCCGGCGCGGGCCGGTACGGCGGCGCGTCCTGCGGCGCGGGCGTGGGCGGGATGATCGACGCGGGCGGCGCCGGCCTCGCCTCCGGCTTCGGCGCATCGGGTTTCGCGCTCGGTCCGGTCCCGTTCTGCGCCGGATTCGACGGCGTCGAGCCGCCGCCGAAATCGATCACCTTCGACGGGGTGCCGGACGTGCCGCCACCATTGCCGTTCGTGGTGCTTCCCGGGTTGATCAGCTCGGGGATCGCCTTGTCGATCACCTTGTCCGCCGACGCGGCAACGGTGTCCATGGCGTGCGTGCCGACCTCGACGATCTTGTCGATCAGGTGCGTGCCGATATCGACGCCCGCCGAGATGGCGGCGGTACCCAGCTGCACGCCCGCCGAGATGAGCTGCTGCTGGAGTTGGAGCTGGGCGGCCTGCTGCGGGTCGAGCGGCTGGCCCGGCACGGTGGTGCCTGGCACGGTGGTGACCGAGGTACCGCCGATGGACGGCTGGCTGGTGCCGCCGATACCGCCGGGCTGGGTGACGGTGAGCGGACCCATCTCGTCCAGCCGACGGGTGTGGTCGTTCATCTCGGTGCGCGCGGTGCTCACGGTGGCGATCGCGTCGCGCAGCGCCTGCGCCGCGCGCTCGATGACCGCGTCGGTATCGGGCGCGGCGGTCGCGCCGCCGAGGATTTGCCTTGCGTCGCGGCGGAAGTCGGCGATGATCTGGTCCACCCGACGCGCCGCACGCGCACTGGTGGCTTGCGCGTCGCCGAGCACCGACAGGTAGGCGGGCCCGCGGTCGGTGATCTCGCCGATCTCGGTCTGGGTGGTGCGCAGCGCGGGCACGGCGGCGTCCGCGCCGCGCGAGGTCCAGGTGGACTCCAGCGCGTACAGACCGTCCCGGTGCGGGCCTTCGGAATCGGCGGCGTGCGTGGACGCAGCGGACAGCGCGCCGGAGATGGCGCGGTCGGGCAGGGTGGCGCCGGTGCCGAGGGTGGCGCGCAACGAGAGCATCGGCTGCACGAGCGCCGCGACGATCGGCGGGTCCGATGTCGGATCGTTGCTGACGACCGGCAGCGTGTCGGTGCTGGTCTGTTCGGTGGGTCGCCGTCGGCGTAAACCGCTGAGCCGCCTCATGCCAGCTCCTCCCCCGTCTTCGCCAGCGCGGCCGCGGTCTCCGCGTCACCGGTCTGCATGGCGGCGCCGTAGTCACGCAGCACCTGACCGTAGGCGGCCACCAGCTGACCCGCGGTGGACAGTGCCTGGGTGTGCTCGGACACCGCGGCGGTGAACCGCGCGACGAATTCCGCGCCGACCATGCCGAGATCGGCGTCGAGCTTCTGCGGGTTCACCGCGCCGGACGCGGCGGCCGAGGCCTGCGCCAACTGCTGTGCGACGGTGTCCGCTATCGCGGTGTAGGCGGCCATTGCCGCCGGGTCGAGCTTCAGCGTGTCCATCGTTCCCCCTTCACGGAAAACCAAACTCTCGCTGTCGCATCACGGTTGAGCCGAGCTTACTGTCCGGGTCCGACACCCGCGCCGGATGAACCACGAAACACCGGCGGCACCGCCTGGCCGTGCCGTGCGGGTATGCCCATCGCCGATGATGTGCGCCCGCCCGGTTCGCGACCTTCGTCCAATAGTCGCACGACTCGCCCCGAGATCGGCGGTCTGTCTTGCAATCAATGGCGCGGCGGGTCGGATGCCGCACGGCCGGAACGCTTTCCACCACCGCCGACCTGGGCTTTTTCCTAAGCGGATCTCAGCGGGACAGGTCCGGCCACGGCGGGCGCCGCACGATGGCGAGCAGCGCGAGCGTCGCCGACACGAGGCCGATCGTCTGGCCGAACAGCGCGATCCGATTGGCGTCGACGGCGGGCGTCCAGGTGGCCTGCCCGTCCTTCACGACATACACCCCGACCGGTCGCGCGGCCGACCGCAGAATGCCGCCGACCCGCGCGACGGTGACGATGACCGACCCGTCGGGAGTCTCCTGCGGGGTTCCGTAGACGAGAGCACTCGCGTCGCCCGGTTGCGTCGCGCCGAGCTGTTCCAGCAGTGACATTGCCGCCCCTTCGTTCCGTGGTCCGATCGCGCGGGCGCGAACGCCGAGCGCCCAGGCCAGCCTAGTGAGAACGCGGGCCGTCGACGTCCCGAGGACCGAGAAAATTCCATGCGGGAATAGTCGAGGTGGCGATACGTTCGTTGAAGGTGGTTAGTCGAACGAACGAAAGGGGCCGCCGGTGGCGACCGAGACCGCGCAGTCGTCCATCGGGCTCCGGTCCGAACGCGGAGCGATTCTCGGCTCGCTGATGCTGGCGACCGGGCTCGTCGCCCTCGATTCGACCATCATCGCCACCGCGGTGCTGTCCATCACCGACAGCCTCGGCGGGTTCGCCCAGTTCCCTTGGCTGTTCTCGATCTATCTGCTCGCGCAGGCGGTGACGGTGCCGATCTACGGCAAACTCGCCGACACCGTCGGACGCAAGCCGGTCATCCTGTTCGGCATCGCGGTGTTCGCGCTCGGTTCGCTGCTGTGCGGGCTCGCGGGCAGCATGGTCGCGCTGATCGTCTTCCGCGCGGTGCAGGGCATCGGCGCGGGCGCCATCCAGCCGATGACCATGGTGATCGCGGGCGACCTGTACACACTCACCGAGCGGGCCAGGGTCCAGGGCTATCTGGCCAGCGTGTGGGCGATGTCCTCGGTGGCGGGTCCGCTGCTGGGCGGGGTGTTCGCCGATTTCGTCAGCTGGCGCTGGATCTTCCTGATCAACCTGCCGCTCTCGGCGGTCGCGGCCTGGATGCTGGTGCGCAGTTTCCGCGAGGACTCGATGCGGCGCAGCCAGGACATCGACTATCTGGGCGCTGGCCTGCTGACGCTCGGCGCGGGGGCGATCATCCTCGGCCTGCTCGAGGGCGGGCAGGCGTGGGCGTGGTCTTCGCCCGCGAGCATCGGCATCTTCGCGGGCGGCGGGCTGGTACTCGTCCTGTTCGCGCTCGTGGAGCGGCGGGCGGCGAATCCGATTCTGCCGCTGTGGGTGTTCACCCGCCGGGTGGTGGTGGCGAGCAGCCTGGTTTCGGTGCTGATCGGCGCGGTGCTGCTCGGCCTGACCTCTTATGTGCCGACGTTCACCCAGGGCGTGCTCGGCACCGGCGCGCTGGTCGCCGGGCTCACCGTCGGCGCGCTCACCCTCGGCTGGCCGCTGGCCGCCTCCCAGGCCGGAAAGGTCTATCTGCGCATCGGTTTTCGCGGCAGCGCGCTGATCGGCAGCGGGCTCGCGACGCTGGGCGCCGCGTCAACCCTGCTCATCGATGAGCACTCGACGCTGTGGCAGATCGCCGCGTCCTGTTTCGTCATCGGCATCGGCATGGGCCTGGTCGCGACGCCGACCCTGATCGCCGCGCAGACCAGCGCGGAATGGTCCGAGCGCGGGGTGGTGACCTCGGCCAACATGTTCGCCCGCTCGATCGGCAGCGCCGTCGGCGTCGCGGTGTTCGGCGCGATCGTCAACTCCCGTGTCGGCGAGACCGACCATCCCGCACCGCATGTGCTGGCCTCGGCGGTGCATCTGGTCTTCGTGACCGTCGCGGTGATGGCGGCGGTCATGCTGGTGGCCTCGGCCGTGATGCCGAGCCGCCGCGCCGACGGCACGATCTGAGTCCTGCGCTCACTCCGCGGCGCGGCGACCTTCGATCTCGGCAAGAGCGCGGTCACGCTGAGCGGCGGGTAGGCCGGCCGCCGCCGCCCTGACGGAGTCGACGGCGTCCGGGGACAGCGCGGCAAGGGTGCTGTGGAACTCGGCCCACAGCTCGTGGTCGGCGGTGGCGCGCAACATGTCCGCGAGCTTCGGTTCCGGCACGAGGCCGACGAAGCGTTCGAGCTGCGTGACTTCGTCGACCAGGAACGCGGTGCGGGTCAGCGCGAGTCCGTCCAGTCGCGCCGCGGTGACGCGCGCCGCGTCGTCGGAAACCGAGGCCATCAGATCGCCGAGGGTGATCCAGTCGGCCCGCTCGGCGAGCAGCTCGGCCACCTCCGCGACCGTGGCCGGAGGCAGTCCGGCGATGATGGTCGCCGCGCGGCGGGCGTCGAGCTGGGCGGCGATGTCGGCGAGGAATTCGGCGGGCAGGCGTTTGGCCACCTCCACCGCGTGTCCTGGGTCGAGCACCGCCGACATCTTGGCGGCGAGCAGCGCGTTGTGGTGGTGGCCGACCAGCTTGGCGAGGATGGGCGTCGGAATGATCTTGGCGGCGCCCGCGATTCGCCGCAGTCCGAAAGACTGGTGGTCGAAGAGCATGTCGGCGACCTGCATACGGAACAGGCGCAGATCCGTGTCGGGCACCTCGGCCAGATAGCCGAGCTCGTCCACCGGGACGCGCAATGTCCTGGCCAGCTTGATCAGCTGCGGATCGGCGGCCGGGGCGGTCACATCCGCACCGCCTTCTTCACCGCGCCGCGCAGCATCTTCGGCACCAGATCGAGCAGGGAGTTCGCCGCCGCCTGAAGGTCGTAGAACTCCTTGTGCTCCGCGCGCTCGACGGTCTCGGCCAGCGCCGCCAGACGGTCCGGCGGCAGCGCCGCGATGGCAGGCGGAAGATCGCCGTCTATCAGTTCGGCCAGCGTCTTCTGCGCCATCGCTACCTCCGTGCGTCGGACGGAATCGAGACCTTTGGTCAACGGTAGCGAACAGGTCCCGAAATACGGATCGCCCCGCGCGGGACGGGCGCGGGGCGATCGTTTCCGGACGGCCGAGGCCTACTGCCCGACGGAGACCGCTTCCTTCTCGCGCGCACCGCCGCCGAACTTCTCCATCACGAGGTAGCCGCCGCACACCAGCAGCGCCCACACCGCGCCGACGACGATCGCGGTGCGGCCGCTCTCGGTCCAGAACAGCAGCACGACCACGAGACCGAGGAAGGCGAGCGCCACGATCGAGGTCACCGGCGCACCGGGCAGGCGGTAGTCGCTGGCGGGCAGCAGGCCGCGAGCGACCTTGGCGCGGTAGATCAAATGGCAGACCAGGATCATGCCCCAGACGAAGATGATGCCGATGGTCGAGACCGAGGTGATGTAGGCGAACGCCTTGTCCGGCGAGATCACGTTCACCACCACGCCGATGACCATCGCCGCGGCCGAGGCGGTGATGCCGATGTAGGGCACCGACCGGCCGCTCAGCTCGCTGAACCGGGCGGGCGCCTCCTGGCGCAGCGACAGGCTGCGCAGCATGCGGCCGGTGGAGTAGATCCCGGAATTGCACGACGAGAGCGCCGCGGTCAGCAGCACGAAGTTGATGATGCCCGCGGCGGCCGGGATGCCGATCTGCTCGAACACCTCGACGAAAGGGCTCTTGCCCGCGTGGAAGGACCGCCAGCTCGCCACCGACATGATGACCAGCAGCGCACCGACGTAGAACAGACCGATGCGGAAGGGCAGGGTGTTGATCGCCTTGCGCAAGGTGGTGCGCGGATCGCGCGCCTCGCCCGCGGTCACGCCGACCAACTCGACACCGACGTAGGCGAACAGCACGATCTGCAACACGAGAAGGGACGGACCGAAGCCGTTCGGGAACACGCCGCCGTCGGCCCACAGGTTGGTCACCGTCGGGTCGGCCGCGTGGCCGATGCCGAAGACGAGCACGCCGATGCCGATGGCGATCATGGCCAGGATCGCGGTGACCTTGATGGCGGAGAACCAGAACTCGCCCTCGCCGAACAACCGCACGGAGATCATGTTGGCCGCGAACATCACCGCGAGCACCACCAGCGCGGTGATCCACGGTTCGATGTCGAACCAGTACTGCACGTACTTGCCCGCGACGGTGATCTCGGCCATGCAGGTCGCGACCCACACCGCCCAGTAGGTCCAGCCCGTCACGAATCCGGCGAAGCGGCCGAGGAACTCGTGCGCGTATTCGGCGAAGCTACCGGAGATCGGGCGGTAGGTGAGCAGCTCGCCGAGCGCGCGCATGATCACGAAGATGGCCAGGCCCGCGGCCAGGTAGGCCAGGATCAGCGCCGGGCCCGCCTGTTCGATGGCGCCGCCCGCGCCGTAGAACAGGCCGGTGCCGATGGCGCCGCCGATGGCGATCATCTGGATCGTGCGCGGGTTCAGGCCGCGCGAGTAGCCTTCCTCGCCCGCCGAGTCGGAGAGCGCCGCGTCCGCTGGTAGCCGACGGTCGGAGCCTGTCATGAATTGCGGTCCTTCCCTCATCCGAAAGATCAGCACGTCACGGTACCGGCGGGCGCCGAGCCGGTGACGGGCACGGTCCACGCGAAGTGACTGTTGCCCGGTGGCCCATTCTCTGTCACCATCGATGTCATCAATGATGACAACAGCGGTGACGAGAGGGTGCACATGCCGGACAAGAGCGCTCGACCGCCCCGGCTGACCAGGGATCGCATCGTGGAAGCGGCGGTGCGGATCGCGGCGCGCGGTCGTCCCGACGGGCTCACCGGCCGCGCGCTCGGCGAGGAACTCGGCGTCGACCGCTCCGCCGTGTGGCGGCACTTCACAGACAAGGACGCGCTGCTGCGCGCCGTCGGCGACCGGCTGCTGACCCTCGCCTACGAACAGGTGACCACCGGGCTGGAGCCGAAGGCTCGGCTGGAGGCGCTGGCCAGGGCGGTCGTGCGGGTCTTCGTGGGTCACCCGTACGTCGGCTCGGCGATCGCCTCCCGCACGACGAGAGGGCCCGGCGAGTTCGCGGTGGTCGACATGATGCTCACCGCCTTGGCCGAGCTCGGCCTCTCCCCCGACGACGTGGTCCGCTACCAGCGCATGCTCGCCGTGAGCGTCCTGTCCTACGCCGGCGTCAGCGCGGGCTACGCAGTGTTGCCGCAGAAGGTCCGCGAGGCCGATGAAAGAGCTTGGACGCGTGAGTATTTCGCCGCCGATGCCGAGCAGTATCCCGGTATCGCCGAATACTCCGCGCGACTGGCGGCCGTCGGGCCGGACGCGGTGCTGGACACCATGATCGAGGCTTTCTGGACCGCGGTCGACGCGCGCACCCTGTCGAACACCAACGAGCGGAACGATTCTCATGACTGATCAGCCCACCCCCTCTCGGCTGCGCCGTTACGCGCCGCGGATCGTCCTGGCCCTCGGTGTGATCGTGGCCGTGGTGATCGGCGCCGCCTTCGCCGCCACGCCGCTGCTGCGCATTCCGGGACCGACCACGCTCGCGCAGCTGCTGAGCGACGCCCCCTCCACGCAGGGCGGCCTGTTCGAGAGCAGGACCGTACCGGCCGCGCCGACCCCGCGCCCCCTCCCCGCCGCACCGTCGCCGCTGCCGGACACGGTGCCGTGGAAGGGTTCTCGCGTTCCTGTCCCGGAATTCCTCGCCGCCACCGGCACCAACTCGTTCCTCGTGGTGCGCGACGGCAAGCTGACCACCGAGTGGTACCGCTCCGGCGTCGGGCCGACCACCAAGCAGTCCTCCTGGTCGGTGGCGAAATCCGTGGTGTCCCTGTTGATCGGCCGCGCCGTCGAGGCGGGCAAGCTGCGCGAGGACGACCGGCTCGTCGACATCCTGCCCGAGCTCGCCAACGGCACCGACTACGACACCATCACCATCCGTCAGCTGCTGGACATGGCGTCCGGCGTGGACGTTTCCGAGAACTACAACCCGTACTGGCCGTTCACCGGAACGGCACGCATGTATCTCACCGAGGATCTCGCCGGTTTCGTCCGCGACCACCGCGGCCTGCGGTTCGCGCCGGGCAGCCGCGGCGATTACCGCAGCGTGGACACCCAGCTGCTCGGCATGGCGCTGGCCGAGGTCGAAGGCAAGCCGCTCGGAGAGCTTCTCGCCCAACAGCTCTGGGCTCCGATCGGCGCCGAGGACGACGCGCTGTGGAACCTCGATCGGGCGGGCGGACAGGAGAAGGCGTTCTGCTGCCTCAACGCCACCGCCCGCGACTTCGCCAAGATCGGTCAGCTGGTGCTCGACGGCGGCCGGGTCGGCGAGACCCAGGTGATCCCGCCCGCGTGGATCGAGCGGATCTCCAAGCCCTCGCCGCTGCCCGTCATCGACTGGGGTTACGGCGCGCAATGGTGGCACCCGACCGGCGCCGAACCCGATCTCATGGCCATCGGCGTCTACGGCCAGTACATCTACGTCGACCCGCCGAGCCGCACCGTGATCGTCAAGCTCAGCGATCACGGCACCGCCCAGGACGAAGCGGAGACGATCGCGGTCTTCCGCGCGCTCGCCGCCGCGGGCTGACGCGCCGGAAATATGTCGGTGACGCGGGACGTTCTGGAGGTGGCCGTCTACTTCGGAGGAGCCGCATGATCGACGTCCCGCTGTCCGTCCTGGATCTCGCGCCCGTGCAGACCGGCGCGAGCCCCGGCGAGGCGCTCGCCGCCACCACGGAACTGGCGCGACGGACCGAGGCGTTGGGCTATCGACGGTTCTGGGTGGCCGAGCACCACAACATGCCTGGCATCGCGAGCTCGTCCCCGAGCGTGGTCATCGCGCACTTGGCGGCGGCGACCACGACGATCCGGGTGGGTTCGGGCGGTGTCATGCTGCCCAACCACGCGCCACTGGTGGTGGCCGAGCAGTTCGGCACCCTCGACGCCCTGCATCCTGGCCGGATCGATCTCGGCATCGGCCGCGCGCCCGGCACCGACCAGGCCACCGCGCTGGCTCTGCGGCGCACCAGCGAGGGGCTGTCGGCGGAATCGTTCCCCAGCGAACTGGCCGATCTGCTGCGGTACTTCCGTGGCGCGGGACCAGGCGGCATCATCGCGACGCCCGGCCGCGGCGCGGAACCGGAGATCTGGCTGCTCGGTTCCAGCGGGTACAGCGCGCAGGTGGCGGCGGTGCTCGGCGTGCGTTTCGCCTTCGCCCACCACATCAGCCCGACCAACACCGAGGCCGCACTCGAGTTGTACCGCAAGAACTTCCGGCCGTCCGAGCATCTCGAGCAGCCGTACGCCATGGTGGCCTTCTCGGCGATCTGCGCCGATACGGACGAACGTGCCGATGCCATGGCGCGGCCGCGCGATCTCGCCTTCCTGCTACTGATGTCCGGGCGGCCGCGGGCGTTGCCGACGCCGGAGGAGGCCGCGGCCTTCCGGCCCTCCGAGCGGGAGCGCCACTTCATCGAACAGCGCCGCGCCGGTCAGGTGATGGGCTCGCCGGAGACGGTACGCGGCCAGCTCGACGACCTGCTGCAGCGCACCGAAGCCGACGAGCTGATGCTCAACACCCTCGTCTACGACATCGAGGACCGGGCCCGCTCCTTCGAACTGATCGCCAAAGTCGCAGCGGTGTAAAAGCTTTCAGCGCAACGGGAAACCGTGACCGGCCAGCGCCTCGCGCAGCCGGTCGCGGCCGTTCAGGCTCCGGGCCGAGGCCAGACGGTCCAGCACGCGCTCGGTCCAGGAGTGGGTGAGCCCCTGCTCGGCGTAGAACTCGGCGATCCGTTCCTCGTACCGGGCGACGTGCTCGCGCTGATCCGCCAGCTCGTAGGTTTCGTGGTGCAGCACCGCGGCCTGCGGCAACCGCGGCTTCACCGCGGCCAGCTCGGTCGGATCCGGATGGCCGACCACCAAGCCGAACACCGCGAAAACCTGTGGCGGCAGGCGTAATTCGGCGGCGACCTGTTCGGGCTGGTTGCGCAGCGCGCCGATGTAGACGGTGCCGAGCCCGAGCGACTCCGCCGCGACGACCGCGTTCTGCGCGGCGAGCGCGGCGTCGATGAAGCCGACGTAGCTGGATTCGAGGTAGTCCGCGCCGTCCAGCGGGACGCCGCGGTCGTCGGCCAACTGGCGCAGCCTGGCGAAGTCGGCGGTCCACACCAGCAGCACCGGCGCCTGCTCGATGTGCGCCTGCCCGCCCGCCAGCGCGGCGAGGCGCGCCTTGCGTGCCTCGTCGCGGACCGCGATCACGCTCCAGACCTGGAGGTTGGACGAGGTCGGCGCGGATTGCGCTGCGGAGATCAGCAGCCGCAGCGTGTCGTCGGACACCGGGTCGGGCAGGTATCGGCGCACCGACCGATGGTCGTGCAGCACCCGCAGGACCGGATTCCAGTGGGCGGGTTCCAGCGGCGCCGCGTCGCGGTAGCGCTGGCGCAGGGCATCGGTGGGGGTCGGCGCGATCTGGGTCATGCCCTCATCTTGGCGACGGACCGGCCGCCCGTCTGCGGTAACCCTCACGGTGAGCCGAACAGCACCCCGGCACGCCGATAGGAGGGGTAGGGTTGGTAAGGCATACCTAAATCATCCACTCTTCGGGAGGTCACCTTGGCACGCCCCCGCACTACCCTCACCGTGTTGCGCACCGAATGGCTGACCCCGCACCTGGTCCGCGTCCACTTCGGTGGGCCGGGCTTCGCCGCGTTCCAGCCCAGCGAGTTCACCGACTCCTACGTCAAGTTCATCTTCCCGCGCGACGGTATCGAGGTGCTGCGTACCTACACCGTCCGCTCGGTGGACGTCGAGGCCGGAATGCTCGTCGCGGACTTCGTCTTCCACGGTTCCGAGGGCATCGCGGGCCCATGGGCGGCCTCGGTGCAGCCGGGCGAGACCATCGACGCCTACGGTCCGGGTGGCGCGTACTCGCCGCGCGCCGACGCGGACTGGCACCTGCTCGCCGGTGACGAGGCGGCGCTGCCCGCGATCGCCGCCGCGCTGGAGGCCATGCATGACGACGCAGTCGGCCACGCCTTCGTCGAGGTGTCGGGACCGGACGACGAGCTGAAGCTGGACAAGCCCGCGGGCGTAGAGCTCACCTGGCTGCACCGCGGCGCGCGGCCCGCGGGCGAACTGCTCGCCGAGACCGTGCGGGCCACACCGTGGCGGGACGGCCGGGTCCAGGTGTTCATCCACGGTGAGGCGCAGGCGGTGATGCACGACCTGCGCCGCTACATCCGCAGAGAACGGCAGGTACCCGCGGAGTGGGCCGCGTCGATCTCCGGCTACTGGCGCCGCGGCCGCACCGAGGAGGGTTTCCGCGAGTGGAAGGCGGATCTGGCCGCCAGGGAGACGGTCGGATAGGCGCGCCGCTCGAGCGTGTTTCCGAGGACGAGTTCACCAGGGTGCGTGCCCTTGGCAGAGTTGCCGGGGGCGATCGCGGCGCATGGCGGTAGACGGCGCTAGTCTCCCCAGCCGCTGGTGGCGAGGATCGCGTCCCAGGTCAGGTAGGGCAGTTCCGGATGGCGCTGCCGGAGGATTTCGCCGGGGAGCGAGCCGGGCGGCGCTTTGCGCGGGTTGGCCAGCGCCTGTGTTTCGACGGAGTCGGCGAGCGCTCGGCTGCCACCGAGCCGGGGATAGCGCGCGTGCACCAGATCGGCGTAGCCGGGCGGCAGGTCGGCCGGGCTGCCGCCGATGTCGAGGCCGATGCCGTGCACCGCGATCCAGATCTCCGGCCGACGCCTGCGGCGGTAGACGGGCGAATCGCTGAGACCCGTGGTGTGCGCGGCGATCGCGTCCCAGACGACGTCGACCCGGTCGTCGGTGACGCCGTTGTCCTCCAGGAAGCGGGCGGCGTAGTCCGCGCCGTCGACCTCGAAACGCTGGTCGCCGTTGGCGATCTCGCCGAGGCCGATGTCGTGCAGCGCGCAGATCAGATACATCAGCTCGTCGTCGTAGCCGGATCCGGGCGCGAGGCCGTGCTCGGCGGCGACGGCCCTGGCGAACAGGAAGCCGCGCACGCTGTGGTTGCGCAGGTGCGGCGCCAGCTCGCGGTCGATCAGTTCGGTGGCACGGCTCGCCAACGGTGTCGCGGGCAGTGCGAGCGGGTCCTGTTGCGCGAGCGCGTGATCGGCGGACCACGCGAACGCGGCACCCGCCAACCCGGCGCCGAGGGCGGTGCGACGTGACATGGACATGGGTCTCCCCTCGTTCGGTGAAATATGCCGTCGCGCCGCGGAATACGGCGCGCGGATGGGAATTCAGCGCGCTGCCGCGCGGAATCTGTTGCGGTAGTCGGTCGGCGTGACGCCCAGTCGTTTGAGGAAGGTGCGCCGCATGGTCTCCTCCGAGCCGAGTCCGCTGCGGCGCGCGACAGTCGCCACGCCATCGTCACCCGCCTCCAGCAGGCGCTGGGCGGTCTCGATCCGCGCCCGCTCCACGTACTGGGCGGGGGTCATGCCGATTTCCTTGCGGAACAACCTGGTCAGGTGACGTTCGCTGACCGCGGCGCGCGCGGCGAGTGCCGCCAGGCTGTGGTCGGCCGAGGGGTCGGCGACGACGGAGTCCACCGCCGCGCGCAGGCCGCCCGCCCGTGGTGTCGCGATGCCGGTGTGCAGGCTGAACTGCGACTGGCCGCCAGGGCGCCGCAGGAAGACCACGAGATGTTTGGCGATCGAGCGCGCCGCCTCGGGCCCGTGATCCTCCTCGACCAGTGCCAGCGCCATGTCGATGCCCGCGCTCACGCCCGCGGAGGTGACGATCCGGCCGTCGCGCACGTAGATCGCGTCCGGCTGCACGGCGACGCGCGGAAACCGTTGCGCCAGTTCGTCACACGCCAGCCAGTGCGTGGTCGCCCGCCGTCCGTCCAGCAGGCCTGCCTCGGCGAGCACGAAAGCGCCGGTGCAGACCGACGCCACGCGGCGCGCGCTCCTCGCGGCGGCGCCGACCGATCGAACCAGGTCCGCGGGCAGCGGAGCACCGACCGCGTAGCCCGGCACGAGCAGGGTGTCGGCGCGCGGGGCGAGTTCGTCGATGGAGCCCTCCACGCCGAGCGGCGCACCCACGTCGGTGCGCGCCGGCGCGCCATCCGGCGAGGCGAACCGGACGCGATGACCCGCCCAGTGCAGAACCTGCACCGGTCCGGCGACGTCGAGCAGCAACACGCCCTCCGCGATCGCCACCACCACATCGCCCCGGTCCTGTTCCATACAGCCAGTCTGGGCGGGGGCGTGCGTGTCCACAAGGACACGTAACCCTCGGATCCGGACCTAGACCGAACCGCTCAGCGATCTACGGCGGCGGGGTTCCTCTGTCGGGCTCGGCGCGGGGCGGTTGACGTTGTGGAAGCCGGGGAGGTGGCGGTCGACGGCGGGGATCATGAGCTGGATCAGCGGGCCGATGCCGAAGGCGTAGACGAGGGTGCCGATGCCGACGCTGCCGCCGAGCAGCCAGCCGGTGGCCAGGACCGTCACCTCGATGGTGGTGCGGATCGCTCGGACGGACCAGCCGGTGCGGCGGACCAGGCCAGTCATCAGGCCATCGCGCGGACCGGGCCCCATGCCCGCGCCGATGTAGAGGACGGTGGCGGCGGCGTTGAGCACGACGGCCGCGAGCATCGCGGCGACGCGTACCGGCAGCGAATCCCAGGTGGGCAGCAGCCACAGGCCGACGTCCACCGACAACCCGATCACCACGATATTGCTGACCGTGCCGAGTCCGGGACGCTGCCGCAACGGAATCCAAGCGAGCAGGACCACCGCTCCGGTCACCGCGGTCACCGCGCCGAAGCTCAGCGGCACGTGATGGGCGACGCCCTGGTGGAAGACGTCCCACGGGTCGAGCCCGAGCCCGGCGCGCACCATCACCGCCATGGAGAACCCGTACATCCACAATCCGCTGTAGAGCGCGACCAACCGCCGAAGAAGCATTGGCCAAGCATGACGATCACTGGCCTGGCACAACAGAGCCAGTCGCCAACAACTGGCCCACTGCGCGGCGCGCACAACCAGTCCACCAGTTCCCGGAACAGAACCGTGCGCCACACGGATGCACTTCACACCCGCGCGGGTGGGCCAACGTCGGGCGGTAGCGTCGGGAGGATGAGCAGCCTGGAGGTGGCAGTCGTCGGATACGGCCTGGCCGGTGCGGTGTTCCACGCGCCGCTGATCGCCGCGGAACCGCGGATGCGGGTGGCGGCGGTGGTCACCGGGTCGGCGGAGCGCGCCGAGCAGGCCCGTCGCGCGCACGACGGGGTGCGGGTCTTTCCCGACGTCGACACGCTGTTCGAGGACATCCGCGGCATCGACCTGGTGGTCGTCGCGACGCCCAACCGCACCCACGCGCCGCTGGCCGCGCGGGCGTTGGACGCGGGGATTCCGGTGGTGGTGGACAAGCCGTTCGCGGTCACCGTCGGCGAGGCCGAGGAGGTGGTGGCGCACGCCGAACGGGCGGGCGTCGCGCTGTCGGTCTTCCAGAATCGGCGCTGGGACGGTGATTTCCGGACCGTCCGCGAGCTGGTCGAGGGCGGCGGGCTCGGCGCGGTGCGGCGCTTCGAGTCCCGGTTCGAGCGATGGCGTCCGGTGTCGAAGGGCGGCTGGCGGGAGGTCGGCAGCGCCGCCGACGGCGCGGGACTGCTCTTCGATCTCGGCAGTCACCTGGTCGACCAGGCGCTGACGCTGTTCGGCCCGGTCCACTCGGTGTACGGCGAGCTGGACCGTCGACGTCCCGGCATCCAGACCGACGACGACGTCTTCCTCGCACTGACCCACGAGAACGGCGTCCGCTCGCACCTGTGGATGAGCGCGGTTGCGCCGCAACTCGGTCCGCGCTTCCGGGTACTCGGCGCCGACGCCGGATACGTCACCTACGGTCTCGACCCGCAGGAAGACGCGTTGCGCGCCGGCCGCGACCCGCGCGAAGACGACTGGGGGACGGTCGAACCCGAGCGGTGGGGATGGCTCGGCGCCGAACCGGATCTCGCGCCGCATCCGACGCTGCCGGGCGACTACCCGGCCTTCTACGCCGAGATGGCCGCCGCGATCCTGGACGGCACGCCGGTCCCGGTCGACCCCCGCGACGCCGTCGCGGCGCTTCGGGTGCTCACGGCGGCGCGCCGATCGGCCGAGTCCGGGACCGCCCAACGCGTCTGAAGTCCGCAGGGGATTCGTCCCCGGTGCGGTTCCGGCGCGCGACCGATAGGGTGCGGCGGTGAACACCGCCGAACTGGTCGACCGCGGCGCCTCCATCGCGGATCGACTCACCACCACGCAGACCCCACCGCCTTGGCAATTGGTAGTCCTCACGGGGGTGGCGGCGCTGGTGCTCGTCGGCTACGGCCCGTTGTGGCGGATCACCCGCAACGTGGTCACCATCGCGCACGAGGGCGGGCACGCGTTGAGCGCGCTGCTCACCGGCCGCAGGCTCAACAGCATCACCCTGCACTCCGACACCTCGGGACTGACCGTCTCCAGCGGAAAACCCTACGGCCCCGGCATGATTCTCACCGCCATGGCGGGCTATCCCGCGCCGCCGCTGCTCGGATTGGGTTTCGCGGCGCTGCTCGGCGCGGAGCGCATCACGCTGATGCTGTGGACGTCCATCGCGCTGCTGGCCGCCGTGCTGATCAAGGTCCGCAACATCTACGGGCTTTTCACGGTCTTCGCGCTGGGCGCGACGGTCTTCGCGGTGTCGTGGTTCGGCACCGATACGGCGCAGGCCGCGTTCGCCTATCTCGCCGCGTGGTTCCTGCTGCTCGCCGGTCTGCGTCCGGTCATCGAGATGCAGCGCGGGCGGGTGCACCGCTGGCGACAGCCGGGCAACGTCGACTCCGATGCCGATCAGCTGGCCCGGCTGACCCACCTTCCCGGGCTGCTGTGGGTGCTGTTCTTCGCGGCGGTCGCGATCGCCGCGCTGGTCGTTGGCGGCGGGCTGATGCTGTCGGACGCGACGGGGGTCTGTCTTCCGGTGGTGTCGGGCGAGTGTGCGCCGCCCGGCGTGCGCTAGGAGGGGCAGCTGTCCAGGACGGCGATCGTCTCCCGGACCAGGTCCGCGGGCGGGCGGGTGGCGTCGACGACGATGCCGCGCTCGTCGCTGCCGAGCGGTTCCAACGCGGCGAGCTGGGAGTCGAGCAGGCTCGGCGGCATGAAATGGTCGCGGCGCGTGGACATCCGCCGGGCCAGCTCGTCGCGGGTCGCCGTCAGGTGCAGGAACAGAACGTCAGGTGCGGCCGCCCGCAACCGATCCCGATAGCCGCGCTTCAGTGCCGAGCAGCTGACGACGCCGCCCCGGACCGACTGCGCAGCCAGCCAGGCGGCGATGCGGTCCAGCCACGGCGCGCGGTCGGCGTCGGTGAGCGGTTCGCCCGCCCTCATCTTGGCGACGTTGGCGGGCGGGTGGAAGTCGTCGCCCTCGGCGAACTCGACCCGCAACGCGCGCGCGAGCCGGTCCCCGACGGTCGACTTGCCGGATCCGGAGACGCCCATGACGACGACGCGCGGGGCTCGGGCTTCGGTCACGGATGTCCTCCTCGACGACGCGGCGGCTCGCAGCCGACCCTAGCGGCATCGGCCACTCGCGGCGTCCGCGGTCCGAGGCGCGCACCCGCGGTCGCCGCACCGTTCGGTTTCGCCGGGTGGCGGTCGGTAGCCTTTCGATGTTCGACCATTCGAAGGGAACCGACTTCGCGATGCAACCGCTCGGCATGGACGATCCGCGACGGATCGGCGACTACCGGCTTCTCGGCGTGCTCGGCGCTGGCGGAATGGGTCGGGTCTATCTCGGGCGCAACGTGGGCGGACGCACCGTCGCGGTAAAAGTGATCCGACCGGATCTGGCGGGCGGCAACGAATTCCGCACCAGGTTCCGGCGCGAGGTCATGGCGGCGCGCCGCGTCGGCGGACGATTCACCGCACCGGTGCTCGACGCCGACGTCGACGCCGACCCGCCCTGGCTGGCGACCGGCTACGTCGCGGGGTTCGCGCTGTCGGAGGCGGTGGAACGGTTCGGCACTTTCACCGAGCCCACCCTGCTGGTGCTCGCCCGCGGCCTGGCCGAAGCGCTGATCGCGGTGCACGAGGCCGGGGTGGTGCACCGCGATCTGAAGCCGTCCAACGTGCTGCTCGCCGTGGACGGACCGAAGGTGATCGATTTCGGCATCGCGCGCGCCGTCGAGGACACCGCGCTCACCACTACCGGAAAGGTCATCGGCTCACCGGGTTTCATGTGTCCGGAGCAGGTGACCGGCGAAACGGTCGGTCCGGCGAGCGACGTCTTCGCGCTCGGCGGCGTGCTGGCGTTCGCGGCCGCAGGACACGGGCCGTTCGGTACGGGCGAGACGATGCACATGCTGTGGCGCATCGTGTACGAGGATCCGCAGTTGGACGCCGTGCCCGATCGGCTACGCCCGCTCGTCGCGTCCTGCCTCGCGAAAGATCCCGTCGCTCGGCCGACACCGCGGCAGCTGCTTGACGAGTTGGCCGCGCTCGGTGTGCCAGAGCGGGCCGGATGGTTGCCTCCTCCGGTGCTGGAGGAGGTGAGTGTGCGCGCGGTGCGGTTGCTCGATTTGGATTCCGGGCCGGTGGAGTTGGACGGGTGGTCGCAGACGGCGCGGTCGCTCGAGGGCGGGCATCCAGTCACGCCTCCGTCTGGGTATCCAACCCGCGCCGGACACGCTGACACGAGTACGCCTCGGCAGCAAGGCTTTACACCCTCCGGTGGGTCGTCGGCCGCTCCCGCGCGGTGGCAGCATCCGGAAACGCCTGCGCCGCAGTGGCAACCCATGGATTCGTCCCCGGCTCGGCCGACGGCTGCACCGTCTGCGCACAGCGCACCGAATATCCCAGGGGCCCACGCGGGGTCACACCAAGCGTGGCAGCACGCCGCGTCGCGGCCGGGGCCCACTACCGGGCAGAACGGCGCTCCCGACCGGCTTTACCCGGTAGCGAATTCGGCGGGCGGGCGAGTTCGCCGCCGTGGACCGCTGCTCGCCGGACTGTTGGTGGTGTGCGTGGTGGTCGCGATCGGCGCGTTCGTCATCGGCAGTCAGCTGCGCGGAGCCTCCGGCACGGGCGGTGGCGGGACATCCACCGTCGCGGGCGGTTCCACCGAGGCGGTTGCCTCCGTGTCGAATGTGCCCAAGGCTTTCGTCGGCACTTGGCGCGGCACCGGCGCGGACGGCCTGGTGACGTTCGATATCGAATTGACCGTCCGGGAAGGGAAAGTCGGCGAAGAGATAGCCACCTCGGCGAACACCGGCAAGGTGTCCCGGCAGCGCTGCGGGCGGATCGAGCGACTCACCGCCGCCACCGAGAATCAGCTCACGTTCATCGCGCGGCTCAGCGCCGACAGCCCGACCGACTGCGCCGACGGCGGCTCCACCTCGACGGTGCGGTTGCAAGCGGACGGTTCCCTGTCCTACAGCACGCCAGGTGTATTCGGCGGAACCATCGCGGGCACGCTGCACAAGGGCTGACCCGCTCCGGCCGGCTGTTTCGGTTAGGCTTGGCCCGCTCCAACCGGCGCTTCTCCCGATCGACCGCGTAAACGATCGATTGCGCACGGGTGCTTGGTCTTTCGACCCGCACGGACGCACGGACGCACGGACGCACGGACGCACGGACGCACGGACGCACGGACGCACGGACGCACGGACGCACGGACGCACGGACGCACGGACGCACGGACGAGCATCTGCACCGACCAACGACCCGACACCGACGAACAACCAGTACCGACGCTCGACCCAGCACCGACGGAGGCATGGATGAATTCGCCGAGCACGCGTCTCGTGGACCGGAGTGTTCCCCTGCGCGCCTTGGTGTCCGCGCTCGCCCTCGTCGCCGCGTTGGTGGCGGGCATGCCCGCACCGCCCGCCGCGCGCGCCTTCACACTCGACACCGCCTGCGGCACACCGCTGTCCGCCGCCGCGATCGACACCATCATCGAGCTCTCCGACACGAGCGCGCTGACCGGCACGTCCCTGCAACGGCTGGAACAGGCGGTCGACAACCATCAACGTATCGCCGAGATCCTCGTCGAGCACCGGGACCGGCGCGGACTGCTCGCGCTGGGACTCGACGTCGTCGAGCGGTCCGCGGTGATGCCGCTGCAACGCGACCCCGCCGCCTTCGACGATCGCGAGTGGGCGCACAACATCAGCCTCGACCTGCTGTCCCGCTTCCTGCGCGCCGTGCACGCCGAATTCACCGGCGCCGCAGCCGAACCCCAGTGGGCGCACTACTTCGCGCTGACCAAGCAGTGCCACCTGTCCGCGGCCCGGGTGGCGATGGCGGGCTACAACGCCCACCTCACCGTCGACCTCTCCCGCTCCGTAGCGGCGGTGCGCGGCACCATCGCCAACGCGCCCGACTACTTCCGCATCGTCGACGCGATCGCGAGCAACGGCTTCCTCATCGTCGACGCCACCAAGGCGACCTACGGCGGCGACCTCGGCCCCCTCTGGCGCTTCTACTTCCTCGGCGAAGGTCTCGACGCCGCGCTCGGCGCGGGCGTAGCCACGGTTCCCCTGCTCCGCCTCGCCGACGCCGGCGCCAACGTGGTCATCTTCGGCAACGGCCTCGCACTCCAAGACCCCGCCCTCGCCCCCACCGTCCGCGCCGAAATGGATCTCCTCTGGCGCACCGCCGACACCGCTTTCGAGGTCCTCGCGGCCCTCGGCGGACTCTGACCCCGAAGGCGTCGCGGGAGCCAGCCGATTACTGCGACGGAGCCCTGACCGGCACGGGCTCCCAGAGCCGAAGCGCGCCCGGATCGGAGGCGAACTCGTCGGCATGCGACAGCGCGCGTCCCTCGGTGAGATCCAGTTCGAACGACTCGGGTGCGGCCCCGGTCAGGGCCGAAACCATCTGGCGCGCAGTCTGCTTGATGGCGGACTTCTCCGTGACCAAGGTCCAGCGGTCCAAAGCGGGAACATGCACGATCCAGCGAACGCCGCAGCAGTGCACCTTGACCAGATAGCTGCGCATGAGTCCTCCTCGACCACCGGGCTACTTGGCTGGCAGCACCCGGCGCCGGGGCATCTCACCCGGCGCCGGGTGCTTACACAGGGACGTTAGGCACCGTGCGGGCCGAAAGACCAGAAGTGTGCACCAGTTTGCATGGATCCGCTTTTCGCTGGACAGAGCGCTCCGGTTGATGGATCGTGAAGCACGCACGGGAAGACTCGTGCACACAACTCGGCAGGGGGTCGACACAAATGCGCCTGGAGTTCCTCGGCAAAGGCGGATCGGACAGCGGGGGTTGTCCGACTTTGTTCGCGACGGACCAAGAGTCCTACCTCGTACAGGGATGGCAGACGAGCCGGGCGGGCACCGTCGAAATCCCGCACCTGTTGACGGGATTCGCGCAGCCGGACACGTTCATCGGTGCGACGATGACCGACACCGGGCGCGGCACGTTCATCCTGTCCGGCCGGCCGGTCACGGAACCCGAGACGTTGGCTCAACTCGTCCTCGCCGAGGACGAGACGGCCATCGAGGTGCCCAAGCTGGGAAGGACGTTCTACGGTGCGACTGCGGCCCAAGGATGAACCGGAGCTGTGGCAGAAGCTGTTCCGCGAGCTGGAGCGGGACGCGTTCCATCTAGAGGTCCGGGACTCGTACGCGGTGCCCAACGAGTCCGAGCGATTGCGCCGGTTCCTCGCGGGTGAGCCTCCACTGGACCCGCGTACTCCGTGGCAGGACCTGATGCGGGAGACGACCGGTCGTGGCGTCTCGGTGAGCCGGGTGCGAGTGGTCACCGTCCCGCATTCGGACTATCAGCGTTGGCTGTTGTCGGTGACAGTCCACAATGTCGCTGCGGGAGAGGACATTCGGTACCTCCCCCGGCACCTCGCCGGAGAGGTGCCGCCGGACGACTGGTGGCTGATGGATGACGAACGCGTTGTCTACAACCTGACGGATGCGGCAGGGGCGCCGGCCGGTCTCGGCGAAACCACCGATCCGCGGATCGTCGAGTACTGCCGAAGTGTGCGACAGCGACTGTGGGCGTCAGCAATTCCGTACGCGGAGTATGCCAACCGGTGACCAACAGCGTTCACGACGCGCGGGAAGCTCTCGGGGCACGGCTTCGGGAGCTTCGCCGTAAGGCGGGGCTCACCAACCGGCACCTCGCGCACCTCTCCGGCTGGCACGAGTCCAAGGTGTCGAAGATCGAGTTCGGTCGAATCAACCCGTCCGACGAGGACATCCGCGCATACTGCCGACACTGCGACGCCGATGAACAATTGCCGGATCTGCTGGCCACCCTGCACGACATCGACGTCGCCTACCTCGAGTGGCGCAAGATTCTCGGTGCGGGAACCAGGCGGCGACAGCACGCCGCGGTGAAGATGGCCGAGGAGTCGGAGATCTTGCGGATCTTTCAGCCGAACATCGTTCCCGGCATCTTGCAGACCGCGGAGTACGCCGAACAGGTATTACGCAAGTACATCGACTTCTTCCGGGTACCGGATGATCTCGACGCGGGTGTCGCCAAACGCCTCGAGCGACAGCAACTCCTCTACAAGGGAAGCCGACGGTTCCACATCCTCGTCGCCGAGCAAGCCTTGTCGACCACGGTCGGTGACGATTCGGTGATGATCGGCCAGCTGGACCGGCTCCTCGCGATCATCGGCCTGCCTCGTGTGCTGCTCGGCGTCATCCCGGCCGATGCGGAATTGCCCATGCAGGTCACGAATTTCGTCATGTTCGACGAGCGGATGGTGTTGGTGGAGTCGGTTACCGCCGAGTTGACGATCACGCCACCGCGTGAGGTCGCGATCTACGGCCGGATGTTCGGCGAGCTGGCCGCCCTGTCGGTGACCGGCGACGGGGCGCGGCGGCTGATCCGCGCCGCCTTGGAAAGGCGACAGGCCAGGCCCGAGGCGAAGTAGGGTCAAGGTGAATGGACTCGATTCGGTTGGTCGTGGTCGATGATCACGGCGACCCGGGCGGACAGGGAGCAACGAGCGATGGGACCTGTGCGAACGAATCGACGGGCGGCGATCTGTGCTGCGTTGCTCGCCCTGGCGGCGGTGAGCGGGTGCGGCGGGGAGCGCTCCGACACCGAGCGGGAGTCTTCGCCGGTCGTGACGACAACCGTGGCGAGCAGTCCGTCGGGGGTGCCCGATCTCGCCGCCTTCGAGGAAGTGGCGCAGGGGATCGAGGTGCCGTGGGGGCTGGCGTTTCTGCCGGATGGCGCCGCACTGGTCGCCGAGCGCGACACCGCGAAGATCGTGCGGGTGGTCCCCGGCCGGGCGCCGGAAGCGGTGTACACGGTGCCCGGCGTCGTCGCACGCGGGGAGGGCGGTCTGCTCGGCCTCGCGGTGTCGCCGCGATACGCCGAGGACGGTCATGTCTACGCCTACTTCACCGCCGAAGCAGACAACCGGATCGTGCGCTTCCGGCTCGACGGCGCACCGGAGGTCGTCTTCGACGGAATCGCGAAGGCGGGCAACCACAATGGTGGACGGATCGCGTTCGGCCCCGACGGCATGCTGTATGTCGGGACCGGGGACGCGGGGCGCAGCGCGCTGTCGCAGGATCCGGCCTCGCCGAACGGCAAGATCCTGCGCCTCACGCCCGAAGGCGAACCGGCGCCGGGCAATCCGAATTCGGGCTCGCCGGTCTACAGCCTCGGCCACCGCAACGTGCAGGGCCTCGCCTGGGATCGTGCGGGACGGTTGTTCGCCGCCGAGTTCGGCCAGAACCGCTTGGACGAGATCAACCTCATCGAACCGAACCGCAACTACGGCTGGCCCGCGGTGGAGGGCGGTGGCGGCGCCGGCCGCGGCTACGTCGATCCCGTCGTCACCTGGACCACGGCGGAGGCGTCCCCGTCCGGTATCGCGATCGCGGGCGACACGCTCTACGCCGCCGCGCTCCGCGGCGAAAGACTGTGGACCGTACCGCTGGTGAACGGCGCGGTCGGCGAGCCGCGCGCGATGTTCGAGGAGCGCTACGGCCGCCTGCGCACCGTCGAGGTCGCCGCGGACGGCGCGCTGTGGATGACCACCTCGAACACCGATGGGCGCGGTGACGTGCGGCAGGGTGACGACCGCATCCTCCGGTTCCCCGCCCGTTGAGCTTCACGTTGCGCCCCAGCTAACCGGTCGCCGCTAGTCGTTGCCCGGCAACGGAATTCGCAAACCCTCCGCGTCCGCCACCGATCGAGCCCGCTCGTACCCGGCGTCCACATGCCGCAGCACACCCATCGCCGGATCGTTCGTGAGCACCCGCTCGAGCTTTTGCCCGGCCAGTTCGGTGCCGTCCGCGACGCACACCTGCCCGGCGTGGATCGACCGGCCGATCCCGACGCCGCCGCCGTGGTGGATGGACACCCAGCTGGCTCCGGACGCGGTGTTCACCAGCGCGTTCAGCAGCGGCCAGTCGGCGATGGCGTCGGAACCGTCGGCCATCGCCTCGGTTTCGCGATAGGGCGAGGCGACGCTGCCCGCATCGAGATGATCGCGCCCGATCACGATCGGCGCGCGCAACTCGCCTGCGGCCACCATCTCGTTGAACCGCGAACCCGCACGGTGCCGTTCGCCGTAGCCGAGCCAGCAGATCCGCGCGGGCAGCCCTTGGAACGCGACGCGTTCACCGGCCATGCCGATCCACCGGCGCAGGGATTCGTTGTGCGGGAACAACTCCAGGATCGCGCGATCGGTGGCGGCGATGTCGGCGGGATCGCCGGAGAGCGCGGCCCAACGGAACGGCCCCTTGCCCGCGCAGAAGAGCGGCCGAATGTAGGCGGGCACGAAGCCCGGGTAGTCGAAAGCCCTGGCGCAGCCACCGAGCAGCGCCTCGCCGCGCAGTGAGTTGCCGTAGTCGAAGACCTCCGCGCCGCGGTCGAGGAAGCCGACCATGGCGTCCACGTGTTCGGCCATGGATTCCCTTGCGCGCTCGGTGAATTCGTCCGGCTTGCGAGCCGCGTACCCGGGCCAGTCGGCCAGCTCGACACCGCGGGGCAGGTAGGACAGCGGATCGTGCGCCGAGGTCTGGTCGGTGACGATGTCCGCGGGCAGATCCGCCGCGGCCAGTCGCGGCAGCACCTCTGCGGCGTTCCCGATCAGCCCGACCGACAAGGCCTTTCGCTGCGACCGCGCCGCCGTCACCCGGCGGATCGCGTCGTCGACATCGTCCGCGATCTCGTCCAGGTAGCGGTCCTTCAGTCGCCGCCGCGCCCGCGCCGGATCGCATTCGACGATCAACGCCGCGCCGCCGTTCATGGTGACCGCCAGCGGTTGCGCACCACCCATTCCGCCGAGGCCGGCGCTGAGCGTCAGCGTGCCGGCGAGCGTGCCGCCGAACCGCTTGTCGGCGATGGCGGCGAAGGTCTCGTAGGTGCCCTGCAAGATGCCCTGGGTACCGATGTAGATCCAGGAACCGGCCGTCATCTGGCCGTACATGGTCAGTCCGAGCGCCTCGAGCCTGCGGAACTCCGGCCAGGTCGCCCAGTCCCCCACCAGGTTCGAGTTCGCGATCAGCACCCGGGGCGCCCACTCGTGTGTGCGCAGCACGCCGACCGGCTTGCCCGACTGGACCAGCAATGTCTCGTCGGGCGCGAGGGTGGTCAGGGTGCGGGTGATGGCATCGAAACTGGCCCAGTCCCTGGCCGCTTTTCCGGTGCCGCCGTAGACGACCAGGTCCTGCGGGCGTTCGGCGACCTCGGGGTCGAGGTTGTTGTGCAGCATGCGCAGCGCGGCCTCGGTCTGCCACGTGCGGGCCGTCAGGCGGGTGCCGCGCGCGGCCCGCACGGTCGGGTGCTCCGTTGTCATGACTACCTCCGTTCGCCGGACGCCGGGTCCTCGGCCACCTGCGGGGCGACCGCCCGCAAGAGCGCACCGTCGCGGATCAGGTCCGCGGCGGCCGCGATCTCGGGGGCCATGTGCCGGTCCGGACCCGGCCCCTCGACCCTGGTGCGCAACAGCGCGACCGCGGCGGCGGTGGCGGGCGCAGGGCGCAGCGGGGCGCGCAGATCGAGGGCGCGGGCCGCGGTGAGGTACTCGACGGCGAGGACGGTGGTCAGCCCGCTCACCGCGGCGCGCAGTTTGCGTCCGGCCGACCAGCCCATCGACACGTGGTCCTCCTGCATGGCGCTGCTCGGGATGGAATCGACCGAGGCGGGGACCGCGATCCGCTTCAGTTCGGCGACCACGGCCGCCTGGGTGTACTGGGCGATCATGTGCCCGGAGTCGACGCCGGGGTCCGCTGCGAGGAACGCCGGAAGTCCGTGGGAGCGAGCGACATCCAGCATGCGATCGGTGCGGCGTTCGGCCATGCTCGCGACGTCGGCGATCGGGATGGCCAGGAAGTCGAGCACGTAGGCCAGCGGCGCGCCGTGGAAATTGCCGTTGGATTCCAGGCGGCCGTCGGCGAGCACGACCGGATTGTCGATGGTGGCGGCGAGCTCTCGGTCGGCCACCGTCTCCGCGTGCGCGACGGTGTCGCGGGCCGCGCCGTGCACCTGTGGCGCGCAGCGCAGCGAGTAGGCGTCCTGGACCCGATGGCATTCGCGGTGACTGGCCACGATCTCGGAACCGGCGAGCGCGGCTCGCATGCGCGCCGCCGCGTACGCCTGACCCGGATGGGGGCGCAGCGCTTGCAGGTCGCCCGCGAAGACGCGATCGGTGCCGAGCAGCGCCTCCACGCTCATGGCGGCGGTGATGTCGGCGACGTCGAGCAGCCGGTGCAGGTCGGCGAGGGCGAGCACCAGCATGCCGAGCATGCCGTCGGTGCCGTTGGTGAGGGCGAGCCCTTCCTTCTCCGCCAGAATGACGGGCGTTATTCCGTTGTCGTGCAACGCCTTTTCCGCGTCGACCACGTTTCCCGCGGCGTCGGTCACGGTGCCTTCGCCCATGAGCGCGAGCGCGACAGCGGCCAGCGGCGCCAGATCGCCGGAGCAGCCGAGCGAGCCGAACTCGTGCACCACGGGGGTGATGCCCGCGTTGAGCAGGGCGGCCAGCGTGCGCGCGGTCTCCGGGTGGGCCCCGGTGTAGCCGGAGGCGAGAGTGCGCAGCCGCAACACCATCTGCGCGCGCACCACCTCCCGTTCGACCGCGTCGCCCGCACCCGCCGCGTGGGAGCGGATGAGCGACCGCTGCAACGCGGCGCGGCGCGACGGCGGGATGTGGCGAATCGCCAGCGCGCCGAATCCGGTGGAGACGCCGTAGGTAGCGGTCGATGCTTCCGCCAAGGCGTCGACGTGCTGACGGGCGGCGATCAGCCGCCGCTCGGCGGCCGCGCTCAGGCTCACCCTGGCGCCGCCGCGCGCGACCGCGACGACCTGCGCCCTGGTCAGCGGCCCGTCGATCGCCACGGTCGGCTGCTGCGCGATATCCGGCATGGCTTCCATTCCACAACCGCGACGGCCGGTGGAGAATGAGGCCACGCCGGATTCGGTCTGATATCCCAGACAAGCCGAGGAGGCACCGTGGGCGCGAGCAGCGACATCCCCGCACTGCGGCGCGGGCTCGCGGTGCTTCGGCTACTCGCGGGCAGACCAGGTCCGGTGTCGGCGGCCGCCATCGCCCGCGAGCTCGGGCTGCCCCGCTCGTCCACCTATCACCTGCTCGCCGAGCTGACCCAGGCCCGCTTCGTCACGCACCTGCCCGCCGAGCGCCGCTACGGTCTCGGCATCGCCGCGTTCGAGCTCGGCGCCGCCTATCTCCGGCACGATCCACTAGAGCGCCTCGCCGGGCCGCTGCTGCGCGAACTCGTCGAGCAGGTCGGCCACAACGCGCACCTTGGCGTGTTGCACGGCAACGAATTGCTGTACCTCGTCAAGGAGCGACCGGCGCGACCGGAAACCCTGGTCACCGACGTCGGCGTCCGGCTGCCCGCGCACCTGACCGCCTCGGGTCGCGCCATCCTCGCGCACCTGCCCGCCGCGCACGTGCGCGCCCTCTTCCCCACCGTCGCGTCCTTCGTGACCCGCACCGACCGCGGTCCCGCCGGTCTCGCCGCGTTGCGCCGCGTCCTCGCCGAGGAACGCCGACGCGGCTGGGCCTGCGAAGACGGCCACGTCACCCCCGGCTTCGCCTCCGTCGCCTATCCCGTCTTCGACCACGACCACCACCCCATCGCCGCCATCAGCGTCACCCTCCGGCACCACTGCGCCCAGCAACCCTGCGACGCCGACTGGACCGCGCTGGCCGCCCGCGTCCGCGCCACCGCCGACACCCTCACCGTCCGAATCGGCGGCCGCACCGAATAGTCCGCATCACCGTCGGCCGCGGAGGACCGTCGGCACGATCGTCGCGAAGAGCGCCAGCGTCTCGCGGACGAATTCACCTCGGGGGCAACCGAGTTCGCGCAGCGCGGAACCGTGGTCGTGGGCGACGACGAGGGTCGCTCCGACCAGCACGGTCCACCAGAAGGCGCGAACGACGACGCGGGTCGGCAGACGCGCGTCCGCGAACGCCGCGCGGAGCCGCTGGGTGTGGAAGGGCACGTGCCGACGTTCGTCGTCGAGGATCAGCGTGGCGACACGGGTGGTGAGCGGATCGTCGGTTCCGTCGCGCAGCGCCCGGTAGTACTGCAACGCGACGACTTCGGCGACCATCAGCACCATCAGTTCGAGGCGCAGCCCCAGCGCGCGGCGCAACCGCACGAACACGGCGTCGGTCCAGTGGTGCTGGATGGTCGGTCGGCCTGCCGCACGAAGCAGGTGAGCGAGAAGTCGGGCGTGGTTGCGTTCCTCGTCGACGAACAACCGGACCGCCGCGGTATAGACCGGATCACCTGCGCGTTCCGCCTTCGCGACGAGGTCCGCGCCGTCGCCGCTCTCGCCGACCTGGAAGCGCTGCACACTGCGCACGATCGCCGGATGCAGGCGGGCGCCGCGAGTCCAATCCGGATCGCCCGCCGCCGCTCTCGCGCGCGCCTTGGCCTCGAATTCCCCTACCCACCGGACGAATTCGATCGTTGCGAGCTGTTCGATCACCATGCAGGCCACCCTAGGAACGAGTTGCGTCGGTTCCCGGGTGAGCCGGTGGAGATTTCGTGTGGATGCCGGCCGTCACGGCTTGCGGCCGACACCGCCCCACGCCGAGGCGCCGCGCACGCCCTCGGCGGCGTCGTCGGTGCGCCAGTGGTTGATCGGCACGACGCCGGGTTCGACGAGCTCCAGGCCGTCGAAGATGCCGGTGATCTCGGCGGAGCTGCGCGGGATGTACGGCACCCCACCGGTTTTGGCGTAGTTCTCGCACATTCGCACGTACGCCTTGTCGTCGGTGGCTCCGTCGTAGAGCGCGAGGTAGCTGCCCGAGGGCACACCGTCCATCATGGTATTCACCACGCGCCGCACCTGGTCGTAGCTGCGCGCGTGCCCGAGCACGCCGATGTACATGATCGCGATCGGCTTGCCGAAGTTCAGCACGTGGCGCGCGTCGGCCAGGATCATCTCTGGGTCGTTGAAATCGGCCTCCAGATAGGTGGTCACGCCCTCGTCGGTGGTGTTGACCAGCAGCGCCCTGGCGTGCGCGAGGACGAGCGGATCGTTGTCCACGTAGACGATTCGGGAGTCTGGGGCGGCGGACTGCGCGACCTCGTGCGTGTTCTGCATGGTCGGTAGTCCGGTGCCGATGTCGAGGAACTGCCGAACGCCCGCTTCCGCCGCCAGATACCGCACCACCCGGATCAGGAACTGCCTCGACTGCATGGCCAGTGTCTTGATCTCGGGGTACCCGGCGACAGCGGCTTCGCCGGCTAGCCGATCCGCCTCGTAGTAGTCGCGGCCACCCAGCCAGTAGTTCCAGATTCGCGCCGAATGCGGGACATCGGTACGGATGGGGCGCTTGTCTGCCATGGTGGCTCCTGAGCAAAAACGGCTGCGTCGCGGTGACTGTACAGCCGATCGTGTTGCGGTATCCGATGGTTCGCTGATGTGGCGCTGGGAACGGTGATCACGGGCAGCTCGGCAAGGGTCGCTGGAAAATATCCGGCGGGCGCGGCCGGGCGTGTCACGACTCGAGGACGGCGCGCGCGGCATTGTGTCCGGGGATGCCGCTGACGCCGCCGCCGCGCACCGCGCCCGCGCCGCACAGGAAGACGTTGCGCACCCCGGTCGCGACGCCCCAGCGCGCGGCGGGATCGGTCACGTCGTCGTCCAAGCGATAGGGAAAAGCCAAATCGCGGTGGAAGATATGACCGCCGGGCAGTCCCACCTCGCGCTCCAGATCGAGCGGGGACTTCACCTCCAGGCAGGGCGCGCCGGCGGCGTCCCGCGCCAAGCAATCCGCGATGGGCTCGGCCAGCACCCGATCCAGTTGCGCGAGCAACCCTTTCGCGGCGGCGGCTCGGGCGGCATCCGGGTCTTCCTGGAAAAGCCGTGCGGGAGTGTGTAATCCGAAGAGGGTCAGGGTGTGCATGCCGCGGGCCACGGCGTCGACGGACAGGATCGACGGGTCGGTCAGGGTATGGCAGTAGATCTCCGACGGCGGCGCCGACGGGATCCGCCCGGCCTCCGCTTCGCGATAGGACTGCTCCAGTCGCGCATACGATTCGGCGATGTGGAAGGTACCGGCGAAGGCCTCGGCGGGATCGACCGCGGTGTCCCGTAGTCGCGGAAGCCGCCGCAGCACCATGTTCACCTTCATTTGGGAGCCTTCGGGTTTCGGCTCCTCGGGCGTGCCGAGCAGGCGTGACAGCTCGTGCGGCGCGGCGTTCACCAGAACGTGCCGCGCGCCGACCACACCACCCTCGTAGCGCACCTCCGCGGCGACGCCGTCGCTGTCGACGCCGGTCACCGCGCAGTCCGTGACCAGTTCCGCCCCCGCGGCGCGCGCCGCGTCCGCCAGCGCGTCGGTGAGTGCGCCCATACCGCCCACCGGCACATCCCAGTCGCCGGTGCCGCCGCCGATCACGTGGTAGAGGAAGCAGCGGTTCTGCCGCAGCGAGGGGTCGTGCGCGTGGGTGAAGGTGCCGATCAGCGCGTCGGTGAACACCACACCGCGCACGGTGTCGTCGGCGAAGGTCGCCTCGATCGTCTCGCCGAGCGGCCGTTCGAAGATCGCGTCCCACAGCGCGTCGTCCGCGACGACGCCCCGCAGCTCGGTACGGGTCGGCAACGGTTCGGTCAGGGTGGGAAAAACCCGCCGCGCCATCCGTCCGGTGCTCGCGTAGAACCGCTGCCACGCGGTGAAATCACGGTCCGAGCCGGTGAGGCGTTCGAAGCTCGCCCTGGTGCGCGCCTCGGATCCGGTGTCGACGAGCAGCCCGCCGTCGCCCACCGGCGTGTACGAGGAGATCCGCCTGCGCCGGGTCCGGAACCGGAGGTCCAGGTCGCGCACGATGCTCGCGGGCAGCAGGCTGACCAGGTACGAATACCGGGAAACCCGAGCGTCGACGCCGGGGAACAGGCGTTCCGACACCGCCGCGCCGCCCGTGTGCGACTGCCGCTCGAGCAGCAGCACCGAGCGGCCCGCCCGCGCCAGATACGCGGCGGCGACCAAGCCGTTGTGGCCGCCGCCGACGACGACGACATCGTAGGAAGAGCGCGTCGGTGTCATCCGTCCTCGATACCACGGCCGCGCCGCGTGCGGGCGCGACGACGCGCCGTCGGGCCTCCTCGCCGACGCCCCGATCCCGGCCGGTGTGCCGCTCTCCGCCGGTGCCGATTCGGTCGAGCACAGCGTCGCCCAGCGGGAGACTAACAGGCCATACCGACAACTTCGCCGATGCCGAAACCGACTGTGGGACAGAGGTTGTCGCTATTCACAAGATCGAAAATCGACGCCGGAACCTGTCGGTGGGTTCGCGTAGGTTTTCGGTCATGAAGAGAAGCGGGAGGGAACGCGATGGACTCGGGTGACCGCGAATGGGAGCGGGCGGCGGTGGTGCAGACGCTGCCCGTCGTCGCGCCGCGCAAACTGGCCAAGGTGCCCTTCGTCGAGATGGCGGACGGGCGGTTGCAGGGCGTGGTGTCGAGCGGATCGGATATCGCGCGGGTGTACGTCTCGTCGGTGTCGGCGAAGACGCACGGACTCAGCTGTAGCACCAACAACAATCGGCCGTGCGGCGGGCTGCGCGGAGCCTATCCGTGCAAGCACATCGACGCGCTGCTCGACGAGGCGGTCGTGCAGTACGGCGCCGAACAGGTCGCCCGCTATCTGGGGGTGGAGATCACCGACGGTACGAGCCTGCGTGCCGCGCTGAACTGCACGCACGAACCCGCGCCCGCCGCCGTCGTATTCAGCCGCTTCCTGCGCCATCTCGCGTATCTGGAGCTGCCGGGCGGCACCGCGCCGATCCCGGAGTTGCAGTGGTTTCCCGCGACGGGGGTGAGCCGCTGATGCTCGGCGTACATGTGGCCGAACTGCTCGAGCCGCCGCCCGGAGTGGCGGAAGCGCTCGATGTGGTGACCGGATTCGACACCGCGCTGGTCCACGGATTCGCGCGGCTCACCGACGAACACACCGCGGCACTGGCGAACCTCAACGCCGCGCTCGGCGGATCCCCGCTCGGACCGGCGATCGCCGAGGCGGTCGGGAAACTCGGCGCGGGCTCCATCGGCCCCGAGGAGCTGTCGGCGCTGGCAGGCGGGCGCGCCGCATTGCTCGGCGCCGTCCACGACGCCCTGCTGGACCGGGTGGACACCGCGCTGGGGCGCGAACGTGCCGCGTGGGAGCAGCCGGAGCCGCCGCACACACCGCACAACCTGGCGGCGGGCAGCCGCTCCTGGTTGCAGGAGGTCGCCATCACCGGATGGCGCGGCGTCGACCACGACCTCGTCTCGGCCGCCGACCAGACGGTCGAAGCGCTGCTCGCCGAACCGGCCCTGCGCAGGCTCGCGGTCCTGCTCGACGGTCTGACGGCCGAGCTGCGCGCGGGCTCGCCGGTGGCGACACTGGACCGGCTGCCCGCCCGGCGCTGGGCGGACCTGTGGGCGCGTGCGCTGCTGTTGTCCTGGCGCACAGGCGGTTTCGCCGAGACTACGGCGGTCTCGGGGCGGCTGCTTCCGCTGGGCGTCGACGTGCACGAGCACGGCACGGCGGTGCAGGTTCAGCTGTACGCGCTGCTGGAGACGGCGGGCGGCCGGACGCGACGGGTGCGGGTCAGCATTGCCGCAGCCAAGGTCGACACGATCGTCGGCCCCGCGATCTGGCAGCTGTTCACCGAGCACCCGCAGCTGCTCAAAGCGATCGCCGAGCGGCTGAGCCTCGATATCGACGGCATGCCGATGACCGCGGCAGGCGACCTGATCTGGCACGACGAGTCGGCTCGCCTCGGCGCGAGCGCCGATCCATTCGCCACGGCCCGCGTCGGCCTGGCCGGCGCGCTGGCCCCGGCCACTCCCCCGCTGGATCGCGATCCCGTGCACCTGGCCGAACCGGTGCTGGTGGAGGGCTACAAGGTCAAAGATGGCGCCATCGAGCTGGACGGGCACCGCCTCACCCTCGAACTGGACCGGCTGCCGACCTGCGGCCCGCTGACACCCGCCGCGGTCAACGGCTCCTCGACCTGCCTCGGCCTGCTGCGCTGGGACGCCGGGCGGTGGTCGCTGCGCCCGTTCGCGGTGCGCAAGAAGACCAAAGGCGTCGAGGTCGACGTGCACGGCGGCGACTGGGCCTGCGGCGTGACGGACCCGAAAGCGGCCAAATCGCAAGCGAAGTCGGGCGACGCGGTCGCGGTGCTCAGGGAACGAGCGGGACGGCTGCTGAGAAAATGACCCACAGCAACGAGACTCGACGGCAGATCCTCTACTGGCGGCTGCTCGCGGGCATTTTCGACAGCGAGGCGCAGCCCGCGCTGGAGACATCGAGCGTCGCGGTCGTCGACGACCTCGGCCTCCCGGCGGCGCTGCTCGACCCCGGTGTCTCGATCGACAACGTGGTGCAACGCTTTCCCGAGCTGGCGAACGAGTTCGACGGACTCGGCGCACACGTGCGGGCGGCCGAATCGACGGAGACCGCCAAGGAATCGGCCGGGCAGAACGCGGACGAGACCCCGGCGGGAACCGATGCCGATTCGGCCATCGGCTCCGGCGAGGTGCGTTCGGCCGCCTTGTTCTCCAAGCTGTTGCTGAACGTCTTCGCGACCGGCGGCGGCACTGTCAGCGCGACCCAGCTGGCGGGCTGGCAGCGCGATGCGGGCTGGTTGCGGCGCATGCTCGGCGAGGACTGCGGCGCGGAGGTGCGCACCGTGCTCGGCGACCTCGAGGCCGACCTGGTCTCGCGGATGCGGCTGCGCGAGGTGCTCGCCGATCCCGCGCTCTCGGCCCAGCTGACGCCGAGCATGTCGCTGATCGAACAGCTGCTGCGCGACAAGACGAATCTGTCCGGCGTCGCGCTGGCAAACGCCAAGTCGCTCATCCGTCGTTACGTCGATCAGGTCGCGGAGGTGCTGCGCACCCAGGTGCAGCAGACCACCGCGGGCACCGTCGACCGCTCGGTGCCGCCGAAGCGCATCCTGCGCAATCTGGATGTGGACCGGACGATCTGGAAGAACCTCACCAACTGGAATCCGGACGACGAGCGCCTCTACGTGGATCGGCTGTTCTATCGGCAGACCGCCAAGCGCACCGTGCCCGCCAGGATGATCGTGGTGGTCGACCAGTCCGGTTCGATGGTCGACTCGATGGTGAACTGCACCATCCTCGCCTCGATCTTCGCCGGACTGCCCAAGGTCGACGTGCACCTCATCGCCTACGACACCCGTGCCATCGACCTGACGCCGTGGGTGCACGACCCGTTCGAGGTCCTGCTGCGCACCAACCTCGGTGGCGGCAACGACGGCCCCGTCGCCATGGCGATGGCCCAGCCGAAGATCGTCGACCCGACCAACACCGTGCTGGTGTGGATTTCGGACTTCTACGAGTTCGACCGTTCCCAGCCGCTGTACGAGAGCATGCAGGCTGTGCACCGCAACGGTGTGAAGCTCATCCCCGTCGGCTCGGTGAACAGCTCCGGGCAGCAGAGCGTGAATCCCTGGTTCCGGGAACGCTTCAAGGCCATGGGCACCCCGGTGATCTCGGGCCGCATCCAGAAACTCGTGTTCGAACTCAAGAACTTTCTCGACTAGGAGACCTCGCAACCATGACCGACACTGCGCTGCGCGCCCCCGCCGAAATCAAGTACGCCGAGGAGCTGGACTGGCTCGAGTCGATCGACGACGGCCCCAAGCCGTTCGCCTGGCGGCTGAGCCCGAAGATGGTGCGGCTGTTCATCCTCGGCTCCGAGCGCGCCGACGGACTGGACCGCCAGATCGATCAGAAGTGGTTCGGCGACCGCAGTTTCGTCGAGCGCAGCATCGTCACGCTGGCCTCCGACCGAGGACTGCTGCTGATCGGTGATCCCGGTACCGGCAAGAGCTGGCTGGCCGAGCTGCTCTCCGCGGCCATCAGCCGCAACTCCACGCTCGTCGTGCAGGGCACAGCGGGCACCACCGAGGACCACATCAAGTACTCGTGGAACATCTCCATGGTCATCGCCAAGGGGCAGTCGAGGGAGTCGATGATCCCGTCGCCGATCATGACCGCGATGGAGCAGGGCGTGATCGGCCGCTTCGAGGAGCTGACCCGCTCGACCAGCGACGTGCAGGACGCGCTCATCTCGATCCTGTCCGAGAAGTACGTCTCCATCCCGGAACTCGACGACGACAACGTCGTGTTCGCCAAGCCGGGCTTCTCCATCATCGCCACCGCCAACAGTCGCGACCGCGGCGTGAACGACCTCTCCTCGGCGCTCAAGCGGCGCTTCAACTTCGTGCGCATCCCGGTCGTGACCAACAAGCGCAGCGAGGCCGAGATCGTGCGCTTCCGCACCGCCGAGCTGCTGCGCAGGCACCAGATCGAGCTGGAGCTGCCGCCCACGCTGCTCGACATCCTGCTCGACAGCTTCGCCGATCTTCGCTCCGCGGCCGCCGCCGCGACCAGCGACGACGAGAAGCTGGAGTCGGCGCTGTCGACCGCAGAACAGATCGGCGTGCTGGAGGACGCGATCCTGCACAGCCAGTTCTTCGGCGACCGCACGCTGCGCGCGGAGACCCTCGCGGGGTCGCTGGTCGGCTCGCTGGCCCGGCGGGCTCCGGAGGACCTGGCGATCCTCAACAAGTTCTGGCACGGCGTGGTGGAACCGCGCAGCAAGGACGCGGGCGGGGACTGGTCGCAGTTCCTCGAGGGCGGCCGTGCCGCGATCGCGAGGCTCTCGTGACCGGTCCGTTCGGCGCGCTGCGCGAGCAATTGGCCACGGCCGCGGAACGATTCGCGGCCGAACCGGGCGCGGTCGCGGAGATCCTCGCGGGCATCGTCGACGACGTCGATCGCGCGCTCGCGGTCGAGCTCGAGATCTTCCCGGTCTGCCACCATTCGCCCGCCTCGGCTCTGGCGATGGTGCGGCGGCTGCACGAGAAGCGGCCCAAGGTCGTCTACCTGGAGCTGTGCGAGGATCTGCGGCCGATCCTGGACGAGCTGCGCAATTGCAGGCTGCCGGTGGCGGTGCAGGCGTGGGCCGGCGAACTCGACGGGTTCCCGGCCGCGTGGGCGCCGCTGTCGGTGGTCGCCCCGATCACCGAGGCGTCGGCGGAATACCAGGCCATCGCCTACGCGCTCGACACCCCCGGCGTCGAGCTCGTGCTCGTCGACCGCTCCAGCGACCACGTGTTCCAGTGGGCGCCGGACCGCGACGCACCGAAGGGCGACGCGACCGCCGAGGAAGCGCCCGAGCCCGCCGAGGGTGGTGCTCTGCACGGGGACGCGGTCGGCATCGAAATCGGCGATCTGCGACCGCGCTTCGCCGAACTCGAGGAGCACCTGCTGCACCACGGCAAGGTGCGGCACTGGTCGGAGTGGTGGGACCAGTACGTCGAGCAACCGCTGGCAGGCGCCGACTACGACACCTACCGCCAGGTCATGGTGCTCATCGGCAGCCTGTTCCGTCGCCTGCGCCGCACCGGCGGCGAGGAGGACGAGAACCGCGAGCGCTACATGTGGACGCGGATGCGCGAACACTTGGACGCGACCGGCGCCGACCCGGCCGACTGCCTGTACGTGTGCGGGGCGTTCCACGCGGCCAGCCACGTCGAGCAGTTCGGGCTGCCCGCCGACATGGCGCCCTACGAGATCACGCCGCGATCGAAAACCACCTGGCAGTACGGGCTGATCCCGTCCAGCCACTCGGCCATCGAGGAGCAGTTCGGGCTGGCATCGGGGTCGGTATCGATCGCGGCGGCGACCTGGTCGAAGGGACTTCGGCGCGGCGGCGTGAAGCCGTTCCAGCTCGCGGGCCAGAAATCCGCGAGTAAGAAGACGAGCAAGCGCACCCCGCCCGTGGTGACGGCCGCCGCCGTGACCGACCAGCTGTCGGGGTTCCTGTCCACGCCGCCGCGACTGGACTCGCTCGACGAGGCCGAGCTGCTCGACTGGTCGGTCGACATCGTCCGGCTGGCCCGGCGCAACGGCTATCTGGCCAGCACCGCCGACGCCATCGCGGTGTTCGAGACCTCGATCCTGTTGGCGGGCATGCGCAATCGCGCCCGCCCGACGCCGTACGACTTCCAGGACGCGGCGATCACCTGCATCGAGAAAGACCACGTACCGGGTCGCCGTGATGTGCGCAGGCTGTGCGAGATCCTGCTCGGCGGTGACCGCATCGGTCAGGTGGGCTACGCGGCGCTGCCGCCGCTCGCCCGCGACGTGCTCGACCGGCTCGCGCCGCTGGGGATCGATACCGGCAAGCGCACGGTGCAGCGTTCGCTGCTGGATCTGCGCGCCGACCCGCACCTGCGGCCGTGCTCGGATCTGCTGTGGATCCTGCGCAGGCTGCTGCCCTCGGACGCGGTGCGGCCGATCATGGGATCGCGGGCGCTCGGCGAGACCTCCATTCAGGAGAGCTGGGATCTGGCGCTCGGCAAGCACCAACGCGCGCTTGTCGAACTCGGCTACGAGGGCGTGACCATCGAGCAGGTCCTCGAGCAGCGGCTGCGCATGGCGGTGTCCGCCGCGGACGCCACGGCCGCGGTGGCGCTGGCGGCGGTGGAAGACGCCCTGGTGTACCTGAACTCGCCGCGCTTGGCCGACGAGCTGGGTCACCGCGCCGTCGAACTGCTCGCCGCCGAACGGTCGGTGGACGACGCGCCCGAGGTGCTGCGCCGAATCAGGCTGCTGCTCAACTACTTCCGGTCGACCGCGGACGGGCTTCCCGAGTGGTGCGGCCGGTTCGTCACCGCGGGCTACGCGCACTACTGCACGCTGCTGCCGACCGCGTTCACCGACGAGAACACCGGCGTGCGGCCGGTCGCGGCCATGCTCGGCTTCCTGTTCGGCATGGAGAACCTGGCGCTTTCGCTCGGCTGCGACCACACCCAGCTCGAACTCGCGGTGTTGCAGTCGCATCCTGAGGCGCCCGCGAAGGTCGCGCTGCTGTGGGCGACGCGCATGCAACTCGGTCTGCTGACGCTGCCGGAACTGCGCACCCGCTGCGACGAGATGCTGGCCAACCCGCTCGTGGTTCCCGCCTTCCCGCACTACCTGAGCGGGTTCGTGCAAGCCATGGATCCGGTGCCGTCGCTGAAACCCTTTGTGGTGGAGCTGCTCTCGAAGGCGTTCGGCCGCCTGCCGGACAGTGTGCTGCTGCCCTGGCTGCCGAAACTGATCACCACCCTGCGCGGCCAGGCCGGTGAACTGATTCCGGCGCTCACCAGGGAGGCCGGTCGCACCTTCCCGTCCGGCCTCGCGGCGGTGGACCGCTGGACACCGCCGTGGACGGACACACCGCAGCCGACCGCCGGACCCGCCGTCGCGGTGGCGGGCGGACCGGTCGCCGATCTGCTGTTCGCCCATCCGGCGAGCTGCGACGCGCTGGCCACGCTGCTCGGCCACGGCGGCGAGTGGCAGCGCCCGGCCGCGGCACCGCACGCCGAGGTCGCCGCGCTGGTGGCCAGGCACCCCGCTGCGGCGGCGGCGCTGGCCTCGCTGGTGCCGACGGCTGCTGGCTGATTCACCCGGAAGACCGCGGCGGCGGACTCGCTCCGCCGCGCCGAACCCCTCGGCGCGGCGGAGCTTTCGCGCCTCGGCTCGCAACCCATCAGGACGTGGCACGTACGCCGCTCGACGCCGCGGTCCGGCCGTAAGCCCTTGCTACTGACCGAACTCCCGCTGGAACCACTCGAGCAACTCGCCCTCCGACTTCGGGCCCTGGTCGGGGTCGTCCTTGCTCAGCGCGCACGCGTCGACGATGAGCCGGAAATCGTCGTGCACCGCCATCAAGCAATCGCGTGCGCCGAGCACGGGGCTCTCGTCGGTGTAGCAGAAGAACCGGCCGACGGGTCCGGAAGCCTTGCGCCACACGTCGTCCGCGCCGCCGCTGCTGCCATCGCACGCGTGACCGCGCGTCTGACCAAGTGCCGCTTGATATCCCACGTTCATCGAGCGGTCGTCGGGGAAGCCGAGGAAGGAGATCGAGGGCGCACCGCGGGGAGTGCCGCAGCGGATGAACGCATCCACCATGCCACCGGGGACATCGACGTGCTTACAGGTCGCGGGCCCGAAATCGCCGGTCAGATGGTCGAGGACGCGCCGGTCGGCCGAGGTGAAGAAGTCCGGGTCGACCGTTTTGTCCTGCGGCAGGAAGTGGAAGAGGTGGCGGGCGGCGACGTAATCGCGCTCGGCCTGGTCCTCGGGGCCGTCCCACACATAGATGCCCAGCGCGAGCCGATCCTCGTCGGCCACGGCGAGCACCGGCTTGGGCTTCGCGGGATCGTCGACTCGACTGGTCAGGCACGCGTCCCGCCCTGCGGGCTTGCCGTCCACCAAGAGCGGACCGTCGACGCCGGGCGGATCGTTCGGGCAGTTGGTGGCGTCGTAGGCCTCGACCACGTAGTTCTTGTAGTACTCCCGCAACCAGTCGAGGCTGCTGAACCGGAACAACCGGGCGGTGGGGGCGCCGGTGCGATCGTTGGCGTCGCAGTAGACGACCGCCTCGGTGCCGACGTCCGGTTCGCGGTGCGCGCAGTTGGCGCGCTTGTAGCCGACCAACCCGGCGCTCGCCACCAGATCGACGTCCGCCTGACGCAAGGCGGCGTCGTCGGCGACCGCGGTGCCCTCCTCGGGCCGCCCCGAGACCACCCACGCGGCGAGAACCGTTGCCGCCGCGAGGATTACGGCGGCGATGAGCGCTGGAATCGCCCGCCTTTCCGCCACCCGGCGAAACGTCCGCTTCGGCGGCTCGGACTCCCGGCCGTCGCCGTCGCCCGCACCCGACGGTCGTTTCGGTGGTCCCGCCGACGAGTCGCCGGTTTCGTCCGTCACTGCGCCGCTCCCCCCGCGGTCACCGAGATCGGTCGCGAACGGACGCGGAGTCGCCGCCGTATCCGCGAGGTCTTCCGTCGACGCATCGGCGGTCGGCGGCGAGAACGGTCCCGGCACCTTCTCGAGTGCGCCCGTACTCGTCGCCGTATCCGGCACAACGGCTTCCGCGCCTGCGCCCATGGCGACCGCCCCGGCCGCCCCGGACGCGGCTCCCTTCGGACCACACAACGCGGCCTGCGCCGCGGCCGCGAACTCCCCCGCGCTGCCGTAGCGCGCGGCGGGCTCCTTGGCCAGCGCCCGAGCGATCACCGCGTCCATGGCACGCGGAATCTCATCGCGAAGCCTGCTTGGCCGCGGCGGCGACTCCACCAGGTGCGCACGCATGACCTCGCCGTCGGTGTCGGCCGGGAACGGCCTGGCGCCGGTGAGGCATTCGTAGAGCACACAGCCGAGGGCGTAGATGTCCGCGGCCGGGGTGACAACGCGCGAGGTGAACCGCTCCGGCGCCATGTAGTGGAACGACCCGATCGCCGAACCAGCTCCCGTCAGCCCCTCGGCGGTACTCGAGTGCGCGATACCGAAATCGACGAGGTAGGCGAAACCGCCGGGCGTGGTGAGGATGTTGTCCGGCTTGATGTCGCGGTGCACCAGGTCGTCGGCGTGCGCGGCGTCGAGGGCGGCCGCCACCTGCCTGATCAGCTCCACCGCGTCGCCCGGGGGCAGCGGCGCGCTGGTCCGCAGCAGGGCGCGCAGATTCTCGCCCTCGACAAGACGCATATCGATGAAGAGGTGCCCGTCGATCTCCCCGTAGTCGTGGATCGGGATGACGTGCGGCTCCTTGAGCCGGGCCGCGGCGTGCGACTCGCGGCGAAACCGCTCACGGTAGACGGGGTCCTCGGCCAGCCGCTCGGGCAGCACCTTGATGGCGACGACGCGGTCCTTGCCGGTGTCGTAGGCCTGGTACACCTCGCCCATGCCGCCGCGGCCGATCAGCCGGACCAGCCGATACGGCCCGAACTCCGAACCGACCTCGAGTGGTCTGCGCTGGGTCGTCATATCGATCCTCCGTGACGCGAACCGCCTCCCGGACGGCCGCGCGGCTCCTCGGCCGCGCGGTACCGCGGATCAGCCGCCGAACACCGCGCACCCGTGCCCGACGTGCATACCGGTACCGACGGGCACCGCGGTGGCGGCGGTGGTGACCTGGTCGGGAACCTGCGCCACGCTGATCGTGTGCCAGCCCGGTGTCGCAGGCACCCACTTCAGCAGCGCGACCCCGCCCGTCGGCGCCACCGTGGCGAGCGGAATCCCGTTGTCGTAGAAGGACACCGACGCGACCGGGTCGGTCACGAAGGCTTGGATCGTGTAGCCGCAGCCGGTTCCGAAATTGGTCGCGAGGCCGTAACCGAGGTCGGGTAGGACTCCGATCCCGGTGGCGGTGGCGTGCGCGCCGGGCGCCGCGGCCAGTGCGATCGCGGCGGCGCCCGCGCAGGCGCTCGCCACCACGGCGGCGCGGATCCGCCGCCGTCCAGCATTCCGGTCAACGCTCATGCCTGCGCCTCGCTGGCGCTCGGCTTCGGCACGCGCGAGGCGCGCTGGCACATGATTCGCTCACTGCGTTCGCTCATGCCTGTACCCCTTCCGGGACGCCGACCCCCTCCGATGGTATCGCTACCGACCCGACGGCTCGAGCCATCCGCCGATCATGGTCGCGGTTTCGGTGATCACCAGTTCACGATCGGCGGTCGCGGCGGGCCCGAGGGTGATGCGCAGCGCGGCGGCGAGGCCGGTGGTCACCATGACCAGCGCTTTCGCGTCCAGCTCGTCCTCGGGACAGGGGCCGAGCCGGTGCAGCAGATAGGCCCGGGTGAGGACGAGCAGCCTGCGTTCGAGCCCGAGCAACCCGAATCCGGGCACGGCGGCGGTCGCCGAGAGCGCGCGCACCAGCCCCTGCCGCGCCGACACCACGTCGACGATCGCGTGCAGGCTGGCCGCGACCGATTCGCGCGTGGACAGCGTCATTCCGGCCAGCACCGTCTCGGCGAAGCGCTCCTCGAGTTCGGCGAGCAGCCGATCGCGCAGCACGCCGACGATCTCGTCCTTGTCGGTGAAGTACCGGTACAGCGACCCGATGCTCATGCCCGCGTGGGCGGCGATGCGATTGGTGGAGGTCTCCGCGATGCCGCGCTCGGCGAAAAGCTGAGCGGCGGCGGTCAGGATTCGTTCCCGCGACTCCCTCGCGCGCGACTGCTTGGGCGCTTTTCGCCGGTTGGGCGCGGTATTCCCGGTCATCGGCGGAACGGCCGCGAAAGCGAGTAGAAGGTGAGCATCCACTCACTTTAATGTTTCGCTATGGCTACCGACACCACGGACGAGACCGCCCCGACCGAATTCCGCTACTGGCAGCGCGTCGAGGATCCGTCGATCCAGCGGATCCGCCGAATCATGAAGCGCACCTTGCGATTCGACCCGCAACCGGCGGACGACCTGGTCCGTTCCTTCGCGGCGGCCTACTTCGAGGCCGACCCGGTGGCCGAGGCGTTCGTCGACGAGGTCTATCTCGGCGAACCGGGCCCGAAAGCGGGGCGAGCCATGCTCGACCGAGCCCTCACGCACGGCGTCGACGCGGTTCTGGACGCACCGGAGTCGCTGCTGCGGCTGTTCGAGGAGTTCGAGACGCCGCCGCCATGGCTGGACCGCGAGCTGGTCGAACGGGGCGCGCGGGTGTTCCGCCGGTGGGGCACCTCGGTGTTCAGCTTCGCCACGACGAGCACGCTGGAGATGTACTCGGAGAGCTCGATCGCCAAACCGCTGTCCTACACGGGCGGCTACGCGGGACAGCGCGCGCACAAACGCCAGCTGGAGACCGTGCGCTTCTGGATCGATGTGTCCGAGCCCGGCGGTCTCGAGCACGGGGCGCGCGGACGGCAGACCGCCATGCGGGTGCGGATCATGCACGTGTTCATCCGACGCAAGCTGCTGAGCAGGCCGGAGTGGCAGCGCGCGGCGTGGGGTGTGCCGATCAGCGTCGGCGACGCCACGCTCACCCTGATGGCGGGCAGCGTGGTTCCCGGACTCGCGCTGTGGAGCGCGGGTTTCCAGACCACGCGCGCGGAAATCGAAGCCACCATGCACTTCTGGCGCTACGTCGGACACTTGCTCGGCGTGCAGCCGGACTGGTACCCGACCGACCTGCGGACCGGAGCGCAGCTGATGTTCGCCGCCTTCGTCAAGCGGGCGCACACGGCGGGCGCCGATGGAGCCGAACTCGTCGAGTCCTATCTGCCCGCCTTCCGCCCGAAGCCGGAAACGCCGTGGCGCAAGCGAATCCGTGACGAGCTCAACTATCGCGCGCAGATCGGCTACACCGGTTTCTGGCTGCCGCCAGCCACCTACGCCGCGCACGCCATGCCGCGGCGCTTTCCGTGGATCCTCTACCCGATCCTGCGCACACCGGTGATCTTCGGTCTGGAGACGCTGCGCCGCACCGTTCCCGGCATGGACGACCTCGCCGACCGGTTTCAGCGCCACCGCAGAGAAGCGTGGTACCGCAACGAAGCGGGCGACCGCGCCGCCGAGTTCATCCCCGTCGAGGAATTCCGACGGTGAGCGCCCGGCGGCGCGGGGACCTCACTCCACCAGCACCGACAGCGATTCGGCGACGCACGCCGGTTTCGCGCCGCCCTCGATCTCGATGGTGACCCGCGCGCTCACCTGCGTGCCCGCGGCGATCGCCTTCGTGCCGAGCAGTTCGACGCCCGCGCGCACCCGGCTGCCGACCGGGACGGCGGCGGGAAACCGCACCTTCTCGGCGCCGTAGTTGATGCCCATCTTCAGCCCGTCCACCCGGTAGATCTGGCCGACGAGCATCGGCAGCAGCGACAGCGTCAGATAACCGTGCGCGATGGTCGCGCCGAACGGACCCGCCGCGGCCCGCTCGGGGTCGGTGTGGATCCACTGGTGATCACCGGTGGCGTCGGCGAACAAGTTCACCTGTTCCTGGGTGATGGTGTGCCACTCGCTGTAGCCGAGGTGGGTACCCACCGCTTCGGCGAGTTCGGCGATGCCGTGAAAGACCTTCATCATCGATCCCTTCGCTCAGTCGGTCGGGCCGCCGGCCACGTAGATGACCTGCCCGGAGACGAATCCGGCGCCCTCGCCGACCAGGAAGGAGACCGTGTTGGCGATGTCCTCCGGCTTGCCAGTGCGCCCGACCGGGATCTGCTTGGCGGCCGCCTCGGTGAACTGCTCGAAGGTCACGCCGATCCGCTCGGCGGTGGCGGCGGTCATGTCGGTCTCGATGAAACCGGGGGCGATGGCGTTGACCGTGACGCCGAACTTGCCGAGCTCGATGGCCAGCGTCTTGGTGAAGCCCTGCAGGCCCGCCTTCGCCGCCGAGTAGTTGGCCTGGCCGCGGTTGCCGAGCGCGGAGGTGCTCGACAGGTTGACGATGCGGCCCCACTTGGCCTCGGTCATGTACTTCTGGGTGGCGCGGCTCATCAGGAACGACCCGCGCAGGTGCACGTTCATCACCGAATCCCAGTCGGCGACGCTCATCTTGAACAGCAGGTTGTCGCGGGTGATGCCCGCGTTGTTCACCAGCACCGTCGGCGCGCCGAGCTCGTCGGCGACCCGCTGCACCGCGGCGCCCGCGGACTGCTCGTCGGAGACGTCGACGCCGACCGCGAGCGCCTTGCCGCCCGCCGCCTCGATCTCCTCGACGACGGGCTTGCACGCGGCCTCGTCCAGGTCTAGGACAGCGACCGCAAAGCCGTCGGCGGCTAGCCTGCGGGCCGTGGCGGCGCCGATGCCGCGGGCGGAACCGGTGACGATGGCCGTGCGGGAAGTCGGGGCGCTCATAGTTCTCCTGACTGTCGAATGGTCCGTTTGGAGGGACACCCATAAAATACATCTCAGCCACAACGTCTCCAATGGGCGCGGCCGACCGTTCGATCGGCTGTACGATTCACCCGGTGACCACTCCCCCGCGACCCGCCGCCACTCGCTCCCCCGGACGCCCGGCTTCGGCCACCCGCGAACAGGTCATCGAACTCACCCGCCGCGCCTTCCTGGCCGGTGAGCGCGTCGACGTGCAGGCGATCGCCGCCGAGCTCGGGCTCAGCCGCGCCTCCATCTACCGCTGGTTCGGCTCGCGGGACGGCTTGCTCGGCGCGATGCTCGTGCAGGAGTACGAGCAGATGATCGCCCGCGCCGACGCGAGACGACGGTCGCGCGGCGCGGCACGCATTCTCGACGTGCTCGACCGCGTCGCGCGCTGGGAGGCGGTGAACGAGCCGTTCCGGCGCTACTTCGAGAACGAACCGATCTCGGGCCTGCGCATCCTGACCGCCAGCGACGGACCGGTCCAGCCGCGCGCGGTCGCGGCCGTCGCCGAACTCATCGCCCGCGTCGAGGAAGAGGACGGCTATCGTCCGCCGCTGGAGCGAGAGCTGTTGGCCTACACACTCGTTCGGATCGGCGAGGCCTTCCTCTACACCGACACCGCGGCGGGCATCCGCAACGACGTGGACCGGCTGCGCGAGGTGCAGTCGGTGCTGCTGGGGATCACCGCGCAGGACGGCTCCGCCTGACCGCGGCGCCGTGGGCGTCGGGATCGCGCCGAATCTCGCGCCGACAAAGCGCGGGCCGCGGCGGTCGGGGTGTGGCAATCTAACTCGCATGGCAGCACTTCGCCAGTGGCCCACCGCATTCGGCGCCGTCGACTACGATCGGCTGCCCGTCGCGCTCGAGGAGCTCGCGCGTGCGCACGCGCGCCGCGCGCTGTCCTGCACCGGATCCCACGAACCGCTCGCGCTGATCGACCAGGCCGTCTCGATCGGCGCGTGCGCCGAGTCGCTGCTCAAGTCTGTTCTCGCCGGAATCGATATCCACCTCGTCCGCGGGCAGATGGCGGGTCTCGAGACGACGTTGACGCTGGCCGGGCGGCCGGAGGATCCGGAACGGCCGCTGCCGGACCTGTGGACGCTCGGCGGGCTCGAGGCCGCCCAGGTGCTGAACCGGGTGACGCCCGCGGACATCCACTTGCCCGAGGCGCTGCTCGGGCGGATCGTCACGGTGCGCGACTCCGCCATCCATATGGGTTTCGTGAATCGCGAGGAGAGCGAACGGGCTCTCGCCGATCTGGTCGTTCTCATCGACCGGGTGCTTGCCATCCGTCGCGCGCTCGGCCAGGACGCCGACTGGGCCGCGTTCTGGTCGCCGATCCACCTCGAGCGCGCCGACGCCATCTTGCGTCGGAGTGCCGAACCCGCCGTCGAGCTGATCGAACTGAGCGAGCAGAGCCTTCCGCTGCTGCTCGACGCGGCGGTGACCGACGCCGACCCGCTCGAGGTCATGGCGCCGGTCGCGGGACCGCCGGGTTGGACCTCGGTGCGCAAGGAGGCGTTCCTGGCGTTTCACCGCGCCCGCGCGCTGCATCCCACCTGCCCGAACGAACGGACCTTCGTCGTCACGGTCGAGGGACGGGTCGTCGGCGCGGCCCGGCTCGAACCGCGCGGCGACGAGGTGGAGGCAGGCGTGTGGATCGGCCGTTCGCACCGCGGGCGCGGCATCGGCCGTCGCGTCGCCGCCGAATTGCGCGCGCTCGCCACCCGATCCGGAGCCCGTCGCATCACCGCCGTGACCACGTCGGACAACATCGCGGCACGGCAGCTCATCGACACCGGGCTCGGCGCGCGGCCGCATGTGCGAGGCGACGAAGTCATCGGGACGGCGGAGCTGGGCTGACCCCGGCGAGGTCGTCAGTCACCGCGCAGATGGTCGAGCAGCACCGCGACGTGGCTGTGCTCGGGGTCCTTCGCCGCGGTCACCAGAGTGACGGGATGCTCGGCGGCGAGCTCGCGCAGTTCGCGAAGACCCCGCCGCTGCGCGTCGCCCGACAGCTCGGCCTCGTAGCGCCTGGCGAACTCGGTGAAATCGGCGGCGGAGTCGTGATGGAACCAGGAGCGCAGGTCGTTCGAGGGCGTGATCTCCTTGTCCCACAGGTCGATTCGAGCGCGATCCTTGCTGATGCCGCGCGGCCACAGCCGGTCGACCAGCACCCGGCGGCCGTCGTCGTCGCTGGGGTCGTCGTAGATCCGCTTGGTCCGGAATTCACCCATGATCGTGTCCTTCCGATGCGTCTCGGTTCACCGCACGAGGAGCACGACCAACCGGCGCGGGCCGTGCACGCCGGGCGTCGCCGCGTCGGCGGTGGCCGACGGGCCGCCGACCAGAATGGTCGAACGGCGCGGATCGAGCCGGTCCATCACCTCGGGCAGCGAGGGCAGGAGCTGGTCGGCTCGCACCACGCAGACGTGACAGTCGGGCGCCAGTGTGGCGGGGCGGCGACTTTGACCCTCGCCGCCGTCGAGCGCGAGGATGCCGGAATCGGCGGCCGCGGCCGCGCATGTGGTGACCACCGCGTCGACCTGCTCCATTTCGCCGGTCGTCGCCAGCGGACTGTCGGCGACGATGCGGTGGCCCTCTTCCTCGGCCCATCCGGCCAGCCATTCGGCGGGCAGTCCGTCGGGCGCGATGACCGAGCGCGCACCGTGCTCGCGCAGCGCGGCGCGCACCTGATCCGGGATGTCCGCCGCGGTGATCCGATGCAACCGCGCGCCGTGGCATTCCAACCGCTCGGCGAACAGGTCGACCAGCGCGGCGAGATCGCCGGGCTCGGCGCCGGATCCCTGGCGGGCGCCGGCGCGCGGCACCGGAACGACCCGCTCGTCATCGGGTAGCTCGACCAGCGCGTCCCTGATCCGGCGCAGCAGGTCCTCGCGGGAATTCACGTGCGCCACCACCCGCTCGTGTTCACCCAATATCCCACTCCCCCAGCGGTTTCCACCGCCTCCCCGCACATTTCCGGACAGGCGTCGCGATCGTACCGCAGGTTCCCCGGCACCGCTCAGACTCCGGCTTCGACGGTTTGCTTGCCCCGGTGCTCGATCGCGCCGAGGATCAGACCCTTGTCGTCGGCGTCGACGCGCACCGTGTCGCCCGAGCCGAGCTTGCCGTCCAGCAGCAGCCGGGACAGCTTGTTGTCGAGCTCCTTCTGCACGGTGCGGCGCAGCGGGCGCGCGCCGTACTCGGGCTGGTAGCCGTGCTCGGCCAGCCAGTCCACGGCCGGGTCGGTGATGTCGAGCGCGATGTCCTGGGCGTGCAGCAGGCGGCGGGTGCCGTCCAGCACCAGATCGACGATGTCGCGCAGTTCCTGCCGGTCCAAGCGGTGGAACACGATGGTCTCGTCGATCCGATTGAGGAACTCGGGGCGGAAGTGCGCGCTCAGCCGATCCATCAGCTGCGGGGTGATCGCGTCGACGTCGCCCTCGGGGGCGGACAGGATCAGGTCGGAGCCGATGTTGCTGGTCATGATGACGATGGTGTTCTTGAAATCCACGGTGCGGCCCTTGCTGTCGGTGACCCGGCCGTCGTCGAGCAGCTGGAGCAGCACGTTGAACACATCCGGGTGCGCCTTCTCCACCTCGTCGAACAGGATCACCGAATACGGCTGCCTGCGCACCTTGTCGGTGAGCTGGGCCGCGTCGTCGTAGCCGATGTATCCGGGCGGGGCGCCGACCAGGCGCGAGACCGTGTGCTTCTCCTGGAACTCGCTCATGTCGAAGCGGATGAGCCGGTCCTCGTCGCCGAAGACGGCCTCGGCCAAGGCTTTCGCGAGTTCGGTCTTGCCGACGCCGGTCGGTCCGAGAAACAGGAACGAGCCGATGGGCCGATTCGGGTCCTTCAACCCGGCTCGCGCCCTGCGCACCGCCTCGGCGACCGCGACGATCGCCTCCTCCTGACCGATCACCCGCTTGTGCAGCACCTCTTCCAGTTTCAGCAGCCGCTCGCGCTCCTCGACGGTGAGATCGGCCACCGGGATGCCGGTCTGGCGGGAGACCACCTCGGCGATGTCGGTGACCGACACCTGCGGCGCCGCGCCGGACTCGGATTCCGCCACGCGTTGCATGGCGGCGGCGATCTCGGCCTTGAGTTCGTTGGCCTTCTCGTAGTCCTCGGCGGCGACCGCGGCGTCCTTCTCGCGGCGCAGCCTGGCCAATTCCTCTTCCTTGGAACGCAGGTCGGGGTCGGGGGTGCGGGTGCGCAGCCGCACCCGCGCGCCCGCCTGGTCGAGCAGGTCGATCGCCTTGTCGGGCATGAACCGGTCGGTGAGGTAGCGATCCGACAGTTCGGCCGCGGCGACGAGCGCCTCGTCCTGGTACCGCACCTGGTGGTGTTCCTCGTACACGTCGACGAGGCCGCGCAGGATCTCGATGGTGTCGGCGACGGAGGGCTCCGACACAAGGACCGGCTGGAAGCGCCGTTCGAGCGCGGCGTCCTTCTCGATGTGGCGGCGGTATTCGTCGATGGTGGTCGCGCCGATCGCGTGCAGATCACCGCGGGCCAGCGCGGGTTTGAGCAGGTTGCCCGCGTCCATCGCGCCCTCGGAGCCGCCGCCGGCGCCGACGATGGTGTGCAGTTCGTCGATGAACACCACCAATTCGCCGGAATGCGCGCGCACCTCGTCCAGGATCTTGGTCAGCCGCTCCTCGAACTCGCCGCGATACTTGCTGCCCGCCACCAGCGAACCGACGTCGAGGGCGACGACGCGGCGGTCGGCGAGGGTGCTCGGCACGTCGCCGTTCACGATCCGCTGGGCCAGACCCTCCACGATCGCGGTCTTGCCGACGCCGGGATCACCGATCAGCACCGGGTTGTTCTTGCGCCGCCGGGACAGGATCTCCACCGTCTGCTCGATCTCCTCGGCGCGACCGACCACCGGGTCCAGGTTGCCCGCGCGCGCTTCGGCGGTCATGTCGCGGCCGTACTCGTCCAGCGTCGGGGTCTCGCTCTTCGCGGGCCGTCCCGCGGTGGCGGTCTTCGGGCCGGACAGCAGCACGTGGGCCGCCGGGCTGTCGCTGACGGAGGCGATGCCGAGCAGGATGTGTTCGGGTCCGATGTAGCTGCTGCCCGCGTCGGCCGCGCGGCGCTGGGCGGCGCGCAGGGCGAGCTTCGCGCCGGGGCTCGAGGTCACCTGCTCGTCGGCGTCCTCGGCGGGTTCACCGGTGTCGGCGGCGTCCCGCATCTGGTTGGCAACCTTGTCGGGATCGTGGCCGAGCTCGGCGATGATGCTGCGTCCCGGTTCCGACTCGGTGGCCGCGTACAGCAGATGCTCCGGTGTGATCTCGGGATTGCCCCACTCGCGGGCCGTCGCAGCGGCCGTGCCGATCAGCAGCTTCGCGTTGTCGGTCATCAGCCGCCCGAGATCGGTGCGCTGCACGGGGGGTTGCGACATCATCCCCGAACCGAAGAAACGCTGGAAGATGTCGTCGAAGGAACTGATCGAACTCGGCCAACCCTCGGTCATGTCCACCTCACTGCGTCGCGGCGCACGCTGCGCGCCAACGGGATCACGGACGGTGCCGCACGAGACGGCACCGGAACTGTTCACGGTTCAGGCTCGTTCACATCGCGTCTCCGACGCCGGTGCGACCACGGGAGGTCGACCTCCCGCTCCATCGCAACGTACCGCCGTTTCACACGGGGTGGCAACCGCTCGGTTCGTGATCAACTCGAGACTGGCTAACCAGCCGCTACCGACACTTCCCCGTCCTATCGTGCAAGGCATGTCCTCCGGCACCGGCCCGGTTCCGCCGCGGCCGGGCGACGGTCGTGATCGAGTGGTACCCATGTGCCGCACCCTCGCCGAACTCGACGCCTCCGTCGCCGATTGCTTCGCCTGCCCGCGCCTCGTGGCATGGCGGGAACTGGTCGCGCGCGAGAAGCGCGCCGCGTTCCGCGACGAAACCTATTGGGGCCGTCCGGTTCCCGGTTTCGGGCCGCCCGACGCCAGGCTGCTGATCATCGGCCTCGCGCCCGCCGCGCACGGCGGCAACCGGACAGGGCGCATGTTCACCGGCGACCGCAGCGGTGACGTGCTCTACGCCGCGATGCACGCCGTGGGCCTCGCGAATCAGCCGACCTCGGTGCGCCGCGGCGACGGTCTCGAGCTGCTCGGCGCCCGCGTCACCGCGCCCGTGCACTGCGCGCCGCCGGACAACAAACCCGCGCCCGACGAGCGCGATCGGTGTCGCGGCTGGCTGGACATCGAGCTCGGGCTGCTCGCCCCGACGGTGCGCTCGGTCGTGGTGCTCGGCGCGTTCGGCTGGCAGGCCGCGCTGCCCGCGCTCGCCGAGGCGGGCTGGGTGGTGCCGCGCCCGCGCCCGAAGTTCGGGCACGGCGTGCACCTCACACTGGCGCCCGCCGTGGACGGGCGCGCGGAACTAGAGTTGTTCGGCTGCTACCACGTCAGCCAGCAGAACACCTTCACCGGACGGTTGACCCCCGCGATGCTCGAGCAGGTGCTGGCCGAGGCCGCGACGGCGGCGGGACTGCATCCGCGCAGGCCCCGCTGACAACTCCCATGCCCGCTGCGCCGCGCCGCGCCGGACACGCTCGTCCGCTCGGCGCAGCGGTGGAGTCGGTCGACTTCAGAAGTGCCACCGAGCCGTCCGGCCGAAAGTCATGCCGGGCTCGCGCGGCGGTGGAGGGCGAGTTGGAGTTCCAATAGGAGGCGGTTGGCGGGGTCGGCCAAGCCGATGCCGGTGATGGCTTCGGCGCGGCGCAGCCGGTAGCGCAGCGTGTTCGGGTGCACCCGCAGGGTCGCGGCCGCGCGCCGCACGTCGCCGTGCTCGCGCAGATAGCCCTCGACGCTCTCGCCGAGTTGCGCACCGTGGTCGCGGTCGTAGTCGAACAGCGCCTGCAAACGGGGGTCGTGCAGTTCGGTCCGGGTCGCGAGCAGATCGAGGATCTCCCCGAGCAGGACGGCGGTGCGGGATTCGGCGAGGGTGGTCACCCGGTCCCGTGGAAAGGTGGTCGCGGTGCTGTCCAGCACCCGGTCGACCTCGGCGCGCGCGGCGGCCACCTGGGTGAGGTCGGCGACGGGAATGGCGATGGCCGCGCGCAGGATCGCGCCGCGCCTGGTCTCCAGCTGGTCGACCAGTTGCCGGGTCCACGCGGTGACCGACGGCGCGGACCGATACCCGGGCAGCAGCACGTAGACGCGGTCGCCGAGCACTGTCGCGATGGAGTCGGGCCGAAACGAGCTCGCGTGCAACCGGATCACACTGCCGATCTCCGAATGCTCTGCGCCCGCAGGCGCGTTCAACGCGAACCCGACGACGGCCGCCGGACCGCGCACGGGAATGCGCAGCGCGCCCGCCACCGACGGAATGTCGACGCCCTCGCCGTGCGCACCGAAAAGCCGGTGCAGCAACAGGGTTTCGGTCGACGGCGCGTCCAAGGCTCGCGAGATGATGCGCGCGGCGACGGCGGCCGCGCCGCGCAGCACTTCGGCCGCATCCGGTTTGAACGGCTTGTCGCCCTGCTGCAACCAGATCGAGCCGAGCGTGCGCGACCGGCCGTCGGCGGCCGTGGCGTGGATGCCGACGACCAAGCGCCGCTTGATGTTCAGCTCCGCGCGGGCGGGCAGGTCGATCACCTCGTCGCCGCGGCGCAGCCGGTCGAACACGCCCCACTCCTGGAGCACCCGCAGGTAGTCGCGCGGTCCCTCGCGGCCGAGGATGGACAGGATGCGCAGCTCGTCGGCCGACTCGTCGGAGGCAGAATAGGCGAGCACGTGCGAGTGCGCGTCCTCGATGGAAACCATGCCGCCCGCGTTCTGCGCGACGATCTGGGCCAACCCGAACAGGTCGGTGTCGGTGGTCAGCGGTTCCTCGGCAGGTCCGCCGCGGCCCGCGCGGCCGAGGACGCGGCGCACCAGCGCGAGCACCGTGTCCCAGCGGGCCCTGCGGTCGACGACGACCACGGCGACCCGCGCGCGGCGAGCGGCCGCGCGCACCGCGGCCGACACCACGGTCGACTTGAGCAGCACCGCGCGCGGACGCCGCTCTGGCGGGCGGCCGGCCAGCTCATCCAGCCACGCCAGCACCGCGGACTCCGGCACGCCGACCAGCAACGACATGTCCGCCGGAACCGACGGCGACTCGCCGAGGTCGTCACCGTCCAGCAGCGCCACCGACCGGATGGCGACCGCGTCACCGTCGGGCGCCTCGACCGGATCGGTGACGGTGCTGTCGAGCGCGTCGAGCAGTTCGCGCAGCGGAACGCCCGCCGGGCGGTTCGGTTCCTCGGTGACCACGCTCACACCTTCCCGCCCGATCGGCTTCGGCCGACCGGACAACAACTGCACCCCATCTTTGTCCCATCGGCCGATCCGGCGCGGGGCTTTCGCGGAGTTGACTGCGCTGACCAGCACCGACCAGGCAGGAGGAACCATGGACGCCATCGCGACCACACCCACGCCCGTCAACGAACCCGTCGGCAGCTTCGCCCCCGGCACACCCGAACGGGAGCGGCTGCGCGCCCAGCTGACCGAGCTCGCCGCGACGCCGACCGAGGTACACCACGTCATCGGCGGCAAGCATCGCCGCACGGCCGGACCGGTCGTCGAGGTGGTGCAGCCGCACCGGCACGCCGCGGTGCTCGGCACCCTCACCTTCGCGGAGGCTCGCGACGTGCAGGACGCCATCGAGGCCGCCGCCGCGGCCGCACCGGGGTGGCGCGCGCTGTCGTTCGAGGACCGGGCCGCGGTGTTCCTGCGCGCCGCCGATCTGCTCGCCGGGCCGTGGCGCGAAACCCTTTCCGCGGCAACGATGCTCGGTCAATCCAAAACCGCGTACCAAGCCGAGATCGACGCGCCGTGCGAACTGGTCGACTTCTGGCGGTTCAACGTGCATTTCGCGCGCCAGATCCTGGCCGAGCAGCCGATCTCCACGCCGGGCGTGTGGAATCGGCTGGAGTACCGGCCGTTGGAGGGCTTCGTCTACGCGATCACCCCGTTCAACTTCACCGCCATCGCGGGCAACCTGCCGACCGCGCCCGCGCTGATGGGCAACACGGTGCTGTGGAAGCCCGCGCCGACCCAGGCGGTGGCCGCGTACTGGACGATGAAGCTGCTGGAGGCCGCGGGACTGCCGCCCGGCGTGATCAATCTGGTGCACGGGGCGGGCCCGGAGGTCTCGGACGTGGCGCTGGCCGACCCGCGCCTGGCCGGTGTGCATTTCACCGGATCCACCGCGACCTTCCGCCACCTGTGGCGCACCGTGGCGACGAATCTCGATCGCTACCAAGGCTATCCGCGACTGGTCGGCGAAACCGGCGGCAAGGACTTCGTGCTCGCGCACAGCTCCGCCGACCCGGACGTACTCACCACGGCGCTGCTGCGCGGGGCGTTCGACTACCAGGGCCAGAAGTGCTCGGCCGCCTCGCGCGCGTTCATCCCGAAATCGGTGTGGGCGAAGATGGGCGCCGACCTCGTCGACAAGGCGAACGCGCTGACCTACGGCGACGTCACCGATTTCGGCAACTTCGGCGGCGCGCTCATCGATCGCCGCTCCTTCACCAAGAACGCCGACGCCATCGCCAGGGCGAAGGCGACGCCGGGCCTGACCATCGCGGCGGGCGGCCGCACCGACGACAGCGTCGGCTATTTTGTCGACCCGACCGTGCTGCTCGGCGACGACCCCACCGACGAGGCGTTCCGCACCGAGTACTTCGGTCCGATCCTTGCGGTGCACGTCTACGACGACGCGTCGCCCGGATCCTTCGACGCCGCGATGGAACTCGTCGACCGCGGCGCGGCATACGGGCTCACCGGCGCGGTCGTCGCCGACGACCGCGCCGCCGTGGCGGCGGCCACCGACCGGCTGCGCTTCGCCGCGGGCAACTTCTACGTCAACGACAAACCGACCGGCGCCGTGGTCGGGCAGCAGCCGTTCGGCGGGTCTCGCCTGTCTGGCACCAACGACAAGGCGGGTTCCCCGCAGAACCTGCTGCGCTGGGTCTCGCCGCGCACCATCAAGGAGACCTTCGTGCCGCCCACCGATCACCGTTATCCGCACCAGGCCGCGGCCGTCCACACCTCCGATGCCGAGACGGAGGTGCGGTGATGCCCGCCGGACTGCTGCGGCCCGCCCTGCTCGCGGCGGCCCGCTCCCCGAGGCTCGAGCGCGGCGTCACGCGGATGCGCGCCACCCGCTCGCTGGTCGACCGCTTCGTCGCGGGCTCTACCGAGCCGCAGGCCATCGCCGCCACCACGGCGCTGCGGAGTTCGGGCCGCTTCGTCACCATCGACTACCTCGGCGAGGACACCACCGACCTCGCCCGGGCACGAGACACCGTGGCGCACTATCGCGCACTGCTCACGGCGCTCGGCCAACTGCCCGATGCCGCCGAGCCGGGAATCGTCGGCCCGCTGGAGGTTTCGCTGAAACTCTCGGCGCTCGGCCAATCCCTGCCGCGCGACGGACACCGGATCGCACTCGACAACGCCCGCGAGATCTGTGCCGCCGCGCGCGAGGCGGGGGTCGCGGTCACCGTCGACGCCGAGGACCACACCACCACCGACTCGACGCTGTCGATCGTGCGGGATCTACGGGGGGACTTCCCCGGTACCGGCACCGTGCTCCAGGCCTACCTGCGGCGCACCGAGGCCGACTGCCGCGAGTTCGCCGGCCCCGGGTCCCGCATCCGGTTGTGCAAGGGCGCGTACCGGGAGCCGGAGTCGGTGGCCTACCAGTCGGCCGCCGAGGTGGACGCCGCCTACCTGCGGTGCCTGCGCATCCTGATGGACGGCGCCGGCTATCCGATGGTCGCCACCCACGACCCGGCGATGATCGAGGCGGCCAAGCGCTACGCCGACCAGGTCGACCGCAAGGCGGACGAGTTCGAGTTCCAGATGCTCTACGGCATCCGCGACGCCGAACAGCGCCGCCTCGCCGCGGACCGCCATCGGGTGCGGGTCTATCTGCCCTACGGCGACCAGTGGTACGGCTACTTCATGCGCAGGCTCGCCGAACGGCCCGCCAACCTGGTGTTCTTCCTGCGCGCCCTGGCGCAGGCCAACCGGCGCTGACCACGTTCCGACCGCCCGGCGTTGTCCAGTCGGACAACCCGGGCGGAACATTATTTATCCAACTCACCGATCACACCGGATTCGTGGTCCGATTAGCTGACTGCCACCAGTGTGATCTGCGTTACCGCGCGCGTCCCGCGACCCGGGCGCGCCGCAATGCAGCGGAGAAAGGAAGCCGCATGTCCCTCGCGGAGTTGCGCCACCAGATGTTGCGCCGCAAACCCCTCGTCGAAGTCGAGGACGAGACGCCCACCGACGAACGGTTGGCCAAACACCTCGGCGTATGGCAACTCACCGCGATCGGCGTCGGCGGCATCATCGGCGCGGGCATCTTCACCCTCGCGGGCAGCGTCGCCAACAAGACCACCGGTCCTGCCGTGTTGCTGTCCTTCCTGGTGGCGGGCCTGGCCAGCGCGGCGGCCGCGCTGTGCTACGCGGAGTTCGCCGGCATGGTGCCCAAGGCGGGATCGGCCTACACCTACGGCTACGTCTCGCTCGGCGAGTTCGTCGGCTGGTTCATCGGATGGGATCTGCTGCTGGAGTACATCGCCGTCGCGGCGGTCGTCGCGATCGGCGTCTCCGGGTACTTCGGGTTCCTGCTCGACCAGGTGGGCATCACGCTGCCCGACTGGATGCTCGGCGCCTCCGGCACCGGCGACGGTCACGTCGTCGACGTGTTCGCGATGGTGTTCTGCCTCGGCACGGCGTGGGTGCTCTCGCGCGGTATCCGCAGTGTCGGCCGGTTCGAAACGGTCGCGGTCGGCATCAAGGTCGCCCTGGTCCTGCTGATCATCGTGCTCGGCGTCTTCCAGATCGACAGCTCGAACTACACCCCGTACTTCCCGTACGGGACCGGCGCGGTGATGACGGGCGCGGCCACGGTGTTCTTCGCCGTGTTCGGCTACGACGCGATGAGCACGGCGGCCGAGGAGTCGGTCGACGGCAAGAAGCACCTGCCCAAGGCGATCCTGTACTCGCTGGCCATCGCGATGGTGCTGTACGTGCTGGCGACCCTGGTGCTCACCGGCATGCAGAAGTACACCGAAATCGACCCGGAGAGCGGCTTTTCCAGTGCCTTCGAGGCCGTCGGCATGCCAGGCATCGCCAACATCATCGCGGTCGGCGCCATCGTCGGCATCATCACCGTGGTGCTCACCTTCATGCTCGGCGTGACCAGGGTCTGGTATTCGATGAGCCGCGACGGCCTGCTGCCCGAGTGGTTCGCCAAGACCCATCCGGAGCGCAAGGTGCCGACCCGCGTGACGTGGATCGTCGGCATCGGGTCGGCGATCCTCGCGGGACTGCTGCCGATCAACCTGGTCGCCGAGCTGACCAATATCGGCATCCTGAGCGCGTTCGTGGTGGTCTGCGTGGCGGTGCTGGTGTTCCGCTACACCCGGCCCGAGGTGCCGCGCACCTTCCGGCTGCCGTTCATGCCGGTCGTGCCGATCGTCGGCGTCGTGTTCTCGGTGTGGCTGATCCTGTCGCTGCCGTGGGAGACCTGGGCGCGCTTCGGAACCTGGCTGGTGGTGGGTCTGGTGATCTACCTCGGGTACTCGCGCACGCACTCCAAACTCCAGCAGACCGCGCCAGGCACGCCCGACGCAGTCGGCTCGGCGCGCGAGTGACCAGCGCGGCGGGGCTTCGAGGATTATTCGGATGAATACTTTCGAATCGAATCGGATTCGCTACCGTGAGCCGGTGACCAAGAAAGATTCACCAGTACCGCCACCTCAGGCCCCGCCGCGCCGCAGCCGCACGCCGGTCTCCCTCGACGACATCGACCGCGTCCTGCTCGACGAGCTGGCGCGCGACGGCCGCATGACCAACAACGCGCTGGCCGCCGCGGCCGGTATCGCGCCGTCGACCTGCCTCGGGCGGGTGCGGGCCTTGGTGGAGCGCGGCGTGATCCGCGGCTTCCACGCCGACATCGATCCGTCCGCGCTCGGCCGGGGCTTGCAGGCGATGATCGCCGTACGGCTGCACGGGAATTCGCGCAAGCACCTCGCCGAGTTCGGCAGGCGGCTCGCGGCGCTCGCGGAGGTGCTCAACGTGTACTTCATCGCGGGCGCCGACGACTACCTGATCCATGTCGCCACCGAGAACACCGACGAGCTGCGCGGTTTCGTGCTGGAGCACCTGAGCGCGAATCCCGCGGTGTCCTCGACGGAGACGATCCTGATCTTCGAGCACCTGCGCCCGCAGACGCCGGCGCACTGAGACCTAGACGGACACCCGGTCCGCCTCCGGCGCGCCCGCGATCCCGCGCGAGTCGGGCGCGCTGAGCCGCACCACGTCGGCGGCCCTGTCGTCGGGCTGCTCGTTGGCGCGCAGTTCGGCCTCGACGCGCACCCGGTAGGTCTCGATCTCGCGCTCGATCCGCTCCTCGTCCCAGCCGAGGTACGGGGCGACCAGGCGCGCGACCTCGGCCGCGACCAGCACACCGCGATCGCCGGTCTCCACCGAAAGCCGGGTGCGGCGGGTGAGGACGTCGTCGAGGTGCAGCGCGCCCTCGTGCGTCACGGCGTAGACGATCTCGGCCCGCAGGTAGCGGGAATTGCCCAGCGGCGCACCGAGTTCCGGCTGCGCGAGGATGAGTTCGCGCAGTTCGCCGACGGCGCTGCCGTAGCGGCCGAGCAGGTGCTCGACGGTGGCCAGGTCGACGCCGAACTCGTCGGCGAGGCGAGCGCGGGACAGCGACAGCTCGCGGTACCCGTGCGCGCCGACCAGCGGCACCCGCTCGGTGCACGACCGGGCGATGCGCCCGGGCAGATCCGCGACGGCCGCATCGATGGCGTCCTTGGCCATCACCCGGTAGGTGGTGTACTTGCCGCCCGCGACGATCACCAGGCCCGGCACCGGCGTCGCCACGGTGTGCTCGCGCGAGAGCGCGCTGGTCTGCTCGGAGGCGCCCGCCAGCAGCGGCCGCAGCCCGGCGTAGACGCCGACGATGTCGTCGTGTCCGATGGGCTGCTCCAGCAGCCGATTCACTTGGGCGAGAATGTAATCGATGTCGGCGCGGGTGGCGGCGGGGTGGGCCAGATCGTGGTCCCAGTCGGTGTCGGTGGTGCCGACGACCCAGTGGTCGTCGCTCCACGGGCACGGGATCACGAACAGCAGGCTCTTCTCGGTCTCGGTGATCAGGCCGGTCTCGGAGTCGATGCGGTCGCGCGGGACGACGATGTGCACGCCCTTGGAGGTGCGGATACGGAAGTCGCTCGCCCCGCCGAGCATGTCCTGGATCTCGTCGGTCCACGGCCCCGCCGCGTTGACGGTGCGCTTGGCCCGGACCGGGATGTGCCGACCGCTCTCCAGGTCGTGCACCAGCGCGCCGACGATCCGGCCGTCCTCGCGCAGGAAGTCGACGACCCTGGCACTGGAGGCGACCAGCGCGCCGTGGCTCGCGGCCGTGCGCGCCAGCATCATCGTGTGGCGCGCGTCGTCGAGCTGACCCTCGTAGAAGCTCACGCCGCCGCGCACGGTTCCGCGCTTGGCGCCGGGGAAACGCGCCAGCGTGGCCCGCCTGCCCAGGTGCCGATGGTGCTGCGGCACACCGCGTCCCGCGCCGAGCACGTCGTACACGCCGACGCCTGCGCCGACCCAGGCCCGGTCCAGACCGGGTCGCTCCAGCGGGTAGACGAACTCGACGGGCTTGGCCAGGTGCGGCGCGAGGGTTTCCAGGATCAGCGAACGCTCCCGCAGCGCCTCGAAGACCAGGGCGAAGTTGAGCTGCTTGAGGTAGCGCAGGCCGCCGTGGACCAGCTTCGACGACCGGCTCGAGGTGCCGGAGGCGTAGTCGCGTGCCTCGACGAGCCCGACGCTGAGCCCGCGGGTGACCGCGTCGAGCGCGGCGCCCGCACCGACCACACCCGCGCCGATGACGAGCACGTCCAGTTCGGTGCTCGCCATGGCGTCCAGGGCGCGGGTGCGTTCCGCCGGGCCGAGCGCGACGGGGGCGGTGAGAGAACGGTCGACCATGTCGGTCTCCTTCTGTTCGAATCGTGTTGCGCGCGTGCGCATGTGGTCTGGGTGGGCGGGCGGCTCAGTGCGCGGGCGCCCAGTCGAGGGTGCGGCCGATGGCCTTGCGCCAGCCCTCGTATCCGGCGGCCCGCTGCGGCTCGGTCCATTCCGGTCGCCAGCGCGCGGATTCGCGCCAGTTCTTGCGCAATTCCTCGGCGCCGCCCCAGAATCCGACCGCCAAACCCGCGGCATAGGCGGCGCCGAGCGCGGTCGTCTCCGACACCACCGGGCGGCTCACCGGCACGCCGAGCACGTCGGCTTGGATCTGCATGCAGAGGTTGTTGGCGGTGACTCCCCCGTCCACCTTCAGCACCTCCAGCGCGACGCCGGAGTCCTTGAACATCGCGTCGGCGACATCGCGGGTCTGGTAACAGATCGCCTCGAGGGTGGCGCGGGCGATGTGGGCGTTGGTGGCGTATCTGGTCAACCCGACGATCGCGCCGCGCGCGTCGGAGCGCCAGTGCGGCGCGAACAGGCCGGAGAACGCCGGGACGAAATACACCCCGCCGTTGTCGGCGACCTCGCCCGCCAATGTCTCGCTCTGCGAGGCGCCCTGGATGATGCCGAGCTGGTCGCGCAGCCACTGCACCGCCGAGCCGGTGACCGCGATCGAGCCCTCCAGCGCGTAGACCGGGTCCTGTCCGGCGAATTGGTAGCAGACGGTGGTGAGCAGCCCGTTCTTCGACCGAACCGGCGTGCCCCCGGTGTTGAGCAGCAGGAAGTTGCCGGTGCCGTAGGTGTTCTTGGCCTCGCCCGCGGACAGGCACACCTGCCCGATCATGGCCGCCTGCTGATCGCCGACCGCCGCGGCCACCGGGACCTCGCCCGCCAGCGGCCCCTGCGCGGTGGTCCGGCCGTAACCCGCGGGATCCGACGACGGCCGGATGGACGGCAGCATGGCGCGCGGAATGTCGAACAGCGCCAGCAGTTCGTCGTCCCAGTCCAGGGTTTCCAGGTTCATCAGCATGGTGCGGCTGGCGTTGGTCACGTCGGTGACGTGTACGCCGCCGCGCACACCGCCGGTGAGGTTCCACAGCAGCCAGGTGTCGATGGTGCCGAACAGGGCCTCGCCGCGCTCGGCCGCCGCGCGCAGACCGTCGACGTTCTCCAGCAGCCAGCGGATCTTGCCGCCCGCGAAATAGGTGGCGGGTGGCAACCCCGTGCGGTGGCGGATCAGTTCGCCCGCACGGGATTCCAGCTCGGCGGCGATCCGGTCGGTGCGCGTGTCCTGCCAGACGATCGCGTTGTGGTACGGCCGTCCGGTGCGGCGGTCCCAGACCACGGTGGTCTCGCGCTGATTGGTGACGCCGATCGCGGCCAGGTCCGCGGCGCGCAGGCCGTGCGAGTTCAGCGCCGTCTGGATGACGGCCGACGTGCGTTCCCAGATCTCGACCGGATTGTGCTCGACCCAGCCGGGCCGCGGCAGGATCTGCTCGTGTTCGAGCTGGTGCCGGGCGACGACCGCGCCCGCGTGGTCGAAGACCATGAAGCGGGTGCTCGTGGTGCCCTGATCGACCGCACCGATGAGGTCAAGCATGCGTCTCTCCGTTGTTCCGTTGTCCGGCGCGCGCGGCGGCCGGTACGCCATGCCGAAGGTAGGCAGCCACCGATGCGGCGACAACGGTGCCCGTTCGACAATGTCGAACGTTTCGCGTTCCCGCAGTACAGTCGAGTCCGTGCCGGGACCGATTCAGTCGATCGAACGGGCCGCCGCGATCCTGCGGGTGGTCGCCGAGGCGCCCTTCGGCGTCGGCGTCGGCGAACTCGCCGGCGCGCTCGGCCTGCCGAAGGCCACGGCGCACGGTCTGCTGCGCACCTTGCAGCGCGTCGGCTACATCGAGCAGGACGACGCCACCGGCAAGTACCTGATCGGCGCCGCGGCCCTCGGGCTCGCCGACGCCGGGCTCGACACCAACGTGCTGCGCTCCTACGCGATGAACTGGGCCGACACCCTCGCCGCGCGGTCCGGCGAGTCGGTGCGGATCGGGGCGCTGCGCGGGGAAGGTGTGTCGATCGTGCACCACGTCTTCCGGCCCGACGGCACCGAACAGATGCTGCGGGTCGGCGTCGAGTTGCCCTTGCACGCGACCGCGCTCGGCAAAGTGCTGCTCGCCTACACACCGGGTTTGACCGAACGGGTGGCGAGCGCGCCGCTGCCCGCCTACACCCGACGCACGGTGACCGCGCCGCGCGCCGTGCACGCCGAGATCGCGCGGGTGCGCGCGCAGGGCCACGCCGAGGACGTCGCCGAGTTCGCCTTCGAGCGGGCGTCGGTGGCGGCGCCGCTGCGCGACGCGGGCGGACGGGTGGTCGGCGCGCTCGGAGTGGTCGGCGCCGTCGACCGGGTGACCGACCCCGGCGTCCGTCCCAAGCTCGTCGAACTGGTGCGCGCCACCGCCGCCGCCATTTCCCGAGACCTGGCCGCCGACCGGCCGCGGGTGCGTTCGTGAGCGAACGCAGTGAGCGAACCATGTGCCAGCGCGCGGCGCGCATGCCGGAGACGAGCGTCAGCGAGGCGGAGGCATGAGCGCTGATCGCGGCCGCGGCCGTTACGTGATGGCCATCGACCAGGGCACCACCTCCAGCCGCTCCATCCTGTACGACGCGGCGGGACAACTGGTTTCGATCGCCCAGCGCGAGCACCGGCAGCTGTACCCTGCCGCGGGACGGGTCGAGCACGACGCCGCGGAGATCCGCCGACACGTGGCGGCGCTGGTCGACCGGGTGATCGCCAAGGCAGGCGTCGCCGCCGACCAGGTGGTGGCGATCGGCATCGCCAACCAGCGCGAGACGACGGTGCTGTGGGACAGGGAGACCGGCTTGCCCGTAGGCAACGCGATCGTCTGGCAGGACACCCGCACCGAAGAACTCGTCGGCAGGCTCGCCCGGAGACCCGAGGCCGAGGAGGTGGTCCAGCGCTGCGGATTGCCGCTGCTGAGTTACTTCGCGGCGCCGCGCATCCGGTGGCTGCTCGACCGCGACGAGCGGCTGCGCGAGCGCGCCGAAAACGGTGCGGTGCTGTTCGGCACGATGGACAGCTGGCTGATCTGGAACCTCACCGGCGGCCCGCGCGGCGGCGTGCACGTCACCGACGTCACCAACGCCGGGCGCACCATGTTGATGAATCTCGCCACCCTGGACTGGGACGACCGGCTGCTCGACTTCTTCGGCATTCCGCGCGCGATGCTGCCCGAGATACGTTCCAACGCCGAGGTCTACGGCCACACCGCGGCGGGCATCCCGATCGCGGCCGCGCTCGGCGACCAGCAGGCGGCGCTGTTCGGCCAGACCTGTTTCGCCGCGGGCGAGGCCAAATGCACCTACGGCACCGGCAGTTTCCTACTCACGAACACCGGGACCACGCCGGTGCGCTCCACCCACGGACTGCTCACCACGGTGGCGTTCCAGATCGACGGCGAGCCCGCTCGCTACGCGCTGGAAGGGTCGATGGCCGCCACCGGGACGCTGGTGCAGTGGCTGCGCGACCGGCTCGGTCTGATCGACGCCGCGCCCGAGATCGAAACGCTCGCAAGCACTGTCGAGGACAACGGCGGCTGCTACGTGGTGCCCGCGTTCTCCGGCTTGTTCGCGCCGCGCTGGCGCGCCGAGGCGCGCGGCGTGATCGCGGGGCTCACCTCCTACATCACCAAGGGGCATCTGGCCCGCGCGGTGCTCGAGGCGACCGCGTGGCAGACCAGGGAGGTGGTCGACGCGATGAACGCCGACACCGGCTACGCACTGACCGAACTGCGCGTCGACGGCGGCATGACCTCGAACAACCTGCTGATGCAACAGATCTCGGACGCGCTGGGGGTGCCGGTGGAGCGGCCGCTTTTCTCCGAGACGGTGTCCCTCGGCGCGGCCTATGCCGCGGGCCTCGCCGTGGGCTTGTGGCCCGATATGACGGGTCTGCGCCGCAACCGCCGCACCGCGAGCCGGTGGCTGCCGACCATGCCCGAGCAGCGGCGGGACCGGGAGTACCGCCGCTGGTCGCGGGCCGCCGAACTCACCTACAACTGGAACGAACCGGGCGAAGCGTGAACCGCCCGCGTGGCGCGACGGCGCGTCGGTATGCCGTCCGCCACACCGACGCTACGGTGCTGGAAGCAAGGCTCGAATTCGTCCGGTACATCGCGTCGCCGCATCGGCGCCCACCGAGGAGGGGCAGTTGCTCACCGTCGTCCAGATACTCGCCGTGCTCTCGGCGCTGCTGCACGGCTACATCTTCGTGCTCGAGTCGCTGCGATTCGCCGAGCCGAAGGTGTACGCGGGGACGTTCCACGTCGAGCGCGAGGATCTCACGGCCGTCCAGCCATGGGCCTTCAACCAGGGCTGGTACAACCTGTTCCTCGCGATCGGCACGTTGATCGGCGCGCTGCTGCTGCCCACGCTCCCCCAGGCGGGCTGGGCGCTGCTGCTGATCGGTTGCGGTTCGATGATCGCCGCCGCTGGCGTCCTGGTGGCGAACGACCGGCGTTTCGTCAAAGCCGCCCTGATCCAGGGGACGCTGCCCGCACTCGCGCTGATCACGGGCCTCACCACCCAGCTCTGAACGCGGGGAGGGCGCACCGAAGCGGCCCTCCCCCAACCGGTTACGGGTTCAGATGCACCGGAAGGCGGCGGTGGCCGTTGGAGATGAAGCTGGGCACCGAGCCCAGCTCTCCCGGCTCGACGGCCAGTTCCATCTTCGGGAACCGCGCGAAGATCGCGGGCAGCGAGACGGCGGCCTCCATGCGGGCCAGCGGAGCGCCGAAGCAGTGGTGCGCGCCGTAGCCGAAGGCGAGGTGCTCCTTGTTCGCGCGGTGCACGTCGAACTCGTCGGCGGTGTCGCCGTGCAGCTTCGGATCCCGGTTGGTCGCCACGTAGGACGCCAGGATCGGCTCGCCCTTGGCGATGCGCGCACCATCGAGTTCGATGTCGTCGACAGCGAAACGCAGCGGGAGGTGCGCGACCGGAGCCTCGAACCGCAGCGCCTCCTCGATCAGATCGCTCCACGCGGCCCGCTCCTCGACCACCTCGGCGCGCTGCTCCGGTCGGGTCAGCAGCGCGAAGATGGCCTGGTCGAGCAGGTTCACCGTGGTCTCGTGGCCCGCGCTGATGACGAGCAGCAGCGTGTCGATCAGCTCCTGCTCGGTGAGCTGGGCGCCGTCCTCCTCGTCGCGGTGCGAGATGAGCAGGCTGGTCATGTCGTCGCCAGGGTGCTCGCGCCGGTAGGCGACGAGTTCACCGAGGATCCGGTACATCTCCATGTAGTTGGCCTGCGACTGCTCGGGAGTGAGCGAGGTGTCGAAGATGCCGTCCACGCAGGTGCGCAGCCCGGCGTTCAGCGACTCCGGCACACCCATCAGCTCCGAGATCACCTGGATCGGCAGCGGATACGCGAAACCGTCGCGCAGGTCGACGGGTTCACCCGCCGGAGCCGCGGCGAGTTCGTCGAGCAGTGCCGCGGTGATGGCCTCGATCCGCGCGCGCATGGCCTCGGTGCGGCGATGGGTGAACGCGGGCGCCACCAGCTTGCGTAGCCGCCGGTGGTCGGCGCCGTAGGCGGTGAACATGTTGTTCACCGCGACCCAGAGGAACAGCGGCCAGTCCTGCGGGATCTCGCCGTTGATGAACGCGGGCCAGTGCTGGCTGGCGTCCTTGGACACCCGAGGGTCGACGAGCAGCTTCTTCAACAGTTCGGCATCGGTCACCGACCACGCCCGCACACCGCCAGGCAGCTCGACGAGCACGACCGGCCCGCGCTCGCGGATACGCGCGGACTCACCCTGGATATCGGCGCCGGTCGGGTCGAGGACAAGGGGCTGACTGTCCATCGGGGCACTCTCCTTAATACAGATTCAGCGGCGGGGATTTCGGGAAGGTGACCGGAAGGGACACCAGAGCGCGATGGAAAGGCCCTGGCCGCCAAGCCAATTGATCGACCGGCACCGCTAGTCGAATTTCGGGTAGCGCGTCGAGCAGCTGGTCGATCGCGTCCTGCGCGATGAGGTAGGCCGCCGACTTCGCCGGGCACGCGTGCGGACCCGTGCTCCATGCCAGATGCGAACGGTTGTCGGTGTAGTCGCCCGCGTCGATCGCCGGATCGTTGTTGCACGCCGACATGCTGATGACCACCGGCTGGTGCGCGGGCAGCCAGGTGTTGTCGATCAGGATGGGCTGCTTCGGATACGAGACGCAGTAGTTGGCCATCGGCGGGTCGGTGAACAACACCTCGTCCAGCGCGTCGCGGGTGGAGAGGCTGCCGCCCAACAGGTTTCCGGCGAACCGGTCGTCGGTGAGCATGAGCAGCAGCGTGTTCACGATCAGGTTCTGCTCCGGCTCGATGCCCGCGCCGTACAGGGTGACCAGCTGGTGGATCATCTCCACGTCGTCGAGCCCGACCGGGTGGCCGATCAGCCGGGAGACGATGTCGTCGCCGGGCTCCTTGCGTTTGCGGGTGGTCAGCTCGAGCAGGGCGTCGGTGAGCATCGCGTTGCCCTTGTCCGCGTTCACGCCCTCGAAGATGGCGGCCATGCCGGTGGCCACCTGCTGGCCGATATCGGCTGGGCAGCCGAGCATCTCGTTGAGCACGGCGAACGCGAGCGGGAAGGCGTACTGGCTGATCAGGTCCGCCGCGCCGTCGGCGCAGAAGGCGTTGATCAGCGGGACGGCGACCTTCTCGATCGTGGCGTGCATGGCGTGCAGATCGACGTCGGAGACCGCGGCGAGGTTGGCCTGCCGGTAGCGCGTGTGCTCGAGACCGGCGCTGCGCAGCGCGTTGGGGCGCCATTCCAGCATCGGCAGGATCGGGCATTCGCCGGGCACGTTCTGCTGCCAGGCGCGCGGGTCGGCCGGAAAGTGCTCGGGATCGTTGAGGATTCGCAGCGCGGTGTGGTACCCGATCACCAGGGTCGCTGGGATGCCGGGCGCCAGCTCGACCGGCGCGAGCGAACCGTACTTGCGACGCATCTGCCGGTAGGCGCCGTGCGGGTCGGCGGCGAACTCCTCGGTGTAGAGCGGCACTCGTGGGCCGTCGGTGTCGATCGGCGAGCCGTGCGGGACGGGGCAGACACCGGCGGGCGCCGCGTGCTGAGGCATTGTCAAAGTCGGGACTCCAGACGGTGGAACAGGAATTCGACGAGCGTGATGAGCGATTGCAGACACGTGCCTCGATGCCGCGCGTCCAGCGTGGTCAGTGGTGTGCCCTCGGCGAGGTCCAACGCGTCGCGGACCTCATCGAGGGGGTACTGCTTGGCGCCCTCGAACTGATTGACCGCCACCGAATACGGCACGCCGCGTTCCTCCAGCACCGAGAGGACTTCGTCGGCCTTCTCGATGCGCCGGGTGTCGACCAGCACAAGGGCGCCGAGCGCGCCGCGGGCCAGCTCCTCCCACAGCGGCACGAAGCGCTGCTGCCCGGGTGTACCGAAAAGGTATAGCGCCAGTTGCGGATTCAGCGTGATACGACCGAAGTCCATCGCGACGGTGGTCTGCGTCTTACCGGGCAGACCGGCCATGTCGTCGACACCGATACTCGCCTCGGTGATGGTCTCCTCGGTGCGCAACGGCTTGATCTCCGAGACGCTGCTGACGAAGGTCGTCTTGCCGACACCGAAATTGCCCGCCACCAGCAATTTGACCGATCGGGTCACGGTCTCCGGCACATAATCGACGACTCGCTCAGGCCGAGAGAGCGCGGAGCCCATTCAGTACCTCCTCCAAAAGGGCTATCTCCGGCAGGTTCTCGGCCGGGGTTGGCGTGGTCAACTGGCCGCCGTCCATGAGATCGGCTACGACGATCTTCACCACGGACGGCGGCAGGTCCAGATAGGCGGCGATCTCGGCGATGGACAGCACGCCGCGCCCGCTGCACAGGTTCATCACGCGGCGTGCGTCCGGGCTCGCGCCGGGCGCCGGGGCCAGCGCCGCGACGACGAGCGTGACCAGATCCAGTTCGCGCGTGGGACGCGAACGCCCGCCGGTGCGCACATAAGCCCGAACCAGGTCGGGGTCGCGGCGGGACCTGGTCATGACAGGCTGCTGTCTGTCCTCTGCCGCGACTGGCTGCCGAGTTCGTGCCCGACGCGCCCGGCGAGTTCGTTCATCCGGTGCGCGATGAGACTGACGTCGATGTCCGCCGTGGTGGAGACCCCGAGCAGGGCGCCCTCGCCAGCGGCGGTGATGAAGATCATCCCGTCGTCGTACTCGGTCATGTTCTGGCGCAGGCCCGTTTCCGGTCCGCCGCAGAACTCGCCGAGCGCCTTGCCGAGAGACCGCAGACCGGAGGCGGCCGCGGCGAAACGTTCGGCGTCGTCGCGGGCGATGCCCTTCGAGTGCGCGATACGCAGCCCGTCATCGGACAGCAGGACCGCGAACCGGACGCCTGGAATGCTGAGATCCTCGAGTAGCCAGCCGAGCTTGTTGCTGCTGTCGGCCACGGCGGTAGTCGGTGTGCCCATCAAGATGTCATCCCTTCCGTGTGTTCGGCGGCGGCGGCGCGGCCGCTCTTGGAACCGGTGTGCCATGCGGCGGCGATCTCCGGCCTCGCTGGCGCGGGGTCGCCGGAAGTCCTTGCGCGCGTGCCGATCGCGGGCGCGACCGCGCGGCGCCGCCGCTTCGGTAGGCCGCCCTCGGTGATCTCGTGCACCGTGAACTCGGTGTCCTCCGGCTCCTCCGCGCGCGGCGCTGGCGCCGGTTCGGGCGCGGGCGCCGGAGCCTCGGCCGGAGTGGCTGCTGTCGTCTTGTCGCCTCCGCTCGGAGCGGCGAGCAGGGCCTCGGGGATGTACACCATCGCGCGCATGCCTCCGTAGGCGTTGGGCCCGTCGATGTAGACCGTGAACCCGTAGCGACGCGCGAGCGCGGCGACACCGGGGAAACCGACCTTCGGCGACGGACCGAGCTGGTGGATGTCGACCGGACGCTCGTTGGCGAGCACCTGCCTGGCCTCCTCCATCTGCTCGGCGTTCATCCGCACGCCCGCGTCATCGATGATGACGGTGACGCCGTGGTGTCCCTCCTGGAAGCTGACGTCCACGAAGGAGGTCGGCGGCGAGTAGCGCAGCGCGTTGTCGAGCAGGGTGGCCAGGGTGTGCACGAGCGGTTCCACCGCTCGGCTGACGACCACGCGGTCCAGCTGGGTGGTACGCACCCGCAGGTAGTCGCGCACGCGGCCGGTGGCGCCGCCGACCACGTCGGTGAGCGACTGCGCGGGCCAGCGCCTGCCTGGCAGACCGCCACACACGATCACGTAGGACTGCGCCTGGCGGATCATCTGCTGGACGGTGTGGTCGATCCGGGTGAGCGTGGCGTACACGTCGTCGTTGCGGTGCTGGCGCAGCGCGGCGCTGACCACCTGGCTGACGTCGGCGCCGAGGCTGACCACGGAGGTGCCGAAGGAGCGCACCGCGCCGCTGGTCGCGTCGCGCGCGGCGGCGCCGACCTCGGCGCGCACCGCCTCCTCGGCGGCGTGGATCGCTTGTCTGGCGTGCGCGTCGGCCTCGGCCGCCGCCCGGTCCCTCGTCTCGGCCTGCACCATGCGCAGGTCGTCGGCGTAGCGATCGCCGATCCACTGCAGGCACTGGGCCAGCCGCGAATTCTGCAGCCCCGTCGGCACTTCGATCGTGCTTGTCGGCTGCTCGTAGCGTCGGACGGCGTCGGTGATCGCCGGCATGGTCTGCCCGGCGAAACGCTCCAGCGCCTCGTCACGCTTTCGCTGGTCCTCCAGTAGGGACTCGGCTCTGGCGCGCTCCCGGCGCAGCGCGGCGATCGTGTAGACGACCGCGACGACAAGCACCGTGGCGAGGATCCATGGAAGTAGTACGGCGATATCCAGATTCATCAGTTCTCTCGTCGTTGACGGGACCGAGCCTCCCCCCGATGCACCGCCCCCGTTAAGGTCCCCGTCCGAACCCGCACCCTGCCACCACAGATCTCCGTCTTGTCTTTCCTAACGACACCGATCGTGTGACGCCTGATCGGATCCATTGCGCGTCGGAGGATCTGGCGCTCGCGGACAAGCACCACCGGAGGCTCACCGCTCACCTCACAGTGCCCGCAGCGCAGGCGACCAGCGAATCGATCACCGACCGACCGGAGCCAGTCCGACACGCCCAGAACCCGACGACTCGCCCACCCTAGCAGCATCACAGCGAAGTCACGACGGATCCCGATGACGGGCTTCGCAATTCGTAGCAAAAAGCGCGGCGACGTCGGAAAACGCAAGCGGCGCATGTCAATGCGGGAGACGCGAACCCGCTGTTCGGAGCGAAATCGAACATCCTCAGCAGTCGTTGTTCGCCGAATTCGCAACGGCGCCATGGAACAACGGACAGAGGAGGCCACCACCGATGCCGAAGCCGGTCTGTCCAGTGGTTACGCTGACTCCATGACGGCCGAGACGGATTCCACTTCCGCTGCGCGGGAAAGGATCCTCGCCGCCGCCTATCTGCTGTTCACCCGCCGCGGCATCCGCGATGTCGGCGTCGACGAGGTGATCGCGCGCGCGGGCATCGCCAAGGCGACGCTCTATCGGCACTTCCGCACCAAGGACGATCTGGTGCTCGCCGTCCTGCGGCGCAGGGAGAAGCTGTGGACCTTCGGTTTCGTCGAGGAGCGTTCCCGGCTGCTCGGGCAGACACCCGAAGAGCGGTTGCTCGCCATCTTCGACGTCTTCGACGAGTGGTTCAACGGCCCGGACTTCGACGCGTGCACGTTCATCAACGTGCTGCTGGAGATGGGCGCCGAGCATCCGGCCGGGCGCGCGAGCATCGAACACCTGGACAACATCCGCGGTGTGGTGCGGGCCCGCGCGCAAAGCGCGGGTCTCCGCGAACCCGACGAGTTCGCCAGGTCATGGCACATCTTGATGAAGGGCTCGATCGTGTCCGCGGCGGAGGGCGATCGACAGGCCGCGCGCCGCGCTCGCGAGATGGCACGCGCCCTGATCGCCGCCCACCGACCGGGGCGGAACTCGACCTAGCTCTGGAGACCGGCTTCGATCTCCAGCGTGAGGGTGACCTTGTCGCCGATGACAGCGCCGCCGTCCGGCAGCGGCATGTCGATGTCGAGGCCGAACTCGCGGCGGGAGACCACGGTCTTGGCCTCGAAGCCGGCGACCGGGCCGTTGCCCATGCCCGGGTTCACGCCGAGGAACTCCACGTTCAGCGAGACCGGCTTGGTGTTGCCGCGGATGGTGAACTCGCCGTCGACGACGAATTCCTCGCCGTTCACCCGGAATCCGGTGGACTTGAACGTCATCAGCGGGAACTGCTCGGCGTGGAAGAAGTCGGCGGTGCGCAGGTGGGCGTCGCGCTGCTCGTTGTCGGTGGTCAGCGAGTTCACCCGGATCTCGGCCTCGGCCGACGCGGCGCCGTCCTCGCCGATGACGAGCTTGCCCTCGAAGTCGGTGAACCGGCCGCGGACCTTGCTCACCATCAGGTGGCGTACCGAGAAGCCGACGGTCGAGTGGGCGGGGTCGATGACCCAGGTGCCCGCGGTCAGTCCCTTGGCGATGGCGGTGGTCATGATGGTCTCCTTCGGTTGGTAGAAATTTCAACTAGTACGGCAGTCGGGTGCGACATCCTCGGCGTCACCCGGTGTTCTTGCGCACCACGCTGGTGCGCAACGACTTTCTCGGGTCAGCCCGGCAGGCTTGTCGCGGTCTCTGTCGCGGTGCGCGCGGCCCGCAGCGAAGCGTGCGTCGGCGCGTCCGGCACGTGCGCGGGCTTGCGCGCGGCGAACTCCTTGCGCAGCACCGGAACGACCTCCTCGCCGAGCAGATCCAGTTGCTCCAGCACGGTTTTCAGCGGCAGCCCGGCGTGGTCGATCAGGAACAGCTGACGCTGATAATCGCCGAAGTGCTCGCGGAAGGTCAGTGTCTTGTCGACGACCTGCTGCGGGCTGCCGACGGTGAGCGGGGTCTGTTCGGTGAACTCCTCCAGCGAGGGGCCGTGACCGTAGACCGGCGCGTTGTCGAAGTACGGGCGGAATTCGCGCACCGCGTCCTGCGAGTTCTTGCGCATGAACACCTGTCCGCCGAGACCGACGATGGCCTGGTCGGCGGCGCCGTGCCCGTAGTGCTCGTAGCGGCGGCGGTACAACTCGATCAGTCGCTGGAAGTGCTCCTTCGGCCAGAAGATGTTGTTGGCGAAGAAGCCGTCGCCGTAATAGGCGGCCTGTTCGGCGATCTCGGGGCTGCGGATGGATCCGTGCCAGACGAACGGCGGCACGTCGTCGAGCGGGCGCGGCGTCGAGGTGAACGACCGCAGCGGCGTGCGGAACTTGCCCTCCCAGTCCACCACGTCCTCGCGCCAGAGCCGGTGCAGCAGATGGTAGTTCTCGATGGCGAGCGCGATGCCGTCGCGAATGTCCTTGCCGAACCACGGATAGACGGGTCCGGTGTTGCCGCGGCCGAGCATCAGGTCGACGCGGCCGTCGGCCAGGTGCTGCAGCATCGCGAAGTCTTCGGCGATCTTGACCGGATCGTTGGTGGTGATCAGCGTGGTCGCGGTGGACAGCTGGATGCGGTCGGTGCGCCCGGCGAGATAGCCGAGCATGGTGGTCGGCGAGGACGGCACGAACGGCGGGTTGTGGTGCTCGCCCGTCGCGAACACGTCCAGGCCCACTTCCTCGGCCTTCTGCGCGATCGTCACCATCGCCTTGATCCGCTCGGCCTCGCTGGGCGTGCGGCCGTTCGTGGGATCCCCGGTGACGTCACCGACGGTGAAGATTCCGAACTGCACGAGGCCTCCTCGAGCTCATTTGGTTGACTTGGCAACCATAGCAACTCGGCTGGGGGTCCGCCTATTCCCCCTGCCGGACGAAGTCCGTCCATAGCCCGCGCATGGCCGGAGCGAATGCGGAGGTACGCATATTCCGACGTGACAGGGCTCACATCTCGGGACCCTGATCGCATCCAGGCCGAACCGCCGGTACCGGATACCATGCGCGGCATGGCAAAGCTCAAGGTCTCCGTCGACGTTCCGATCAGCCCGGAAGAGGCGTGGTCGCACACCTCCAACCTGTCCGAGCTGGACAAGTGGCTGACCATGCACGAGTCGTGGCGCGGCGAGGTGCCGGAAACGCTGACGGTGGGGACCGAGCTGGTCGGCGTCGCGTCGGTCAAAGGCATGCGCAACCGCGTGACGTGGAAGGTCAAGACCGCGGAGCCGCCGCGCAAGCTGGTGCTCAGCGGCGCGGGCAAGGGCGGCACCAAGTTCTCGCTGGGACTTCTGGTGGCCCCCAAGGGATCCGGGTCCGAGGTGACCGTCGACATCGAACTCGGCGGGGCGCCGCTGTTCGGTCCGATCGGCTCGGGCGTGGCGCGCGCGGTGAAGGGTGACATCGAGCGCTCGCTGGACAAGTTCGTCGCGCTCTACGCGTAGCAGGCGCGTCGAAAACGACTCGGGTCCATGGCACAGCGGCCATGGACCCGAATCGCTTGTCGGCGCGCGCTGCTCAGTGCACGAGCACCTTCGCGTCGGCGTCCTGGGTGTTCGCCGGTTTGGTCCGCGGCAGGAAGAACGCCGGGACAAGGGTCAGCACGATGAGGACCAGCGCGACGATGTAGGTGTCGCTGAACGCCTGCGCGGCCTGGTCCAGGCCGGTGGCGATGGCGTCCGGTCCGAGCTGCTGCGCGAGCGCGGGGTCGGAATTCGCGCCGATCGCGGGACCCGCCAGGGTCTGGTCCTTCAGCAGGTTGGTCAGCACCACCGACATCGTCGCGGTGCCGATCGAGCCCGCGGTCTGGTTGATGATGTTCATCAGCGTCGAACCGCGCGCCACCTGCTGGTGGGTCAGCGTCTGGATGGCGGCGGTCATGATCGGCATCATGGTGCAGCCCATGCCGAGACCCATCACGAGCAGCGCGACGCACATGATCACGTACGACGTGTCCGCCTCGAGCTGGGTGAAGAAGGCGGTGCCCGCCGCGAGCAGCACGATGCCGATCATCACGATCTTGCCCGGCCCGTATTTGTCGACGAACCGGCCTGCGATCGGCATGGTGAGCATCGCGCCGAGACCCTGCGGCGCGATCAGCAGACCCGCCGCGAGCGCCGACTCACCGCGCACCTGCTGCAGGTAGCTCGGCAGCAGCAGACCCGCGCCGAAGAACGCGATGGCGAACAGCACCATGGTCAGCACGGACGCGGTCAGCGCCTTGTTGCGGAACAGGTGCAGGTCGATGAGCGGATGCTTGGTGCGCAGCGCGTGGAAGACGAACGCCACCAACAGCACGAGGCCGATCGCGGCCGGAACGAGAACCTTCTTCGCGGTGACCGTGCCCGCCTCCGGAATCGTGGAGACGCCGTAGAGGAACAGCGCGAGACCCGGCGAGGCGAGCAGCATGCCGAGGAAGTCGAAGGACTCCGAGGGCTCCGGCTCGTCGGCCGGGAAGACGACGTAGGCCAGCACCAACGCGACGACGCCGATCGGCAGGTTGATCAGGAAGATCCAGTGCCAGCTGAACGCGTCGATCAGCCAGCCGCCCAGGATCGGGCCGCAGATCGGGCCGAGCAGCATCGGCACGCCGAGCACCGCCATCACGCGACCGACCCGCTGCGGGCCCGCCGCGTGGGTCATGATCGTCATGCCGAGCGGCATCAGCATGCCGCCGCCGATGCCCTGGATGACGCGGAAGGCGATCAGCGACTCGATATTCCACGCGGTACTGCACAGCAGCGAACCGAGCACGAAGAACGTCAGCGCCGCCATGTAGAGGCGTTTGGTGCCGAACCGGTCGGCCGCCCATCCGGTGAGCGGGATGACGGTCGCGAGCGCCAGGGTGTAGCCCGTCATCGTCCACGCGGCGATCGCGTAGCTGGTGCCGAACTCGATCTGGAAGGTCGGCAGCGCGACGGTCACGACGGTGATGTCGAGGATCGACATGATCGCGCCGAGCACGACCACGCCCGCCACCTTGAAGACGGCGGCGTCCAAGGTGTCCGAGGACGGATCCTGTCCCGCCGCCTGAATATCCGGAGGTTGTGTCACCGGTTAAGACTGTCACCTTCTCGCCCGAAGAACCAGCCGATTCTCACTCGCGTCGGCGAAGCGGATGATTCCGACCGGAAAGATGCTTGTCGTTCGCCCGCTACGCGAGTAGTGGTCCCGCCGGTTTTGACGTAGTCGCCTACGCATGGCGCGCGAGCCGCGTCGGCCGACACTTCTAATCGCACGCCCTTCCGGGCAGCGCGAAATCCAATCCATTCCATTCAGGGGCCCGACATGCCGCGCAGTCTTCGTTTCACCGATCCACCCAGCACTCCCGAACAGCTCGCGGCGGCGCCGCCGGATCGCGAGGCCGAGCCGACCGACGGTCTCGTCTTCGAGACGACCGTCGACGTCCCGGCCGACGGCGCCGAGATCGAGCAGTCCTCGGTCGTCGTCCGCGGCTTCGACGCGGGCGCCGCGACGGAGCAGCCCGCGACCGAGGTCCGGATCAGCTACCGGCCGAGCCGCATCGGCGCCCGCGCCATCCCGCCGTCGGTGCCCGCGGAGCGAGTCGATCCCCCCGACGCCGAGATCGTGGCGCGCGAAGAGCGGCGCCTGGAACGCGAACTCGACGGGAAGGTCGCGAGTCCCGAACAGCTCGCCGACCTGGAATCGGCCATCGCACGCGCCGCCGCCGAGTTGCCGCGCATCAGCACCGATGCCGGGGTACCCAAGCACTTGGCGGTGCGCTCGGTTCCCGAACCGATGCCCGAGGAGGTCCGCGCGACCCGCTTCCCCACCGCCCCGGCGAATCCCTCGCTCGACGCGCCACGGCCCACGACGGTCTTCCTTCCCGAGAACCGACAGGTGCTGTGGGACACGGCGTATCCGTGGGGCTGCAACGGCCGGGTGACCACCGGTAACGGTGCGGGTTCCGGCGTGATGGTCGGCCCTCGGCACCTGCTGACCGTTTCCCACGTGATGGTCTGGAACAACGACGGATCGGTGGGCTGGCTGGAGTTCGTGCCCGCCTTCTTCGATCGCGAGCCGGGGCCGTTCGGGAAGGCGCACGCGATCCGGACCTACTACCACCGCAAGGTCACCGGCGGCCTCGACGAGGACGAGCGGCGTCACGACTACGTCGTGGTGGTGCTGAACTGGCGGATCGGCGACCGGACCGGGTGGCTGGGGTCCAAGTCGTACACCGACGCGTGGGACGGCCAGACCTGGTGGAGCCACGTCGGCTATCCCGCCGACTTCGGTGGGCTGCGCCCGACCTGGCAGAGCAGCATTTCCCTCGACGGCCACAACGCGCATGCCGATTCGAACCAGGAGATGCACCACTGGGGCGATGTCGCGGTCGGCCAGTCCGGTGGCCCGTTCTTCGCCTGGTGGGACGGGGTTCCGCACGCCGTCGCGGTGCAGAGCTCGCACGACAGCGGACGCAACTACGCGAGCGGAGGCTCCTACATTCCCAACCTGATCAACCGTGCTCGTTCCGAATTTCCCTGACAATCCGTCCATTTCGCAACGAAGGGAGCCGCCGTGATCACCCCAGCGGCACGCCGCAACTGCATCATCCCGCCCTATGTCCTTGACATCTTGCTCCAGAGCCCGAATCCCGAAGTCCGCGGAGCCGCGATCGAAACCCTCGTCTCGGACACGCGCATGCGCACCGAGCGTCGCCTGACCGCCGCGATGCCCCTCGCCGCACCGCCGACCGACGCCGCCCGCACCGTCTTCGACTGCCGTTCGTCGCGCAACCTCGCCGCGGCACGCCAGGTCCGCGGCGAATCCGGCGCGGCGGTCGCCGACGAGTCGGTGAACCGAGCCTTCGACGGCCTCGGTACGACCCGCGCGTTCTTCGCCGAAGTCCTGCAACGCAAGTCGATCGACGACCGCGGCATGCAACTGCACGGCTACGTGCACTACGGCCGCCGATACAACAACGCGCTGTGGGATGGCAGCCGGATGATCTTCGGTGACGGCGACGGGCAGGTGTTCACCGATTTCACCAAGTCGCTCGATGTGATCGCCCACGAACTCGCGCACGGCGTCACGCAGTTCACCGCCGACCTCGTCTACGAGAGCCAGTCCGGTGCGCTCAACGAGTCGATGTCCGATGTGTTCGGCTCGTTGGTGAAGCAGTGGAACGCGAAACAGACCGCTGACAAAGCGGATTGGCTGATCGGCGCGGACATCTTCACCCCCGCGATCGGGGCCGACGCGTTGCGCTCGATGAAAGCGCCGGGGACGGCGTGGAACGAAGCGCTGTTCGGCAAAGATCCGCAGCCCGCCCACATGGACGACTACGCCGATCTGCCCATTTCCGAGGACGGCGACTGGGGTGGTGTGCACACCAACTCCGGTATTCCCAACAAGGCGTTCTATCTGGCCGCCGTCGAAATCGGCGGCTACGCGTGGGAGGCGCCGGGGCACATCTGGTACGAAGCGTTGCGCAACGCGCACAGCCGGACGGATTTCGCGGAATTCGCCGAGCTCACCGTCGCCGGGGCCGGTCGGGTGTGCGGCGCGGGCAGCCGGGAGCAGGACGCGGTGCGTTCCGCGTGGGCACAGGTCGGCGTCGACGTCGCGGGAAGAAGGGACGCCCGCGACGGCGCGGCGGCGAAACAGATCGCCGATCTGACGGCGCAGATCAAGTCGCTGGCCGACCAGGTCGAACTGATTTCCGCCGAGCGGCGCTAGAGCGGGCGTGGTGCCCATGAAAGTCACGCTGACGACATCGGGTGGGCAGCTCCCCGGACTGCCCACCCCTGCGACGATCGTCGATACCGCCACGCTCGCGGCGGCCGACGCCGATCGACTGGCGCGCGCGGTCGCGGCCGCGGTCGCCGCGGACGACACCGCGCTTCGGACGTTCCGCGCGCCCGACGCCACCAGCTACCGCCTGACCATCGAAACCCCCGACGGCACCGATGTTCTGGTCGGCTCCGACGGTGCGCTGAGCCCGGCGCTCGCCGAGTTGCTCGATGTGGTCGAGCAACTCGGCGCCACCTCCTGATCCGCGCGGCGCACACCAACCGACATCACCGGTCCCGCGCGGCACCACATCGGCTCGGCACACAGCCGACATCACCGGCTCCGCGCGGTCCTATCAGCTCGGCGCACGCCAGCCCACATCACTGGGTCTCCGCGGCGACCCGCCGAATCGCATACCAGCCGAGATCACCGGCCCCGCATGGCGACCTACCGACTCGGCGCGATCAACCGACATCACCGGCCCCGCGCGGCACCCCATCGGCCCGGCGAGCGCCAGCACACATCACCAGTCGCGCGCGGCGAGCAGCAGGTGGCGGCGTACCCGTTCGACATGGCGGCGGGGCGAACTTCCGGGGCGGCGGGCCAAGAAGGCGGTGTTGATCGGTGGGTCCTCCGGTTCGAGCAGCGCCGTGACCGCGCCCGAGGCGAGTTCGCGCGCGCACAGGTAGCGCGGCACCACGCTGACGCCCGCGCCCGCGACCACCCCGGCGAGCACCGCGCGCAGGTCGCCGACGATCAGCGCGGGCTCGGCCGTGAGGCGGGTGTCGAAGACGTGGCGCCAGTAGCGGCGCAGGATCGGCAGGTCGGCGGCATAGGAGAGCAGCGGTAGCCCGGCCAGCGCCGCGGGATCCCCGGCGCGCAGCCGCTCGGTGTCGATGCGCCGCGCCACGGCGGGGGCCGCGACGAGGACGAACTCCTCGTCGGCGAGTGGTTCGGCGAGCACCGTGCGGCCGCGCGGGCGGGTGGTCGCCACGACCAGGTCGTAGGTTCCGGCCCGGAGACCGGCGAGCAGGTCGTCGGTGAGGCCCGCGGTGAGCGTCAGCCGCACGCCGTCGGCCACCAGCGGCGCCAACGCGGGCACCACCCTGGCGGCCAGCAGTTCGGCGGGCCCGGCCAGCAGCACCGGCGGTTCGGGCAGCGCCGCCTCCGGCTCGGCGCCGCCCGCGATCGCTTCCAGCGCGTCCATCGGCCCCGCCAGCCGGGCGGCCAACTCGTGCGCCGCGGCCGTGGCCGCCACCCCGCGCGGCAGCCGATCGAACAGCGGACGACCCAGCCGCCGCTCGAGCATCTGCAATTGCGTGGTCACCGTCGGCTGCGACAGCCCGACCTGCGCGGCGCCCGCCGTGATCGACCCCGCGCGGTACACCGCGAGGAAGGTCCGCAGGTGCGCCAGATCCGCCACGCCATTGGTCCGCCGATCCGCCACGGCGAAAGTCTATTGCCACGCACCCCTCGTTAAGCTTCTGCTCCTATGGCTCTCAGCGCGACACTGCACACGTTCACCGTTCACTTGGCCGATATCGATCGCGGCGTCTACGAGGAGCTGGAGTTGCGGGTGGCGCGCCACCCTTCCGAATCGGCCGAGTTCATGCTGACGCGGCTGCTGGCCTACTGCCTCGAGTACGAGGAGGGCATCGCCTTCAGCGACGGCGGCGTGTCCTCCACCGACGAGCCCGCCGTGCTGGTGCGCGACCTCACCGGTCGCCTCACCAGCTGGATCGAGGTCGGCGCACCCGACGCGGAACGCGTGCACCGCGGCAGCAAATCGGCCGAACGCGTCGCCGTTTACACCCACCGCGACCCCGCCAAGGTGCTCGCCCAGCTCACCGGCAAGCGCATCCACCGCGCCGCCGACATCCCCCTCTACAGCTTCGACCGCTCCTTCGTCGACGCCGCCGTCCCGGCCATCGACCGCCGCAACACGGTCACGCTGTCCATCACCGAACGCCTGCTCTACCTCGACCTCAACGGAACCGTCCTGAGCACACCGGTCGAAGAGCACCGCCTCACCTGACCGCGGGGCACTCCGCACCAGCAGCCGGACGATGCACGCCGGGGGTCGGCCGTTCCGATCGAATCGACACCCGGTTTCCGCCGCTAGGGAAGAAGGGTTGGGCCGCAACCGATTCGGTATCCGTGCGCGGCTCGCCGTGTCCGATGGCGAGTCGAAAACGACGACGGCCCTCCGCGCGCTGGGCAGCGGAGGGCCGTGAGAGAGGGACGGTTACCTGCACACACCGTCGAAGGCGGTGCCCTCGCGGGTGACGACGCCGTCCAGGATCGAGCACGCCGTGCCGTCCGCGACGGGCACCCGAACGACCGCCAGCGTGCGCGGATCCACGCACGGCGCCTTCGGCGAACGGAAGCCCGCGGCCGCCAGGCTCGAGTTCAGCTGGTAGCCCGCGGACTCGCAGGCCTCCTTCGCCGCCTGCAAGTAGGCGTCGGTGGCGGGGTCCGCGGAGGCGTACCCGGCCCCCGTCACCGGGAGCACGGCGGCGATGACGGCTCCGGCGAAGAAGGTGATCCGGCGGTGTGCGAGTTTTGTCATGGCCGAGATCTTATGGGCTGAACCCGGTTTCAAGAATAATTCGGGCTGCGAATTCGCAGACCGAGTCCTGCAGAGCGGGACGGCCGAGCGTTCGGCCGGGTTCAGACCTGCGAGTTCCAGGGCGAGTACCTTGGTCAACGCGCCGAGCCCGGCTTTGGCCGCGCAGTACGGCGCCGCGCCGACCAGCGGCGCGTGCTCGTGCACGCTGGTGATGTTGATGATGCGGCCGCCGTGCCCTCGGCGTCGGTGTGGAAAGTGATGCCCACGTCGGCGCCGCCACCGGCAAGCGCGACGGCCACCGCCGCGCCGATACCGGAGTCCGACCCGGTCACCACGGCGCGCAGCGGCGCGCCCGCACGTTCTTCGGGAAGCGGAGCTGTAGTAGCCATGCTCGCCGCATACCCGACCGCCCTGCCGCCACACTCCGATCACGAGACGACGGGTCGACGGCCTTCTTCGGCGACGAAACCGGGCGTGGCCTGCTTCGATCAGCCGAATCGGTAGGGCGTCAGGTACTCGGGCACGATGACCTCCGTCTCCGGGCTCGCCGCGCGCACGGCGGCGATCAGCGAGTCGCGGCGCTGCGCGCTCTTTTCGTCGGTGCGCGGCGGGTTGGCCAGCGGGGATTCGAAATCGTCCCAGTGCACGGGGACCACCGTGCGGGGGTAGTCCAGCGCGCGGGTCAGCCGCGCGGCGTAGTCGTGCGTGGCGTCGCTCGAGTTCACCGCGATCATGGCGACGTCGGGCGTGGCGCCGGTCAGGTTGCGTTCGACGAAATCGCTTGCGCCCATGAAGAACACCGAGGGCCCGCCGTCGACGCGCAGCAGGAACGCCAGCGTGTCACCCTCTGGCAGATCGGCGATGGTCGCGGGGCGCTCGGGACGGCTGGTCCGCACGCCGGGGAAGGTGACCGAATACCGGCCGGTCCGGCTGTGCAGCGAACCGACGATCTCCACGGTGTAGCCGCCGAAATCGAGCACCTCGCCGCCGCGCACCACGCTCAGCTGCTCGGACGGCACGTCACATGCCTGTGCCACGTGATAGGTCGTCAAGGTGCCGAAGACCCGTGCGCCGCTGCGCGCGGCGATGTGCGGCACGTCGTTGAAGTGATCCCAGTGGGTGTGCGTGACGAAGACGTACTTCGGGTTGCCGACGTGCGGGTCTATCGCGGCGGGATCGACTCGCAGCGGCGCGTTCGGGTCGAAGGCGCCCGCGGCGAGACCGACCGGGTACCTGCTCAGGTACGGGTCGATGAGCAGCGTGTCGCCGCCGATGTCGACGCGCCAGCCGGAGACGCCGAGCCAGCGGAATTCCGCGTTTCCCGCGCCGGGCAGGCGAACCGGTGCGCCGGAATCGCGGCCCGCGAGGAACGCGCCCGCGCCCGCCGCGCCGGCGGCCGCGACCCCGGCGCCCGCGGCGGCGGTACGAAACATGGTGCGGCGGTTGATCCGTGGAGATGTCATGGCGACGAGACAAGCAGGCCGTCGCGGGTCTCGTCCAAGATCGAAAACGTGCCGTGCCGATATGTGATCGAATATCAGACCTGGTCGGAGCTATCGCGGAGGGCATCGACGGCGAGCCGCGCCGACCGCGCCATGGCCAAGTCGACGTCGATGCGGCGGGTGGCGAGCTCGTCGCTGCGCGCGAACACCGCCACCGCGTAGCGCCCGCCGTCGGGGTACTCCAGGACGCCCGCCTCCATGTGCAGTCCGGGCAGCGTGCCGGTCTTCGAGGCGACAAGCACCTCGTCCGGGAACGCGGCAGCCAGCCGGGTCCAGAACATTTGACGCCGCAACAGATCTCGGGTCGCGGCGCAGGCCGCCGGACTGCCCGCCTCGTCGCGCCAGATCATGCCGAGCAACCGGGTGATCTCCCGCGCGGTGCTGGAGGTGGTGTGCTCGGGCCGGAAGACCCGCATGTCCGCCACCCGCTCCCTTGGCAGGCTCGGGAAGATCGCGGCGAATTCGGCGGCGGTGCGCGCGCCCACGTCGGCGAACATCGTCTCCAGCAACTGGCGCGGTCCGCCGATCACCCTGGTGGCGCCCAACCCCAACTCGGCGGCGAGCAGCGCGGGCGTGTCCGGTCCGATCCTGCGCAGCAGCAGATCCGCGGCCGTGTTGTCGCTGACCGACATGGTGAAGTACGCGAGATCGCGCAGCGACATCTCCACGTCGTCGGCGCAGCCCGCGGTGCCCCAGCCGCCGAGCCGGTCCACCGCGCGCACCAGCACGCGTTCGGTCGGGTCGAGCTGGCCGGCGTCGACCTGCCTGCTGAACTCCAGGATCAGCAGGATCTTGAAGATCGAGGCGATCACGACTTGATCGTCGGCGTCGACGCCGATCTCGCGCCCGTCGGCCAGGTCGACGGCGTGGAACCGGCCGCGCACGGGCAGCTCGGCGAAGATCTCGCGGATGCGTTCCTCGGGTGACACAACGGCCAACGCTAACCGGCCCGCGCCGGAGCGGCCGATATCCGATCGCCTATCGTCGGCCGATGGACCTCGCCCGGCACTTGCGCCACTTTCTGGTGGTGGCCGAGGAGATGCATTTCGGCAGGGCGGCCGAGGTGCTCGGCATCGCGCAGCCGCCGCTGAGCCAGTCCATTCAGCGGCTGGAACGCGAGCTCGGCGTCGCGCTGTTCGATCGCTCACGGCGGGCGGTGCAGCTGACGACCGCGGGTCAGCTGCTGATCGAGGAGGCCCGCGCATTGCTCGCCGCGGAACAGCGATTGCGCACGGTGGCGCGCAAGGCGGCTGACGGCAGTCTCGGAACGCTGCGCGCGGGCGTCCCACCCGACACGCCCGCCGCGGTGCTGCACCGCCTGCTTCGCGAACTCGCCGCGCAGGCCGCCGGACTCACCGTGGACCTGCACGAACTCACCACCGCCGAACAGCTCCGTCTGCTCGCCACCGCGGAACTCGACGTCGGATTGGTGGAGCATCCGGTCGACGCGCCCGACCTGCGCTGCGGGCCGACCGCCGAGCTCCCCCTCGGCGTCGCGCTCCCCCGCACCTCGCCGCTGGCCCGCCTGCGCGAGGTGAGCCTCGCCGACCTCGCCGGACACGAGCTGATCCTCTTCCCGCGGGCCACCGCTCCGGGCTGGCACGACGAATTGCTGTCGGTGTGTCACACGCACGGATTCGTTCCGGGACCGGTGCGGCACGCCCGGAATCCCGAATTCCTGCTCGGACTTGTGCTTTCCGGCAACGGTGTCGCCCTCACCAGGGAGGCGCTGGCCCGCCGCGAGCCGAGGGTGGCCTGGCGTCCGCTCGTCGACCGGCCGCTGCGGCTGCGCGTCGGCGCCGTGTGGCCCGAGACCGCGCCGCACCCCGCCGCACCGCGCTTCGCGCAGGTCGCCGCCGATGTTCTGCGCGATGGCGCCGGGCCGGTTCCGCTGCCCGCGCCGGAGACGCCGACCGGACCGTGGTCGGTGGTCTACACCGTCCACCCGGCGCAGCGCGGCGACCGCGATCCGGCCGCACGGCCTTGATAATCGCGATACCCGGAAAGCGTTTTCCGAGTGGAGATTTCGCAAAACCGCCCGTTTCGCACGGTGGGACGCGAGAATGAGTACGGCCGAGCACCGGCCTCTTGGGGACGCATCGGCTGTCTTGCCCGAACGAAACACGTAGGGAAACACGATGAGAGTCAATCAATTCGCCGCTTCCGCCCTGCTCGCGATCGGGGCCATCGGCATCTCCGCGGGCGCCGTCAACGCCCAGCCGACCGATCCCGCCGCCGAGGTGTCCGTGCGCGGCGTCGACCAGGGCATCGGCTACACCGCAGGGCCGACCTCGGACGGCAGCGGCATCGTCACCACCGTCGAGGGCGGCGCGTTCACCCTCGCCGGTGACGCGCGGACGGTCACCCTCGCCAACGCCTCGGGCCGCATCGTCGCGACCCTGCCGATGGGCTTCACCGCCCACGGCCAGACCTTCGGCCTGACACCCCGCATCACCGACGCGGGCCGGACCCTCACCCTCACGCCGGCCGGCGCCCCGGCCGCGACCACACAGCACCTGCGCCAGCTCGTCGACTACGACGAGACCGTCGCGCGCAAGCAGCACAACGCCGTGGTCGGCGCGCTGATCGGCGCGGGCATCGGCGCGGTGCTCGGCTTCTTCCTCGGCGGTGTCGGCGCGCTGGTCACCGTCCCGATCGGCGCGGGCATCGGCGCACTGATCGGTTTCTCCACGCCCTGACGAAGATTCGCCGAGTGCCGTCACCGGACCCCGGTGGCGGCACTCGGCGGCTCTGGACCGATCTCGGTTTCCTCGCATACTGGATTGCGACGGCGCTCGGCGCGCTGAGTGTCGGCACCGATCCTTTTCTGCGTCAATGGAACTAGTCTTTCTCGGGCTCGACCTCGCGGCCATCGGCATCGGTCTCGCGAGCCTGATCGTCGCCATGACCACGATGATGGTCACTTCCACGGAACGCGGCCGAGCCCCCGATGCTGGATGATCGCTACCGCCCGTTCCGAGTGGGTACACTTCCGTGATCGCGATGGTTCCCGCTGATCACGACCGGTTCGACGCTCACCTCTCCGTCGCTATGTTGGGTCCGAATTCTACTCGGGCGCAACAATCTTCGATCCGTACCCGCAGGTCGCGCCGAGAAACGCGGACGGCCGCACCCTTGTGAAATCACACAGCGGAGCGTCCGTTCCACTGTGAGAATCACCAAGTTCGGTGTGTCGTTGTCCTCGATACGATCTTGGTTGCGATATGTTCGCCGCGGATAGTGGCCGTCGCCTGCGGCCTCGGGCAGCCACGGAGACGAAGGAGGTGCGCCAAGCCTCGCACGACCATCCGCCGCGAGGGGCGGTGGCGTGCACGCGTCTCCAGCGACCCATTCCATTCGACCGCGGTGCACGCGGTGACCGAAGTCGCTCCACTGCGTCGTTCCCACCCTGCCAAATACGTCACCGATGTCCGCCGCGGCCCCTCATCCCACGGTCGTCCATCGGCGATACCCCGATGCCCGAAAGAAAGACCGTGTCCAGAGTCACGACTCGAATATTGATCCTCGTCTCGAGCATCCTGTCGCTAGGCGTCCTGTGCGCCCCGGCGCAGGCCGAACCCCTTTATCCCGAACCCGATCCGGATCCGTTCTACAGCGCGCCCGCCGATCTCGCCGCGCTGCGGCCCGGTGACGTCGTCCGGACCCGCAAGATCGACACCGGCCTCTACGTAGGCACCGAGGGCTGGCAGGTGGCTTTCCGCTCCACCAACTCCGGCGGCAACCCCATCATGGGCATCACCACCGTCCTGCTCCCCATCGGAGTGCGCAATCCACCCCTGGTCTCCTACCAGGCACTGATCAATTCGCTTGGCTCCCGGTGCAATCCGTCGCGCTCGCTGTTCAACGGCGAACTCCAGGACGGCCCCGGCGCGATACTGCCGATCGGCCGCGGCTGGGCCGTCTCCCTTCCGGACTACCTCGGCCCGACCGTCGCCTACGGCGCGGCCAAGCTCAGCGGCATGATCACGCTGGACAGCGTGAAGGCGGTGCAGAAGGTCACCGAACTCGGTCTCGGCACTTCGCCGGTCGCGATCGCGGGCTACTCGGGCGGCGGCATGGCCACCGCGTGGGCGGCCGCCCTCCAGCCGACCTACGCGCCCGACCTGAAGCTGACCGCCGCGGTCGCAGGCGGCATCCCCGCCGATCTCGAGCAGATGGCGCTCGGCCTCGGCTTCGAACCGCACCCCGGCTTCGGCCTCGCCTTCGCCGCGGCGATGGGCCTGGAACGGGAGTACCCGGACCGGCTGCCGATCTCGGATCAGCTCAACCCGAACGGCCTGTGGTTCCGCGAGTTCACCCACGACGCCTGCCGCCGCTTCCTGCTCTTCCACGGCGCCTTCCGCAGCGCCGAGCAGATGGCCGCGTCCAAGAGCCTGATGGACAGCCCCGAGGCCCGAGAAGTGCTGTACGAGAACAGCTTGCGCCACTTCGAAGGCGTGCCGACCGTGCCGACCTACCTGTGGCAGGGCCGCTACGACACGCTGACGCCGTTCGATTCGGTCGCCGAGGTCGCCGATCGCTACTGCAAGGCGGGCGCCCCTGTGCAACTGGTGCCCTACGACATCGCCGAGCACATGACCGCGGCCGCCGCCGGATTCGCCGACGCGTGGAACTACGTCGAGGCGCGCTTCCGCGGTGATCCGGTGCCGACCAGCTGCTGACTTCGGCATCACCCAGAAGGGGACGCCTGCCATTCGGCCGGGCGTCCCTTTCGTAGTTTCCGGCCGGGGCGATCGGACTGCCTCCCAACCGGTCCCGGTGCGTCGCCGACAGGTCAGAGCGAACCGCCGCCGCCGATCATCCACGGGTTGAACGCGCAGGTCAGCTCGATCGACGCCTGCGGATCCAGGGCGCGCAGCGCGATGGCCGCGGCGCGCGGCGAGTACATGAGCGTCAGGTGATCGGACATGTCCTGCTCGCAGCCGTCCTGCAGGGTGATGTTCTGCACGGGGGCCTCCGGACCGGGCCGCAGGAAGGTCCATTCGAACGGGTTCGAAATCTGATCGTGCCTGGTGCCGACCGCGGTGTACTCGATGCCGGGCACGGTGTCGCCGTCCCGGTTCAGGTTGGCGTAGAACTCCGAGCCGACGACCTGCTGGATGTTGGCCTGGCCGATCAGCGGCCGGTAGAAGCCGAGGATGTTCAGCCCCAGGTTGGTCATCAACCGTCCCAGCGTCGCCATGCCCATCAGCGAGGTGCCGTGGTTGGTGCCGCCGAAGGAGATGAGCTTGCCCACCTTCTCCGCGCCGCCCTCGAACTTCAGGTACTGGCTGGAGACCGGCCCGCCCTGCGAATGGGCGACGATGTCGACCTTCTCGGCGCCGGTGGCGGCCAAGATCGTGTCGACGTAGTCGCGCAGCTGACGCGCCGAATCCTCCATCGGGCCAACGCCGTAGCGGCCGGGCAGCAACGGTCCGAGACCGCCGCCCTCGAACAGGCTGGAGCGACCGAAGTTGAAGGTGAAGACGCAGTACCCTTCGCGCGCGATCCGCGGCGACAGGTAGGCGAAGGTGTCGTAGGCGTTGAGCCAGGTGCCGTGCACCAGCACGACGGGCCGCGGATGTTCGGCGCTGGGACGACAATCCGGCTTGTTCGCACCCGCGGGCGCGGCGTCGGGGTGCGACAACCCGTTGACGAAGGCCGCGAGGAACGCCGACACCTCGGGCCCCTCGCCGATCACCCGGGAAGCGTGGCTGCGCGCGGCCGAACCCGAGCCGCTGCCGGTGTCCACGATCGGCTGCGGTCGCCTGCCATCCGGCGCTGGCCGCAGCCCGGCACCGATCAGATCCGCGAGCTGCTGCTCGACCGACACGCTCGCGCTGGGCTCGGGTGCGGCCGCCGCGGGGCCGATGGCATGTGTGGCGCCGAGCACTGTCACACCGACGACGACTGCCGCCGTGAAGACACCCCGCAGTCGAGCTATAGGTCTGTGTCTGGATCGGGCGAGAGAGACGACCCGCATGAATCACGCTCCAAAACTAGCGGTGAAAGTTTTCCGATCGACCGTAAGGCCGATAAACTAGCAGCGCAAGTTTTTGTCTCCTGCGACAATGCTGCGACAGGACAAGGAGGCAAACCGTGGCCCGACCCCGCCACCCGTTGCTCACCCGAGCGCGCATCGTGGCCACCGCATTGGCACTGCTCGACGCCGAGGGCATGGCGGCGGTGTCCACCAGGCGCATCGCCGCCGAGCTCGGCGTCCAAGGACCGTCGCTGTACAACCACGTAGGCACCAAGGACGAACTCATCGACGCCATCGCCGACACGGTGCTCGGCGAAGTCGACACCGGCATGTTCGCCGCGCTCGGTCCGGAGAACCCGGATTGGCGTACGGCGCTGTGGGATTGGGCCTACTCCTACCGCGCCGCCATGGCCGCCCATCCGCACATCGTCCCCGCGCTGGCGGGCGGGCCAGGCCATCGCCCCAACGCGCTGCGGATCGCCGACGCGGTGTTCGGCGGCCTGGTGGCGGCGGGCTGGCCGCGCCGCGAGGCGACCACGGTCGGCGCGCTGATGCGCTACTTCATCACCGGCTCCGCGCTCGCGTCGTTCGCCGCGGGGTTCCCGGCCGACGCGACGGTGTACGGCGGCGACTACCCGCACCTCAGCGAGGCCCATCTGCTCGCCGATCGGCAACACCGCATCGATGAGGACGCCTTCGAGGTCGGGCTGCGGGCGCTGCTGGACGGACTCGACGACCGCTATCGAGCGGTCCGCGCCGCGCTGCCCGATCGCCGCTGATTCGCTGCCCGCCCGCCGGCGACCGTTCCCACGACGCGGAACGAGCCCGAATTGTCCGGATAGGGTGGAGTGGTGAACGTAGAGGTAACGCCCTTGCCGGGTATTGGTGTCCGCAAAGACTTTCCATTGAAGAACAACCGACGGGTCGGCGTAATCGACCACCGCGACGGCACCGTGGACCTGATCGTCAGCAAGCCCGACAACCCCGACGTCACCGACCAGATCTCGCTCACCCGGCGCGAAGCGTCGCTGCTCGCCAACTTGCTCGGCGCACCGCAGGTGGTCGCCCAGTTGCAGGAGGAGCACCGCGAATTCGACGGGGTGACCACCCGGCAGCTCACCGTTCCCGCAGGCTCCCCCTACGCGGGCAGGCCGCTCGGCGACACCGGAATGCGCACCCGCACCAAGACGTCCATCGTCGCGGTCGTGCGCGACGGACACGTGATCGCCTCGCCGGGACCGGAATTCGTGTTCGACGCCCTCGACGTCCTGATCGTCGTCGGCACCGCGGACGGCCTAGCGGCCGCCACCGTCATCCTGACGGACGGCTGAGGCGTGGTGGCACACGAAACCGCGCTCTCGCTGATTCAGCTGGGCGCGGTCTTTTTCGGCCTCGGCCTGCTCGGCCGCATCGCCGCGCGTATCGGCATGTCGCCGATCCCGTTGTACCTGGTCGGCGGTTTGATGTTCGGTACAGGCGGTCTCGTCGAACTGGACCACGTCGATTCGTTCATCCACCTGGCCAGCGAGATCGGCGTCGTCCTCCTCCTGCTGCTGCTCGGCCTGGAATACACTGCCGCCGAACTGGTCACCGGCATGCGCCGATCCTGGGCGGCCGGTGTCGTGGACATCGTGCTCAACGCCACCCCCGGCGTGCTCGTCGCGCTCTACCTCGGCTGGGGTCTGGCCGGCGCCATCGCGATGGCGGGCGTCACCTACATCTCCTCGTCGGGCATCGTCGCCAAGGTGCTCAACGATCTAGGCAGGCTGGGCAACCGGGAGACACCCACGATTCTGTCCATCCTGGTGTTCGAGGACCTGGTGATGGCCGGTTACCTGCCGGTGCTGACGGCGGTGCTCGCGAGCGCCGGATTCCTGGCCGGTCTCACCACGGTCGGAATCGCCCTGCTCGCCGTCACGGTGGTGCTGGTGGTCGCGCTGCGCTTCGGACGCTACGTCTCGATGATCGTGGACAGCGAGGATCGCGAGATCTTCCTGCTCAAGCTGCTCGGCTCGGCGCTGCTCGTCGCGGGTCTGGCGTCCGCGCTTCAGGTCTCGGCGGCGGTGGGCGCCTTCTTGCTCGGTATCGCGATCTCGGATTCGACGGCGCACAACGCCACCAAGATCCTGGAGCCGTTGCGCGACTTGTTCGCCGCGCTGTTCTTCGTGCTGTTCGGACTGAGCACGGATCCGGCGACCATTCCCCCGGTGCTCGGCTGGGCTTGCCTGCTCGCCGCGGTCACCACGGCCACCAAGGTCGCCACGGGCTGGTGGGCCGCCAAACGTGCGGGCACCTCGCGGTACGGACGGGCGCGCGCGGGCACGGCGTTGGTCGCGCACGGCGAGTTCTCCATCGTCATCGCGGGATTGGCGGTCACCGCGGGCGCGGTGCCGACCGAGTTCGCCGCGCTGGCGACGACGTACGTGCTGCTGATGGCGGTGCTCGGCCCGATAGCGGCGCGTGTGGTGGAACCCATTCTGGTGTGGCGCGACCGTCGCGCGGCCCGTCCCGCCTGACGGAGCGAGCTTTTCGGAAGCGCAGCGACGCGGCCCCTCAGCGTAGCGGGGCCGTTGTAGTGTTCGACCGGCCGACGTACTCGTCGTTGAGCAGGTGATAGGCCTGCCCGAGATCGGTCAGCGCACGCCGCCAACGGGTTTCGGCGTCGGTGCCGACGGGGTTGCGGCTCAGCTCCAGCAACGCCGTGGTGGCATCCGCCGACCGGGTGGCCGCGGCGAGCAACACCGGCGCTGGCTCGGCGGTGGCGTCCTCGGCCATCGCGCCGATGCGGTCGTGCAACTCCGCGGCGTCGGCGCACATCCGCTCGGCCGGGTCCTCGGGCACCGGAACGGCGTGGCGCGGTTCGCCGCCGACCACGCGGCGCAGCAGACCGACGAGCAGCGCCCGCTCGGCGGCAGCGTCCCTCGGGCCGTCGGAGGGCGGGTCCACCGTGTCCGGGTCGATGTGCAGTATCGCCAAGACGGCCCGCAACTGGGCGATGGTCACCACGTTCTCGGCCCCTCCCTGCCCCGCGCCGGGCGACCGATGTGTTCGTCCGCCTGGAAAGTCCCCGTCAACGCACACCCCTTCTCGTCGGCCGCGCGCGACGCGCGAACCTCCGTCGCCGCCGGGCCGGGGATAGTGTTTGCCAGATCTTCACTGAACGAGGGCCAAACTATCCAAAACCTCGGCGGATGTCTCGGGAATCGACATCTAAAAGAGCGTCTCGCGGGGTGGCGGGCACGGTCGCGGCGCGTCGCGATCCGTGCTCGCGCGTCGCCGGTCGCGAATAGGATTGCGCGGGAAGCAGGCTCGCGATCGGTGCGGCCGCGGAAAGCGTGGGGAGACGATGGCGACCGGACCGCGACGGCAACCCGCCGCACTGCGCTCGATCGCCGCACTCGCGGTCGCCTGCCTGACGACCGGCGGCTGCGCCACCCTCCTCGGCGAGCCCGCCCCACCGCCGTCCGCCGACGAGATCGCGGCGGCCGCAGCCGAATTGACCGAATTGCCGTCTTCCGAGGTGGCCGAACAACAGCTCGCGTCGGTCGTCGAACAGATCGTGGCCGCCGCCTCGGCGCTGGAACCCAGGCTGCGCTGGGGCTTCAGCGAGGAGCGTGGAATCGGGCCGTGCTACGGGCCCTACGCGCACACCGTCGGGCGACGCGTCGTGCTGCCGCGCTACCACGCCGAGGGTTCGCTGCCCGATGCCGCCTGGCCCGGCTTCCAGGAAACGGCCCGCGCGCTGGCCGCGTCCGCGGGCGCGACGGATATGCGGCCGGGTGGTAGCTCGTCACCCGATCGGCACGTCGCGTTCGAAGGCGGCGACGGCGCGGCGTGGGACAGCAATACCGAACTGTCGATCTTCGCGGACAGCCGGTCGATGACGATCACCGCGGTGGTGGGCTGCCGGCTACCCGCCGACAGACGACCTGCCGAGTAGCGATCGTGTCGAGCTGAGGATCAGGCCGCCACATGCTCGGCGTCGTCGCCGAGCGCCCGTTCGCGCAGCGTCTTCAACGTCTTGGCGAGGATGCGCGATATCTGCATCTGCGACACCCCGAGACGCTCGGCGATCTGGGCCTGGGTCCGGTTCTCGAAGAACCGCATGACGAGCACCTGGCGTTCGCGCTCCGGCAGTGCGGCGATGAGCGGACGCACCGCCATCGCGTCCTCCAGCAGCCGGTAGCAGGGTTCCTCCGCGCCGAGCGTTTCCACGGCGGCGCGCGGCGAGCCGTCGTCGTCGTTGTCGCGCGAGCCGGCGTCCAGCGAGCCCGCCTGGTAGCCGTTGCTCGCCACCAGCGCCTGGGTGATCTCGGTGAGCTCCACATCCAGCTCGGCGGCGAGTTCGCGGGCGGTCGGCATGCGACCGAGCCGCTGCGCGAGCGTGTCGGTGGCGGGGCCGATCAGCTGCTGAATCTCCTTGAGCCGCCGCGGAACCCGCACCGACCAGGTGCGGTCGCGGAAGTGCCGCCGCACCTCCCCCATCACGGTCGGCACCGCGAACGACAGGAAGGAACTGCCGCGGGAGACGTCGAAGCGATCCACGGCCTGCACCAACCCGAGGCGGGCGATTTGGTGCAGGTCGTCGAACGCCTCGCCGCGGCCCGCGAAGCGCCGCGCGATGTGTTCGGCCAGCGGCAGGCACATCCGGACGATGTCCTCCCGCAGCCGCTGCCGATGCGGGTCGTTCTCGTCCAGGCTCGCCAGCTTCTCGAACCACGGCTCGGCGTTGTCGTAGGAGTCCATCCGGGCGGTGTCGTCGTCCGCGATGCCCACGGTCGATTCATGCTTCATCCGATGTACCTCGTTTCCAACCGAACTCGACTCCGGTGGGGTACCCGCGTCGTCGTTATCGAAACGTGATCGCAAAGAAATCGCGCCTCACCTGCCCCGACGACCACCGCCTCGGACGTATCAGAGAATGGGCCGCCCGCCGGTCACGGCGAGCCGCGCGCCCGAGATGTAGCTGCCGTCGTCGGAGGCGAGCAGCACGTAGGCCGCGGCGAGTTCGGCCGGTTGTCCCGCCCGCCCCAGCGGCGTGTCGTCGCCGAACTTCGTCACCTTCTCCACCGGCATGGTCGACGGGATCAGCGGCGTCCAGATCGGTCCCGGCGCGACGCTGTTGACTCGAATCCCGCGCTCCCCCAGCAACTGCGCCAGGCTGGCGGAGAAGTTCGCGATGGCCGCCTTGGTCGCCGCGTAGGGCGCGAGCGTCGGCGAGGGCATGTCCGAGTTCACCGACGAGCTGCCGATGATCGACGCGCCCGAAGGCATGTGCGGCAGAGCGGCTTTCACGAGATAGAAGTACGCGCCTACGTTCAGCTTGAAGGTGTGGTCGAACTCCTCGTCGGAGATCTCCTCGAGGGTCTCGTGGGTCATCTGATAGGCCGCGTTGCTGACCAGCACGTCGATCTTGCCGAACTCCCGCACCGCGCGATCGATGACGGCGCGGCAATGCGCGGGATCGGCGAGATCACCCGGCACCAGCACGGCCTTGCGGCCCGCCTGGGTCACCAGGTCGGCGACCTGCTTCGCGTCCTCGTCCTCGTCGAGATAGGAGATCAGCACGTCGGCGCCTTCCCTGGCGAACGCGATCGCCACCGCGCGCCCGATGCCGCTGTCGGCGCCGGTGATCACCGCCGCCTTGCCGGTCAGCTTGCCCGAACCGCGGTAGCTGTCCTCGCCGCAGTCCGGCACCGGCGTCATCCTGGCCTGGACGCCGGGGACCTCTTGCTGCTGCTCCGGAAAACCCATTGGTCAACTCCTCCTGATGAATTCCTGCGCTTTGGCTTTCATGCCCTGGGTGATGAAGCGCCTTGCGTCGGGGTCGCCGCGCAGCACGGCTTCGGCGGTGTCTTTCAGCTGCTCCCAGGTGGCGTGCGGCGGAATGGGCGGCACCTCGGGATCGCAGAGCACATCGAGCAGTACAGGGCCGTCGGCGTGCAGTGCGCGATCCCAGGCGGGACCCAGGTCCTCCGGCGCCTCGACGGTGATCGCGGCCAACCCCATGACCCGGGCGACCTCCGCGTAGGAGACCTCGGGAAGCGATTGCGACTCCTCGAATTTCGGCGCACCGCCCATCGCGCGCAGCTCCCAGGTGACCTGGTTGAGATCGTTGTTGTGGAAGACGCAGACGATCAGCCGAGGATCCGACCACCGGCGCCGATAGCGGGCGATGGTGAGCAGTTCGGCGAGCCCGTTCATCTGCATCGCGCCGTCGCCGACCAGCGCGATCGCGGGCCGGTCCGGATGGGCGAACTTCGCGCCGATGGCGTACGGGACGCCAGGACCCATCGTCGCCAGCGTGCCGGACAGCGAGCCGCGCATCTGGCCGCGGAAGCGCAGGCACCGGGCATACCAGTTGGTCGAGGAGCCCGAATCCGCGGTGACAATGGCGTTCTCGGGAATGCGTTCGGACAGTTCCCAGACCACGCGCATCGGGTTGAGCGGTCGCGCCTCCAGCATCGACTGCCGTTCGAGCGTCTCCCACCAGCGGGCCACGTTCTTCTCCACCTTCTCCCGCCACGACCGATCGGTCTTGCGCTGGATCAGCGGAATGAGCTCGGCCAGCGTGGATTTCGCGTCACCGACCAGATTCACCTCGGTCGGGTACCGCATGCCGATCATGGTGCCGTCGATATCGATCTGCACCGCGCGCGCCTGACCGAACTCGGGCAGGAACTGCGAGTAGGGGAAGCTGGAGCCGACGATGAGCAGGGTGTCGCAGTCGCGCATCAGCTCGTAGCTCGGCCTGCTGCCGAGCAATCCGATCGGCCCGGTGACGAACGGCAGGTCGTCGGGAAGCACGTCCTTGCCGAGCAGCGCCTTCGCCACGCCCGCGCCGGTGCGCTCGGCGATCTCCACGACCTCCGCGGCCGCCGAACGAGCGCCTTGGCCGATCAGGATCGCGACCCGCGACCCGGAATCGAGAATCTCCGCGGCGCGCCGGATCTCGTCGCTCGCGGGGATCACCCGCGCGGGCGGCAGCGCGCCCGGCGGACTGGAGGGCACCTGCTTGAAGGCGTGCTCGGGCGGCTCGTACTCCTCCTCTTGGAGATCCGAGGGGATGATCACGACCGTCGGCGCGCGCCGCGTGATGGCGACACGGAAGGCACGGTCGAGCGCGTTGGGCAACTGATTGGCGACATTGACCTCGACCACGTAGTCGGCGACGTCCTGGAAGAGGTTCTGCAGATCCACTTCCTGCTGGTAGCTGGCGCCCATCGCGCTGCGCGCGGTTTGCCCGACGATCGCCACCACCGGCACGTGATCGAGTTTGGCGTCGTAGAGGCCGTTCAGCAGATGGATCGCGCCCGGTCCCGAGGTGGCGGTGCAGACACCGGCGTTGCCGCTGAATTTGGCGTAGCCGGTGGCCTCGAACGCCGACATCTCCTCGTGCCTGGCCTGGATGAAGGCCGGGTCGTCGTCGGCGCGCCCGAAGGCGGCGATCAAGCCGTTGATGCCGTCACCGGGATACCCGAAGACCTGCTGGACGTTCCATTCGCGCAGTCGTCGCACGACATAGTCGCCGACCTGTTGACCCATGGTTCCTCCTGTCCGTGCGTCGCTGTCGGAATCCGTCCTCAGGTGGTGGCGCGGCGGTGTTTGCGGTGGCTGGTGTCACACAGGGGGTAGTTCGCGGAGCGGCGGCACAGGCAGATCGCGACCTGGAAGCGGTCGCAGCGGATCGTCTTGCCGTCGGCGGTAACGAGTTCCACCGGTCCCTCGACGAGAGCGGGGCCGTCGTCGGTGAAAGTGACTCGCCTGCGCTCATTTTCGGATTCGATCGGCACGGATCACCACCAGATCTTCCTTGTCCTGGCCGGGTTCGATGAGTCCGATCGAGGCGAGCCAGTCGGCGCGCCCGCGCAGCACCGGTCCGAAGGGAACGGTGTGACGGGCCACGATCGCGGCTTTCAAACCGGTGTCACGTAATTGGGTCAGCGTGCTGTCCGGATCGGACAGCATGGAGTGCACGACCAGCGCCGCGCCGCGGGGTTTCAGCAGTTCCGGCATCATCCGGCACAGCCGGTCGAGCGCGGCCCGACCGGACGCTCCCGCGTTCCACGCCCGCGCCGGACCGTGGTGCCCCGCACCCGCAGGCGCGGGGACGTAGGGCGGGTTGGCGAGAACGAGATCGAAGCGGCGTCCGCGCAGCGCGCAGCTGAAGTCGCCGCGGATCACCTCCGCCCCGATCCCCCGGATCCGGCAGTTCAGCCACGCCGACACCGCCGCGGAGCGGGAGATGTCCACGGCGGTCACCGCCGCGGCGCCACTGCGCGCGGCCGCGATGGCCAAAGCCCCGCTTCCCGTGCACACGTCCAGCACGTGCCCACCGCGCGGAATGCCCGCCTCGGATAGCGCCCTGGCCAACAGCCAGGTATCCATTTGCGGGCGATAGACCCAGGGCGGGCGAATCAACATCACAGAGGCCGGATAGCCGGAATGCGCCGAACTAATCGTGCGGTCCCACCGAACCCGGCGCACCGTCGCGCAGCGAACCGCGTCCCGCCTCCCAGGAGCCCAGCACATGCTCGGCGAACCGGTCCTCCAGCAGGTTCGTCGCCTGGATGCCGAACACCACCGATTCGGTCAACGCGGGCTCCTTGGCGAGCAGGTCACCGATCACGTCGCGGCGCATGACCTGTTCGTGCACCGCGTCGGCCTCGATGTGCTCGCGGTAGAACAGCGTGCAGGTGGGGTCGGCGTCGAGGCGGCGCAGCGCCTCCACCATCCGCCGCGCCCCCGGCGGCGAGCTGATCTCCACGGTCGCGAAATGCCCGACGAGCGCCCCGCGCAGCTCACGGTGCAGTCCGAACAGCGAGATCGTGTCCATCAGCGCGAACATCGGCGCCGGGATCACGTCCTGATAGTGCAGATAGTCCGGATTCAGGCCCGCCGCGGCCATCAGCTCCGCGTACAGCTCGGCGTGTACTCGCTCGCCGCGCCCGCCGCCGAACTCGTCGAACTCGACCGCGACCAGCGACGCCTTCGCCTGACCGCGCAGCCGCGGAATCACCCAGGCGTACGGATCGGCCTCTTTGTGGTGGTAGAGCGAGCGATGTACCAGGTACTCGCGCATCTGCCACCACTCGCCGCGATCGAGCAGGAACTGGCTCGGCCCGCTCGCCTCGACCGGCGTCACCAGCAGCTGTTCGAGTTCGCCTTCCAGATCGGTCCCGCCGGGGACGGCGTCGCGCAGCCCGCGCAGCAGCCGCTGTTCCATCTCGGCGCGCAGCCCGAGCAGGCCGGGATCCCACTCCCACCCAGGATCGACCTCCGCGAACCCGTAGTAGTGCAGCTCGTAGCAGGTGTGCAGGGCGAGGAGCAGATCCTCGTCGAAGGGGTCCGGCGTCCCGATCCGCGGTACGGACCGCCCCGGCGTGCCGCCCAGCAGTTCGACGACCGCCGCGGACAGTTCGCCGCGCGGCTCGGGCATGGGATGGGCTTTCGGGACCATGGTCGCTGTCATGCTGGTCGCTTACCCCGCTCGCGCCCGGTTATCGCCCCGCTTCCCAGCGAGCCGTCGCCGGCCTCCGGTCGCCCCAGACGACCGCGGGTCTCACGAGACGGACCGCAGCCGCTCGGCGACGACCTCCCCGATCGCCGCCGCCGCGCGCAGCCCGGCGCCACGCGTCTGCCACGCGCGCCAGCGGTCGGTATCCAGCTCGCGGGCCCGCGCGAGCAAACCGGGCCAGTCCTCGAGATCGGGCCAGCGGTCCACCGTCAGCGCGATGCCCGCCGACGCGAGCGTGCGCGCGGTGGCCAGTTGTTCGTCGAACGGGCGCGGTGCGGGCACCACCACGGCGGGTTTGCCCGCGGCGGCGATATCGGCGATCGCGCCCTGCCCGGCGTGCGTCACGATCACGTCGGCCCGGCACAGCTCCGGCCACGGGTCGTCCACCCAATCGCCCAATCCGATGGTGCGCCAGTGATATTGGTGGTGCCGCAGGGCGCACGCGCGCACCATCCCCGCGGTGAACGCCGCACCGCAGGCGCCGCCGACGACCAGCACCGTCGGGCGTTCGTCACGCGCCGCGAACAACGGGGGGCGGCCGTCGAAGCGGGTGATGCCGCCGACATAGCGGGTCTTGTCCGCGTACGGGCGCAGCCACGCCGGATCGTAGAGCTCGCGCGGCCACGCCGCGATCAGGCGTTCGGCGACGCGGTGCACCAACTGGTGGGCGGGATCGGTGCGGGCGCCGGGCAGCGCCATGCAGACGACGGGCACCCCGTGCAGGCGAGCCAGCAGCGCCACCTCCACCGACACGTCCACCACCAGGGCGTCCGGCCGTGTCGCCGCGAGCCACGCCGCGACCGCCGACATCCGCTCGGCCAGCCCGCGATCGTGCCGTGGCGCCCAGTGCAGGACGCCCGAGGCGGTGGGATCGCGGACCGTCGCGGCTGGGGTGCCGGCGGGCAGGTGCACGACGTCGTCGAAGACGTCGTCGTCGGAGAGGGTCAGCGAGGTCAGCGCGGTGACCGGCTGCGCGAGGCAGGCGCTGATGCGGCGAGCGCGGACGAGATGTCCCGAGCCGTGATGGTGGATGTAGTAACCGATCACGCGGCCCCCCGGTATGTCCGGGATCCCGGCGCCGGCAGAGGCCGACGGCGGCGCGGATTCGTCGCGACGAACCGCACCAGGTCCGGGCCTCCCGGCCCCGGTGTCCACTGCGCGAGACCGTACATCGGACCTCCCGGCGGATCTGCGGTGACGTGCGACGATGCGGATCTACCCGGCCGTGTGCCCGGCAAACCTCGATCGCACAGCCGGACGGAGTCCGTCGTCGGCCCGCGCGTGGCCGGAGGTACGACTAGATCGGTTCCACCGGCAGGTGAGCTCGCGCTCTCGTTTCCCGCAGGCGGTCTTGGGTAGCCGATCGGTGATCGACCGGCGACACCACCAGCCGAGGAGGTAGCGATGCAGATCGGATACAAGCTGGCGGCAGAGGGTTTCGGTCCCGCCGAACTGATCCGCCAGGCGGTGCGGGCCGAGCGCGCGGGTTTCGACTTCGTCGAGATCAGCGACCACTTCCATCCCTGGCTGGACAACCAGGGTCACTCGCCGTTCGCCTGGACCGTGCTCGGCGCCATCGCGGCGCGTACCGAGCGCATCGGCATGGCCACCGGCGTCACCTGTCCGATCCTGCGCTACCACCCCGCGATCGTCGCCCAGGCCGCCGCCACCATGGCGCTGGTCTCCGACGGACGCTTCACGCTCGGCGTCGGGTCGGGTGAACGGCTCAACGAGCACATCGTCGGGCTCGAATTCCCCGACTCGGTGCGGGTGCGCCACGAGATGCTGCGCGAAGCGCTCGAGATCATCCGGTTGCTCTGGCGCGGCGGCTACCAGTCGTATTCGGGCAAGTACCAGCATCTTTCGGACGCCAGAATCTTCGACCTGCCCGAGCGGCTTCCGGTCATCGCGGTCGCGGCGGGCGGGCCGGAATCGGCCGAGCTCGCCGCCGAACTCGGTGACGGCCTCTTCGCCACCGAGGCCGACCCCTCGATCGTCCGGAAGTACCTGGAGCACGGTGGCAATGGACCTCGCTACGCCGAGGTCCCGTTGGCCTGGGCGCCCGACGAACACACCGGTGCGCGGGCGGCACTGGAGACGACCCGCTGGGCGCTCACCGGCTGGAAGGTCATGAGCGAGCTACCCAACCCGGTCAACTTCGCCGCCGCCAGCGCCACGGTCCGCGAGGAGGACATCCGCGACCACTTCACCTGCGGCTCCGACCCGGAACGCTACGTGGCGGCCGCCCGCGCCTATACCGACGCGGGGTTCGACCACCTCGTGCTGCAGAACGCCGGACCGGACCCGGACGGCTTCCTCGAGTTCTATCGCGACGAACTCGATCAGCGTCTGCGCGAATCGCTCACCCCGGCCGCGAGCCCGAGCTGACCGCTCAGCGCTTGCCGGTGCGGGCCCGCCTGCGCGCCTCCTGCATCTCGGCGAGCTCCTGTTCGAGCGCCTCGGCGATGCGGAACTGTCCGGTGTCGTAGATGCCCGACGAGCGAACCACCTCGTGGTAGGCGGTGTCCGGATCCGGCGGCGCCGCCTTGCGGGAGTCCTTCGCGATGCGCGAGTCCCGCGAGTCCTTCGCGTTGCGGGAGTCCTTGGTGCTCATCTTGATCGGCGTGGTCTCGGCGACCGGACGCGACGCGGCGGGCTTGTCGATCTCGATCGGCTTGGTCGGCGGAGGGGGCGTCTGCCGGACGACCACCTTGGCGGCCACCGGCTCCGGCGTGCGCGCGGGGGCTGGCTCGACGACCGGCTTGTCCACCTTGGCTGCCACCGTTGGCCTTTCGGCCTGCCTCGGCTCGGCCTTCGCGGGCGCCTTACCGTTGCTGCCGTTCGCGGCGGGCTGCCCGGATTCGGCGGGCGCGCGACGCTTCTCGACCCGTTCGGTCGGCGCGTCCTCGGGCGCGGTCTCTTCCGCGTCGGTCTCGTCGACCTCGGGCTCCGCGTACTGTTCCTCGACGACCTCCGGCTCGGCTCGCGGCGCGGGCGCGGGCCGCTCGGCCGCGACGGTGACGACTTCGCGCCGGACCAACGCGGGCAAGCTGGCCCGAATCTGCTCGGCCGGGTCGGGCAGATCGCGCACCTGCTCGGTGGCCCGGTGAATGGCCAAGCCGTAGCGGGCGCTCGCGGCATCGTGAATCAGCAGGGCCACACCGATCATCACGGGCGCGATGGCGTGCACGGCCACCTCGTACCACTGGCCTGAGCGCAGGTACGGGTAGGTGTTGAGGCCGACGGTCAGTGACAACAGCGCCATTTCGGCGGCGGCGACCTGGCGGCGGTTGTCGACGACGCCCCACTCGGCCACCTTGTTGGTGCCGATCATGATGATGATCAGACAGACGCTGATCATCCCTTCCAGCAGATAGCTGAACCAGTAGAGCGGATCGCTCGGGCCGCCGGGGGCGATGTTGTGCTGCACGTTGACCGCTGACCACAGCATGCCCGCGCCGACCACGCCGGCCAGCGCGCGTAGCGACCAGGCGCGGTGCCGGTACAGCGAGGCGAGCTTGGCGTGCGGACTGGATTCGCGCCGCTGCGCGGCGATCGCCTTGCGGGCGAGCAACAAATCTCGCATATCGGCCTTTGCGATTTCCTCCGCCGTGTGCCTCGCGCGGTCGGAGGCGACCGCGGCGGCCTGCACCTCTTTCCAACGCTGTCCACGGTCCTGTTCGCGAATTCGCTCGGCGAGTTCGCGTTCGGCGTGTAGTTCGTCCTCGGACAGCGCCTCGGTGAGAGCCGGGTCGAACTGCCAGGCCAGCCGTCCGCGGGCCTTTTCGACCCGCCGCGCCAGCTGCGTGACCTCGTCCTCGATGGGGTGCTCTATGGTCAAATCGACCTCCGACCGTGGAGATCCGATGGCAGGCAAGTGATCACGAGTGTGAACAGCACCCCACATTCATAGTCGATGCATCGTTGCGAGCAAAACTATAGATTTGCCGCGTCGCGGATTCGGGCGGCGCGCCGTGCGCGACACACTGTATAGCGGACGCCTCGACCGATCGCGCGGATTCGCCGACTCCGGTTCCGAGAGAGGGGTTGTCGGAAGGCGTCGGCTCGGACGGACCGGGCCGACGCGCACCGGCTCAGTCAGCTCTCCAGCAACGTCGCCCCCACCGCCTCCGCACCGTCGAGCACCTGCTCGATGCGGCGCAGGGTGTCGGCGTGCAGGCCGATATTCGCCGCGAACAGGTTGTCCTCGATGTGCGCTGGGGTGCGGCTGCCCGGAATCGGCACCACGTGCGGATCCTGGTGCAGCAGCCAGGCGAGCGCCAATTGGCTTCGGCTGATGCCGAGTTCGGTCGCGATTCCCTGCAGCGCGGCGTAGGAATCGTTGTTCGCGGCGAGATTGGCGGCGTCGAAACGGGGCAGATTGGCGCGGAAATCGTCGGCGCCGACCCGATCGACCGTCCCGGTGAGGAAACCCGCGCCGAGCGGACTCCACGCGACGACGCCGACACCCAATTCGCGAGCGGCCGCGATCAATTCGGCATCGATGGGCCGCCACATCGACCATTCCGCCTGCACCACCTGGACCGGGTGCGCAGCGTGCGCGCGCCGCAACTGCTCGGCGGTGACATTGGACAGGCCGAGGTAGCGCACCAGGCCGTCGGCCACCAGTTCGCCCACCGCGCCCGCGGTCTCCTCGATCGGCACCTCCGGATCCGGGAAATGCGGGTAGTACAGATCGATCACGTCGGTACCGAGGTTGCGCAGGCTCTGCTCGGCATATCCGCGCACGTAACGCGGCTCGGCGTTGACGGCGAGCTCGCCGAACGCGAAGCCGACCGGGAACGTGTGCGCCGCGGCGCCTTCCGGAACGCGGAAGCCGAATTTGGTGGCGATGGTGAGCTCGTCGCGGCGGCCGCGGATCGCGCGCCCGATCAGTCGTTCGTTGTGGCCGTCGGCGCCGTAGCCGTCGCTGGTGTCGATGAGCGTGGCGCCGTGGTCGATCGCGTGGCGCAGCGCGGCGAGGGCGCGGTCGTCATCGATATCGCCGTACATGCCGGGCGAAAGCACCATCGCGCCGAAACCGACTGCGGAAACCGGGATTTCGCCGAGGTGGCGCACGGGGATGTTGGTCATGGCACCACTCTCGCCGATCATGTCCCCTGCCGTCCAAGTCGTGTTGGTATAACCAAACGTTATGGACGTCGACCTGCGGGATCTGCGCTACCTGATCGCGGTGGCGGAGGAGGCCAACTTCACCAGGGCCGCGGCGCGGGTCTTCGTCTCGCAACCCGCGCTGTCCAAACAGATCCGAGCGCTGGAGCGCCGCCTCGGCTTCGAGCTCTTCGAACGCACGCCGCGCGGCGTCACGCTCACCGCGCAGGGCGCCGAGTTGCTGCCGACCGCGCGGGAGATGGTGGAGCGCTGGGATCGCGCGTATCCGCGCGCCCAGGCGATCGGCCGCCCGCGGACCCTGGTGGTCGGCATGCAGACCGCGGTGGGGCGCGATCTGCAGCGGCGAGCCATCTCCCGGTTCCGCGCGGCGGCGCCGGACTGGACCGTCTCGCTGCGCCTGGTCGGCTGGTCGGATCCGACGGCGGGGCTCGCCGATGCGTCCAGCGATGTCGGCGTCGTCTGGTTGCCGATCCCGCTCGACGGGCTGCGCACCCGGGTGCTGCGTCGCGAATCGCGCGGGGTGATGCTTCCCGAAGGGCACCGGCTCGCCGACCACGCGACGGTCGCGTTCACCGATCTGCTCGACGAACCGTTCGTCGCACTGCCGCCCGCCGCCGGGCCGCTGCGCGATCACTGGCTGGCGATCGACGCGCGCGACGGTCACCCGGTCCGGGTCGGCGCCGAGGCCACCGGGGCGGACGAGACGTTCGAGGCGATCGCCTCCGGACTCGGCGTCGCCTTGGTCGCGACGGGCAACGCCGACCTCTATCGGCGGCCCGGCTTGGTATTTCGCCCGGTCGACGGACTCGAGCCCGCCGAGCTGGCCGTCGCATGGCGCGGCGACGACAGCCGGTCGGCCACCGCGCTGTTCGTGGATTGCCTGACCGAGCCCTGACTCGCGAGACGTGCGGAACGGCCGCGTCGCGATAGCCGAGCGATTGCCGACCCAGTACGGTGTGCCTGGCAGTGTGCGACGGACCCGAACGAGTCACGGAGGTACACCATGGAGCGGCCAGCGCTCGGCAGGCCCGCGATCGTGCTGGCGACGGCCGCCGCGGCGATACTCACCACGCTCGTCCCCGGCGCGGCGCGCGCCGAGACCAGCGATCCGATCATGACGAGCGGTGCCCTGCTAGCCCGGCCCGTAGCGCCGGATGGTTCGCGCATCGTCGATTTCACCATCGAGGACGACCGCAACCTGACGCTGAGCGTCTACTCGGCGGCGATGGGCCGTCCGATCACCATCACCGTGCAGCGCCCCGCGGACACCTCGGCGCCGCGGCCGACGCTGTACTTGCTCTCCGGCGCCGACGGCGGCGAGGGCACCGCCAACTGGGATCACCGCACCCCCGAGGCGCTGCAGTTCCTGGGCACCAAGGACCTCAACGTGGTCCAGCCCATCGGCGGCGCGTGGAGTTACTACACCGATTGGCGGGCGCCGGACCCGGTGCTCGGCGTGCACAAGTGGAAGACCTTCTTCACCGAGGAGCTGCCGCCGGTGATCGACGGCGCGCTCGGCACCAACGGACTCAATGCCATTGCGGGACTGTCGACTTCGGGCACCTCCGTGTTGCAATTGCCGATCGCCGCGCCCGGACTGTTCCGCGCGGCGGCGGCCTACAGCGGGTGCGCGCAGATCAGCGATCCGATCGGGTATTCCTTCGTCAACCTGTCCGTGGGGGTGTGGGGTGGCGGCAACACCGACAACATGTACGGCCCGCAGGACGATCCGATGTGGGCGGCCAACGACCCGTACGTGAACGCCGAAGGGCTGCGCGGGGTGGAGCTTTTCATTTCCAGCGGCACCGGGCTGCCCGGCCGCTACGACATGCTCAACGGCCCGTACACGCTTCCCGGCCTGGACGGGCTGGCGAGCCAGGTGATCACCGGCGGGGTGATCGAGGCGGGCGTCAACTACTGCAGCCACAATCTGCAGGCCAAGCTGAACTCGCTCGGCATACCGGCGACCTACGACTTCCCGCCGACCGGAACCCATTCCTGGGGTTACTGGCTCGACGCGCTGAAGGCCTCGTGGCCGGTGCTCGCGCGCGGCCTGGAACTGCCCGAGTGAACGTTCGGGCCGTCGATTCGGTTGGCGGCCCGCTTCTTTCGGTCAGTTCGCCGCGGCGCCAGGCAGCCGCCGGGTGCCGCTGCCCACCTCGGTGATCAGATCGTCGTAGGCCCAACCCAATTCGTTCAGTCGCTGCTGCACGTCCGTGAGCTGCGCCTCGGCGCCGCGGGCCAGCGCGAGATAGGCGAGCACGGCCAGTTGCGCGAGCCGATCCACGACGGCGCCGACGCTCTCGGTGTGCATGGGCGCCTCCGGAATCGGTGGCGGGGTGAGGAATCCGACCCATCGATCGATCTCGCACACCAGACGCGCACGCTGCCAATCAATCTCGTCGGCGGCGTCCGGCTCGACCAGCTCGCGCCGCTCGTGCAGCCTGGACAACTGGTGCGCCGCGCCCAACAGCGGGTCGGAGTCGTCCACCACGCCGCAGACGGCGCGCAGCACCAACTCCCGTGACGGCAGCGCGGAACCGCCGCCCGCGCTCGTCACCACCCGTACCACCGCCCTGCCGACCGGCCCCGTTGTCCCGACTCCACCTGTTCTCCGCACGTCCGCGTCCACTCCGACGCACGTCCCGCGCCCGAGGGACGACCATTCCCGACAGTTCCCCCTGGCATTCGTGCCAGCGACCGCGGCGGATAGGTCTACCGTGGTTGATCGACGGTTGCCAAGGCAGTGCTGAACATCCACTCGTGATCTTCGATCAGGTAGGAGGAACGGATATGCCTACTCGGGACACCGCTTGGCCGCAGGGCACGCCGTGCTGGGTCGATTGCCAGGTCGACGACCCCGGCCGGGCCAGGGAGTTCTACTCGGCGCTGTTCGGCTGGGAGATCGCCGACTCCCCGCCGGAAGCGGGCGGCTATCTGATGGCGTCGCGCAAGGGATCGGCCGCGGCGGGTATCGGACCGAAGCCGGAGAACATGGCGATGCCCTCGGTGTGGACGACCTACTTCGCCGCCGACAGCGCGGACGAGGTGGCGCAGAAGGTGACCGCGGCGGGCGGCACCGTCATGATGCCGCCGTTCGACGTGCTCGACTTCGGTCGCATGTTCGTCGCCACCGACCCGACCGGGGCCGCCTTCGGTGTGTGGGAGTCGAAGGCCCACACCGGCGCCCGTATCTACAACGAGCACGGCGCGTACTGCTGGAACGAGCTGCACACCCCCGGCTACCGGGAGGCGCAGCGGTTCTACGCGTCGGTGTTCGGCTACGACTACCAGGAGATCGGCGACGGCCAGAACTTCGACTACGCGACCTTCACCCTCCCCTCGGGCGGCGATGCCGTCGGCGGCATCAACGACGACACGAAAGGCCGGCAGGTCGAGGCGCCACCGCACTGGCTGGCCTGGTTCCAGGTGGACGACACCGACGCGTCGCTGGCCAAGGCGGCCGAACTCGGCGCAACCGTGCTGGCCGGTCCGGACGACAGTCCGTTCGGCAGGATGGGCGTGCTGCAAGGGCAGCAGGGCGAGGTGTTCGCCGTCATCGACCCGACCCGCGCCGTCGGCGAGCCGCCGACGCCGAGCTGAGCGCAGGCTCCGAAGCCAGATCAGGACGGGGCCGACGGCACGGCGTGTCGGCCCCGGGCACCGACCTTCGCTGCGTACCATCCCGAGCGCCACAGCCACCACCAGGAGGAACACGTCACCGGAGGTATCCAGAGTTGGTTGGCCGCATCGAGATCAGCGACCGGGCTCGCGTCTCCGCCAGTGAGGCATCGGAGTTCACCGAGCGGTTGAACCGGCTGTTCGACAGCGCCCGCCCGCCGGGATGCCCTCGGCGCTACAGCAACGCCGAGGTGGCCCGTGCGCTCACCGCGGCGGGTCATCCCATCTCGCCCCGGTATGTCGCCCGCTTGCGCAACGGCTCGCGCACCCCGCCGACGGTCCGCACGGTGCGTGCGCTGGCCGATTTCTTCGACACCTGCCCGGTCGGCCTGCTGGCGAAACCGTCCGGCGCCGATCACTCCGGCGACCGCGTGCTGGTCGAACAGTTGCTCGACGGGAAGCTGCGCAGGCTGGCCCGCGCGGCGCGCGATCTGTCCGCGGAGTCCCAGGATCTGCTGATCGCCATGGCGATCGGCTTCCGGCGCGCCGAAGACCTACCGGATACTCCGCCGGACTGCGCGCACTGACAACGCCCCCTCGCGCGCGATTCTTTTGCCGCGCAGCGGGTATGACCTCTTTGTCGGCAACTGGCCACGGATGAGGGCCCGGTCAGCGGCCGGACAAGTCGACAGGAGCAGGCTGTCCACCACCGGCATCGTCAACGGCGACGACGGACCTCAACGGCGAGGACCACGTCCGGCGGACCGGCCCGCCCCTGACGCGAAGCGATCGACCATATCCGCCGAGGTGCCGCCGGGCCGGCCATGCCGCCCCGCATTCCTTGCCGCAGTGCGCAGTCTCGCCGTAGTGCACAGTCTTGCCGTCGTGCACAGCGCAGCCGCAGTGCACACGGTCGCGGGCGGGTCGACGGCAACCGTCGACCCGCCCGCGATCGTGTTCAGGCCGCCACTCGCCCCTTGCGGACGCCCTCGGCCAGCACACGCACGACAACAGCCTCGGGCCGTTCCCGCGATCGGATGAACGCGACCGGCTGCCCCTCGACGAGGGTGCGATAGCCGACCATCTCGATACTCGAATAGTCCACGTACACCAATGCGCGTGGATCCGACGCGGGTTCGATGAAACCGAACCCTTTCGGCGCGTCGAACCACGCCACCCTCCCGCGCGACCAGCTCGCTGTTCCCGACCGTGCAGGCGTCATGGGCATCACCTCCGGGTCCGAGCCGCCCCCTACGAGCAGCCGGTGCACGGCGATTTCCCGATTCGCCGCGATCGAAACAGCGGCAGGGTCGATGGCCGAGGCGAAGTCGCGCCGGTAACGTCGACACGGACCCGAGAGGAGGGAGTACCGGTGACGCAAGCAGACGTACGGGCCACCGAACTCGCCGAATTGGCGCTCGATCGTGACCTCACCATCGCGGTCGCGGAATCGCTGACCTGCGGTCGGCTGGCTTCCTCGCTCGGGGCCGCGCCGGACTCGGCCACCTGGTTCCGCGGCGGTGTGGTGGCCTACCGCCCGGAGATCAAACGCAAGGTGCTCGACGTTCCCGACGTGCCGGTGGTTTCCGAGACGGCCGCGCGGGCGATGGCGACCGGCGTCCGCGCGCTCATGGACGCCTTCGCGGGCGTCGCGGTCACCGGAGTCGGCGGCCCCGATCCGCAGGACGGCGAACCGGCGGGCTCGGTCTGGTTCGCCGTCGCCACCGCCGACGAGGTACGGGCCGAGCACCGTCGGTTCGACGGCGGTCCCGATCGGGTCCTCGACCAGACCATCGAGCACGCGCTGGCCATGCTCTTGGACGCCGTGAAGTCCGCTCACGGACACGGTCTTTGAGCCGAGGCCTCAGTCCAGGACGGCGGTGGCCTCGACCTCGACCATCAGGTCGGGCTCGCCCAGCGCGGCGACACCGAGCAGGGTGATCGGCTTGACCGGATCGACGCCGAGCTTCGCGGCCGCGCGCGCCACGCCCTCGCCGAGCAGCGGGTACTTCTCCTCGTTCCAGTCCACGACGTAGATCGTCAGCTTCGCGACGTCGTCGAACGAGCCGCCGACCTCGGCGAGCGCGGTGGCCACGTTGAGGTAGGCCTGCTCGACCTGCGCGGCGAAATCCCCCTCCCCCACCTTGTTGCCCTCGGCGTCGCGGGCCACCTGCCCGGCGAGGAACACCAGCCTGCTGCCCTGCGCGATCGAGAGCTGGCGGTACACATCGGGTTTGGGCAGTCCCTCGGGGTTGACCAGCGTGACGGCCATGGCCACTCCTCCACGTCTTCGGCTCCGCGCGTGCGGCTGTCAGGCAAACCATAACAATGCTATGTATTGTTGCGCCATGGCCCGCACCAAGAATCCGCACGTGCGGTCGATGCTGCTCGAACGCGCCGCCCTGATGTTGCGCCGACGGGAGCCGGTCACCTTGCGCGGGTTGGTGGCCGGCACCAACGTGTCGACCATGGCCGTCTACACCTACTTCGACGGTATGGACGGGCTGTGGCGAGCCCTGCGGCAGGAGGGCTTCACCCGACTGTCGGCCAGGCTCGCCGAGGTGGCGGCGACCGCCGATCCGGTGCGCGACCTCGCGGCGCTCGGGGCCGCCTACCTTGGCAACGCACTGGAGAACCCGGATCTCTATCGGGTCATGTTCGACGCGGGTTTCGAGCTCGAGGATTCGGCCGCCGCCGACGAGACGCTGCACCGCGTGGTGACCACCGTGCACCGCGCGAAGGACGCGGGCCGATTCCGGTCCGGCCTTGATCCGCTGGAACTGGCCACCCAGAGCTGGACCATCGGGCACGGCCTCGCTTCCCTCGTCGCCACCGGCCCGCTCCCCCGCGAAACCTTGGCGAACGGCATACCGTTGCTGACCGCCCTGTTCGTAGCGGCCGGTGACGAGCGGACCCGCTGCCGCCGATCGGTGCGCGAAGGCTGGCGGCTCTGAGTCAGGTCGCCGAGCGCCGCACCTGATCGAAGAACGCCCGCATGGCCGGGCCGATCTCGGCCAGTTCGATGAACGGCACACCCTCCGAGGCGCCGTCGACGTAGGCGAAACGCATGTCGGCGGCCATGTCCCCGCGCTGCACCACCGTGAGCCCGTCCCGCTCGGCCGCGGCCACGGCGCCGTCGAAGTCGTCCGGTTCGAAGCACACGTGGTGCAGTCCTGGACCCCGGCGGGCGAGGAACTCCGCGTAGATGCTCTCGCCGCGGATCGGCTGAATCAATTCGAGCTGGATGTCGTCGAGGTACGACAGCGCGATGTGCGCGGTGAAATCGGCGGGGCGGCCGCGATAGGTGCACGTGCGCGGGCCGAATACGACGTCGGGGATGCGCGTCCATTTCCGCACGCCGAAATGCGTGACGAAGAAACGTTCCGCCTTCTCGATATCGTCGGTCACCCAGGCGATCTGGGTGATGGGGCCATCAGCGTAGCTCATACCGAATCCCGCGTTCGACCGTCGAGGCTGCTGGGGAACACCTGTCACTCATGAATCGACGTTAAGCGACCCCGCTTAATCTCTCAATTCGAACCGTTTAGATAGGTCCGACCGGCGCTGGGTGTTGGCGTACGCGGCGCGTGGAATAGCGTGCGGACGCGTCGATTGGCCGAGGGGAAAGCGGGTAAGCGCCGCACATGGCACCACCGTGACCATCGCCGCGCGCGGCGAGCGAGTGCGTCCGCGGCCCTGACGCTCGGAAGGGACCCTCGTGAACCAATCGACGAAGAACGACCTCGGCACCGTCCTGATCACCGGCGGCGCGTCCGGACTCGGCGCCGCGACCGTCGACGCCGTGCGCGCCGCGGGCGGTGTCGCCATCGTCGTCGACCGAGACAAACCCGACACCGACGTCCCTTGGGAGTACGCGGATCTGGCGTACTCCCAGGACTCCGAGCGCGCGGTGCGGTCGCTGATCGCCCGCACGGGCGGGCGGCTGGACGCGATGTTCACCGCCGTGGGCGCCGATGCCTGCGGCAAACTGGACGAGGTCGCGACCGAGGACTGGGAGCGGGTGGTCCGGGCAAACCTGATCGGTACCGCCGCGGTCATCCGCGCCGCGCTGCCCGCGTTGCGTGCCAGTCGCGGCAGCATTGTCACCTGCGCCTCGACCCTCGGCCTCGAGGCGCTGCCCGACGCGACCGCCTACTGCGCCTCGAAATTCGGCATGGTCGGCCTGACCAGGGCACTGGCCGCCGAGACCGCGGGCGAAGTCGGCGTCACCCTGCTGATACCCGGCGGAATGGACACCGCCTTCGTCGACGGCAGGCCGCCCGAATACGCACCGCCGCCGGACATCCCGCTCGACAACCCGGAAGACGTCGCCGCGGCCGCGGTGTTCGCCATGTCGCAGCCGCGAGGCCGCGAGATCAGCGAGATGGCCGTTGCGCGGTCATGACGGGGCACGTCCTGGCCGACCGGCACCGGTGATCAGGTGAAAGGAGGACCCATGGAACGTGGAAACAGCAAGCACGGCCCCAAGCGCGACGACCAACTCGCGCACGAGCTGCAAGGGGCGTTGAGGGGCAACCGGTCGACGCGCGCCGACGAGTGGCGCGATCCCGAACCGCTCGCCGACGACGACGAAGTCCTGACCGCTCGCCGCGACCTCCCGCGTCCGGCGCCGCCGGACAACCCGCAACCCTGACGGCGATCGTTCCGGTGCGACCGCGCTTCCGGCACGGCCGCGCCAGAACGGGACTACTGTGGTGTTTCCGTCCCGGTGCGTTCGCACGCCGAGCCGCCGTGGACGGTCCATCTGTGCAGTCGCCCGTCCGCGGGCCCGGGTCCGAGGCGGGAAGCGATGGACACCTTCGTCTTCGACAGCGAGGATCTGGCGGCGACCGAGGCCATGCTGAACTCGGCCTACACGAAGATGCGGATCGGCAGCAGTCACGAGCGGACGCGAGCGCAGGTCGCGCGCGAGGTGATGGGCACGGTCAGCGTCGACCAGCTGGATCTGGAATTCGACATGGCCTACCGCGCCGATCCGCTCGGCCGGGTGTGCGTGTGCGACATGCAGACCGGCGCCATCGAGGAAACCTTCGCCGACGGCTCGACGGACACCTTCGTCCCCGGCGATCTCGCGCTGATCGCACCGCCGGACGAGCCCTATTCCGGGGTGGTGCGCAGCGCGCGCTATCGCCTGACCATGTTCGATCCGGCCCTGTTCACGCAGGTGGCGTCGGCGGCACGGGGCAGGGGCGTCGAGCCGGTCCGGCTGACCCATCATCGGCCGGTGTCGGACACCGCGGTCGCCGAATTGCGCCAGGTGGTGCGGTGGCTGCGCGAGCACGTCCTCGCCGTGCCGGAGGCGCGGGAATCCTCGCTGATCGCCGCCTCGGCGCAACAGTGTCTCGCGGCGAGCGTGCTGCGAGCCTTCCCGAACACCGCGACGCCCGAACCGACGGCCGTCGACCGCAGGGACGCCCACCCGGACACCGTGCGCCGCGCCATCGCCTATATCGAGGCGCACGCCACCGAGCCGATCAGCGTCGCCGACATCGCGGCGGGCGCCCACGTCACCATCCGAGCCATCCAGCTCGCGTTCCGCAAACATCTGGACACCACGCCGATGGGCTACCTGCGGAAGGTGCGGCTGGCCGGTGCGCACGAGCAGCTGCTCGCGGCCTCCCCCGACGACGGGCACACCGTCACCGGTGTCGCCGCGGCGTGGGGTTTCGCCCATCCCGGCCGGTTCGCGAGCAGTTATCGCCAGGCCTACGGCGTCGCACCGCAGACGACGTTGCACGACTGATCTAGCGGCCGTCCAGCATCGCGACGATCTCTCGGCAGGCCGCCGCCGCGGGGTCGAGATCTACGTCCAAGACGTGAGGTCGGTCGGCGTAGACGGTGAGCACGGCGGCCGTTCCGTTCGCCGCGCGCAGACCGCGGCAGTGCAGCGAGCGCAGACCGAGCAGACGCAGCTGCGCCCGGCAGTCGCTCCAGCGGGTCTCGGCGTCCAGATCTCCGACGGTGCGGGCGGATTCCTCGCTCAGCGCCGCCCGATTCGGCGCGGCATCGCTGATGAGCTGGGCTTCTTCGGCCAGCTTCGCGCGCGGTGACGACCACGCGCGCACCGCGATCTCGTCGCCAACGCGGACCGTCAGCCCGACGAGCACGCCGTGCGGCAACGCCTTCGCCAATTCCCGAACCACCGCGTGCAGATCCCGGATGTCCGCGGGCCCCTGCGCGGCGGTCGGCGCGTCACCGGCCTCGGCGCACGAACTCGTTTCCAGCATGGGGGCTCCTCCGGACGTCGGCGATGGACGCAGCCGACGAACGCACGACCACGGACATATCAGCGTGTCAGTACGCGGTCGAGCCCCACAACACAGAGAACGAAGTGTCGGTCGGGACGCCATCCGGAAAACGAAGCGATCCTTCGCCGAAAATCAGCGCGCGCCTCATCGTCCGAGCGCGTCGTCCAGGCTCGCGTAATAACAGAACAGCGCGCGCACGCCCACCACATCGAGGACCCGGTCGACCTCGGCATGTCCCGACACCAGCCGCAGGTCGACGCCGCGTTCGGCGAGCTTGGTCTTGAATTCCCCCAGTGCGATGGCGGCTCGAATCCCGACGAAGCGGGTGGTGCGGAAATCGACGATCACGGCGCGACAGCCGTGCTCGGGTATGGAGTCCAGCGCGGCACACAGCTCGGGCAGTCCGGCGAGATCCAGTTCGCCGTCCACCGCCATCACCACGCAACTGCCGCGCATGGCTACCGACCGTCCCCCCGGCCGCCGCTTGTCGTACACATAGCGGTGAATTCGCCCGACACCGGACCGCACAACGATTTTCGTCGACATCGCAGAACCTCCCAACGGGATGGTGTCCCACCCGTCGGCCGAACGGCACCGTTGAACGGCGCCACCATGGTCGGTGCGATTCGCCCGAGAACCGCGTGGGACTGTGCTCGTCTGAAGATCTCAGCCTGCGGCCGGTCCTGTCTTTCGGCCCTCGGCGTCGCGGGATCGTCGCCACGATCCGCGGCCCCGGCCGCCATCCAATGTTGTGCTCCAAGCATAGGCCGGTCGCCGATCTACTTCACCCTTTGCGCCAAAGGACCGCTTCTACCTGCGCATGCTCGGGAGTCGAACGGGTATCTGCGTCAGCTGTATCGGAGCACGAGTTCGCGCTTGAGAACCTTGTGGCTCGGACCGAGCGGCAACTGGTCGACGAACTCCACCCGGCGCGGGTACTTGTGCTTGGCCAGGCGGGTGCGACCGAACGCGATGACCTGGTCGGCGGTCAGCTCGGCGCCGGCGACGACCACCGCGCAGATCTCCTCGCCGTAGGTCTCGTCGGGCAGGCCGATCACCGCGACCGCGTCGATGGCGGGGTGGTACAGCAGCGCCTCTTCCACCTCGCTCGGGTACACGTTGAACCCGCCGCGGATGATCATGTCCTTGATCCGGTCGGCGATGGTGAGAGACCCGTCGGCGTCCTGCACACCGAGATCGCCCGTGCGGAACCAGCCCTGCACGACCGCGGCGGCGGTGGCTCGCGGATTGCCGATGTAGCCGTTGAACACGTTGTGCCCGCGGATCACGATCTCACCCAGTTCGCCGGGCGGCAGCAGGACGATCTCGTCCGCGACGCCGGGGTCGGCGATCTCGACCTCGACGCCCCACACCGCGTGTCCGACGGTGCCCGCCTTCGGACCGAAGTCCGGCTGGTTCACCGCGGCGGTCGGCGAGGTCTCGGAAAGTCCGTAGCCCTCCAGGATCGGCGTGCCGAACAGGTCGTGGAAGGTCTCCAACACCGGCTGCGGCAGCGACGCTCCGCCGGAGATGCACAAACGCAGTTGGGGCGCACCGAGTTTCGTCGCCGCGGTGATGAGCCGGACGTACATCGTCGGCACGCCGTGGAAGGTGTTGACGCCCTCGGCGTGCATCAGGCGGATGGCCTCGTCGGGGTCGAAGCGCGGCTGCAACACCAGCGTCGCGCCCGCGCGCCAAGTGGAGTTCATGGACACGGTCTGGCCGAAGATGTGGAACAGCGGAAGCGCGCCGAGCGCGACGTCGTCGCTGCGTACGTCGTTGGCGTCGAAGGCGTTCACCGTCGCGTTCATGACCATGTTCAGATGGCTGAGCTCGGCGCCCTTCGGCTTGCCCGTGGTGCCGCTGGTGTAGAAGATCACCGCGGTGTCGCCTGGCGCGCGCGAGACGAACGACCGAATAGGTTCCGCCACAAGGGTGTTCGGGTCGTGACAGCCGATGCCGACCGCGCCCGCCGCGGCACGGCCGACCGCGGCGAACTGCTCGTGACACACCAGCAGCGTCGCCCCGCTGTCGCGCAGGACGTGCTCGGCCTCGTTCGCGGTCAGCAGCAGGTGCACCGGAATCACCGCGGCGCCCGCGGCGAGAATCGCGTAGTAGGCGCGCGGGAACTCGGCGGTGTTGGGGCACATCAGCGCCACGCGGTCGCCGGGGCGCACACCGAGTTCGATCAGCGCGGCGGCCTGTTCGCGGGCCTGCGACCACAACTCGGCGAACGTGATCCGCTGCGCGCCCTCGATCAGCGCGATCCGGTCCGGGCGGCGGCGCGCCTGCTCGGCCAGGATGCTCGCCAACGACAGCGTGGCGTTCATGCCACCTCCAAAACTAACGACGCAAGTTTTCCGCTCACCGTAGAGCAGCCAAACTAGCGGTGCAAGTTTCGGTTTCCTCGTCTACTTCGGCGCGGCGTGCAGCTCGATGGCGACGAGCAATTCGACGAGATCGGTGACGCTGCGGACGTTGCGACCGGTGAGTTCCTGGATGCGGCGCAGCCGGTACTTGGCCGTGTTGTGGTGGATGCGCAAACCGTCCGCGGCCTCGCGCAGATTCATGTCGGCGCCCGCGAAGGCGCGGATGGTGTCGGCGAGCATCCCGCCGCGCTGCCGGTCCTCGGCCAGCGCGGCGGCGATCCGCGGGTCCACCAGCTGGCGAACGGTGTCGTCGGCGCGCAGCATGAGATACCGGAACGGCGAGAGGTGCGGAAGGGCGAGCACCCCACCGTCCTCGGGCAGTAGATCCAACGCCGAACGCGCCTGCTGGTAGGCGCGCGGGAATTGGGCGATCTCGGTGAACACCGTGCTGACGCCGATGCCGAGGGTGATGCCTTCGGCGTGCAGTTTGTCGCGGGTGCGCCGCAGCAGCGCGCACAGGTCGTCGGCCGAGCCGTCGCGACCGAGCGCGGGCAGCGCGACGATCTCCGACCCGCGCACCACCGACAGCGTGCGCAATCCGTTGACACCGGTACGCGCGAGCGCCGCCGACGCGATGTGCCTGGCCTCCGCGTCGGAACTGCCCGGCTCGCCGCGATCCGCCGTCCGCAACACAACCGCCGTCACCGCCACCATGGGCGTCGCCCGCTCGGCGCCGATGCCGTGCGCGTGGGCAGTCGACAGCTGCGGCCCGCGGTCGGGCAGGGCGCCGTCCAGCAGACTCTCCACCAGTTCCCGGCTGTCGCGCCCGGCCTCGGCGGACAGGTACTGCTGGAATTCCAGATACGCGTTGGCCGCCTGGGTGCTGATCAAATCGCAGTAGCGGGTCAGCGGCACGACCATCGACAGCGCCGCGTCGCGCCCGGCCTCCGAGTCGCCCGCGTGGGCGACCAGCGATTTCCAGATCGCCTGCTGCCCGAGCCGGAACGCGGAGATGTAGTCGACCAGCGTCAGCCCGGACTGTGCCCGGCGCGCCGCGGCCCGTCGGGCGTAGGCGATGTCGTCGACGGTGACCCTGCGCTTGTCGAGCAGCGCGCCGAGTCCGGTCCGGCACAGGCGGGTCAGCTGGTCGTGCACGTCGGCGTGGAAGGTCCTGTCCCGCGCCGCGTAGCCGGGGACCTGCGCCAGGATCGCGGACATGCCCGCGTCGGCGATGTCGTGCGCGTGCTCGAAGACGCTGCCGACGATCCGCGTGCGCTCGGCCTGGACCGGCGCCGAGACCCCGATCGAATGTGATCCAGCTGACATAACCCGGCATACTCCACGGCCCTCGTCGCGGGTGTCAACAGGGCCGAAGGAAGCACCCTGCCCTGTCCGCGACGGACAAACCGCGCCGCCGAGATTGGGCCTCCGCGTCCGATGTGCGCCCTGACCAGCGTCTTTACGCTGACCACGATCCACAGGCCAGCCCGCGATGGTTGCGCCGACCCGCACGGAATTTCACCCACGTCTCGGACGCGGGCCGGAGGACGAATGCTCGAGATATCCCACCTGACGGTTCGCTTCGGCGGCATCACCGCCCTGCACGACGTCGGCTTCGGCGTCGCGCCTGGCGAGATGGTCGGCCTGATCGGCCCGAACGGGGCGGGCAAGACCACCCTGTTCAACTGCCTCACCAGGCGCTACCAGCCGACCGATGGCACGATGCGCTACCAGGGCGAGGACCTGCTGACGGTCCGTCCCGACGCGCTGGCCGGGCTCGGCATCGCCCGCACCTTCCAGAATCTGGGGTTGTTCCCCCGCATGTCCGTCCGGGACAACGTGCTCGTCGGCGCCCACCACCGGGCCTCCGCCGGTTTCCTCTCCGCGAGTCTGCGCCTGCCGCGGGTGCGCGGGGAGGAGCGGCGGCTGCGCGCCGAGGTCGACGCGCTGCTGGAGCGGCTCGATCTCGCCGATGTCGCCGACCATCCGGCTGCGGGCCTGCCGTTCGGCACGCTCAAGCGGATCGAGCTGGCCCGCGCGCTGGCCGTCGGGCCGCGCCTGCTGCTGCTGGACGAGCCGGTCAACGGACTCAGCCACGGCGAGGTCGACGTGTTCGCCGAGCGCCTCTGCGCCCTGCGCGCCGAGTTCGACCTGACGGTGATCGTCGTCGAACACCACATGGGATTCGTCATGGGCACCTGCGACCGGGTGGTGTGCCTGGAGTTCGGCCGCGTCATCGCCGAGGGCGAACCCGAAGCGGTGCAACGTGATCCGGCGGTCATCCGGGCCTACCTAGGGACGGCGGCATGACCGACGAAGCGTTTCTCACCGTTACCGACCTGCGCGCGGGCTACGGCGCGGCCAAGGTGCTGCACGGGCTGAGCTTCTCGGTGGCTCGCGGCGAGGTCTGCGCGGTCCTCGGGCCCAACGGCGCGGGCAAGACGACCTTGCTGCGTGCGCTGTGCGGCATGATCAAGGTGCGCGGCACGGTCCGGCTCGACGACGCCGAAATCACCGGCCGCACACCGGAAGCCATCGCGCGTCTCGGTGTCGCGCATGTCCCCGAGGGCCGCGGCACCTTCCTGCCGCTGACCGTCGAGGAGAATCTGCGCCTCGGCGCCTATCAGCACCGCGACCGCGCCCGCACCGAGGCCGACCTGCGCCGGGTCTTCGACTTCTTCCCCATCCTGCGCGACAAGCTGCGCGAGACGGCGGGCGGCCTCTCCGGCGGTCAGCAGCAGATGCTGGCCATCGGCAGGGCGCTCATGTCCCGGCCCCGGCTGTTGCTGCTGGACGAGCCGTCGCTCGGCCTCTCGCCCCTGGTCACCCAGGAGTTGTTTCAGATCGTGCACACCATCAACGAAGAGGAGCGCACCACCGTGATCGTCGTGGAGCAGAACGCGCATCTCGCGCTCGGGACCGCCCACCGGGCGCACGTCCTGGAGACCGGCCGAATCGTGTTGTCCGGCACAGCGGCTCAGATCAAGGCCGACGAGCAGGTCGCCGAGTCCTATCTCGGATACCGGGTGTGATCATGGCCGGATTTCTGCAACAGATCATCGAAGGCCTCACGGCCGGAGCGATTTACGCCGGTTTGGCGCTGGCGCTCGTGCTCATCTACCGATTCACCGGCATCGTCAATTTCGCCCAGGGCGAGCTGGCCATGTTCTCGGCCTTTCTGGCCTGGCAGTGCGTGCAGAGCGGTCTGCCGTTCTGGGCCGCGTTGCTCGCCACGCTCGCGGTGTCCTTCGCCGGCGGCATGCTGATCGAACGGGTGATCATCCGACCCGTCGAGGGCGCACCGGAACTGACGCTGGTGATCGTCACCGTCGGCCTGTTCTTCTTCGTCAACGCCGCCGCGGGCTGGATCTGGTCCTACCAGGTGAAGTCTTTCCCGAACCCGTTCCCGGAGGGCGCATTCCGTGCGGGCGGCGTCACCGCAGGCTACAGCAGTCTCGGCGTCCTCGGCGTGGTCGCCGCGGTCATGGGCTTGCTGTACCTGCTGTTCCGCTACACCAAGATCGGACTGGCGATGCGGGCTGTGGCCTGCAACCCGCAGTCGGCACGCTTGGTCGGCATCCGCGTCGGCACCGTGCTCGCACTCGGCTGGGGTCTTGCCGCACTGGTCGGCGCGGTCTCCGGCGTGCTGTCGGCGCCGCTGCTGTTCCTCGAGCCGAACATGATGGGCGGCGTCCTGATCTACGCGTTCGCGGCGGCGACGCTCGGCGGCTTCGACAGCCCGGGCGGCGCGGTGGCGGGCGGGCTGATCGTCGGGGTCGCCGAAACCCTCACCGGCGCTTACCTGGACGTCATCGGCACCGAACTCAAGATCGGCGTGCCACTGGTGATCATTCTCGGCGTCCTGCTGCTGCGGCCGCAGGGTCTGTTCGGTCGCGCGGTGGTGGAACGGGTATGAGCGACATGGGAACTCGAAACACCACCCTCGCGGCGGACACCTCCACTGCGCCGACCGAAACCCCGCGCACCGAAACGCGGCGGCCGCGGATGCCGAACTGGTCGTGGCTCGGGATCGGCGCGCTGCTGCTGATCGCCTGTCTCGCACCGTTCCAGCTGGTGCCGTTCCGCACCTTCCAGCTGGCGCTGGCGATGATCTACGCGGTCGCGCTGCTGGGCCTCAACCTGCTGGTCGGCCACACCGGTCAGATCTCGCTGGGGCACGGCGCGTTCTTCGCGGTCGGCGCCTACACCAGCGCGGTGTTGATGGACCGTTGGGACACACCGTATTTCGCGACCCTGCCGGTCGCAGCGGCGGTGGCCTTCGCGCTCGGGTTCGCCCTCGGAATTCCTGCTCTGCGGCTGCGCGGACTGTATCTGGCACTGGTCACCCTGGCCATCGCGATCTTCCTGGTGCCGCTGCTCAAGCGGTTCGAGTCGGTCACCGGCGGATCCATGGGGCTGACGCTGACCAAGCCCGCGCCGCCGGTGTGGACCGGGTTGGCCGAGGACCAGTGGCTGTACTTCCTCGCGCTGCTGGTCACCGTCGTGAGCTTCGTCCTGGTCGCCGGGCTGCTGCGGTCGCGGGTCGGCCGTGCGCTGCACGCGATCCGCGACAACGAGATCGCGGCCGAGGTGATGGGTGTGCGCCTGGCCTTCTACAAGACCCTCGCCTTCGCCTGCGGCGCCATGCTCGCCGGTGCGGCGGGCTGCGTCTACACCTGGGTGATCGGCTTCGTCTCGCCGGACTCCTTCGCCGTCGGACTGTCGATCACGCTGCTGGCCGGTTTGGTCGTCGGCGGGCTCGGCGGGCACTGGGGACCGCTGCTCGGCGGACTGTTCGTGATGTACGTCCCGAGCTTCGCCCAGGACCTCAACCAGGCCGCGCCCGGAGTGATCTTCGGACTGCTGATCATCGCGGTCATGTACCTCGCGCCCAACGGATTGGCCGGACTCCTCGGCCGCACGGCGCGCTGGCTCGAACGTCTCGTTCGGAAAGGGAAGAACAATGCGCACTAAGGCACTCCGCGCCGCCGGCGTCGCGGCCGCCGTCCTGCTCGCGGTCTCGGCCTGCGGCGGCCGCGGCGACACGGGCAGCACCGTCGGGCAGGGCGAATGCCGTGGTCAGCAGACCACAGGCAGCACCGACAGCAGCATCAAGCTGGGCGGTGTCTACCCGCTGTCGGGCCCCGCCTCCGCGTACGGCGAGCTGCCCAAGGGCGTTCGCGCCTACTTCGACTACCTCAACGCCGAGCACGGCGGAATCGGTGGCCGCACCGTCGAATACCTGGTCCGCGACGACGGCTACCAGCCGCCAAAGACCGTCGAGGAGACCCGCCGCTTGGTGGAGCAGGATCAGGTGTTCGCCGTCTTCCAGACGCTGGGCACCCCCACCTCCTCCGCGGTGTGGGATTACCTCAACCAGCGCAAGGTGCCCCAGGTGTTCGTCGCGGGCGGCGCGACGAAATGGGGTGCGGACGAAGGACATCCGTGGACCATCGGCTGGCAGCCCAGCTACCGCGCCGAGGGCCGCGCCTTCGCGCAGTACGTGCGCCAGCACAAAGCCGACGCGACCGTGGCGGTGCTCTACCAGAACGACGACTTCGGCAAGGATCTACTGGCCAGCTTCACCGAGGCCGTCGCGGGCAGCGGCGTCCGGGTGGTCGCCGAGCAGAGCTACGAGGTCACCGACCCGACCGTGGAACCGCAGGTGCGCAACCTGGCGAACACGAAAGCCGATGTGCTGCTGAACTTCTCCACGCCGAAGTTCGCCTCCCAGGCGCTGGCGGCCGAGCGGCGCAACACCGACTGGAACCCGCTGCACATCCTGACCCAGGTGGCCAACACCATCAGCACGCTCAAGCCGGTCGGCCTGGAGAACGCCCAGGGCGTGGTATCGGCGGCGTTCACCAAGGACCCGTCCGACCCGCAGTGGTCGGCCGACCCCGCCATGCGCCTGTACCAGGAGAAGCTGGCGAAATACGCGCCAGGCGCCGACCCGACCAACCAGTACACCGTGGTCGGCTGGGCGGCCGCGGAGAGCTTCCACAAGACGATGGAAGCCGCGAAATGCCCCACCCGCGAAGGACTTCGCGACGCCATGCGCTCGCTGAACGATGTCGGCATCGACTTGCTGCTGCCCGGCATCACGCTGAAGACCGGCGAGGGCGACGCGTTCCCGATGGAGTCCCTGCGCATCCAGCGGTTCGAGGGTGACCGCTGGGTGCTGACCGGCGACGTCATCGACACCGGCAAATAGCCACTCCCCCCCACCACGTGCCGCGGCGCACTCCGGCGTCGTCGGCAAGCACGATGAAAACCGATCGATGAGGATCAAAATGAAACTGCGAAACAGCGTCGTTACCGCAGCTCTGGCGGCCGTCGCCGTCGGTGTCGGCGGCGCGGGCATCACCAACGCCCAGCCCGCGCCGGAACAGCGTGAGGTGCACTACGAGGTGACCCGCCAGGGCGATTCCGCCGTGGTGAAGGTCGGCGACGGCAAGTTGCGCGTCGTCGCGGACCAGCTGGTGGTCACCGCCGCGGACGACACGCCGGTCGCGGCGGTGCCGCTCACCTACCGCATGGACGCCATGGCCTATCCCATCGCGGCCCGCATCGAGGGCGACAGCGCGATTCTGACGCCCTCCCGCGAGGGCGGAACACCGGTGACGGCGGTGGCGGCACACGAGGTCGTCAGTACGGAGCAGGCCGCCAAGCAAGTGGCCGAATCCTTCACTCCGCGTGACCAATCCGCGCTCGGCGTGTTCGCCCAGCGGATGACCATCAGCGCCGCGGTGAGCGCCGTCGTCGGCGCGGTGCTCGGCGGCGGCGTCGGCTGTCTGCTCGGCGGTGCGGCGGGCGCGACGGTCGCCAGCCCGGTGATCGCGCTGCTGCTCCCCTGGGTCGGCGCGACCATCGCCGGGTGCGTGCTCGGCGCGGCGACACTGGGCGCGGTAGGAGCCATGGTCGGCCTCATCACGGTAGGTGGTCCGATCGCGCTGTTCTCGGCGTTCCAGTACTTCTCCACCATCCTGACCCCCTGCCCGCCGGAACTGCCCTACTGCAAGGACCCCTCGGTTCCGGCTCCCCCGAAGTAACACCGCCACAAGAAGATCCGCAGGCCTGTCCGGCGCACCGCCGGGCAGGCCTGCGCGGCGGTGCAAGGCGCCGCCCGACGAGGAAGGAAATCAGCGTGCGCAGAACAGTTTTCGAGGCCGACCACGAGGCGTTCCGGGAGACCGTCCGGTCGTTCATCGAATCCGAGGTCGTCCCGGAATACGACAAGTGGTACGCCGACGGCATCGTGCCCCGCGACTTCTATCGCAAGCTCGGCGAGCTCGGCGTGTTCGGCATCGAGGTTCCCACCGAGTACGGCGGCGCCGGGATCGAATCGTTCTCCTTCCAGGCCGTGCTCACCGAGGAGATCGCGCGCGCCGCGGTGTCCTTCGGCGGCTCCAGTGTCCATGTGTCGCTGTGCCTTCCGTACCTCAAGGCGCTGGCCACCGAGGAGCAGAAGCAGCGCTGGCTGCCCGGCTTCGTCAGCGGCGACATCATGTTCGCCATCGCCATGACCGAGCCGGGCACCGGTTCGGATCTCGCGGGCATCCGCACCACCGCGACCTTGTCCGAGGACGGCACGCACTATGTGCTCAACGGCGCCAAGACCTTCATCACCGGCGGCGTGCACGCGGACCGCGTCATCGTGTGCGCGCGCACCGCGCCCTCGACGGCGGAAGACCGCCGCTACGGTCTGTCCCTGCTCGTGGTGGACACGAGCTCTCCCGGCTACTCCGTCGGCCGCAAGCTGGACAAGCTGGGCCTGAAGGTTTCCGACACCGCCGAACTCACCTTCACCGACGTCCGGGTTCCGGTCGAGGATCTGCTCGGCGAGGAACACCGGGGGTTCTCCTACCTCGGCCAGAACCTGCCGCAGGAGCGGCTCAGCATCGCCGTCGGCGCCTACGCCCAAGCCAAGGCAGCCGTGCGGTTCGCGCACCACTACACCAGGGACCGTTTGGTTTTCGCTAAGCCGGTGGCCAGCTTCCAGAACACGAAATTCGAGCTGGCGGCCTGCCGCGCCGAAGTGGACGCGGCCGAAGCCGTGGTGGATCGCGCACTCGCCGCGCACGACCGCGGTGAGCTGACCGCCGCCGACGCCGCCTCGGCGAAGCTGTTCTGCACCGAAACCGCCTCTCGCGTGATCGACCGCTGCCTCCAGCTGCACGGCGGCTACGGCTACATCACCGAATATCCGATCGCCCGCCTCTACGCCGACAACCGCGTCAACCGGATCTACGGCGGAACCAGCGAGGTCATGCGCATGATCATCGCCAAAGATATGGGGCTGTAAGGGATCTCAGCGCCCGCGCGGCGTCGGATCGGGCGGTGTCGGCAACACCTCCTCGGCCACCTCGAGCACGGCGGCCAGCGCGCGGGAGGTGTTGTCGGCCCGCCAAGCCAGGGCGGACGCGAGCGCGGGGACGTCGCCACGCAGTTCCTTGTAGACCATGCCGGTGCGGTGGATGTGCTGCACCGAGGAGAGCGTCAGCGTCACACCGACGCCCGCGGCGACCAAATCGAGGATGGTGTACGAGTCCGGCGCCTCCTGCACGATGCGCGGCGTGAACCCGGCGTCGAGCGCCGTGCGCACCAGATGGTCGCGCACGCTCGAGCCCTGCGTGCCGGGGAAGGTGACGAAGGCGTCGTCGGCCAGGTCCGCGACATCGATGTCGGGGGCGTCGGCGAGCGGGTGCTCGGCGGGCAGCGCGGCGACCAGCCGTTCGTACTGGATGACCCGCACCGCCACGCCCTCGCGCCGCACCGGCAGCCGGACGAAGCCGAGATCCAGCTCGCGCGCGGCGACCAGGTTGAGCGCGGCGCCCGCGTAGGTCTGTCCGCGCAGACGCACTTCGATACCGGGATGCGCGGCCCGCACCGCCCTGGTCAGCGTCGGCAGCGCCTCGTGACTGCTCGCGCCCGCGAAGCCGATCGAGACCCTGCCGACCTCGCCGCGCCCGGACGCGACCGCCGCGCGCCGAGCCACCTCGACGGCGTCGAGAACCGTGCGCGCGTGCGGCAGCAGCACCTCGCCCGCGGCGGTCAGCCGCACCGAGCGGGTATTGCGCTCGAACAGCGCGACCCCGAGCTCCTTCTCCAACGCCCGGATCTGCTGGCTCAGCGGCGGCTGGGCCATGTGCAGGCGCTCGGCCGCGCGGCCGAAGTGCAACTCCTCGGCGACGGCGACGAACCCGGCGAGATGGCGAAACTCCACGACGACCCCATTAGGTAAGAATCGGTATCACTGCATTGCGAATTGAGTATTGGACTATATCGGTCGAACAAGGCACCGTGAGGATCGATCCGAAGGAAGGAGCCCGATGTCCCCGTCCAAGCAGCTCACGATGCGCGAGGCGATCGCCGCGTTCGTCGAGGACGGCGCGACCGTGGCCTTGGAGGGATTCACCCATTTGATCCCGGTCGCCGCTGGTCACGAGCTGATCCGGCAGCGAAGGCGCGAGTTGACGCTGGTCAGGATGACGCCCGATATCGTCTTCGACCAACTGGTCGCGGCGGGCGTGGCGCGCAAGATGATCTTCTCGTTCACCGGCAACAGCTCGGTCGGCTCGCTGCACGCCATCCGCAGGGCCGTCGAGCGCCGTGATCCGCGCGGACTGGAGATCGAGGAGTACAGCCACTACGGCCTGCTCGCCCGCTACCTCGCCGGGGCCGCGAATCTGCCCTTCTATCCGGTGCGTTCGTACGCGGGCGGCGATCTGCCCGCGCACAATCCGCGCATCGCCAAGGTGACCTCGCCGTATCCCGCCTCGGACGGCGGCGTCGAGGAGATCTACGTGGTTCCACCTATTCGGCCCGACGTCGCGATCCTGCACGCGCAGCGGGCGGACCGCGCGGGCAATGTGCAGGCGTGGGGCATTCTCGGCCCGCTCCAGGAAATCGCTTTCGCCTCGGCGCGCACCATCGTGGTGGTCGAGGAGATCGTCGAGGACGAGGTGATCCGCGCCGACCCGAACCGCACCGTGATTCCCGGCTTCGTGGTCGACGCGGTTGTCGAGTGCCCGCGCGGCGCGCACCCCTCCTACGCGCAGGGCTACTACGACCGCGACAACGACTTCTACCGGTCCTGGCCCGAGATCAGCAGGGATTCCGCCGCGCTGGATCGCTGGTTGTGCGAATGGGTCTACGACCTGCCCGATCATGCCGCCTACCTGGAGAAGCTCGGCCCCGGCTACTTCGATCGCCTCATCCCGGAGCCCGCCATGTCCCAGCCCGTCGACTACGGATGTGCCTGATGACCAGCACAGCACCCATGGAGCTCGCCCCTACCACCAGCGAGCTGCTGACCGTCCTCAGCGCCCGCCATCTGCGCGGCAAACGCCGGGTCTTCGCCGGAATCGGCCTGCCGACCCTCGCCGTGGCGCTGGCGCGCGCGACCACCTCACCCGACCTCGAGCAGGTGTACGAGTCAGGTGTCTGCGGGGCGCATCCCCCGCGCCTGCCCCAGACCATCGGCGACGCCCCGCTGGCCACCGGGTCCGAGGCGATCCTCGGGATGCACGCCCTGTTCGGGTACGTCCTCCAGGGCGGCTACATCGACGTCGGCTTCCTCGGCGCGGCCCAGATCGACCGCTGGGGCAGCCTCAACAGCACCGTGATCGGCGACTACGCGGCACCGGCCGCCCGGTTGCCCGGCGCGGGTGGAGCCAGCGAGGTGATGGCGAACTCGGACGAGGTTTTCGTGGTCCTGCGCCGACACGACCCGCGTTCGTTCGTCGACCGGCTCGATTTCACCACCAGCCCGGCGCCGTCGGTGGCGCGCCGAGCCGAGCCGCGGGTGCGCACCCGTGGGCGCGGCGTGACGACCGTGATCACTCCGCTCGGTGTGCTCACGGCGGATGCCGACCGCGAATTGGTTTTGGCCGCAACACATCCCGGCGTCTCCGTCGAGCAAGTGCTGGCCGCCACCGGCTGGCCGCTTCGGGTGGCGGGCGCCGTCACCGCCACCGAACCCCCGACCGCGGCAGAGCTCGACCTGCTGCGCACCACCATCGATCCGACCAGGGTGTATCTCCGATGAGCGAACCGATCATGGACCACTGCGTGCCGAGCGAGGTCTCGGCATGAGCGAGAACTCCGTCCTCCGCGCCGACCTCTCCGGCGAGCACGCGGGCATCCGGGTGCTGCGCATCTCCCGGCCGCAGGCCCGCAACGCGCTGAATCTGCCGACCAAAACACTGCTCGCCCAGGAGCTTTCGGCGGCCGACGCCGATCCCGCCGTCCGCGCCATCGTCCTGACCGGGGACGCGGGCGTTTTCGTCGCGGGCACGGATCTGAAGGAGATGAGCACCTACCGTCCGACCGATCTGCTCGCCCAGGAGACCGGCAAGGTGTTCTCGGTGCTCGACGAGCTCGGCACCCCCGTGCTCGCCGCGGTCGAAGGCTACGCGTTCGGCGGCGGATGCGAACTCGCCATGGCGTGCGATCTCGTGGTCGCGGGCGCCTCGGCGCGGTTCGGGCAGCCGGAGATTCGGGTCGGGCTCATTCCGGGCGCGGGCGGACTGAGCCGCCTCGTGCAGCGGGCCGGCCGGGCCCGCGCCCTGCGCATGGTGTTGACCGGCGAACCGATCGACGCCGCCACCGCTCAGCAGATCGGTATCGTCGCCGACATCGTGCCCGACGGCACCGCTGTGGACGCGGCCGTCGAGCTCGCGGCGACCATTCTGCGTCAGCCGCCGTTGAACGTCCGCGCGATTCGCGGCATCGCGCGGCACGCCGAGAACGCTCCGCTGAACACCGCGATCGCTTTGGAGCGCACCACTTTTCAGATGTTGTTCGACACCGACGATCACGCGGAGGGCATCGCGGCCTTCCTCGCCAAGCGGTCCCCGACCTACGAAGGACACTGATGGAACCGATCGAACGCATCCGCATCGTCGGCGCGGGCGCGATGGGGCGCGGCATCGCCCAGGTCGCCGCGACCGCCGGATACCAGGTCGAGCTGACCGACGCCGACGACGCCGCGGTGCCCGCCGCGCTCGAGTTCGTCGCGACGATGATCCAGCGGTCCGTCGACAAGGGAAAGCGCAGCGCCGACGAGGCCGCGGCCATCCTCGCGCGGCTCACCGCGGGCGTGGCGCCGACCGCCCCCTCCCCCGACATCGATCTCGTGATCGAGGCCGTGGTCGAGAAGCTCCCGGTCAAGCAGGCGATCTTCGCCGACCTGGAGACCGCGACGCCGAACGCCGTGCTCGCCTCCAACACCAGTTCGCTGTCCATCACCGCCATCGCGTCGGCGCTGCGCGAGCCCTCCAGGCTGATCGGGCTGCACTTCTTCAACCCGGTGCCGCTGATGTCGCTGGTGGAGGTCGTGCCGGGAATGCGGACTCCCTCCGAATTGACCTCTGCTGCAACCGCTTTCGTAGAACGCCTCGGCCACACTCCGATTCTGGCGCGGGACACCCCCGGGTTCTTGGTCAATCACATCGGGCGCGCCCTGCCCAGCGAGGCGCTGGCCATCCTGTCCGAACAGATCGCCGCGCCCGCCGATATCGACCGGATCGTCCGCGACACCCTCGGCTTGCGAATGGGCCCGTTCGAGCTGATGGACCTGACCGGGTTGGACGTCAGCCATCCCGTGATGGAGACCGTCTCCGCGGGGTTCTACGGTGATCCCCGGCTGCGCCCCTCCCCCATCGCGGCCACTCGCGTCGCCGCCGGTCTGCTCGGACGAAAGACAGGCGAAGGGTTCTATCGCTACGAGGATGGCGCACCGCTGATCCCGGCCGAGCCGGACCTCGAGCCGGATGCCGGGGCCACCGCGGTCCACGTGCACGACCACCCCGATTTCGCGGAAAGACTGCGTGCGTCCGGCGCGACAGTGCTCGAAGCGCCAAGCGCCGAGGCGATTTCGCTCGTCCTTCCGGTCGGCGAACCGACGTACCGGCTCGCCGCACGCTACGGCCTCGACCCCGCACGCACGCTCGGCATCGATCCGCTCGGACTCGATCGCGGCCGACTCACCGTCGTCGTGCCCGCCGCCGCCGACCCGCTCGCCACAGCGCCCGCGCTGCGCGTTCTGGCCGCGGCGGGTTACCAGCCGACGCCGACCGCGGACGGCACCGCCCCTGTCGCGCAACGAATCCTGGCCGCGATCGTGAACCTGTCGAGCGCCCTCGCCGAGCACGGCATCGGCACACCCGAGGACATCGATCGCGGTGCGCGCCTCGGTCTCGGCTATCCGCTCGGACCGCTGGAACTCGGCGAATCCGTCGGCGCCGAGCGCGTCACCGCGATACTCGACGGCCTCTACGCCTACACCCGCGATCCCCGCTACCGGGTCAGCCCCTGGCTGCGCACCCGCGCGGAGCAGCGTATCCCCCTGCACGCCAGAGGCACCCGCCCCGAAGACCTGCTCACGAACCGAGGAACCGATGTTCGTTCTCGATGACACCCACCGCGAGATCCGCACGCTGGCCGCCGATTTCGTCGACACCGAGATCGTCCCGCACGCGCGCGACTGGGACCGCGCCGAGACCGTCGACTTGGCCATCGTCGAACGACTCGGCGAACTCGGCTTCCTCGGGCTCGGCATCGCCGAGGAATTCGGCGGCACCGAGGTCGACATGCTCTCCTACATCCTGGTCTGCGAGGAGCTCGGTCGCGGCGACTCCGCGGTGCGCGGAATCGTGTCGGTCTCGCTCGGCCTCGTCACCAAATCGATTGCGGCGCACGGCACCGACGCGCAGAAACGCCAGTGGCTTCCCGAACTCACCGCCGGCCGCGCGCTCGGCTGCTTCGCGCTCACCGAACCCGACAGCGGTTCCGACGCCGCCTCGCTACGCACCAAGGCGGTGCGCGACGGCGACGACTGGGTGATCTCCGGCGAGAAGATGTTCATCACCAACGGCACCTGGGCCAAGGTCGCTTTGGTGTTCGCCCGCACCTCGGCCGAGGGCGGCAAAGGCATCACCGCCTTCCTCGTGCCCACGGACACACCGGGTTTCACCGCGACGACCATCCACGGCAAGCTCGGGTTGCGCGGACAGGCGACGGCCGCGCTGTCGCTGGACCAAGTCCGGGTGCCCGACTCGGCGCGCCTCGGCGCCGTCGGTAAGGGCCTCGGCATCGCCCTCGGCGCCTTGACCAAAGGACGCATCTCCGTGGCCGCGGGCAGCGTCGGCGTCGCGCAAGCGGCACTCGACGCCGCGGTGCGCTACTCGACCGAACGCACCCAGTTCGGCAAGCCCATCGCCACCAAACAACTGGTCCAGGAGCTGCTCGCCGACTCCGCGTTGGACGTCGAATCCGCCCGCCTGCTGACCTGGAAGGCCGCCGCCCTCGTCGACGCCGGAGCTTCCCGCGACGAGGTGCAGCTCGCCTCCTCCATGGCCAAGCTCGCGGCCAGCGAAACCGCCGTGCGGGTGAGCAACAACTGCCTACAGGTCTTCGGCGGCTACGGCTTCATCGACGAATACCCGATGGGCAAATACCTGCGCGACGCCCGAGTCCTCACCCTCTACGAGGGCACCAGCCAGCTCCAGAAACTCATCATCGGCCGCGCCCTCACCGGCATCGACGCGATGTAACCGCTCTTTCCGAAGGACAACAATGCCCCACGCAGTCATCTGCGAACCACTGCGCACCCCGGTCGGCCGATTCGGTGGTGTGCTCAAAGACATTCCGCCCCAACAACTCGCCGCCACCGTCATCACGGAAATCGTACGCCGCACCGGCATCGACGGCTCCTCCATCGACGACGTCATCCTCGGCCAAGCCTCCCCCAACGGCGAAGCCCCCGCCATCGGCCGGATCGCCGCCCTCGACGCGGGCCTCGGCATCGACGTCCCCGGCCTCCAGGTCGACCGGCGCTGCGGCTCCGGCCTCCAAGCGGTCATTCAAGCCTGCCTCCAAGTCGCCACCGGCAGCAGCGATCTCGTGCTCGCTGGCGGCGTGGAATCGATGAGCCAAACCGAGTTCTACGCGACCGGAATGCGCTGGGGCGTCAAGGGCGACGGTGTTGCTCTGGCCGACCGCCTCGCCAGAGCCCGAGTCACCGCGGGCGGCCGCGACTTCCCCGTACCGGGCGGAATGATCGAAACCGCGGAGAACTTGCGCGCCGAATATGCGATCAGCCGAGCGGACCAAGACGCACTAGCTGTGCTCTCGCACGAACGCGCTGTAGCCGCGCAGCGAGCGGGGCGATTCGCCGAGGAAATCGTCGGAGTCACTGTCCCACAACGTCGTTCGACTCCAATAGTCGTCGACACCGACGAGCACCCGCGCGCCGACACCACCGTGGAAGCGCTCTCCGCACTGCGGCCGATTCGCTCCTCGATCGACCCCGAATCCACGGTCACCGCAGGCAATTCCAGTGGCCAAAACGATGGCGCCGCCCTCTGCGTTGTCACCACACCCGAGCACGCCCGCAAACTCGGCCTCAGCCCACTCGCCCGCCTCGTCTCCTGGTCAGTCGCAGGCGTCGCCCCCCGCACCATGGGCATCGGCCCCGTCCCGGCAACCGAACGCGCCCTCACCCGCGCGGGCCTCACCCTCGCCGACATGGACGTCATCGAACTCAACGAGGCCTTCGCCGCCCAAGCCCTCGCCGTCCTCCACCACTGGAACCTCGCCCCCGACGACCCGCGGTTGAACCCCAACGGCTCCGGCATCTCCCTCGGCCACCCCGTCGGCGCCACCGGAGCCCGCATCCTCACCACCCTCCTCCGCGAAATGGACCGCCGCCAAGCGAGATACGGGCTGGAGACGATGTGCATCGGCGGCGGCCAAGGCCTCGCCGCGATCTTCGAACGCCTGCCCTGATCCCGGCCTACGCCGTCACCGGTCGACCCGCGGCGGCGATCGGCGAGAGGACCATGGTGGTTGAACAGGACACTGTCGATGGCCGCAAACTGCGCGGCGAACGCCGTCGAGCCCAGATCATCGAGGCGACACTCGCGATCGTGCACCGCGACGGCGCCGCCGGCGTGACCCACCGAACCGTCGCCAAAGAGGCAGGCATCACCACCAGCCTGACCCTCTACTACTTCGCCACCCTGGACGACCTGCTGGTGGCGGCCCTGACCAGCGTCACGGACGCCTACACGCAGCGCATTCGCCAACTCGTCGACACCGAGGACGATCCGCTGGACGGGCTCGCCAGGCTCATCGCCGAGTCCGGCGGCCCCGGCCGTGAGCGGGCACTCGCCGAACGCGAACTCGCGACCCTGGCGGCTCGCCGACCCGCTCTGCGCCCCGCGGCGCGAAGCTGGCGCGACAGTGTCGCGGAACTCGCCCGGACGCAGACCAACGATCCTGCCGCGATCGAACCCTTCATCGCCTTGTGCGACGGACTGTGTACAGCCGTCCTTCTCGACGGCCACGAAGCCGACCCGGACCACATCCGCGCAGTCCTCAGTGGCGCGCTACCGCGCCCCGGCTCATAGCCCGGACGGGTCGACGATCTCCAGGCCCGCGACAGTCGGAGTTCGGTGCAGGGGAATCCGTTGGGGCGTCCCGCCTGCGAATTCGCGTCGTACCGCTCGAGTCCATCAATCGGCTGCGCGATCAGCGGGTAGTGCCGTCTTCTCGTGTTCCAATCCGCGCATGGATGGCGCGATCCATGTCATTCGCTGCGCGTAGACGGCGTGCTTGTAGCCTTTCCGGATGTCTTCGAGGGAAGTCGCGGGGTCGTCTGCGTCCAATAGCAGACTGTCCAGGTCGTAAAACGCGTTCCGGTTCGCCTGCCATTTCGTTTCGAAGCCCCCGACGATATTGAGCGTGGACAGCAAGGCGGCGACAGTCGCGCAGATCGCCGCGAGGTCGGCCTGCGGTGGGTCCGGGATCTGGATTGCCAGTGCGGCAGCAGCACTCAGGACGGCCGCCCCGATGAGACTCACATGGTGTGCCACCGACCAGCCGACTGACCCACGCCGAAACTTGTTCCGCGCCAGACGGACTCGTGCGAGCAGGTGATCCCGGGGCGACCCGGACGCGGATCCGCCAGGGCTGCTTTGCGTCGTCATGACACCATCTTCTCGCGAAACAGTGTGCGGGAGAAGGCGAGCACAGCCATACGCGGCGAGGTGCGCTGGAGGTTTGGTTCAGCTGCCGCTGCCGCTGCCACCACTGGATCCCCCGAGACCACCGCGCTCCGTGGTAGTTGTCTGGGGTTTGGTCGCCGTGTTCGGTTGCGACGGCGTCGACTGGGTAGTGGGTGCTGTGGTCCGCGGCGCGGTCGTGGTGACCGTTGTCGGGGGCTTGGGCGCCTTCGGTTGGGTAGACCCGCACCCCGTGGCGAGAAGCGATGCGGCCACCGCTGCCGGCAGCGCATACGCCACGCGCCGCGACATGCGACGTCCGTTGGCACCGAGATTTCCAGATGACTTGCCGCGCACAGACTTCCCCCCCTTGTTGCAGATCGAGCGGACCGAGCTTAACAGCAGGCAATTCGAAAGCGAGGCGTGGGTGAACATCGCTGGCCGAGTTTGCTGGCCGATGAGGACCGGATGCATTGCAGCGCAACACATCCGGCCTGGAGTCCATATCGAGATCTACCGTCTCGGCCGTGTCGGAGTCCCCCGACGAAGATGCGGCAGGACTATCGGCCGCTCGGCGTTGTTCGCCGCGACGGCCCGGCCGCAGGTCGATGAATCCGCGGCCGCATGTCGCGGTTACAAATCGCTGGCGACGATGTTTTCGATATTCCGTTCCGCCAGAGCGGTAATGGTCACGAACGGATTGACGCTGGTATTACCCGGAATCAGCGAACCGTCGATGACATAGAGCCCGGTGTACCCGGGCAACCGACCGTAGTTGTCGGTCGCCTCGTTGAGCACGCAACCGCCCAGCGGGTGATAGGTGAAGTCGTCGCCCCAGGTCTTGTAGACGCCGAAGAGGTCGGTCCGGTAGATCGTCCCCTCCTTCGCGTTGATCTTGTCGAAGATGCGCTTGGCGGCGTCGATGGCGTACTGGTTCTGCGAGGTCTGCCAGTTCAGATCGACCTTGCCGGTACCCGAATTGAACGTGAACTGAGCCCGATTCGGGTTCTTCGTGATAGCCAGGTAAAGGCTGACATAGGTCTCCAGCCCCGCAGGGAATGGCGCTACCTCGGCGAAGGCAGGGCCGCCCGCGTCGGCCCAGTTGTCGATGCCCAGGCACGGCATGCTGGATTGCAGCACGCCGGTGGCGTCCCACATGTGATTGGCGCGGCCCACCATCACATTGCCGTTGTTGCCCCACTTCTTGCCGACGGCATCGGGCAGGTCAGGCAGTTTGCCCTGCGCCTTCATGGCGACCAGCAGCTTCGAGGTGCCGATACTGCCCGCCGCGAAGAACACTTTCTGCGCCACAACGGCTTTGGTCGCCACCGTGCCGCCACTAGTGTTGATCTCTTTTATCTCGACTCGATAGCCGCCCTCCGTGGGCGATACGGCGGTGACGGTGTGCATGGGCGTGATGCGCACCTTGCCGGTTCCGGTTGCCGCGGCCAGATACGTCTTGTCCAGCGATCGTTTGCCGTGATTGTTGCCGTAGATCACCTCACCGGCCAGTGCCGATCGGGTGACCTGCTGGGCCTGCTCCTTCTTCATGTATTCGAAGTCGTAGACATTCGGCACGAAGGTCCACCCGAAGCCCGAGCGTTCCGCGTGTTTGCGCCCCACGCGGGCGAATTGGTAACACTCCGCGCTCTCGAACCAGGTCCGGTCGATATTGTTCACGCCCAGACCGGTATTGGCGCGCGGGTAATAGACGTTGTACATCTCGTCGGCGTTCACCGAGGGCAGGATGGCCGCGAAGTTCTCCCGCTTGGGCGTCACCGCCATGCCGCCATTGACCAACGAGCCACCGCCGACGCCACGGCCCTGGTAGACGCGAATCCCGCTGAACTGCTCGGAATCCAGGACGCCCGTGTACCTTTCGATGTCCTTGTTGTAGCTGCTGCCCGCGAAGTAGCCGACCGGCTGATCGGTGCGATCACGCAGCCAGTAGGACCGCCCATCGGGCTTCAGCACGGGACAGAAGATCTTCCCGTCGGAGCCGGGCGTCGTCCACGACATGCCCATCTCCACCACGGTCACCTCCACCCCCGCCTGCGCGAGCCGCAGTGCGGCGACCGATCCCCCGTATCCGCTGCCGATGACGAGCGCGGGAACCTTCTCCCCATCCGCGAGCGGCGCCGCGGTTGCCCGCGCCATCGATTTCCCCATCAGCGCGGCGCCAACGGTGAAACCCGTTGCAGCTAGAAATACGCGCCTGCTCACCCCCCGCCCGGACCGACTACCAACAGGAATTTCATGGGTACGAACAGGCAACGCAGGCTCCTCATCGAGTCTTGGATTGGAACCTGTTATAGCGACGCGAAACCGCCTGCGCGGAACATTCCGGCCAAGCCGGAAAACTTTCGATCTTGGACCGACAAAAGAAGTGTGAACAGAATGTTCACCGCCATCGAGGCCATCGACGCCGAGGTTCCCGACCGTCGGGCAACACGTGGACCTGGGGTGATCCATCGCACCCCAAGGTGGGCATTCCCGCACCCAAGGTGTCGTGTCGGCGTGACATTACTTAGGCAGAGGATTGAGCCATGCATCCCGCCCTCGAGGAAGAGCTTTCCAAACGCCTCGCCGAGTATTGCGAGCAGTTCGCCGAACTGCGGGACGGCCCTCCCCCCGCGGACCTTGTCTACGAGGAATACCACGCCCTGCGCCGCAGCTCGCACCGTGTCGAGGGCGCGGAGTCGAAGGCGCCCGAGGCCACAAAGCCCGCGCCAACGGAGATCGCCACATCTACGGCCCAGCCGGACGCCAGCGACTATCGCAGCACGATGATTGCTCGCCCGAGCGTCCGGGTCGCCCTCGAGTCCATCAACCCGGGCGACCAAGTCGGCGACTTCGACCTGTTGACGATGATCGGGCAGGGTGCATTCGCCCGCGTGTATCTCGCGCGGCAGCGATCGATGCAGCGGCTGGTCGCGGTCAAGATCTCGCACAACCATGGCACCGAGCCGCAGACCCTGGCCCAGCTGGACCACGAGTACATCGTCCGGATCTTCGACCAGCGACTCATCGCCGACGGCGAGCTGAAGCTGCTCTACATGCAGTACCTGCCGGGAGGCACGCTGCTCGACGTGCTGCAGCAGCTTCGATCGACCCCGGTGGCAGCCCGAAGTGGGCAGGTGCTGCTCGATGCCATCGACCGAGTTCTCGAGGCCAAGGGCGAGGTTCGTCCCACCGATTCGGCGGTGCGGGCCCGGATCGCGGCACTGACGTGGCCGGAAACGGTCGCCTGGCTGGGTCGTCGGCTTGCCGACGCGCTCGGGCACGCCGCCGAACGCGGGGTGCTGCATCGCGACATCAAACCGGCAAACGTGCTGCTGAGCGCCGAGGGCATACCCAAACTGGCCGACTTCAACGTCAGCTTCAGCCGACACGTCCGGGGCACCAGCCCCCTGGCGTACTTCGGCGGATCGCTGGCGTACATGTCGCCCGAACAGCTCGAAGCGTGCCATCCGGAGCTGCCGAGGACTGCTGGCGACCTCGACACCCGAAGCGACATCTTCGCGCTGGCCGTGATGCTGTGGGCGCTGCTCACCGGCCGCATCCCGTTTGCGGACGAGGAGTTCGCCGGCATGTCGGAGACGTCGCTGGCCCGCATGCTCGAACTGCGACGCCGGCCCATCGATCCGCAGTACCTGTCGGAGCTTCCACCCGATTGTCCCGAAGCGCTGCGCCAGGTGCTGCTGGCGTGCCTATCGCCGGACCGCGAGCACCGCTACGCCAGTGGTTCGGAACTGGCCCGGCAGCTGGATCTGTGCCTCGACTCCCGCGCCCGCGACCTGGTCTATCCGCCCGAGAAGAGTTGGCGGGCACGTCTTTCGCACCACTCGATCCCGATCCATTGGCTCGCCGCGGTGCTCGGCGTCGGGCTGGCGGCGGTCTACCTGTACGGGCACAACCTGCAGTTCGGCAGCGAGGGTGTGTCCGAGGCCACCAGAGCGCAGCTCATACTGCTCATGAACGTCTTCTATCTGATCGCCTGGCCTATGTCCGTTGTGACCTGGTCCTACCTGTCGCGGCATCTGATCGCGGTGCCCCGCGGCCTGCGCAAGGGCAGACGCTACGACGAGGCGATGCTGGCCCGGGTCCGGTCGCGCACCCTGCGCTGGGGCGACCTCGACTCGATGCACACTCTCGTGTATTGCACGATCGGCGCGGGGGTGTGGGTGGCAATGCTAGCCACGATCGCCTCCGCTCCCACGCGGCTGCTGGTCCATTCGGCGGCGCTGGTGCTGGTGTGCGGCGCGATCTCGGTCGCCTACTCGTTCTTCCTGCAGACGTTCTACACCGTCCGCTGCGTGTACCCGACCTACTTGCGCTATGGCCACACGGCGGCTCGCGATGCCGCCCACCTGCGCGCACTACGCCGAAGAAGCACCGTCTACCTCGGCATTGCCGCATCAGTGCCCTTGGTCGGCGTACTTACCGGATTCAGCGGCCTCGAGCCCGACGAGGTTGTGCGCATCCTGGATTCGGTGCTGTGGTTGTGCGCGATCACCGGGCTCGCATTCGTGGCCGCATATTGGCTGTTCCGAAAGCTGGAGGCAGACCTGCGAGCCCTCGAGCAGGTCGTCGAGAAGCGATCGAGTTCGATGTCGCATGAGTTCCCCGAGTGAATCTCCGCCCCCGGTTGCGGCTCGTCTGGTGCGGCGCCCGACAGAACCAACCTTCTCGAGGCACTAGTACTTCATTGCGGTATTGCGGCACATGAGATGTCGGCGACGTCGTACAGACGCTGGCGAGAGACGTCCAGGCGGCTCAGCTGGATCAGCCCCTGGGAAACCAGAACGACGTGGGAGCTGAGCGCGGCTAATTCGTTCTGGTCCAGCAGCTTTCGCGGGATGTCGGCCCGGAGGCGCTCGGCGACATGGGTCTCCATCCGTGCGGTCGTCCGCTCGGCGATAGCGATAACCTCCGGAACCCGGTGCCCGAGCTGCCCGATGCTGTTGAGCATCAAGCACCCCCGCCGGTTCCGGTGCGCGAGACAGTCCGCGATCACCGCGTCGAAGAATGCGCGCACAGCCGCGCGCGGCGGACCGGGAGTGGCGCGCAGCACCTCATGCACCAACTCGGCCCTCCGCTCGCAGTATCGGCGGAAAGCCGTGAGGAACAACCCCATTTTGCTGCCGTAGGCGGCGTAGATGCTGCCGTTGCCGACACCGGAGGCGCTCGACACACCCTCGACCGAGGTGCCGTCGAACCCGTCGGTCCAGAACAATTCGATGGCGACATCGAGCAGCGCCGACTCGTCGAACTGCCGCGGACGCCCCATTCGTCCACGCTAGCAACGCCCGGCATTCGCATCCGTCGCGGCCATAAGATCCGGCACACGGCGGCCGCTCGGCTTGGTTGTGGAGGCGCGATTCCACAATAATTGCCGGATGGATTCCAGAGCAGTTACCTCATCGCGGCGGCGCATCGGAATCCTGGTCTTCGACGGGGTGAAGATGCTCGATTTCGCGGGCCCCGCCGAGGTGTTCGTCGAGGCGAACCAGTCGCTGCCCGCCTACGACGTGGTGCTGGTCTCGGCCGACGGCAAGGACGTGCAGACCTCCATCGGCGCGCGGGTCGCCGTGGCCTGCGCGGCGGCGGACGCGGGCCGCTTCGACACCGTGGTCATCCCCGGCAGTGAGCTGCCCGCCGCCCAGTTCGTGACGCCGGATGTCCTGCGGGCCACCCGCCATCTCGCCGAGCACACGCGCCGCCTCGCCTCCATCTGCAGCGGGGCCGCCGTCCTCGCCTACCTCGGCCTCCTCGACGGCAGGCGCGCGACAACGCACTGGAAATTCACCAAGGACCTCGGCCGCCAATTCCCCGCGGTCGAGGTGGATTCCGACGCGATCTTCGTGCGCGACGGGCACATCTACAGTTCCGCGGGCGTCGCCGCGGGCATCGATCTGGCGCTGGCGCTGGTCGAGGAGGACCACGGCGCTGCGGTCGCGCGCCGGGTCGCCCAGTCGTTGCTGGTGTACATGCAGCGGGCCGGCGGGCAGTCGCAGTTCTCGGCGGCGCTGAGCGGACCCGTCCCGCGCAGCCCGCTCGTCCGCGCGGTCGCCAATCTGATCTGCGCGGATCCCGCCCAGCCGTACTCCGTGAAGACGCTCGCCGCGCAGGCCGGGGTGAGCCCGCGGCACCTGACCCGATTGTTCCGCGCGGAGCTGGAGAGCACGCCTGCGGAGTACGTCGCCTTCGTTCGATTCGGTTATGCCAGAGACAAACTCGACGCGGGATACAGCGTCACCGAAGCCGCCATGGGCGCCGGATACGGCAGCGCCGAGGCGATGCGTCGCGCCTTCATCGCGCGACTCGGCGTCTCACCGCGCAAATATCAGCAGCGGTTCCGTTCCACGGCGTACGCGACGGGAAGCTGATCTTCGTTCGCCGGTTTGCCACCGGGTGTCCCAAATCGGGCGGATACTTGGCTCAACGGTTGGGGCGCGTGTGCGCCCGGTTCACGAAAACTGGAGGCCCCACTCAACAACGACGCCGAAAGGTAGGGACCATGGCGGGAAATCCCCTCGGTCTATCGCTCGAGCCAGCAGCGCAGGAGTTCGTGGACGCGACCTCCGAGCCGCCGTTCCTGTACCAGCTTCCGCCGGAGGAGGGCCGCAAAGCGGTCGACGGCGTGCAGGACAGCCCGATCTTCAAGCCGGAGATCGACGAGGAATGGATCACCGTCGAGGGCGGACCCACCGGCTCGGTCCGGGTGCGCATCGTCAAGCCGGTCGGCGCGGTCGGACCGCTGCCCGTCATCCTCTACACGCACGGCGCGGGCTGGGTCTTCGGTGACGCGCACACCCACGACCGGCTCGTGCGCGACCTCGCGATCGGCGCGAACGCCGCCGTGGTGTTCCCCGAGTACGACCGCTCGCCGGACGTGCGGTATCCGGTGGCGAACGAACAGTCCTACCGGGTCGCCCAGTGGGTCACCACCGGCGGCGGCACGAAGGGCCTGGATTCCGCGCGCATCGCGATCGCGGGCGACTCGGTCGGCGGCAATATGGCCATCGCGTTGACGCTGATGGCCAAGGAGCGCGGCGACGTCTCCTTCGTCCAGCAGGTGCTGTTCTACCCGGTGACCGACGCGAACTTCGACACCGGTTCCTACCGTGATTTCGCCGAGGGCTACTTCCTGACCCGGGACGGAATGCGGTGGTTCTGGGGTCAGTACACCACCAGCGAAGAGGACAGGGCGCAGATCACCGCCTCGCCGTTGCGCGCGACCACCGAGCAGCTCGCCGGCCTGCCGCCAGCCCTGGTCATCACCGCCGAGGCCGACGTCCTCCGCGACGAGGGCGAGGCCTTCGCGGCCAACCTCCGCCGCGCGGGCGTGCCCGTGACGCAGACCCGCTACGGCGGGATCGTGCACGACTTCGTGATGGTCAACTCCTTGCACGACACCCACGCGGCCAAGGCCGCGATCGCCCAGGCCGTCGCGGCGCTGTCCACGGCACTGCACGGCTGAGTCGCGGCGAGAACCCTCGAGAACCTTTGATCGACAGGACGATTCACGATGTCGACTCCCATCGATGAACACACCGGTGCGCAGATCGAACAGGCCAACGCGAGCGGGCGCACGCCGGTGGTGTTCATCCACGGTCTGTGGTTGCTCGCCAGCAGCTGGGACCGCTGGGCGACCGTCTTCGCCGACGGCGGCTACGCCCCCGTGACCGCGGGTTGGCCCGACGACCCGCAGACCGTGACCGAGGCGCACGAACACCCCGAGGTGTTCGCGGGCAAGACCGTCGGCCAGGTCGCCGACCACTACGAGGCAGTGATCCGAGCGCTGGATCGCAAGCCCGCGGTGGTCGGACACTCCTTCGGCGGGCTGCTCACCCAGATCCTCGCCGGGCGCGGGCTTTCGGCGGCCTCGGTGGCCATCGATCCCGCGCCGTTCCGCGGGGTGCTGCCGCTGCCGATCTCCTCGCTGCGCGCCGCGGCGCCGGTCCTGACCAATCCGGCGAATCGGCACCGCGCGGTGCCGTTGACCTACGAACAGTTCCGCTACAGCTTCGCCAATGCCGTGGACGAGGCGGAGGCCAAGAGCCTGTTCGAGACCTACGCCGTCCCCGCCCCCGGCGCGCCGCTGTTCCAGGCCGCGGCCGCCAATCTCAATCCGTGGTCGGAGACGAAGGTCGACACCGAAAACCCTGACCGTGGACCGCTGTTGATCGTCTCGGGCGAGAAGGACAACACGGTACCTCGGGCGATTACGCACGCGGAATACGTGAAACAGCAACGCAATTCGGGTGTCACCGAGTTCATCGAGATCCCTGGGCGCGGACACGCGTTGACCATCGATTCGGGATGGCGCGAGGTCGCGGACACGGCGCTGGGGTTCATCAAGCGCTTCGCCTGATCAGCTGTCCGTCGCGGTGGGAGCTACCCCGCCGCGGCGCAAGGCCTGAACAGCAATAAGATCAACTTCTGCTAAGTTTGCCCCGTGAACGGCCCGGTACCGGAGAAACAACCTGGTATCGGGCCGTCTTCGCGACGCTGGCTCATCGCGCTCGCGGTCTGCCTGGTGCTGACAGTCGCGGGTGCTCTGGTCTTCGCCGATACCGTGATGCGCGATACCGAGCAGGTGCAGCGCTTCGAGCAGCCTGCCGATGTCCGTTACGCCGACGGGTCGACTCACTACATCGGCCTGATCGAGGTTCGCAGCGCGCTGTTCCACCGGCAGCGGCCGTATCAGATCTACGCCGGTCGCTACCCGCACATGGGATACGGCCACTTCGTGGACGTCCCGAGCGACCATCGACTCGTCATCAGCGTCGTCGACTGGCAAACCGACGGCGTGCGAGTGCATTTCGATTCCGCCCCCGCGGTTTTCATCCCCGCGGAGAATTTCACCTTCGGTCGCTGAGGCTGTACGACGGCTCGTTCGTGATCGAATTCGCGTAGGGCTCAGCACTCGGGGAGGAAATCCCCGAACTCGTCCAGGAATTCCGGCACCGGGTCGACGCCAACGCTGTGGTGGACGAGGCGACCGTCGACGAACAGCCCGAGTGTGGGGAACGCCCGGATCGCGTACCGCTCGGCCAAGTCGGGCTGTTCTTCCACGTTCACCGTGACGACGACGAGCCGATCGGCGAGTTCGTCGGCGAGTTGGCGCAGCGTCGGTTCGGCCCGGCGGCACGGGGCGCAATAGGGGGCGGAGAAGGCGACCAGCACCGGCTTGCCGGAGTCGAGCACGGTCGTGGCGAAGGTTTCGGTGGATACGGGGGTTGGGGCCTTCATCGCTTCTCTCCTCGACGCTCGGTTATCGAATTGCCGGACGGCAACCGGGCAAACGTCCGAATCTGCTGGCTGCGGATGTCGGCGGTGTCTGGTCCCAGACAGCGGCGATGGGCGCTCAACGTTCCGTCTTTGCCCGGGCCAACCTCGCACGGCGGGACGGCGGCGATCAGCGGCGAGGCGGCAGCGGCGACTGCGCTGTTGACGGGTTCCGCACTCGCCTGCACCGTATTGACCGACCGACGGTCGGTCGGTACCGTCGAGAGCAGGGAGGTGCACCGTGCGACAGGTGAAGAAGCCCGAGGTCCGTAGAGCCGAGATCGTCGACGCGGCCGTGCGCAGTTTCGTGGAGCGCGGCTACGACCAAACCACCGTCGAATCCATCACCGGCGGCCTCGGCGTCGCGAAAGGCTGCTTCTACCACTACTTCAGCTCCAAGGAGCAGGTCTTCGCCGCCGCCGTCGACGCCATCGCGCAGCGGCTGTGCGCGACATATCTCGCTCTTCTGCAAGACGATTCGCGACCGCCCGGCGCCCGGCTGCTCAGCTATATCGATCACAGTTACGCGCTCACCGAACGCAATGAAGCGCCCGACCTGCTTGCCGCGCTACACGGGGATCGCTTCCGCGACATGCACCATCGAATCGTCGATCGGGTGGCGGACGAACTGCGCCCCGCCTTGTGCACCTTGCTGACGGCGGGCGTGACCCAGGGCGAATTCCGCGTTCCCGACCCGGAATTCACCGCGATCGCCCTACTCGGCGCACTGCGAGAACTCCACGAGGTCTACGCCGAGCGCCCCGACCTCGACCTGCGCGCGCATCGCGCCACGCTCGTGGACCTCCTCGAGCGCATGCTCGGCACAGCGCTCCCCCATACCGATCGACAGGCGGAGGAATGATGAAAACCCATGCGATCACCTTCGATTCGTCGGGCACCGCATGCGCGGGCACGCTGTACACCGAGACGGAGACCGGCGACCGGCCCTGCGTCATCCTGTGTCCGGGCTTCAGCGGCACCCAGGACACCCCGTCGGTCGTCGCGGCCGCCCAGACCTTCGCCGCCGCGGGTATGGCCGCGTTGACCTTCGACTACCGCCGCTTCGGCGTGAGCGCGGGCCAACCGCGTCAGCTCGTCGACATCGACGACCAATTGGCCGACATTCGCGCCGCGGTCCGCTTCGCCCGCGACCATCCCCTGATCGATCCGGATCGAGTCGTGTTGTGGGGCACCTCTCTCGGCGGCGGCCATGTCGTGACGGTCGCCGCCGACGACGAGCGCATCGCGACGGTACTGGCGCAAGTCCCCTTCAACGGATTTCCGCGCCGAGCCGAAGGACGTTCCACCAGAGCGACTCTCGCGCTGCTGCGCGTGATGGTGGCGGACTGGTTGCGCGGCGTCCTCGGCCTCTCGCCGCACTACATTCCCGCCGTCGGCCACCCCGGCGGACTCGCCGTCATGACCGGCCCGCAGGCGCAGGCCACCATCGACGCGATGCACAGCGAAACCTGGCGCAACAGCGTGGCGCCGCGCGCCCTGCTCCAGATGATGCGATACAAGCCCGGCGATCACGCGCCCCGGCTCCGCATGCCGCTGCTGGTCTCCATCGGGGAACGCGACCGCGAGACCGTCGCCGAAGACACCGTCGAGCTCGCCGAGCGCGCGCCCCGAGGCGAGCTGCGCACCTATCCTTTCAGCCACTTCGAGATCTATCGCGCCGACAACCGCGAGAAGGTTCTCGCAGACCAGATCGACTTTCTCCGCCGGGTACTTCCCGGACTGTGAAGCAACCCTTCCGTACGGTGTAAGAATCCCCTAGGGTTACCTGGATATAGTCCGATGAAGGGAGTGCGCGTGTCAGTCGCCGCCGCGGTCAAGAAGCAGGTCCAGGAACTCGGCGGGGGATTCATGTTCTCCCGGGAGGCAAAGGAATTCGCACGCAGTACCGGCGCCGAGGGGTTCTTCGGCCCGTACGCACGCGGCCGGGGCGGCGTGCTCGGCGACGTGGACGCCGACGTGGTGACCGCCGCCTTCGGCTTCTTCCCCGCCCATTCGATCCGCGCGGCCTGGGAGTCGGTGTCCATGCCCGCCGCCAAGGCCGCCGACGGCTACGCCGCCGCCTGTCAGGAGTTCGGCCGCCGCAAGCTCGCCGATTTCGACCAAGCCGAACGGCTCGCCCAACTGCTGGAAGTCGTTGTCGCCGCGGCAGATCCGGCCGGCGTCCCCCTCTTCGCCGGCTGGCGCGCCTTGCCCCTGCCCGCCGATGCCCCCGCCCGCATCGCGCAACTCGCGCACATCTTGCGCGAACTCCGCGGCGGCCTCCACCTCCTCGCCGTTCGCGCCAGCGGCCTCACCCCACTCCAAGCCGTCCTCATCTCCGGCTCCCCCTTCAACAACGGCCCCAACCAGGCCCGCTGGTACGGCTGGCCCGAACCCTTCGAAGAAATCACCCCCACCATCCAGGACCGCTGGCAACGCGCCGAAGCCCTCACCGACACCCTCATCTCCCCCGCCTTCGCTGTCCTCGACGACTCCGCGGGCGCCGAACTCACCACCTTGCTCACCGCCGCCCACACCACCGTCTTCACCCGCTGACGATCGAGGGGCCGCAACGATCGGGCCGCGAAGCGTGAGCGGCCCCGCAGCGGCGGCCGCCTCATCCCCCTCACCAACCACACCGACCCCACCCTCCCCAGCCCTCCACCCCCTATCGTTACCCCACCTGACCAGCCGATTAGCTCTCCAGACACACACTGTTGTAATCTCTTCAAGCGCCCCAAGCGGGCGCACCACGGGCTGTGGCGCAGTTTGGTAGCGCACTTGACTGGGGGTCAAGTGGTCGCAGGTTCAAATCCTGTCAGCCCGACAACGAAAACCCCTTCCGACCAGGTCGAAGGGGTTTTCTCGTACTCGGCAAGGCGTCGGGATTCGAGCGTTTCTCACAAAAATCTCACGTTTTCGGCCTCTCGGCGCCTCGCGCCCAGGCCTCGAGCACCGCACGGTTGTCGGGCACCGTTTCCGGGATGTCGATGTAGTGGATCTTCGCCACTTCCCGGGTGTTGCCCAGTTGGCGCGCGGCACGCTCGGGATCGTCGTAGGCGTGGTCGACCGCGGTCGCCACGCCCTTGCGGAAGGTTCGAGGGGTCACCCAGGCGAAGTTTTCCCCACGCGCCGCCCGCCAGATGCGCCCGAAGTTGTTCGGGTTGCGTACCGAGCCGTTGCGCGCGGGGAACAACAAGCCCATCGGGTTGGGCCGGGCGGCGAGCTCGAGGTCTTTGATCGCCTCCTGGACCGCTTCGACGGTGTGCTCGGGCAGCAGGATGCGCCGCCACCCGTTGTCGGTCTTGGGAGCTGGTTTGCGCACCCAGCCGCCACTGCCCTCGCCTTTGACCTCGACGAGGGTGCCGGTGACATCGAGGTAGGGATCGCTGGCGTCGAGGTCGATGTCGTCGAGCAGCAGCGCGAAGACCTCGTGTGGACGCATCCCGGTCCCGGTGATCACATCGACCACCCACACCACCGTCCAATCGCGTGCGGGCCCACTGATGTAGGCGGGAGTGCCGGGGATGGCTTCCCCGCGCGCGCCCACGCACGCACTTGGGCTCGGAAAGCCGGGAGCGCGCTGTGGTCTTGCACCTTGCCTCGCGCCGTGGCGCTGCGACGGGTGAATCCGCTGACCCCGTCGATGGGGTTGGTGTCGATCACTCCGTGGCGGACGGCGATCTGCATCATGGCGCGCAGGATGATCTTGTGTTGTTTGGCTTTGCGGCGCAGTCCCAGCGAGACGAGGTGTTTGAGGTGGCGGTCGAGCTCGCCGGCGGTGGCTTGCCAGATCTGCAGCCGCCCAAGTGAGTTCTCGATCTTGATCGTCTTCCGGTTGGCACGCCGGTCTTTGGAGACATAGATCTCGCGGCGATAGTCCTCAACATTGCTTGCGGTGTAGGCGTCGTCGCCGGCCAGCTCGCGCAGCAACTCGGCCGCCAGATCGATCAGCTTGGTGTTACGCGTGATCCGTCCCTGGCCGAGCTGGTCTCGGTAGTCGCGCATGGCCTCGGCCAACCGGTTTCGGGCATCGTCAGCACTGGAGCCCATCCGTTCGATCTGATGCGCCCCACCTGCGCCGTAGTACCGCACGGTTGTGCGCCAGCGTCCGTTGGCCTGCTTCTTCGGCTTGGTCGGCACCCCGAAGGTGCCCACCGGCTTCGGTAGCCGTCCTCCCACGTGCCTCCCTTCCGATTCAGTTCGATTGCCATAAGTTCGCCTAGATCGACAGCCGCCCGGTGTGGCGTCGAGCTGCGGTCTCGATAGTCGAGGAACCGCGCACCGCGAAGATGCTTCATGCGCCGGTCAGCCTGCAGCACCCCCCCAGCCGGACTCAAGAGTCAAAAGTTTGCTGCGCGATAGCCGAGGGGGTTGGCGGCATCCGTCGCCGCAGCGGCCGATCCCAGCACTGGGTGGTCACGAACCGCTGCTGCGAGCGCCGCCTCCGTGCTCGACCTGTTCGTGCTCCCAGGCGAGCAGGTCGCTGAGGCGGTAGCGGCGATACCTGCCCATCCGCGCGTAGCGGGGGCCGCGCCCACCCGCGGCCCATGCCGCCAGTGTCTTCACCGGAATCTTCAGACGGCGCGCGACTTCTTGCGTAGTCAGCCAGACCTCGTCCAACCCACTGGCGTCAGTGCCGAACCCAGGTTCAGGCGGTGCGAAATCTCCCAGCGCCTGCGACAGTTTCGAGGTCTGCTTACCGCGCATCGCAGGACACTGCGATCGAAGGTTCTGGGCAGCCGAAGATCCGGCGGCTGTGCGGCTCGGCGACGATCGACAGGTGATGCCGCCTCGAAGGCATCAGAACGACCGGGTGAAGCAGCGCCGTAGCGACGATGTGCTGGACGGAAATCTGGGAGGCGACGACAAGCGCCTGCTCGTATAGGCCGTTCCGCAGGTTCCCAATTTGCGCTGGGGAACGCGAATCCCGCGCTTCATCAGGGGCTCTGAGACTGAGCGCAGCGCAGGGGATGGATGTGGGATTCGAATTGGGCATGATGAGCTCCTCACGGGCCCGTCTGCCTGATTTCCCAGCCGTGAGCCTACCAGAACACCCGGACCGTCCAGTTCCCCCGGCGTAGCGGGATCCCCTGCCTCACAACGCATTCTCGGCACCAGCACTGAAGCGGCGCCTGTCGCAAAGGAACAGGCTGGTGGGGCGCGATCGGCCCGTCGAAATGACCTCCACTGCGGCCGATTCGTGTCGGACAGCACCGATTTGTGCTCGACCCGATAGGGTTGGTGCGGCTCGGGAGTGTGGCGGCGTTCCCGCAGTCGACGGGGAAGTGACCCGTCCTCCAGCTCAACCGGTGGGGGACGGGTCCGTCCGACTCGCAGTTCGCGTTAGGCCGTGGCCTTCTCGTAGGCCGCGACGACATCCGCGGGCACTCGCCCGCGGCGCGGCACGTCATAGCCATTGGTTCGCGCCCACTCGCGCACCACACCAGGCTGCGGTCGGGTCCCGCCCGCCGGCTCGATGTTCTTGCTTCGGCGACCGGACTTGCCGATCCGGCGGCCGTGGGACACCCATGGGGCGAATACCTTTCGCAGTCGCTCCGCGTTCTCCTCTGATAGATCGATTTCGAAACCGACACCATCCACCGCGAACGACACCGTCTCCGTCGCCGGTGAACGACCGTCGAAATCATCGACAACCGTCACCACAACCTTGCGCCGCCACGCTGAACCCCACTCTCAACTCATCCAAGGACCCGTCGTCCTCGGATCGGCTAAACCAGAACCCGATCGACGGGCATAAACCCACACTCCCGATACCCGCGACCGGTGGATGCTACGCCCACTGCACCCGATCCAAGCCAGCGGCCCAACACGACCCCTCCAGCCTCCGGCGCCACTTCGATTCGGCACATCGTGCGGGACTGTCGGGTAAACGGCGGACCTGACCTCGGTTGAGGGTTAGTTTCCGGTCAGGGTGATCCGTCCTTCGAAGGTGATCGCGAACGCGTTCAGAGCGGGGTTCCACCTCATTGCCCATCGTGCCTTGCCGCGGTCGGTCGGGTCCAGCGAACGCGTCACCAGATACAGACATTTGAGCGCTGCCTGCTCCGAGGGGAAGTGACCACGCGCCCGCACGGCCTTGCGGCGGTCGACCGATCGCGGACCGGTCGCGGCGCCCCCTTTTTTCGCCCGCACGTGCGAGGCGTCGGCGATAACTCGGTCGAAATCGAACACCCCGGCCGCTTGCCAGTCCCGCACCCGCCGCCAACAGGTCATGCCGGACCCGAAGCCCAGCTCTTGGGGCAGGTCTTCCCACCCGATCCCGGTGAACAGCACGAACAAGATTCCCTGCAACATTAGCCGGTCGTCCATCCGCGCCGGCCCCGGGGTTCCCGGCGGCGGACCGGCAGTAGCGGTTCGATCACTGCCCACAACTCGTCATCCACGACCTACGGTGTCGCCACAACGAAACATACTGCACCGCAACAACAATCATCGCCAACCAACCGAACCTGTTCAGGAGTCTGAGCCTTGACGCCGACATGATCATCCACGCGGTGATGCGGTGATCCCTCGAGCCCAAGATCCTTTACGCCACCTCCGCCGTGATGCCGCTGCCGGTTCCGTGAACCCTATGGTTGGTCGGCACTAGGATTTGAACACGAGCCTGGCGGCCCAGCCCTGGCCAGAGGCGAGAAATCTCACCCGATGAGTACGAACCGCCCATCACAGGCTATTGTCGATCAAGTGCGTGACATGTCACGCCAAGCGTCGTAGATCGCATTCGCTTCGCAACCAGCGCTTGCCGCATCCGCTCTTCTTACGGCGATCGATTTTGCCCATCGGCAATCTCGCCATTTCGTGCCCCGGCGCGGACCCGGAAGGTCCGCAGACGGCTCGGGCACCACCTGATGTCCGAAAGGCACCGCAACCTCTATGAGTTCTGCTGACATCTCTTTTGCCGCGCTCGGCGTGAGCGCACCGCTGGTGAAGGCGTTGACTCGCGCCAGGATCACCGAACCTTTTCCGATCCAGACCGACACCCTGCCCGATTCCCTGGCCGGACGCGACGTGCTGGGCCGTGGCCGGACCGGCAGCGGCAAGACGCTCGCTTTCGCTATCCCAATGGTCAACCGTCTCGGCGGCGGTCTCGCCGGCAGGCGCGCACCGAGCCGCCCGACCGGCCTGGTGCTGGCGCCGACTCGGGAATTGGCCACCCAGATCACGGCCGCGCTGGAACCCCTCGCCGCGGCCTATCGCATGACCGTCACCACGATTTTCGGTGGGGTCCCGCAGAACCGGCAGGTCCGCGCTCTGCGCGCCGGTGTCGACATTGTCGTGGCCTGCCCCGGCCGGCTCGAGGATCTGATGAACCAACGTCTGATCTCCCTGGATGCCGTCGAGGTCACCGTTATCGACGAGGCCGACCACATGGCCGACCTCGGGTTCCTGCCAGGCGTGACCCGCATTCTCGCGGCCACCCCGAACGACGGTCAGCGCCTGCTGTTCTCGGCCACCCTGGATAACGGCGTCAACAAGCTGGTCAGCCGCTTCCTGCCGGATGCCAAGCTGCATTCCGTCGATGAGGCGAACTCTCCGGTCGCCGCCATGACCCATCACGTTTTCGAAACCGCGAGCGTCGAAGCCAAGCGTGAGGTCATACACCGGCTCGCCTCGGGCTCGGGTCGGCGAATCCTGTTCATGCGCACCAAACATCAGGCTCGCAAACTGGCCAAACAGCTGACCCTCGCCGGAATTCCGGCCGTCGATCTGCACGGTAACCTCTCGCAGGGCGCCCGCGACCGCAACCTCGCGGTCTTCGCCGCCGGTGATGCTTTGGTGCTGGTGGCGACCGATGTGGCCGCGCGCGGCGTGCACGTCGATGGTGTAGAGCTGGTCGTGCACGTTGATCCGCCCGCCGAACACAAGGCGTACCTGCACCGTTCGGGCCGTACCGCGCGGGCTGGCAACTCCGGTGAAGTGATCACCCTGGTGCTGCCCGGTGAACGACGCGACGTGGCCGACCTCATGCGCAAGGCCAAGATCACGGTGACCCCGCAACGGGTCACCGCCGATTCGCCCGTGGTGGCCGAACTCGTCGGCACGATTGCCCCATTCGTCGCGCCCTCCTACAGCGAGCGGGCGGCACGTGAAGACGACCGCCGCAGCAGCAGCGGACCGTACCGTAGCAGTGGCGGACCGCGCAGGGGCAGTGGCCGTCGCAACGGCAGTGCGGCGCAAGGCCAGTCGCGCGCCAAGCCGCGCGCTCACTCCGCGCGCCGAACGGCCGCATAGGGCCCGTTATTCGGTCGCTCCCCCAGACAAGCCCATGCCGAGATCGCCGGGTCGCTGAGCATCGCCGGCGAACTGCCGGGCATCGAATGCTGGTGAACGTGGCTGATGACGCCGGTACTGGCGGGCAACCCATCGAGTGCAAGGCAGTCGCCCCTGATGGGTTGCCGTGCGATCACGAAGAAGAGATGAACTACGCGCACTCGACGCGAACCGGGTCGGTCCTCGGTTCAGCAACCCCGATCTAGCATCGGCCTCGACAACGGCAATCCGTTGTCGAGGCCGATACCGTATGCCCAGGTGGAGAGCCTGATAGAGGTCCGCTTTGTCGGATCGTGCGCCCGCGGTGAGGACGGCAGGGATATCCCCCAGGGACTCGATGAGTTTGCGGATCTCCGTCTCAGTCAGCCGTGGGATGCTCGGCAGGCTCTGGAGATTGGGCCGCCGCTTTGTCCGCTTGAGCAGTGTTCATCGCGGCCACGAGAGCTTGCGGGTCGACGCCCGCTTCGATGGCGGCCAGATGGCGTTCGAGCTTCGCATCGGCGTCGGCGATACGTCGCCGTAGCAATGCCCGATGTGTGTCGTGGTCGTTGCCGTTCTGAGCCGCGAACAGGCTGGCGATGGTCCGATCGCGATTGGCCCGATTGAACAGGATGGCCAGCCACCGGTCGATCGGTGCAGCGAGGTGGTCCTCGCGGAGGTTGACCGTGATGGGGTGCTCGGCGGTTCGGGTTCGGGTGTGGTGGACCGTCGACGACCAGGTATCCATAGGGTGCTCGGCCGCCTTGGTGGCGGCCTTCGTTGAGGACTTGAGCGTCCATGCTGGCTCGGGTGCGCTGTTGCACGTGCTGGCGTTCGGACTCGCTGAGGCCGCCGAGCATGCTCATCATGATCGAGTGGGTCACATTGCGAGGATCGAAGCGGCCGCCCAACTCGGGCACCCAGACCTCGACCGCGTGGGCTTGAATACGAGGTGCCACGAGACTGAACTGGTTGCCGAACCAGCAGCGCGTCCCCTCGCCGACCACGATCGCCGACCAGCCGCGTGTATGACTTTTCAGGTCTGATAGCAGACGCGCAGCCTCGGGGCGACGATGCCATGACACCGAGCGCGACTGTCCCACGTCGAAGTAGTCCTCGACGATCGAGCCCTCGGCTACGAACTTTCGGCGTTGCCCCGCTGCCACCGATACGAGGTTTCGGGGTCTTGGTTGTCCTCGGTGGAGCACCGCCCGTAGAAGGCTGTCAGTGGCCAGTTGCAACTCCCCAACGGCGGCCAGTTGGCGGGGAGCCATCTGGCCGCCAGGGCTACTGCGCGGCAACAGTGATACTGACTGGGTGATGCGCGATAGGCGGCATGTGCGGATGTTGGATGATAGGCCGGTGACCGAGATCAGGGACGACCACGTGAAAGTCCACTTCCGCATGGACATCGATGAGAAAGGATGGCCACCCGCCAGCGTCGAAAGCCTGTGGGCGGTGGCTATGCGCCGGGATGTGCCAACTGGCCGCGTGCGGGGACACGAAACTGGCCGTCCATGGGGAATCTCGACTGGCCGCTGACACACACCAGCTGTCCCACCCCGGTGAACGTGTTCCTGATCCGAGGCTGACCCACCAGCGCCGGCTGGCCGATCGAACGCACTCTCATGCCGATTGCCGCGTGTCGGACATCGGGGGAGCCAGGCCGACGTCAGTTCCTGGAGTGAATCGGAATCCCAACGAATCTCATTGGCCCGCAGTCTTGTTCATCACCATCCAGCTCCCCGAAGCGGGTGTCTGAATCGGTGATCGCTGCTGCTCTGATCTGGTCCGGGCTCAGTCCACTGATCTCGCGTAGGTCCGCACCGCGAAGGTCCGCACCGCGTAGGTTGGTCCCGATCAGGTTAGCGCCGTACAGGTCAGCTCCACGCAGGTTGGCGCCGCTCAAGTTGGCGTGGCTCAGTTCCGACCAGGTCAGGCAGGCGCGGGCCAGATCGGCGGCTGCGAGGTCCGCCCACGTCAGCCACGCGAAGGTGAGATCGGTTCTGCTCATCGTGGCATGAGCCAGACGGGCTCTTGTCAGATCGGCCCGGGGAAACTGTGTCTCGGAGAAGTCAGCCTTTTCGTCACCGTCGCCAGCCAGCGCGGTGGCGATCGCTATCGCAGCCGCTGTATCGGCCGCTGGTTTCGTGACCAGACGCACGTTCACCAGCTCCGAAATCGACGCAGTGCATCGCTCGGGGAGCGGTTGTGCGGTGCAGAAATCGTGATTTCGCACGAACGCCGCGAGAACATTTTTGATGGTGCGGCGGTCTTTGGCAGAGTCGGCCGCGATGCGTTCGAGGGCGTAGATCGCGCCTAAGCGGACATCCAGTGCGGACGACGCGAGCTGTTCGACTGCCTTCGTGTAGCGGTCGGTGATTTGACCCTCCTGCGTCGCGTGCAGAGTTCGCGCCGTGTAGGTCAGTCCGAACGCGGTGAAGACCACGCTCAGCAGCACACCCGCCGATGTGATCAATGCGGTTGCGTGCTGGAAAGTGCGCTGGCGGTGTGAGTCCCATAACTCGTAGCGATCCCGCACCGGCAACGTGTCGAGCTCGGTGCGGCTTGGCGGAGTCAACGGTATGCGCCGACGCGTCAGCCAATCCAGAAACCGTCTGTTCGAGTTGATCACCGATTTACCTCCACCGGTTTGTGCTCACCGGACAGCACAAACCCCATGCCATTTGATCACGCTGACCAGCACCGCCACAGCGCGTCAGCGAAAGAGTTCGGACGGCGGCACCCTCGAGGTGTGGGACACCAGGTCTGGGTCCGGAATCGGGGCGCGTTTGAGAACTTCTGTGTCTGTATGACACTCCTGGAGTGGCTGACCACCGGTGCACTGGTCACGGCATCACTCTCCTCACAATATGCGTTCAGCGGCGCCACCAGAGCTGAGGATGACCGCCAGTGAACGCACGCTCTTGCCGACGAGCGTGCGTCGTGGGCCAGGGTTCGGACCGACCCTTTGGAATGGCGTGTGCGAGATCTGTACCCCCGTCCGGCCCTAGCTCTCACGGGGCAGCGACCCCTCGCCATCGATCATGGTGCGGGCTATGAGCATTCACCTGGTGCCATGTGATGGATTATGGCTACTAGCAATATTTGTGCAGGTAGATCGCGTATAGGCGCACGAATCACTGACCGGTGCGCCGATGTTCGGTCTCGACCCTCTGGGTCCTGATGTGCGCTCGTCTGTGTGCGGCGGGTCGCTATCGGGGCGTATCGGTGGGAGCAGGGGTCGGGTGGCGAAGTCGCGCAGTTCGGCAGCGGCTGTCAGGGGTGGGGGAACTTGGGCTGACAATGGGGGTCGGCACGTCAGGGCTTGTGTGCGATCACGCGTTCGATTTCGATCAATGCGGTGAGCTGTTGTGGCGTCAGTAGTCCAGTGAAGCGGTCGCGCACCGAGGAATGGTAGATCGGTGTCGCCGCTTCTATGGTTTTCCTGCCGCTCGCGGTGAGCGCGACGTCGTCCCCGCGGCCGTCCCGCTCACAAGGTTCCCGCGCGATCAATCCCCGCTGTTCCATGCGTCCGAGCTGTCGGGACAACCTGCTGTGCGCCCAATTCAGACGCGCCGACAGGCCGCGTACCCGGATGCATGTGTCCGGGGTCTCCAGCTCGATCAGTGCGGCCAGCACATCGTAATCCGGCATCGACAGCCCGCACTTTCGTTCGAGATCGCGGGCAACCTCGGCGTCGACGCGTTCGTGTAGGCGCCGATATGCCTGCCAGGCGGCGCGGTCCCGGCCGTCGGTCCTCGATTCCGGATTCCGGTGCATGCGGCCCAGTTTAGGGCATTCTGTTTACATGTAACGAAAAACCGCTACCGTTATGGTTACATGTAACGGACTTGGGATGAGGTTATGGGTAACAACGAGTGGACCGTAGCGGTGAACGGCGTCGATCTCTGTGTGCGGGGTTTCGGAGATCCGGCCGATCCGGCCGTACTGCTGCTGCACGGCGCGGGGGAATCGATGCTGGCGTGGGATGCGGAGTTCGTCGAGCGGCTCGCGGTGAGCGGGCGCTACGTCGTCCGGTACGACAGCCGGGATGCGGGCCGGTCGACGACCTACCCCGTCGGCGCACCGGAATACGGGCTGCGCGATCTGGTTGCCGATGCGGTCGGGCTGATCACCACCCTGGGGCTGGGCAAGGCGCATCTGGTCGGAATGTCGCAGGGATCGGCCGTCGCCCAACTGGTGGCACTGGATCATCCCGACCTGGTCTCCTCTCTGACCATCGCGTCGGGAACCCCGGGTGGGCCGGGTCATGAACAGACCGACTTGCCGGGGATGACACCGGGACTCGCGGCGTTCTTCGGTGTCGAAGCCCCGGTCCCGGATTGGCGCGACCGAGACGCGGTCGTGGAATACCTGGCCGAGTCGATGCGTCCGTTCGCCGCGGCCAGCCGGCGATTCGACCTCGAAGCGCAGCGGGAGCAGGCTCGGCGGGTCGTGGACCGCGCGGTCGATATCGGCGCGCAACTGACCAACCCGTACCTGCTCGATCCGGGCGCGCCCTGGCGGGATCGGCTGGGGCAGATTGCGGTACCGACCCTCGTATTGCATGGCACCGAAGATCCGCTGTTCCCGATCGGACACGGCCGAGCGTTGGCCGCCGAGATCACGGGCGCGCGCTTGGTGGCGTTGGAACAGACCGGCCACGAGGTCTTCCCGCCGCACACCTGGGATGCGGTCGTTCCCGAACTGCTGGCCCACACCGCCTGACATCCGAGAATTCAGAGAAGGAAAGTTGTTTCATGATCGCGATCGTGCTCGCCCTCGGTGCGGCGTTCGGCTGGGGTACCTCGGACTTCCTCGGGGGGTTGAAAAGTCGCACAGTACCGCTGCTTTCGGTGCTGCTCATTTCGCAGGGCACCGCGCTGGGCTTGGTGACAGCTTTCGCGATCGCGCGCGGGGGTGGCCTGCCGGAGCCCGCCTCGCTCGGCTATGCCGCGCTGGCGGGACTCGCCGAAACCGCCGCGGTGGCCGCGCTGTACCGCGGCCTGGCGGTCGGTACGATCAGCATCGTCGCTGCGGTCGCCTCGACCGCTCCGGTGATACCGCTGTTGGCCGGGCTGCTGTTCGGCGAGGTGCCGGACACGGTTCAATTGGCTGGTCTCGCTGTGGCTCTCATCGGTTTGGTGGTGGCCTCGTATCAGTCCGATCAGGGCGGAAGCCCCGCGCGGGTACTGCCGAGCATCGGTTTCGGTCTGCTCGCCGCGGTGGGATTCGGTACCTTCTTCCTGGCGATGGACACCGCGAGCGCCGGGGATGTCGGCTGGGCTCTGCTGACCGCTCGGCTCACCGCAGTCGGACTGATCGGCGCTGTCGTTCTCGTCCGACGGCAGCGAGTTACGGTGCCGCCCAAGGACATTCCTTTGATCGCGCTGATCGGTGTGCTGATCGTGGCCGCCGATGCTCTCTACGCGACCGCTTCGACTCTCGGCATGATCGGGATCGTCGCTGTGCTGGGTGCCCTGCACACCCTCGTCACCATTGCACTGGCTCGAGTCTTCTTGAACGAAAGGCTCGGTCTCCCGCAGCAGATCGGTGTCGGCGCCGCGCTGGTCGGAGTGCTCGCGATCGCGACAGGCTAGCTTGCGCAGTGCGGCGGCGACCTCGGTAGGCTTTGGGTGGCCGAGGACGCCGATCCGTCACGCACGAGCATGCCGCACTATCCGCGGAGTTGAGAGACAGGGACTTCGTGGAGTTACGAGATATCGAGATCTTCCTGACGCTGGCCGAGGAGCTGCATTTCCGGCGCACCGCCGAGCGACTTCGGGTGACGCCGGCGTGCATCACTCAGTCGATTCAGAAGCAGGAGCGGCAGATTGGCGCGCTGTTGTTCGAACGAACCAATCGGAGCGTGCGGCTCACCCCGGTCGGCGACCAACTGCGGCAGGATCTGCGACCGGTCTACCTGGAGCTCGAGGACAGCTTGCGGCGCGCCAAGCTGGCAGCCCGCCGCAAGACCACAGAGCTGCGGGTCGGTTTGTTGCCGTTCAACACCGGCACACTGCGCGCCTACTGGGCCGAATTCCGCACGCCACCCGGAATGCGCATTGCGCATCCGCCGCGCCCCCTTCGTCGATCCGTTCGGTGCACTGCGCAGAGGGGATTTCGATGCACTGGTCGTGTGGCTGCCGGTCGAGGAACCCGACCTCACCGTCGGTCCGGTGCTGTTCACCGACGATCGCGTCCTGGCCGTCAGCGAGGATCACGAACTGGCGAATTCGACGACGTTGTCGGTCGAGATGCTGGCGGACTTCCGGCATGCCACAGCCCCCGACATGCCGCAGTACTGGGAACAGGCATACCTGCCGTTCGTCACGCCTTGCGGCCGACCGATCCAGCGCGTACACCAGGTGACCCACAGCGACGAGCTGATCAATCTGATCACCGCCGGCGAGATCGTGCATGCTCGACCCCGCAGGGCCTGGCGGTTATCGAAGCCGCCGACCGGGCCTCGCGGCCCAACGGCCGCGAACTGCTCGACATGCTGGCCACCGAGTTCGGTTTCGACCTCGTCCCGGCCGGGATCGCAGGACCCGGACAACAGATCGCGCGGCTCACCGAGCAAGTCCAAGAACTCCTGGACAAGCAGAGTGAGCTCCACCAACTCGTCGACACCTTCGCCTCCGCGGTCGTGCTGTCGACCTATCTCAACCTGCAAACCCGGCGCCGACGCCCGCGCACCCTGCGGACCCTACTCGCCCACATGACACGGAAAGCCCGCGCATGACAGGCCGCGGCGACCGCGCTGTGCATGCGCGCCCGTCTCCCGCTGACGGCCGCGAAACGACGACGACCTGCGGCATACGGCTGTCCTGTGATCGGATACCGCTACTTGGATTCGTGATCGGTTTGCTCACCGATCTCGCGTTGCAGAGTGTCTGCGTAGGTCGTTGTGTCCTTGATCAACTGGTCGGCGAAGTCCGCGACGTCCTCGCCGATGAGTTCGATGACGCCGGTACCGTCGGCGACACCCTGTTCGAAGAACTCGAGCAGGCCCGGAAGCAGCTCCGGATCGGCCGGCCCGACCTTGAAGAAGTATTTCTGAATCTCCCCGTAGACGATCTGATAGTCCGCCGGTAGCGCCTTGACCCGCGCCATGTAAGCGCGCCATTGCCGCTTGCCTTCGATGATCTCGCGTATGCCCATGGTCATTCTCCTAGCCGGTTCAGTTTCTTGGCGACGTTCTTGTTCAGCTGTGCACGCCACTTGTCCCGGAAGTTCCGCGCGCCTTCGGCTCCGGTGATCGCCGCGCAGAAGCCGGGGATGTCGTCCCCGAGGGCCTCGTGGACATCCTGGCCGTCGGCCGCGGTCTGCTCGAGCAGTTCCAGGACGCTGTCGAGGATCGGTATCAGGTTGCGGCCGGTGAAGTCGGAGTAGATCGAGAGTTCGGCCTTGATCTGCTGCCAGGCCGTGTGATGCTCGCCCGGCAGCGCCGCGGCGCGCGCTTCCAAGGCTTCGTACTCCCGGGTGATGTCTTTGCCGGTGAGGGTGTTCCAAAGGTTCATCCCTGCTGGTCCTTTCGTTGCGGTGCTTTCAGACTGTTCGGCTGTCGAGCCCGGCGACCACGGTGACTGCCTCGGCGACGGCGCGGTAGTCCTTGCGGAGGATGTTGCCGTGGTTACTGGGCACCTTCGCGTGGATCTCGATGTTGGGGTTGCGTTCGACGACCTTGGACAGGCTCGCGCGAATGCGTTCCTGCTCATCGCCTTTGCTGCCGAGCGAGGACCCGGAGGCGTTGACGTAGCGGGTCGCGACGGTGATGCTGTCCATCACCGGGCCCAGGGTTCGCTCGCGGGCGATCTCACCGACCTCGATGTTGCTCTCGGCCATCTGCTGCGCGCTCATCCGCGGGGCCATGCCGAAGGGCCGTAGCAGCGGCAGCACCCAGCTCAGTCGCCGCCACAGTTTGCGCATGCCTTCGATGTCGATCTCGTCGATCCAGTCGTGCGGTTGCGCGCCTTCGACGAGAACCGCGCCGATGGCGCGGTCGGGATTTCGGCTGGTCCAGTGCGCCGCGACGAACGCCCCGTAGGACCAGCCGACCACCAGCGCGCGTTCCACGCCTCGCGCGGCCAGGACCGCGTCGATGTCGGCGACGTTGGTCGCGAAGGAGTAGTCCGAGGAGGTCTTCGATTTGCCGCGGGCACGCATGTCGTAGGTGATGTGGCGCCAGCGGGGGCCGAGTTCGGCGATCACGCGCCGCCAGTTGCGCTGGCTGGCGACGTGACCGTTGACGTACAGAATGGGGATGCCCGATCCTCCGGTGTCGGTGACCGCCAAGGCGGTGTCGCCGACGGGGACCACGCCGGTCCAGGCTGTGTTCGTATCGGCGGGGATGTGGTGTTGTCTGCGCATCGCGCACCTCTCATCAGGTTCCACATATATGTAGCATTATGCGTATATAAGTCGGCATGGTTTCCCCGCGGGGAGGAACGATGCGTTGGTTATTTATTCAGCGCCCGAGCCGGTCGAGGGACTTCTCCGGTCAGCGCAGGCGATCTCCCGCTACGCCGAAGAGGATCTGCTCGACGTGATCGAGATAGTTCAACAGGGCTCGGATCTCATTTCTCGGCACGCCCGCTCCAGCCAGCCCGCGGATCCGGACCAGTTGCAGCGTCTGTGCGGGCCGGTATCGGCGTATGCCTGCGCTGCCCGGATCCGGCTCGTCGGCCAAGCCATCCTGGTGATACTGCCGGACCGTCTCGACATCGACGCCGATGAAGGCGGCCACCTGATAGATGGTGAACCCCGCGCTTGCGATGTCGAACCGCCGCGCGGACGTTATCGCGTGTTCCGGCCGTATTCGCGGGCTCCGCGGCGACATGGGTGTGCTCTAACTTCCGGGTGCCGCGTCGCTGCGGGCGAGGGTGTCGGTTGTTCGCTTCCGCTCGCGGTCGTCGCGGTGCGTGACGGATGTGGAGAATCCTGTGGTACCGGTCTCGCATCGACGCGACTGCCGGGATCCGCCGATCTCCCGAATGGCATTCGCGCGGTTCATGATCCCTTGCCTTCCTGGTGGAGCCGCGCGAGGCGGTCGGTGAGGAAGTGCCAGGTCGTCCAGAACTCCTCGAGATAGGCCAGACCCGCGGGATTGAGGGAATACACCTTGCGCGGTGGCCCTTTCTCCGACGCGATCTTCTCGGCGTCGACCAAGCCCTTTTTCTCGAGCCGGATCAGCAAGGCGTAGATGGTGCCCTCAGCGATATCGGTGAAGCCTTGCTCGCGCAATCGCGCGGTGATCTCGTAGCCGTAGGCGGCCCGCGTCCGCAGGACGGCCAGGACGATCCCTTCCAGGGTGCCCTTGAGCATCTCGGTGATCTGCTTCCCCATCGAACACCTCCTTCTATTCAGTGACGCTAGCTACCAACTACAAAGTAACACTGCCTACCGGTATATAGCAACACTTGATAGCGGGGGATGGCGGTCCCTTCACGGGACTCCGGCGCCGGTACGATCTGCAGCGCTGTGCCGCCGACCAGAATCCTTCGATACGGCGATCGGCTGACTACACCATTGGGGCCGTAGGGATTCCGTAAGGATCGGAGGGATCGCCGGGGGTGGGAGGGACAGTGGATTCACGCCGCATCAGCTGCCGGAAATCGCCGGCGCGCGCAGGGCGTATCGAGGAGAGGTCCACGTGCTGCGATCGTTTCTGGTCCGGTACCGCATAGTCGGGCCGGGCCTGATCCTGACATTCGCGATCGTCATCTATTGCATCGGCGAGTTCGAAGGCTTGCCAGCGCTCGTGACAGCTGTGGGACTCGGGGCCTTGGCCTCCTTGGTGGTGTGTCTGGGCTGGGATCTGTGGCTGGACCCGTGAGGCCGTGCGATCCGGTGCGCCAAGACCTGCGTCAATGCCCAGGTCGCCGTCTGAATGCGGGGCCGGCGATCAGCGGCCCGCAATACGCAGGACACACCGCTGCGACCACGTGTAGCTGGCCGTGGTGATCCGGCGCCGGCTAGGGGATTCACTGCTGATCACCGTCGCGTCCCCAGAACGCCCATCGCGGCTTTTGTCTCGCCAGGAAATCGACGCCCCCGGGGTGTGCTCGCTGTCGTGGTCGCAGGACTGGTCATCAGCCGGATTGCACCACGGATGGGGCCCGCCGTCGCCCATCGGATGCCCGAAACCCGCTGCCGCTGGGCGCATTCGTGCTCAACGGCAGCATGGTTCGTCCTCGTGGAGCTCGAGGCGCAATCAACGGCCCGCAACCTGACGAGCGTGACCGCGGTGACCGCGCTGTGCTCGTCGGCCCCGTGGCATTGTGGGTGTCCGGACGCGGTCGGTTGCCCGAGATCGCAGACGACGCGGTCGCGGTCATCGGGACAGCGCGGCCGAGCGGCTACGGCAGCGAGGTCACCGCCGCGATCGTCACCGATGCCACCGACCGCGGCATGGCGATCGCCGCCACCGGCGGTCCCGGTATCGACGCCTGCGCCCTCAGCACCGCCCACCAGACCGGGGCGCGGACGGTGACGGTGCTCTCGTGCGGCACCGACATGGCCTACCGCCACCACAACCACAGCCTGCGCCACCCGCACCCCGCCGCCGGTGTGCTGGTCAGTGAGTACCCGCCGGGCACCCCGACCCGACCGCGGAGGGTCGCCGCAGCGCACCGGTTGCTGGCCGCCCTCACCCGCGCCACCGTCCTCGTCGAAGCCGACCCGCAGTGCTGGAGCGAGGTGGCGGTCCTGTGGGCGCAGCGGCTGGGCCGCAACACCTACGCGGTACCGCGGCCGATCACCTCGCCTACCTCCCGCAACGGCAACTACCTGATCGCCGACCACGACCTCACCGCGATCGCGTCGCCCCGCGACATCCACCTGCTCGCCGGGCCCTTGCCCAGCGAACCGTTTCCCCAGGACAGCGATGCGGACCGATCGAACGGAGAACCGAGATGATCGACACCTTCGCCTGGACCGCGATCGAGACCACCGACGGCGGAATCGATTTGGCCCTCATCGCCGCGGGCCCGGCCCGCGTGCCGACCCCGGTCGCGCAGTCGCAGCCCGCGCGCCCGATCGCGCGCGAAGTCCGCGACCGTGTCCGCGCAGCGCTGGCCAACGGCGACACGCCGTATCCGTCCGAGGATTTCGGTGTGTACCGGCTTTGTGGCTGTGGTGACCGGTCGATGCACGATCTGGCGGTCGCGGTCGCGGTCGCGCAGCTGGCCATCGCCCCGCCCTGGGCCGGGTTGCTCGATCACGTGGTGTTCCTCGCCGAACTCGGCCTCGACGGTAGCCTGCGTCCCGGCTCACCGCCGGTCAGCGCCGCTGCACTGGCGGCGTTGGCCCGTGCGGAATTCCGCTACATCGTCACCGCCGCACCGGAGAACACCGACGACATCGACCGGATCGAAGGCATCACCGTCCTCACCCCGACCGGCCTCGGCGAGGTCGTGGACTGGCTGACATCACTGGCCGAGACCATACCCGCCCAGGGCACGTCCCCGAAGTCGGCCGGGATGCCGATCGCCCACCGGATCGGCCCGGCGCGAGTCCGCCGAACTACGGGCTGCGCTGGATGGGCCGGTTGCGCCGAGCTCGGCGACGCAGACAACTGCTGACCACCCGCGCCGCGCGCCTCGTGTGGTGCACGCTTTCGAGGAGATAGCCATGGGTTCGACCGGGTTTCAGGTGTCGGCCTCGGCTGACACCCACCGCTTCGTCCTGGACAACCTACGCGAACACCTGCCAGACGGACACCACATCGTGGCCCACTGCCGCGCCGCGCTCGGCACCGGCCGCCACGGGGCTGGTCCTATGCCCTCTACGCCGCGATCGCCGACACCACCACACCGGTGACGGTGTCCGCGCACGTGCTGCTCTACCTGCGCCACTACCGCGGCGGTGTTTCCGAGGTCGTCGTCAAACACCTGCACGAGACCGAGGGGCCCGTCGATCACCAGGGTGTCACCCGCCGGGTGCTGGAAGCGCTCACACCCAGTCGTTTCCCCGCGATGGAACTTCGCCCCGACGTGCTGTATGTCGAAGACGGCAACATCATGACCTCCGCCGGACTGTCCGCGGGGTATCGATCTGTGCCTGCATCTGGTACGCACCGACTACGGCGCCGCGACGGCCAACTCGGCCGCCCGTCTCGTCGTCGCCGCGCCGGTGCGACCAGGCGGACAAGCCCAGTTCATTCGAACGCCCCTACCGCCCGAGACCGGTACCTCGCTGGCGGCGACCCGTAGCTGGGCGCTCGGCCGCCTGCACGAGCCACTCACCCGCGCCGCCCTCGCGAATCATGCCCGCACCAGTATTCGCACCATGACCCGCAAGTTCCATGCGGAAACCGGCCTCAGCCCCCTGCAATGGCTGCTCCATCAGCGCGTCATCCGGGCTCAGGAGCTGCTGGAAACGACCGACTTGCCGATGGACCAGGTCGCTCGCCTCAGCGGACTCGCGACGACGGACTCGCTGCGCCAACATCTTTCGCGACGGACCGGACTGACGCCGAGTGCGTATCGCGCCGCGTTCACCCAGCGCCCGGACCGGACCTCCA